>CALJEQ010000067.1 GCA_938074565.1 uncultured Alkaliphilus sp. | reverse complement strand
CCCATCCTGTACCGAAACTCTTTGACCCATAAGGGATGCCCCTTTAGGGTTTTATGAGGTATTAGCAACGGTTTCCCGTTGTTGTCCCTCTGTACAGGGCAGGTTGCCCACGCGTTACTCACCCGTCCGCCGCTAAGTTGTCTTGAAGCAAGCTTCTTGACAACTCCGCTCGACTTGCATGTGTTAGGCACGCCGCCAGCGTTCATCCTGAGCCAGGATCAAACTCTTAATAAATTAAATTTCTGGGTGTCATCATTAAGATGACTTATATATGCTGGCTTAAATCTATACTGTTTAGTTTTCAAAGACCTTGTTTTAGGACCATCGCCCTATTGCCATCCTCCGGCAACTTTTATACTATATCACATCCAAAATGCAATGTCAAGTATTTTTTTCATTATCGCAATTTGTAAAATTTAAAACACCTCTACAAGCGACTAAACTAATATACCACATTCTAAAAAAGTTGTCAATACTAATTTGAAATCAATTTTTAAAGACAAGTAATTCATTAATAAACAGCCACTTTTTTAGTTGTTGCGTTAAGCGACTTAATTAATATATCACTTATAAGCTTCTTTTACAACAACTTAATTATCCCATACAATATATTATTTCCCAAATACCAATTAAATATTATAAATCAATAAGCAAATTCAATATTTTATTTAGCGATCACCATTTAACTTATCCACCAAACAAATATTAAGTAATAAACAAATCCAATGTACTATCCCCTAAAAAGTTCAAACTATAAAAAAGAGAGCAAGTTATAACAATAACCCCTCTCTACTTTTTTCTACTTTATATATAGTGTTTTTTTAATTTGGTATTTTATTTATTTCGATTCATAATAATCTTAAAATGAGGTTTAGTATAGCTTATTTCTACTTTGTCAATCAGCATTCCTACCAAACTCAACTCTCTAGCACTTTCACTTTCACCAGCTAATTCCCAAAAATAATCCTCTACATCTTCTCTTCTTGGAACCTCTAAGGTTTGTTGTAATTTTTCCAATTCTTCTTCTGTTATGTTATCTAATTGACATCGAAGTGATACTTCATTAGTTTTTTCTTTAATAGATAAATCTATATGAAGTTTCTCAGCTCCTATGTTTAAACAGAAAAAAGCTATTTCATTGGCAATTTTCAGCAACTTAGGTTTTTCATAATCCATGATTATGCTTCCCTTCTTAATGCTTCTAATATTGGTACTACTGTTGCCGCAACCAACCCTGCTGCAAACCCATTGTTATATAAATTCATACCTCCATGCAGGTACCCTACATTCATTACAACCGCCATATGAATAAATCCTGCCAACACTCCTGCCTTCCAACCAAATTGTCCAGCAATTGGTGCTAATGACGTTCCAAATAAAGCAGCTAGTACTGCACCTGTAGCATTAACATTCCAAGTCATTAAATAACTGGCTAAAAATACTCCTATCATAACTGGTATTATATTTTTTGTATGTTTTCCAAAGGCACCAAATCCTACAACTGTAAAGATACCACCAATAACAGGTCCATTTAACTGACCCTTTACAAGTATTACATATGCAGTAGCAATGAAACCTACTATAGCCATATTAATTAAGGTAACACCAAATCCATTTAACAAAACAAAGTCTTGAACCGATCTACCTGTTTGTTTTAGCAATCTACCATAACCATTTAAGCTCTTTTTATTAAGATAGATACCTACGATTAGCATTGATATAAAAAACATAGATAAGCAGATACCCAATATTTGATTATGACCTTCCAATATAAATAACCTTTTTTCATTTTCAAAGCCAAATCCTCTAAAAATAGCCATAAAGAAGGTTCCTACTATTCCACAAGTAAAACCCATATTATATAGGTTAAACCCTTGATGAAATTTAACGAAATGAACGGCTAATGAGGGAACTACAAAACCTACAATAACACCAAATAGATTACCCGCTAATATGCCTGTAATTCCTGTTAAACCTAACCCAAAACTCACCTGACTTACTATAGGGCTGAGTCCAGTTCCAAATAAAGCGGGCAGAATGTACTTTCCAAAATTTTGCCTTGAATATCTACTATATAGAAAAACACCCAAAAATATAGACCATATATTATAAATATTCTTACCAAAAAGGGCGAACCCACATACTGTAAAAATTGCTGCCATCGTGGTCCCTGTCATCTTAACTTTACTTTTACTAACAATCATTATAGAAATTAACATAAGTAGTCCACCATTAAAAAAGGCAGCTCCTATATTACCTATTTCCATATAATCTGAAACTAAGATACTTGGATCAATAGTAATATTTATTAACCCTTTAAAAATTTCTGAAGGAGTATTAAATATAAAAGCCGATAACAGTACAATAACACCAAAGGCATACATTACACTGAATTTAACTTTTTCACTTACTTCTACTACTTCATCTTGCATTAGTTCCTTCACTTCCTCTTTGGCTTGCAATTCTATTGATTTTTGCATTGCCGTTCCTCCCTTTAATTTATTAATACGTTCATTAGTTCTACATTTTTTTAATCATACGGTTATATTATATATTCTTTACTCTCACTTCTCAATATATTTTCTAACTAATATCATTTAAATTTCCGTAACTATATGAAACATTCCATATCATCATAGTTAATTAAGGATCTATTGATATGCAAAATAATGATATTGATATGTTTTGTATTTTTAATTAAAATTATAACCAGACTCCAATTTATCCCTTAAAACTTGGAACTCATTGACTACACCCCATATTTACACAATAAAACCCAGTAATTGAATAATTACATCAATGTACTGGGTTTTGTAGGAAATTTTTTTATCAGCCTTAATACAAAAGCAATATATGAAGACTTTACAATTTTATAGGTTTATATTAAAACTCATTTAATAAATTGGCCATTTCTATGGCAGTTACCGCCGCTTCAAACCCTTTATTACCAGCTTTAGTTCCTGCTCTCTCTATTGCTTGTTCTATTGTATCAACAGTTAATACTCCAAAAATAGTTGGTACTTCTGTTTCTAACCCTACCAATGCCACTCCTTTTGTAACTTCACTTGACACATAATCAAAATGAGGCGTTGCTCCTCTAATTACTGCACCTAAACAAATTACAGCATCATACTTTCCTGATTTAGCCATTTTTTTAGCTACTAACGGAATTTCATATGCCCCTGGTACCCAAGTAATTTCTATATCGTCTTCATCGCCTCCGTGTCTTACAATGGCATCTAAAGCTCCACTTAATAACTTGCTACCAATAAATTCATTAAATCGACCTACTATTATTCCTATCCTTAATCCTTCTGCTGTTAACTTTCCTTCATACACTCTCATTATTTTTCTTCCTCCTTAAAATTTAACATATGTCCTAATTTTTGTTGCTTTGTTTTTAGATAGTATTCATTACTTTCATTATGGTTCATTTGTATTGGTACTCTTTCTACTATTTCTAAATCATAACCTGTTAATCCAACTAGTTTTCTTGGATTATTGGTCATTAGATTTATTCTTTTAACTCCTAGATCCTTAAGGATATGTGCGCCAACGCCATAATCCCTCATATCTTCAGGAAAACCTAACGCTAAGTTAGCTTCTACTGTATCATATCCTTGATCTTGAAGATTATAAGCCCTTAATTTATTAATTAAGCCAATTCCCCTACCTTCTTGACGCATATATAATACTATACCCTTACCTTCTTCTTCAATTCGTTGTAGTGCTGATGCCAATTGGTCTCCACAGTCACATCTTGATGATGCAAAGGCATCTCCTGTTAAACATTCTGAGTGTACTCTTACTAAAACAGGTTCATCTCCTGCCACGTCACCCTTTACTAATGCAACATGATGCTCTTTATTAAGTTGATTTTCATAACCCACTATGGTAAAATCCCCATGTTTTGTAGGCATATGGGCCGAAGTTACTCTTTTAATAATTTGTTCATTCTTTCTTCGATATGCAATAAGATCTGCTATAGTTACTATTTTTAAATTATGCTCCTTTATAAAACCCATTAATTCTGGCACTCGAGCCATCGTACCATCTTCATTCATTATTTCACATATTACACCAGCAGGAGCCAGCCCCGCTAACCTTGCAAAATCTACAGAAGCCTCTGTATGACCTGCCCTTGCTAAAACGCCTCCATTCTTTGCAGCTAAAGGAAAAATATGTCCTGGTCTCTTAAAATCTGCACCTGTTGCATCTTCATCTACTGCTTTTTGAATTGTTAGTGCTCTTTCATGGGCTGATATACCAGTGGTTGTTCCTACTGCATCAATAGAAACTGTAAAGGCAGTTCCATATTCATCTGAATTTTTCGTTACCATTTGTGGCAACTCTAATTTTTTTAATTTTTCTTCAGTCATGGGTAAACAGATTAGACCCCTACCATACTTAGCCATAAAATTTACCATTTCTGGTGTTGTCAATTCTGCGGCTGAAACTAAATCCCCTTCATTTTCCCTATCTTCATCATCTACTACTACTATCATTTTTCCATTACGAATATCTTCAATTGCTTCTTCAATGGTATTAAATTGGTATTTCACACAATCATCCCTTTCTTTTCTATCGTTATATTCCAAATCCATGTTTCGCTAGAAAGTCCATTGTTAAATCCTTTTTTTCATGTTTTGACGTTGATTTAAAGTTCATTAGTCTTTCAATATATTTACCAACAACATCACATTCTAAATTAACCAACTCACCTACACCTTTTCCAACAAGCGTTGTTTCATCTTTTGTATGGGGAATAATTGAAACTTTAAAATAATCTTCTTCTAATATTGCTACTGTTAAACTAACCCCATCTATTGTTATAGATCCCTTATGAATTATGTACTTCATTAAGGTCGGCGGTGGTTTTATAGTAATCCATATAGCATTATCTTCTTTTTCATAGTTTTGTATGACCCCCACATCATCAATATGTCCACTTACTATATGTCCCCCTAACCGATCTCCTACTGCAAGTGCTCTTTCTAGGTTGACCTTACTTCCAACATGTAGATTTTTAAGGTTACTTCTTCTCATGGTTTCTGCCATTACATCCACTCTAAAAAAACCTTTTTGAAATTGATTCACAGTTAGGCAAACTCCATTTGTGGCTATACTATCTCCTAATTTAACATCTTGTAAAACATGTTTTGCCTCAATTACTATGCTAGCTCCATCTCCACTGGTGGATATGCTTCTAATTCTACCTATTTCTTCTATAATTCCTGTAAACAATTAGTTCTCACCCCCTAAATATCCTTCTATGAGTAAATCCTGTTGAAATGAACGATAGGTAACATCTTGTAGTTGAAATGCATCTGACACTTTTTCTCTACCTTTTCCTTCAACAGGAGTTATGGCTTCTTTTCCCCCAATTATTTTGGGTGCAATAAAAGATAATACTTTATCTACTATGCCCTCCTCTAAAGCTGAGAAGTTTAGGGTGCCTCCGCCCTCTAAGAGAACGCTATCTATTTGTTTTTTACCCAACTGTTCCATCAGGTGTTGAAGATCGACTCTACCTTCTTTTTGAGGAAGTATCATCACGTCTACCCCTGCATCTTCTAACCTTTTTCTATTTTCTAAGGATGATTTATCACTGGTGGCAATTAATGTAGGTTGTTCCTTTGCAGTTAATATTACATTGCTATTTAATGGTACTCTACAATTAGAATCTACTATAATTCTTGTTGGTTGACTGACTATTTTATTAGGTATCCTTGTATTAAGGGTAGGGTTGTCCTTTATAACAGTTGAAACACCTACCATAATTCCAGCTACCCTGTCTCTTATATGATGCACGTATTCTCTTGAAGCTTCATTAGTAATCCATTTTGAATCTCCAATAGATGTGGCAATTTTACCATCTAATGTCATGGCTGTTTTTAATATAACAAAAGGTCTCTTTGTGGTTATATATTTTATAAATATTTCATTAAGCTTTTTTGATTCCTCTTCCATTATACCTGTAACCACTTCTATTCCATTTTCTTTAAGTATGTTAATTCCTCTTCCTGCTACTATGGGATTAGGGTCTTTCATTCCAATAATAACCTTTGTTATTTTACTCTTAATGATAGAGTCTACGCATGGAGGTGTTTTACCATAATGGGAGCAAGGTTCTAAATTTACATATATTGTAGCTCCTTCTGCTTGAAAATCTATTTTTTTTAAAGCATCTACCTCAGCATGATGGCTACCATATTCACGGTGGTATCCTTCTGCTATAATTTTATTATCCTTTACAATAACTGCTCCAACTAAGGGATTAGGTTTCGTTTTACCCCATCCCAATTTAGCTAGTTCAATTACTTTAGCCATGTAATGATGGTCCATTGATTAATCACCTCAATATTTTATTGTTGTCATCTTTTATTTTCCCTATTTTTATAAAATAAAATACCCTAAGGAAGTTTCCTCAGGGCATTAATATCAATGTTCACTAATTGTTTTCAATTCTCCATTGGCAGAAAACTGTTTTCACATTAGTTTTTCCTTCTTTCATCCAGACTTTACTGTCGGCTCTGGAATTACACCAGATCAGCCAAAATGGCTCGCGGGCTTCGTACAATTACGTTACCGCCGGTCGGGAATTACACCCTGCCCTGAAGGTTATATAATTTTCATAAGTAAAGAATACCATATTTTTATTTACATGACAAGCAAAAAAAAGTATATTTTGTAAATTTTCTTTATCCTTTGAAAAATATGTATTTTTCAAGTAATGCTTACATCTTCAATTATATTATTTTCTTTCTTTTCTCCTAAATAATTAACTACATATATTCCCAAAAGTATAAAAAACCCTCCTATTAGTTGCATTAGGTATAGTTTTTCACCCAAAAGTAAATAGGCTGCTATTACGCCAATTAACGGCATTAGATTTATATAAACATTGGTTTTTGTTGCTCCTAAGTTTTTTAAAGCATATAGATATAGATAGTAACATAAAGCTGAACATATTAAAGCTAAGTAAATAATATTTGCCCATGATATAAAACCAATAGGTCTCCAATTTCTTCTTTCTATTAATGAAAAGGGTATTAAAAATAGAGCACCATAAAGATTTTGTTGATAGGATATAAAGATAGTGGGATATTTCCCATCTATTTTTTTGCTCATAATTGAATAAAACACCCAACTTAAAGCTGCTCCTAACATTAATATACTACCAATAATTTCTTTATTATTAGCACTAACCGATATAGAGTTTCCTATTACCAGTCCTACCCCAATTATTGATAGGGTTACCCCAACACCCTTTTTAATATCAATTGATTTACGGGAAACAATAGCTTCTATAACAACCGTAAAAAGCGGTATTGATGCCAATAGAATAGTTGCATTAGCAGCACTAATGAAGCTTAATCCATAGTTTTCAAAAATGAAATAAATAGTAACTCCAACTAACCCACAGAGGGCCATTGGAAGTTTATCAGCTTTATGACATTTTATATGGGGGTTTTTTATCCGATTAATAAAATGTAAAATAAATGATGCTATAGTAAAGCGAATTAGTGCCAAGGTTGATGGAGGAACTTCCCTTAAGGCTATTTTATTGCTGGACGCTGAAACTCCCCAAAATATGATTGTCATTACAATAGCCAAATTTGCTAACCCTTTTTTATCCTTTAACATGTTCATTCTCCTTTTTAGTGGACATCTCGTCAACTCCCATTATAATAGCAGTATCGAGCTTTGTAAATAATAATTATCACCTTCTAACTTCTTGACTCATAATGTAGTAAATAAGCTTACTTATTTAGGAGGGATATTATGCTACAAGGCATTTTTATAGCTATTGCCATCTGTATAGATAGTTTTAGTGTTGGTGTAGCTTATGGAATAAATAATATAAAAGTTCCTTTTCGTTCTGTTCTTGTTTTAGATTTGATTTCTGTTACGTTATTAAGTTGTGGTTTTTTAGCTGGAAATTTCTTGAGTTCTATTTTTCCTCCAATCACAACTAAAGTTTTTGGAGCTCTAACTATACTATTTATTGGTATATGGTACTTTACTCAAGGTTGGTTAAATTATAAATATCCCAATGATAAAGTACCCGAATCCACTTCTATTGCCACCATTAGTATAAGGTCTTTAGGGATTGCAATTAATATTATTCGAAGTCCTTTTGATGTAGATTTAGATATTTCAGGCGAGATTGATACTAAAGAAGCTATTCTTCTTGGATTTGCATTGGCAATTGATTCTTTGGCTGTAGGGGTGGCAGTTGCTATTTCTTCTATTTTCATTATCGTTTTTACTCTAATAGTTGTTGCTATAACGAACTTAATTTTTTTATTTTCCGGAATCCACATGGGAAAAAAGTACTTATCTAATCACTTGGGTAATAAAACCCCCTTTATTCCTGGAATTATTTTAATTGGATTAGGGTTATTTAAACTTTTTTAGTTCTTTATCATAATTGTATTTTAAAAACTGGATATAATACTTACACAAGAATAAAACCATTGGAGGAAGAATATGATTCATGTACTTGAGCATTATATTGAATTACTTGTAATGTACACAATTTTTATTCTAGAAATAATTGGAATTTTTATTATAGGTTATTCTGGCGTTAGGGGATTCTTGAACTATTTGCGTGAAAAGCTAAAATTTAACGATACTTGTGTCAAAATAGAACTAGCAAAGGGTTTAGCTTTAGGTCTTGAATTCAAGCTTGGTGGTGAGGTATTACGTACAATTCTAGTTCGTACAATGGACGAAATAAAAGTATTAAGTGCTATAATCATTTTAAGGGTTATTTTAACTTTTGTTATCCATTGGGAAATTTCTTCAGAAATTCATCAAGATGAAGAAATACGTGAAAGTATTATTAGAAAGCGGGAAAGCAAAATCAATAAATAACTTATTTATTATATATATATTAAATAGGATTGTTTTTTACTCCTCTTAATGGGTATAATTAAAAAAATCTGTTTAGGGGGGATTTTTTTTTGCTCAATAATATTCTTGAACTTGTACTCTCACTAGTGCTGAAGGTGCTTTTTTAGAAGTAGGAGCCTTTGTTGGAACTAAAAGATGTTCTTTTTCATCAGTATTATGATGTCAAAGAGCATCTTTTTTATGGGTATAGATAAGGATCTTCCGGTTTTTCTATGATTTGTAGTTCTTCCACAATTATCATAGGGGTTATAATTTCTTTATTTAAATTTTCATCAAAATACTTGTATGATTGCAATTTGCCTGTAACTCTCACCCATGAGTTATCTAACAACTCCTCACCGTCATTCCAATAACTTAATATTCCTAAATTTTCTGCGTGGGATGTACAACAAGTAACTAGAGTTCTTGTTATTGCAAACTGACTTTCTGTGTAATGTTGTTTGCGGTATACAAATCCTTCTATTTCCACCAACGCTCCATGATATTCATTGAATCTATATGTAATTTCAGTAAGTTTTTCAACAAATGTGTCAGTACTAATAATAACAGGATGTTTATGAATTATATTTTCATTGCTATTCAGTGTTGTGTCCATCACATTATTTTCAAGTTGAAGTTGCCCATATATTACTTCTGTTGAACCTAGAGTATGACTATTACTAATATTGTAGACTTTATTAATAATAACTGTGATTATCAAGATAAGTAATAATAGTTTTATCTTCTTTTGCCATTTTCCCATAATGTTAAACCAACTCCCAATTGCATAATATTAGCTTACTAGATCTGACCTATAGATTTCTATATTTAAACTGATATTTCTAATGCTACTAGTAGAATATATTACATTACTTAACCAACTATACCTCCTTATAAAGTGTTAATTTTATATTGATTTGTGTGATATTTCAAGCAATCGATTGCATAATATGTTATAATTACAGTAAATATTGTAAATTAAGGAGGAATTATTTTGGCTAATGATACATGTGTTTCTTTAAGAAATAATGTGATTTATAGTGTTTATGTAAGAAATCATAGCAAAGGTGGTACTTTCCACGATGTTATGAATGATTTACCCCGAATTAAGGAATTAGGTGTGGATACTATTTGGTTCATGCCTATTCATCCTATAGGTGTTGTTAACAAGAAGGGTTCATTGGGGTGTCCTTATGCAATAAAAGATTATAAGGATGTTAATCCTGATTATGGTGACTTAGATTCTTTTAAAAAACTTGTTGACTCTATACACTCCCATAATATGAAGTGTATTATTGATGTAGTATATAACCACACTTCACCAGACTCTGTTTTATATAACAAGTCACCCCAATTCTTTTATAGAAAACCCAATGGAGATGTAGGTAATAAGGTAGCTGATTGGTATGACATAATTGATTTAGATTATTCTAATAAAGATTTATGGGTTGAACTGATAGAAGCACTAAAGTTTTGGGTAACTTTAGGCGTTGATGGTTTTAGATGTGATGTAGCACCTTTAATTCCTCTTGAATTTTGGATGGAAGCAAAGGCTGAAGTAGAAAAAATCAACAAAGATGTGATTTGGCTATCTGAGACTGTAGACCCTGGTTTTATTAACTATATTCGTCAACAGAACTTTTATGCTGCATCTGATTCTGAAATTTATCAAGCTTTTGATATTACATATGATTATGATGGTTTTTCTTACTTTAAAAACTACTTAGAAGGTCAAATCCCATTAAATAGTTATCTTGAAAAACTTAGACAGCAAGAATATATTTATCCTGCTAATTATGTAAAATTACGTTTTTTAGAAAATCATGATCAGGCTCGAATTAAAAAATTAATACCTCAAGAAGATAAGTTAAGAATGTGGACTGCTTTTATGTACTTCCAAAGAGGTTCTGTACTATTATATGCAGGTCAAGAAGCTCAAGAGACCCATACCCCCAGTTTATTTGATGTAGACCTAGTTACTTGGAATAATCTTAATTCTGACTTTACTAGTTACTTAAAAACTCTTTATTCCATCAAGCAAAAAGACTATTTCTCAAAAGGATACTATACAATTAATAAACTTGATAAAGATGGTGTTATTTATGCTACTTACGAATACAATAATAAAGCTATAGTTGGTGTATTCAATGTGGAGGGAAAAATTGGAGAGGTTAATTTAAACATTAAAGATGGGAACTATACTAACCTTATAGATAAAACTTCAGTAGAAGTAAAGGATGGTAAGGTTCAATTAAGTGATACAGCTGTTATATTTGAAGTTTAGGGTTTTACTAAAAATTAATAAAAGGTCACCTTTTAGGTGACCTTTATTTATTATCCTTTTACTCCACCAACTGTTAATCCACCTACTATATATCTTTGGAATATTAAGTAGACTAATGTTAAAGGTAAAGCCATTATAATAGAACCTGCACAGAATACTCCCCAAGATACGGTTCTAAAGTCCGCAGCCCAACCAAAAAGCCCTTGAGCTAAAGTATACATACTTCCATCTGTTAGGAATAAATACGAAGTTACGTAGTCTGTCCACGGTGCTGTAAAAACAAATATGGCAGTTATGGCAATGGCTGGTTTTGCCAGTGGTAACATAATTAATAAGAATATCTGTAATCTAGATGCGCCATCTACAATTGCAGCTTCTTCAATTGACTTTGGAATTGTATCAAAGTAACCTTTTAAATTCCAAACTGCAAATGCCATATTTCCCGCAGTCCAAATTAATATTAAGCTTAAATATGTGTTTTTAATACCTAACATTTTAATTAGCATTAACTGTGGAACCAATGAAGCAGTAGCTGGAAGCATCATATAAACAACAAACGAAGCCAACCCTGCATGTTTACCCGGAAAGCTAAATCTTGAGAAAGCATAAGCTGCTAATGTAGCTAATGATAAACAAAAAATGGTTGTTCCACCTGCAAATATTATACTATTTTTTAACCACATTAAGAAACTTGGATGAGTTAACACTTCGACAAAGTTTTTAAAAGTAGGGCTATTAGGAAACAATGTTAATTCTGTACTTACCATACTTGTACGATTATCGAAGGCAGTATGAAGTACCCACCAAATTGGAACTAATGTAATGATACTAACAACAATCATAAATAAGTGTGTAAATAAATAACTAATCTTTTCTTTCATTCGGTAGTTCATTCTACTCCACCCCCTCTTGTTTCAATGCTTTTGTTACCTTCATATTAACAGTAGTTATAATAATTAGAATGATTGACACGATAACTGAGTATGTGGCAGCCATTGAATATGCATTTTGTTGTGTTAATATATTAAACTGATAAGTTGAAACTATTTCTGTTGCTTTACCTGGTCCACCACTGGTAATTAAATAAATAACATTAAAGTTTGTAAAAGTCCAAATTGTACCAAGTATTGTTGCTGGTAACATAGCTGGCTTTAATAGTGGTATTGTAATATTTAAAAGTTTTTGCATCCCAGTAGCACCGTCAATATCTGCCGCTTCATAATAATCTTTAGATATACTTTGCAACGCTCCTGTAGCAACCATTGTCATAAAAGGAAACCCTAGCCATATATTTACTATAATTGCAGATAAAAAAGCTAGCTTTGCATGGGATAACCAAGGTACTGGACCGAATCCCATTCTTAGTAGTATTTGATTAAAAAAACCAAACTGTTCGTTGTACATCATTCTCCATACTAAAGCTGTAACAAATTGAGGAACAGCCCAAGGAAGGATAACCAAAGTTCTATAAAGTCCTTTAAACTTTAATTTAGGTCTATTCAATGCTAATGCAACAATAAAACCAACTGACACATGAAAAAACACGTTAATAATCGTCCATACAAAAGTTCTTATTAAAACCCTAAGAAACTCTGCATCCATACTACCCATAGCTCTAATATAATTCCGTAGTCCTACAAATCGTACTGTTCCTTGCCCCATAGTATATAAGTTTGCATTAAAAAAAGATAAACCAATTCCATAAAGAATAGGCCCTATGGAGATAATAAGCACGACTAACATTGCTGGTAAAATGTATAGGTAGGCTCTTTTATTCTTTTTTATTTTTGACAACAAATCCGATTTAGATGGATTTATTGTAGTTTGCTTTGTATTATTATTTAGTTTAGTATTCACAGTATCACTCCTCGCCTACATCTTTATTGGAAAAAGTTTCATAATATTAGTTTTTCAGTGATTAAGTCTGAGGAGATACCCCTCAGACTTAACTTATAGAATACTATTCACCTTTAGCTTCTTTAATTGCCTTTTCAATTCTTTCTTGTGTTTCTTTTACTACTTCTTTTGCATCTCTACCAGAATCCACTACTGCGTCTAAAGCATCTTTAACTGGTTCCCATACTTGACCCATTTCTGGAACTGCTGGCATTGCAACTGCATTAGCTGCTTGATCTTGAATTAATTGATCTGTTTGACGAGTAAACTCAACTTTTTTATTAGCTGGAACAACTCCTACTTTTTCATTGAACATCTTAGCAACTTCTGCTGATGAAACAAACTTAGCAAATTCAGCTGCTGCTCCTTTATTTTTAGCTGATCTTGAAAGGAATGCCATTTTTACTCCCATGAACGGTTTTGATTCTTTGTTAGTTTTATCATTTTTAGGAAGAATAGTTGCTCCCCAATTTACACCACTTCTATCAAGGTCACCAAAAGCCCATGGTCCATTAATTAAGAATGCTGATTTACCTTCTGTAAATAATGCCATAGCTGTACCATAATCTAAAGATTTTGGAATAACTTTGTCTTCATTTTTTAACTGACTTACGAAGTTTAAGTAATCAGCAAAGTTATCATTATTGAAGTTTGGTGTTCCTTTTTCATCTTTAAAAATTGTATTTCCAAAACCTGAGAAGAATGCATGAGTGAAGTAGTAAATTCCGTTATAATCAAAAGCTAAACCCCACTTGTCTCCATCAGTTGTTTCTTTAGCGATTGTAAGCATTTCAGTAATTGTTTTTGGTGCTTCTTTTACTAAGTCTTTGTTATAGATTAATACTACTGCATCCATTGATAAAGGATAACCATAGTGCTTTTTATTAAAAGCTCCTGCTTCATAAGTACTTTCTATATAGTCACCTTTGACGTCTTTTACGTAACCATCAATAGCATCAATTAGATTTCCTACAGCAAACTCACCTGTCCAGTCATGGGGTCCAAAGAATAAGTCTGGTCCATCTCCTGTTTGTAATGATGCCTTTAATTTATCTTTGTAACCACCTTCAAAAGGTGTATATAATAAATCAAAAGTTACATTTGGATACTTTTCATTAAATTGCTTAGTTGCTTCTACTAAAGCTGCTTCTTCTTCTCCAGACCAACCATGCCAAATATTTAATTTAACTGCTTCTTCAGGATTGAAACTTTCAACCTTTGATGTTTCAGTGGATTGATTACATCCACCTAATACTGTTATTGCCATAGCCAATAACATAATTAAGCTAATGATTCTAATAGAACCTTTTTTCATTTTTAAAAATCCCCCTTCATAAATTTTATGCAATAGGTCATTATTGTGCAACCGTTTGCATTAACTTTAATATAAGTATATTTCAAATCGAAAATTCTGTCAATAAAATTTTTTAAACAAAATATGATAAATTACTACTTGTGGTTTATTTTTATTCATCGTTATGATTGATTATGCATAGGGTGTATTATTAACAAACAAACTATAGTCATTTGGTTTATTGCAAACACTATCCACCTGTGTTTCTAGTTATTATCTTCCAAAAAAAAATTTCATAAATATTCAATTATTAATTATGCTGTTTCATCACACCAACTATTATTTTTTGTAACCTAAATAAATTTTTATGAAATATTTATTTTATATTATAGAAGCCCTAATATATTTACTACTACTTATACTCTTATCATAGTATGTTTTACAAAATAAAAACAGTCCTATTTTGTTAAATACACAATTACTATAGCACAAAACCATTTTAAGTAACTTTAAATCGTATATTTTCAAATAGGACATATAAATCAGCCTTTTATTGTTAATATTTAGTTTTATTTAGTAGAGTCCCGCATCATTAATTTCGTATCCACAATGTGGAAATTATTTTTTAATTTATTATCATTTATATGGTTTAATAGTATTTTAGCCGCTTGACAACCCAATTCTATAGCATTAATTTCCACTGAAGTTAAGCTTGGTGATAAATACTGTGCTAATATAGTATTATTAAAACCTGTAACCGAGATATCTTGTGGTATCAGATAACCATTATCTTTTACAGCCCGCATACTTCCGTATGCAATTAAATCATCGGTCGTAATTATGGCATCTATATCCTTTACTTTTTTTAGTAAATCATTTGTGGCACGATACCCCTCTTCTTCACTGAATTGTACCTCTAAAATTAAGTTGCGATCTACTTCAAGTCCATATTTTTTTAGGGTTTCTTTATAGCCTATTAATCTACTTTTAGTAACTTGTAGTTTTTGACTACCTCCTAAAAAGGCAATTCGTTTATGACCAGATAATATCAAGTTTTCAGTCACTTCTCTCATTGCTTTTTTATTATCATTATCTACCCATAACATTTTTTCTTTTTCAGCAGGTGTACCCACCACTACAAAAGGGTAATTGTTCTCCAGTAAATAATTTATATTATTATCCTTTTCTCTAACAGTCAAAAGAATAATTCCATCAACTCTTTTTGAATTAATAGCTCTACTAATCTGATTCAACTCATCTTCTTCATTTTTTGCAGAAGATAGTAAGAGTGAGTAATCATGCACTTCTAGGTATTGAGTAACCCCTAGTAGGAATTGAGTAAAAAAGGGATTAACAAAATTATCTTCCACTGAAGCAGGCATAACTAACCCTAAAGTTTGAGAAGATTGGTTAGCAAGACTTCTTGCTATTTCATTTGGATGGTATCCCAATTGATTTATAATCTCATTAACTTTGTCTTTTGTGGCTTGACTAATCATATGGCTGTCTTTTAAGACTCTTGATACTGTTGATGGTGAAACATTTGCCTGTTGGGCAACTTCCTTTATGGTAACTTTCATATAACTCTTCCTCTGTTTATTAATATATTAGTATTGTTCTTTCATAACTTATTTTATCACACTTTTACTAATAAATTAAATAATCTATCCTTCATATTTTAATGTAGTCGTGCACCTATTCCATATTTTGAGGGTAGAGATGCTGGGTGTAATAGAACACCACTGGATCTTTCAAATTTCATATTATTCCACCTATTATTAAATCTTCTTTATAATTAAATTTTTATCCAACAATGCAATCGATTGCATCCTTTTACTAATATGCGGTAGTTTTTATCTAAATTGATAACAACCACCGCATATTAGTAAATAAGTATAAATTTTAATTGTATGATTAACAGTATATTCAATGTATACATTGTTATTTTTAATTATAGGCTTCTTTTAAGTAACATAGCAATTTTAAAAAACATGGCATCCTCAAACCGTCTTAAATCTAGTCCTGTAATTTTCAGTATTCGATCTAGTCGATAAGCTAAGGTATTCCGATGAATAAATAGCGCTTTTGATGTTTCGCCTAAACTCATATTATTATTTAAAAAAGTTTCAATGGTTAAATGGATTTCTTCATCCATTTCATCATATCCAGCCTTACTATAAATTTCATTATATATTTTTTGCCTCTCTTGTTTTGAAATGGAGAACAAAGTTTTTTCTAGATTAAGTTCATCTTCGATAAAAATGTGACTTTTAGCAGAAAAGGTTTTTCCAATTTCCATAAGTTTTTTAGCTTCTATTAATTTGGTTTTCACTTCTTTCAGTTGATTGAAGGTTTTGCTTATACTAACATATACATCTATATATAGCTCTGCATTAACCATATCTCTAATTAACCTAGCTATGTCCACCAACTTATCTTTAGTTATTTCACCCTCCACCAACATCAATAAACCCTTTTCCTGTGGTACTAATGTGAGATATTTCTCCCCTTTAAAACATTCCTCTAAAATTTGAATAAATTCTATTTCGTCTGACGTAGCAGGTGTTTCTATCCAAATCAATTGATAAACTGTACTTTCATTAGTAAAACTCTTTTGAGTATATTTAAGGATATTTTCTTCCCAGCAACCAGCTATCATATGTTGAATAATTTGTTTCTTGTTGAGGGTTTGAAGTTGATCTAGGTAAAAACAAATCAATATTTGTAAAATACCTAATGTTTCTTGAACTATTTCTGTTTCAATCATAAGATGATATTTTTCCCCTAATTGTGTCTTTATGGGATATGTATAGCTGTTTTGTGTTGGATTCTCACTACCTCCCCCATTAGTAGACACGATTACTTGAAGTTTATCATCTAATAAAGATAATTTATGGGGGTAAACCCTGTATATCTGTTCAAACAAATTAGTTAATGTTTTCACTGGTTACCCCCACTTAGTTATTTTTCTAGAATACTGCTTCTTGATCTTTTTTATTAAAGATATGAATTTTATTTGGATCAAATACTAGCTTTAACTTAGTTTTTGGTTTTACATCAGCATTTGCTCCAATTCTAGCTGTAATACTCTTTCCTTCAATTGTAGTATATAAGTATATTTCTGATCCCATTAATTCTGTAACTTCAACAACACCATCTACTACTGAATCTGGGTATTTGTTCATTAAGAATTCTTCATTATGAATGTCTTCTGGTCTAATACCTAATGTTACTTCAACATTGTTATATCCATTATCGCTTAATACTTTTGCTTTTTCAGCTGACAATGCAATTCTGCTTTCTCCAAATACAAAGAAGGTTTTTCCATCTTTTGTCTCTAGTTTTCCATCAATAAAGTTCATTTGTGGACTACCGATAAAGCCAGCAACAAATACATTTTTAGGGTAGTTATATAGGTTTAAAGGTGTATCTACTTGTTGTACAATACCATCCTTCATAACTACAATTCTGTCTCCCATAGTCATTGCTTCTGTTTGATCATGGGTTACATAGATAAAAGTTGTTTGAAGCTTTTGGTGTAGCTTAGAAAGTTCTGTTCTCATTTGAACTCTTAGTTTAGCATCTAAGTTTGACAATGGCTCATCCATTAAGAATACTTTTGGCTCACGAACGATAGCTCTTCCTAATGCAACCCTTTGTCTTTGTCCACCTGATAACGCTTTTGGTTTACGTTGTAGGTATTCTTCTATGTTAAGTACTCTAGCTGCCTCTGTTACTCTTCTATTAATTTCTTCCTTTGGCATCTTTTTAAGCTTTAATCCAAAAGCCATATTATCATAAACTGTCATATGCGGATATAGTGCATAGTTTTGGAAAACCATTGCAATATCACGATCTTTTGGTGCTACATCATTTACTAAACGATCATCTATGTATAATTCACCTTTTGAAATTTCTTCTAATCCTGCAATCATTCTTAATGTAGTTGATTTTCCACATCCAGAAGGTCCAACCAATACTAAAAATTCTTTATCATTGATTTCTAAGTTGAAATCTTTTACAGCGGTTACATCCCCTTGATAAATTTTGAATATGTTCTTTAAACTTAAACTTGCCATCTACTATTCCTCCTAAGAATTATTTATCTAAATTAATTCTAATATAGAAAGAGTTATAGGGCTATTGTTAATCTGCACAAAATTTCATGCCTTTATGTTGCAAGATTGACAAGCATTAACTTTTTTTGATAAAGCATAGGTACTGATATGTTGGTAATATCCTGTTTTTCCAACCATCCAAACTCTTTAATACTTTTTGTTGATACTTACTAATGATTCTTTAAAATTTACTACAACTTTTTTTCTAATAAAATATTAAAGACAATCGAGTAGGAGGTAGATAATTATTTTATCTACCGACCTCTCACACCACCGTACATACCGTTCGGTATACGGCGGTTCACTAGGAACTAATGTACTAACTGATACCTCTTACTAATGCTTTTATAGCCTAGTTTCTCTA
>CALJEQ010000066.1 GCA_938074565.1 uncultured Alkaliphilus sp. | reverse complement strand
AAATGAGATAAAATTATTTCTTGCTTCTCCATTAAACTTATCATCCCCTTAGCCCCCTATGATGTCATAGGGTTATTATATATTTCCTCTAGAGGATTTTTCAACTATTTCAATGGGGTAATTTTAGATTATCATAAACAGGTTTTTCGTTACTTATATATTTCAAAAGAAGAAAAAGCTAAAATAAACTTATAATACTTATAAAATAATTTTATAAAACTGTTACCGTTGGGTGATAGTTTTTTTTGTGTGGAGTGACAGCACAAATGCATAACTAATGATTTGTGTAATTGATATAAAGAATGGAAAGTTGATAAAGGAGCAAATAAGTACTAGAAGTGCTTTTTATTATAGTACTGTGTTAAAAATTTATAAAACTGTTAACGTATTAAATAAAATTTATGTTATAATAAAGATAGCAAAATATAGGACTTTAGGAGGAATTTTGAAGAAATGTTAAATGGACTTGATTTTTTAAGACAAGCTTTAAGAGATATCCCCAGTAGCACAAAATTATTAATAATATTTATTGTTTCAATGAGAATTATATCATCATTATTTGGTGCTAAAATTAAAGGTTTTATAGGAGAGTACATCGTAAAAAAACAATTAAAAAAATTACCACTGGATAAATACAGAGTTATAAATGATGTAATGTTGAAGACAGAAGAAGGAACAACTCAAATAGATCACGTAGTTGTATCTGTTTATGGTGTTTTTGTTATCGAAACAAAGCATTACAAAGGGTGGATACACGGAAAAGAGTTCTCACAACAATGGATACAATCTATTTATAGTAAAAAAATTAAAATACCAAACCCTGTAAAGCAGAATTATGGTCATGTTATAAATATAAAGAAGTTGTTGGTTGATTATCCTCAAATATCTATTCATTCAATTGTTGTATTTAGTGGGAGTGCAGTTCTAAAAAATGTCGAAACGACAACACCAGTAATTTATGCAAATCAACTTAAAGGTTTAATACTAAAATATAATGAAACAAGTAAAGCAACTATGAATGATGTAGAGGATATAGTGGCGCTGCTAACTACTGAAAACATAGATAGTTTTAAGTCTAAAAGAGAACATGTAAAATATGTTAAAAAAATAGTTGAAGAAAAACAAGAAGTTAAGTTAATGTCTAAATCATTACAGGGTAAAGATGTTGTGGAAATCAAAGAAGTAGATAGTGAACTAATAAGAGATAAAGATAATAACGCAATTGGAAAAAGTCAACAATTTGAAGAACCACAAAAGTGTGGTTTTTGTGATGGTACTTTAGTAAGAAGAAATGGAAAAAGGGGTGCTTTTTTAGGATGTAGTAATTTCCCCAAATGTAGGTTTACTACTGGGATTGAGATTAAATATGCAGAACAATAATTGTACATTATTCTCAATTAAAAAGTATAGTGGTATGGTGGAACATATTGGGAGGTCTTTTAAAGCAGGGTATACTTATCAACCGAATTAGGTTTTGTAGTACTAATGCTAAGACTGTATAAATGAAATTACTCAAGCATTAAATTAAACAGAAAGAACAGGAGAAGAAGTAAATGAATAAGCGTAAATGGTATTTATCAACTTGGTTCATTAGTATTTGGTTGGCTTTATCTATCTGCCATAAGATTTTAGAGAAACAAAATATATTAAAACTTTAACAAAAGATAAGAAAACAGTAATTAGCAAGGAAGGAAAGGAACGGCTAGAGCCTAAATAGTGGTGATAATATGAGTAAAAACAATAAAATTACTGTAACAACACTAATACTAGTATTAATATTCTTAGGGGGGTATTTGGGTAGACTATATTATTTCGATGTTGTTGAGCCTAAAATAATTGCAAAAGAAAATAATATTGATTTGCTTAACATATGGCATGGGCAATATTATAAAATTATTGAAGGAAAAGAAAAAAGCACTCAAAAAGAGTGTTTTTTGATATTTATTAAGAATGAGGAAACCCCCCACTTTATATATGCTGATTATGGTATATTAAAAGATGAAGCAGTTAGTTTTATAGAAAATAAAGGTTATACAGTAGTGAATATAAGATTATCATTAAAATCAGATTTTTTACATGTTAATAATAAAGAAAATATTAAGCCTTACTTAGTGTGGAATGTATACTATGATGAAAAAAATGCAGGTTATTTTGAAGTAGAATTTATTTCAAATAAGTAGTAAGGTTAGAGTAGAATATATACATGTAAAAAACTATTTAGGTATATAATTTTTGCTGCCAAAAACACTTTGATTTAACAGCAAGAAGATAAAGTAATATTAGATATTGGAATTGAAACAGGTTTACTGACTTATGAACTATATAAACAAGGGGTAGTAATTCACGGAATGGATTTTTGTAGAAACATAAAAAGGTAATAGCAACATAAACAACAGGGGGAAACATAGATGAATAGAGTAAAAAGAGAATTAACAATAGCTGGAATACAGATGGAGTCTATACATGGAAAAGTAGAAGAAAATCATAAACGCGCAACAAAATTAATAGAAAAAGCTACAAAAGATGGTGCAGAGCTTATAATATTGCCAGAGTTATTTTCATGTGGTTATATTGCTAATAAAGACATATGGAAATATGGTGAACCCACTAACTCCAAAACAGTTAAATGGCTTAAAGAAACATCAAAAAAACTAGGCATATATTTAGGTGCAGGGCTAGTGGAGATAGTAGGAAATGATTACATCAATTCATTTATCCTTTCAAACCCCAAAGGGGAAATAGAAGGACGAATAACAAAAAACAAAGCAGAATCCTATTGTTTTAAGAGGGGTGAAGCAATACATATCATTAATACACCCTTTGCTAAAATAGGTGTTGGCATTTGTGCAGATAATCATTACACAAATTTTATAAAACAAATGCAAGAAAATTATATTGATCTATTATTAATGCCACATGCGTGGGCTTCTCCTTTTAAAGAATCTAAAACAGTTAATGTTAACGACATGATAAAAATAGAAGAAGAAATAAAATCCTTTCCATCTTTAGTTAGAAGTTTAATTGGTGTTCCAACTGTGTTTGTAAATCAAATTGGTAATATTGCAACAATTTCTGGTGTTTTAGGAAAACTTATGAGTCCTAATGTGTTCAAACTACAGGGTTACTCTAAAATAGTAGATGCAGATGGAACAATAAAAGCTGAATTAAATGATGAAGTAGGAATTGTTCTAGCAAAGGTTGCCCTTGATCCTACCTACAAAATTAAAAAAGATATTCCAAATTACAATGGTTGGATACACAGAGGGTCAAAACTTGTAAGAAAGGTTATAATACCATTAGATATTTTCATAGGTTCTTTAGTTTATAAATTAAGTGTAAAGAAAAAAATCTGTAAATAAAAGTTAATAAGAATCATAATAATGGAGAGCTAAAAATGAAATACATAGGAGATAGACATTATTGGGATGAAAAATTTGAAAATAAAAGTGATAAACCATTAAGCCCCGAAAAATCAATCATAGAAAACATGGAATACTTCAAAAAAGGTACTGTTCTAGACATAGCATGTGGAGATGGAAGAAACACATTCTTTTTACTTGAGAAAGGCTTTAAAGTAACTGGTATAGATTTTAGTTATAAAGCACTTAAACGTTTAGAAAAGTTTGCTAAATTGATAAATTGTACTGTGAATACACAGCAAATTGACTTATGTGAAAAAAATGCCTTAAAGGATATTGGTACATTTGATAATATAGTAATTAATCATTATAGAATAAACAAAGAACAATTAAAAGAAATAGAAAACATTATAACAGATGATGGAATATTATTTATATGTGGTTTTGGGCATAAGCATAAAGTAGATGCTAAAATTAGAAAAGAAGATTTAATTCAACCAACAGACTTTAATGTATTAGATAAATCGTTAGAGTTAATTAAATATGAAGAAAATGAAGATGAAAGAGGTTTTTTCGTTACTTATATATTTCAAAAAATGAAAAAGCTATAATAAACTTCTAAACTAAAGGAGACAACTAATGCAATTCATAGAACTTTTTAAACAACAACTAAATACAACAAATAATAAAGAATTGCAAGAAGTATATTCAAATTTTATGGATGCATATTATCAGTTATTTAGTCGCTTTAATAATATAAAAATGAGCAAGGATAGATTGTTAGAAATAATAGATGAGAATACAAATGTAGTAAAAAGTAATGATATTATTAAGATACTTGAATTTTGTTCATGGCTAAAAAATAAAATAGTAGAAATAGAGATAAAGTTAAATCAACAATATAATATTGAAAAAATCCCTCCAGTTGTTCTATTTATTGGAGATGGAACCATAGATGGAAATGGGGTATCAACCAAATTTAAAACCTATGGATTTTTTGAAGTTTTAACCTTGAAGGATGCAATAAATAACTATAACATAGATGTGTTTTTAGCCCATGAATTAATACACCCCATACATTATCAACTAAACAGTAGTTTCTTTGCTGGAAATTGGACAACATTAGAGGAATACTATTTTAAGCGTTTATATAGCGAAGGTATTGCAACGTATTTTAGCAAGGTTGTAACTTTAACAGATATAGAGGAAGGTTATTGGTTTGGAATACTTAAAAAGGAAGAAATAGAAGAGTGGGTTAATTATTGTGAAGAAAACAAAGTTAATATTGGTATAAAAATAATGAAATCAGTAGAAAAAAATGAAATAGATGGGGAATTGATTAAACAATTATTCCAAGTTGTTGACAGAGAAACCTTCACAAAATATAGACTAGCATATTATTATGGAACTAAAATAGTAGAAAAGATCAATGAAAGGTTTACTTTTGAAGAAGTATTAAAGCTAGAGTATAAAGATATAAGATATTACATATTAGATTATTTCAACATCAGCTAAAGTTGATGTTTTTTTGTAGTATCACACCATTGAAATATTACCAATTTTGTTATATTCTTATAAAGAACACAAATGAATTAAAATAACGGTAAAAATAAGGAGGTAATATCTTGTGTAACCAAGCCTACTGCGGAATCAATTGTTCCTCTTGTCAGTTATACAAAGCAACAGTAAATAATGATATATTAATGAAGGAAAAATTGGCAGTAGAATGGGGTAACTTATATAAACGTTCATTTAGTGTGAATGAAATGGAGTGTCATGGTTGCAAATCGGGTAAAAAGTTTTTCTTATCTAATGCCTGTGATATTACACTTTGTAACATAAATCAAGAAAAAAAACATGCAGTAGTTGTACTAGCTTTCCTTGTCAACGAATAGAAAAATTTTATGAATGGCAAGAAAAAAACAACACAAAAATTCGATTTGAAAAGCCCAAAAACATAACCCTTTAAGTTTACATAAAAATATTATGACAACTAAATTAGGTTGATATCATTGTATATATTAAAAAACGTTATGAATATGATAATTTAGGAGGAAATAACCATGAAAGAAATAGAATCAAATAAACAAGCATGGAGCTTATTAGCAGAAGATCACTATAATCACTTTAAAAAGAGATTTCTAGACAATACCCTTAGTTTAAACCAAATTATAGTTAAAGAACTAGGTGACATTACAGGAAAAAAAGTATTGCATCTACAGTGTAACACAGGAGCAGATTCCATCTTATTAGCTAAAATGGGGGCTATTGTTACGGGAGTTGATTTAGTACCTGAAAATGCTTACTATGCTGAAAAACTTGCAGAAGAACTACAAATTACTAATGTTAACTTCATTGAGTCAGATATAATGACATTAATGGAAAAACATCAAGAAAAATATGATATAGTTTTTACATCTGAAGGGGCAGTGGGTTGGCTACCTGATCTAATTAAATGGGGACATACCATTAGGCACTTTTTAAAAGAGGATGGTTTTTTCTATGTGAATGATTCTCATCCTATCTATTTAATATTTGATGAAGAAAAAATTCAAAATGAAGAACTTACTGTTAAATATCCATATTTCAAGAAAGATCCTGATGAAGATAATTATATTGGCGGTTATGCTTCTGATTCAAAAGAAGGTAAAAATTATTTTTGGGGGTATACTATTAGTGAAATCATTAATGCATTAGCAAATGCAGGACTATTTATCGAATATTTCAATGAATATGATGTCAGTACCCCAGGTATGGGCGGTAGTGTAAAGGATGAAAGTGGACTTTACTGTATACCTTACTTTAAAGGCAAATTACCAATAACCTTTAGTCTTAAAGCTTCTGTTAGATAAAAGATAAATACATAATATATTAATGTAGATACTATTGCTATGAAAAGTATAAAATATCTTTCAAACCCTTTACTTCATTAAAAAGGAGAACTAATCCCATGATTCATCTACAAACCCAAAGACTCATTATTCGGGACCATAAAACATCGGATTTAGAGAGTCATCATAAGTTAATGTCTGATGACAAAATAATGTATCACATTCAAGACATACAAACAAATAGCATAGAGGAGTCGGAAAAGAACTTGCAAGATGCTATAAATGAAATAGAAAATCCCAATAGAACAATGTACTTTCTACGAATAGAAAGTAAACAAGGAGAGCATATTGGAGAGATCGGTTATACAGTAACAGATTTTACCCCAATGGGAAAACTAGTACATCTTGGATATTTTATTTATCCCCAATATTGGGGAAAAGGATATGTAACCGAAGCTTTAAAAGAATTAATGGAGTTTGCATTTATGAATAATAATGTTTTTAGGATTACTACTGGGTGTTTCAAAGAGAATATTGGTTCTGAAAAAGTGATGATAAAATGTGGAATGGTTAAAGAAGGGGAGTATAAAAAGATTCAATGGCACGACGGAGAAATGAAAGATAGGGTAAGTTATAGGATATTACTGGAGGAATGGATAGAATTTAACAACATATATTAAAACAAAAGATCCTAGATCCTAGCCAATATAAAAGGCTAGGATCTTTTTGTTCCCATTATTTAAAATTTTATACAAATAGAAATAATAATTTATAAAATAGTTTCATAAATTATAAAAATATTATTTGCAAACTGAATAAATTGTGTTACAATATTCTAAATTGGAAACGTTACCAGTACCGATTCCAGAAACGGTACCGGTATTCAAAATAGCAAATAGATAAAGAGGTGTAATAACCTATGAATATTAAAGATATTGCTGCCTATGCAGGCGTGGCAGTAAGTACAGTTTCTAGAGTAATAAATAATCATCCAGATGTCAGTGAAGATACAAGGAAAAAGATATTAACCATCATTGATGAACATGGATATATACCCAATAACAGTGCTAGAAACTTAAAAAGAACAGTATCAAACAATATTGGGGTATTAGTAAAAGGGATTTATAATCCTTTCTTCGCAAAAATTGTACAAAAAATAGGTGAAGAGATTAACGAAAGAGGCTATTCTATGATTTTACATTATAATCATGGAGATATTTCAGACTTTGATATTGCTTCAGAATTAATTAAAGAGAAAAAGCTAAGGGGTTTAATTTCTCTGGGTGGAGAATTTGGAGAGAGCATAGAAGAAAAGTTAGCAGAATTAGAAGTACCCATTATAATTGTTTCAGCAAAAATTAGTAAAAATATAGACAAATCGTTGTTTTCAAGTATTTCTATAGAAAATGAACAAGCAGCCTTTGAAGCTGTAGATTACTTATGTAGTTTAGGCCACCGTAAAATAGGCATTATTTCACCAGGGTATGATGATAAAAGTATTGGTACGTTAAGATATGAAGGTTACAAAAAGGCATTAGAACACAATCAGATTGAATATAACCGACAATACCTTGAAATTGGGAGATATACCTTTGAATCTGGTTTTGAAGCTATGGAAAGACTTTTAGAAAAAGACTTATCACTAACAGCAGTTTTCGTTATTTCAGATATAATGGCAATTGGTGCTGCTAAAGCGATAATGAGTAGAGGAATGAAAATACCAGAAGATATTTCCATCATAGGGTTCGACGGTATTGATTATACTCAATTTTTTCATCCATCCATTACCACCGTTGATCAACCAGAAGAGTCAATGGCTAAACAAAGCGTAGATCTTCTTTATAAGCTTATTAACAACAAATGTGAACATCAGCATATTGTATTAAATACAAAACTCCTAAAAAGAGAGTCTTGCAGATGCATTTTTACTGAATAGGCTTCAATAAATACTTTATAAATATATATTATTATGTATTTTAGTGAAGGGGGGAATGGGGAAAAGTTTCCATTACATAATTCACAAAAAAGATTTAAAGAAAATTAATCTATTTAAGGGGGATCACAATGTTTAAACAAAAAACGATTTCAAAGTTATTAATCATTGTTATGTTGATGTCAAGCATGTTGTTGTCTGCATGTGGTACAAAGACTAACGAGACACAAGGTACTGGTAGTGATAAAGAGGAAATAGTAGAAGTGGATATTTTCCAATTCAAAGTTGAAATTGCACAAGAATTAGAAGCTGCAATTAAAGCATATCAAAACGATAATCCTAACGTTAAAATCAACCTTCAAACAGTAGGTGGTGGAGATGATTACGGTGCAGCTTTAAGAGCTAAGTTCCAATCTGGAAATGAACCAGCAATTTTCAATGTTGGTGGACCACAAGACGTTCAAGACTGGTTAGATAGATTAGAAGAATTAACTAACGAGGCTTGGGTAGACAAAGCCCTTACAGGAGTTTTATCAGGAGTAACAGTAGAAGATAAAGTTTATGGACTACCTTTCAACATGGAAGGATATGGTTTAATTTATAACAAAAGAATTTTTGAAGCAGCTGGAATTGATGGAGATAAAATTGTAGACTTCGCTTCATTAGAAGATGCAGTTAAAACTTTAGATGCTAAAATTAAAGCTGGAGAATTAAAAGAAGAGTTCCCATTATTAGAAGCTGTATTTGAGTATGCAGCTAAAGAAACTTGGGTTACAGGGTTACATACTTCTAATGCATTTATTAGTCAAGAATTTAATAGTTCTTTAGATGCATTTGATGCTAAAACATTAGAATTCAAATATGCAGATCAATTAAAGAAATTTATTGACCTACAAGCAGATTATACTTCTAATGCAAAATCAAAAAACAGATTAAATGCAGTAGATTATTCAACACAAGTAGAACACGGTCTTGCGCTTGAAAGAGTTGCAATTATTCAACAAGGAAACTGGGTTTTTGGTGGAGTTAATAATATTAATCCAGAAGTTGCAGAAAATCTTGGAATATTACCAATGCCAGTAGTAGGGGTAAAAGAAGATTCAATTCCAGTTGGAGTACCAATGTACTGGACAGTTAATAAAAACAAAGATGAAAAAGTAATAGATGCAGCAAAAGACTTCTTAAACTGGTTGTATACATCTGATACAGGAAAAGATTACATTGTTAATAAATTCTATTTCATACCACCACTAGAAGGATATGGAGATCTTAAAGCTAATGACCCAATCAGTGCAGAAGTTTTAAGATTTGCAGAAGCTGGAAGAGTAATGCCTTGGGTATTTATGGGCTACCCAACTGGATGGGGAATGGATGTATTGGGAGTAAACATTCAAAAGTATTATGCTGGTGAAATAACATGGGATGAAGCAGTACAAGATTCTATAACAAAATGGCAAGAAACCAGATAATAAGAGTTTATAGTTTTGAGGGTGTTTTCACCCTCAAAGCTTAACTATAAGGAGAGGTTATAATGAAACGTTCTAAAATTTGGTTCGCTTTATTTGTTAGTCCCATTCTCTTAGCTTTTACTGTTGTGGTTGTAGTGCCAATGTTAATTGGAATTTACTATTCTTTTACAAATTGGGATGGAATACGAAGTGGATCATGGGTGGGGTTAAGTAACTATATAAAGGTCTTAACAAATGATAAGGATTTCTTTAAATCTTTTATTTTTACAGCAAAATTTGCAGCAACATCTGTTGTTACAATTAATTTATTGGGTTTTTTATTAGCTTTACTTGTAACAAGAGGTCTAAGATTAAGCAATGTCCTTAGAAGCGTATTCTTTATGCCAAATTTAATTGGTGGTTTGATCTTAGGTTTCATTTGGCAATTTATTTTCACAAATGGATTTAACGCCGTTGGTAAGTTTTTAGGGGTGGAGTTTTTACAAGGTTGGTTAGCAGATAGCACCACAGGTTTTCTAGGTTTAGTTATTTTAATGTCTTGGCAAATGGCAGGGTATATGATGATTATTTATATCTCTGCATTAGAAAACATTCCAGAGTCATTACTGGAGGCGGCAGATATAGATGGTGCTAATAGTTTTCATAAGCTGATTCATATTACAATCCCATTGGTGGCACAAGCTTTCACAGTTGGATTATTCTTAGCTTTGTCTAATTCATTTAAATTATTTGACCAAAACTTAGCCTTAACTGGAGGCGGACCCTACAATTCTACACAGATGTTAGCTTTAAATATTTATAATACAGCATTTAGATTTAATGATTTTGGGGTAGCTCAAGCAAAGGCAGTTTTATTCTTAATTGCAGTGGCGGCTATTACCTTAACCCAAATTTATTATAGTAAAAAGAGAGAGGTAGAAATGTAATGATGGAGAAAAAGATAGAGAAGAAAACTGTATTAACCAGAAGTACGAATTTTAATATGGGGAAAAAAAGAAATAAGAACATTTTATTAACCATAAGTATTCTACTGGGTTTACTGTATTTATCACCTTTCTACCTAGTTATAACTAACTCACTTAAAACGCAACAGGGTATATTTCTAAACGTTATGGGCTTACCCTTTGATAAATTTTTTAAACCTCATAACTATTTAGAGGCTTTTAAACAATTGGATTTTATCAAATCTTTCATTAATTCATTAGTAATTACAACATCTAGTACAGTAGCAATTATTATTTTTTCTTCTATGGCATCATGGATGTTGGTAAGAACAAAAACAAAATTTAGTTCATTCTTATTTTTTTTATTTGCAGCTGCAATGCTAATACCATTTCAATCGGTAATGTTACCATTGGTAAATATTGCGGGTAAATTAGGTCTATTAAATCCTGTAGGTTTAGTTTTTATGTACTTAGGGTTTGGCTCTAGTTTGTCTATAATGCTTTATCATGGGTTTATAAAAAACATCCCCTATGAATTGGAAGAAGCGGCTACAATAGATGGATGTAATACGTTTCAAATCTTTTGGCATATAATATTTCCTTTATTAAAGCCAATTACTGTGACAGTAAGCATATTAAATGCAATGTGGATTTGGAATGACTTTTTACTACCTCAACTGGTTATTAATAAGCCCCAGTGGCAAACCATACCATTAAAAATGTTTTACTTCTTTGGTCAGTATTCTAGAAGATGGGACTTAGCTTTAGCAGGTCTTGTAATCTCCATGATACCGATTATTGTATTTTACTTTACCGTTCAGAAACATATTATTAAAGGTATTACACAAGGTTCAATCAAATAGTTAGGGAATGTATGGGGTATGCATTAACCTCTAATTATTGTAATATTTGAAGTTTCATAGACCCACCTTCATGAGGTGGAGGGAATTAGTTTATATATTAGATAAAAAGAGATAGTAATAGATCTAGAACCCATAGGCGATTTTACTGTCTCCTTATTGGGTGCTTGCAACTAGTTATGTTATTGAATTCATCCAAATGAATGAGATAATAAAAAGATGGCTAATCGTATATGAATATAAAATTTCATGGGATGCTATCTATTTAGATATAGTTTTAAAAAGATTTAACAGGTATTGAAAATAATAATAAAACTATTTAAAGCTAAGTAAATTAATTAATATAACATAAAGGGGAAGTAATATGAAAAGAGGTAGTGGAATACTAATGCACATTACATCATTACCAAGTCCTTATGGCATTGGAACGCTTGGTGATGAAGCATATGAATTTGTAGATTTTTTAGAACGAGCAGGTCAAGGGTACTGGCAGATATTACCTTTGGGTCCCACTAGTTATGGAGATTCGCCTTATCAATCCTTTTCCTCCTTCGCAGGTAACCCCAATTTAATTGATATGAACTTATTAGTTGAAGAGGAACTGCTGACAAGAGAAGAACTAGAAGTTATTGATTTTGGCGACAATAGAGAAAAAGTAGACTATGCTAAAATCTTTAATAACAAATTATCTGTTTTAAAGAAAGTATTTGAAAGAGGATATGAGAAGTACCAGAAAGAAATTTCAGTATTTAGATGGGAAAATAAAGAATGGTTAGAAGACTATTGTCTTTATATGGCAATAAAAAATCATTTTGGATTGAAGTCATGGCAAGAATGGGATATAGATATTAAGCTTAGAGAAAAAGTAGCCTTAGACCATTATAAAAAACTTCTTAAAAATGATGTTGCTTATTGGGAATTTTTACAGTTTATCTTCTTTAAACAGTGGAATCAGTTAAAGACTTACGCCAATAGTAAAGGTATTCAGATTATTGGTGACATTCCAATTTACGTAGCAGAAGATAGTGTAGATACTTGGGCAGATGGTAACATTTTTCTATTAGATGAAAACAAATCACCTATTAAAGTAGCTGGTTGTCCTCCAGATGCATTTTCAGAAGATGGTCAATTATGGGGAAATCCATTATATGATTGGGACTATCTAGAAAAACAAGGGTACGCTTGGTGGATTAAAAGAATAGAAGGAAATATGAAACTTTTTGACATCATAAGAATAGACCACTTTAGAGGTTTTGAGTCCTATTGGGCTATTCCAAATGGTTCAAAAACTGCTGCCACTGGTGAATGGGAGAAGGGTCCTGGTATTAAATTATTTAATGCCATTAAAGCTGCATTAGGAGATATTCACGTAATAGCAGAAGACCTTGGATTCTTAACACAAGAGGTGATAGATTTCAAAGAAGAAACTGGGTATCCAGGTATGAAGGTATTACAATTTGCCTTTGATACTAGAGAAGAAAGTGATTATTTACCCCATAACTATGATAAAAATTGTGTGGTTTATACTGGTACCCATGATAATGATACAATAACAGGGTGGATAGAATGCACAATAGAAGATGATATAAACTTTGCAGAAAACTATCTGAAACTTAATGAAGCCGAAGGGTACCATTGGGGTTTTATAAGGGGAGCATGGAGTTCTGTAGGTAATTTGGCAGTTGCTCAAATGCAAGATTTTCTAGGACTTAGCAGTGAAGCAAGAATGAACATACCTTCCACAATAGGTGGAAATTGGCAATGGAGAATAAAAGAAGAAGAATTAACAGAAGAATTAGCAGATGAAATATTCAAATTAACCAAGACATATGGGAGGCTATTAAAAAATGTTAAATAGTAAAAAATTAAGAGAATCTATAGAGTTGGTATTAAAGATTGAGAATGGTAAAACTATTGATACAGCATCTTCAGTTGAAAAATATTATGCTGTTTCAAAAGCAATATTAGAGCAAATTATAGATCAATGGAATGAAACTAAAGTAGTTTATGCTAAAGAAAAGCAAGCTTTTTACCTTTCAGCAGAATTCTTAATGGGTAGAGCCTTTGGTAATAACTTAATTAATCTAGGTATTTATGATGAAGTTAAAACAACTTTAGAAGAAATGAATATTGATATAAATAATCTTGAAGAAGCAGAAGATGATGCTGGTTTAGGAAATGGTGGACTTGGTAGATTAGCAGCTTGTTTCTTAGATTCATGTGCAACATTAGACCTACCTGTTACAGGATATGGTATATTATATAACTATGGTATGTTTAAACAGAAATTTGAAAATGGATTCCAAAAAGAAGAAGCTGATGCATGGTTAAAAAATGGCTATCCATGGAGTGTTAGAAAAAGTGAAGAATCTGTTGTTGTTGAATTTGGAGATGGAAAAGTAACAGCAGTACCTTATGATATACCAGTAATAGGATATGGAACTAACAATATTAACACTTTAAGATTATGGCAAGGAGAGCCTGTAAAGGATTTTGATTTTGATCTTTTTAACGATCAAAAATATGATAAAGCTGTAGCTGATAAAAATAGAGCTGAAGATATTTCAAGAGTATTATATCCTAATGACTCTACTAATGAAGGAAAATTATTAAGATTAAGACAACAATACTTCTTTGTTTCAGCATCATTAAAAGATATTGTAGCACAATATAAAAAGAATATAGGTGGGGACTTTAGTGATTTCCATACATTTAATGCAATTCAGTTAAATGATACCCATCCAGTAGTGGCAATTCCAGAATTATTAAGAATTCTAATTGATGAAGAAGGAATGAAGTTCCAACAAGCATGGGAAGTGGCTAAAAAAACCTTTGCTTACACAAATCATACAATTTTAGCAGAAGCATTAGAGCAATGGGACTGTAAATTCTTCAAGAAATTACTTCCAAGAGTTTATAAAATGACACAAGAAATAGACAAGAAATTTGTAGCTGAATTAAAAGCTAAGAAATACTCTGTAGAAAAAATTGAAGAAATGAGAATCATCTCTAATAACAGAATTCGTATGGCATTTTTAGCAATTTACGGTAGTCATACCACAAATGGGGTTGCTGCATTACACACTGAAATATTAAAGAATCAAGAGTTAAAAGACTGGTATGAACTATATCCAGAAAGATTCCAAAACAAAACCAATGGTATTACTCCAAGACGTTGGATGGCATTATGTAATAAAGAATTAACTCAAATGTTAACTGAACTATTAGGTAGTTCAGATTGGTTAACTGATTTAAGTAAGTTAAAAGAGTTAGAGAAATATGTTAATGATGAAACTGTGTTAAACAGATTCCTTGCTATCAAAAAAGAAAAGAAACAACAGTTAGCAGACTACATCAAAGAGCATGAAGGTGTTGAGCTAAACCCAGAGTTTATTTTTGACATTCAAATCAAGCGTTTGCATGAATACAAAAGACAGCTTCTTAATGCACTACACATAGTAGATCTTTACTATAGATTAAAAGAGAATCCTGAAATGAGAATACAACCTACTGCCTTCATCTTTGGAGCTAAAGCTGCACCAGGATATTTTAGAGCAAAGGGTATTATTAAATTTATTAATGAAATTAGTGAATTAGTTAATAACGACCCAGCTGTAAATGATATGCTTAAAGTAATATTCGTTCAAAATTACCGTGTTACCTACGGAGAAAAGTTATTCCCTGCTGCCGATGTATCAGAGCAAATTTCAACAGCAGGAAAAGAAGCTTCTGGAACAGGAAACATGAAATTTATGTTAAATGGTACACCTACCATTGGTACTCTTGATGGAGCAAATGTTGAAATTGTAGAAGAAGCAGGAGAAGAAAATAACTTTATTTTTGGTGCTAAGGTTGAAGAAATCGAAGCGTTAAAAGGAAACTATAATGTTAAAGATTACTATGAAAATGATTTAGGTTTAAAAAGAGCAGTTGATACATTAATTGATGGAACTTTTGATGATGGTGGAACTGGCATGTTTAAAGAATTATACTCATCTTTATTAGAAGGTGCTAGTTGGCATGAACCAGATAACTACTTTATCTTTAGAGATTTTGATGACTATAGAAAAGCTCAAGAAGCTGTAAATGCTGCTTATGCTGATAGATTAAGTTGGGCTAAAAAATGTTGGATGAACCTTTGTAACTCTGGAAAGTTCAGTACAGATAGAACAATTGCACAATACGCAGAAGAAATTTGGAATGTAAAAGGTGAAAAAATCTAGTAAACAAGTCACCTAATGATATAAAAAGTACTAAATATAAACCATGTATGCTCTCCGGTTGCTTTGGATCATACATGGTTTTTAACATTGAAAAATTATCATTAAAATGTATAATATTATATTTTGTAATCAAAATGTAATAATTTCGACATCAGATTTCGACATAAGAATATGTCAAATAATGATAGAATATTATTATGGTTTTACATACTATAACATAATGTGTTTACGGAAAGTTGTAGTCATTTATAAATTCTACTAAAAAAATATCATTGTAGCTGATCCCAGAGCTGAACCGATGAGAAAACCTTTTTATGGGAAAAAAGGTTGTTTTAGATGTAGGAGTTATAATATAAAATGAAAAGCTTGTTCAAATGGTTTTAATCTTAAGAACAATAGCTTTCATTATTAATAACTAAGGAGGAATAATTATGAAAAAGAGAATTATTTGTTTTATCAGTTGTTTAATTCTTGTATTATCCTTTAGTTTACCTGCAATGGCTACAGAAAATTTAGAGTTTGAAGAGTATAAAGACACAATTATATATGACGAAAATGGCGAAGTTGATGCTCAATATTACGAAGATATGCAGTATAAATTAATTGAAGAATTTGAAAAAGAAGTGAAAAAATTAAAAGAAAAGAAAGATAAAAACCTATCTGTAGGTACTCAATCCACCATGAATGTTGCCCCTGGTGATGTATTCGTTTCCTTCTCTGGTACTACTTCTGGTGTTGATTTTGCATTGGTTGGTCATGCTTCACTGGTTGAAACCAGTGGGGGAGCTTGGTGTTTATCTGCTTGGCCAGGAAGTAAAAGTCCTAGTGGTATTGATGGTGTTCAATATGAATATAAATACTGGGACAATTTAAGTAAAATCTATGGTTTAAGGGTAAATGGTAGCACAACTACATCAAGACAAAATGCTGTTAACAAAGCAATAAGTATTGTTAACACAAGACCACGTCCTCCATATAACTGGTTCTTCCTTAACAAATTTACAACTGGAAGTTACTATTGTTCTCAACTAGTATGGAGAGCATGGATGGATGCTGGTATAAACATTGATAGAATGCCTTATGATACAGTGGTATCACCAGCAGAATTAACAGGTAGCCATATGACTACACTTCTTTACAGAGATTAATTAATAAAATTAATATAGTACAACGCAATTTGTGTTGTACTATATTATATTTTAAGGAGTGACCTATAATGAAAAAACGTATCTTTTTAGGAATAAGTATAGTTATGATATTTATGTTATTACTTTCAGGGTGTAATACTAAAGAAAATGTAAATTCTTATGAAAAAAATAATAAAGAAGAATTTAAAAGTACTGATTTAAAAAATGGTAAATACCTTCTTTCCTTTAGTGGTGGAGGGAAAGTTAAATCTTTAAACTCATTTTCAATTATTTACGAAGATGGGAAAGTAAAAGAATTTCCTGTAAATAAGTCCATCGTAATTGAAAATGCTATAAAAGATCAAGATGAATTATTATTTTTTTCAAGACAGAAAAATACCCACTTTTCCATCACTAATGATAGTATTAATGATGTATCTTTTTTAGAGGAATTGTATGGCGATGCTTATGTAGGTGTGTTGTTTGCTACAAAAGATAATGAATATTTTTTCACAGGAATGAATGTAGGTTTTTCTGATAAAGGCTATATATCAGAGTTACTATATAAACATAAAGATGAAACAGAATATACTAACTTAACATTATATGATAAGATTATATGTTCGGCAGTTTATAACAATAATACTATTTATGTTCAATATTTAGATTTAAATAAAAAAGATGACAATTCATTTTTTAGAACCGCTGGTATAATAGAAGTTAATAAAGAAACTCAAGAAGTAATAAAAGAAACTTTTTTAGATAGTAAATATGAAGGTGAGCCAGATAGACCATTAGTATTATTCGGAGACGATTTAATCATATACAGGGCAGAAATAGATGAAGAAGCTATACCTACAGGGAAGTCCCACATGGCGGTATATTCCAACGGAAATATAATCAATGAAAGAGAATTATCTGAGTTTATAATTTATAAAGCTTATTCACATAATGATAGGTTATATTTAGTGGATATATACGGGTCTGTATTAACTTATGATTTAGATTATAACTTAATAGATTCTTATAAATTAAAGTCATTTGATGGTTTTATTAGATCAGCTTATTTCAGTAACAATGAATTATATGTTGCACTTATTTCAGAAGATAAAACTATGGTAATTAATCATTACGATTTATCTGATGGTGGGCTTATAGAAACAGATAAGGTTGTAAAACCAACAGTAATAGAATGGAATAATGAGAGCTTTACTTTTCTTCCGTTAGAATAATGATAGAAAACTTAAAAAGTTAGGACTATGGGTTATTAAATTTTGTGATAATCTATAGTCTTAATTTTTTTGCCCATGTTCCTGTATTCAAATACCTTCTACTTTATTTTTTATTACTTCCAGTAAAAAAATGCTATTTATAACACTAAAATAGTTAATAATAGCATTAAACCAACAAATATGCTACCATAATATTAATGAAAACATTTAAAAAAGGATGAAGCTAATGAAAAAGATATATATTGTTCGTCATGGTGAAACCAACTGGAACTTAGAAGGTAGAACACAAGGTTGGAAAGATTCAAGCTTAACGGAACAAGGATTACAACAAGCAAAACAATTAGCACAAAGATTAAAGAAAGAAGAAATTCAAGTTGTTTTTTCCAGTAATTTAGAAAGAGCAACATCCACTGCCCATATTATAGCAGATGCCATAAAAGCACCTTGTTTTTATTTGGAAGATCTAAAAGAAGTAGGATTTGGCCATTGGGAAGGGTTAACAAAGAAAGAAATAGGTACTAAATATCCCCACCAGTTGGAGGCATGGCATAATACTCCCCATATAGCTGAAATTCCAGAAGGTGAAGGATTAAAAATAGCACAGAATAGAATTTGTAGTCTATATAATGAAATTTTAGATAGGGAAGAAGAAAACATTCTATTGGTAAGTCATGGAACCCTTATAAAATTATTTATTATGTCGTTTTTAAATATGCCCCTAGCAGACTTTTATAAATTAAAGCAAGATAATTGTGCCATAAATATAATTGAATTTACCAAGTATGGTTCAGTTTTAACAAAGTATAATGATACATCCTTCATGGAAATACTTAAAATAGGTGATGAAATATGATAAATAATACAGTAATAGTTTTGGGTGGCGGTCCGTCAGGGCTAATGGCAGCTTGTACAGCTGCAAGTTTAAATAAAAATGTTATTTTAATAGAAAAGAATAAAGAGATTGGAAAAAAACTATTAATTACAGGTGGTGGTAGGTGTAATATAACCAATATAGCTAATCCTGATGAAATGATGAAAAAAACCGTAACTAATGGTAAATTTTTATATAATGCCCTTAATAGTCTCAACAGTCAAGACTTAATGGAATTTATTGAATCTAAAGGTGTTCCATTAAAAGTGGAGGAGGGTGGAAAAGTCTTTCCCATAAGTAATCTTGCGAGGGATGTCATTTCTTTGTGGGAAACCTTACTGGAGCATTACAAAATTCAAGTAATTTACGGAACTACAGTTAAAAAAATAATTGTAGAGGATGAAAGAATAGAAGGTGTGGAGTTACATAATAATAAAGTAATAAAAGGAAGTAGTGTTATTGTAGCAACTGGTGGAGTATCCTACCCCGCCACAGGAAGTACAGGAGATGGGTATTCATTGGTGGAAGCCCTTGGGCATCATATAGTACAACCTAAACCCAGTTTAGTACCAATTGCTATTAGCGAAGAATGGATTAAAGAATTAATGGGTATATCCCTTGAAAAGGTAAAAATTACTGCAACAACTATAAAAAATAAAAAAATAAGTACAGAAGGACCTCTAATATTTACGCATTTTGGACTTTCAGGCCCAACTATTTTAGAAATGTCTGCTTATTTGAATCAATACTTAATAGAAAAATCGGTTAAACTAAGGATAGATCTATTACCAGAACTATCTATTGAAAATTTAGAACAATTTTTCTTAACAGCCATAAAGGATAGTGGAAATAAGATAATACGTACAACCTTAAATCAGCTTTTACCTAAAAACTTTATAGCAAAACTGCTACAAGTTCTAAATATTGATGGAGAACTTCAAATGAACCAACTGACGAAAAAGAATAGAAACCTACTTCAACAAACATTGAAAGGGATGGAGTTGACAGCTTCTGGTTTGCGAAGTATTAAAGAAGCTATTATAACTTCTGGTGGTGTTTCAGTAAAAGAAATAAATCCTAAAACAATGGAATCAAAAATAATTAAAGGACTCTATTTTTGTGGTGAAATATTGGATATAGATGCATTAACAGGTGGGTATAATTTGCAAATAGCTTTTTCTACAGGTTATCTTTCCGGTTTAAATGCCTAAAAAAGGGAGGGAAATGTTTGAAGGGAAAACAGCATGTATTAATATTAGAAAAGACTCTTATGTTGTCTGCAATAATCTTAATAACTATTTTATTTGGATATAATTTTTATACTACATATAATAGTTTGCAAAGTTCAGTAGTGCAAAATAAATATAAACAATACAACCTTCAAGCAATGGGCTCTCCCTATGGTGAAGTAGCAATTGAGATAGATGAAGAACAGCAATATCCTAAACTGGAGCTTCTTATTAATGGAGTAACAACTTCACAGTTTAACAATGAGAAAAGGGTAATAGCTAAAGTTAAGGACGGTGACTTAATTCAAGTAAACGGTTCTATGTACCAGCAAGACATCACTGTGAGTATAGTGGAAGTTTCCAATAACTTAGAAGAAAAACTAATAAATACCAATACAACCACCTATGGAAATATACAGATACTTACGACAATTCGTATTCAATGACTTGAGTAATTAACAAAACTAATGTATAATTCTTATAGACATAGAAAGAAACTTAAAACCAAGTCTGTGTATAAAACCACCATGGATAGGTGGTTTATATTGTTAATAGGAGGAAAACAAATGGAGGCAATACAAATTGCCATAGACGGTCCTGCTGGTGCTGGTAAAAGTACGATAGCTAAGAGAATTGCCAAGGAATTGAATTTTATTTATATTGATACTGGAGCAATGTATAGAGCCCTTACTTACCAAGTATTACAGTCAGGTATTTCTCTTCAACAAGAGGAAAAGATCGTACAATTGGCAAAAGAAACAGATATTATGTTTGAAAATGGGAATATATATCTTAACAAAAAGATCGTTAATAAGGAAGTACGTAGTAATAATGTAAGTTTATATGTTTCCCATATAGCACAGATACCTATAGTAAGAGAATTACTGGTGGAAATGCAAAAAAGAATAGCAGCTAATAATAATGTTGTGATGGATGGTAGAGATATAGGTACTAATGTTTTACCAGGTGCAACCCTTAAAGTTTTCTTAACTGCTTCTGTTCAAGAAAGGGCCCGTAGAAGATATGAGGAACTTGAAAGAAATGGAACACTAGTCAACTTAGATGATATTGCAGAACAAATACAATTGAGGGATAAAATGGATGCTGAAAGAAGTTGTTCTCCTTTAGTAAAGGCAGATGATGCAATTACTATTGACACAACAGGTCTTTCTATTGAAAATGTTTGTAAAAGTATTATGAATTTATTGAATTTAAAAGCTCCCCTCGTAAATAATAATTAATACGAAAATAAAATTTTTTATAGAAAAGAAGGAATTTTATATATTTTATAGAAATTTAATAGGTCTATGTGAAACCACATAATTTAATAAGGAAGGATTATTATTATGAAAGTAATATTAGCAGACTATTCTGGCTTTTGTTTCGGAGTAAAAAAAGCACTGGATACAACCTTTAATAAAATTAGTGGGAATAAAGATAGTGGAAAAATTTACTCTTTAGGACCATTAATACATAATCCTCAAGTTGTGGAAGAACTAAAAAACAATGGTGTAGAAGTAATTGAAAATATTGAGGACATTCAAGATAGTAAGGTTATTATACGTTCTCACGGAGTACCAGAGGAAATTTACAAGATAGCTGAAAGAAACAATATAGAAATAACTGATTCAACTTGTCCTTTTGTTAGAAGAATACAGAAGATAGTTAAAGAATACCATGATAAAGGCTATCAAATTGTAATTATTGGTGATCCTCATCATCCAGAGGTAATCGGTATAAATGGCTGGTGTAATAATGAAGGAATAATCATTCAAGAAGATGGTGATATTGATAAAGTTCAAGAATTACCCACTTGTGTTGTTGTACAAACAACTATGTCTGTCTCCTTGTATGAAAATTTTGTTGAGATATTACAGCGTAAAGTAACAGATTTAGAGATCTTTAACACAATTTGTAATGCAACACGACAAAGACAAGATGCTGCTAAAAATCTGTCTCAGAAAGTGGATGCCATGATTGTTATTGGAGGTTATCATAGCTCTAACACACAAAAGTTAGTGGCTATTTGTAGAGAAGAAAAACCTAATGACACATATCATGTTGAAACTGTAAAGGAACTTAATCTTGAAGACTTAAGAAGATATAAGTCCATAGGTGTAACAGCAGGTGCATCTACACCCCACGGGGCGATAAATGAAGTATTAGATAAAATTAAAGATTTACTATAAAATGATAAAAATATTTAGGAGGTTTTTATAATGAGTAATGATATGATAGATTTTATGGAGGAAATTGAAAAATCTATGGTTAGACTACATAGAGGTGAAGTAGTTACTGGAAAAGTTATCAATGTTACTGATAATGAAATTATGGTAAATGTAGGTTATAAATCTGATGGAATTATTCCAAGGGAAGAAATATCAAATGATTATTCAGTAAATCCTAAAACTTTAGTTAATATTGGTGACGAAATTAAAGTATATATTATAAAAGTAGATGATGGTGATGGAAACGTGCTATTATCTAAAAAACGTGTAGATATGCAAAAAGGTTGGGATGACTTAGAAAAAATTAAAGATAGTAATGCTTTACTTGAAGCAAAGGTAGTAGAAGTTGTTAGAGGTGGTGTTATCGCCATTGCTAGAGGTATTAGAGGTTTCATCCCTGCTAGTCAGATTTCTGATAACTTTGTAGAAGATTTAGCTTCTTTCGTTGGTAAAACTTTTAATACAAGAGTAATTGAATTAGACCGTAAGAAAAACAAATTAGTTTTATCAAGAAAAGTTGTATTAAAACAAGAAAAGCAAGAAAGCAAAAAAGAAGTTCTATCTAAAATTCAAAAAGGTCAAAGAATTACAGGAACAGTTAGAAATATAGCTGATTTTGGAGCATTTGTTGACATTGGTGGGATTGATGGATTAATTCACATTTCAGATTTATCATGGAACCGTGTTAAACATCCTTCTAAAGTACTTACTGTAGGAGATCAAGTAGAAGTTGAAGTATTAGATTTTGATAAGGATAAAGAAAGAGTTTCATTAGGATTAAAGCAATTACAACCTCAACCATGGGAATTAGCAGAAGAAAAATATAAGGTTGGAGATATATTAGAAGGTAAAGTTGTTAGAATGTTAGATTACGGTGCTTTTGTAGAATTAGAATCTGGACTAGATGGATTAGTTCATATTTCTGAAATTAGTGAAGGGTTTGTAAAAAAGCCATCTGAAGCCCTTGAAATAGGACAAGTGGTTTCGGTTAAAATATTAGAAGTTAATGCTGAACAAAAACGTATTAGTTTAAGTATATCAGCAGCCAACAAGACAGAGGCTGAGCCAGAGTATACTAACGATGAAAGTTCAGTTACTATTGGAGATGTACTTAATTCTGATGATACAAAATAAAGAGTCCTAGACTCTTTATTTTTTCATAAACATTAAAGGGGTGAAGTTAAGTGGAAGGTTATTCTATATTTATTGATAAAATATTTAAGAAAACTGGGATCGATCTAGCTAGTTATAAAGAACGTCAAATGAAGAGAAGAATAGAGTCCCTTATCACTAGAAATAATTTTAAATCTTTCGATAATTATTTTGATGCACTATGTACTAATAAATCATTATATGAAGAATTTATTAATTATTTAACCATTAACGTATCTGAATTTTATAGAAACCCTCAACAATGGGAAGTATTAGAGAAGGAAATAATACCTAATCTATTAAAGAATAAAAAAAGAATCAAGATATGGAGTGCTGCCTGTTCTACTGGGGAAGAACCCTATTCATTGACTATGCTATTAACACGCTTCTTTCCTTTAAATGAAATTAGTATACTAGCAACAGATATAGACTTAGGAGCCATTGAAAAAGCTAAAGCAGGAATCTATTCTCCTAAAAGTATAGAAAACCTACCTAAGGATTTTGTCACAAATTATTTTGATAATATTAATGGAAAATATCATATTAAAGATATTATTAAAAAGCAAATTACATTTCAAAAACACAATTTGTTGGAGGATAATTATCCTTCTGGTTGTGATTTAATTGTTTGTAGAAACGTTATGATATATTTTACAGAAGAAACAAAAGCTAAAATGTATCTTAAGTTTCATGATGCTTTAGATGATCAAGGTATTCTTTTTGTGGGTAGTACCGAGCAAATTATCCTACCTCAAAGATATAACCTAATGCCAGCTAAAACATTTTTTTATAAAAAAGCAAAATAAATTTTTAAAATTTCCCATCTATGGTTTAAAAACTTAATACCACTGGTGGGATTAAAACTGTTTATTATTAGAAGGGAGGCTATTCATTGAATACCAAAGAGCTTATTCAAGTATTATCACAGGCATCAGGTGTGTCTGGTCACGAAGAAGAAGTTTCTCGAATGATAGAAGACTACTTAAAAGAGTATAGTGACGAAGTTAAAAAAGATACGCTGGGCAATGTTATTGCTTTCAAAAAAGGAACAAAAGGTTGTTGTAAAATAATGTTGGCTGCCCATATGGATGAAATAGGGCTAATGGTAAAGGACATTGATAAAAATGGTTTTATCAGATTCACTAATATTGGTGGAGTTGACCAAAGAACATTATTATGTCAAGAAGTAACTATTCACGGAAAAGAAAAAGTTTATGGAATTATTGGTGTTAAACCTCCACATCTAACAACTGATGAAGAACGGGGTAAAGCCTTAACCATCGATCAACTAATGGTGGATACTGGCTATACAAAAGAAGAATTAGAAGAAAAGATTACTATAGGGGATATTATCACCATAAGAAGAAGTTTAACATCCTTAAAAAATAACTGGGTAGCAGGAAAAGCCCTTGATGACCGAGTGGGGGTAGCTGTTTTATATGCATGTTTAAAAGAGCTTCAAGACCTTAAACATCAGGCAGATGTGTTTTGTGTTGCAACTGTACAAGAAGAGGTGGGTACTAGAGGTGCTATAACTTCAACCTTTGCTATTGAACCAGATATAGGAATCGCCATTGATGTAGGTTTTGGTAGAACACCAGAATTAAGTCAATATGAGACTATTGAATTGGATAAAGGTCCTGCCTTTGTTACTGGTCCTAATATTCATCCAGCCATCTTTAATAGCTTAAAAAATGTTGCTAAAGACAATTACATAAGTTATCAGGTGGAAATTGCCACTGGTCATTCTGGTACTGATGCATGGCCAATGCAAGTTAGTAAGTCGGGTGTGGCAACAGGTGTTATTTCTATTCCTCTTAGATACATGCATACATCTGTAGAAACCATCAGTTTATCTGATATTGAAATGACAGGAAAACTTTTGGCGAAGTACATAATGAGTTTAAATGATAAGAATATGGAGGAGTTCTTATGTTACTAGAAAAGTTAGTAAATGCCTCAGGAATTTCAGGAAATGAAAAGGAAGTAAGAAACCTTATTATAGAAGAATTAAAGGGCTACGTAGATGAATTAAAGGTAGACCGTATGGGAAATGTTATTGTTAAAAAGAAGGGTAAAAATGATAAGTATCACGTTGCCATAGCTGCCCATATGGATGAAGTTGGTTTAATGGTAAAAGGAATTGATGGAAGTGGCCTTATTAAGTTTGCTCCAATTGGTGGAATAGATGCTAGAATTTTAGTATCTAAAGTAGTTTATATTGGAGAAAGTCGTATACCAGGTGTCATTGGTGCTAAAGCTGTACATATGCAAAAACCCCATGAAAGAACTAAAGCCATGACCTTTGATGATCTATATATAGATATTGGCTGTAAAGATCAAAAAGATACGGAAAAACATGTATCAGTAGGGGACTATATTCTTTTTGATGGTAAATATACTGAGTTTGGTAAGAATAGAGTAAAAGGAAAAGCCCTAGATGATAGAGTAGGTTGTTCTATTCTAATGGACTTATTAAAAATGGATTTACCTATTTCAATAACTGGTGTATTCACTGTTCAAGAAGAAATTGGACTAAGGGGTGCTGAAGTAGCAGCTAATCAAATTGATGTTAATTTAGCAATTATCATTGAAGGAACAACGTGTTCAGATGTTACTGATATTGAACCACATTTACAAGTGACAGAACTGGATAAGGGTCCAGCTATTTCATTAATGGATAGAACATCTTTATACAACCGTAAATATGTAGACACGTTAGTAAGAACAGCCAAAGAAAACAATATAACATGGCAGTATCGAAGAACTGCTTTTGGTGGTAATGATGCTGGAAGGTTTCATTTAGCTAAAGGTGGAACACCTTGCGTTTCTGTTGCTGTACCATGTAGATATATTCATTCAGCTGTGTCTGTATTGAGTAAAGATGATTATAAAAATACTAAAGATTTATTGGTTAATTACCTAGAAAGAATAAGTAAGGGAGGCCTGTTGTAATGTATACCGTTAATAAGGAATTATTAAAGAAATTATGTTCAACCTATTCACCATCAGGTAATGAAGCTCAAGTAAGAGCTTTAATTGAGGGTGAAATAAAGGATCTAGTGGATGAGATTTACACAGACGCCTTAGGAAATTTAATTGCCCGTAAAAAAGGTAACGGAAAGAAACTTATGTTGGCAGGTCATATGGATCATATTGGATTAATGGTTACTTTTATTGATGAAAAAGGTTTTTTACGTTTCACTAATATTGGTGGAATATCTTCATCTATCTCTTTATCTCAAAGAGTAATATTTGAAAATGGAACTATTGGTGTTATTGATACTGAAAAAATTGACAGTATAAAAGATTTAAACCTAGATAAACTGTTCATTGATATTGGTGCATCTTCTAAAGAGGAAGCAGAAGAAATGGTTTCTATTGGTGATGTATGTGTATACTATAGTGAATGTTTAATTGACGATAAAAAAGTAATTTCACCTGCTATGGACGATAGAATTGGCTGTTTTGTCATGATTGAAGCGTTAAAAAACATGAAAAATAGTAATAATGATTTATACTTTGTGTTTACTGTTCAAGAAGAAGTTGGTATTAGAGGTGCTAAAACTGCTGCCTATACCATTAACCCAGATTATGGTATTGCCTTTGATGTTACAGCTACAGGTGATACCCCTAAAGCTAAACCAATGGCAGTTAAATTAGGAGCAGGTCCAGCTGTAAAGATAAAAGATAACTCTATATTGTGTCATCCTAAAGTAAAAAACTTTATGATGGAGCAAGCTAAAAACAACAATATCCCATACCAAATAGAAGTATTAGAGTTTGGTGGAACTGATTCAGGAGCAATTCACCTTAGCCAAAGTGGTGTACCATCTGGTGTGTTATCAATACCAACTAGATATGTACACAGTACATGTGAAATGTGCTATATGTCTGATATTGCTAATTCTGTGGAATTAACTATTAAGTTAATTGAAAATGAAATAGAATAGGTTACACAATAAAGGAGAAGTATTGCACTTCTTCTTTATTAACTTTTACTACAATCTTTGACTACAATTTGAGGGGATATTATTATCCTCTTTTTTTTCCTAAATTGCAATAGCAAATTGAACTAATTTTTAAACTGTAATATTATGGATATTTAGTCGTATATAATCTCTCTTAAGTGATCTTCGAATGATTCATCTGGAGTAAGATAATGGAGTATTTTTCTTGGCAAAGTGTT
>CALJEQ010000065.1 GCA_938074565.1 uncultured Alkaliphilus sp. | reverse complement strand
TTCTGGAAAATATACTTTATAGTTTGAAAAATTACTAACAATAAATTTAAGAGTGTTTTCAATAAGGGCGTCATGCATATCAGAACTAAGTAATGCACGAACAGAATATAATTGTGTAGAAAGTATAAATTTAGGATTATTATTAACAAAAGTAAAATTAAATAGTAATACTTTTATTATTTCTCCAGATATATCTGGCTCTGTTAAACTTTTAAATATCTGTTTATAATCTAATGTAAACTTTCCAAGAAGTTGTAAAGGTTTATTCCTAAGATTGTAATGGTCAAGAATGTAACTTATATTTTTATGCGTTATATGTAAATACTTATCAAATTTATTTTCTATATCTTTTGAATATAAAACATCATATTCAGTTTCTTTTAATATACCTAAATGGCTTGCAAACAATTTTATTTCTTCTTCTATATTACATTCTAAGCCTAAAAATTCATGCATTTTTATATCATAAGTTATTAAACCCGCTAAAAGGTCATAAAATCCATCGTAAATAAGTGGAACCTCTCTTACCTTATTCCTTATTTTTATGTATAATTCCTCATCAAATCTAAACCTATCATAAAAAAACTTAACATGCCCATAATTTTCAAGAGCTAAAGTCCAAACCACATCAATAAGTTCTATTATTTCCTGTTTATTTTCTTTTTCTGTATCTTTAATTTGAAGAAGTAAAAATCTTCTAATAAATCCTGTTTCTGTTTCAAAGAAAGTTTTAAATACGTTGAGGGTGTTATTTTCAAGTGTAGCTATTGTTACAGACCTTAAAGGTTCACTTATAAAATGAGATAAGGCTATAGACCTTCTATTTTGATTAGATAATGTAAATATTAATCTTTCTGCATCTTTTGCATCCTCAAACTTTAAATCATCAATCCACAAAGGCACTCTTACTTTTGAATGAACATAAAGAAGATAAGCGGATGATAAATCCCTCTCACTAATTCTCGCCGTGCTTTCTGGTTTTGTCCAAAAGGATTGAACTATATGCAACCTTTTCGTTTTACCCGAAGAGGGCGCCCCAGATATTAGTAAAATTGGATTTGTTGTAAAAGTATATTTTGTATTGTAAAGCTCTTGAATTAAAGAAAACGAAGTAATTATTCTTATGGGTATATCTATCTTAAAAAGTTTTTTAAATTTCTCAAAGAAAACTTGAGAATCACCTTTTTTCATATAGACATGATGAGGAATTATTCTATTTTTTATTAAGAATTCTAAATACTCTTCATCATAAGTAAAAACATCAAAACCTTCCTCAAAATAATCTATTTGCTTTTTTATTAAACGAACAGGTAATATATTTTTTAATCGCTTTATCTTAGTTTCATGTAAGTATTGCTCTATAATTAAATCTGCTTCTTTTTTACTATAATTACCAGAATTTAATATAGCTATTAAATCTTTTTTATAGTTGTTCCCCCTTATTAGTTTTTTATTTTCATTCACATTTAATACTATATAAAACTCTTCTATATCCTTTTCTTCAAGCTTTAATACTTCTTCTATATGAAAAGAGGGACATAAATATTCTTCTAAGTGCCCATATTGTGTATTTAACACCTTGTAAAACTTTCCATCCATTTCTACTAAATTTTGAACCATAAAAATATCTCTATAGCTATAAGGAGTTCCAGATTTGTTTGGACAATTTTTACATACATCACTTTTCAGATGCTTGCATGATAAAAATGCAAAACCTTTATTTACATAATATTTAAATAATTTCTCATTTTGCTTTCTATCATAATCAAAGTATTTACTTGCCAGTTCATGAAATTTTTCCTCCGCCCATGTATACCCAAGCAAGTCTAAATTTGCCATATGTCTTGCAAATATTAGCCATTGAAAATAAGTATGCTTTTCTGGGTTATTTATAATCTCTTTTAATACTTCACAAAATTCTGGTGCGTTTAGAATATATGATTTAGATTTTTTTATATTAACTATGTCTTCAATAATTGGAACTTTACTTTCCCCTATAACATCAGAGCTTTCTTCTACAGAAAAAACTTCTTTAACTTTTTCTAAAAACTCTTCAAAAGTATAAAATACATCAAAAATATAAATTTCATCAGAAATTCTTGTATAAATTAATGTATCTATTTTATCTACTTTTTGATCAATTTCTTTTAATTTTGGTGTGACTTTTCTTAAAATGCTCCTTAAAGAAAAAAACATATCATAATATTCTGTAGGGCTTTTATCTTCTTCACTTTCTCTTAATTTAACCTCATCTTTTAACATATATAAATAATGCCACCCTCTTCTTGTTTTTAGCTTTATTGTAGGTGGTAACTTATTCTTTAAAAACTCAAAAAACTTTTCATCATCAAAAGAATCTATATCTATAACAGCGATTACCTTTGTTTTATAAGCTTTTTCTAAGTCAAAAGATATAACCCCCGAAATTTTTCCGCCTGTTGATATTCTTATTTCATCAGCATTTAATTTTTCTAAAAGTTTCTCATTATAAGGTAGAAATTCTACTCCTTTTTCTTTATCCCTCATTATAACAAACGAATGGTCCGCACCTATGAGCGCTAAGAATTCTTTACTTGTTATGCTTTTCATAATGTAGGCTATTATATCATGAGTTTATTTTTTTGTCAAGCAGTTTTTTAAAATAAAGTAAAGACAGCCCCCGTAAAGAGGGCTGGTTGTTTTATTCTGCTACAAGAGGAACCCTAAAGGCGTTGTTAGGACTTTGCGGAACTATAAAACAAGATTTAGTATTTGAAAGGTCAACAGGAGAATTGTTGCTTATATATAGTTTTTGTGGTAGACCTAAACTAATGCAAGCAGTATTGGTGCTTGAGGCTAAAAATACTGGATTGCTTGCAAAAGTTTTATTAGAAATATCCCCAAAAATTGCAAAAGGTACTTGAGATGAAATAGAGGTTCGTCTATCATTATCATAATCTATAGCATACACATTAGACCCTGATGAACAAACCCTTTGAGTGCTACTATAACGTTGGACAATAGCGTCACTAACAGAGCCACAATCCAAGGGATTAAAATTATTTTCCGCCACATTGGTTTTTATTATCACTGAGCTTGGTGTTTGATGTATTAATGTCTGACCTATACCTCTACGTATTACAAAAGCATTAGTATAAGCTTCATTTAAATTAGCTGAAAAAACATCTCCATTAGAAGGAGCTATACTAACTTGGCATGGAGTTGTATTATTAAGCACATCCACTTGTGCAACAAAATTGCTTCCTGCTAAATTTAACATCCCCATATATATCATATTAGTTCTATCTCTTTTTATTCCTCTTATAGGAGAAATATTATAAGCTCCTGCTAAGTTTCCAAGATTATTTATCGCTCCATTGCATGTTTTAGTATTTAAATTTGTGTTGCTTGAGGAGTGAAGGTTATTAGTATTGTCTCTTCTTGCGTAATAAACATCATTTGCAAAATTAAATACTAAAACTCCCTTATTAGCTCCAGCCATTAGAGTAATAGGTGCAGGAGAACTTGTATCAAAACTACCTTTATCAGCACCAGAAGCATCTGTTAAACCTATATGTATATTCCCTGGGGTAACATTGTTACCAAAACATTGTCCACCAACAACACCACCCGCCCTAAAACCAATATAAGCATATCCGTCTACATCTAAATCAAAAGCTTGTATTTGAGTTATAGTTCCACCAGCTGTACAATTGTTTGTGTCATCTATAATTGCAGGAGCTATACTTGTTCCAGTGCCTGTTATCTGATAAACATTGATTGCATTATTAGGATTATCTAACGCTGCCACTACATAATTATTTCCACTTTGTTGAACCCTTATAGCCCTGCTATTTAACCCTGCTGGAAAAGCTGTTAGCTCATAAACTTTACCCGCATCATTTACAAAATATGCTTTATTAGCTGTTCCATTAGTCAATATAAACATATCCTTGGCTGGGTTTATATCCCCCCCACCATCAACTAATATATTTGCAGCATAGTTAGTATCTAAAACTTTTTTGCTACCATCCGAAAGCACTACAATAGCCTTATTAGTCATATCTTCTACTATCGCATAATTATTTGTAGCTATTTTCACCATAAGCTTAGAGTTTGTCACCAAAACTGGATTTGAACAATCATTCTTGACCACATAAGAATCTGTAGCGGTATTTACTATAAAGTAAGGTCTGTTTTCTACAAGTTCACCCAGCGAATATGCATTACTTCCATCTACTAAGTTAAGGTCCACAGCTTTTGGATTGTTAAGGTCTTGAACATCAATACAATAAAGCTTATTGCTTTGTTCTTTTACAATCAAGTTTCTGTTGTTAAACTGATATAGTATGTCGGTGATGGTAACATTGTCTAAATTTTTAACCTTAGCTTTAGCACCTGCCTTATC
>CALJEQ010000064.1 GCA_938074565.1 uncultured Alkaliphilus sp. | reverse complement strand
AGAAATAAAGGATGGAGTAGAAAAACGCTACACTTATGTCTACAACGAAGCCAATAGAATGATGACGGAGATGGACGAAAATGGTGTAAGAAGAAGCTACCGTCATGACTTAAATGGCAATAGAACCCAAAGAGTTATTTCAGAAGAAAAAGAAGCAGGAGAAAAAGAAGTAATAGACTATTTCTACTATAATTTTGAAGATCAATTGGAAGAAGTGGTTCTTCATAACGGAAAAGTATTCACCTACGGTTACGATGGAGAAGGAAATAGACTGTGGAGAACCCACTCCCAATATCCATTGGTAAAACCACCAGTTGAAGAAGATGAAAGGTTAGAAGACCCACCATCTTTCCCAGGGTATAACAAAGAGAAACGCAACAATGGAAACCAAGGGAAAAATGAAGAAAACAATAGTAGTAATAACAATAGTAGTAATAACAATAGTAGCAATAATAATAGCAAAAACGTAGATAAAGGTAACAGCAAAAACAGCAATAGCATGGGTTACGACAAAAATACCAATGAACAAGGTAAAGGTTGGGCTCTTGGAAAGAATAAAGATAAAAATCAAGGAAACAATGGTAAAAAATTAGGTTGGTATAAAAATGGTAAAGGGTTAGATGATAGAGATCTAACAAATCCTGAAATATTTGAAGTAACTAACTTCATAAATGACATCAACCTAGAACACACAGAAGTCCTAATGACCAGCGATGTTGACGGTAACTACAGGGGAGTATATACTTATGGTATAGACAGAGAACGAATCAGTGTAGAAGACCTAGGTAAAATAGAAGGAAAACCAAATAACCCACTATATTACCTTCACGATGCATTAGGTAGCGTTGCTGCCATCACCAACATGAATGCAGGTATTATAGACAGCAACCGATTTGGCCCCTACGGAGAACCCCTAGACCCTGTGGCTAAAAATGCAAGATTAACTAATAGTCCTTTTGGGTTTACAGGTGAAGCCCATGATATTGAGGCTAGGTTGGTTTACTTAAGGGCTAGGTATTATGAGCCGGGGACTATGCAGTTTTTGCAACAGGATAGTTACTGGAATCCTAATAATATGATTTATGGTAATAATCAACCCCTAGCAGGGCAAGTAAAAATGCCAGATATATTAGCAATAAGGCAGAGTACAAACTTATATGCTTATGGTGCTAATAATCCTGTTAAGTATGTGGATCCTAGTGGGGATATGGCGATTCAAGCAATATTTGCCACTATTGGAGCAGTAGCAGGGTGGTATTTTGGTGATTATGTAGCCAAAAAACTAGGCTATACTTCTGGTCCTATGTATTGGACTATAAGAACTGGTGCAGCGGTTGGTGTTGGTGCTTTAGGTTGGGTCGCAGGTGCAGCTTTAGTTAAGATAGCTTCGGGATTCTTGTTGAGTAGACCAGATATTGCGGTAAAGATGCCTACAATGGTACTAAAGGCTTTAGGATTAGGGAAGATGACTGAATCTCTTGCTTATCAGTATGCTAAAATTGCTACCCAAAATCCACAATCAGCAAAAGTAGTGTTAGGAAAATTTATGAAAGATGGAATTTCATATGTTGCTGAAGCAAAAAAACTAAAAGCAACATACTATAATTTAGATAATTGGTCTCAACTTGCTAAACTATACGGTGAGAAAGCTATGTGGGAGATAAATAAAGTCTTCATATTAATGCAAATCAAACTTGGAAAATCAATTATTCTAACACATGATCCTGCTAAAGCTGATGGACATTTTGCTCAAGAAGTAAAATTACTTCTAGATTTGGGTTATAGATTTGTAAAGGAAGGTTCAATATGGAAAGCAATAAGATAGACTAACAATTATCTAGCAACTTAAGTTATGAGTGGAGGTTTTTATATGAATGAACAAGAAAATATTCAATGGCAAATCATTGAAAAAGCAAAACAAATTCTTGTAAAATGGTTAAAAAATAACAACATATATACTCATACTATACATTTTATACCAATAGATGATATTTCTTTGGAAGTTTATGTATTCTACAAAAAGGATGATGATATAGTTGAAAATCAGAAAAATGGGGTTACTGAAAAAATCAAGGAAACATTCATAAATATAATTTATGATATAGATTGTACTCGATTTAATGAAATTTCATTTGTGTTTGATTCTCATGAGAATGTTATTAAAAATTATGAGGGTAGTTATTTCTTTAGATTAAGATAAGTTTACAATATTTAGGAAAATATATGTCGTACTTGGAGTCGATTATTTGGTGTAGTATGACACTAGATATTTAATATTTGATTTTCCAATTTACTTCTTAAAAAATCAAAGGGGACAAGATTTTTGTATGATTATAGTATGCAAATTCTTTCTCCTTCTTTTTTTACAAAAACACTATAACTGTATACAATATAGTAAAAATTATAGAATCAAGTCATCATTAGGCGCTTTAAAATCTTTCCCTTATCTCAAAATATAAACCAAGGGGACGGAGGTAATAGCTTAGAGTTGTCAATGAACTAGAAGTATGACAATGTCTTTTAAGAATTGAAATATCTTATGAGCAGGTAAACCTAGCCTCTACTGGATTTATTGTTTCAATTCTTGTACGGTTACAATACCTTCCCTTTTTTAATGTTAATGAATTTATATGCACACTTACATGGAGTTGTAAGCATGATAGCCTTACATTAAATAGGCTTCCCTTAGACAGGGGGGACGGTTATTGAAGGGTTCAATGGGAAGTTTTGCCCCTTGTAAAGTTTTGGAGATTCATAGCTATAATAATACTTTCTAGTATTTTAGTTTTGTTTTTTAAAGGCTGAAGAAAAGAAAAAATAAAATACTGTAAAAAAATATGATATTCTATTTTGTAAATTCAAAATAAAACTAGTTTAAATTATGAGGATTATTACTCCTTGATTGAGAATCAAACCCAAATAGTAAAAACTTTTATATGAATTAGAAACTAAAAAAATTAGTATTTAAATTATAACTGTCTTACATATTTTATTAATAATGTTAATAAATGCTTAAAAATTCTATAACAAGTATTAGAAGTAAATGCAGAGACGTTACATTCTGTTAGAAGGAGGAAATAATGGAATATATAAGGATTCAACCACTATATAAAGAAAAAAATTCTCAATCAACTGAGTTACAAAAGGTTATAGAGATTGCTATTGAACCAGTCACATGTATAACACCTAGTCTTTTATTGAAATATAACCCAGATTTAGAGTTAAATAAATTGTATGGTTTTAATGCCAATATATTATGTGGCTCTAAAGCAACAATAATTATTAGAGATTTTGTATATTTTACTCTATCTTCTTTTGAAAATGGGGAAACAATATTAAGTCATTTAAAAATATATAATACAAAAGATTTTTTTAGATTGAATAGAATCAAAATTGGTAGAATAGATATTGAAAATTCAAATTCATTGTTAGTTGATTGTGATATAGGACAAGCTTATATTGGGATTGAAAATCATCACAGAAGACTAGAAAATGATAAACCAAAGGAATCCCTGAAGAATACAGCCGATATAAGAGGTAGTTCAATAGATAAATTATGTAATTATAATGAATTAAGTAACTTGAATGTACAGGATTCTATAATAAGAAGGCTTGAAGTTCAAGAGAATATTGAAAATATTTTAATCTGGCAATACTCTCAAATAGAGAATTGTTTGTTATCAAAAATAATTAATTCATTAAAAATTAAAGATTCAAAAGTTAATGTTATTCGTGGGACAAGTGAACTAGTTATTAAACAATTTCAAAGTTGTTATTCAACCATTTCATCAGCCTATAATATATTTGAGAACAACATATATGGAAGCAATGAGGAAGTTTATAACATTATTAGAATGTCGTATTTTGTACAAAAAAATTATGAAAAGTATGCCATGTTTTCGTACCTAATAAGTGATGCTCATTTTAAGAATGAAAAAAAAATAATGACAAAAATCCCTCTTGCATTTTTAAAGTTATCATGTGGGTTTGGGTATAGACTGTCAAGTGCAGTTATATTTAGTTTTATTATTATAATGTTATTTTCAATATGCTATTTTTCATTAACTTATTTTGGACAAGGCAATTTGGGATTGAAATTATCAGAAGATATTGTTTCAGTTAGTGATAAATTTTTTTATTCGATATATCACTCTATTATAACCTTTGCTACATTAGGATATGGTGATACTTTAGGGATAGATTGGAGTACAAGATTCTTATCTGGAATAGAGTCTCTAATTGGAATCTATTCAATGTCTATTATTGTTTATACATTAACAAAGAAATATTCAAATTTTTAATGAAACAACACTCTCCTCGAGGTTAGAAACATTAAACAAACAACTTATTATTGTAATTTAGTTTATTTGTAAAACAATAAGTTATTCTTAAATTAAGTCTTTGATGGCAATATGTTATTGAAGGCTTTTTTGTTGTGTGTACAGCATGAGCATTTGCTAGTCGGTAAAAGTCCGATACAGGAGACGGTAGTGCCAACTGTCAGTTTAAGACAAGGGTGTACATCGTAAGGTAGAATCTATCGAAGTGGAACTTTTAGGTAATCAATGAATGTTTAGTGGTGTTCGTGAAAATTTAAAGAAAAAAAGAAAAAACAATGTAGTAACTGAAACTGGGCGAAAAATTACCTATACTTATGATAATATTGGAAGAAGAAGTACAACAAAGTTACCAAATGGAATAACTACCACCTACACTTACGATGAAGCAAATAGAATAAAAGAAAGAACCAATGTAGATGCAGGTGAAAAAGTTGTAGCAAAATTCCTTTATCAGTATGATGGGGCAGATAATAGAACAGTAGAGGAAATATATAAAGAAGATAAATACTACAAAAGAGAGTATAGTTATTATAAAAACAACACTGTAAAGAGTATGGTGGAAACTGGAGATAGTCAAATAACCATCAACTATAAATATGACCCAGCAGGAAATATAAGCGAAAAAGTAGAAATAAAGGATGGAGTAGAA
>CALJEQ010000063.1 GCA_938074565.1 uncultured Alkaliphilus sp. | reverse complement strand
CGGGATAATGGTGTATCATTAGAGTAGTCCATAGTGTGCACCTTCCTGTAATTGGTTATTTTGTGGTGATCTAATTATATTACAGTTTGGTCCACTATGGATTTTTTTCTATTAGTTCAATTTAATTATACAATGAAGCTTTTAATATTTGTGATAATACAGTTTCGACTTCATCTTTTCCAATAAAGTAACGATCTTTATAAATAATAGTAGGGATAATACCCCTTCTATTATCTGGCACATTAAGTTGCAAAAGCTCCTCATTAAATTTCTTATAGTTATCATCGTTACTTATATTAATTCTATTAATTTTATATTCTGTCTTCTGATCTATTTCATCTAGTAAAAAAGTTAGCTCATGGCAAGTTGAACAGGTTGTTATAAAGTAATAGTCAATTATTTTGGTAGTCTCTTCTACAATAGCTACACTTGAATTTACAAGGCTAAAAGTAATAATTATAAATAATAAACAGAAAATTATTAATCTCTGCACTAAGCTCACTCCTCTATTATAAAAAACTTAAAAGGCTACATTTAATTAAGTTAAAATGTGTATTTAAAAGAATAATTAAATTTAAAATTGATAATATTTTAACACATATACATACTAACACATATATCAATATAATTTCAACAAATATTTCTTATTTGTATTAGAAGACGAAGGGACGCTTCGAGATCACTGATAAAGTCACATTTTTCCTCTCATTTTCATCTATCAATTACCATAAAACTCCATTAGCCTGAATAATATAGATAGACATGAAAATTAAAGTGTAGTTTAGAGGATAGTATGCTTACTATCCTCTTTAAGTTGACTGCCAATGAAGTTAATTTTGCTTGCATTGACATGCTTCTAAGACCATACCCCTTAGCACGGCCTAATCCATGAAAATTCTTTATTTCACCATTTTTCCACTCCTGACAAGCTCTTTTCTTATACTTTGCTTTAAATTCTTCTGTTTTTTGTTGCTGACTATATCCATAGAAGTCAGGGGTATTTATTTCTAACTAATTCATTTGGGGCTAATTTCAACTGAAGACGATACGAAACTAAAATTTACAGACTTCATTAGAGAAAAGCAAATGGCAAAACTCTACGAAAAATTTGTACTAAACTTTTACAAAAAGCATCTTCCACCTCAACAGTATAAGGTTCATTCTCCTATATTTACTTGGGGACTTGATGATAAATTCAACCATATAGGATTAGAGTACTTACCCCAGATGAAAAGTGATATTGTCATCGTGGATAAAGTTAATAATGGCGAATTAATAATTGATACTAAATTTTATGTTAAAACTCTAATTAAAAGTAATCATGGTGAAGTAAAAAAACTAATTTCTAATAACCTATATCAAATATTCGCCTATATAAATAATATATCTTACCCTGGTGCAATAACTGGGATGTTATTATATCCTACGACAGAAGGAGTTGAATCTTGAATATAAAATTAAAGGAAAAGTTATCAAAGTCAAAACCTTAAATCTTGACACTGATTGGCAAAATATCTATAATAGATTGTTGGAGATTTGTATATTGATTTAGGTTTTACTTATTTACTTTTTTCATTCTAATAGGGGGTGTTTTATGAAACGTTTTTTATTAAATACACTATTAAAGACTTTATTTTTATTAATTATTCTTTTAGTATCTGGATGCACATCTACTCAGTATTATGAAAGTAATCAGAATGAAATCAATAAAGATACTATTTCAAAGGTAATTATAAAGAGGTATTATAGTGAACCAGCTTCTATTACAGACGAAAACACTATAATTTTAGAGGGCTTATCAGAAGGCGAGTTTATTGAGTTTGTAATAGAAGGTGAAATAGTAAATTTTCAACATGTAAGGTTAATGTGGAAAGAAAATCAGAGTAACTTAGAGGAAGTGGAAGTTCTTAATCGGATTGATAAATTAGATAATCAAACAATAGTAATAAAAACATATATACCTGAAGGTATACCACTTGAAAAAATTAAATGGCAAAGTATTTCTGGTAAAAATTATGAATTTGTAATTGTAGAAGATGGTGAAAAAGAAATTCTAAGGGAAATAATTATGGATTAGTCCGATAATCTATGGGACTTTTGAAAATATGTCAATATGTTCCGACTTAGTATAATTTCTATTTTCATCATTTTCGATTATGTTAATCCCCATAGAGTGTGTTCTCTATGGGGATTAATTTTGGGGAATAATCATTTCCTTGGAAATAGTGGAATTTCAACAATCTTTGCGTTTGTCGGAGGAAATAATACAAAATTGTAGTATAGTGTAATAATTAAATAAAGACAAATCTATAATCAAACTAATATACAATTGTCTTTTGGAACTAATAAATAAAATTATAAAAATATTGTTAAATTTTAGCTATATATGAAAAAAATTGAAGGATAACTATATAATCTGTCGAATCTAACATTGTAATATATATAATTATTATTTTATGTATTAATAGCTGTAAAAAAATGTTAAAGGAGGTTCTATTATATGATAAGTAAAGAGAAGCTAACCCACAAGAAAGGCATTTCAATGAAGTACATATTAGTTATTAGTATTGCTATTTTATTCTTAGTTATAGGGGGTGTAATATCTGGTTTAAACTTTAGGTTTGCTAGGCAGGATAATCAATATTTAATGGAACAAATTGAAAATGACATAAGAAATTCTATCGTTCTTGTGGATAATTCTTATAAAATGCTGGAAAAATCCCTTGAAGACCAGTTAGAAAGAAGTTTCCAAGTGTTTATAGAGGCATATGAAAAAGCTGGTGAAGATCCTTCTCTAATGGACTTAGAATCTCTAAAGGAGTTTTTAGGTGGCACAACGGACTTATATATTGTTAATAGTGATGGTGTTATAGAATATACTACATACGTAACTGACTTGGGTTTAGACTTTAAACAGTGGCCCGATTTTTTTAATTTTTTAACAGAGATTAGAGAAAAAGGTTCATTTCAATCTGACAGGATGAGTGCTGAAGTTAATACAGGTGATATAAGAAAGTTTGCTTATATGCCGTCACCTGATCGAAAATATCTTTTTGAACTAGGTTTAACATCTAATCATTTTTCTCAATTTATGGATAATATGGACATGATAAAAATATCTAAAGACTTAGTTAATGTTAATCCTCTAATACATAATGTTAGGGTATTCAGTTTGGATGGTAGACTAATTGGAGACACTACATTTGAAGCTACTGATGAATTGTTAGAAATTATTGATAAAGTAGGAACTACACAAGAAGTTTATGAAGTTAAAGATTCAAGAAATATTGTAAAAAAGTATTTACACGTTAGTCTTATAGACGAGGATTATCGAGTAGATAATTCTAATATAGTAGAATTAACCTATGATCTAACTTATATTAACCGTAGAAACACTACAAGAAATATAGTAACTATCGCTGGTGCATTACTTTTTGCTGTTTGGCTATTATTAATTGCTAATAAAATAATTAACCCTATAAAAGAAATTACAAAACAATTAAAGAAAGTAGCCAGTGGAGATTTTACTATTAAAGTATCTGATAAACAGATACAAAAAGGAAGTGAAATGGGGGAATTAGCAAGGGCACTGGATACTATGATTAACTCCGTAAAAAGTATTATTATTGGGGTTGTTAATAGTTCACAAGATATAGACACTAGTCTATTGCTAGTAAATGATTCTATGATTAATTTAGGATCTGAAACTGAAGATAGTTCTGCAACTGTTGAAGAACTGGCAGCAGGTATGGAGGAAACTTCAGCTTCTACAGAAGTAATCAATTCAGCTCTTCAAGAAATTAAAGAATCAATAACTGCATTATCAGATAGAACTGAAAAAGGATCAATTATAGCTACTGACATAAGAAAGAATGCTAGTAATTTGAAAAAAGACATGATAAGTGCTGAACAAATTGCAGACAGTATTTATCAAAGTGCAAAAAGTAAATTGGAAGAGGCAATAGAAGAATCTAAGGCTGTAGAGAAAATTAATACTTTATCAAATGCCATTTTAGAGATTACAGAGCAAACCAATCTATTGGCTTTAAATGCTGCCATTGAAGCAGCAAGAGCAGGAGAAGCTGGTAAAGGATTTGCTGTTGTTGCAGATGAAATAAGGAAATTGGCATTTAATTCTGGTAAAACAATAGGCGAGATTCAAAATATAACAGCAGTAGTAGTATCATCGGTTACTAAACTATCGGAAACTTCAAAAGAGATGTTACATTTTATGGATACTCAAGTTGAATCTGATTACACTAATATGGTGAAAGTCGCTGAACAATATAATGAAGACGGTAAATTAATACAAAACTTAGTGACAGATTATAGTGCTACTACACAGCAATTATCGTCTACATTACTAGGAATAGCAGAGTCTATTAGAGAAATTTCTATAACAATTAATGAAGCTACAGCTGGTACAGAAAATATTGCAGAGAAGTCAACTATAATTATTAAGAATGTTTCTGATGTTCAGCAACAAATGGATAAAACAAAAGGAAATATAAACAAACTTAAGGAAATTGTTAATAAATTTAATGTTTAAGAAAGTCTACTCTCTGTAGATTAAAAAGTTTCAATTATATAAATTAATAAGAATCCATTTATATCTTAATAGACCCACCATCTAAGACCTCTACCCCATCGAATACTTTTATTTCTTCCATTAGTCGATGAAGGGCAAGGTCTTTTTGTTTTGCCTCCACCATAACATCGAAATCACGATCTAACACTTTTGCAGAATTAACAAAATCCATTAGAAAACCTATATTCACATAGTCTGCATGGGCTCTAATCTGTTTTTCACATTTGGGGCTAGAAACATGGATTTTAGGGGGTACTATTTCATTTTTCCAGGTATCAAAAATATCTGCCAACATGTCATTAATATTTTCACCATTATGGTTACAGAAATGATGATGAATGTCTAGTACCATTGGAATACTCAGTTCTTGACAAATCCCTAAAACCTCCTTTGCAGTAAAGGATTTATCATCATTTTCCAACATAATACGACTTTGGAATCTTGAGTCTATTTCTTTAAATTGATGAATAAATCGTTCTATAGCTTTATTTTTATTTCCGTATGTACCTCCAACATGTAAAACTAACTTTGCTTCCTTTGGTGATAAGTCCATTGCTTCAAAAATCTTCACATGATAATCTAAATCCTTTAAAGAAGAGAGAAGAACTTCCTTTTTAGGAGTATTTATATTTGTAAAGTGGTCTGGGTGGGCACTTACACGAAGTTTATTCTCCTTAACGTAGTTGCCTATATTAGTATACAATTCTTGAAAGGGTTGTATATAGTCCCAATCGAAAACGTCTTCGTGGGTGACTAATGGTACTATCTTTGAAGTAAAGCGATACACATCGATGTCGTGGGCTTTATTATAAATTAAAATCCTTCTGGTGGTATCTAAGTTTTCCTTAGTAAGGGATTGTAATTTATATAAACGTACATCGTCATCGGGTAATTCAGTAAATCTTTTATAGGTAAGGGTTTTATTTGGAGAACCATCTTGTAAATTTAACGATATTGCCACATATCCAAATCTTATCTTCATATTTTACCTACACCTCCTTAGATTTAAAATTAATTTGCCCCTTTTTATATTATTTCATAACAAGAAAGGCTTTAAGATTAATAATGTTAAGTAATTGAAAAAGCAAGTTATTAGTTGATAATAAGTATCATATGATTAAAGATTTGTCGAATTGCCGAAGTTTTTAGGGGTTATAAATTTTGTCGAATATATAGTAAATAAAACAGTTTAGTAAAAACGACATTCTTTAATAATTTGTCGAAAATCAAATTTGTTGTTATTCGACATTTTTCTAAATAAATAGTTTAATAACAAGAATAGAGGTAAATAGTTGTTTTTGTAGAAATAAGTAGAAGTATGTTGTAGAGGTGTTTAGTTCTAATTTGTAGAAAAATAGTTGTAGAAGGAGCAGGTAAATATGAATTTTTTTAAAATGATAAGCTACATTTTCTTTATTTCTATAGTAATAACTAATGGATATTTAATACTAAAAAGAATATATTTAATAAAAAAGTTTAAATCAGAAATATTAATGTATTTAAAGGATGAAGAAAAAGAAAAATCATATATATATAGTTTAACTAATAGAATTGCTGCTGTTTTTTCAATAAGTTTTGGATTAATATTTATAGTGGCATTAATATTAGATAGACCAAGGGATTTTTCAATCTTTTTTATAGTATTTTATAATTTTATTTCCATATATAATATTAATCTCATGTATTATAACAATATAATACTAGAACGAGGTGTATTGGTAGGTTATAAAATAATTGAATGGAAAGAAATTGTCAGTTATAAAATAAAGGGCAGTAAAAATCGTAGAGATCTTTTTGATCTACAATTGAAAGTTAATAAAAAACTGATACCACAGTTTATACTAGTACCGAATAGAAAAAAAGAAAAATTAGTAGAGTTGTTAGAGGAAAAAATTAGTCATACACTAAGTAAATAGCTATTCTTTAAATAAACCTATAGGTTAAAAGACTATAGGTTTATTTATTATCAAAAAAAGATATTGTTGTGGAGATACTGAAATTTCAACATTTTTCTTAATCATATTGATTAATATCAAATATTGTAGTATTGTGGAATAACAACAATAAAACTAAATGAAAGATTTTCGACAAAATATTTTAATTATAAAAAGTGATATTATAGTAGTATATTGTATTATTAATTAACGTGTATTTTATTAAGATTTTTATATAAAGGAGGAGGATATATGGAGTGTAGAGAGGGTTGCGGGGCATGTTGTATTGCTCCTTCCATATCATCACCTATTCCAGGTATGCCCAATGGGAAGCCTAAAGGGGTAAGGTGTATACAATTAACTGATGATAATAAATGTAAAATATTTGGAAGACCAGAACGCCCAAAGGTATGTATAGATATTAAAGCATCGGAAGAAATGTGTGGAGAAACCGATGAAGAAGCATTTTATTATTTGGTAACATTAGAAGAAGCAACTAAACCTTAGATGGTTGTCGATAAAATTATTACGTAAACCAATGTGTTTGTTTGATTTAAAATTGATATATTTGTTTTGAACTAAAAAATATTTTGTTTATAATCTTCAAAATAGATTTATAGGAGAAGTATAATTGGCTATAACAGATGTTGTATTTTATAATTGAATTAGTGTATTAGTAAGGAGGGAATAATAATGGGTAAAAAATTAATTATATTCTTAAAATCTATAATTATAAAATTATCGATAAGTGCAAAAAGGTTTCCAGTGGCATTACTTATGGCTACTTCCACTGTATTTGTACTAATATATATGAATCATCTTAACTATGATACAAAAAGTGTAATGAGAGAAACCATTACTCGTATTTCCATGACTTTAGCTTTGGGGGTTCCAATATCCCTTTGTATAAAAATGTTTTTTGAAAGAGTTAGTAACCTTAAAAATATGACAAAAGGCGTCATTTATTTCATTAGTTCTATATTGTTGGTCATCTATTATTTACTTTTATTAAAAGAACCTGATATGGTGGCGGTGACAAGATACATTGCATTTACTATTTCTTTTTATTTATTATTCACTTATATACCTTTCATTAAGAAGAAGGAAAACTATGAGTTATACATTATTAAACTAATAACAAGATTTTTTATCACGTATCTTTATTCTATAGTTCTTTTTTTAGGATTATCGGCTATACTTTTTACGGTGGATGGTCTGTTTAACGTAAATATACCCAGTAGAATATACTTCGATATATGGCTTATGGTGGTGGGGGTTTTCGCACCTGCATTTTTTCTTGGAGAAATTCCTTATATTGGCGATGAATTAAAACTCGACGACTATCCAAAAGTTTTTAAAGTATTACTGTTATATATAGTAATGCCTTTACTAACAGCATATACAGTAATATTATATAGTTATTTTATTAAAGTATTAATTACTCGTCAGTGGCCAAAGGGTATTATTTCAAATTTAGTCCTATGGTATTCTGTAATTAGTACGATAATCATCTTTTTAATCAACCCCCTTAGAAAAGAGAATCAATGGGCAAACATTTTTACTAGAATATTACCAAAGTCTATATTCCTGTTATTGGGTATGATGTTTGTTGCTATTGCTATCCGTATTAATGCCTATGGAATAACAGAGAAAAGATATTTTGTTCTAATAGTAGGGCTATGGGTAACTGGTTGTATGATCTATTTTGCTTTAAGTAATAAACCAAGAAATACTATAATTGCAATTTCTATATCTTTAATAGCCATTATGTCTGTAATTGGGCCGTTAAGTAGCTATAGCTTATCTAAACATAGTCAAAATAATAGGTTTGAGAAATTAGTAAAGCAACATGGATTATTGGAAAATGGAATGATAAAACCGATAGAGAACATTTCAAAAGAAGCTAGAAGAGAAATTGGAGAAATAGTTATATACTTTAATAGTAACCATTCTCTAAAGGATTTGAAATATGTTCCTAAAGATTTTGAAATTAGTCAGATGGAGCAGGTATTTGGTTTTCCTATATATAGGGAGAATCTTAACTATACAGACTACTTCCATTACAATGTAGAGGATAATAATATTTATGATATTAGGGAGTTTGACTACTTTGCATATATTACTGCCTATGGTTTTAGAGATGGCAAACCGATGCAAAATGAAGGGGTTAGAATAGCTTATAATGATAAAACTAATGAGCTCTCTATTATTAAAAATGATAAGGTAGAATTTGTAAAGAATCTACAAGACGTTGCTTTAGAAATTAATAAAAACAATCAAAAGCAAAACCTAACAAAAGAAGAAGCCACCTATGTTATAAAAGATGATAAAATTACTGTACATCTTTTATTTAAGAGCCTAAGTGCTAGTAAAAATGTAGTAACTGATGAATTTTCACTTCAATCATTTGAATTGAATGTTTTTGTTAAGTTTAAAGAGTAGGTTTAATAGTTGTTGTTGACATGTTGACAATATATTAACATATTAATTGATGTTTGATTTTAAACTGAAAGTAAAACTATATTTAACCTTACTTCTGAATGAAATTGAAAATAAGGTATTCTTTTGTAAAATAAATGGTAAACTAGAACATAATACCAAACCCTACTAAAAGCCTATAAATATGGGCTTTTAGTTTCTAAGTAAGACATTTAAAAGTAGTATGAAAATTTTGAAGCTTTTAATCTTAAGCAGTAATCATTATAATGTAATTAGACATCAAAAATTATAATAGGCTGACCCATAAGGAGGTATTCTATATGAAAAAAACAGGACTTGTTATCCTCTTCTTTCTATTAACATTTCAGCAAGTATTTGCAGCTGACATTATATGGAGAATAACTCATAATGACCAAGATGCGCTTATAGTTGGTGAAATAGTTAATGAGATTGGAGGATCTTTTAAAGTAGATGTAAAACATGTAGTTAGTGGTAAGATGCCAAATAACACCATTAATATAAGTAATGATTTTTTGTACTGGGGCACTGAAATTAAACCAATTGTAGGAGATTTCTTAGTTCTTTCTTTAGATAAAAAACTATTGAATTATGAAATTAAGTGGGGGGCGTATAAAGCAACTTCTGGAGATTTTGAGTCCCTTCAATTAGATAAAGTAGATCTTTCAACGGGAATACAAGCTGATTTTACTGTGCTGGAAAGATATATTAACAGCAATGGTAAAGATAATGATTTCTCATATAAGGATGAAAAGGTATATCTTAAAAAAGAAAAGGGAGAAGATGTTTTAATATTTACCCCTGATGATGCAGTATTTAAAAATATTAAAAATGAGATAGTGTCCTTTAATGTTATCAACAATTTAGAAGATATAAAACAGCCTTTAGTTAAACAGTATAAGTATGATAGTATAATTGTGGCAGGGGTTCTTATAGTTGGACTGATGGCTATTTCTATTTTGAAAAGGAAATAATATCAGAAATTGATATTCTATATGCTTTTATCAATAAATGGATAATGGCTTGAAGAAAACTAGAAAGTATATATAAAAAAAGTCATAGGGGATAACTCTATGGCTTTTTTTGTAGAATAAAGTAGGGGAGGGTGAAAGTCGATAAAGTAGGCGATATATCATTTTTCGACAACTAGGAAGGAAGGTCGAAAGACTTCTTCTCGCTTATATTTAATGTCGAAATATAATAATAATGTCGGGAAATAGTATTAGTTAAATCAGAAAATATGGTTAATTATTTAACGATCTCTGTGGATAATCAGTAGAGTTATACACAATAATTGTTGTAGCCATTGATATGTCAAGGTTTTGTAATTAAGGTTGTAATAATACTTTAAACTAAACCAATAATGCATGTACTAAAACGATAAAAGATTAAAGAAAGTTAATTCAGTTAATCATTAAATTTGATACAATAGCTTGTACATATATATTAATTATATGAATGCCTAAAATATATTATTACTGTAGTTTTTATAAATTTAAACTAATAATCAGCGACATATGAAAAAATAAACCATAATAATAATCTAATAATAATTGATAACAATAAAATAATTCGTTGATCATATTGAAGTTGTTATTAGTTAAGTTCGTCAAGATTATAAATTTTGATATTATATAAAATATTTACTTATAGTATTAATAAAATATTTAATTTCCTAAATTGCAATAGCAAATTGAACTAATTTTTAAACTGTAATATTATGGATATTTAGTCGTATATAATCTCTCTTAAGTGATCTTCGAATGATTCATCTGGAGTAAGATAATGGAGTATTTTTCTTGGCAAAGTGT
>CALJEQ010000062.1 GCA_938074565.1 uncultured Alkaliphilus sp. | reverse complement strand
AGAAATAAAGGATGGAGTAGAAAAACGCTACACTTATGTCTACAACGAAGCCAATAGAATGATGACGGAGATGGACGAAAATGGTGTAAGAAGAAGCTACCGTCATGACTTAAATGGCAATAGAACCCAAAGAGTTATTTCTGAAGAAAAAGAAGCAGGAGAAAAAGAAGTAATAGACTATTTCTACTATAATTTTGAAGATCAACTGGAAGAGATTGTTCTTCATAACGGAAAAGTCTTCACCTACGGTTACGACGGAGAAGGAAATCGATTATGGAGAACCCACGCCCAGTATCCATTGGTAAAACCACCAGTTGAAGAAGATGAACGGTTAGAAGACCCACCATCTTTCCCAGGATATAACAAAGAGAAAAGCAACAATGGAAACCAAGGTAAAAATGAAGAAAAAAATGGTAGTAACAACAATGACAACAATAATAGCAAAAACGTAGATAAAGGTAACAGCAAAAACAGCAATAGCATGGGTTACGACAAAAATACCAATGAACAGGGTAAAGGTTGGGCTCATGGAAAGAATAAAGATAAAAACCAAGGAACCAATGGTAAAAAGTTAGGTTGGTATAAAAATGGGAAAGGGTTAGATGATAGAGATCTAACAAATCCTGAAATATTTGAAGTAACTAACTTCATAAATGACATCAACCTAGAACACACAGAAGTCCTAATGACCAGCGATGTTGACGGTAATTACAGGGGAGTATATACTTATGGTATAGACAGAGAACGAATCAGCGTAGAAGAATTAGGAAATATAGAAGGAAAACCAAATAATCCTCTATATTACCTTCACGATGCATTAGGTAGCACAGTTGCTATAACCAACATGAATGCAGGCATTATAGACAGTAATCGATTTGGCCCCTACGGAGAACCCCTAGACCCAGTGGCTAAAAATGCAAGATTAACCAATAGTCCTTTTGGGTTTACAGGTGAAGCCCATGATATTGAGGCTAGATTGGTTTACTTAAGGGCTAGGTATTATGAGCCGGGGACTATGCAGTTCTTGCAACAGGATAGTTATTGGAATCCTAATAATATGATTTATGGTAATAAGAATCTTATGGCAGGTCAAGTAAGGATGCCAGATATATTAGCCATAAGACAGAGTACAAATCTATATGCTTATGGTGCTAATAATCCTGTTAAGTATGTTAATCCAAGTGGGGATATAGCCATTCAAGTAGTTTTTGCCACTATTGGGACAATAGCAGGATGGCACTTTGGCGACTATGTAGCCAAAAAATTAGGCTATACTTCTGGTCCAAAGTATTGGGCTATAAGAGGGGCAGCAGTAGTTGGTGGTGGAGTTTTAGGATGGTTTGCAGGTGCAGCTTTAGTTAAGGTAGCCTCAGGATTTTTAATTAGTAGACCTGATATTATGGTTAAAATGCCTAATGCAGTACTAAAAGCATTGGGAATAGATAAAATAGCATCTAAATTAGCAGAGGCAACTAAAGTATGGGGTATGTCAGCTGATGGTGTTAATCAAGGGATAAAACATTTTTTTCAATATTGGCAAACATATCCTGATAGGATACCATCAATCGCAAAACGTCTAGGCGTAGATCCTAAATTATTTTCTAATACAGTAGATGGGTTTATGAATTTTACTAATGCAGTACAGAAAATTATACGGAACCCTACATTAGTAAAAACTGTAGGAAACAAGACTATATACTTCGTAGAATCTGTTGAAAGTGCTAAAAAAGGTGTAGCAGTTATAGTGTATAATGGAAAAATACAATCAATAATGAATGTAACCTTAGATTACTTTCTAAATAAATTACAGTAAGGGAGTTGTATATGATAACAAAAATAGAAGTTATTAAAGTTATTTATGATTGTTATGAAAGATTTTATAAATTTCAATTAGTAGATAATAGAGAAATATTTATAGCACATGGAATAGATACTGAATATATTCAAAGTGGTTCAAAATTGTACACTAACCCAGAGGTAAGATTAGCTGAACTATCAATTGAATGGGTACTTGCAGTAGAAAAAATAAATAATAATACAGATGATAAATTTATTCAGACAATTAAAGACTCAACTCATGTTGAATGCATAGGTAAAATAATTGAAATAATTAGTAGTGAATCATTGACACTTGAGATAGAAAATTATGGATTGTTTCTTGTTATTCTTGAGTATAATGAATCTTTTTTACAGATTGGAGATAAGATAAAGTTTAGAGGTGACTTAAAAATTGAATTTTTATAAGCAACTGTTAATTATTTAAGTTGTCTAACAATTAAAACATTATAAAAAACAGGAGAGATATATTACCCTGTTTTTTCATATGCTACAAAAATTAGCTCATGTACACATTATATAACGATGTCCTCGGTGGTATTGCAGCCATCACCAACATGAATGCAGGCATTATAGACAGCAACCGATTTGGCCCCTACGGAGAACCCATAGACCCAGTGGCTAAAAACGCAAGATTAACCAATAGTCCTTTTGGTTTTACAGGTGAAGCCCATGATATTGAGGCTAGGTTGGTTTATTTAAGGACTAGGTATTATGAGCCGGGGACAATGCAGTTTTTGCAACAGGATAGTTACTGGAGTCCAAAAAATATGATTTATGGTAATAACCAACCCTTAGCAGGGCAAGTAAGGCAACCAGATATTCTTGCCATAAGACAGAGTACGAATTTATATGCTTATGGTGCTTGGATCCTAGTGGGGATATAGCCATTCAAGTAGTTTGATGATAGAATTAAATTAGGATAAGTTTAAGTGAGTTTTTTCATGTCAAATGTTATAATAAAAAACAGAAGACAAAGTAGAAAAAACTTATGGGAAAACAAACTAAACAATATGATGCACAATTCAAGCAAGATGCAGTAAATTATTATCATTTATGTGGAAAAACAGGTGATCAAGTTGCAAAAAATTTAAAAGTAGCTAAATCAACATTAAGTAAATGGATACGTGATGCTAGAATGAAGGTAGTTATTTTTTAGATTAAGGTAAACCAAAAACATATAGTCATGTCTTTATTAGGTATAAAATAATTTAAATAGCAAAAAAACATTAAAAAACATGTACTACCCAATTATAATTTTATATAATTATTACAGAAATGAAATATAAAAAAGGGAGGTTTATTTACATGAAACTAACAACGAAAATACTCATTGGGTTAATGGCTGGTATCGGTATTGGTTTAGTTCTTGGTGGATCATCACAGATAGCCACCACCTATATTGCACCTTTTGGAACACTATTTCTAAATTTAATTAGAATGATAATTGTTCCGTTGGTACTTTCATCATTAGTGGTTGGGGCAGCTAGTATGGGGGATGTAAAGAAGTTAGGAAGAGTTGGAGGTAAGACCATATTATTTTACCTACTAACTACAGCAATTGCAGTAACCATTGGAATTGTTTTAGGTAACTTATTTAAACCAGGTGCTGGTATTACCTTACTTCAAGATGTTACAGTAGAAGCCAAACCAGTACCACCTCTAGTAGATACATTATTAAATATTATTCCTAGTAATCCATTAAAGGGTTTAGTTGAAGCAAATATGTTACAAATTATTGCCTTCGCCTTATTTATTGGAATAGGTATTACATCTGTTGGAGAGAAGGGAAGACCGTTATTAAGCTTCTTTGATAGTCTAGCAGAGGTAATGTATAAGCTTACTTCAATGGTTATGAGTTTAGCACCCTATGGCGTATTTGCATTAATAACACCTGTGGTTGCTCAAAATGGACCTAGTGTATTACTCCCCCTTGGTAAAGTCATCCTTGCCGTTTATATTGGGGCTATAATACATAGTATTATTGTATATTCATCATTAGTTAAATTTGTGGCTAAAATGAGTCCCCTTAAATTCTTTAAGGGTATTTCACCAGCGGCAACTGTTGCCTTTAGTACAGCCAGTAGTGCAGGAACACTTCCTGTTACCATAAAGTCAGCAAAAGAAAATTTAGGGGTTTCTAATTCAATTGCAAGTTTTGTTTTACCTTTGGGGGCAACCATTAATATGGATGGTACAGCTTTATACCAAGGGATATGCGCACTATTTGTAGCACAAATATATGGCATTGATCTAAGTTTAGCACAACAAGTTAGTATTGTGTTGACGGCGACATTAGCTTCTATTGGTACAGCAGGTGTGCCAGGAGCAGGGTTTATTATGTTGACAATGGTATTAACTTCAGTGGGATTACCTTTAGAGGGTTCTGCTTTAATTGCGGGTATAGATAGAATTTTAGATATGGCACGTACCGTTATAAATGTTGTTGGTGATGGTGCTGTAGCAGTAGCAATTGCGGCTACAGAAGGTGAATTAGAGGAAGTAAATAATAAAAGCAAAAAAACTGCTAGAACTTAATATTATTATGTTTTATTAATGGTTGGGGTGGGTATTCTTTTGAATGCCTGCCCTTTATTATGACCATCATAGGATATAAATTATTAGGGGGATATTTTATTATCAGCTTTTTAAATTTTTCTCTAGCATAAAAAGGAAACCAACATTTTATATTGTAAATTCCTTAAAGAAGAAATGAATGATACAATATTAGTATTAGTAATAAACAACAAGGGGGAAAATGGATGAAACTATTTCATACCAGTGATTGGCATATAGGAAAGCTAGTACATCAAATTCATATGACAGAGGATCAACGTCATATTTTAGAACAATTTGTGGAGTTGGTAAAGGAGGAAAAACCCGATGCAATTATAATTGCAGGGGATTTATATGATAGATCAGTGCCACCAGTAGAAGCAGTGGAACTTTTAGATGAAATTTTTTCTAAAATTTTAATAGATTTAGAAACGCCCATTTTGGCCATAGCAGGAAACCACGATAGTCCAGATAGATTGAGTTTTGCCAGTAGAATTTTAAAAAATAAGGGGTTATATATTGTAGGGAAACTAGACAAAGAAATAGATGCCATAGTGTTAAAGGATGAATTTGGCCCTGTAAACTTTTATTTGTTACCCTATGTAGATCCTGCAATAGTTAGGGATGTCACGGGAGTTAAAGAAATACAAGGGCATGATGACGCCATGAGATGGGTGTTGGAAGGGATAAAAAAGAAAATGAATCCTGAAGAAAGACATGTAATGGTGGCCCATGGGTTTGTAATTGGAACGGAAACGTTAGAAACCAGTGAGTCAGAGAGACCTTTATCCATTGGTGGAGCCGAGTATATTGATGCCCAATACTTTAAAGATTTTCATTATACTGCTCTAGGACATCTTCATAGTCCTCAAAAAGTAGTATGGGATAAAATTAGGTATGCAGGATCTCTGTTAAAATACTCATTTTCTGAAGTTAAACAAAACAAATCAGTTACAATTGTTGAAATGGATAGCATTGGCGGTGTAGTTACTCGACAGGTGTCATTAAAGCCAAAGAGGGACATGAGAAGGTTACAAGGGGAATTAAAAGCCCTGCTACAACCAGAAATTTATCAAGACTGTAATGTAGAAGATTATTTAATGGTGGCATTAACCGATGAAGGAGAATTAATAGATGCCATTGGTAAACTAAGGGGAGTTTATCCTAATGTATTAAGGCTAGAACGGATGACAACACCTCGACAAACAGGCATTGAAAAAATATCAGCAGGTAAAGACCACCACCAACAAACAAAACTGCAATTATTTGAGGAGTTTTATACAAAAGTAACAGATGGAGATTTTACAGATGATAAAAAAGAAATTATAGCAAAAATACTGAATCAGTTGGAAGTGGAAGAAAGGGGGAAGTAAAGGATGAGACCATTAAAGTTAACAATGACAGCCTTTGGACCCTATGCTGAAAAAGAGGTCATTGATTTTACCCAATTGGGAGATAGGAATATTTTCTTAATTACAGGTCCTACAGGGGCAGGAAAAACCACCATTTTTGACGGTATAAGTTATGCTCTTTACGGGGAAGCCAGTGGACAAGAACGGGATGGAGAAAATTTAAGGAGTCAGTTTGCAAGTATAGACACACTAACTATGGTTGAATTGGAATTTCAATTAAGGGGGAAACAGTATTATATTAAACGCATCCCTAAACAAGAAAAGCGAAAAAGTAGAGGGGAGGGTACTACAGAGCAAAATCCTGAGGCTGAATTAAGGGTAATGGGAGAAGAAGACCCCCAGACTATAACGGGTGTGAGTAATGTAAAGGAAAAAATACATGATTTAATGGGTATCAACAGCGATCAATTTAGACAAATAATGATGATTCCTCAAGGGGAATTTCGTAAATTATTAACTTCTGATAGTAAAGATCGGGAAAAAATTCTTCAGAAAATTTTTGGCACAGAAGGGTTTAAACTAGTTGAAACAAGACTTAATGAGATGGCAAAAGCCATAAGAACGGAAATAAATATGTTAGGGAGCAGGCGACTAGATGCCCTTAAAAGAATAGAATTATATGACCAACAGTTAATAAAGCAGTTATTGGAAAGTAAAGAAATAAATTATGTAGAAATAGTTAAATTACTACAGGATGAAATGCTTAAAGATGAAGAACTGAAGAATATAGCGGGGGAATCTATTAAAAAACAGGAAAAACTGTTGGAAGAAGGGCATAGTAAACTTTTAAAAGCAGAGGAAAGCAATAAGAAAATTGCTTTGAAGGAAGAGATACAAAAAGAAAAAGGTAAGTTAGAAGAACAAATGGAAAAGATGCAAGAGGAAGAAAAAAAACTTCAACTAGCCAGAAAAGCAGAGAATATTATTGCAGTAGAAGACAATTACTTAGAAAAGTTCAATAATGTGGCAAAAAAAGAAATTGAACTACAGGTAAAATTAACAAAATTAAACAATATAAATATAAAATTAAAAGATGCAGAAATAAAGTTGCAAGCCGAGAAGCAAAGAGAACAAGAAGGTGAAAAGCTTTCGGAAGAATTAATGGTACTTAAAGGATTAGAAGAGAAAATTAATATCTATGAAATTAAAAAACAACAGTTGAAGGTATTAACTGAATCATTGGAGAAAGTAGAAAAAAATAAAGAAGAAAAGAAAAAGGAAATAGTAAGTTTTAAAGAAAAAAATAAACAATTGATTTTAAAACTGGAGGAATCAAAGAACACAAATACCCATCTTTTAGAAGTGAAAACTGAGCTGGAAAAGGTGGCAAAAGCCTATGGAAAGCTAAAAAAATTAGATGTTGAAAATGAAAAGTTAGATTATTTAATCGTTGATTATAAAAAAATAAATAAGCAACATGAAGAAATAGCCGATCAGTATCAAAATGCTAAAGAAGGATATGATAAAACATTAGAAAATTGGTATAAGGGACAGGCAAGTATATTGGCTAAAGGATTAAATAACGGTGAAGAATGTCCTGTTTGTGGCTCAACTGAACATCCTAATTTAGCTGCATTTCAAGAGGGAATACCAACAGAATCCGTATTAAAACAGGAGAAGGAAAAACTAGAAAAGTTAGAGAAAACATTTCAAGAAAGCCAAATAAGGGTTAATGATGCAAAATCGGAAGGAGCAACTCAAAAAGCCATTGTTTCAAGGATGAAGGAGGAATTGGAGGAATTTATACCCCTATCAATACAGCAATTAAAGTTTAATGAATTAAAAGTTTTCATAAAAGAACAATTAATAACCATTGATGAACAAAAAGAAACATTAGGAAAAAAAGTAGATGTGTTGGTTAAGCAACAGAAACTGGTGGAAGAATATACAACAAAGTCAGAACAGTTGATGAAACGAATTGAAGATGAAGAGAAAAATTTAGAAAAAGTAATGGAAATCTATACGGATAAAATAAGCTTGTTTCAAGGAGAAAAATCTTTGGTGGAAGCCTTAGAAGAAGAATTACCTAAAGAAATTCGTTCACCACAAAGTCTTCAAGCCCTCATTCAACAAAAAGAAAACAAATTACAAGAGTTAAAGAATAACTATAAAAAAGCTGAAAAATTATATCAAGATTTATATTTAGAATTAGAAAAATTAAAAACAGAAATTACAAGCATGGAAAATGTTGTAATAGAATTAAAAGAGTCGGTTAATATTTCAAAAGAAAAATATGAAAAAGCTGTGGAACTAGCAGGTTTTAGAGATTTAGATGAATACAAAAGTTTTAAAATGAATAGTGAAGTAATGGCAAAATTAGAAAAGAAGATTAAAGAATATTATGAGGAATTAAAATCTATTAATGATAGATTTACAGAAGCTCAAAGAACCACTGTGGGTTTGGAATTAGTTGAACTAAAGGAGTTACAAGAAGGTTACAATGCTATAAAAATAGAGAAAGAAAAACTTGAGAGTAAAAGAACCGTGCTTCATTCTAAAATAGAAAAAAATAATGAAGTGTTAAAGTCTATTGAAGGATTACAAAAAGAAATGGGAGATAAAGAAGAAGAATACCGATTAGTAGGTCATTTATCAGAGGTGACAAAAGGTAATAATAATGAAAGAATGACTTTTGAAAGGTATGTTTTAGCAGCTTTTTTAGATAATATCCTTGAAGTAGCCAATGCTCGTTTCATTAAAATGACTGGTAATCGTTATGAACTTAGTCGAACGGATGAAAGAATTAGAAGTAATGCCCAAAGTGGATTAGAATTAGAGGTTTACGACCATTACACAGGTAAGTCTAGACATGTAAAAACTTTATCCGGGGGAGAGGGATTTAAAGCTTCTCTATCTTTGGCACTGGGCTTAGCAGATGTAGTTCAGGCATATGCAGGGGGAATAAATATTGATACCATTTTTATTGATGAAGGATTTGGTACTTTAGACCCTGAATCCTTGGATAGTGCAGTTGAATCATTAGTAAACTTGCAAAAATCTGGTAGGCTTGTTGGAATCATTTCCCACGTACCTGAATTAAAGGAGAGGATCGGAGCAAGATTAGAAATTATTCCTGATAATACCGGTAGTAGTACTAGGTTTAAAATTGTATAGGTATAATAATTTTAATAAATATAACTTGAGTTAATATAATTCAAATTAAAACAACTCCCCTCATATGGAAAGTGGAGTTGTTTTTTTATTTACTAACACAGTTTCTGCCCTTCTTTTTCGCCCTATAAAGGGCTATATCTGCTTTTTTCATAACCTCTTGAGGGGTTTTTGTATTTTTTTCTTTATTGGCAACCCCTATGCTAATGGTTACGTACAATTTTTTTTCTGTAGTAGTGGATTGTTTTGTGGTTTTAGGTTTTGTTTTAGGTCGGGATTTACTTCTTAAAATAAATGCCCTTTTGGCAATTGTTTCTCTTAAACTTTCTAAATGGGGTATGGCATCTTCTAGTTCTTTACCAGGAAAAAGTATTGTAAATTCTTCTCCACCATATCGAAACGCCTTGCCACCACCTGTCACTTGTGACAAACAAGTGGCAACCATTTTCAATACTTCATCTCCAATATCGTGACCATGTTTGTCATTAAATTTTTTAAAGAAGTCTATATCTAACATAGAAACTGTATACATTCCACTAAGCTTCATCATATCTTCTTTAAGGGCACGTCTAGCAGGTAGTCCAGTTAACTCATCCATATAAGACATACGATAGGTGTCTTGAATAATACTGATGATTAAAATAATACCAATAGATGAAAATAAAATAAGTAGAGCTTTAGTATCTTGTAAATGTACAGAAATGATGACTGAAATAAAACTCAATATAAAAGCACCATCGGAATAAATGGGTAAAAAGTAAGATTTAAGTAATAATAGTATAAATAATAATCCTATAGCCAATAAGATTAAAGGAGGTAAAAATGTAGAGAAGGGTACTGGGATGTAATCTTTAAACAGGTAATCAATGACTTGGTTATTATCTGTCCATTTAAGCCACCCTATAAAAATAAATTGACCAATTATAAATAAACTACGAAGAATTCCCCAAAGGGTTAAAAAGCCCCTCTCACGAAATAAAGAAAAAATTAATAGATTCAAAGGAATCAACAGACCTAAAATCAAAGGATAGTTTAACGTATTATTTAGCACTTGTTTTGAAAAAATTGGTAATATAACAATTATAAATAAACTAATAAATAATATTGTTAATATAAAAAAGATTCTACTTCTGTTAAAGCGTACAGACAATAATAAGCCGATGGCAAGTACAACATAGGGTATGTAATCTATTGTTAAGCTTACAGAAGGAGGTAGCTTATCTATCTTTAGATAAAGTAAAACACCAGCTATTACAATTATTGTAGGTAAAAGTAAAGATGATAAAAGTTTCTTTAGCGATTTCAATAACTTCATCCTCTCTTATGCAAAATGCAAATTTGTCATATATTGTTTTATTATAGCATTTTATGTCGAGGATATTAATAGTTAATTGGAGCTAGTTATATAAGCATTAATTATTTGTTCATATTACCACCACTAGTTAAAATGGCAGTGTCCTAACGTTATTTAACTACGTTAGGACACTGCCATTAATATACAATTAAAAAATATTAAATCTATAGTATATTTCCATCTAAAAGATTATTAATTAAAGCTGCAACGCCATTATCAGCACAGGAAGGAAGGGTTGTAAAACCATATTCCTTCATAAAACTACTGGCATTTGATACAATGAAGGGCATACCTACTACATTTAACATAGATAAGTCATTTTGACTATCCCCCGCAGCAACAGAATAACGACAATAATGTTGATGACTTTCAGTAAGGGTTTTAATGGCATTTCCTTTACTTTGATTTGCATCCATAATCTCTAATAATTTAGGAGAAGTACGAATAATAGAAATTCTACTTTGAAAGGGTTCAAAAGCCTTTAAAACAATATCTTGTGTTTTTTGGTCTTCCTCATTTATAAACATTAACAATTTAATAGCTTGTTTATAATCTATATCCTTAACATAGTTTGGTGTTGGCTCATTAACAGATCGTAAATAATCAATATTCTCTTGAAGCACTAAATCAGAAGAATAAAAAATCTCATTTGAGTGATAAATACAATATGGTATTTCAAGGTTGAAAAGAATTTCTCCTAATTCCGATGATAATGACCCTAACTGAGAAATGGTTTTAGATTCTTTTTTAGAAAAAATAATAGCGCCATTTCCACCGATATGAGGTAAATGGTCAATTTCTAATTCTTTGATAAGCGGAATAGCTGAGACAGGTATCTTACCTGTAACTAAGCTGACTTTACCACCTTCATTAATGTAGCGTTGTATAGCTTGTTTGTTCTCTAAACTAATGGATTTACCCGGTAAGACTAAAGTGCTATCTATATCTAAAAACACCCAAGGTAACTCCTTAGTTTCTTTAGATATTTTATTGAAAATATTTTTTCTAATTTTTTTATACTCATCAAGATTTGATAAGTTGTTTTTTTCTTCTGCTACTTTTGTTTCGATGGAAACAGCACTTCCATCTGAAGCACATATAAGATCGCAGTAGGTCAATAAATCATTTAATTCATTATTTTCTATGGCACCATCTTCCTCTAAAGTAGCTGCTTGAAATTCTAGAAAATCAATGTTTGTAAGATTTTCCTTTAAATAAGGAAAGTAATGGGATAGCGTTTCTGCTTCCCTAAGTAAACTAGAGCTTCTTCTGTTCATATTTCACCAATCCTTGTTGTTTATATTAGTAGTTATTATGGAAACAATATTATTATATAAATTACTATAAAATAATAAATTTTTCTCCTATTGATAATATCTATTTTCATAAAACTTGTCAATAGACATGCTATAGCTTAAAATGAATCTAAAGATAAACTAAAAATAAAGGGGTTATATAGATGAAGTCTCGAAGAAAAATAGTAATTATTGGTGGTGGGGCATCTGGTTTAATAGCAGCCATTGTTGCCGCCAGAAATGGTGGGGATGTAACCATTCTTGAACGGACAAATCGAGTAGGGAAAAAAATATTAGCCACCGGTAATGGTAGATGCAATCTTACAAATACAAATATTAATATAAAAAGATACCACGGAAATAACCCCAAATTTGCGTATGGTGCCCTAAATCAATTTGATGAGCAACAAACTATGGATTTTTTTGAGTATTTAGGGATAAGGTGTAAAGTAGAAGAAGAAGGAAAAGTATATCCCTCTTCTGACCAAGCATCTAGTGTATTGGATGTTATGAGATATGAATTAGAAAAGTTAGGGGTTAAAGAACATTGTGAAGCAGAGGTAGTAAAAGTGAAGAAGGTTAAGGACACTTTTAACATTACCCTTACAGATGGAACAACTGTAACGGGAGATAAGGTAATATTAGCCACAGGAGGAAAGGCAAGCCCCAAATTAGGTTCTAATGGAAGTGGATACCAGTTGGCAACTTCTTTAGGGCATAGAGTTAATACACCTTTTCCAGCTTTAGTTCAATTAAAATTAAAAGCAGGTTTTTTAAAGCAAATAAAAGGCGTTAAATTTATTGGACAAGCATCTATTACAGTAGATGAAAAAACTTTAAGGGTTGAAGGTGGAGAAATTTTATGGACAGATTATGGTATATCGGGGCCACCTATTTTACAATTAAGTCGTACTGCCGCTGAAATGTTAGAGAAAAAGAAGAAAACGTGGATACATGTAGACCTTTTCCCACAGTTTACCAGTGAAGAACTAAAGGAGATTTTACGTTTAAGACTAGCTTATCAACCAGAAAAACCTTTAGATTTTAGTTTTGTTGGACTAATTAATAAACGGATGATTCCAACAATCTTAAATGAAGCTGGAATTATAAAAATAACTAAGTCATCTAAAGATGTTGGAGAGGGAGAACTTAATAATATCATTCATATATTAAAAGATTGGAAGATTGAAATAACAGATACCCAATCTTGGGATAATGCTCAAGTAACGGCTGGAGGGGTGGACGTTAAGGAAATTGAACCAAAGTCAATGGAGTCTAAATTAGTAGAAGGACTGTATATTGTGGGGGAAGTTTTAGATATTGATGGAGATTGTGGTGGGTTTAATCTTCAATGGGCTTGGTCTTCGGGGTATATTGCAGGGGATCATGCCAGTATCTAGTAAATATAATATAATCTAATAAAATAGTCAGTAAGGGAAGGGTGTATAAAATGCTTCGGGTGGCAGAAATAAAAGTTCCCATTGATAAAGATGAAGTATACTTAAAAATGGAAATTATTAAGAAATTAAAAATTAAGGAAAATGATTTAATTAGTTACCGTATATTCAAAAAATCAATTGATGCTAGAAAAAAAGATAAAATTCAGTTTGTTTATACGGTAGATGCAGAAGTAAAAAATTATAATAAAATATTAGAAAAGACTAAAGATCCTCACATTATGCCAACTCCTAAATTAACTTATCAAATGATTGAGACAGGTACTAAGAAGATGACTAACCCTCCTATAGTGGTGGGAACAGGTCCAGCAGGACTTTTTGCAGGGTTAATTTTGGCTCGAATGGGTTATTGTCCAATTTTATTGGAACGGGGAAAGTCAGTAGAAGAACGAAGTAAGGATGTGGACTTGTTTTGGAGGAAGGGTGTATTAAACCCAGAGTCTAATGTACAGTTTGGTGAAGGGGGAGCAGGTACTTTTTCCGACGGCAAGTTAACCACTCAAATAAAAGATTTAAGATGTAAAAAGGTATTGGAAGAATTGGTGGAGGCAGGTGCGCCAGAAGAAATTATATACTACAGTAAACCCCATGTGGGAACAGACCACCTAAGAAGAGTTGTAAAGAATATAAGGGAAACTATTATTGCTTTAGGTGGACAAGTTAAGTTTGAAAGTAAGGTTACTGATATTATAGTAGAAAATGGAAAAGTAACAGGGGTACAGGTTAATAAGCAAGGAATTATTCCTACTGAAACAGTGGTGCTGGCAGTGGGTCACAGTGCAAGGGATACCTTTGAAATGCTCCATGAAAAAGAAGTAGGTATACAGCAAAAAGCTTTTTCTATTGGGGTTAGAATCGAACATCCACAAGGAATGGTGAATAAAAGTCAGTATGGAACTGCCGCAGAAAATCCAGCGTTGGGGGCAGCGGATTATAAGTTATCCTACCATGCCAAAAATGGACGGTCTGCCTATACTTTTTGTATGTGCCCTGGAGGTCAAGTGGTGGCGGCGGCATCGGAAGAAGGTAGAGTGGTTACAAATGGTATGAGCTATTATGCAAGAAACCTTGAAAATGCCAACAGTGCTTTATTGGTGGGGGTAACACCAGAAGACTTTAATAGTGACCATCCCCTTGCAGGTGTATATTTTCAACAAAAATGGGAGGAGGAAGCTTTTAAGGCAGGTGGGTCTAATTATTATGCTCCAGTCCAGTTGGTTAAAGACTTTTTAAAGGACATACCTTCAACACAGTTGGGTATTGTTAAGCCTTCCTATACACCAGGGGTGCATTTAACAGATTTAAGAAATTGTTTACCTAATTATGTAACCGATACTATGAAGGAAGCCATTGTAGCCCTAGATGGAAAACTAAAGGGTTTTGCTATGGAGGATGCAGTAATGACTGGTGTAGAAACAAGAAGTTCTTCTCCCATAAGAATAATAAGAAATGAATCATTAGAAAGTAATATTCAAGGATTATATCCTTCTGGTGAAGGGGCTGGTTATGCTGGCGGAATTATTTCTGCGGCAGTGGACGGAATAAAGGTTGCAGAAGCAATTGCTAAAAATTTTTCGCCTATTAAAAAGAATTAGTTTGTTGAATGAGGAAATTGCATAATTGATTGTTGATTTATATTAATGCAAAAAGAAACCTTCCCTGCTTAAAGTACAATGACTAATCGTATTAGAATATAAGGTAATTAGTCATTTCACTATGCGCGAATCAGGTTTCATTTTTGCATAAATCGAATATAAATTAATTAATATTGTATTATGCAATTTCTTAGAATTATTAAAACTTTATTAATTATAAAAAAAAAATGTCCAATTGTATAAATTTGGTTTATAATTGTTGTAAAGGCATATAAAGGGGGAAAATAAGTGAAAAAATTAGTTGTTTTTTATTCGTTAGAAGGAAACACAAAAATTGTGGCTGAATCCATTGCAGAGGCAGTACAAGGAGACTTATTGGAAATAAAGCCCGTTAAAGAAATTGGTAAGTCAGGTAAGTTTAGGATTTTTTGGGGTGTAAAACAAGTAATGTTTAAAGAAAAGCCAAAATTGCGTCCAATAAATAAAAATATCGAAGATTATGATGTAATTTATTTAGGGAGTCCTGTATGGGCTGGAACCTATACACCACCAATAAATACTTTATTAAGTAAAAATGCTATAAAGGGTAAAAAGGTGGCATTATTTAGTTGTTATGGTGAGCAACCAGCAACCATCTTCGATAACTTAAAGAAAGCTCTAGAGGGAAATACTATTTTAGGTGAAATTGGATTTGCTGAACCATTACATAAGGACACAAATGAATGTAAAAAGAAAGCTAAAGAATGGGCTTTAAGCCTACTTAATAAATAATAACGTTATCTACAAAAAAGACTTCTATTTTATCAGAAGTCTTTTTCTTGTGTGCCCAGCATGGGCGATAACTTGGCGGTGAAAGTCCGCTGTGGGCTTGGTAGTGGGAACCACTAGCCGAAGGCAAGGGTGTCCACCGTGAGGTGGAATCTGAAGGAAGCCTTAGGCAAAACCTCGGTCTGAGGT
>CALJEQ010000061.1 GCA_938074565.1 uncultured Alkaliphilus sp. | reverse complement strand
ACACTTTGCCAAGAAAAATACTCCATTATCTTACTCCAGATGAATCATTCGAAGATCACTTAAGAGAGATTATATACGACTAAATATCCATAATATTACAGTTTAAAAATTAGTTCAATTTGCTATTGCAATTTAGGAAATATTATTATATCTTTATATCTAAAAAGATATTTGGTTTGTTAAATCCTTTAACATTAATGGTATATTTTCCATAAGCTATCAGTAAAGTATGGTTAAAATAAACTAATTGTAAATTCATTATTATTTACTACTTCTAATGTTAACTTATGGGGTTTCCATTTTTCCCATACTCCTAATCCATTCTTTAACAAATACTTTCCAATCTCTTTACTTCGTAATTCATTACATGTCGTCCAAAACGTATCCCGAAGTTTTATTTCTACACTCGTGTCCTCTATATGAATTTTAACCCTATCCCATTTCCTATTGAAATACTTATCTCTTTCTCTTTTCGGTATTAAAATACCATATCCAGCTCCACTTTTATTATAATTTCCATTGTTCCATGTGGTTACTTTCATCCGAACCTCTCCTTTATGAATATATATATATAATTTACACCACAGGAAAAAAACAAGCTCCCTCTATATTTATACAATACACAGGGACGTTTCGTTCTTCTGATTACTCTAATGCAGTAAGACAAACGATGCGTCCCTGTGTATTTCTAAACATACCCTCCAAACACGTTTAGCTTATTTGGGTATTGTTTAATTGAACTATTTGATAATTTTTGATTTTCATCGCAATATTCCAAAAAGTGTTTAAAACTTTCCTCTAAGTTCATACTCCCCCTCCTTATCTTGTAAAGAATACTTAATATCTCGCTTTTTATTGTGGATACTCTTGGATTGTCAACAATAAATTAACTACTCCAATTGATTGTAAAGAACATAAGCTTAATAAATACGTACTCTCTTTCATAGCTATTTTTTTCATACATATTTAGGAAATTCCATATAACATTCTATACGGCACTACCATTTCCCTCCATATCCCATCAAAATAATTCAAATATTTTCTGCATATTAGTTATAAACAATCCACCTACTCCCAAGAAGATACCCCTTCCCGTATTAAGGGCAAACAAAAAAAAGATATACAAGGGGATGTTTCGTTTGTCTGATTGCTCCAATGCCGTAAGACATACAAAGCGTCCCTTTGTATTATATGGACAATTTATTTATATCAATTAATTCCATGTGAATTAATATTGCTTGATCAACCTTGTGCATTGTAAATTCATCCAACTCGCTAATTTTTTCAATAAGTCTTATTTTATCAACCGTTTTAATTTGTTCTAATAAAATTACTGAATCTTTAGGTATGTCATGTTCTTTAGCCTTAATTTCTACATGAGTCGGTAATTCTACTTTACTTAAATTTGAGGTAATTGGTGCAACAGTAGCTGTAGGAGAAAACTTATTTGCATTTCTATTCTGAATTATCACAACTGGACGAATTCCACCTTGTTCATAGCCTATTACAGGTGAAAGATCTGCATAAAAGACATCTCCCCTATTTATTTTAAAATTTCTTACACCTTTTGAGTTTTCTTTGACTTTATATGCTTTATCACTTGCTTCGTATTCTTCAGAATCTTTTTCTTTTGCTTCTTCTTTCGGTTCTTCTTTTGCTTCTTCTTTTGGTTCTTCTATTAGTTCTTCTTTGGTGTTTTCTTTATAATTATATTCTTTTTCTTCAGAACCTTGTTCTTTAGCTTCGTTGTAAAAGTTTATGTAGACTTTATCTAGCTTTTCATGTGTTTTATAATTATCATCATGTAGTTTACCTATTAACTTTTTCATTATGCCTAAATTTCTAATGATACGATCTAATGTAGCATCAACTTTCTGTTCTTTATTGCTAATTCTAACCCCTTCAGCAACAGCAATAATTATTGCTGTTATAGCTAGTGCAATGGAAGCTAGTCCAGTACCAATTGATATGATTTCAGTTAAATTACCTGGCTTACCCCAAAATTTATACGATAATAAAAAGACGATAATGCCAGATAATATACCTACAATCCATTTCCAATCCCTTGTAGTCATAATTGACCTCCCAACAACATTAAAGTTAATTCCTTAATTTTAACATCAAAATATTTTCTAAACTACACAGGGACGTTTTGTTCGTCTGATTACTCTAACGCCGTAGGACAATCAAAGCGTACCTGTGTATTTTCTGATGTGCTTAATTTCATGTAGCTATCAATTCTCTAATCAATAGTGCACAGGGACGTTTCGTTTGTCTGATTGCTCCAATGCCGTAAGACAGCCAAAGCGTCCCTTTGTATTATAAGTTAAGGTTACCTTAGAAATTTCCAATTATGTTTGCAATCTATACTAATGACAAATTATTTGGTAACAATAAAAAGCTTCCAATAACCTGTACAAAAACAATAAATAGAGCAAGTGCAACAATGCTAAACTTATCTTTTCCACTCCCTTCTATACTCTTACCTTTTGAATAATTAAGTGATAGGATTCTATTGTGAATGTCATTGTTACTAAATGACAAAGATTTATATTGATGTGCAAATTCATTACGTATTCTCCTAATAATACTCAAATCGCTGAATTCTTCTTTAGTTATTAAACCCATGAATACACAGGGACGTTTCGTTTGTCTGATAACTCCAATGCCGTAATACAACCGAAGCGTCCCTGTGTATTTTTTTCGCTAACTTAAACTTTTTTTATCAAAATTTAGTTGGACAAACTTCTTTACTTCTTCTACATCTTCAATCCATTCAGATGAACCATATTTTCTAACATAAAATTTTGATTTACCGTTCACCTTTCTGAATACTGGGACAGTTGATCTTGAACAATGTAGTTTTAAAATACTTTTATTATCTATACTGACAGGTTCAACATGTGAATGTGCCAAAAACTCTGGTACTTTATCTCTAAATTTATTAGTGAATTTTAATACAAGTTCATCAACATTTTCAAATGATTCATTTCCATCTAATCCACATATTGTACCGTCATTGTCAACGCCAATATAAATTTTTCCACCTTCAGTATTTAAAAATGCATATATTGTTTTTATAATTTTTTCTTCGCAAGAACTAAAATCTCTTTTAAACTCAACTTGTAATGTTTCACCTCTACTAATCTCATTTCTAATGCGATCGATTCTATTATTTACTTGAATTGCATTTTTTAATTCTTCTAACTTGTAATTTAAATCGTTTACTTGTTTGGGGTTATTTACCAATGTATCACGATAAGTTTTTAGTTCATTTATCGTGTCTGTTATCTGTTTCTGTGATTTAACTATTTGTCTCTGCAAAGTTACTTCAGGTATAGGAATTTCTAAATCTTTTAATTCTTCAATAGAAATTCTATTTACTCCAACTCCATTAGTAATACTGTTGAACAGTGTTTGAGAAATATGGTGTATCAAAGAAATACTCCAAATACTCAGCACTTACTATATCTTGTTTGGGTAAAATTTTTATATAATTTGAATTACTTCTCAAATATTCTTTACTACTAACAATTTTAGGATTATGTTGACGTAGCAAAATAAAGTTTTCATCTCCATACTCTTTATAACGACTTACTTGTGCTATCTCATTTAATTTAAATTTATTAAAATTATAGTTTTTCATAAGCATTTCGATTCCTAAAGTATCAATATACTTATGGATATTCAAATTATATTTTCTATCTCTAATAGCTGATACTGCTACTTTAGCTGAATACCTATTTATTTCTGAGCGTGTTTTGTAAACATTAACAATATTCTCCATGTCTTTTTTTGAAAAAACATTTTCTTTATTGTATTTATCATGTTCTGAAGAAGCATTGATAAATAAAAAATCATTACAATCTCTATTTTTTTTGAACACTAATATACACGTCGATATACCAGTTTCGTAAAATGTGTTTGTTGGCAATCCTATTACAGCATCTAAGTAATTCTCTTCAATTATCTGTTGTCTAATTCTTTTTTCACTGTTATTATCACGGAATAACACTCCTTGTGGTAATATCACTACCATCATCCCATTTTCTTCAAGTTGAGTCAGCATATGTAGAACAAATGCTAAATCAGCAGAACTACTTGGAGGGACATCTCTATATCTTCCCTCATATAGCCATTTTTTATTTTCCCATTTCATATTAAATGGTGGATGTGAAACAACTACATCAAATTTCTGCTTATCAAAAGCTGGACTAAGTAAACTATCACCCAATACTATCTCTGATTTGTTTACACCTCTTATGATTTTATTCATTATAGCAATATTATAATTTGATACATTTATCTCTTGACCAAAAATCATATTAGCTGGAATCTTATCACTTATTGAAAAAACTAGATTTCCTGTTCCTAAAGTCGGGTCATATATTAAATTAATACTATCTCTATTCATATGAATAAGTTCAGTAATTAAATTTATAACTTTTTTTGGGGTACAAATTCCACCTTCTTTTTTTCCTATCATTATAGATAATATTTCAATAAACCTATCAAAAATTAATGGATAGTCAACATCTTGTATTTGTATTATTTTATCAATATGATAGTTTATACAGTGCATAAAACTGATAATATTTCTATTTTTAATCTTTCGATTTATATAATACTTATGAATATTTACTATTACGTCTTGAAAAATATTGTCAGTCTCATACTTAAATTCATTAGCAATGAAATGCAAATTATTCTCCAACTGATGCAAAAAAACATCCTCATTTGAATAATATATCGATTTGATTAATTCAGAAAATAGTATTTTTTTGTCAATAAAATGATTTAATAAATAAGATGTAATAGTTTTTTGTTTATCCAAGTAATCTTCTTGTGAAAAAGCTAATTGTTCAGAGATTATTTTATAAAACACTAAACCTATAAAAACCTCTCTAAAATCTGCTAAATTCATATCTCCTCTAAACTTATATGCTTCTTTCCACATATTTACAAGAAAGTTGTCAATTTCTAGATTGAATTCTTTGTTTAGCAATTTACACACCTCTTCTTTTCATAAATATAAAATATTAATACTGAAAAATAAAAAGGTACGTTTCTACTGTTTTATTTAATAGCTCTTTCAATTATAAGACATAGGACGTTTTGAACGTATACAGATATAACTGATGAAGAGATTAAGTAAACCGTCCCTCCGACACCGCTACGGTCTAGCGTCCCCTTTGCCTTATGTATTATACTTTATTTATTAAATAACCTAATTTGAATATCCTCTAAATAATCTGAATATTCTTCTACGAATTTGTTGTAGAACGCACTATTTGTAAACACAAGTATCTTTGTGGTACTCTTTGATAAGCTTAACCAATAACATTTTTCAAAAATTGCTGCTCTTTGTCCTGCTTTTATTTTTCCTTCTTGAAGTTCATTACTACAAACAAATAAAGTAATTGTATTATCATTTGATACACCATGATATTTTCTACTTTCTTTATTGCCTATTATATTACCTTCATAAAAATTTGCATTAAATTCACTAGATAATTGTTTAACTATGTCTCTAATATCTTTTTTTATTTGAGTTGTATCAACCATATTATTCCTCCCCGACTATTTACAGGTGTCAATAGAAGCGTCCCTTTGGGTTTCTAGTCGCTTAATTTAGTTTTTGTTATTTTTACTGTCTACTTAACAAGGATAGTTCAATACAGAGTTTAATCCTTGAGCTTGATGAATAAACATCGACATATTTATAAATTACTTAAGTTGTTTTGTATTTTTCGTTTATAAATTCTGCAACCTTGTAAAGTTCAGGGTGTAATGTTGCTTTAGATATTCCAAAACACGCAAGTTGTTTAATAATCTCCTGTTTATAACTTTGATCAATAATAATTTTATATGAATTACCATAATTTACATTTGTATCAGAAAAATGATTATCGATTATTATCTCATTATCATGTAATCCAAAAATTATAAAAGCCCCACTCTGCCTAATTATTCGTGCATTAGACTTACGAGGTAGAAAAAAGAAGTTTTTTAATATATCGTCAGGATTTATTATATTATCAAAAGCTGACTTTTCTTTTTTTATTTCATGTAGTAGTCTTTTAATAATTTTTTTTTCATTAAAATTACTAATTAGTTGTTCATCATATGGAATACCTTGGTTTTGTGATTTTATCTCATTAGCAAATTTAGCAATTTCAACCTTCTCAGCATAACTAAACCTAGGCAGAGCAGCTAATATTGATATAGCATCGCTATCGTAAGATTTTATTTGTGATTTATCCGTTCTAATTACATATACAACACCATCCTTATCTTGATTACCACCACAGGCAAAATATAAAGCTACTAGAGCATTGGTTGTAACATCAAGTAATCTTGTGGGTACACCATAGTGCTGCATCTTTGATAATATTTCATTATGAGAGTCACAATCTGCGAACTCATGAGCACATTCTGTCATAATTTGTGTATATATAGTATGTTCATTATTTTTTATATCATCTCTAAGGACAGAGGGCGTCAGTTTATAACTAGTATTACTTTGTCCTCTGTAAAAAATTTCGTCTGTCATTTTTTCGCTGAGCCTAGGGAGTTGCTCTAAATAAGTTTCAAGGCTCTTAACTTTAGTATTTGTCATTTTTGATCCTCTCCTTACAAATCTTTTACCCTTAAAACTCTCAGCAAATACACAGGGACGTTTCGTACGTCTGATTACTCCAATGCCGTAAGACAACCGAAGCGTCCCAGTGTATTTTTCTATATATGTATTTTAACGCATCTTAATAATAAAACTGGTTACTTTCCCTGATTTTTTTTGTTAAGAGATTTTTTATAAAATGTTATTAGATCATTATAACTGATAATAATTCGGTTGTTTCCATTTTCTATATCACTAATTTTCAATTTACTTAATACAACACATTCTATTTCTTGAATTATAGTTTGAGCACTTATACTTAAATCTTTATTTTTTACAACTTTATCTTTTTTAATATAGTAATTCATAAGATAAACAGTTAGTGCTTCTATGCTACTACTTTCAAGTCTTCGTTTAGCACCAATACGAATAAGGTATTGCTCTTTTCTCCTAAAAGCTATTTCTTTATATTCTTCTGTACTAGAACTTTCTATAAATTCTCTTTCCATAAAACATCATCATGTATAAATTCTGTCATTTCTAGCATATGTAAAATTTATTTAAATCTCTCTTCAATTTTTGTTTTAGTATCATTAGGGTCATCATCTTCATATGAAATGGTTTCTTTCTTACTGTCTTTTCAAGGAGTGGTGTCCTATTTATCTATTCTTTATTATGTTTTTAGTTATGGTTTTCGTCTACTATCTAATTCGCTTTTACCTTAAATTTTCCCTCTATATTCCAACAAAATAATTCTAATATTTTCACGTATCCCAGTTAACATTCTAGTCCACCTACTCCCAAGCAGATACCCCTTCCCATATTATTGGGAAACAAAAGGATCACCTCTGTACAATACTAATTTTGTCCTTAGCAAATCAATAAAAACTAAACGACCAGAGCTAATGGAAATATAGGGGTCTAGTCGCTTAATTGAGTCTTTATTGTTTCTACTGTCTATTTGACAGGGGACAGTTCAATGCAGAGTTTGATGTTTGATGTGGAATCATTTAAATTCGGTGAATATGCATTGGTGGTTGCACATATAAAAAATACTTATTCCGAATCCATAAATCTATTATTACTACTCTTGCTCATAATAATTAACTATAATAATTAAAACTAAATATCTTTTAAAAAACTATCTAATCCCTTGGGTTCTAAATTTTTCCATAATAAGAATAAACCTAAAAAAGGTATAGTCGATAAAAATAATGCCAAGGTCAACGTCTCTTTAAATACCCAAAGCACCAACCCAGCTAATATCATAGAATGTATTGAATAAATAATCCTTTTCATTGAAGTACTCATATTCTTTGTATAAAATATACTTACAATTTCACTTTCTGGAACTCTACTTATTTTTTTCTTATTTATTTTCTCAACACCTTTAATACTGCCTACGATATCTATATCTTTTGATTCTATTCCAGTATGTATTACTTCAAATACAGCACCCCATCTGAAGTTAAGGTAATCAAATATCAATCTTGCTTCATTTTTTTCAGGGTCTAGCAAAACCTCAAAATTACTTGCATCAGAGTTCCTACTTATAACTTTGCAATCTAAAATTTTAACACTTTCTTTTGAAGGTGTTATACGAAGATAATTTGATTTAGAAATATCCTCTTTATCAATTACTTCTCTCCCCTCATTCCAAAATACTATCTTGCTAACTGACAGATTACTAATTTCTTTATTGTCAAACTTAATATCTAACTTACTTATCTTAGAGGAAAAATTATTAATTAAGTTATTAGTTCTAATATCCCAAGAGGGAAGTCTTAATTTTAGGCCTCTTCTATATAAAATGTAGCCAGTAATAATTCCTAATATACCAATTACAATACCAAGGTTATCATTAGTTAAATAATTTAAAACACCAGTCAAACTTACCCCTCCTATTTACTATAATAAATTACTTATGTACCTCGAACTTATTCTACACCAACCCACCATTTCCCTCCATATTCCAACAAAATAATTCAAATATTTTCATGTATATTAGTTAACAAGCACTACACCTACTCCCAAGCACATACCCCTTCCCGTATATGGGCAAAGCAAAAGGGTCATTACCTGTACAATAAGAGTTTGACCCTACAAAAAAAGCAAAAAAACGACAGAGCCTCATAGAATATGGGGGTCTAGTCGTTTTTTTGAGTTTTTATTATTTTGACTGTCTACTTGACAGGGGGTAGTTCATACAATACTGTTTTGATCCTTGATGGTTAGTTGGTAATTAACTAAGTTTTATAAGGTTACTCCCGCCTACACAACAGCTGGCGGTTTGCTTGCCAAACAAATCACCTCTTTGAATTTATTATCTGTACTTTAGCGAAACTACTATCTGTCTACTTGACAGAATAATACGCAGGGACGTTTCGTTCGTCTGATTACTCCATGCCACAAGACAACCGAAGCGTCCCTGTGTATTTCTGCAAAATGTAAATCTAATTCACCTGATATCTTTGAATTAACAATTGCAGAATCAACAATATCCACAATTGAGAAGTAGAATAAATTAACTACTACATAGTGTATCATCAAGTCTGATTTATACAACCATTTTAAAAAAACATTCAATTTGGTACTATTTAAACACTCTATAAAATACCTTTTGAGACATGTTTAAATTTAATTTCTTTTACTGTCTTTTGAAGCCTTAAATCATTAATAATTTATAATGATCATAATCTATTCCGTTTTCCTCATGTACTACACCTCCTAGAACAAAATTAGAATTAATGGGTGTATTTAAGCCATTTGGGGTTAATAAAAATCTTCTGAAATTATTAGATTCATCATAATAGAAATAATACTTTTCATCCATTCTTTTTAATCCATTGAGTAATATTATGTTATCTCTTATTTTCTCGGTTTCAAAATTCATTTAAAATCGACTCCTTTTAAACACATCCTACCTAGTATTTGTAATATCTAACATATGCTCATTATTGGGCTGAATCTACAATACACAGCAATACACAGGGACGTTTCGTTCGTCTGATTATCTCAATGCCCCAAGACAACCGAAGCGTCCCTGTATTTTTGAGACTTTTATAGGTGTTGTACATTAAAATATTGGCAACTTCCTACAATATTATTTTAGCATTCATAACTAACAATTCATTAACCGACACATTCTACTAGTCATAACCTTTTATCAACAGTCATCTTGACCTCATTCTGAGGTTTGTTATCAAAAACTTCTCCTTTATTTAAAATTAAGTTGATCCAACTTATATTGCCAGATATGATATTGGCGTTTTTTCTCCATATGTTATGCCCCCCTTAAAGTTATAGTAATATCCGAAGTCTTTGATTTCTCAAACTAGCCCCCCCACATTATGGTAAAATGTATTTTATCAAACTAAATATATTAAATTATATTGACACTGAATGGTAATCTTTGATATTATATTAGAGTAGTTAAGTGTATAGATACACTTCTATAGAGACAACAAAAATAAACAGGTGTGGTAAGCACCCATCTTATAAAAAAATACAATGCAAAGCAGAACTGCTGTAAGACAGTTCTTTTTTTATGTAGTTTTTTGGCTTTTATATTAATGATAGCATATATTTTTAATGGGGGCTAGAGGTAATGTAAGTTAATTTAAAATGAGAAAATTCCAGTAACAAAAATGGATATTGGATTATGGGCATGAAAAACCTCCAAAGTAGATTTGTAATTTTAATTACGGTGGCTACTTTGGAGGTGTTGGATTAGTTGTGCTTCTAGTTTTAGGGTAGTATATGAATTTAGAAGTACAAGTCTATTTTAGCAAAAGCTTATATCCGTAAGCTAAACGGCAATTCATTGACAATTACACCTTAACCCTTCTCACATAAAGAAATGTTTGATATTAGCAAGTAATATTCTGTTCTAGCATTCTCCAGAAACGACATGGGCTAAATTCCTTGTACCACAATCCATTCTTTGTCGGTATAGTTATATATTTTGAACGCAATAAAATACACTTTTTTCTAGCTCGGCTAATGCATACAAAACAAATACGATAACTCTCTTCTTCTTCAGCTTTACTACATTTATAGTTGGGAAAATTACCTTCTTCCATTCCAATCATATAAATGATATCAAATTCAAGCCCTTTTGAACCATGTCTTGTAGATACGACCACTTGATTATGTGGTGTTCCCATATTATAAAAGTCTAGTAAGTTATAGTTAATATAGGGATAACTTCCCAAACATTCTAATAATTTTTTTATGTTATCTTTTTCATCTGGATAGTAATTGTTTGTTTCCAATAATTTTATAATTCCAAGTTCATCAACAATATACTTAATCCATATTTGTAAAGTATCTATCTTTTGCTTACTTTGAGTCAAAACATTATATAGCATTTTTTTAAATTTAATAATCTTTTCATCTACTAAGATTTCTTTTTCCCTATTAATTTCTTTCCAAAACTTAAATAATTCTTCAAATGGTTGGGCTTGCCCTACCACCCATCCTGCACACTTCTGAAACCATTTAATTATATCGCTATTATCAAATGGATGCTTTGAAATATAAAATTGTATCTCATTATCTTTTAAAACTTTACATACATTTGAAATTTGATATTTATTTGCACATAAAATTGCCATTTCGTGATAAGGAATCCCTTGTTCATAATTTTCAATTATACTTTTAACTATTTGATTATACTGAGTTTCCATTTCAGCTTCACACGTAATAAATTGAATTTCAGCATTATAATTCCTCCAATCTCCACTAGAACGGTAATTCCTTTTCTTACCTAACACTACTTCCGATGCTTTAACAATTTTCGAGGCGCTTCTATAATTATTAGTCAATCGCAAAGAATGTTTAGTAAATTTACTTTCCAATTCTAAAAGATAGGCTGGGGATGCCCCTTGGAAATCATATATTGATTGATCAGGATCTCCAACAGCAAAATACTTTATTTTCGTGTTAGTAATTAATGCAAGAATCATTTCATGTAGTGGTTTTCCTAAATCTTGGTATTCGTCAATGATAATCCAAGGAAACTTAGCCTCAAGACAATTTCTAATAAACGCTTCTTTTTGTATTAATATTGTTGCATACTTAACTATACTTATATAATCAAGGAACCCTCGTTCTCTTATTTCGTTTTCATAAAGAATCGCTATTTGTGAAGCTTGTGGATTAGGCTCATGTACTATGTCACTAAGACCTTCAATTTCTTGAGTTCGTTCCTTATCCATTTTTAGTATATCCATATCAATCCCACTATCTTCCTTGATTTTTTCAAATATTGCATTTTTCTTTTTTTCTGATAATATCTTGATTGGAGTTGGTATTCTATATTGTGGATATAATTCAGCAAAAGGTGCAATTACTTCTTTTAAACAAAAACCATGCACAGTACCTAAGTAAATGTTTTTTCGATTTGGTAAACCTAGTTTTATTAATCGGTCTTTAAATTCGCGTGTTGCCTCTCGACTATAGGTAACACAAGCAAGCCCTCTTGGTTCTGTTATTTTTTCTGTCAATAATCGCATTACCTTTAAAGTAAGAACTGTAGTTTTACCACTTCCAGGACCAGCTAAAACAACCATGCTGTGATTGGCCATATATGCTTCTTTTTGTTGATTATCACTGCAAATCTGATTTAACTTTTCATAAAAATATGCTTTCATCTTTTTAATTCCTCACATTTTTCGCAAATAAATTCTATTGCTGTTTATGATAATCTAAAATTACCCCATTGAAATAGTTGAAAAATCCTCTAGAGGAAATATATAATAACCCTATGACATCATAGGGGGCTAAGGGGATGATAAGTTTAATGGAGAAGCAAGAAATAATTTTATCT
>CALJEQ010000060.1 GCA_938074565.1 uncultured Alkaliphilus sp. | reverse complement strand
TAGAGAAACTAGGCTATAAAAGCATTAGTAAGAGGTATCAGTTAGTACATTAGTTCCTAGTGAACCGCCGTATACCGAACGGTATGTACGGTGGTGTGAGAGGTCGGTAGATAAAATAATTATCTACCTCCTACTCGATTGATAAAAACAGATTAATTAACCCTAATTATAGTTAATTTAACGTATATTTGCTATAATAGTTCTATGACAAAGTAACAGAAGAAGGAGGAGGAAGACTTTTGAAAAAGTTAACCCCCATGATGCAACAATATATGGATATAAAAAACCAATATCAGGACACTCTGTTATTGTTTCGTTTAGGAGATTTTTACGAGCTGTTTTTTGATGATGCCTTAACAGCTGCAAGGGAATTAGAAATTACCTTAACAGGAAGAGACTGTGGAATGGAGGAAAGAGCCCCCATGTGTGGTGTTCCCCATCATTCCGTTGATAATTATATAGATAGATTAATAGCAAAGGGATATAAAGTTGCTATATGTGAACAGGTGGAGGATGCCGCCCAAGCTGTGGGTATTGTTAAAAGAGATGTAGTTAGAGTTATTACCCCAGGGACTATTATAGACACCCAATTGCTAGATGAAAAAAGAAACAATTATTTAATGTCAGTATATGGTAATGAAAAAGGTTGGGGAATTGCCTACGTAGATATTTCTACAGGGGAATTGTTCTCAACAGAAATAACTGGAGAAAATTTAGAACAAAAGGTACTGGATGAAGTGGGAAAAGTACAACCTAAAGAGATTATCTATTATGCTTCCACTGAATTAATTGAAGTATTTAATGGACTAGCACTAGATAAAAAATTCAATTTAGTAATTCATCCACAACCCCATTGGAGCTATGAAACAGAATATGCTATAAACCAATTAAAAAACCAGTTTCAAGTCATATCTATAGATGGGTTAGGTTTTTATGGCAAACATCTAGGTATTCATGCCACAGGAGGTTTAATAGACTATTTAAGTGCCACCCAAAAGAGGTTTTTAAGCCATATTAACAAAATTAATGTTTATCATATAAGTGAAACAATGATGTTAGATTTAACCACTAGAAACAATTTGGAACTTACAGAAACCATTAGAAATAGAAGTAAAAAGGGTTCATTGCTATGGGTTTTAGATAAGACCCAAACAGCAATGGGGGGAAGGATGCTTCGTAAATGGATTGAAGAGCCTTTGCTTAACCCAGACAAGATAAATCAACGTTTAGATGCAGTGGAAGTCTTAAAAGATGATCTGTTACTTCGTCAAGACCTAAAGGAACACTTGAAAAGTATATATGACTTAGAAAGACTGGCGGCAAGAATATCCTTTGGTTCTGCTAACCCTAGAGATTTAGTTGCACTAGGTAATTCTATTCAACAATTGCCCACAATAAAAAAGCTTTTAGAAGAAAAAAATGGGCTTATACAAGCTCTATATACTCAGTTGGATTGTTTAGAAGATATAGGACAGTTGATAGAAAGAGCTATAGTAGAAGAACCTCCCGTCACCTTAAAAGAGGGGGGAATTATAAAAAAGGGATTTCACCCCGAAGTTGATGAACTTTTAATGGCATCTAAAGAAGGAAAACAGTGGATAGCCACCCTTGAAGGAGAAGAAAAAGAAAAAACGGGAATTAAAAACTTAAAAGTTGGTTTTAATAAGGTCTTTGGGTATTACTTAGAAGTAACTAAGTCTTACTTGAAATTAGTTCCCGAAACATATCAACGTAAACAAACATTAGCCAACTGCGAAAGATACATTACACCAGAGTTAAAGGAAATGGAATCTAAAATATTAGGGGCAGAAGAAAAAATAATTGCCCTAGAATATGGACTTTTTATAGAGGTAAGAAATGAAATTGCTAAAGAGGTACAAAGGATACAAAAAACTGCATCTGCCATTGCAGAACTGGACTCCCTCTATTCTTTAGCAGAAGTGGCGTCAGAAAACCAGTATTCAAAACCTAAAATCAACAACGACGGGCTTGTACAAATAAAGGAAGGTCGCCATCCAGTTGTGGAAAAAATGCTAAACAATGAAATGTTTATTACCAATGATACTTGTATGGATCATAATAACCATCAAATTTCCATTATTACAGGCCCTAATATGGCAGGTAAGTCCACCTACATGCGACAGGTGGCAGTGATTGTATTGATGGCACAAATTGGCTCTTTTATACCTGCTGAAGAAGCCACCATAGGTATTGTTGATAGAATTTTTACTAGAGTTGGAGCCAGCGATGACTTATCCCAAGGGCAAAGTACCTTCATGGTGGAGATGAGTGAGATGGCAAACATTTTAAACAGTGCCACAGCCAACAGCTTATTAATTTTAGATGAAATTGGTAGAGGCACCAGTACCTTTGATGGTTTGAGTATTGCTTGGTCTGTAGTTGAACATATAAGCAGTATGGTGAAGGCAAAAACATTGTTTTCTACCCATTATCATGAGTTAACAGAGCTGGAAGGTAAAATTGAAGGGGTTAAAAATTACCGTATTTCCGTTAAAGAAGAAGGGGAAGACATTATCTTCTTAAGGAAGGTGGTGGAGGGAAGTGCTGATAAAAGTTATGGCATACAAGTTGCCAGATTAGCAGGTCTACCCTCTGATGTTATTCTAAGAGCAAATGAAATTCTTCTACAATTAGAAGAAAAAGATATTGCAAAAGTGGAAATTGACATGAATTCCTATGTTAAAGAGACTGCCATTACCACAGAAACAAAAGTGAAGCCTTCAAAATTATCTATACAATCACAACAAATGGATTTTAATGAAATGTATCAACAATCTATAATAGATGAGTTAAAGGGTGTTAATTTATTAGACACCACACCCATAGAAGCATTAAATGTATTAGCCAAATTACAGAAGAAATTATCCCAGTTTCCTCAAGGGGGAAAGTAAAAAATGATTCGTGTTCTTGATGAATTAACAATAAATAAGATAGCGGCAGGAGAAGTGGTGGAGGGCCCCTTCTCCGTTGTTAAAGAGTTGGTTGAAAACGCCATTGATGCAAAGTCTGACTCCATCATTCTTGAAATTAAAGAGGGGGGAAAGAAGTATATTCGTATTACAGATAATGGTGTAGGGATACCAGAAACAGAGGTAGAAACTGCTTTTTTAAGACATGCCACCTCTAAAATAACTAAACTTGAGGACTTAGAAAGTATCTACTCTTTAGGCTTTAGGGGGGAAGCTTTAGCCAGTATCGCTTCTGTTTCCCAAGTGGAGATAATTACTAAACCAAAGGATCAACCCTATGGCATTAGTATGGAAATAGCAGGTGGAAAGGTATTAAATAAAAAACAAGTGGGTTGCCCTACTGGTACAACTATTATTGTTAAGAATATGTTTTTTAACACCCCTGCCCGTATGAAATTTATGAAAAGTACAGGTGGGGAAACCTCTAAAATAAGTGAAATCATCACCCGCTTGGCTTTAAGTAAACCCCATGTAGCCTTTAAGTATATTAACAATAATAATATTATGTTTACCACTGCTGGAAATAATGATCTTTCTCAAGTTATCTTATCGGTGCTGGATCGAACAACATATAAAAGTCTAATTCCTGTTAGAAGTCAGCTTAATGTCCTTACCATAGAGGGTTTTATTAGTCAACCTAGTTATGCTAGAGGAAACCGTAGTTATGAAATTGTATTTATTAATGGAAGGTATGTTAAAAACAAATTAATATTTCAAGCTATTGAAAATGCCTATAAAGAAAGATTACCAATAAACAAGTACCCCGTTTGCATATTAAGTGTTGACCTTGATCCAAAGACCATTGATGTGAATGTTCACCCTACTAAAACAGAGGTAAAGTTCCATGATGAAGAAGGAGTATATCAAGCAGTTTATCGTACCATAAGTGAAATTTTGACAAAACGAATGTTGATTCCAAAACTGGGAATTACAGAGAGAATAGTTGAAAAAGCTACAAAAATTGAAGAAGTTGAAGTGGGTAATCAAGATAAAACCAGTAACAAAATAAATGTAGAGTTAACACCTAGTTCAATTGAAGTAAAGCCAACACCTAGTTCAATTGAAGTAAAGCCAATACCAGCTACAATTGAAAGTAGTGAATCATCCATAGAAGTAGTATCACCCAAAAGTATATCGGCTAAAGAAACACCAAATGAATCACTTCAACAAAAATTTGAGAATAAGGCTTCTTATATTACAGATAATAAAATAAACAATAAAACTAGTAATTTGAAGGCTTACTCTCCACCAAAAGAAACCACTATTCCACAATCATTATTAGAGCAATTGGTGATGGAAGAAGAAAAAACTGCTATGCCTATAACAGTAAATGAAGTTGAAGAAATTCAGGAAACCTTTTTATCTTCTCTACTAACTAATCAAAAAGTCATCGGTCAACTATTTAATACTTATATCCTTATTGAAAAGGATGCTTCTATGTATTTAATAGACCAACACGCCGCCCATGAAAGGTTAGTTTATAATCGAATTATGAGGGAATTTCAAGAGGAAAAGGTGGTTATCCAACAACTACTTAACCCCCAAGTTATAGAATTATCAACTGAAGATTATGGTGTGCTTACACAACATATTACAAACTTTAATGCAATTGGATTTGAAATAGAGGATTTTGGACAGAATACTGTTATTATTAGAGGTGTTCCTTTAGTATTGGGAATACCTAGAGAGTACAACTTTTTATTGGAGACAATAGATGAATTGAAAAATGGATATAATAGACAAGTACCATTTCAAGAAAAACTAATTCAAAAAGCCTGTAAAGAGGCAATTAAGGGAAAAGAACATTTAAATACTAAAGAAATAGAAAATTTATTAATGGAGTTAAAGCAATTAGAACCACCCTTAACCTGCCCCCACGGTAGACCAATTGTACTGTCATTATCAAAATATGAAATAGAAAAATATTTTAAAAGAATTCAGTAGAAGGGGGGAGAAACCCTTGAAGAAAAAATTACTTTTTGTAGTAGGTCCTACTGCTGTGGGAAAAACAGATACAGCCATTCATCTAGCTAAAACACTTAATGGTGAAATTATATCAGCTGACTCTATGCAAATATATCGTTACATGAACATTGGTACTGCAAAACCCACCCTAGAGGAGCAGGAGGGAATCCCTCATTATTTATTGGATTGTGTAAACCCCAATGAATCTTTTTCAGTGGCAGAATTTCAAAAGCAAGCTAAAGAAATAATAGATGACATCACCAGTAGAGGTAAATTACCCATCATTGCTGGTGGCACAGGGCTATATGTCAATTCCTTATTGTATGAAATGGACTTTACCAGTACAATATCTAATTGGGATTTACGAAACCAACTGGAGGAAGAAGCAAAAGTACAGGGTAATGAGTACTTACATAATAAATTAAGGGAAATTGATCCTCAAGCTGCCGAAAGAATACACCCCAATAATGTAGTAAGGGTAATCCGTGCCATTGAAGTAAACCATGAAGGTGGAGAAAACATGGGGGATTTCCGTAGAGATGTGAAAATTAATAGTGATTATGACTGTGTTTTGTTGGGCTTAACAAGAGATCGAGAAGAATTATATAATAGAGTGAACCTTCGGGTGGATATTATGATACAGCAGGGATTAATTGAAGAAGTTAAGAAATTAATGGAGATGGGCTATTCGGAAGATTTGGTTGCATTTAAAGGTTTAGGATACAAAGAAATTATTAGCTACTTAAAGGGTGAATCTACCCTCGATGAAGCCATTGAGATATTGAAACGTGATACCCGCCGTTATGCCAAGAGACAATTAACCTGGTTTAAGCGATATGACATGATAAAGTGGTATAATTTAACAGATAATCCTAAAAAAGAAATATTTTTTTCACAAATAGTGAAAGATGTAGAAGGATATTTAAAATTATTATAGAATAAATATAAAATAAATTAGATTAGATGTACTATAATTTTATAGGAGGAAAAATAATGAAAAATAGCATTAATTTACAGGACGTTTTCTTAAATCAAGTAAGAAGGGAAAATGTACCTATTACCATATACTTAGTAAATGGTTTTCAATTAAAAGGTTTTGTTAAAGGATTCGATAACTATACTATCGTTTTAGATTCTGAAGGCAAACAACAAATGATATACAAACATGCTGTTTCTACCATATCTCCAACAGTACCTGTAAACTTAGCACAACTTATTAAAAATCAAGGATAATTTATTAAACCGTCTTAATGTGAGGCGGTTTTAATTTTTGGGTTCTATGTTAATAAGTGGGTGTATACTTGAAGCTAATGTATGACTTTTCTAGGTTTTTATAAAAATAAACATAATCCTTATTATATATAAAATTCTTCTAATTTTTGAATAGGGAACAAGCTAAATATATCTTTGGTTTTAATTTTATTGTAAAATTATAGTAAACTATGAGCTTAAGCAGATTTGTAATATTTTAAAGGCATAGGGTTAATAGATATTTGGGTTGTTTTTTATATGGGGTATGTTTAGATGTTGCCCTCTTAAGGGCATGTGGAGTGTTGCGTAGTAATATATAAAGGCTAAATATGAGGTAGTGGTTGTAAGGGGTGTAGGGTTTGTATAGTATTATTGGTGTTGTTGGGGAGTTGGGGGTATAGGGATGAGGAGAGCATCTATCCGTAATAGATAGGTGCTTTTTTCTAAGGTTCAAAAATAGGAGAACGTTAGAATTGAATATATTAGAAAATCAGATGAGGCATATTTTATATGTTTGTTTGATAGCCTATATCTGTAAAAGATAGATGTTTTTTTATTAATCTAACTTAATATATCAAAATGTTACATATATTTAACATTTGTATAATGATAAGATAGTCACAAAATGAATAGGTTAGTTGATAATTGTTATACAATGAAATGATATAAAGTGAACCACAGGCATATAAAATTTTGTTTAAAAAGAATTAAAGTGTTCAATTGAACAATTTTGCATAATAAATGATTAGTCTGCGTATATATTCATAACAATCAAATAACCACTATATTTCGACAAATAATTTTCGACAAAAAAATCTAAATTACTATGTTATAATGTTTTTGGTAAACTCCTAAAAGACATGTAAAGGGGTTCATATCATCTTTTGCTTTCCCTAGAGTAGATAGATGATAGACCTTCTTGTAGGGGAGAGGGTATGGTTCAATTAGTCTTATTGTATATAAGCAAATTACTTATAATAATGGAGGGATACAAATGAAAAGATTAATTTCAATACTTTTGATTCTTTGTATGGTATTTGGTTTTACAATATCATCATTTGCAACTACTATTGTTAATAGAACAACGGATTATTCAATATTAGAAGACTTTGTAACAATTTCAGAAGACCAACAAGAATTAGTTAATAGAGTTGATAAGAGAGCAAATGAATTATTTGACTACTATAGGACAAATGGGAAATTCCCAAGTATGAACGATGAGATGGCACTAAACAATTTCGACTTTAGTATAGCATCTAGTGAAGCAGTTCCAGCACTAACTCATTATGGAATATATATAACTGAATCAAATTTAACAATAGTACTAGCACAAATTGGAATTATAATTGGTTCAACTGGGGCACTACCTTTAGCAGCCTTACTGGCGATACTTGGAGGAGTCTATTTAGGTGGAGTTTTTACTGTTGCAGTATATAACAATAGAGCCGAAATTGCAGCAACTATGAATCGGTATGCTTATAGAGGAACATTAGCTACTAGTTTTGCTAATGCTGCTGTACTTAATGATACTATTATTAAGGAAAATAAAGATAGATACAATCATTATTCAGCTAAACGAATTAATAATAACGGATTTGGTGGTATTGCCATCTTAGCTGCAATAACAGAAAGTGTAGCAGTTACAAGATTAAGTAAATTATATAGTATTGACAGTAGTGGTGGATCAGATGTTGATGTATTTTCCTTAACTAGATCTTCAGCTTCAAAAATATCTTCTAAGGCTACTAGCGCTATTATGGGAGGTACTGTTAGTGAAGACGAAGCACATACTAATTATGGTGTATACAACTTACCTCATTTCCATGTGGTAACTAACTTATCTGATGTTATTAACAAATTACCTGGTCATTCATTCTTTCCATATTAATGGTATGATATAATAAAAATGGAATAAATACAATTATGTGTTTATTCCATTTTATTTTATATTTAAGGAGGTATATCCATGGATTTGAATCTAATAAAAGATCATACTGTAAAATTGAAGTCCTCTGAAAAAGGTATTAAGCCTATAAAAATTTATAATGATAAAATATTCTGTGTTGGGGATAAAGGAATTTTTGTTTATGTTAATAATAGATTAATTAAGATTTTTTCAAATAATATAATTGGTGTTTTATCTAAACCCTTTGAAGCGTGTAGCGAGAAACTATTATTTGTTTCCCTTAAAAAAATTAACGAACACTTTCATATTCATTTAAATGAGTATAATTATCAGTCTAATTTTAATGATGTGCTAATAGATATTAAAACTATATATACTACAAAAGAAGATGCTTATAGATGCTATTTGTGTGGAGACATTTATTTTCGATATTTAAATAAAAGTAACATATTTTATGGTCATAGAAAACCTGACTTCTTAAGTGGAGTTGAGATATACTCTAAGCAGTATAACTTGCCTAATAACCTCGATACCTTATATTATAATCACATATTAAAGTTGGATACAAGGCAGTTAGTTAATTTACCCCAAATTAATTTCAAAGTAGGTAATATTGCATTAATAGAGCATAAAATATATACATTTTTAGTATTTGAGGGAAATAACTTTAGTAGATGGGAAAAAAGACAAATAGTCGAGTATAATAAAAATTATCAGGATAATAAGGTCAATGAATTGAATAGGTTTGATAATTTACAAGTTATAAAATCTAGTATAGGAATAATGGGGTTAAGTAGTGCAGAAAAACTTATAATTGAAAATTGTAATGAAAATCAAATGATTAATATTATTAATACATTTTGTGAAGAAATTATCTATGAATTAGTAGACTTTTCAAAAGATGATAATTACTTAGTATACTATAATATTTTAACTGAAGAAAAAAAAACAGTTAAAATTTCAAGAAAATATAATTCAATCATAATAAAAGCTAATGAAGATTTTTATTTCTTTGATGGTGATAAACACTATACTTACTTAAGAAATATTACAAACCATATGAAGGACTTAAAATTTCCATTAGAGTTAGGAAATTTTCAAATGTTCATTAATAAGGAATACATTATTACATTTAATCTGGGAAATTTAACTAGTTATATCTACAATCTTACAACAGAAAATTATATAGAAATTAAGGGGTTTTTATATTACTCAAAAACAGATAACCAGTTTATAAATGTATTATAAATTTACATAAAATAATAATTAATTATTTATAGTTCTTGAGATTTTAAACAATTTTATAATTTATGGAAATTACAACCAAGAGATCAAACCCTGAATTGAACTGCTCCCTATCAAGTAGAAAGTAGAATTAGTAAAATCTCAATAAAGCGACTAGACCCTATATTCAATTGGGCTCTGGTCGTTTAGTTTTTTTTGATTTTGGTAAGGGTTAACTTCTGTATTGCAGGGATTGATCCTTTCATTTTGCCTATAATTACTGAAGTTCAAAAAATAGGGGTAACTGGTAGGGTGGATGGTTGGAAATGTTAACTTGGAGATATAAAAATATTTGAATATTTTGTTGGAATATAGAGGAAAATGGTGGGTTGGTGTTGAAGAATATAAAAGATTGGAATGAATTATGAAAAAAGGTTCGCTAATCTATCTTTTCTTATTCCAAGGGGTAGGGCTTCTCCTATAAGTTTTAGTGTAAGGTATAGTAAAGGTGAAATACTTATCAAAAGTCAAATTTAGATATTCATTGAAAATAGTACCAGTAAATACGCTCAATAGTTTCAATTTCTATATTTAGAAAATGGATATTTAAGTGTTATAATATGTATATTAAACTAATTAAATAAAAATGAGGTTATGATTATGACTGAGAATAATTATGATGCTGGTGTACATGCTGCTATGGGATTTGAATTTCAAAAGCATTGTGCTTTATATCTACTTTTTGAAGAGTACAATGAATTGAAGGAGAAAAATTACTATTTTTGTTTTGAACATTCAGATGATTTTGTTCTGTGCGAAATGAAGGAAAACAAAATTGTGAAAATAAGAAATTTTCAAGCAAAAAAATCCGAAGTAGCTTGGACTATGTCGGATGAATTTATTGTGATGCTAATTAAGATGTTTAAATCAGTCAGGGATAATATCAATAAAGTAGATAGTACTAGTAGGGAAAGCGTGGAGTCGTACTCCACATTTTTAACAAATGATAAAATAGAATTTTATAACGGGAATTCCAAAAAAAAAGAAAAATTAACTATAAAAAGTAGCAATAATTACATTGGGTATGCTGGGTTACAAGAAAGTATAAAAAATCGTATTGAAAAAGATATTATTAAACACAAATTAAGTGATTGTAAGGAAAATTTTGCTTATTGCAACCAGAGAGATAACATATTTTTTAAATATATTGACCTGAATAAAACTGCAAAGTTACAAAGAGCAACCTTAATCGGTATTATTACTGAATTATTTGGTGATGAAATTAAAGACTCAAGTGCAGCATTCGATACTTTAATGAGACTATTTAGAGATTCAGAGCTTACATTTAATCAAGGTGGGATAATTGACTTTTATGATAATAGCAAAATCGTTGATTCTGTAAGTATTGAGAATGCTATAAATTTGATAACAACAAAATCTATTGCATACGAATGGATTAGAAATAAGGGTGATGCTATATCGGAAGTACTAGATATTAATGTAAGAGAACAGAAAAAGTTTATAATTGAGTTCAATAATACTATTGATAGATTAAAGGATCCAACTCAGTCAATGGTAAACAATGTTTATTGCTTTGTAAAAGAGAATAGTGATGCTGTTTATACAAAGAGCAAAGATATAGAATGTATTGAACAATTGCTAAGATTGTATGAAAAGAAGCATAATTCGAGGATTGAGAATTTGCAACTTAAGGCTATTTTAACAGCTGCGTACTTTGTTATAAAGGAGGAGGAATAGATGATTTTAAGAATTAATAAATTATTTGTCTATTCGACTAATACAAGTAAGTGCTTTTATAGAGAAATTAAAGATGGACTAACAATAATTCATGGTAGGAATACTTCTGGTAAGAGTACTTTTTTTCAAATGATATTATATACATTTGGAATAAATGATTGCAATAAAAACTTAAAAGAGATTTTAGATGAAGAGGTAATAAGTAGATTGGATATTTCTATAAAAAATGATAATCATGAAAGAAATTTAGTTATTGTAAGAGATGATGAAATAATAACAGTTTATGAAGATGGTTATAGGCTAATTAATTTATATGCTGTTGGTTCTGATAACACAGCTGATCACATAAAACTTAAAGAATTTTATGCGGAATTATTTAATTATAATTTAAAACTAATGTCTAATACAAAGCTGGTATCATCACCAATTGAAGTTATGTTTTTACCATATTATATTTCTCAATCTACAGGATGGGTATATTTAAGAAAATCATTTAGCAATCTTGAATTTTATAAGGAGTTTAAAGAAAGTTATCTTGATTACTACTTAGGTATAACAAATGAGATCGATAAGGAAGAATTCTATAAAATAAAAGATGAAATATCTTACATAAAAAATGAAATAGCTTTCTTAGATAAGCAAAAGAATAGTCATGAGATGAAAATAGCAAAAGAAGTAGAGGACAGGCTGAAAATAAAGTCAGATGAACCATTGAAAGAACTAAGAGAGCTTGATGAACAAATATCAAAACATGAAAAAGAATTGGTTGATAAATCAAATTATTTATTTCTGATGAATAATAGAAAAAATGTATTAAACAAATCAATATCTAATTTTGACAAATATAATAAAGAGAATCATACTATTTGCACCGTTTGTGGAAGTGCAAAAATTAATTCTTTAGAAAGTACATATGTTCATTATCAGCAAAAAAACGATTTAGAGAGTGAAAAAAAAATCTGTTCAAAGGAGCTTAAAAAACACAGTTCTGAAATTAATGGGCTTACTAAGAAACTTAATAACCTAAAAGATGAATTAAGAAAAAAGAACGAAATTTTAGATAAACTACACGATATGGATTTAACATTTGAAACATTAATTGATGTTAAATCTGATATAAAGCTTGAAAGAAAAATAAGTGATAGAATTTCTATTTTGGTTAGTAAGAAAATCAGTTTGATGGAAAAACTTAAAGGATTAAAATCTGAAGAGCAACTTCAAAAAGATAGGACATACAAAAGCAAACAGTTTATGTCTTATTTCAGAAAGTATTTAGAAGACTTCAAACTAAATATAAACATGTTAAATGATGGGCATGGAATCTACCAAATAACATCATTTAGTTATCAAGGGACAGAACTTCATTTGTCTGTTTTAGCACATAATTTTGCTTTTAATAAAATCATAAAAAGTAGTCCTAGAATTCATAGATTCCCATTTATGATTGATTCAATATTTAATGAAGATTTAGACCAAAATTCTGAGGAAATGATTCTAAAGTTTCTTAATTCTAATAAGCCATCAGATACACAAATGTTCATTTCCATTGCAGATATTAAAGGTGGTAATAGAGATATCGCTGCTATTAATTCAAACTATTTTATGGGGAAAGCAAATGTTATTGATATAGGTAATTCTGAAAATAAAAGAGCTTTTTTAAGTGAAGATATTGTTGCATTCAAGGATATAATATTAGAAACGGAAAATCTATTTGGCAACTAGAAGGCATTTAATAGAACTAAAAAACAGAGGGCTATCCATAAGACAAATAGCTAGACTTACAGGGATAGATGTATAGTTATGAAATTGTAGTATATTTGTCAAAGAATTGACATATAGAAAGAAACGCAATATTGATACAATAAATCCAGTAGAAGTTAGGTTTACCGTAAGCGTCAAAGAATCTCTGCCGAGCCTCCGTTAGGAGTTTTTGCTAAAATACAGATAATAAAACTTCTGAGGAGTGATCTGTTTGACAAATAAAGAGGTAGCTGATGACTAGGGCAGACTGGATTCCCATCTTTTATAAACATACCCACATCTAACATAATACCTCCAAAATATAGCCACCGTAATCAAATTACAAACCTACCTTGGAGGTTTTTTATGCCCATAATCCATTATCCATTTTTGTTACTGGAATTTCCATCAATTAAAAATTTCCATACACATCCTATTCCCCTCTACAGCCATATATGGTATCCTTAAAATAAAGTCAAAAAACTGCATAAAAAAAGAACTGTCTAACAGCAGTTCTGCTTTGCATTGTATTTTTTTGTCCGATGGGTGTCTACCAACACCTGTCTCTTTTGTTGTCTCTAATACCCTATAATAGAGTATCCATGTAGTTTAACTACTCTATTATAATATCAAACATTCCTATGAAGTGTCAATATATTTTTTAATTTTATTATGTATTAATCATATTGTGGGAGGGAGTTCAAAACAATGAAACTAAAGGGGTACAAAATATACTCATTCGGCAGAAGTCATATTAAAGATGGTGTTATAGTATCTTCTGACCTAAAAACAAATGAAACCACCATTACAGAAAGCTTTTTAACTGGTGCTATAGAATGCTATAAAAAGGAAGAACTAAAAGATCAAGAGTTGATTCTTGAGATAATTAAAGTAATGCTACCACATTCGGAGGAGAAGGCTCATAAAGAATGGTTTGAAGGATTGGAATTTCAAGAACAAAAATATTATGGTTGGTTTGCTACGACTAATGGGATGAAGCAAGAAAAAAACGGGATATGTGAGACTCTATTTGTGAGGGAGGATTTCAAACCCTTCATAGATGAGTTTGAGAACCTAATATCTCTAGGCAAGTTTAAGGAGATTGAAGATAAAGAAGAGAAAATCTGTATCAATAAAGATATCCTCAGCAGAATTTCCCTAGCAACCAGTAGTAGTTTTATGGCAGGGGATATGCCTAATATTATTGTTCTGCCACAGGCTACCTATAGGATAATTAAAGACTACAAAACTGTAGAAAAATTTATAGAGAAGGTTGTGGATAAAGATGGCAATGAAAAAAGCATTGTAGATTATAGTCTAGTAGATTATCACCATGATAAAGAAATTGATATCTTCGATGGGGGAGGAATAGGAACTCCACAGGTGTTTGAACAGATTAGAAAGTCCCTCAAGGTAAATCATCCAGTAGAGTTTGCTATTATAAGAGGTTATGGAATTGCCATAAAAGGAATGATTACTAAATTTGATATCATTGGATATTTAAGAAAGGTTTATACAGGAAAGACCGACTATTGCAGGATAAAAGATGGGCAGTTCCAGTTGCTTGATCGTTGGAATGATTGGCAACCAGTAACTAATAAAACCATATTACTAAATGAAAGTATGGTGAAATTAGCCAAATACTTTACAGGTATGGATGAGTATAAAAAGGGGTTAGTAAAAGTAGATGAAAAGTATAAATGTATTGTTAATAAATTATATGTAACTAAAATTAATAAGCCAGACGATGAAATTTCAGATTATAGACGATTAAACTATCAAATATTAACAGCTCTAGCATTGTCCTACAATGATTATATAGAGTTGATTCGTGAAGATGTAAAGGCATATCGGAAAATCCTTAAAGCCTATGTAAAAGATGAAAACAATCAATGGAAGATAGATATAGATGCCATTAGGCTATTCTTTAAAAACATTATCAAAGTAAACAACCATGAAAAAGATGAAGAGAATGAAGAAGTCCAAGAAGAAAATGTAATGGAATCATCTAAAAATGTAGCCACCAAGGTAGAGGAACTGTTAAATATAAGTGAAGATTTTGTAAAACTAAAATTTGTCCGTAATAGCTTGGCAAAATTAATAGAGAAAAAATGTCGTGAACTTTGCTGTGGTAAGATTACTGCAAAAGCAAACTATCAATATATAGCAATTGACCCTATTTCCTACATGAACTTTGCCATACATAGGGATCAAGGTGAAGAAGGATTAGCAGAAGGAGAGTTCTATAGTGCCGATTGTCAAAATGGAGATATAAGGACAATAGCCCGTAACCCCTTATGTGCCTATAGCGAGATTCATAATGTAAAATTTACAAGAAATGAGATGCTAGATAAATGGTTATCACCCTGCCGAGAATTAATATACTTTAATCAAAAGAGTGATATATTAGCCCTTATGAGTTCGGCAGATGCAGATGGGGATTCCTGTACTGTTATAGATAATGAAATCATTAGAAAAGCAGTAGTTACTCCAAGAGATGCTAAATACTTTATTAACTCGGATGATGGTAGAAAAGAGATGATGTTATATAATACTGAGAACCGTTTCATCGCCACCTACAGAGCAGCAGGAAATCTAATAGGAAAAATAGCATTAAAATCCGCCAGTATCAATTCAAATAGTCAAGAAACCCTAGACTACTACGATAGGGTAAATAAAAAGTTCATTTCCTACTCTATGATTGAATTTGAAACCGTTTATGAGAAAGGATCAGAGGAATATAAAAAGGCTAAGAAGCAGTATATAAAAGAAAAGTTAGAAAGTGGAGGTTGGATCAATATTTTAGATGCTTCAGAAGAACATAGGGAGCATATAAAACAACGGTTCTATGGAAATGAGAAGGATGTCTATATTGTATTATATAATGCAATGGTAGCTATAGATGCACCCAAAACCCTATATTTCCCCTCACCAGAAGATATGCAGATCATTAATAACAAATATCCTAGAAAGGCTGCTTTTCTACAATATAAAGAAAATAAAGAAGATGTAAATGGTAGCCAGTATTCCTATACAGGGGGACTGCTAGACAAAGTTGCTGGAAATATTAAGAAGTATTTACTGGATGAAATAGAAGATGTTGTTAAAAAATTGGACAACCGAGTTGAACTAATACAACAGAAGTTAATCAATGGAGACTTCCATAAGGAAAGTTATGGTGAGTGTCTAGAAAAGGTATCACAACTATATAAAAGTTATACAGAAGAGCGGGAAAAGGCTGATCAAGAATGTCAGAAGAAAATAAGAAAAGCTAACAAATATAGAGATGAAATGATAGAAGGTCAATACTGGAGCCAGTGGGAAGAAGATGCCCATTATAATGATATAAAGAAATATAAAAGTGAAAAGTATGACCAGTTCAAGGCAATTGATGGAAGGTATATATTAGAAGCCGACAAGCTATTTAATGAATATGACCTAGCAACCATTAGTAATGCGATAGCCAACTTAAAACCTTGTACAGAAGATTTTATTATTAACTTATTCTTTCCAGTATTTCAATATATGAATGATACCCTACAAAATGATAGATATGGTTTTATTAAAGATCCCCAAGGGGATATCCACTATCTCTATGAAAATTATAAAAAGGTAGCCCTTCAAAAGGTGGATAATAGCAATATAGTAAAGATGCTACATTTAGAAGAAAAGAAGCGATTAAAAGTTATCGAAATATTATCAGATAAATTTAGATGTAAGCCATTAAATATGGCAGTTATAGATTTAATTAAAAATAGTGAAGTAGATATTATATTTGATATTACAGTAAATGGAAATGAAATTATATTAGTAAATGAAGACATAGAATATGCAAAGATATTTTCGGAAGCTAAGTATATCCAATATGGGGAAAATAGCCTATTTAATTGTAGACAGTTGACAGTGGCTAATGTATTAAAGGGTAAAGTTTCCGATAAAAGTATTGGATTAATCCTAAAGAGTATTAGTGTAGGTTAATGGATTAAATTGTACAGTGGGCAAGTCTAGCATAAGGGCTACACGCAAACAAGTTTGCTAGTATCCCTAATACTAGATGTTCCACACCCATTTTTGTGAAGTATAAGAAAAAATAACAAGGAGGTCATTGACAATATGAAAAATGGAACAATTGTAATTTTGTCAGAAAGGCTGGCAGGGTGGCTTATGTTTAATCGGTTTCATAAAATTGACGAGAAAGTAGATTTGAAAAATCCAGATCGTAATATTTATATATTTAAGGATTCACCTCAGCTCAGACAAGCTATGGAAAATTATAAGAATCATAATACGTTAGTAGTTTAGGATGGGTAGGGGGACATAATTGGAGACAAAATTAACAAGTAAGCCCATAAGGGTTAGTGAAATAGTCACAACAGATGAAATTAGAAAATGGAATACTGGTGATGTTATAACCATTAAAGCAGGTACAGGGATGGGGAAAAGCCACTTTATTAAAAATAACCTTTATGCATTTGCTAAGAGTAATCATAAAAAAATATTGTTTTTAATACATCGAGTAAATTGCGTAGATCAGTTCCAAAAAGAAATAGAAGCATACCGAAAAACAGATGTAGTAGAGATAATGACTTACCAGAAAATTGAAAGCTTATATATTAATAAGAAGACTTTTGATTTTTCAAAATATGAATATATAGTCTGTGATGAATTCCATTACTTTCTATCCGATGCTGCTTTCAATATAAAAACAGATATTTCATTAAATATAATACTCCAGCAAGGGGATAAAACAAGAATTTTTATGAGTGCCACTGGAGATTATATGAAACGCTATATCAATAATGTAAGGAAAATCCCTACAATTGATTATGAGATCCCCATAACATATAGTTTTATAAAACAATTAACATTCTTCAACAAAGATGAAACAATAGAGGCGTTTATTAAAGAAGCTATCGAAAGAAACCATAAATCAATGTTTTTTATACAATCTGCTACTAAAGCATATAAACTATATGAAAAATATAAAGAGCATTGCCTATTTAATTGTGGAAAATCCGACAAGCATTATAAATACGTTAATAAAGATAAAATAGATAATATGCTTCAAAAGGAAAAATTTGAGGAATTAATATTAATAACTACCACTTGTATGGATTCAGGGGTGAATATAAAAGAAGAAGAACTAAAACACGTTGTATGTGATGTTAGGGATACTGGAGTTCTAATCCAATGTATAGGAAGGAAAAGAATAGAAAGTTTAAACGATAAAATTTACCTATATATTAAAACTATTACTAATCAACGACTAGGTGGGATTAAGTCGCAGTTAAAGTTAAAGATGGAAAAGGCTGATTACTTGCGAAATCATACTGTAAAAGAATATTTAGATAAATTTCCAAGGCAAAATGACTACAGTAATATCATTTATGCTGAAGAAGTAGAGTAGGATGATAAAAGTACCCATAAAGTTAATGAGTTAATGTACTTTAAGACACGTTTAGATTGTGCTAATATTGATACAATGCTTTTTTATAAAAAATTTGGTTATTGCAAATACTTGGCATCGTTATTTGGATTTATCGATAGCGAAGGGTACTTTAACTATAGATTAATTGAAGAAGACTATAAAAAAGAAAATTTATTGGGGTATTTAGAAAATAGTATTGGTAAAAAGTTTAACAAAGAAGATCAAGACGAAATAATTAATAATATAAATGTAAGGGTTAACGGTAGGCAACAAAGGAGTTATTCAAAATTAAACGAAGGGCTTAAAATGTTAGATTTGCCGTATAAAATCCTGCCTAAAAAAAGCAATGGAGAAAGATACTGGCTAATAGAAAAAATCCATGACAAAAAACAATAAGGGACAAAATTGATGTGAAGCTCTTTATATAGCTTGACACCAAAAATGTCCCTTATTCACAAATATACTATATGTATCTAAATAAAGTCAATGTAAAGTTTAGATTTAGAATGTATTACTAAAAAGGATAGATAGCAAATAATTTCCCCCTTAGGGGGAAGATTGGACTTGAAAAGTACAATCTAAGGGGGGATCTTTTGACTTTAAGGTTTTATGCTTTTCAAATTAAACTTTAAAATTTTCAATTTATGATTACTCAGTTAGCTAGTTGAATTACTATCTAAAACATCAAAATTTAAAATTTAAAATAAGAGTCTATTCAATTCAATGAGTAGGCTCTATTTTTATGCCATAAGGAGGGATTACAATGAAGGAGTTTATTAAATTCATAATGGAAGAAGCCTTTAACTTTGGCAAAGGGCTAAATGCTGTTTATTTAATTTACCTTACAGCATACATAATCAAAACATTAATAAAAAGGAGCGTGAATTGGATTGGAAATAAAATTAATGAATATAGAAGAATTAATACCATATACAAATAATGCTAGACATAATGAAAAGGCAATAGATAAGGTTGCCAGTAGTATCAAGGAATTTGGATTTAAAGTTCCTATCATTATTGATGGTAATAATGAAATAATTGCAGGGCATACTCGATTATTGGCTGCTAAGAAGTTAGGATTGAAAGAAGTTCCAACTATTATGGCAGATGACCTAACCCATGAACAGGTGAAAGCTTTCAGAATTGCCGATAATAAAACTTCTGAATATGCAGAATGGAACTTTGAGTTATTGGCACAGGAAATGGAAGAGTTAAAAATGGCAGACTATGATTTAAGCCTAACTGGATTTGATCTAACGGAAGCTGAGAAATTATTGGATACATTGAAGGACAATATTGAAGGAGATAATCCTGATGATGACTTTGATATTGAGTTACCTCAAGAGCCAGTATCAAAGTTAGGAGATATATGGATATTAGGTAAGCATAGATTGGTCTGTGGAGATTCCACCAGTGAAGCAGATGTTGGAAAGTTGATGGGGGAAGATAAAGCCCATATGGTATTTGAAGATTTGCCGTATAACGTAGCATATGGTAAGGTTGAACATCCCTTATATAAGAAACGGAGTATTATGAATGACAATATGAGTGAAGAAGATTTTAAAGTTTTCATGAGGTCTACCTTCAGAGCAATGCATCCATATTTGTTGGGTGGGTGTATGTTATACATTTGTATGTCGGCTAAGGAGTTTGGAAATATGAAAAATATACTAGAAGATGAAGGGTATCATTGGTCAACTACTATAGTTTGGGTAAAGGATACTGCTGTATTATCAAGAGCCGATTATCATCAACGTATGGAAGAAATTTTTTATGGGTGGGAAGGAAGTGCTTCACGTTTACATCCATTGAGGGATAGAACCCAAAATAATGTGTGGGAAATAAAGAGACCCAAAAAGTCAGAACTTCATCCAACGCAAAAGAGCATGGAATTAGTAGTCCGAGCAATCAAGAACTCCTCAAATATGAAGGATGTAGTTTTAGATTTATTTGGTGGATCAGGAACAACCCTTATTGCTTGTGAAGAAACTGATCGTCATTGTAGGATGATGGAGTTAGACCCCAAGTATGTTGATGTAATTGTTAAAAGATTCATTGATAAAGTTGGCTCTGATGATGGTGTATATTTGATTAGGGATGGCGAGAAGATACCTTATGCAGAAGTAGAAAAGCCACAACAGTAATATAAAAAAATTCCTCCAAAGTATTAAAATAACTTGAATGTAGGTGGATAGTACGGTAATGTGTACACTACCAAAAACATTAATGGAGGGATTTTAATATGGATAGAAAAGAAATAGTAAAAGTGTTAGAGGAACATTTCGGAATCAAGGCAAAGTACATGGGAGCACCGAGTTTTGCATATCAGATTGAAACGGAAGGTGATACCTATACCATTGACCGAGAAGGAAGGATTATAACTCAAGAGGGAAAGGAAATAGAGTTAGATAGGTTGATAAAGGGGAGTGTTGAAGAAGAAAAAATAGAATTAACAGAAACCCCAACCTTAGAAATAGCAATCCCAATGACAGACCACACAGGGGCTACCCTTAGAAATCTAGTGAATATGATCTATAGCAAACAAGACTTAATCAAGAAGGCTTTAGGATTGGAAGATGATATTATACAAGAGAATTTTGTTATCGGTATAAACGAGAATAAGGTTGAAACCTTGGAGGATTTTAAAGCCACTATAAATAACATTGGTAATAGTGGATGCCAAGGAATCATCTTCAACTTTGAGGATAATACCATAACCTTTAGATTTATAGAAGGAGAAGGCGATGCTGAAAAATTAAAGGTATACATCCTACTGGTAGTAACCATGATTAATCAGACTGCCAAGAATCTCAAATGTGCTTCATATAAATCCAAGCCAACGGATAATCCAAAATATACTTTTAGAGTGTGGCTACTTAGACAAGGGATGATAGGGGATGAATACAAACAGGTAAGGAAGATATTATTGGAAAATTTGGATGGGAACTCAGTCTTCAGAAGTGGGAAACCTGCTAAATCTGAATGGGATATATAAAAAACTGTAATTTATATATCGCTCCTAGTTACATAATGGGGCGATATTTTTATGTCCATAAAAACACATATAATTATTGAAATTTCAACGAAAATATATAAAAAATAACTGTACTTTACCCTCAGTTAGAGTTATCATACAATCACCAATAAAAAAGGGGGGAGATTGTAATGGATATTTTAACCGAAAGAATTAACAATTTTATTATTTCAAGGACAGAGGACAATGGAAGGATTTAAAGAAAAATGAAAAGTTTAGGGAGTTGGAAAAAAGAGTAAATGAAGTAGAGGAAATGTTAGTTTCAAATATTGGTGAAAAGGAAAAAGAACTTTTTATTAATTACAATGAACTATCTACATTACAGGTGGCACTGATAGAACAAGAAATGTATCATAATGGAGTAAAGGATGGACTGAGGATATTAACAATGGTTGGAGGAGAAATATTCTTGGATAATGTTTAAATTTTAATGAATATATTTGAGCCGATAACAAGGCTCTTTTTTACGTTTGGGAGGAGGTGTAATTATGGGAGGAAGTAGAAAAGGGATTCCTAATAAAACAACGAGATATGACTCGGAGATTTTGCCTAGATTGTCTGACATAAAAGATTGGGTAATTTCAGGAGATACAGTTAGGGATATTTGTAAGAAGTTGGATATATCACCTGATACATGGTATCGCTATTGCAAAGAGCATGAAACATTGTCTGAATTGGTTACATTGGGCAGGAACGTGATATGCAACGAGGTAGAAAGATCATTAATGAAGCTATGCACTGGCTATGACTACGAGGAATTGAAAACTACAGTTGAAGAAGATAAAAATGGTAAGAAACGTACTAAGATTGAGAAAATCAAACGCCATCAACCACCTTCTGCCCAAGCTATATCCTTCTTCCTAAGAAATAGGCTACCAGAGGAGTGGTCGGATAAGAAGGAAGTTATATTTGATACCAAAGAAAATGAAGAAGCGAGGAAGAAGTTGTTCCTAGAGATGATCCAAGAGGATATGATTGAGGCTGAATATACAGAAGTTGATGAAGAAGCTCCCCAAGATGAATGGGAAGATAAAGAAGAATAGTTAATCCATAAAATATTATGTCCTCAGTTTTTAAGGATATAAATGCCCAAATAGTTCAAAATACTAGCTTAAAAAAGCCCAATTTGAGTCCATAATGAGTGTTATGGATTAGGTTATTGTCTTGACTCTAAGCACCTTCAGAGATATGATGTACTCACAAAATACCAACGGAGGTGCTTGAAAATGGCTTATATCAATGGGTTTGAGGACTACTTAAGAGGACAAGATAAAAGCGATAATACGGTTTCTTGCTATATAAGGGATGCGAAAGGGTTTATAGAATGGTACAATAGAAGAATTGATTATGGCTTAGATAGAGTGATAGAGTTGGACTTGGTGGAATATAAGAAACACCTGCAAAATGGCTCGGATTCTATCATAACTATCAATAGAAAGATAGCAGGGATCAACGGATTCTTAGGATGGCTCTACAGGGAAAGGATAATAGAGAAGGAACTAAGCATCAAGCCAATAAAGAATAAGGAAATCAAGGAATATAAAGGGCTTGAGGATAGGGAACTAAGGAAGATAAGGGCTGAAATCCACCGAACAGGGGACTTGATGCATATAGCCATTATAGAAATACTGATAGGCACAGGCATAAGGGTAAGCGAGTTGGTGGATTTGAAGCTGGATGATATAGAAATATCTGATAGGAAGGGGAAAGTAGAGGTTATTGGAAAAGGGAATGCATTTAGAACAATTCCACTTAATAAGGATACAAGAAAAGCTATATCAGAATATCTAGAAGTTAGAAGGAAAACGGAAGATTGCCACCTTTTAATTGGACAAAGGGGAAGGTTAAACAGGAATGCCATCAACTTAATATTGAAGAAATATGGAGATAGAGTAGGGATTGAGGTTAGTCCCCATCAGCTAAGGCATACCTTGGGATATAAATTGGTCAAGGAAGGGAAGCCCTTAACCACCATCCAACAGATATTGGGGCATGACAATATACAAACCACAAATATATATACTTTAACAACTGAACAAGATAAAATTGTAGCATTAGAAGGCTTGGAGTGGTAGATACCATTCCTTTTTTTATGCACTCTTCCAAGGGGAGGGGTGCTTCTATTGTGCCTATAAGGGTTGGTAGTGGGTACTGTGGAAATTTTTACAGTAGTTTTTAGGATGAAACTTTAAGGGGTGATAGATTGATAGAACAAGAAAGACAGAACCAATTATTAAAACAATATATGGAGAAGTATTTCTCACCAACTAAAATAAAGGAACTTATTAAAACCTTTACATTTTCAGAACTCCGTAAATTATTAGGTGAAATGGATATAGAATTCTTTGCTCTATGTTATTTCCCCAAATACTTTGATCGTCAATTTGGAAAATTTCATAGGGAACTATTCGCTGAATTAAAATATATGTTAAATAATCAAGGGTTGATTGAAGCCTTCGGACTCCCAAGAGAACATGGGAAAAGTACAATTAACTCATTTCTATTTCCCCTATATTCTACCTTATATAACAAGTCTCAATTTACATTAATCATATCAGCTACAGAACAGATTGCTTTACCCTTCTTGGATATGATAAAGGATGAGTTGGAAAATAACCATCTATTAATAGAAGACTTTGGAATTGAGAAGGGGAGTCGTTGGAATAACAATGAAATATTTATTAAAAGTAGAGGTGGCTTGGATTCTTGTATAATGATTAGAGGTATAGACGGATCGTTGAGAGGTGTCCACTATAAGCAACACAGACCTACCCTAGTATTATTGGATGACCTCCTTAAAGATGATACAGCGAAAAGTGAGTCCAAAAGAGAACAGGTTAAATCAACCTTTAGGGATGTAATTATTCCTATCGGTACTAGAGATACTAATATATTAGTAGTTGGTACAATCCTTCATGAAGAAGATTTAATGTCAGATTTATTAAAAGGAAGAATACCAGGAGTAAGGAGCATTAAGAAATCTGCCATTATCAACTGGTCTAATCGAGATGACCTTTGGAGTGAATGGGAGAAAATATATAATGACTTGAAGGATTTAGATAGGATTAATTCTGCTAAGTCCTTTTTTCATGCCCATAAAGAGGAAATGCTGGAGAAGACTGAAATTCTGTGGGGAGAATACCTAGATTATTATTACCTCATGTGTAAGAAGCAGTCGATGGGAGATAAATCCTTCCATAAAGAAATGCAGAATGATCCAAGAAGTAGCGATGAATACATATTTCAGAATATATCTTATTGGGACAAGCTACCACACTTTGAAGAGTTGGAATTAGTGATGTATATTGACCCTGCCATTAAGGTTGGTAAAAGGAATGATTATTCAGCCATTACTATTTTAGGGAAGCATAGAAAAACCAATCAAATGTATGTGGTTGATGGGAATATATATAAATTTCTACCAGATGATCTATTCAAAGAGGTTATTGAAAAGTTGAGAATATTTGAAGTTGAGAAAATAGGCTTCGAGGGAACACAGGCTCAATCCTATATGAAGCAGAAGTTTGAAGAGCAGCTATGGGAGAATAGAATATACATACCAGTTGAAGAAGTACAGAGTAAGGGGAATAAGCATGAAAGAATTTTGAGTCTGGAGCCTGAAATAAAAAAAGGGTTTATATTGTTCAATAGAGAAAATATAGCCTATAACAATCAAGTCAGGGACTATAATAAGTTTGCTAAGAATGATGATGCACCTGATAGTTTATATGGTGCTGTTCAATTGGTACAGGGGGTACAGAGGATTAAATTTTATGATAGGAGATTACTATTTTAGTTATGGAGGAGGATTATATGTCCAAAGGGAATAAAATGCTTGTTAGAGTGTTTCTAGCTATACTTATAGCAATATCTATACCGATTATTAACTATGCAAATTCGGCTGAACCACCATCAATATTAATTATCGTACCTAATGCACCCGATGATTTAGAGATAAGTATTGGATTTGAGGAAACTTTTACAAAAGCTAGAAAAATAGACAAGGTAATTGAAAAGTACTACACTTTTTATTCTCGTGAAATTCAAAGAGTGCCGGAGTATACATTTAACATCAGTACAGAAAATATTAATTATGAGATAACCTTAGATAAACCACCACAATCATATAATAATATATATACATTAGATTTTCATGCACAAACATTAACATTGGGGAAATCATTATCAAGGTCTATCTTGTTAGTTTCATTGCGTATCATCTTGACGCTTATAATAGAGGGAGTTGTCCTATGGAAATTTAGCTTTAGAGAAAAAAGGACATGGATAGCTTTTTTTGTAATTAATTTGATTACCCAAGGATCATTAAATCTTTGGATCAATGGCTTTTCTCCTATAATGAGTTATTTGATTATTGCCTTAATATTTGCCGAAATAATTATAATTGTTGTTGAAGTATTTTTATTTTTAACTTTTCTAAAAGAACATTCTAAGTTCATTACAATATCATACGTTTTTGTCGCAAATATTTTAAGTTTGATTGTCGGTGGTTACATCATTACAATGTTGCCTATATAGTAGAGTCTGTTTAACACGATATAAAATGTATTAATAGAGGAATGGAATATATGCTTGAAATATAGCAATATAGACATTCTTTTTTTATGCAATAAAGAAGGAGCTGATACTTTGGAAATAACAGAAAACCTAATATTAGAATGTTTAAAGGAACTTCAAAAGACAGCACTATCCAAGCAAATCTACCAAGATTACTATGAAGGTAAGCATAGGATTCTCAAAAACTATGCCATGCAGGATAGCCGAAGTAATATGAAGTTAGTATTTAATTTCCCACGAAAATTCGTTGATAATGAGACAGGCTATCTATTATGTAAGCCTGTTAACTTTATTTCTAAGACTGATAACGATGAGGAAATTGATGCCATTGATCGAAATATAAGTCATTGGGACAAAGAACACAATATCAATCTTAGGAAGGAGAGTGAAATATACGGAGAAAGCTATGAACTAAATTATATCAATTCTGATGGGGAGTTCTGTGGTCATATTTTAAATCCATTGAATTGTTATGTACTTGAAGATGGCACTGCTGAGAGAAATGTCCTATTAGCAATCAATAAATTCACCAAGAAATTTGATGATAAGGGATACCTTGATGTCTATACTGCTTCAAATATCATACATTATGAAATTGGTGAAGGGGACAGGGGTGGAGATACGGAACTAAAGCTGATAGGTAGTCATAATCATATATTTGAAAGAGTACCTGTTATAGTCTGCCCTGCCAATAGCGAAAGGAAGAGTGGTTTCCAAGATGCCATCAGTCTATTCGATGCCTACAATGCCATCAATTCAGATTTATGTAATGAAATAGCCGATCATCGAAATGCATATCTTGTAATAGAAAATGCTAAGATTGATGAAGCAGATTTATTAAAAATGAAGAGTATGGGAATTATCCAAGTCCCCAAAGGAGGAGTGGTGAAATGGCTCACTAAGGACATTAATGACTCCTTCGTAAAAATGAATTAGATAATATTGAAAGAAAAATCTAAGACATGATGGATGAGGTAAATTTCAACGAAAATTGGGCAAGTAATACATCTTCATTGGCAATTAGGAATAAATTATTAAACCTTGAAAACAGGGTAGCAATGAGGGAAGCATTCATGGAAAAGGTCATTAGGCATAGGCTTAAGAACCTTTTTATTTTTTTGTCCAAAAAGGAAGGTAAGTATTATGACTATAAGGATGTAGCCATTAAGTTTACTAGAAATTTGCCAACCGATTTAGTGGGCTTGGCAGATGTGATAACTAAACTTCAAAATGTATGTTCCCAAGAGACCCTATTGACTCTATTACCCTTCGTGGAGAATCCCAAAGTTGAGGTTAGTAAATTTAAAACAGAACAAAATAAAATTAATGAAAGGAATGAAAATTTAAATGGATAAACAATTAAAAAAGGAAATCATCAAATTAGTGAAAGGAGAATGTGCCAACTATGATAGACAGTTCTGTAATATTAATCATTACTGTTGTGGGTTAGATAAAACTTGCCTATTTTTTATGGAGGATGAATCAATTACTAGGTGTGGCTATTTGGAAAAAGGGGTATTCTCTTTAGATGCTGATTTAGAGAGGGAGTATCATGAGTATCATAGTGGGAATCAAGAATTTACATATTTAAAAAATGTTAAGCCTAAGATTCGTTGTAGAAGATGTGGAGATCATATTGAAGCCAATTCCAATAGGCAACGATATTGTGAAGGTTGTAGGAAATACAACGAGAAAGAAAAGGCTAGATTAAGAAAACAAAAAAGTAGGAATATAGGGTAGATGTCACGGTTTAGACACACCTGCAATCTAGTAAAATCAATGGGTGTAGAATCAAAAAATGGAGGATTGGATGTAATATACCACTTGCACATTTTTGGAGTTTTTAAAGCGTGACATAGGCATTTATGGTGCTTTGTATAGATTTATTTCATTATATAAATTAGTAGGTAGATAGGGTAGATGTCACGATTTAGACCTATATACAACATAGTAAAATCAATGGGTGTAAAATTAATAATTGGAGGATTGGAAGTAATATACCACTTGCACATTTTTAGAGTTTCTAAAGCGTGACATGGACATTTATGACGGTCATATTATCCAGTTAAATATTATAAAAAAATACAGGAGGAATCAATTATGAATTTAGAAGAAATTAAAAGCTACATCAATGAAAACAAAGAGGTTGAGGAGGTGAGGGCATATCTACAGCAGTTGAATCCATTATCAGTTGATGTGATAAAGGGATATTTAGAAAATGATGCAGAAGGGAAAGGGTATATTGAAACTATTAAGGAACAACATCTATCTAAAGGGTTGGAAGATTGGAAGGGTAATCATCTAGAAAAATTGATTGATGAGGAGGTGAGGAGAAGGTTTCCAGAAAAGGATGAGAAGGAAATTGAAGTGGAAAAGTTAAAGACAGAAGTATTAAAAATGCAACAGGAGAAACAAAGGGAAGTATTAATCAATAAAGCCATCAAGATAGCAGGAGAGAAGCATTTACCTGTAAACTTGGTGGATTTTTTTATTGCCGAAAATGAGGAAGCAACAGTTAAGAATCTATCTGTACTAGAGGAAGTCTTTAGTACTTCTGTTCAAAGGGAAGTAGAAAAACGATTAAAGGGTGAAGGATATATCCCTCCAAAGGATACCAAGAAGAACAACATTACATTGGACTCAATCAAAGGTATGACACAAGAAGAAATCAACAAAAATTGGGACAGTGTGAAGGAACTATTAAAAAATAAATAATATAAAAATTAGAAAGGTAAGGGTGATAATATGTCAGTACAAAATTTTATACCAACAATATGGAGTGCCAGATTAAATGAAGGATTCAAGAGAAGCTTAGTTTATGGAAATTGTGTAAACAACGATTATGAAGGAGAAATCCAAGGTCAAGGATCAACGGTGAAGATTAACTCTGTAGGCTCAGTTACCATTGGAAACTATGATAAGGTGGCAGGAATTAATAAACCAGAGGAATTAACCAGTGACCAAAAGTCGTTAGTTATCGACCAAGCTAAATATTTCAATTTCCAAGTGGATGACATTGATAAGGCTCAAACCAATGTGGATTTACTTGAAGCTGGAATTAAAGAAGCTGCTTATGGGTTAGCCAATACAGCCGACAAGCATATTGCAGGATTCTATACAGAAGTAAAAGCAGGGAATATCATTGGTGATGATACCACTCCAATAATTCCAACAAAGGATAATGCCTATGATTATCTAGTAGATTTAGGAGTTATCCTAGACGAGAATGATGTACCAGAGGATAATCGCTTTGTGGTTGTTCCTGCTTGGTTCTATGGGCTATTGGTGAAAGACCCTCGCTTCACTAAGGAGATGGATGTGATGAGGACTGGATTTGTAGGTAATATTGATAATATGTCAGTATATAAATCCAACAATGTACCAAATGTGACTGGGACAAAATATAAAATAATCGCAGGGCATCGTTCAGCCATTTCCTTTGCAGGACAAGTTGATTCTGTAGAAGCCTATAGACCAGAATCCCAATTTAGTGATGCTATTAAGGGACTTCAAGTTTATGGGTGTAAGGTGATTAAACCAGAAGGCTTGGCAGTTCTTACAGCTAATAAGGCTTAGTCATAATAACTAAAAGTATGGATAAATAATGTAGGGGGTGTGCCTTTGGGTGCATCCCTTTTAAATTTAAGGAGGGCTTATAATGGCATGGTTTTTAAATAAGACAACTGGACTGAAATGGGAGATTACAAGTGAAGATGTTATTAATAGAATATCCAAGGATGAAAATTATAAGATTCTGCAAGAAGAAGAGGAAAAGGATATTAAAGCAACTACTACTAAAACAAAAAATTCAAATAAAAAGTAGGTGGGAGAATGGAAAGTTTAACATTAATGAAGGAACTGTTGGGTGTCCCAGTGGAGGATACCTCAAAGGATAATATTCTTAATCATTACCTTAATAGGTCAAGGCAGATTATATTAGCCTATTGCAATGTATCAGAAATACCCTTGAAATACAATGAGGTGATTGTAGAGTTTGCAATCTATCTATATAAGAACAGAAACAACATTGGAATGACTAATAAAAGAGAAGGGGAACGAAGTGCCAATTTTGAAGTTGGTATACCTGAGAATATTAGATTGGCTCTACCCCTTCCTAAAATTAAGGTGGGTGGATATTAATGTTCGATGAAAAGGAAATGAATGTATTGGATAAGGATTTAACCCAACTGAAAACAATCAAGGGAGATATACAGCCTTATGAAAAGGTAATGAAGTTTGAAGATGATATAGAGATAGAAATATCTCATAGACTCTTTTGTGATATAGAGCCATTGATTACCGATGAAGGGTATCTGTTGATAGAAGGAAGTCTATATAAAATCATGGACATTAAGAAATGGAGCGACTATTTTGAAATACTGTTATACAAATCTAGTGGGTAGGTGGAGTCTATGAAAAAGATTGGTAACTACATAGAATTTCTACTAAGGGAGAAGGGGGAAGACCTACTCCATAACGGAAATATACGAAGGGCAATTATATCTAATTCAAGGGATTACAGTAGCTTCTATTATGATAAATTCCTTCGGACTGATTTTGAAATATATACAGGGGATTTAATAGAATATCAAAATAATAAATGGCTTATTACAAGTGAAATCAATCAAGATGCTGGGACTTATCGGGGTAGAATGAGAAGGTGCAATTATAGAATCAGAATGGTTATTAATGAAGTCCTTCAGGAGTTTGATGCTATCCTTGAAGGTCAGAGTTTTGGTATTGATGAAGGGAAAACTGTCAACTTAGCAAACGGGAAGTTACAGGTTATTTTATCTTCGAATTTAATTTCTAATCAAATTGCCTTAGACATGAGATTTATCTCGATTGAGAATGCATGGAAGGTAGTAGGAATAGATAAAAGTAGGCTTGGACTAATTATTCTACATTGTGAGAAATGTCTATTCGGAACAAACGATGACAAGAAAAATGAAATTGCCGACCAAGATAAGATTGCCCAGTGGAGTATTTTTATTGAAGATATGAACATGCAAGTAGGACTAAATAAACCTTATGAATTTACTGCATTGGTAAGAAAGAATGGAATAGAAGATACAACTGAATCTGTAGTTTGGGAATCTTCTGATGGCAATATAGCAGTAGTTGAAAATGGTCTGGTCAATGGAATATCCCTTGGTACTGTAACAATATCAGCATATTTACTGGACAAGCCTACTATTAGAACCAGTATAGCAATAGAAATAGTTGAGGCTATGGAAGATATTGTAACCTACAAACTATGGGCATCCAATATTGATGGTAGTGGTAAGAGTTATATTGATTACTCCATTAAAAATGGTAAGAAATATGTCGGAGTAGAAAAATTCATCAATGGGACTTTGGCAGCTACAAATGATACCTACAGCTTTGTTCTTGATGCAAATGGAGTACCACTCAATAAGTACAGATTTAAAGTTATTGATGATTATAAATGTGAAATAGAACGACTAGGGGATCATCAACCACAGAAATTATTATTAAAAGCAACCTGTAACCAAACGGGAACTATTGTTGAAGGATATGTGGAATTAAGACATTTATTTTAGGCGAATAAAAAACAATCAAATTAAAGGGGCTAGATTACATGGAAAGAACAGTACAATACTTACTAAGTTTAAATATATTAAAAGGATTAAGGGATCAAAATTTAATAACAGAGGAAGAGTTTATTGCCATAGACAATGAAAATAAAAAGACCTTTCAAATGGCTAAATACCAACAATTAGACTTGATTTAAGTCCAATACATTTATATCATGTCTGTACCAAAAGAATATATTAAAAAAGGAGATTGTCTATGGGAAAAGCACAGGTTATTAGAGCAAATGTAAACAAGCATAATTATTTAGGAAAGCCTCAGAATGAAAGGAAAAGGGTAGCAGCCTATTGTCGGGTGAGTACGGAAAGTGAAGAACAGGCTTCAAGCTATACAGCCCAAGTCAGCCACTACACCAGTTTCATCAACGAAAATCCCAACTGGGAAATGGTAGATGTTTATGCCGATGAGGGGATTACAGGAACGAACACTAAGAAAAGAACAGAATTTAAACGAATGATTGAAGATGCCAAAGCTGGTAAGATTGATTTAATCCTCACCAAGTCAATATCACGATTTGGTCGGAATACAGTAGATGTACTAAAATACTCAAGAGAACTTAAGGAGATAGGGGTAGCCATAGAGTTTGAAAAGGAAAGGATAAATACAATGGAGGCTTCAGGGGAATTGATGATGACAATTTTCAGTTCCCTAGCCCAAGAGGAGTCAAGGAGTATATCCGAGAACTCAAGGTGGGGAATTGTGAAGGGATTCAAGGATGGAAAGGTTTTCTGTAATACCAACAGATTCCTTGGATATGATAAAGATGAAAATGGGAACCTAGTTATCAATCAAAAGGAAGCTGAAATAGTAATAAGAATATATCGAGAATACCTAGAGGGTAAGAGTTACCATTCCATAGCCAAAGGGTTAGAGAAGGACAATATTCCAACGGTTACAGGGAATAAAAAGTGGTGGGATAGTACCATTACCATCATCCTAACCAATGAAAAATACTGTGGAGATTTACTTCAACAGAAAACTATCACAGTAGATTTTCTAAGTCATAAAAGGGTGAAGAATAAAAACTATGCTGACCAATATTATATAGAAGATAATCATGAAGCCATCATACCAAGAGAAATATTCCAAAGAGTACAGGATGAAAAGGAACGAAGGGCTTTGATGAATGGAAATGTTACAGGGGATCGAAATAAATACTCCAATAAATATGCCTTCAGTAGCAAGATAGTTTGTGGCAACTGTAAAAACACCTTCAAGAGACGGATGTGGAACAGCAATAATAAATCCAATAAAATAGTATGGCAATGTAAGACCTATATAAAGGAAGGAAAAGACACCTGTGATGCTAAGGCAGTAGATGACCAGTTATTGAAGGACTCCTTTTTAAAAATATTCAATGAGATGCAGAGTAATAAAGAAAACTTCACCAAAGCCTTGATGGATAATATAGAGAAGGTACTGGCTAAAAGGACAGACGATAGCAAAGTACAGGAAATAGACTGTAGGATTGAAGCACTAAAGGAAGAATTAAAGGGACTTATCAAATTGAATACCAAGGGACAAATTGATATTGAAGTTTACATGGAAGAAAATAATAGGATTGCCAATGAGTTAGAAGAGTTAAGGAATGACAAGGCACAGATTGAAAGAGAGCATAAAGTTGGAGAAGGCTACAAGGAAAGGGTAAATGAGATAATAGAAGTATTGGATAGTATGGATGAATTACTAGAAGAATTTGATGATGACATATTTAATGCTTTGGTGGAGAATATAGAAGTTTTCTCGCCAAGGCATTTTATTTTTGTATTGAGAAGTGGGATGAGGGTTGAGGAGATATTGAAATAAATTGAGGATATAAATGTAAAATGATATAATTAAAGGTATTATATGGGGAAATTTTGCATGATACCTTTTTAGTTTTTTTATACTATAATTAAATATTTATTAAAAAGGAGAAACATTATTATGAATAAAGTCAATAAGAGTGATCAAATTATTAGACTTGCAATGTTAGAGGTATATAAATATAAATGTTTTTATACCCACGAACCTTTAGTATACAGTGATATGGAAATAGATCATATAATCCCTATAAGTTTAAGAGATAACAAAAAAAAGTTTAATAAAATTATTGAAGAATGTGGACTTCAGAGTAACTTTGAGTTAGATAGTCTTTATAATCTTGTTCCTACAAATAGACATATTAATAGAGAGAAGAGTGATGAGGTATCCAGTGAAAATCCACCACGATATTATCTTGACAAAGCAAGAAAAAATGTATCTACAATTGAGAAAAAAATAGAACAATTACGTAAGAAAAGAAATTTTGATATGCATCTAGCAATGTTAAAATCAGGACTAAACGAAACGAAAGATGAAAATGATAGAGAATCATTATTAGAAACAATTTATAGTATTATAAGTGATGAAAGTGAAGATTTTTATAAAAAGGATGAAATGTATAGTAATAATAAGGAACAAATCTACAAGAAGTATACTGTAAGAATGAAGTTAGAAGCTATTATGCCAAGATATGATAATCCTGAAACTCAATGTATTATCTATTTTAGAGAACATAAGGTAAGTAATTGTAAGGTTATTTTAGATAACAAAACAATATTAACCCAATTGTTCCAAGGGCTATTTACTGAGCCTAAATATGGCAGTAGAAGATTTATAGAATATAAACGGTTAAAAAAAGAGCATGATGTTATAAATCTAAATGAAGCAAGTATTCGCCTTGGGAATAACAAAATAAAGTTATCAAGTGAAGACATTGAATCACTATGTGAAGTGGTGGATAATTATGCTTCTAAGTATATAAAGTTTATATATAAAATAGAAGATGTTTTGAAAACACATCAATATCATCTATCAAAGAGAAAAAATAATTATAAATTAATTTCTCTAAGTTATGATTATTGGAGAAAATTACTTGAGTTTTCAAGTATGTATGATGCAGATAAAGGTAAGTCTCAGTGGCATATGTTTGATAATAGGAATAATTCTACATACTTAAAGATATATACAAATAAAAAACATCCTAAATATAATAAGGGGTTTCACGCATTTTTTTATGCTGAGCATTCGGAAAATATAGTTAGATATCCAAAGCTAACCTCTAGTGAAGTATTTATTACTTGGGAGTGTTTAGAGGACTTAGAGAATGAAGGCGATAGCATTATCAATGAACGTAATACTTGGAATGCTGAAATAGCTTATGATTGGTTTGTTAATAAACTTATCCCAAAGGTATTAGGTAGGGAAATTTGGAAGAATCTATTCGGGGTAAAAAGAAAGAGCAATATTGAAGTCTTCGGAGGAAATATTGATAGAGTGCATTACCTAGATAAACGACAAGTACATACAATAAAGGATCTATATGACATAGTATCTCGACTTCAACTACATTATCTTAGCCATTTTACTTTTAAATATCCAATTGATAGAGATATTCTAAAAGGGCTATACAACTCTATATTAAGATGCTTAAGTAAAGTAGCTAAAGTTAATGTAAATTATATAGCGTATAAATTGCAGTTGGAAGAATGCAATTCTATTACTGACCTAATTTACTCTATAACGCAAATATCAAATGAAACTGAAGTTACTGTTATAACAGGAAAAGGTTTAGATGCTATTTTTAGTATTATTTTAGAATCACTAGAAAGTAAAAAGATAAGCTTAACAACGGAAGATATTCATTATTTAAGGGAGAATTTAGATTATTTTATTAAACTACATGATAGAGAGACATTATTAGAAAAATATGCTTTAGACTTCGAATAAATAAAGTAAAGGGGGGACGTATTATGTCTGTTATTTTTGACATAACTACTTATGAGAGTTCTATAAAATTTTTGGAGGAATTCCTAAACATAGATTCTGAAACAATTTATAATTTCATAAAATCAAACCCGAACGATATTTATGTAGATGACTTTATAGAAATAAATACGATTGATTTAGAAAGCTTGACTATAGAAAATATTGAAGCTGTAGTTCTTCATGTAACTTCGAATGACGATGAGTGTGAGTCGATTATGAAAACTGGGTTGATGAACTTACAACAAGCTTTAACAATGGATACACCGTTAAAGAGACATTTAAAAAAATATAATATTGAGTTTGATATTTCTAACAATATTATGTGGGTAAGATCTGAAGCACATGAGATAAAGTATGATAGCAACATTAGTGGATATGAGGTCAAAAAAGACAAACTTAACTCGTTGGCTAGAAAAATCTATTTTGATCATCAAATAGATGGTTTTTTTGCAGTTCAAAATTACAAGGACTATGGAGGAAATGTTCATAAACGACCAGAATTTTTACATAATATTAAGGAACTATTCAAAGGTGGAGAAAGAATAGAAGATGAATGGATAGAGGAATCTAAGCATTACGTGATTAAATTCAAAGCCCCGCTAGATGAATTTGCTTTTTGCAATTTTTATTCTAAGAGATATGAATACGAAGAAGACTACGAAACTAAAGAAAAAATTAAGACTTGGCTAATAGATAAAGCATTAAGTAATGTTTGGTCATATTATTATTATAAAAAAGGCTTAAATGAATTTATTGCGTATATGAAACCAGAAGTGATTATACCATTTTCTAAGTGTGAAATTATTCGATAAATAAGCCTTGTAATCCAGCACTACCAACGTTCCGAGGCGTGTTGAGTGTTGCGTAAGAATATATAAAGAAGAAAGATAGGGTTGTGATTGCAAGGGTGTAGAGGGGATATAGTATTATTGGGGTTGTTAGGGAGTGGGGGGATATGAATATTAACTCCTTAGAATATCTTAAAATAATAGGAGCTTAGAAGAGTTTACTTTTCTAAGCTCTATTACATTTACATTATTGTACGAACATTGGCTGTATAAAAATAATAATTATTAAATGAAGGAGGTTACTGGAAGCATCTTATCATTAATGAGTTTTTTAAAAACAATAGAAGCGTCCAAATCAGAACACTCTTTATTTAAAGTTAATACTTCACTCAGCCTATCTAGGCACAAATATTTAAGTTGAGAATTTGCAAATGTGTATTGCCAAAGTGGTCTGTTAAAATTAGCTTTAAAATTATAAAAATCATCTCCTACAGCTATTAAATGGATAGGATAATTTGTTGTTTGAATAAGAGAACTAAAGCGTTGAAATAACTGTGCGTAATTACGGCTTAATTCTACTTCAAAAGCAGCAACAATCCTTTGATTGTTAGGATCGCACAACAAAACATCGATTAAATCTATATCTTCTTTTGCAGGTTTTTTTATAATATTTTGTAGATCTAAATCAGAGAAATTCAAAAACATCTTAGACGTTACAAAGAGAGGATTTTGATTAAAAATTTTAGATTTATCGTTTCGTGCTATTTTAACAGTAAATCCTAACGAAACACCAAGCTCACATAATAGAGTTTGGATGCCTATATGCTTTTCTTTTGATCCTAGAAGTGCAAGATACTTTGAATAATTATGACGTTTTGCTAGTTCTTTTAAACTACAGTTTTCAAATTGCACATAAAAAGTATCAATACCTCTCTTGTTACCAATTCTAAATATGCCATCTTTTTCGTAATGAAGATGTACTCGATTGTTTTTTGGGTCATAACCCTTTATGAAAGAGGATTTAATCATTTTTTCATCTATTTCATGTCGTAAGTCTAATAGATTAGCATAATATAGTATATGAGGTACATTATCTATATTAATAGCTAAAAAATACTTGCTTTCAGGAGTTAGTTTAGTATCTAGTTGTGTAAATCTCAAGTCTGTCCAACCATGCTTATCACAAGCAATTAGATGATCCATGGTTGATATCAATTTATTAGTTTTAATAAAATTTTTTAGCTCTTTGTGAGTATGCATATTCATCACCAACGGTTATATATTTCTTATTATTATCAAAAGAAGAAGGATATTTTATACTAATTAACACATCAAATTTAGAAACAAAGGCTAACTATATTGAGGAGGAGGAAAGTAGGAACCTAGATTGAACGATTTATTGTTAGATGACATTTATTGGATAAGATGTGAGGTTGGCTTAAAGCAATTAAACGATGACAGTATAGACTTAGTGGTAACGTCACCCCCCTATGACGAAATGAGAGATTATAACGGATTTGACTTAAGAATAGAAGAAGTAATAGGAGAGCTGTATAGAGTAATGAAGACTGGAGGTATAGCAGTTTGGGTAGCTGGTGATGAAACTAGGGGAGGAGATGAATCGGCAACAACATTTGAGCATATTATTAAATTTAAAAAAATTGGATTTATATTATATGATACTATGATATTTAAAAAACAGAATCCCCCTCCCAAGAATCACAGGCGATATGAACAATGTTTTGAGTATATGTTTATTCTATCGAAAGGGAAACCTTTAACAACGAGATTAATAATGCAATCATGTAAGAAGGCAGGAAAGATAAGATCTGGAAATACATATATCCATGATAAAAGCGATATATATTTTTCACAACATAAAGAAGGTAAAGTTTTTAGTGAAAAGATTAGAAGTAATATCTGGGAATATACAGTGGGCAATGCTGAGAAATATAAAAATATAGTAAGGAGACAACATCCTGCTAAATTCCCTATATTACTGGCTAGAGATCATATACTATCATGGAGTAATGAAGGAGAGGTTATCTTGGATCCGTTCATGGGAAGCGGCACAACTGCACTAGCAGCTAAGTTGTTGAATCGTAAATACATAGGTTTTGAAATAAGCAAAGATTACTGGCAAAGAAGTAGGGAATATTTAAAATTATTAGACCAAAAGATTAAGACCGATGATAAAACAATATTAAAATTTAGAAGTGAGGTAGACGAAATAATGTTTAGGTTATAAAATATAGCATTTATAGAGTACTTACAAGATTTAAGGTTTTTTTTGTATTTGGACAATATACTAAGTAAAATAGGGCAGTGGTTCAAAAAGGGTTCTTTGGGGAGATATGGGTTTGTGGAGAGCATCTATCTGAGAAGGTAGCTGCTTTATTTAGTTTAGGACTCAAGTAGTTTTTGGTAGATTAATATAGGAAAATAAAGGGATAATGTGTATTTTGTAGAATTTATAAGAGTATATTACGAGATTAAAAAATTCTAAAGCTATTATTATAAACTTAAGGATAGGAAGGATAGATGACGCATGAATCCTTATGGAAGTTCCCTTTGGAATCCAGAAAAATCTATTAAAATTACTCCAAAAGAATACGAAGAGCAAGTTGTAGAGTGGTTAAAAAATTCAGGGGTTAATTTAAAAAATTTTAAAATACCTAAATTGCAATAGCAAATTGAACTAATTTTTAAACTGTAATATTATGGATATTTAGTCGTATATAATCTCTCTTAAGTGATCTTCGAATGATTCATCTGGAGTAAGATAATGGAGTATTTTTCTTGGCAAAGTGTTA
>CALJEQ010000059.1 GCA_938074565.1 uncultured Alkaliphilus sp. | reverse complement strand
CAATGAGCGACACGAGAAAGAAACATTGGGAATTAAGTTATTTGAGAAAAGAGAATTTTATTTATTATCCGAAAGAAGAGGTTGTAAAGTTTATAAATAAATTTATAAAAAAAAGAATAGGAACCAATGAATTTGTGCAATTATTGCCCTCCACTCAAAAATTAAGGGGCTTGGATTTTGGATGTGGTATAGGAAGAACAACAATTTTACTTCACGAATTTGGCATAGAGGGTTATGGTATAGACATATCGGAAAATGCTATTAAAGAAGCCTTAGAACTCGCTCGGTTTTTAGGCTTTAATCTTGACAATTTCTTTAAGGTATACGATGGACTAAAAATCCCTTTTGATGATGATTTTTTGATTTTACTATTGCTGAGAGTGTTTTGGATAGCATGCCTTTTTGACTTAGCTAAAATATTAATCAAGGAAATAGAAAGGGTAACTAAAAGATATCTTTTCTTAAGCTTGATGTCTGCTGAAAGTATACGAATGTTTAAAGATCATCAGGGAATAGATTTTTTTGATGGCGAAATAGAAGTTACAGAAGTTCATGAAAGGGGAACAATTCAAAGTTTTTTCTCGTTTGCAAAAATAATGAATCTTATTAAAGATACTAACTTTAAAATTAAATATGGAGAAAAAATTTTATATGCAGATATTTTTTGTGAAACAAACATTCTTCATGGAAGATATTATATCGTTTTAGAAAAGGGGGATTCACAATGAAGCATATATTTGAGAAATATAAGTATGATATAAATATTAAATTGGATAACTTTGAAAAATATGTTCGTAGACAATCTCTTGCCAGGTTTTTGGCAAGATATGAACTTTTCAAACGAATTTTAAGGATAAAAGGCTCTATCATTGAGTGTGGTGTCTATTATGGGGGGGGACTTATGGCTTGGGCTAAACTATCGGCTAACTTAGAACCATATGCTATTGATAGGAAAATTATAGGATTTGATACCTTCAGTGGTTTCCCTAATTTGAGTGATAAAGATCTTATCTCCCAATACCACGATAAGCTTAAAGTAGGTGGCTTTAATACTGGACAAATAATTTTAGAAGAAATTAAAGAATGCATAGAGGAATTTGATAAAAATCGTTTTTTAAACCAATTTAATAAAATAGAATTGATAGTGGGTGATGCTTGCAAGACAATACCAGAGTATGTAGAAAGGAATCCTCATTTAGTAGTAGCGTTACTATTTCTTGATTTTGATCTCTATGAGCCAACTAAAGTTGCCCTTGAACACTTTGTAAAAAGGATACCAAAAGGTGGGATTATTGCGTTTGACGAATTAAACAATGAATTTTGGAAAGGAGAAACTATTGCTGCCTTAGAATTTTTTGGAAACTTTAATCGCCTTAAAATTAGGAAATTTGAATTTGACCCTAACATAGCCTATGTTATTTTGGATTAGGGAAAGATGAGAATTTTTATAGAAGCTTCGGGTAGTCTTGTATCTGGGTACTTAATTAAGGCAATAAAGGAAGTTAATCATATAGTTATTGGGTCTGATATAGATGAGTTTAACCATGCCAGATACCTTTGTGATGATTTCGTAGTGGTTCCAAAATCAAATGATCCAGATTTATGGAAAAAAATGGAAGAGATCTTACTTGAAAAACAAGTGGATATTGTAATTCCATCTTTGGACGAAACTTTGTTAGAGTGGGCGAAAAGAAAAGAGTATTTCAAAGAATTAGGTATAAATATAGTAATTTCTGACCCAGAGGTTATAGAAACTTTTTGTGATAAGTGGAAAGCTTATTTATTTTTCATCAAAAATGATATACCCACTCCAAAGACAAGTTTAGAACCTACCTTTGATCTGATAAAACCTCGCTATGGTAGAGGAGGTAAGGGTATATTTAAAAAGGACCACAGAACGATGGAAACGATAGATATGCGCAATTACATCTCTCAAGAGTTTATAACAGGAAAAGAATATACTGTAGATGTGTTGTTTTCAAAAGATGGTGATCCAATCTATATAGTGCCAAGACTAAGATTAGATATTAGAGATGGTAAGTCTATTAAAGGCTTGACAGTAAAAAACGAAAATATTGAAAATGTAGTCCATGAAGTTTCTAAAAAAATTAAATTTATTGGTCCAATAAATTTTCAGTTCATTGAAACCGATGAAAAAAAATTATACTTAATTGAAATAAATCCAAGAATAGCAGGTGGCATGGCACTTGGTTTTGCAGCAACTGAAAATTGGATAAAACTTATAGTTGAAAATATTGTTTTAGGAAAAGAAATACGAAAAGAAAACCTAAAACCTATTATATATGGATTAAGAATGTTTAGATATTACGATGAGGTATTTGCATAATAATTCTATACTTTCTATTATCGCTAATTACTACAACAAAGTTGATTGGTCAACTATTAGGTATGTGGGTTTTGATTTAGATGGTACATTGTACGATGAATTTGAGTTTATTGCTCAGGTTTATAGAGAAATCCACAATCTTTTTTTCAAGGATCTTATAATAAATGAATTTATGCTAATTAGATGGCTTGAAAAAGGGAGTTCATATAATAAAATTTTTGAAGAAGCCTATGACCTTTATAAAGAGAGAATGATGAATTTTGTAAGCAAAGAGGAATTTGTAGAAATGTGCTTAGAAATATACAGAAATTTTGAGCCAAAATTAAATCTACCCGCCAGAAATCAGTTCATTTTGGAATTACTTAGTAAAAATTACACGCTATTTTTAATCTCTGATGGCAACCCTATATTACAACGCAGGAAATTTACAATCTTAGGATTAGATAAGTTTTTTAAAGAGGACTTTGTCCTATTTACCGGCGATGATCCAGAAAACTTAGCTAAACCAAAGATTAAGTCTATTGAAAAACTAAATATATCACCACAGGAAAGCGTTTACTTTGGAGATAGAGATTTAGATAAATTATTTGCAAAAAATGCTGGAATGCAATTTCAAAAAGTGTATAATATGATTCCTGTGGAGTAACTATGAAAATTGTCGCCTTTACAGCAATAAGATCAGAATATGAACTAATGAAAGATGTTTATCATTTACTTAATAATGATAAAGAAATAGAATTTGGTTTAATAGTATCTGGAGCCCATCTAAGCAAAACTTTTGGTTATACAGTAAGAGAAATAGAAAATGATGGAATGAAAATTTTTTATAAAATAGAAACATTAATAGATTCAGACTCTAAAGCAGCAAGAATAAAATCTGCAGCAATTCTATTACAAAACTGTATTGATATTGTAGATAAGCTTCAACCAGATTTGTTGATTTACGCTGGTGATAGAGAAGAAGTAATAGTAGCAGCTTTAGTTGGCGGATATTTGGAAATCCCCACTATTCATTTCTTTGGCGGTGATCATGTTAAGGACTCACACATAGATAATCCTGTAAGACATGCCACATCTAAGTTATCATCGGTTCACTTTGTTTCTACAGAGGAACATAGAGATAGATTGATTAAGATGGGAGAAGCATCTCATAGAATATTTGTTATAGGAAGTGTTGCCTTAGACAAATTTAAAAATGAGCCCTATTTAACAAAAGAGGAAATATTTAGGGAACTTCAAATTAGAAGAAAATGGGATAATTTTTGTTTAGTCATATTTCATCCAATACCTAAAGAGAGAGAAATATCGGGATTGATTTTTGAAAATATTTTAACCTCATTGAAGGAGAGGAAAATTAGTGCGTTTGTAATTTATCCAAACATTGATCCGGGGAACAGAAAAATAATTTCAGTAATAGAAAAATTTAAAGGCGATGAGAATTTCTTTTTTGCTGAAAACTTGCCTAGGAAAATTTTTGTTAATATCTATAGAAATTCGCTATTTATCATTGGCAATTCCTCTTCGGGTATCATAGAGTCAGCCTCTATTCCGATTCCAGCTATTAATGTTGGATATAGACAAAGAGGGAGAAAAGCAAATGAAAATGTAATTTTCAGCGGAATTAATAAAGAGGAAATTTTGCAAAGTATTGATGTAGCTCTATCAGAAGACTTCAGAAAAAAAATAAAAGATATTAAAAATATTTATGGCGATGGTTGCAGTGCTAAAAGGGCATATGATCTTATAAAAACATTAGATTTTAAAAAGTTTGTTTTTAAGGATGAAGATCCCATTGAACTTTTCTATTCACCGGCGAAGATAATATGATCAAAGTCTTAGTTATTGCTCCTCATCCTGATGATGAAACCTTAGGCTGCGGTGGAACTTTGCTGAAACATAAAGCCAGAGGTGATAAACTATTTTGGCTTATTGTAACCCAAGCCTCAGATGTAAATAAATGGGGTAAAGAAAGAATTAAAAAACGAGCTCTTGAATTGGAACAGGTAGCCAAAGCTTATGAATTTGAAGATGTCATCAAATTCAATATAGAGACTACTAAGGTTTCTGAATATCCTTTTTCAGAATTAGTAGAAAAGTTTGATTATGCCTTAGCGAAAATAAAGCCAGACATAGTATACATCCATAACCACTCTGATGTTCATACAGATCACAGGATAAGTTTTGAAGCCTTTATAAGTGCATCCAAAACCTTTAAACATCCCTAC
>CALJEQ010000058.1 GCA_938074565.1 uncultured Alkaliphilus sp. | reverse complement strand
AGATTTCCCATCCGAAAGGAGTAAGACCCCAGATAGACCATCTGGTTGATAGGTCGGAGGTGTAAGTGCAGTAATGTACTCAGCTGACCGATACTAATAGGTCGAGGGCTTGACCAAAATATAACTAATACAGCTGATACTAAAAATATTGTGTAGTTTTGAAAGAATTAACTTCAAAATGATGTTAGACAAAAATGTCTAATTAAGTTTTGAGGCAAATATTCCTTCATTTAATTTAATAAAAATCATGCCGTAATTATAGCGAAGAGGTCACACCTGTTCCCATCCCGAACACAGTAGTTAAGCTCTTCAGCGCTGATGGTACTTGGAGGGCAGCCTCCTGGGAGAGTAGGACATTGCGGTATGATTTTTTTATTTTTTGGAAAATTAACAAAACCAGTTATATAAGGTAATGTTTTTTATGAAACAAGAATAAATAACTACTGTGGACATATAATATAAAGTGGTAATATATTGATAACTACAGCTTTTGCTTAAAATAATAGTTAAAAAGTGATATAATATACTTAAATCGTAATAATATAGGGGGGGAAATGATGACTTTTGTTGAATTGATGGCATTAGGATGTACCTTTGTAGAATTTATCGATCAAGATCAAGATATTAATAGAGAAAAAACCATTGAAATTTATGAAGGAATTGAACTGGAAGAAGAGTTAGTAGATAAAATAAAAATGATTAATAGACCGATATATATATTGGCATTTGCAGAAATTTGGTGTCCCGATTGTATGATTAATGTTCCAGCTTTACAAAAGATGAGAGAGATTAATTCAAACATAGACATTAGAATTCTTCCTAGAGAAGGTTATGAAGAGTACTTATCGGATTATAAAATAGCGGGTAAAGTAAAAATACCAACTTTTATTATTCTAGACGAGCAATACAAAAAATTAGGGGCATTTATTGAGACCCCAAAGACGCTTCGAGATTTAGTGACTAAAGGAAACCAAGTGGAAATAATTGTTGCAAAAAGAAAATATCGAAAAGGTGAATATGTAAAGGATACTATTAAAGAAATTTTAAATATGATGAGAAAATAAATAACAGATTATATTTAGTCTTATGAAAAATTAATTTATGTTAAATAACCCAGCAAGTTAGGTATATATGCTACCTTTGCTGGGTTTTATTTTGCATAAACTTAGGTTAAAGTTATTTATAATAAATAATTGATGTTTTATAGAGAAAGTGGGTAATTAAATAAAGAAAAGATTAAGATATTGTTTATTATCCCTTTGACTTTAAAAAAAACCCGTGATACAATATGTTGTACATTAAAATAAATGCAATACCATATATAGAAAGTTTGGTACGCTTAAAGGAGGAACTCTGGTGATAAAGGTAATTAAAAGAAACGGAAGTTTAGTAGATTTTCATAAAGGTAAAATAAACAATGCAATTGAAAAAGCCATGGCAGAGACTAAGCTAGGGGTTGATCATAGATTAAGTAATGAGATGACAAAAATCATAGTTGAAAAAATGCAACAACATCAATCACCAATTCACGTGGAGGAAATACAAGATATAGTAGAAACAGTACTAATGGATAGTGAGTGTAAGGATGCCGCTAAACGGTACATAATCTATAGAAATGAACGGGATAGAACGAGAAACGATAAAAAGAAAAAGAAAAAAGAGCACCAACTACTAACGGATGAATTTATTAGTAAGTATAAACACAAACCATCTCCTATGAAACAACTTGGAGACTTTGTTTACTATAGAACCTACTCCCGATGGTTACCAGAAGAAGGTAGAAGAGAATACTGGTGGGAAACTGTTAGAAGGGCAGTGGAGTATAACTGTAGTCTTGTGGCAACCACGAAGGAAGAAGCAGAAAAATTGTATGATAATGTTTATAATCTTAAACAATTTCTATCGGGTAGAACATTTTGGGTGGGGGATACACCAGTTGCTAGAAATTATCCAATGTCCAATTATAACTGTTCCTTTTTAATTATTGATAGTTTTGATTCTTTTAAAGACTTATTTTATTTACTAATGATTGGTTCTGGAGTTGGAGCTAGAATCTTAAAAGAAGATATAGAAAAAGTACCAAAAGTAAGAACAAACTATGAAATTATTCATAAGGACTATACCCCTATTTCTCCAGAAGAGAGAGAAGACAATACTAGTTTAGAATTTCTTTATAATAATACAGTGAAAATTACAGTAGGCGACAGTAAAGAAGGATGGATTCAATCGTTGGATTACTTCTTTAAAATGATCTATAGTAACGAATATAGAAATATAAAAACTATTATTGTAGATTATGATCATGTAAGGCCAAAAGGAGAGAAGTTAAAAACTTTTGGGGGAACAGCCAGTGGACATGCTAGTTTAAAGAACATGTTCCATAAAATAAATAATGTACTTCAAAAAAGAGGATGTATAGAAGGTATAAAAAGAGTAAAATTAAGACCAATAGATTGTCTAGACATTGCTAATATAATAGGGGAAAATGTTGTTGTAGGTGGGGTTAGAAGAACAGCAGAGATGATATTAATAGATTCAGCAGATTCTGAATGTATTGATGCTAAGACAAACCTGTACAAACAGATAGATGGACAATGGATTGTTGATCAAGACATTATTCATCGACAAATGAGCAATAACTCCATTTATTATACAGAAAAACCAACAAGGGAAAGATTAAATTGGCAATTGGAAAGAATGAGATATTCCGGTGAGCCAGCTTGGATAAATGCAGAAGCTGCAATGAAGCGAAGACCTAATATGAATGGAGTAAATCCATGTGGAGAAATATTGTTGGATTCAAAAGGGCTGTGTAACCTAACAACAATTAATGTATTTTCCTTTGTTACATCAGAAGGTATTTTGGACCTTCAAGGGTTATTAGAAGCTCAGAAGCTATCAGTAAGAGCAGGATATAGGATGACATGTGTAGAGTTGGAGTTATCCCAATGGGATGCTGTACAGCAAAGAGATAAACTGGTGGGTTGTTCATTAACTGGGTGGCAAGACATGGTAAATGCTTTAGAATTAACAACTGAAGGGGAAGCTAAATTGCTAAGAATGTTGAGGGAAGCGGCCCATCAAGAGGTGGAAATATACGCTAAAGAAATTGGTGGAAATAAACCGCTATTAGTAACAACAGTTAAGCCAGAAGGAACTCTAAGTCAGTTGCCTACGGTATCTAGTGGTGTGCATTATTCACATTCACCATATTATATTAGAAGAATACGTATTAGTTCCCATGATCCATTAGTAAAGGTCTGCGAAGAACTAAATTACCCTGTTTTTCCAGAGGTAGGTCAAGAATGGGATAGCTGTGCTACTAAGGTGGTGGAGTTTCCAGTTAAAGCACCCAATGGAAGAACAAAATATGATATTTCAGCTATACAACAATTGGAGAACTACAAACTTTTCATGGAGAACTACGTAGACCATAATTGTTCTATTACAGTGCATGTAAGAAACCATGAATGGAAAGAGGTTGAACAATGGGTATGGGACAACTGGGATGATGTTGTAGCAATTTCATTTCTATCTTTAGATGAAAATTTTTATAAACTGTTACCTTATGAATCAATTGATGAAACAGAGTATCATAGAAGAGTTAAAGAAATGAAGCCTTTTATTCCCTCTTTGATTACAAAGTATGAAAGACAAGAAGTAGAAATAGAGTTAGAGGGTGATGGATGTGATGCAGGAGTATGCCCCATCCGATAATAAGTAATATGTTTTAATAGTATATAAATCTATTTAATTAATTGAAAAATAGTACAATAAAAAGGATCACCAGAAAAAAACTGGTGATTCTTTTTATTATAGGATAAGTCCACAGGCAAGCCTTTTCCCTGCATCTCCAGCAGGTTGAGAACGAAAATCGTCAGGGTTTTTATGAATAATAACTGCCTTACCAACAGCCTCCCAAACTTTAAATCGATTAGTAAAAAAACATAATCTAGCAATACCATCATTAGAAAATAGCACTGGAAAATCCCCTGCATGATTACCATGGGGTTGGTTATCTGGGTTCCAATGGGAGCCTGCTGCTTGAAAAGGGTCTTGTGGGTCGCCGATCTCACAAGTTCCAAATTCATGAATATGGAACCCGTGGGGGCCAATGGGATCTTCACCGTTAGATGCGGGTCGGTAGGGGGGTAATCCTTGAATATAAGCACAGACTTCTGTTCCACCAGCCACATTAATAAAGTAAACAACACCAGTAATTTCAGGAGCCAAAGGACCTCCTTTTATTCTTGCTACAGCAGTTTGTCTTTCAGTTGGGGTATAATGATGTACAGGAGAAGGTGAAATGGTATGGGGATATTGATGGAAATACAAGGGATCAAAGAAATTTTGTGTTTTCATTTTTTTTACCTCCAATAAGGTTTGTTTAAAAGCTTTAAAAAGTCACTAATTATAATATTGGTATTGGGTAATAGGTTAATGAATATTTGATATATATTATGAAACCAATATAATTAATGTTAATTAATTATATAATTAAAAAAAAACACAAATTATTGACAAGTATTATAAAATTATTAGCAACTTTTTTAAAAATTTAGTTTATTTTAATTACAAAATGTATAAAAAACATTGATTTTACATTAAATATGTTATATATTTAACATAACGTTAATTTTAAATATATATTATAAGTGTATTTAAAGTTAATGAATTAACCTTATTTATATTGAATATAAAGGGTTTAATTTGAAGGAGAGGTGAAAACAATGAAAAGATTAATCGCATCTTTAATGATTGCTACTATATTAGTAAGTAGTGTTGGTATGCTAGTAGCAAATGCTAATGGTGTAAATGCTGATGGTACAACACCAGTAATTACAGATAACCATGATCCAAAACCTGAACTAGGTTAAAGTTACGGAATAATAAAATAGTTAGTACATATTTTTAAAAAAACTCCCTATAGTTTTGACTAATAGGGAGTTTTTTACATTTATATTAGTTTTGAAATTATTTAATCTTAAAAAAATAGATAATAATTATTTCAGCAAATTAATGGCATCTAAAATTTGTGGAACAACTTGTTTCTTTCTAGAAACAATACCTTCTACAAATACCCCTTGATAAGTATCAACAAGAAAGGCAGTGGAAATAAGATGTTGATTTTTACTCTTAAACAATAAATAAGACCCCTCTTTTAGAATATCAGTGATTACCAGTAACGTTAAATCGTGATTAAAATCAGTAGAAGTTTCCTCAATAAAATTAATAAAAGCATCCTTACGGTTAAATACATCATCTATATCCAACGTAAAAACTTGACTTACGCCTACCTTGTACCCATCAAGATTAAATTCTTTAAAATCCTTATAAAAAATATCTTTAATACTTTGTCCCTCCAGTGAAGTTCCTGCTTTAAATATTTCCATTGCAAACTTATCTAAATCTAGCTTTAAAATCTTATTTAAGTTTTCAACTGCCTTTTTATCAATTAAAGTGGTGGTGGGAGATTTAAAGTAAAGGGTATCGGAAATAATACCAGACAACAATAAACCCGCTACAGGAAAAGGTGGCTCTATTTGGTTTTCACAATACATTTGGTATACAATGGTACAGGTACTGCCAACAGGAGAATTTCTAAAGTGTATAGGGATAGATGTGGCAATGTCCCCAAGTTTATGATGATCTATAATTTCTAAAATTTCTGCTTCCTTTAAACCCTCCACACTTTGGGCGTATTCATTGTGGTCTACTAGGATAACTTGTTTTTTACCTGAATTCATTATATGTTTACGATTAATAAATCCTATAAACATATTAGTGTCATCCACTATGGGGTAATTTCTAAAGTGAGTATTACCCATAGCCTCTTTAACATCATCCAAGTAATCACTAGTATTAAACGTAATAATATTTTTAGTACGCATAATAGTAGAAATATAATTACATTGAGTAATAACTTTAGAAAGGTAATAAGTATCATAAGGAACAGATATGATAGTAACGTTGTTTTCAGTAGCTTGATGAATATATTTATCTGGAATCTGCTTACCACCAGTAATAATAATTAATTTAACCCTTGATTGGATAGCGTATTCAATAATATCATAGCGATCCCCAACAATGATAATATCATTTTCATTTAAAATACCTTCAATAGATTTATAGTAATAGGCAATAACCGATAACTTACCTTCAATTTCAGTGGCATTTCCAGCTAAAATTGTACCATTTAGATCATTTACTAAATTAGTATAGGATGTATTTAACTCATCAAAATTTCCCCTAATTAACCCCATGGCAATATCCTTCATGCTAACAATTCCTAAAAGCTTATTATCTTCATCCACAACAGCCAAAGTTTCTAATTTATTAGATTCCATTAATTTATAGGCATTAAGGATAGACGTTGATGGGGGAATATGAAGCACCACATCATGATGTAGGTCTTTAACTTGAGATTTAACGTCATTTAATAGCATAGGATAAGGAACTTTAAAAAAATCTAATATATAACTAGTTTCTTTATTTATGTTACCAATAACACAGGGAATGGTGGGATAGTTTAATTGTTGTTTAAGATGGGATAAGGCGATGGCAGATGCCACCGAATCTGTATCGGGGTTTCTATGACCAAAAATGAATATACCCATTAGTTTCCTCCTTCTAGTTCAGTGTTTAACAAAAGTATACCTAAGTAACATAATAAAGCATACTTAATGTATTATATCAAATCATAAAAAAAAATAAATAGAAAATAGCAATAAACATTGTTAGTGCTTCATTGTATAATTAAATTGAACTAATAGAAAAAAATCCATAGTGGACCAAACTGTAATATAATTAGATCACCACAAAATAACCAATTACAGGAAGGTGCACACTATGGACTACTCTAATGATACACCATTATCCCGA
>CALJEQ010000057.1 GCA_938074565.1 uncultured Alkaliphilus sp. | reverse complement strand
AAATCTTACATAGTAAATATGAATGGGAATTCGTACAGATTAAAAGAGACAAAACGCTGGCTTTCAGAGCAATAATTTTTTTACTCCTCTAGGGGAATTTTTAATTAAAAAATAGAGGAATTTTCAATTGACAAATACAGTTGGCTAAGTTATCTTTTTTACCTGTATTTTGAAAAGGTTTTGTTCTTTTGTAGGTAATTTCTTCAACTGTAGGCTCTTCTATTTTTAAGTTACTATTATTTTCAGCTTCATCAAAAAATGATAGTTGCATACTATTAGCCTGTTCAGTGGAAGAACCATATATTTTTCTATTTTTATTAAGGATTTGATTTTTTAAATATGCCAACTCATTTTTTAAGGTAGCTATTTCTTGATCTTTTGCTTCAAGTTCTTCTTCCATCTTTAAAATCAACTCTTTAGTTTTTTCATCTAGTTGGTCTTGTAAATTTAATTCGTCCATTTTAATCCTCTTTTGCATTTTATTGTACAATAATTATACCATAAAACCATTGAAATTTAAATACTTCAAATGGGTTTATGGTATCTTTTTTAAAAGCAATTTCGTTCTTTTATAAGTTTAAATTTTGATCCATGTCTTACTTCATACCCTTTTAATAACCACTTTAGTTCTTCTTTTGAGACCTTTAAAGCTTCTTCCTTTGACATAGGCCACTTAAACTTATTTCTTTCAAGACGATGGTAATATAGCCAAAAACCATCATCAAAATGTAGTATCTTAAGTTTATTCATCTGTTTGTTGCAAAAAACGAATAGGGCTTTTTCAAATGGATCTAATTTAAATTGAGTCTGTACAATAATACTTAATCCATCAATATTTTTCCTAAGGTCAGTTATTCCACAAGCCAAATATACCTTGTCTACCTTATCAATATTTAACATGCTTCCATAATTATAGAAAGAATATTTGATAATGATATTTTATCATTGGTTGGTATATATATTTTGGCTCCAGTCAACAGCTGGTGCTTTACTAGTCAAATAAAATCACTCCTTAAAAGTTTCATTATTTGTTATTTTAGCAAAGCTAGTTAATTTATGCTAGGCAGGAATTCTTTGATGGTTACCGTATAGAAAGAAAATACAATAATTGATATAATAAATCCAGTAGAGACTAGGTTTACCTGTTCTACTGGATTATGTTTTTACTATTTACTTTTAACTTTTAAATACTCTGGTAGTTCCTTTGAGATAGGTAATATTTTTAGTAAACTTTCTTTATCTTTAGGGTCTATATTTAAAAAGGTATCCATTAAGTAAAGTAGGTATTTTTCAACAATTAAATCATTGTTTTTAGCAGTTTCTATTAGGCTATATATTAATGCACTGGACTCTGCCCCTTTAGTTGAAGCTGAAAAAAGCCAATTGTTTCTTCCAACTACGAAGGGCGATTAACTGAAAAAATTTATACTACTGTAAATGAAACTTCCCAGAAACGCAAAATTCAGTTAACAGTGTTCTTAAACTTTTAGGCGTTTCTACATCTGGATACTATAGCTTTAAAAAGCGTAAACCATCCAAACAGGCTAGAAGAAAAGAAGCTTTGAAGAAGGGAATCGTCAAAATTCATAATGAGTCTAAGCAAATTTATGGTGCCCCTAAAATCACAGAAACTTTAAAATCTAAGGGTTATGTTGTTGCAGAAAAAACCGTAGGTAACTATATGCGAGAAGAAGGTATCAAAGCAATCTGGGTAAAACCTTTTGTTAGAACAACGATAGATTCTGATTTTGACAATAAGTTTAAGAATATTTTAAATAGAGAATTTAATCCTACTACACCTAATACTGTTTGGGTTACAGACATAACGTATTGTTACACGCTCACAGGCTTTGTGTATCTAACATCTGTAATGGCCTGTATTCACGCAAAATAATAGGATGGCATTTATCAGACCGATTAACAGCTGAAGGTGTTATACTTGCTATAAACAAGGCTAAAAAAGTACGTAAATTTGATACCCCAGTTATTATTCATAGTGATCGTGGCTGCCAATACGTTTCTAAAGCATATATTGAACAGACACCAGCCAGCAAATTTATTAGAAGTTACTCAAACAAAGGAAATCCTTGGGACAATGCACCTATTGAATTATTTCATGCATTAATAAAAAGAGAATGGCTTAATCGGTTTGTGATTAAGCATCATAAGCACGCCCACGAATTGATTTTTGAGTACATTGATACATTCTATAATACTACCAGAATTCATAGTTATTGCAATATGATGTCACCACATGACTTTGAAATAGACTACGCTATGTAATACATTATGAAAAAAATCTAATTTTAAGTTATCCTTTTTCTTGACAGAAGACCACTCCCCTTTTGGTAGATAGTTTAAACAATAAAAACTGACTACTACAAGGAGGAGTTTTTCTATTTGTCTTTATTTGAACTTCATTGGGACTGTAGTCATACTTTAACACTTTTCAACAAAAACATTGTAAATATTGTAGATAATTGTTTGAATATTTATTATAATTAAAATAACTAGTTTACAATATTATATATGCATTGTTAATGGCATGGTTTAAAGTACACAAATAATCTTTTATATAAAGGGGGATTGGATTATAAATGGAATCATATGAACTTATTGAATGTTTTGAAAAAATTAAGGAAGTAACAAATGTTATAGATATAGGGTACCATGAAATTAGGTTTGGAAAATTAAACCCAGTTTACAAAACACAAACATCAAAACTTTCTGTTACTGAATGGAAGGAAGTACATTCTAATAATGTAGTTTATGTAGATGAACATATCATCCTTAAAGAATTAAGAGACAAAGGAGAGATTATTGCAATTGAAGATGTAGATAAAGATCCAAGATCCTCCAATGAATTTTTTTTATTCGGCATACAAAGTATCATGCTTATTCCTGTAAAGAAAAACCATAAAGTAATAGGTTTAATCGTTGTTGCCTCAATTGGAGAAAAACACCAATTTACCAAAAATGAGATAGAAGGTTGTAGAAAAATAATAGAAGAATTATAGACAATATAAAATATTGAACAGAATTAAATACTAAATTAAAATATTCTATCTAAGGGGGCATTTAACATGAGAATTTCAGAGGGTATTGTGAAATATTTAGAAAATATAGATGTAGAATATATTTTTGGAATGTCTGCGGGAACTGTTAGTGCACTATATGATTCTTTAAATGATGTTAATATTAAGCCGATAATATGTAAAAATGAAGCAGGTGCAGCTTATATGGCAGCAAGATATGCCTGTGTATCTAAAAAACTAGGGGTTTGCATAGGCGCAGGTGGCGTAGGTACAAACAATATGATTAATGGAATTGCCGATGCTATGCGGTCAAAAGCTCCCGTATTAATAATTACAGGATATGTGCAACGTTGGCAGATTGGTAAAGGAGCAATACAGGAACTGGACACTGAAGCAATTTTAAAACCCATCACAAAATATAGTAGAACGATTCTAGAAGAAGTTGACGTAATACCCACTTTAGTGGAAGCGATACAGATGGCATTTACACCCCCCTATGGACCTGTGCACATATCTATCCCAATTGATATACAGGTAGCTCCTTTAATGCAAGAGATTCCTAAGGAATTAGTATTAAAAGAAGAGATATATGATGATATTTCCCTTGAGACTGCCATTGAAGCCATAAATGAGGCTAATCGGGGAATTATTATGGTAGGTAAAGGATGTAGGGGAATTTCCCAGGAAGTAATGGAGTTAAGTCAACATTTACAATGGCCTATAATAACAACACCAGAAGGTAAAGGGGTAATTCATCATGATTTTCCTTTGAATTTAGGTAACTATGGCTTCTCCAGTTCAGAGCTTTCCAGTCACTATGTTGAACGTATGAAAGATTGTTGTTTACTAATTCTAGGGTCTAGTCTAGGAGAATCAGCTACTAAAAACTATAATGAAGAATTAGTAAAGAGTAGAAATGTTATTCATATTGACTGGGACAAGCATCAATTGGGAAAAGTTTTTAAAACTGATATAGATGTACATTTCGATTTAAAATTGGCTATACCAAAATTACTAGAAAAAACGAATCCTGCAAAATCTCAATTTAAAAAGATAAATGTTATAGATAAATATATTAAAAATCATACTGGATTGTCATTGCGTCTAGTGTTGGAGAAAATTACAAATGTATTACCTTCAAATACATATTATGTTTCAGATATTGGTGAATATATGAATTTTTTATTCAAATACTTACGATTACCAGAAGGTTCAGATTTTGAAATTGGTTTAAACTATGGAGCAATGGGTTCTGGTATAGCGGGGGGGATTGGTGTACATTTGGCTAACCCTAATAGACCAACGGTGATCTTCTCAGGTGATGGCTCGTTCCTAATGAATGGAACAGAAATACTAACAGCTAAAGAATATAAAATGCCAATTATCTATTTTATAGTGAATAACGCCATGATGGGGTACGTGGAACATGGTCATAACATAATTTATGGGAGAAGTGTTGAAGGGTTTAGGCAAGAAAGAATCTCTATAGTTGAGATGATGAGGGCTATAGGTGTAAAGTCAATGGCAGTTAATACATTGGAAGATTTAATTAAAGTACCAGATTTTATTAATAATCTTAATGGCCCCTGTGTAATTGAATTAATCACTGATGGGAGCGAGGCTGCTCCTATTGCCGATAGAATTAAGGCATTAAGTGGAAAAACACAAGTAATCAAGGAGGAGAATGTATGTTAATTAATGATGTAAATGGAAAGTTTTCTTTAAAGGTCAATCATCAAAGAGGTATAGTTTTTGAAAAAAATATGGGACTTTGGGATAGTGAAGATTTTACAAGATACCACAATGTATATGTTTCAAAGATTGCGCCATTATTCAAAGGTAAAAAGTGGGCAAAGTGCAGTGACTTAACAGAATATAAGACATCAAACATTGCCGACGACATAAAAGAACATATTGTTTGGGCAGAAAAAAATGGTTTTGCATGTGGTGCAATTGTTATCGATAGTGCCATTACAAAGATGCAAATGAATAGAAGTAAAAACCAAGTGGCTCCAAATTCTTTTAGTTCGGAAGATGAAGCCGATACTTGGTTAAAATCTCAAGGTTTCTAATTTTTAATATAAATATAGACTAACTAATGAAATGAATTACTCCTTTTAGAGTAGTTCATTTTTTATTTATGTAGTCACAGTGGGTGTCACCTTACATATATTATAAGATAAAGCCAAAATATTTGACTTTTTAAAATTTTTTAATTTTTTAATTCAAGGGTATTTTACTTAATAAGAGAAACTTAGACAAATTGGTTTTTTTAGAATTTACTGTTATATAGGGGGAAGAATATCATTACTTATAAAACATATACTACTACTAATACAGCGGAAGGGAGTGAAAAAGGTGAACTTATTATTAATTGAAATAGATAAGAATGTTGAGATACTTCAAGAAAAATTAATAAAACAATTGGAATCCTTCCAGAGTGAAGGAATTAAAATAAAAGAAGAAGTAATAAATCAAGAATCATCCCATCAATTAAAATATAGCGTGAAAATAGAAAGCATAAAGAGTTATCCAATAAGTGACTTTATTAATATATTCAAATATTATGTTGCTAATGCATTTTGGGAATACATTCAAATAGTTGAAGAAAAAAATTTAATAAAACAAATTATTGAAAAAGAATATTATTATTTTGACGATCGTGAGCGCTTGGAAATAGAAAGAAATACGTCAAATATTTTAAATGAAGAAAATAAAGTAGCTCTATTAATCAATCAAAAAAACTATACAAGAAAAGCTAAGGTAATAAAAAAAATATCTGAATACTTAGCTAATGAAAATCAAATTAATCTTGATGGCTTTATTACCTTTAGATTAAAAGAGTATATAAAAGACTTAGAGGAAACAATAGAAAAAGCAATAGAAGATTTTCTTATGGATAAAGAATATAATGAGTTTATTAAACTCTTAAAATATTTTGTAGATATTCAAGAATCAAAAATAGAACTAGTGCATGTGATACTAGATGAAAATAATCGTTATAAATTATTTGATGAAAACAATAAATTAATTAATAACGATTATTTAAAGGAAATTGCTACCGAAATTTCTAATAATAATTATTTAAGTTATGAAGATATTTTAATGAGCTCCCTTATTACTATGGCGCCAAAAAAAATACTAATACATCAAAATACTGACTTTAATAATATAGAAATTATAAAAACCATTACAAGGGTTTTCACTACTAAAGTGTATATTTGTGATGGGTGTGAGTGGTGTTCGTTAGAAACTGCCCTTGAAAGTAATGTAAATAAAGAATGATAAAATAAAGCATAAAATTATAAAAGTATTGCCCCAGTTGTTACTGGGGTTATATTTTTTGACAATTAAAAACATTATAATAAAAACTATAGTGTTTAAATATAAAAAATGATATAATTTTTAATATTAATGGACAAGGTATAAAAGAGGTGACAAGAAAAATGAAAACTGCTTTAATGTTGTTGTTTTTAACTGCCATAGGAGCATTAATTGGTTGGATTACAAATTTAATAGCTATTAAACTAATGTTTAGACCATTAGAACCTATTACACTTCCACTAATTCCAATAAAGATACAAGGGCTTATTCCTAAAAGAAAGAATGAAATTGCTAAAAGTATTGGAACTACAGTGCAAGAGGAACTCCTATCACTAGATGAAATAATTCAACAGTTTATTGAAAAACAAGATCAAAAAGAAATTATTAAAATTATTAAAATTAAAATTAATCAAGTAACAAATGAGAGACTACCTGTTTTCTTACCATCATCAGTTAAAACCATGATAAAAAATTATATAAATGATATAATAGACCAAGAAGCAGCAACTATTATTAATACCACTATGGAAAGCATGATCCATAAAGCTGCCAGTAAAATTGATTTAGCAGAAATGGTGGAAAATAGAATTAATGAATTTCCAATGGAGAAATTAGAGGAAGTTGTTTTAAAAATAGCGAAACAAGAACTAAAACATATAGAGATTCTAGGTGGCATATTGGGAATGCTCATAGGTTTATTACAAGGTATAATTATTATATTATTGTAGAAAATATATTAAAAACCCTTGACAAAAGCTTTACTAATCAATATAATTATTTCAAATCAATTTTATATTGAACTGCTAAGAAGAGGAAAAGTAGGTTAAATCCAATACTAAGAGAGGAAGTACCCTGGGCTGAAAGTACTTCTGTAGATGGCTAACTGAAAACTACCTCAGAGCTAATTTCCAGTAACATTATTATGTGAAAAGAAATTCGGTGACTCCGTTATCGTTTATGAGTTGGATTTTTATCAATTTAGGTGGAACCGCGGGATATATCTCTCGTCCTATACAAAACAGTATTAGGATGGGGGATTTTTTAATTTTTGATATTACTATAAGTTTAGATATGATAAATAAATAAAGGAGGTTTTAAATATGGAAAAGGTAAAAATTACTTTGAAGGATGGTTCTGTTAGAGAGGTTAATAAAGGAACAACCGTTTATGACATAGCAAAAGAAATTAGTGAAGGTTTAGCCAGAGTTGCCGTTAGTGGTGAAATAAATGGAGAAGTTGTGGACCTTAGTCATTCAGTTGAGGAAGACTGTCAATTAAGTATTTTAAGGTTTGATGATGAAGGTGGAAAAGAAAGTTTTAGGCATACAAGTTCCCATATACTAGCTCAAGCAGTAAAAAGATTGTATCCAAATACTAAATTAGCTATTGGTCCAGCCATTGATAATGGATATTATTATGACTTCGATTCAGAACATAAATTTACTCCTGAAGACCTTGAAAAAATTGAAGCAGAAATGCAAAAAATCGTTAAAGAAAAACTTGAATTAAAGCGTTTTGAATTACCAAGAAATGAAGCTATTAAATTTATGGAAGATCAAGGTGAAGGATATAAAGTAGAGTTGATTCAAGACTTGCCAGAGGATGCTGTAATCTCTTTTTATCAACAAGGAGAGTTTGTAGACTTGTGTGCGGGGCCTCATTTACCTTCAACAGAGAAAGTGAAAGCAATTAAACTATTAAGTGTTGCGGGTGCTTATTGGCGAGGGGATGAAAAAAATAAAATGCTTCAAAGGATTTATGGAACAGCCTTTGAAAAGAAAAAAGATTTAGAAGAATACTTGCACCGTTTAGAAGAAGCAAAGAAAAGAGATCATCGTAAAATAGGTAAAGAATTAGATCTTTTCAGTATGCAAGAAGAAGGGCCAGGATTCCCATTTTTCCATCCAAAAGGAATGGTTGTAAGAAATCAATTGGAAAATTTTTGGAGAGAAGAACATGTAAAACGAGGATATGAAGAGATAAAGACTCCAATTATTTTAAATGAACAACTGTGGAGACAGTCAGGTCATTGGGATCATTATCAACAAAATATGTATTTTACAGAAATAGACGATCAACGTTATGCTGTAAAACCTATGAATTGTCCTGGAGCAATTTTATCCTTTAGAAGAAAGATGCATAGTTACCGAGATCTACCTATTAGAATGGGTGAGTTAGGGTTAGTTCATCGTCACGAACTTTCGGGAGCATTACATGGTTTAATGAGGGTTCGTTGTTTCACACAGGATGATGCTCATTTATTTATGTTACCAGAGCAAATTAAAGATGAAATTATTGGAGTAATTGATTTCGTAGATCATGTTTATAAAAGTTTTGGATTTAAATATCACGTTGAATTGTCTACAAGACCAGAAGATTCTATGGGGACTGATGAAGAATGGAACTTAGCCATTGATTCCTTAAAGGAAGCTCTAGAGTCAAAAGGTCTAGCTTATAAAATTAATGAAGGTGATGGAGCCTTCTACGGACCTAAAATAGATTTTCATTTAGAAGATTGTATTGGGCGTACATGGCAATGTGGAACAATACAGTTAGACTTCCAAATGCCACAACGTTTTGACTTAAATTACGTAGGGGCAGATGGTGAAAAGCATAAGCCAATAATGCTTCACAGAGTAATTTATGGAAGTATTGAAAGATTTATAGGTATTTTAATTGAACATTTTGCAGGTAAATTCCCTACTTGGTTGGCACCAGTTCAAGTAAAAATTCTACCGATTACAGATAAACACATGGAATATGCTATAAAATTAAAAGATGAAATGATGGAAAAAGGAATCCGTGTTGAAGTAGATGGAAGAAATGAAAAGATAGGGTACAAAATTAGAGAGGCTCAACTTTCAAAAGTGCCATACATGTTGGTATTAGGTGATAAGGAAATAGAAGAAAATTCAGTGGCGGTAAGATCAAGAGATAAAGGTGAGCTAGGCGTAGTTGAATCAGCAAAGTTTATTGAAGATGTAATAAAAGAGATTGATACAAAAGAAATGTAGATACAAATATTAGACCCACCTGTTTTATATGAGGGGTCTAATATCATTTTATTTATAAAGACAGCAGCTTTACGTATTTCTATGGACGTTTAGGTGCTGTCTTTTATTGTAGGTAAACATAAACAAACATGATCTTTCTCATTTTTCTTGTAGAACTAGACATGGACAACCAATTAATGGTATTCTAAATTTAAAATAATACTAATGAATTAAGTACATGGATAAATTAATTACTTACTTATATAAGGAGGTGATAAGAATGGAATGTAAATTAACTTCAGCATTCTGTCCCGAATGTGGTGGAGACATCAACTATAGGAAGAGAGATAAAGAATTTTGTAATTGTAAAAAATGTAGTTGGTACTGTAAAGAAACATGTGGGGCACAACATGATGATGAATAATTAATATAAATAAAAAGAGATAAGGGAAGTAGCCTCCACTTATCTTTTTTTATTGTATAAAAATAGGCATCTACACAGCCTCTAGTTCATCTTTTTCCCCTTTTAAATTACCTAAAACCTCATTTAATTCTTCACAGTTTAATGTCTCTCTTTCAAGTAAAGCTTTAGCAACTTTCTCTAAATCTTTTTGATAAGTTTTTAAAAAGTTAAAGGTTGTAATATAACACTCATCTATAATTTTATTCATTTCCTTACTAATTTTATGACTTAAATTACGGGTGAGGTTAGGGTCTTGATACATAAAACCAAGCTCACTCATACCATACTCACATACCATCTGCATAGTAATATCAGTTACCTTTTTTAAATCATCTTTAGCACCAGTAGAAAGGTGGTTATAAATTAATTCCTCAGCTGCCCTTCCCCCTAGCATTACCATAACCTTATAACATAATTCTTCTTTTGTCATGATATAACGGTCATCTTGAGGCATATGTAGAACATATCCTAAAGCTTGACCCCTAGGGATAATAGAAACTTTTTGAACCATATCGGTATTTAAAATCTTACCAATTAAAGCATGACCAGCTTCGTGATAAGCTACTATTTCCTTTTCTTTTTGCAAAATAGTTGGATTTTTAACCTGTAAACCAGCAATAACCCTTTCTATAGCTTGTTCAAAATGATTTGATGTAATAATAGTTTCGTTTTGACGTACAGCAATGATGGCGGCTTCATTGGCAATGCTAGATAAATGAGCACCACTCATACCATGGGTTTTTTTAGCTAAATCGGCAATTTTAATATCAGGACTTAAAGGTTTATTTTTAGTATGAACCTTTAAAATATCCTCCCTAGCCTTTACATTGGGGTTACCAATATACATGTGTCTATCAAATCTACCAGGTCTTAAGAGGGCTTCATCCAGTAAATCCATACGGTTGGTAGCAGCAATAACTACTACAGTTTGATCGGTATTAAAACCATCCAATTCAATTAACAATTGATTTAGGGTTTGATCTTTTTCATTGTTACTATCAGAATGTCTTTTAGCACCAATGGCATCAATCTCATCAATGAAGATAACACTGGGGGCTTCTTTTTTAGCCTTTTCGAATAAAGTCCTTATTCGTTTAGCACCTACCCCAACATATTTTTCAACAAATTCAGAACCACTGGCAGAAAAAAAAGCTGATTTAGTTTCACCAGCAACTGCTGATGCTAAAAGGGTTTTACCAGTACCTGGAGGGCCATGAAACAAAATTCCCTTTGGTATTTTAGCTCCCATTTTAATATATTTTTCAGATTTTTTGATAAAATCAATTACCTCCACCAGTTCTTCTTTTACTTCTTCTAAACCAGCCACATCTTCAAAGGTAATTTTGGGTTTTGTAAAAAACTCATTACCATTTTGTTCTTTTTCATTTTTTTCAGTGTTAATGGTGGCATGGGCATATTGCGGCGACTTATCTAATTTGATATAATACAAGAATAAGAAAGTCGTTATTCCAACTACCATAAGACGATCACCTACAGAGAATCGATTGTTTGTAGCATCCCCAACCCATAGAGAGTAGCTGGATATGACTGTTAATGTAATAAAGATACAAAGCAAAATAAATATAATCCTTTTCTTCATTGCATCACCACCCTGTTCATTGTTTAAGTTTAGCTTTCCCCAAAACTTTATTAATAATAATGATAGTTGAAGGAAAATTACAGGAAATAAATTTTTTTTAAAATTATAGAAAAAAACATTTGACAAATAATATAGATGTTGATATTATTATAAAAGTGATAACAATCAAGTAGAAGTTTTCCGCTTCTCACCTTACAACTAAGTTAGTAGGGTTAATAGTTAGATTATTATAATTAGTTTTACTAATTATAATCTTTCTATCAATTAGAGGCGGATACTTAGTGTATTCGTTTTTTTATTATGTTGTCCTTGAACTTTTTAGGAGGTGTCGGGTTATTAGAGATTTAAATGAATTGCAGATTAATGAGGAAATTCGTGATAAAGAAGTCAGATTAACTGATAATGAAGGTGAACAATTAGGTATTGTATCTACAAAGGAAGCATTAAGTTTGGCTATTAGTAAAAACTTAGATTTAGTAAAAATTGCTCCCCAAGCGAATCCACCAGTCTGTCGAATTATGGATTACGGTAAGCACAAATATGAGCTTGCCAAAAAGGAAAAGGAAGCAAAAAAGAAACAAAAAATAATTACAATTAAAGAAGTAAGACTTAGCCCAAATATTGAAAGCCATGATTTAAATGTTAAGGCGAATCAAGCTCATAAATTTTTATTGAATGGTGATAAAGTAAAGGTTACTTTACGTTTCAGGGGTAGAGAGCTAAGTAATACTAGTATAGGTTTAAAAGTAATTAACGAGTTCGCTGTCTTACTTTCTGAAGTAAGTAGTGTTGAAAAGGAAGCTAAATTAGAGGGAAAACAAATGATCTTAATCTTAGCTCCAAAAAATGCATAATTTAGCATAATTTGAAGGGAGGAAATTACAATGCCAAAAATGAAAACTCATAAAGGTGCTGCAAAGAGATTAAAAAAGACTAAATCAGGTAAAATCAAGCGTTTCAAAGCTTTTAAAAGTCATATCTTAACAAAGAAGTCTTCTAAGAGAAAAAGAAATCTTCGTAAATCTGCCCTAGTTTTTAAAGGGGATCAAAAACGAATTGCACAATTATTACCATAAGGAATGTCGAAAAGGAGGTTGTAAAAAATGGCTAGAGTTAAAGGTGCTGTAAATGCACGTAAAAAACATAAAAAGATTTTAAAGCTGGCAAAAGGTTTTAGAGGAGCTAGAAGCAAACTGTTTAGACCTGCTAACCAATTTGTTATGAAGGCTTTAATGCATGCTTACGTAGGTAGAAAGTTAAAGAAGAGAGAGTTTAGAAAATTATGGATCAGCAGAATAAATGCTGCAACAAGAGCAAATGGTTTATCTTACTCAAGATTCATTAACGGATTAAAAGCAAGTGGAATTCAAATGAATAGAAAAGTATTAGCTGAAATGGCTATTCACGATAAAGAAGGTTTTGCTAAACTAGTTGAAACAGTGAAGCAAAAACTTAATGCATAATAAGTATACTTACAAAAATTAGAGTCCTTAAAAGGGCTCTTTTCCTTATTAAACTCATATAAAGCTTACATAATAATAATAATACTGGTAATAATGTTATAATATTTAACAAGAAATGGTGTATTAATTTTAAAATACATGAATATACATATAGCTTCAACATTAACTTGGGGAAAGAAAGAGGGGTACTATGGAAAGATTTGAACATAAAAAGGTGGACCCTACTCAAATCCTTGTAATGGGATTTGCCTCGGTAATTTTATTAGGAACCATATTGTTAAACCTACCCATCTCTTCAATTGATGGACGTAGTGTTGGTTTTCTTAATGCCCTATTTACTTCTACTTCAGCAGTTTGTGTAACAGGTCTAGTGGTGGTGGACACAGGTACCTATTGGACGGTTTTTGGAAAAACAGTTATTCTAATCCTCATTCAAGTGGGAGGCTTAGGGTTTATGACATTAGCCACCTTATTTGCAATGATTTTAGGAAAGAAAATTTCCTTAAAAGAAAGATTGGTTATTCAAGAAGCCTTAAATCAAAATACATTAGAAGGTTTAGTAAGGTTTACAAAGTATGTAATACTAGGTACTGTTATTGTAGAGGGAATTGGAGCAATATTGTTATCTTTTAGATTTATCCCAGAACTTGGTGTTTTAAAGGGAGTAGCTTACTCTATATTCCACTCCATATCAGCATTTTGTAATGCAGGTTTTGATATTATAGGAGAAGGTAGAAGTTTAATGCCTTATGTGGCAGACCCTTTTGTAAATATACCTGTCTATTTACTAATCATTATAGGTGGATTAGGATTTTCAGTTATGGTGGATTTAGTAAATAATAAAAAAAATATGAAACGATTGAGTCTACATTCAAAAATGGTACTATTAATTACAGCGATATTAATAGGAATTCCTTTTATCCTTTATTTAATATTAGAATGGAATAACCCTGCTACATTTGGAGAATTAGGTGTAGGTGGAAAATTATTGGGAGCTTTATTTCAAGCCATTACACCAAGAACAGCAGGTTTTAATACTATAGATACAGCTGGACTAACAAACGCTTCTAAGTTATTAACCATCGTGTTAATGTTTATCGGGGGTTCACCTGCTTCTACGGCAGGGGGGATTAAAACCGTTACAATAGGGGTTATAGTATTTACAGTAATCTCCATGATTAGAGGTCGTGAAGATACAGAACTCTTTGGTAAAAGAATCTCTAGAAATATTGTGAATAGAGCCTTAACCATTGGAGTAGTGGGGATGACCCTCGTAGTGAGCATTACCATGATCCTAACAGTTACAGAAGCAGGTCTTGATTTTATGGATGTATTGTTTGAAGTGGTGTCTGCCTTAGGTACGGTTGGACTGTCTCTAGGAATCACTGCCCAGTTAAGTGTTTTTGGTAGAATTGTTATTATATTTGCCATGTTTGCAGGAAGGGTAGGCCCATTAACCATTGCGTTTGCATTGGCAAGACAACAAAATAAAAATAAAGGTAACATAAGATATCCTGAAGATAAAGTAATTGTAGGATAGGAAGGGTGAAAAAATGAAACAGTTTATCGTTATTGGATGTGGACGATTTGGTAGTAGCGTTGCTAAAACCTTGTATAAAATGGGAAATGATGTATTAGCCATTGATGAACATGAAGAAATAGTGCAGGAAATATCTGACGAAGTGACCCATGCAGTACAAGCGGATGCTACAGATGAACGTACTTTACGTTCATTAGGTGTTCGGAACTTTGATGTTGCAGTTATTACAATTGGGTCAGACATACAAGCGTCAATTATGGCAACCTTAATTGCAAAAGAATTAGGGGTAAAATTTGTGGTGGCTAAGGCACAAAACGAACTTCACGCTAAAGTATTATATAAAATTGGTGCAGATAGAGTAGTATTCCCTGAAAGGGATATGGGAATGAGGGTTGCCCATAATCTTGTTTCCAGTAATATATTAGACTATATAGAACTGGCACCCGACTATAGTATTATGGAGGTTACTGCCTTAGATGAATGGATAGGACAAAGTTTAATAGAGTCTAATATCCGTTCAAAATATGGAATTAACGTTATGGCAATAAAGCATGGAAATGATATAAATGTTTCACCTGTTGCTAAAGATGTTATTCATAATGGAGATGTATTAGTAGTAATTGGACATAATAATGATTTGAAAAAGCTAGAAAGATAGTGGTGATGTTATTGTGGAGATGATAACCAGTGAAAGTAACCCAATAGTAAAGCATGTTAAAGGTCTACAAAATAAAAAGAATCGAATAAAATATAACCAGTTTGTTATTGAAGGTCTTAGATTTCTTCAAGAGGCCCTACAGCATCAAGTATCGATAGAATATATTTTATATAGTGATGGCTTGAAAAAAATAAAAGGTGGAGATGAATTATTTTCAGAAATAGAGGGAAAATATAATTTGTATCATCTTTCGGATTCATTAATGGAAAAGTTATCTGAAACAGAGACACCTCAAGGGCTTATGGCAGTTGTTAACATACCACAAATCCCATTAAATCAGCTTACTGTAGATGGAAATATTTTTTTAGTTATATTAGATCGAGTTCAAGACCCTGGAAACATGGGAACAATTATTAGAACAGCTGAGGGTGCTGGTGTAAATGCTGTACTTTTGACCAAAGGCAGTGTTGATCCTTATAATAGTAAGACCTTAAGAGCTACTATGGGGGCAGTCTTTCATTTTCCTGTTATCCAATTGGATAATAATGAAGAATTAATTGATTTTCTAAAACAACATCAAATACAATTAATAGCAACCCACTTGGATACAACAAATACATATGATCAAATAAATTATAAAGGAAATATTGCCCTTTTAATTGGTAATGAAGCCAACGGTATACAGGATGAATTTCTTAATCATGCAGATAAAACAGTGAAAATACCAATTGTAGGAAAAATAGAATCTTTAAATGCATCAGTGGCAGCTGGAATATTGATATATAAGGCATTAGAAAAACGTAGTAACTAAAGTTTAGAAATTTCCAAAAACCTATCAACTATATAAGGAACCTCCTTGTTTACATCATTCACCTATGCTATAATGTAACTATAAATGGCTAGGTAAAGGAGTGAAATATCCATGAAAAAAGCAGATGTTTTCTGGAGAATTTTTGAACGAACTGGTTCCGTAAAAGCCTATATGATGTATAAGATACTAATATGAATTAAATAGATAAAAAATTGCTATGATGGAGCTTAGTATGTTGTAGACTGTTATTAAGAGAGAAGGTTGCCTTAGGCTGAAAGCACCTTTATAATAAGTACAACAGAATTTCCCTCCGGAGCTATAAAGCTGAAATAGTACGTAGGCTTTATCGGTGGACGCCGTTAATGTCATTGAGTGATGTTGATAAAAGCATTATTAGGGTGGTACCGCGGAGTAACCTTCGTCCCTTTTTGGGATGAGGGTTTTTGTTTTGTCCAAAAATAAAATAGAGTAGTAGGAAGGAGATTGACTATGGAAGCCAGATTAAATGAATTAGAGCAAATGGCAAAAAATGAAATTCAAGAAGCAAATTCCTCAGATCAATTGGAAAAGGTAAGGGTTAAATACTTAGGAAAAAAAGGTGAACTAACAGAAGTTTTAAGGGGAATGGGAAGTTTATCTTCAGAAGAAAGACCCCTAGTTGGTAAAGTTGCCAATATAGTTAGGGAAAATATAGAAAACTATTTACTAGAAGCAAAGAATAGTATTAAAAGCAAAGAACTGGAAGCTAAGCTTTCCACAGAAGCAATTGATGTAACAATGCCAGGAAGAAAAACTAATTTAGGTAAAAAACATCCATTAATTCAAGGAATGGATGAATTGAAAAATATTTTTATTAGCATGGGATTTCAAGTTGCCCAAGGCCCAGAAGTTGAAACAGTATATTATAACTTTGATGCTTTAAACGCACCAGCAAATCACCCTTCAAGGGATATGAGTGACACTTTCTATATTAATGAAGAAACAATTTTAAGAACTCAAACATCTCCAGTGCAAGCAAGGGTAATGGAAAAAAGAAAACCACCTATTAGAATAATTTCACCAGGGCGTTGCTTTAGAAATGATACTCCAGATGCCACCCATTCACCAATGTTCCATCAATTGGAGGGTTTAGTGGTGGATAAAGGAATTACCCTAGCAGATTTAAAGGGAACATTAGAAGTTTTCACTAAATACTTCTTTGGAAGTCAAACGAAAATTAAATTTAGACCCCACAACTTCCCTTTTACAGAACCAAGTGCAGAGATAGATGCTTCTTGTTTTAAGTGTTCAGGAAGTGGCTGTAGTTTCTGTAAAGGCAGTGGTTGGATAGAGCTATTGGGGGCAGGTATGGTACATCCAAATGTTTTAAGGAATTGTGGAATCGATCCAGAAGTATATAGTGGGTTTGCTTTTGGTATGGGTATAGATCGTTTAGTAATGCTAAAATATGGTGTGGATGATATTAGATTATTCTTTGAAAATGATATGAGATTCCTAAATCAATTTTAGTAATTGACAAGAAAATAGAGGAGGGGTTCTAATGTTAGTACCTTTGAAATGGTTAAAGGAATATGTAGAAATAGATATGGAAGTAAATGAACTTTCAGATAAAATGACAATGTCAGGTTCTAAAGTGGAAGGCTTTGAAAGTTTAGGAAAAGATATAACAGGTGTAGTAGTAGGTAAAATTGAATCAATTGAACAACATCCAAATGCCGATAAACTGGTAATTACAAAGATTAATATAGGTGAAGAAACTTTACAGATTGTAACAGGAGCTAAAAACATTAATGTTGGTGACTATGTACCTGTTGCCACCCACGGAGCTAATCTAGCAGAAGGACTTAAAATTAAAAAAGGTAAGTTAAGGGGAGAAGTTTCTGAGGGGATGTTATGTTCTCAAGAAGAATTGGGGATTTCTAAGAATTTAATACCTGAAGAAATTAAAGATGGAATTTGGATCTTAGATAAACCTTATCCATTGCGGGTAAACATTTTTGAAGTAGTGGAGTTACAAGATGACATCATTGAATTTGAGATAACTTCCAATCGACCTGATTGCTTAAGTATGATAGGTATGGCAAGGGAAACAGCTGCCACAATAGGTGGAACTTTAAAATATCCACAGGTATATCTTAAGGAAGAAGATGAAGAAACAAACTTTAATATTAAGGTAAATATTGAGGACCAAGAGGGTTGCACTCGATATATTGCTAGAGTCATTAAAGATGTTAAAATTCAATCATCACCTTTATGGCTACAACAAAGGCTAATGAAGGCAGGTGTAAGACCTATTAATAATATAGTAGACATCACCAATTATGTAATGTTGGAGTATGGTCAGCCATTACATGCCTTTGACTTAAACTTTATCGAAGGGGACACAATTATTGTTAGAAGTGCCAATGCAGGTGAATCTTTTAAAACATTAGATGGAGTACAACGTCAATTGGATGAGTCTATGACGGTGATTGCAGATAAAAGTAAAGGGTTAGCTATTGCAGGGGTAATGGGTGGAGAAGAGTCTGAGGTAACAGAAGCTACTGGAACAATCCTATTAGAGTCTGCCCATTTTAGTAAAGATCGTATTAGAGCAACATCTAAAAAATTAGGTTTAAGAACTGAAGCATCTGCAAGATTTGAAAAAGGTGTAGATTCCAACATCGCATCTATTGCCATTGATCGTGCTTGTCAGTTGATAGAGACATTGTCAGCAGGAAAAGTTCTTAAGGAAAAAGTTGATGTTTATCCTGTAAAAAAGGAAACAAGAAAAATCAGTATCAGATCAAACCGTATGAATGAATTATTAGGAACAAATTTACCAGTAGAAGAAATGATTAATATATTAGAATCTTTAGAAATAGTGGCAGTTAAAGAAGATGATAAATTATTAGTAACTGTGCCTACCTTTAGGGATGACCTACATATTGAGGCTGACTTTGTTGAAGAAATTGGTAGAATTTATGGATTTGATAAAATTCCATCAACTATGGCTAAAGGAAATATCGTTGTAGGAGGAAAGACCAACGGACAAATGATAGAAGATTTAGCTAAAGAAGCATTACTATCCTTTGGATTTAATGAGATATTGACTTATTCTTTTGTTAGCCCTAAGAGTGTAGATAAAATAAATGTTGGTGAAGATAGTATAAAAAGAAACTTTGTAAAATTGTTAAATCCATTGGGGGATGAAACCAGTGTAATGAGAACCAGTCTAGTACCTAACCTAATGGAGGTTCTATCAAGAAATATTAACCATAAGGTGACGGAGGCTAGAGCCTTTGAAATCGGAAGTATTTTCATTCCTAATTCAGAAGCTAAAGATCAACTGCCCTATGAAATATCCAACTTAGTTATTGGAATGTATGGACAGGAAGATTTCTACTCATTAAAGGGAGTAGTAGAAGGCTTATTTAACGAACTAGGAATTACTGACTTAGATTTTGAGGTTGAAAAGAATCACAGCACATATCATCCAGGTAGATGCGCAAACATTATGGTAAGAAATCACATTATAGGAACAATGGGAGAAATACATCCCCAGGTTATGGAAAACTGTGATATATCAAAAAAATGTTATGTTGCTGAATTGGATTTTAATTTAATGATGCAATTTACAAGAGTAGTAACAATGTATAAACCTTTACCTAAATATCCAGCAATGGTTAGAGATTTAGCAGTGGTAATAAAAGAAGAAGTAATGGTTAAGGAAATTGAGAAGATAATTAAAAAACGTGGTAGTGATATTTTAGAAAGTTTTGAGTTATTCGATGTCTATAGAGGAAATCAAATAGCAGAAGGCTATAAAAGTGTTGCCTATACATTAACTTATCGTAATATGGACAGAACTTTAACAGATGAAGAAGTTAATGAAGTGCAAGATGCAATTGTAACAGGAATTAAAGAGGAAATTGGTGGTACTTTGAGGGAGTAAAGTTTGTCTTACCTCTCAGACTGATAAAAAAATTACCGTTTAAGTTAAAGGTCAGTATCCTTTTGTATTTATAGATACATTATGGTACTGGCTTTTTACTGTAACTGGAAAAGAATAAATAACTAAGTATTTTGTGAAAAAATTTTATGTAATCTTTGTATTTAAGCAGGAGTTTAATCTTTTATCAAGAATTTAGTATGGGATAAACTGTATTACAATTAAGGGGTGAGATAGCTATGCAACGGAAAAATAAAGTATTAATTAAGATAAATGGACAGGAATATCCTATTGTAGGAGCAGAACCAAAAGAATATCTACTAAAAGTAGGAAATTACGTTGATGAGAGAATGGAAGAAGTGGCACAGGGAAATAAACGATTAAGTACATCCATGATTGCTGTTTTAACCTGCATCAACATTTCAGATCAATTTCTAAAACTAAAGGAAGCCTATGAACAAATTGAAAGTCAACAGGCTACCCCCTTAAATGAGTTGGAGAAAGTTAAGGAAGAACTGCAAGTAACATTAGAAAAGTTACAGGAGAAAGAAAACATTAATCAGCACCTTCTTGTGGAGAAGGAAGCCATTAATCAACAATTATTAGAAAAAACAAATCATTATACTACTGTAAAAGATCAACAACAGGATTATGATGTGATGATGAAGAAATTACAAGAAAAAGAAGACGATCTTAAAAAAGCAGGGGAAATTATAAATGACCTCCAAAATAAACTATTTGAAAGTCAAATAAAGTTAGTTGAGACTAGAAGACACATAGAGGACTTGCTGAATAATTCCAATGATGAATTCGGGTCTTAATAAAATAAATGAATTAGAGTAAATTAAACAAGAACATAAATTAAATTAACTGTATAATATAAGGTAAAAGGTTTTATAATGATTTATGTATAAAAAGTAGTGATATGTGCATATTACTACTTTTATAAGTTTTTGTATTAAAGGAGGAACTATGAAAATACTTTTATTGTTTATAGACGGATTTGGAATAGGTAAGAAAGATGAAAATATTAACCCTATATTTAAAGCTAACACTCCTAACTTAGATAATATTAGCCAAAAGCATATAGTTATTGAAACCGATACAACCTTAGGGGTGGAGGGTATTCCTCAAAGTGCATCAGGTCAAACCACCATCTTAACAGGTGTTAATGGTCCTAAAGTATTAGGGCACCATTTAAGTGGATTTCCCACACCAACGTTAAAAGAAGTAATTTATAAAAAGAGCATATTAAAGCAATTAAAGGATAAGGGCTGTAAAGTAACCAATGCCAATTGCTTTACTAAAGAGTTTCTTACTAATATGGGAGTGAAGGAAGGGGTTAAGTGGGGAATAGCAGCCACAACAGTGGCAACACTAGCAGCAGAAATACCCTTTAGAACAGAAGATGACTTATTAAAGAAAAAAGCTGTTTACCAAGACCTCACCAATGAAATTCTTATTGAAGAATGGAATATACCAACAGAAAAAATAGCCCCCTTTGTGGCAGGAAAAATATTAGGTGAAATTGTTTCAGAACATCAATTTACTCTATTTGATTTTTTCCAGACAGATATAGCGGGACATCGCCAAGATATGAATAAGGCAATTGAAATTGTAGAAAGACTTGACCAATTTATTGGGGGCATTTTGGATAAAATAGATATAGAAGAAACCTTAATCATTATAACCAGTGATCATGGTAATATTGAAGACTTATCTATTAAGGGACATACAATGAACCCAGTACCCACCATGTTAATTGGTAAATCGGCAGATAAAATTAAGAATGATATTAGAGATTTAACAGATATTGTACCCGCCATCCTTAAGCTGTTGCTTTAAATAATGATTAACCATTTACTAATGATTAAGATTGATAGAGAGGTTGTTTTGGATGATAGATAAAATTGAATTGTTAGCCCCTGCTGGAAGCTTAGAGGCGTTAAAAGCAGCCCTTCAAAACGGTGCCGATGCAGTATATTTAGGAGGAACAGAGTTTAGTGCAAGGGCCTATGCCTCTAATTTTGATAGAGAAACCCTTAGACAAGCAGTAGAATACTCCCACATAAGGGGCATGAAGGTCTATGTTACCATAAATACACTAATGAAGGACCAAGAAATGAATGGTTTATTAGATTACATCGATTTTTTATATAATATTGATGTAGATGCAGTTATTGTGCAAGATTTAGGAGTTCTTATGATAATTCGTCAAGCCTATCCAGAATTTGAAGTCCATTGCAGTACACAAATGACCCTGCACAATAGTCACGGAGTACAGCAGTTGAAGGATATGGGGGTAAAAAGGGTAGTATTGGCTAGAGAATTGTCACTGAAAGAAATAGAAGAAATCCATCAAAAGACTGGAATGGAGTTAGAAGTGTTTGTTCATGGGGCATTATGCGTGGCTTATTCTGGCCAATGCTTAATGAGCAGTTTTATAGGTGGACGAAGTGGCAACAGAGGAAGATGTGCTCAACCCTGTAGAAAACCCTATCAACTGATTTCCAGTAATGGTGAAATGAAGGGTTTATCTGATGCACAATATCATTTAAGTATGAGGGATTTAAATACATATGAAGAAATAGGCAAATTAATAGATAGTGGAGTTACCTCTTTTAAAATAGAAGGAAGAATGAAAAAGCCCCAATATGTAGCTTCAATTGTGAGATCCTACAGACAAGCCATAGATTATTACTTAGAAAATAAAAAACCCCTCATTGATGCTGAAGTTGAAAAAGAAATGGCGCAAATGTTTAATCGTAAATTTACTAAAGGGTATATTTTTAATAGCCCAATGGGGGATATTGTAAACATTGAAAAACCCAATAATAGTGGAATCTATTTAGGTAAAGTAAGTCAATATAATAGCCAAAGAAAGAGGCTTCAAATCCTTTTAAAGTCAGAGGTTTCTGTTGGAGATGGCATTGAAGTATGGCAGGGACAAGGGTCTAATGAGGGTGGGGCTGTTATAGCAATTTATATTAATCAAAAGTCTGTCACAACTGCCAATAAAGGGGAATTGGTGGAATTAGAGATAAAAGGGAATATCCAAACAGGGGCTGATGTCTACAAAACATTAGACCTACAAATGATGGAGGAATTGGAAAAAACCTATTCCCATCAAGTGGAAAATAGAAAAATTCTCCTTAATGGAGAAATAAAAGTTGCCCTAGGAGAGCCCATTAGTCTAATGTTATGGGATGAAGATAATAACTATGTTTATCATAATACTGACTTCATTGTTGAAAAAGCACAAAAAGTTTCCCTTACCCAAGAACGATTAATGGATAATTTTAGTAAGTTAGGTAATACCCCTTTTTTACTGCAAGACTTAAATATATTACTGGAGGAAGGTGTGGCAGTTCCGTTATCTGTAATTAATGGTTTAAGACGGAATGCCATTGAAAAGTTAATTGCACAAAGAAAAAATCAACATCATAGAGAAGTAAAGAATCCTTTACCAGAGATTCCTACGTTAGCTTATACAAAGCTAGGGGAGAAGTCTTCTAAAAATATACGAACCCAAGTTACAGTAAAAGTAGACCGATTACAACAACTAAGGGTGGTATTAGAGGAAAAGGTAGATAAAATATATTATGGAGATTTAAACACCTATAATGAAGCCGTTTTATTATGCCAAGAAAAACAAGTAGACATCTATTTTAGAAGTCCTGCCATTATGAAGGACGAGGATTATAAAAGGATAGAAGATAACTTAAATAACTTTAAACCACAGGGAATATTGGCCGGGGACATAGGAATGGTGACTTTTGCTAAAGATAGATTACTAGTGCCAATAGAGGTGGATTATTCTTTAAATATAATGAATAGTTATACTTTGGAATATTTAAAACAACAAGAAATAACGGGTGGTATACTTTCACCCGAACTAGATTTTAAAACTATTAAGCAACTAAAAATAAATCCACAACTACAGATTGAAGCAATAGTTTATGGTAAAATGACTGTAATGACATTAGAATATTGTCCTTTAAAACAGTTAAAGGAATGTAATCATCAATGTGAGGGATGTAACATTGCATCCTATCAATATCGTTGGGGTTTAAAAGATCAAAAACAAATGACTTTTCCACTGGGAAAAGACTGTTGGGGAAGAACCATTATACTAAATTCACAAACTTTATATATGTTGGACAAACTTCAAGAGTTTCATCGAAATAACATCTTTATATATCGAGTGGAATTTACAAATGAAAATCCTGAAGAAATTAGAAACACATTAAAGCATTGTCATAAACAAATAAAAGCCCTTCATAACCAAAAAGAACCAAAGGGAATGGAAGACCTACAACATTTAGTAGAAGAAGGATTTACTAGAGGACATTACTATAGAGGTGTAGAATAGTTATACAATAACCAACTGTTTTAAATTGCAGTTGGTTTTATGTGTTTAGGTGTTAATTTCCCATTAAAAATGTTAAAATTAAATTGATGGATTTACCATTACCATATATATATAAAAACCAATAAAACCATTAATGATAAGATACAACTAGATTTAAATTCCTTTTTATCTATAAAGGAAATTACAATTGGAGAATTTAAGATAATACAAGCTTTAATGAATTAAGAAAGGATGTAGATGACTAATGTTAAAGGAAATAGTAAAAAAATATTACCCAGAAGGTGACTATAATTGTGCAGAAGCCATGATATATGGAGCTAATGAGGCGTATCAACTCAATCTATCAAAGGATGCACTACTGGCAATGGCAGGCTTTGGTGGTGGCATGGCAGTTGAAGGTGTCTGTGGAGCCATCAGTGGTGGCGTGGCAGTTTTAGGTATTATGTTTACAAAAGAGAGGGCACATGTTGGGCAACTGACAAAAGAATTGACGATAGAATTTATTAAAACGGTGGAAGAAAAACTGGGCAGTAGTAATTGTAAAATACTAAAAGAACAGTATAGGGATGAAGAAATTAAATGTGCTTCAATAGTAGAGTCTACAGCAGAAATATTAGATGAAATTATTAATAGAGAGTTAAAGAAAGACGTTACACCAATTCATTAAAAAATAAAACTTATGTAGTAATAGATGTTAGATTGTGGGGATTTAATTATGAATAAAACTTTATATATAACAGAAAAACCCAGTGTAGCTATGGAGTTCGCAAAGGTGTTAAAGATAAATGGTCAGCGGAGAAATGGTTATTTAGAGGCAGAAAATGCAGTGGTTACTTGGTGTGTGGGGCATTTAGTTACCATGAGCTACCCTGATGCCTACGATGAAGCTTTAAAGAAATGGTCTCTAAATACACTACCATTTCTACCAAAGGAATATAAGTACGAAGTAATACCTGCTGTAAAAAATCAATTTGAAGTAATACAACAACTGCTACATCGTTCAGACATCACCACCATATATGTATGTACCGACTCTGGGAGGGAAGGAGAATATATTTATAGACTGGTGGATTTGATGGTTGGCGTAGAAGGAAAAGAGAAAAGACGGGTGTGGATTGACTCCCAAACAGAGGAAGAAATCACAAGGGGAATAAAAGAGGCAAAACTTCTTTCAGAGTATGACCCCTTAGGTAACTCTGCCTTTCTTAGGGCAAAGGAAGACTACTTAGCAGGAATCAATTTTTCTAGATTATTGACATTAATTTTTGGAAAAGTCATTGCTCAAAAACTAGAAAAAGACCATGTTGTGGTGGCAGTAGGTAGGGTAATGACCTGTGTATTAGGGATGGTGGTTGATCGAGAACGGGAAGTTAGGGACTTTGTAAAAACTCCTTTTTATAAAATACAAGGTACATTTAGTAAAAATAATGAATCTGAATATATAGGAGAATGGAAGGCAGTAGAAGAATCTAAATATTTTATGTCTCCTCTACTCTTTAATGACAATGGTTTTAAAGAAAAGAAAGATGCAGAAAAATTAGTGGAAGATTTAATAGGAGGCAATGCACCAGAAAAAGCAAAAATCGCAAATGTAAAAAAGAGCAAAGAAAAAAAATACGCCCCATTATTATTCAATTTGGCAGAACTTCAAAATGAATGTACAAAAAAATACAAAATTAGTCCAGATGAAACTTTGTCGGCAGTACAGACTCTGTATGAAAAAAAGATGGTAACTTATCCAAGAACCGATGCCCGTGTTTTATCAAATGCAGTAGCAAAAGAAATTAATGTTAATTTAAAAGGATTAACAGGTTTTCAAGGAAATACATTGGTTAGAGAAGGTGCTACAAAGGTTTTACAAAATCAATGGATTAAAAATTTAAAGTCATCTAAATATGTAAATGATGATAAAATAACAGATCACTATGCCATTATTCCAACGGGTAAGGGGATGGAAAATTATAATAGATTAAAGGAAATAGAAAAAAAGATATTTGCCCTTATTACCTTTAGATTTTTAGCTATTTTTTATCCTCCAGCAGAATATCAAAAAATAACAGTTTTAACAGAGTTAAAGGGAGAATTCTTTCAAACAAATCAAAAAGTCTGTGTAGTGCAAGGTTATTTAGAAATTCTGAAACCAGATACAGAGGACAAAGATAAAACCTCCAGTGAAGAAGATCAATTTTTAAATACTCTAAGAAAAGGACAACAGATAGATGTTAAAGGATTAGAAATAAAAGAGGGAGAAACGTCACCACCAAAGCGATATACTTCTGGTTCTATCATTTTAGCAATGGAGAATGCAGGTAAGCTGATAGAAGATGAAGAATTAAGGGAACAGATTAAAGGTTCTGGTATTGGCACCAGTGCCACGAGGGCTGAAATTATTAAAAAACTCATAAGAATAGAATATATCGACAGTAATGATAAAACCCAAGTACTAACTCCAACTCCCTTAGGAGAATTGATTTATATAGTTGTTAAAAAATCTATTCCAGACTTATTAAATCCCAAATTAACCGCCAGTTGGGAAAAGGGATTAGAAATGGTGGCTAAAAGGGAATTGGAATGTGATGAGTATATGGAAAAGTTAGAAAAATACATTAAAAACAAGGTGAATAAAGTTTTAGTTAAAAAACATACATCAAGATAGATAATAAAAAAAACTTTTATTGTATTACTAAAGTTCGTCCCCCTTCAATTAACTAAAGTGTTGAAGGGGGACGAACTTTTAGTTTAACCAGTTGCCATTTATTACTCCTTGTAAGTTTACATAAAATTTAATATTGTATAAATAGTTGAATGTTATTAATCATTCATTTTAATAAATTATAAGGAGGAAAAGAATGCTATTTGATTGGACAAAAAAAATTAAATATTCTCTACTAGTATTTTGCTTATTAGTTATGTTACCAATACAAGGACACGCTGTAGAGAATCCGTCATCCATTGTTACCTATACCAATATAAGTTCACGTATTGTGGCTTATCAAGGGAATAGTGTTGCAGGTTTTACAACAATTTCAGTGGAGACAGAGAAACCAACTGTGGGTAACATTAACATAATTGGTGAGAATGTATCTATAAAAATTAATTTATCATACGAAGGCTATAAAAAACAGCATAGAGTAAATTGGGCACCCTGGAATGATAGTTCCCTTGTATGGGCACCCTTAGCTCCAGGGGAATATACAGTAACCCTAAATTTAACAGACGAAGGACATAACCAATATAGAGGGATTTCCTTAGGTAAAATAACAGTTGTAGAAGAGGTAAATCCAAAACCTATACTAGAAAAAATTTCAGCAAGTTCACCCATTATATCACCTAAGTATGGTGAAGACCATCAGTTGACTACCATTAATTATCAGATAAACAGACCTGCAAGGGTTAAATTATCTATTAATGGAGAAAGAAATAGTTATAATGGTACGGAAGAAATACTAAACCCAGGTAACTACCAAATTAAGTGGAATGGAAGGGACGATGAAGGAGATGTTGTGCCTGACGGAAATTATACCATTACCTTTGAAACCAGAGAATTGGCAGGGGGGAGTCAATTAAACTATTTCTTTTCTGACAATGCCATTAAAGTGGAAGGTGGAGAACATAGACTACCTCAATGGAGAATGAATCAAATAATTTCAAATGTAAGTTTAGATAGAAATGAAGCATCATTACTAGATAAAAGTAATGGGATATTAGTAAGTGGACAGTTCACTCTATTAGAAGATGCTACAATTAATATATGGATGGTAAATGCTGCTGGAGTACATGTAAGTAATTTATCTTCCCAACAACAAGTATTAAAAGCAGGAAAGCATAATTTCAGTTGGAATGGGAAGGATTTTATGGGAAGTGACGCCATGAATGGAACTTATCGTGTTAAGGTAACCGTTGTAGATAAACAACGGGTAATGGGGGATGAAATCTTTAATTCAGCAGTAATAAGGGTTAAAGATGGATATGAAGTGAAGACACCTAAGCCAGAACAATGGGTAAGGGTATCAGTGGAAACTACTGCAATGACGGTACTTCCCTATTCACAAGGATATAAAGGAAAAGCAGGAGATATGTTTCCACTATTAGAGGATATTACAAATATTAGTGGATCTGATAGATATTCTGTTTTAGTGGCAGGAGAAGTTCCGGGAAGTGTAAAGGTAGGGGATGTGGAGTTAATAAATCTTGATAGAATATCAGTTAAATGGGGTTATGCTTCTCAAACTAAGGTGGATTTGATGAAAGAACCGACGATGAACCAGTATCAACAAGAAAAGGTTGAGAGTATTTCCCTAGGTACAGCTGTAAGAATATTAACAACAGAAGGAGATTGGTATAGGATACTTTCTCCTCAAGGTAGACAACTATATGTTAAGACCACCGACTTATCATTAAATGCAATTCAACCTAAAAATAATATGCATACAGTAGTTGCAGGAGACACCCTATGGAAAATAGCCCAACAATATAAGTTGACAGTAGAAGCCCTTGTTAATGAAAATAATATAGATTTAAACAAACATCTTTTCATAGGTCAACAACTATTAGTTCCAGAATTGGCTAAGCCATCACCACCCCATCAAGAAGTGGGAATAATATATGAAGTAAAGGTTGGCGATAGTCTATGGAAAATAGCCCAAGCCCATAATATAACAGTGGAGATACTGGTGGAAGCCAATAAAATTAATCCTACCCATCATTTAATGATAGGACAAAAGTTAATAATTCCAAATCAACAAAAGAAAGAAGCAAATGATACTATAGACTATACCGTAAAGGCAGGAGATAGCCTATGGAAAATAGCCCAAACCCATAATATAACAGTGGAGATATTGGTGGAAGCTAATAAAATTAATCCTTCTCATCAATTAATGATTGGGCAAAAGTTAATAATTCCAAATCAGCAAAAAAAAGAAACAAACGAAAGAATAATTTATACCGTTAAGGCAGGGGACAGTCTATGGAAGATAGCCCAAGCCCATAATACTACAGTGGTGAAAATTGCAACATTAAGTGGAATTGACCCAAATAATCAAATAAATATAGGACAGCAAATTAGTATACCGCTGGCATAAAAAAGTCTAAAGCCTGCTTCTTTTAAGAAGCAGGCTTTAGACTAATGTAAAACCTATAATAGACAAAAACTAAATAAGTAACAATATTTAGAAAAATCAGTATTTATAATCCTATATATGCTGTTTTATGTAAAATAAACAAATTAATATTTAAAATGTGTTATCATATATTTAACATAAGAAAAGGGGGACTTAGAATGGATATGTTGTCTATAATCGGGAATTTGGCCAGTATAGGGGGATTTGTACAGCAAAACACTGAGTTAATTGGGGAAGCTACAAAAATGTTGTTAAATAATGATAAAGATACAAAGATAAAAGATGAGGTGGTACTCATATTAGATATTTCTGCCCCATGTGTACCTAATGTATATCATTTTTTAGAAAAAAAGAATATAGATGCAAGTGTATTTATTATTAGAAATAAAAATGGACAAAGAATTATAGATCCATATGATAGGGGACAATGGGAAAGGGTAGTAAAAGATTTTTCGAGGTTAGTTAGGTCGATTTATGAAGAAGTTGCAGTAAACAAGCTTCATGTATTCATCTCGGCTCCTAGTAGTTTAGCCTTTGGAATAGGTTGTGTTCTACGGAATATACATAGACCATATGTGTACAATTACAACAAAACCACCCAAAGTTATGATTTAGTTTTAATTGTTGATGATGAATTAAGATAAGCAGAATGACTAGGCTAATTACATTAAATTTAACAAATACCATTATTTGTATGTATACTAATTAAAAATAAAAAACGATAGTCAAAGGGCTATCGTTTTTACTCGTGTGCCCAGCATGGGCGATAACTTGGCGGTGAAAGTCCGCTGTGGGCTTGGTAGTGGGAACCACTAGCCGAAGGCAAGGGTGTCCACCGTGAGGTGGAATCTGAAGGAAGCCTTAGGCAAAACCTCGGTCTGAGGTAC
>CALJEQ010000056.1 GCA_938074565.1 uncultured Alkaliphilus sp. | reverse complement strand
TACTATCGGTCATATGGTTAAAATGCCGTGACAATAGCGAAGAGGTCACACCTGTTCCCATCCCGAACACAGAAGTTAAGCTCTTCAGCGCTGATGGTACTTGGAGGGCAGCCTCCTGGGAGAGTAGGACGTCGCGGTATTTATTTTGTAAAGTCTTTTGAATTTTTCATAAGACTTTTTTTGTGTTATAAAAATATGATAAAAAAATATTCTATAAAAAAATATAAGTTTATACTTTTATAAAATATTAGCTACTATAAAATATAATAAATTTTAAAAATAAAAAGATAGGGGTTTCTAGTTTAATTTACTAGTAGAAATCCCTATTTTTTTTATTTTTAATACTTTAGATTAAAAATAAGTAAAGTATTACATGATTTAACTTACATAAATTAACCATAAAAGTAAGTTGAAAGAACTATATACAAAATAAGTAAATTTAAATAGAATTATATAAATAAATAAATAAACAAACTAATTTAATATTTAATATAATAGGAATTAAAAGTTCATAAAAAATAACTATAAGTTATAAAGTTTTATCAAGTAAACAAAAAACAAATGAGCAATAAAACTGGTAAAACCAATATATTTATTAAATAAAACCTATAAAGGAGATGATAATGTGGTGGAAAAAATAATAGAAAAGTATATAGAAGAAACTACAGATAACGAATTTGATAAGTCCCATATATCTAAAAAACTTTATTTAGAAAACTGTATTCAACAAGAAGTACAACTTGATTTATCTATTGAAGAGAGGATAAAAATATTTAAATCGTTTAACAATACATATAGCGACTATCCTAAAAACAGAACAGTTAAAGAACTATTTGAAGAACAGGTAGAAAAAAATAAAGACGCAATTGCTATAATAGAAACCAACCATGAATGGACCATTCAGAAAAAAGTAACCTATAAAGAATTAAATGAAAAAGTAAATAAAATGGCAAATTTTTTAATTAAAAAAGGAGTTTCACATGAAACAATAGTAGCAATACTTTCTGAATCAAACATTGAGTGCATTATAGCAATACTAGCTATAATTAAAGCAGGAGGAAGTTATTTACCCATTGATACATTATATCCTAAAGAAAGAATAGACTTACTAATTAATGATGCACAGCCCGTACTTATACTTTGTCAAGAAAAGTACAAAACAATAATTGACTCTAACATACCCACCTTTAATTTACTTAATACAGAAATGTATGACGGTAATGCCAATAACCCCACTACTGTACATAACCCCAATAGTTTACTATATATTATGTATACATCAGGCTCCACAGGAAAACCAAAGGGAGTTATGGTGGAACATAGAAATGTTGTTCGACTTGTAAAAAACACCAACTATATTTCATTTTCAAATAAAGAAAGAATATTACAAATAGGAGCAATGGCATTTGATGCATCCACATTTGAAATATGGGGCTCTTTATTAAATGGAGGAACATTGTATCTCACTAGTAAAGAGACAATACTTACTCAATACAAATTAGAAGAAATAATTAAAAACTGTAAAATAACATCAATTTTTCTAACAAGTTCGCTATTTAATCAATTAGCAGAAGAAAAATCAGATATGTTTAAAACATTAAAAAATCTATTAGTGGGTGGAGATGTATTAAATCCTAAATATATTAATTTAGTTAGAGAGATTTGTCCAGAATTAAGCATTAAAAATGCATATGGTCCAACAGAAAATACAACCTTTTCTGTATGTTTTAATATAGAACAAAAATATGAAAAAAGTATCCCCATCGGGCATCCAATAAATAATTCCACTGCTTATATATTAAATAAAAAAGGAGACTTACTACCGCCAGGTATTCCAGGAGAATTATGTGTTGGAGGAGATGGAGTAGCAAGAGGATACCTTAATAATAAAGAATTGACAGAAGAAAAATTTATAATACCTAAATTTATTAATGAACTTAAAACATTTGATAAGACAAAAGCCAAAGAAAGAATTTATAAGACTGGCGATCTTGCAATGTGGAGAGAAGATGGATCAATAGAGTTTTTAGGTAGAGTAGATAATCAAATAAAAATACGTGGGTTCAGAATAGAACTTGGTGAAATAGATGAAGTTTTACTTACACACAAGAATATAAAACAATCATTAACCATGATGAAAAAAGATGAATGGGATAATAAATACTTATGCAGTTATATTGTGGCTTCTAAAAAAACAACAAGGACAGACCTAAGAAACTTTTTATTGAATAAGTTGCCTGAGTACATGGTACCTACGGCATTTGTTCAACTGGAGACCATGCCTTTAAATGTTAATGGAAAAATAGATAAATTGGCATTACCAGAGCCAATAGAAGAAGTTGAATATATGAACAAAGAGGCAAAAACAGAAATTCAACATAAAATAGCAAAGTATATTGAAGGATTTCTAGGAATAAATAAAATAGGTATAGATGAAGACTTTTTTGAATTAGGAATACATTCATTATTGGTAAGTCAACTAGTAAAAAAAATAAATCAAGATATGGGAATAGAAATTACCCTAACAGATGTATTTAACCATTCAACCGTTGAAAAGTTAGCTGAAAAAATAGAAAATTCAAAGAAAAGGGTAACTCTTTTTCCAAGCATGAAAAAAGCAACACAAAATCAAAAAATACCATTAACATATCAACAACAACAGATTTGGGTTTTACTTAATCTTGCCCGTAATAATAAAGCCTACAACTTTCAGTTTACCATCAACTTTAAAGGTAAACTAGATAAGACTATTTTAGAAAAAGCCCTTACAGAAATTATACGTAGGCATCAAATTATGTACACTACTTTTCATAATATAGATGGAGAACCCGTGCAAGTAATTGAAGAACCATGGGAAGCAAAGATTACAGAAGTAGACTTAACCCACTTAAATGAAGAAGAAAGAAAAAAAGAAGTAGAAAAAGAAATCTACAGTGAGATGGAATACATTTTTGATATTACAAAGTTACCTTTAATAAACTGGAAGATATACAAATTAGATGAAGAAGACTACCTTTTCCTTCATATAGAACACCATTTTATTCACGATGGATGGTCCATTTCTTTAATATTAGAAGAATTAAAAACTTTGTATGAAGCTTATTACAGAGGCAACGAATCACCTTTAAAAGAGTTAACCTATCAATACGCTGATTATGCAGTATGGCAAAGAGAACTAATGGCAGGAGCTGTTGCAGAAAACCAGTTACAATATTGGAAACAACAGCTAAAAAATAGCCCTGAAAGACTCAGTTTAAAAACTGATAAACTTAGACCGAAAACACAGTCATTTAATGGAGACATTATAAGAATTGATTTACCAGAAGAAATAATTGAGAAACTTAACATGTTTTGTAAAAAGTTTGGGTATACCCTTTATATGACACTGTACTCGGCATTTACATATTTATTATATACTTATACGGGACAAGAGGACATATTAATTGGAACGGGTATTGCAAATAGAAGAAAAGATACAGAACCAATAATAGGTATGTTTGTAAACTCAATAGTATTGCGTAGTGACCTAAGGGGAGATATAGATTTTATGGATTTGTTAGAAAGAACAAAGACAGTGGTGCTACAAGCCCATGAAAATCAAGATTTACCTTTAGAAAAGATAGTAAAAGATCTTAATATAAAAAGACATACAGATATAAATCCGTTTTTTCAAGTAATGTTTGGATTCCATGACAGTCCTGTACCCGACTTAGAATTTGCCAATCTAAAAGGTCATCTGTTGGAGAGACATAATGGAAGTGCCAAAACTGATATTAACCTTATTTGTATACCAAGGGGTCAGCAACGGAGAGGAAGAGAAGAACGTACAGAAGATAATCGATTTACCCTTATGTGGGAATATAATTCGGATTTATTTTATAGAGAGACTATGGAGGAAATGATTAGTAAATATATAACATTAGTTGATGATGTTATAAAACAACCCCATAGAAAACTTAGTGGTTTATCCCAACAAAAATATAGTAAAATATCTTTTGAAAATAATAAAAAAGAACATGAAACGAAAACAAATAGTGCTGATATTGAAACCACTAATAATAAACAGCAAAATACAATAATTAAACCACAAGACACTTTAGAGAAAGAAATATATGAAATGTGGTGTAAATTATTACATACAAGATCAATTGGTATAGACGATAACTTCTATGAAAAGGGAGGACATTCCCTGTTGGCAATACGATTTTTAACAATATTACACAAACAAATGAATGTAGATATAGAACTAAGTGATTTTAATCAAAATCCCACCATTAAAGAGTGTTGTAAAATGGTGAATAAAAGCGAAAACACAATATTATCAAATAAAACCCTCCTTGTAGGTTTAAAAACAGAAGGTGTAGGACAACCCCTCTTCTGTGTTTCTCCCCCAGGGGCAAATGTAACGCATAAGTTTAACCATTTAGTATCATGTTTAGAAAAAGAACAAAAATTTTATGGAATACAACCTCCTTCAATTGGAGGAGAGAGAGAAAGAATACAAACTGTAGAGGAAATAGCAGCATCTTGTGTAGAAGAACTACTACATCATTTTCCACAGAATACCTATAAACTAGGAGGACTGTGTAGTGGCGGAATAATTGCATTTGAAATGGCAAGACAACTAATAGAAAAAGGTAAAAAAGTTGATGTACTTATATTAATGGATACCATAAGTTATTTTGCCAATGAAAACAAAATATTAAATTTAACTGAAAACCAATGGTTTACATGGTTCGGTCGAGACTTAGGAAGAAATTTAGCAAAATATTATGGTGGAAATATCAACGATGAGTTTGGTATTACAACTTTTGAATTAGAAAATAAAGAATACGAAGAAAAACTTACATATGTTTTAGAAAAAGCAAAAAAAATGAGAGTTATTTCGGAAGATACACAGCTGGAAGAATTACATCATGCTTATAAATATTTTTATGATAATAATATAAAAAACATAAATATACTTAGTCAATATAAAGCACAACCATTCTATAGCAATACAGTTTTATTATTAAACAAAGAAAACAAAGAAGAAATGGAAGAAAAATCAAGAGGTTGGGCAAGTGTATTAAAAGGAAGTGTAAACATACATGATATACCAGGCAACCATGACACCATACTAGATACACCAAATGTGATTGAATGTTACAGTATAATAAAAAAATATTTATAACCGATTGATAAGTAAACTAAGGGAGGCAGCATACAATGAAGGCAGTATTATATCCATTTACAAAAAGCACCCATGCACTTATTAGGTTTAGAGAATTGTTAGATTATAAAATTACATCAGTAATAGACTTTGCGTTTTCCATAGGTGAAGATGCTGGGGAAGTAATCCAATATAAACAGGCAGGAATACTAATAACTAGTGATGTAGATAAAGCATTAGAAGAAGCCGATATTCTTATTCTTACAGAACCTGGATCTTGCCTTGACCATACAAAAGAAGTCTTTATAAAATATAATATACAAGAAAAATTTATGAACATGTTAAAAATAGCTTTTGAAAAAAACATAAAAATGGTAAGTGTGTATCCTATAATGAACCTACCTATGTACAAAGAATGGCTTGCTGAAAATAAGATACATGTAGAAGAATTTTCTTATATAAAAAGCAAAGAAGAAATTCAACAGATTATTGATTCTTATGAAGATATAAAAACCGAAAAGAATATGATAAAGATAGGTATTTTTGGTATAAGATCATGCATTGGAAAAATGACAGCACAACTAAATCTATATACAGAATTTAAAAAAGATAGAAAAGTATTTCCTTTTATAACAGAGGAAATAAGTGACTTATTTAAACATCCAGGGTTATCATATTTTCAAGTGGAGAAAATGGAATTTAATGAAATAGATAAGTATATAAACTCATTACTTAATAGTTATGAAAAAGAAGAGAACCAATATTTTATTATGGCAGATCAAGGGGGCATAGCAACAGTTCATGTTGATGCAATGATGCCATTACTTTTAAAAAGAATATTTTTACTAAAAAAAATACAGTTCCATGAAGGGATTCTTATAGTTGATTATGAAGATGATAGATTAATAGAAGATAGTCTTGTAATTTTAAGAAGATTTATTGGTATTCAAAAACCCATAGCATTTTTACTTCCAGATAGAGTAGAAATAAAATATGGAGAATACGTCAAAAAGACAGAAGAAGAAATTCAACAAAGAATAAAAGAATTGAAAGAAAAATTTGATGTTTCTATAGTGGAAACAATACAAAATATACATAAAGTAAAAGAACTAATTATAAAAAAATATGAAAAATAAGGACTGGTTTTTAAAATGAGCACTTATGAAGTACGTATATACAACGAAGATAAATTATTAAAAAGTGCTTCCTTTGAACCCTTTAAAAATAAAATATATAGATATGTGTGGAAGGAAATTCCTCAAGGCGACTATTATCGCTTTGAGGTAATTGAAAAGGACACCGTATATCAAGTGGACTTACAAGACAAACAATTTCACTACAGAGTCAACAATGGAAAACTAACAGATAGGAATGTAGAACCTGTATATATTGATTGGAATCAAGGGTTGCAGATTGAATTTAATACAATGAGTAGGAAAATAACATTAAAAAAAGCATGGCTTACTAAGATATTAGTTAATTTAAAAGATTACGGTTTAAATAATATAGAAACAGTCTACTTGGCGGGAAGTTTCAATGGATGGAAAAACGATATTACAATAATGGAAAAAATAGATGATAGTATATATCAAAAATATATGGTACTGGAAGAGGGAGAATACGAGTATAAAATATATTGTAGTCAGTTACAAGAATGGTTTCCATCGGGAGAATCACTGAAATTAATTGTAGGAGAAAAATCAAATCTTTATCCATCGGCGGATTTAAACAGTGCTACATTTATAGAGGAAGCTTTAAAACATGACCCATACAATCTACAGTACCTAAATAATATTAACAATAAAGAGTTTGAAATAACTTTAAGAGTACAGAAAAATGATGCTAAAAAAATTGAATTAATCTTCAACGATGGAGAAATAGAATACATTGTAGATATGAAAAAATCCTATGACCCTTATTTTGGTTTTATGTATTTTAGATGTATTGTATCAGCTAATAAAACAATTGTTAGATTTAAATATTATTTTAAAATGTATGATAATAAAGGAAGTGCATTTTATACACCAAAGGGACTGGTAAATGGACAACCATCATATTTTAACATTAACTATGAGGTTGACAGTAATCTACCAATATTTAATGTACCCCAATGGTCCCGCTATGCCATATGGTATAGTATTATGCCAGATCGGTTTTATAAGGGTAACTTTAATAATATGCCACTGTTTAATGAATTTGGACCTAATATTTTTAAAAAGGACAAAAACATAACCCAGTTACCGGATTTCATATGGAGTGAAAATGGAGAAATAAAATTTACCCCCAGTAGGTGGGCTACCGATATAGAGTATCGTCAATTGTGGGAGGATCAGATAGAGTACAAACAATATTCAAAGCACTTTAGAAAATATGGTGGTGACTTAAGGGGAATAAAAGAAAAGATACCCTATCTAAAAGAACTGGGGATAAATGCAGTATACCTAACCCCTGTGTTTTGGGCATATTCCCACAATAAATACGACCCTATAGATTTAAGACATATTTGCCCAGATTTAGGAACCAACAAATTGACGGGAAGCCTATATAACGTCAATATAAGTAGCGATAATCCTTATGGAAATAAAAGCTATATGGATGTCTTAAAAGGGGATTTTAAAGGTAAAGAAGAACAAGACCTTTTAAGAATCAGACTTACAGGAGCAAATAAAGGTAAAAATGGTTATTTAGAAACTGAAGATCCTTCTACATGGGTTTGGTCAGAATCTGACTTAATAATGGTAGACCTAATAAAAGAATTTCATAAAAATGAAATAAGAGTTATATTTGACTTAGTTTACAATCATTGTAGTATAAATAACTGGATTATAGATGTAATGCTTCTTGAAGGAGAAACGTCCCCCTACAAGGATTGGTTTAAGTTAAAAACCTTTGGAGACTATAAAAAAGTTGCTAAAGTAGAGGACGAAAATGAAGCATATAAAATATTAAAATATAACAAAGATACAATAGTTTATGAGGGTTTAGTAAAAGGAGTACCAGAATACAATACTTATAATAAAAATTTAAAAGAATACTTTATAAACACAGCAAAAAAATGGATGTTAGGCCCAGACGGTACTATTTCAGAGGATTTAAAAGACTGTGATGGTGTTGATGGATTTAGATTAGATGCACCAATGGCAATAGATATAGAAAATGAATTTTTTTGGGAAGAATGGAGACAAGAAATAAAAAAAGTAAATAAAGACACATACATAGTACAGGAAATATGGACAGAAGCAAAAAAGGATATGAACAGAGGTAAAAAGTTTGATGCCGTTATGAATTACGAATGGCTAAAAACAGTTATTAATTTTTTTATAAATATAGGCAAAGAAAAAGGCAAAGTAACGTACAAATTAAAAGCAAGTGAGTTCCTTCAACACTTACAAGTAAAAAGATTTTGCTATCCTATTCAAGTTAACCAAGCATCCTTTAATCTTACTGGCTCCCACGATACAGATAGACTTATTTCAAGAGTAATAAATGATAGACTTGGTAGGGTTTTAGGAAAGGTGGAATCATTAGAGCAAGGATATAATACAATACGTCCAGATTTAGCAGAAACAAATGATAGACACACATCTCTTAACTGGAGAGAAATGAAAGTAAAACCTGTAGTTATTGTAAAGTTAATATATGTTTTTCAAATGACCTATATAGGAGCACCATTAATCTACTATGGAGATGAGGTAGGTATGTGGGGAGCTACAGATCCATACTGTAGAAAACCTATGCTTTGGGATGAATGTCAATATGAAGATGAAACAGATGGAACTATTAAAGGGAAAAAAGAAAAATACTCTGTAAAACCTGATATTGACTTATTCCAACATGTAAAGAAACTGATTTCAATAAGAAAAGAAAGCAATTGTTTTGCAACGGGAGGTTTTGAAGAAGTACTGACAAATGATGAAAAGGATTTGTTGGCATATAAAAGATACAATGAAGAAGATGAATATATTATTATAATTAATAATTCGTGGAATCAATATAAAAACTTACAGATATATATTGGAGAAACACAAAACAACTATAAAGAGATTTTGCATAATAGAGACTTTTTAGATGATGGTAAGGGGAGCATTACTATAGATATAAACAGAAAAGATGCAGTTATATTAAAAAAGACTAATAAGTGAGGTTGATTATGAAAAAAATAAAAATGTTTTTACCCTACTTCAAACCCTACATTAGAACTATTATAATTTCATCAGTTTTAATGCTTATTGCTTCAGTTATTTCATTACTCCCACCACGATTTATTGGATATGCAGTGGATTCACTAAATAAAGATAATTTTAATATTGTAATAGTATTTGCATCCTATGCTATAGGGGTAACCATAATAGGAGCTTTGATAAACTACATTATAAGTAGACTATATATAAAAATACAAAATGAAGTAATATTTAATATTAGAAAGGATATTTTTACTGCTGCTATAGATATGAGTTATGCAGAATCCTCAAAGATAGAGCCAGGAGAAATTAATACACGCATTATGGTAGATGTACGAAATATAGCTAACCTTTTTAGTGTTGATACAATAGGCTTTTTAATAAGCATAGTAAAAGTTGTTATAGTATTTTCTTATTTAATGTTTATGAGTCCTAAACTAACCATAATCACATTTTTACAGATTATACCTATACTGTTTATTTTCAATACATTTTTTATTCGTTATTATGACAAGACAAAATCAATGCAAAAAAAATTAGATGATGTATATAGCTTAATTCATCACTATATTAATGGTTTAAAGACAATAAAACTGCTTGCTATTGAGAAAAAAACTTCAGACGTTGCAGAAAATTCTTTAAAAGAAGCTAAAGAAAAAGATGTAGATTTTTTAAAAGTTAATTCCCTAATAGAATTGGTGAGAAATGTATTTCCCATATTTAATATTATAATTGTGTGGATGTTTGGAGGATACGAAGTTTTTGCTGGTAGAATGAGTATTGGTGATTTAATTACTTTCGAGCTATATGTTTGGATTATATACGGACCCCTTACTCAAATAATGGGGTTAAGTGGTACAATAAGTTCAGGGGTGGCATCTATAGATCGAATAAATGAGATTGTAACCAAAAAAAATAGAGAGAAACAAGAAATAGCAGAAAATATAATTGATAGAGAAACCAGTGCCATAAGTGGTAAAATAGTAGTAGAGGATGTAAACTTTTCATATGATGATAATAAAAAACCAGTATTAAATAACTTTTCTCTTACTATTACAGCTAATAGTTTAATAGGGATCATTGGCCCAAGTGGAATTGGAAAATCAACACTTGCCCAGTTAATTGTTCGTTTATTAGAGTCAGAGTCGGGTAATATATGGCTGGATGATAAAGATATTAAAGATATACCAGAGCAGAAACTTAGAGAAAAGGTTTGTTTTGTAGAAAACAATACGTATATATTTGGAAGATCACTACACGAAACCTTAATGATTCCTAAAGATAGGAGTAGAGATAAAGAGGCAATTAATATATTAAAAAGGATAGGACTACTAGCATTTGCCCAATCACTGGAGAATAAACAGGAATATGATATAGGTATAAACGGAAATAAAATTTCTTCAGGACAGATGCATAGACTATCTATAGCCAGAGCGTTGTTGAAAAAACCTAAGATATTAATTATTGATGAAGCCTTATCTTCTGTAGATATTACACTAGAACTTCAAATCATTGATGTATTTAAAGAATATACAAAAGATATGACTATAATACTTATCACCCATAGTCTAAATTTTATAGATCATTTTAATAAAATATTTCTATTATCTAAAAATGAAGAGGAAGGGGTGCTTACTCCTAAAGAGTTTAATAAACCAAACAGAAAAGAAATTGTACAATATTTATTAGAACAAAACAATTTAAATGAGGAAATTGCATAATTAACTTTAGATAGATTAATATTAATGCAGGGTTATTGTATTAAGCAATCTCCTCAAATTAATAATTAGGTTATTTCTAATTAATATATGTTTAAATAATCACAAAATCATTATAACACCACAGAAATGTACTGTTTTTATTTATAGAACAGGTACTTCTGTGGTTTTTTGAAGTTTAGAGTATTATAATGAGGGTAATATTATGTATAAATTAGGTAAACATAAAGAGTTGACATAATACAAATGACATGTTAAGATATTATTCCAATGTTGTTCAAGTACATTCCTCGATAGATAATTAATTGTATTTAATTTATTAGTCTAACTAAGAATAGTGCATAGGGGGATGTAGGTGAATATATAGTAGTTTATATTTAGCATTAAATTTATTTTAAAAAAGTGTTGACATAATATCAGTAAAATGATATGATGTATAAACTGCTTCGAGGGAACAGATAAAGAAACGGTTCTTTGGAAGAAGATAACACAAAAAAGTGGTTGACACTTTCGACAAAATATGATATAGTAATTAAGTTGCCATTTGATGGCGCTGGGGCGTAAGCCCTTGAAAATATAGGTCTTTGAAAACTGAACAGTATAGATTTAAGCCAGCATATATAAGTCATCTTAATGATGACACCCAGAAATTTAATTTATT
>CALJEQ010000055.1 GCA_938074565.1 uncultured Alkaliphilus sp. | reverse complement strand
GATAAAAATTAGATCTCCCAACTCCCTTTGAACTTTTCGACCATAATATTTAAATTCCACCTGAGACCTGTTACCGTGAATAAAAATACTTTTGGTAGAAATCTTAAAATTATTAAATGACCTTGACATTTCAGCCGGATAATTTAGATGATTTATAATTTTTTCTACTACTGAAACTAATTTTGGTTCCTTAAGATATAGATTGTATCCTTTATTTAAACCTCTTTGAATCCTGTATGCAAGCTCTTTACTATATTTTGCAAAATCCGATGTTTTTATTAACTTTAAGTATTTTTCTATCACTTCTTCTATGTACATTGTGATTCCTCCTTTAGTGAATAGATATGAATTTTTACAGCTACCCGAAGGTAGCTATATTTTGGAGCAATTTTCTTCCAAACAAACATAAACTTTGATATGGGCAGAAAGTTTGATCTTACTTATAAAACACTACTTTTGGATAAATGTTGTTAGTGGCTACCATTAAATTACTAATTAATATATTTTTGAATAATAAAAATAAACTCTTCCCAAACCTTCTGGGGCAGGAGAGTAAATAGTATTTGTAAGAGGTTAGTAGATCGCAGAAATATAATGGGACTTTCAGTTGTTAGTAGCATTTGGTTAACCTCACATTATATAGTAATTATACTTTAGTTTTAACACTTCTCAATACTTCCTCTATTATTAGTTCCCACTGCTTGGCATAATTTTCTATGGTTAGATCCTTAACTCTTTCGTATCCTCTATTAACAAGCTCGCTTCTTAGCTTCTCATCTTTCCATACAATGTATATCTTTTCGGCCATGTCTTCTATGTTTAAAGGGTCAAAAATTAAACCTGCATTTCCAACTTGTTCTGGTAAAGCACAAACATTAGAAGATACTACGGGAACGCCAAGGTAGAAAGCTTCCCAGATTGGTAAACTAACACTTTCAAAAAGCGTTGGCATAACTAAGGCTGTAGACAGTTTGTATAAATATGGTATATCTTCGTCTGGAACATAGCCTAAGTATTTAACTTGATTAGTTAATCCAAGCTCTGCAATCTTTTTCATCACATTTTCATAGTTATTTTTTTTAGAACCAACTAAGATTAAATAAACATTCTCCCTGTACTTTTCTGCGATATACTTCAAACTTTCCAAAAGTCTTAAATGATTTTTATGATACCAAAACTGTGCTGGATAAAATATATACTTTTGCGGTAAGTTATACTTCATTTTAACTTCATTAAGTCTATCTATAGATAATTTTATGTCCCTTAAGTAGTTAGGTGGTGGAGACGGTAAAACTTTGATTTTGTCTTCTTCAACTTTTAGAAATTTAATTATGTCTTGTTTAACATATTGAGATTCAGCTACTACAAGATTTGCGAATATACCAGTTTTGTATACGATTTTTCTTATTATTCGCTCTTTGAGGGTAAAAAATTCAGGGTAGTATTCTTGCTGGAAATCATGAATGGTTACTATGTATGGTTTTCCGAAATGATACGGAATTAGTGTTATAACTGGAGATATAATCAGACTTATATTGTCTAAGGTTTGAGGATTTATACCTAAATAGGTTCTTCTTGTTCTTATGCCTGTTAATACCTGTAAAAGTCCAGAAAGTTTCTCTATGTATGAATATCTCCCTCTGATTACTATGTCTTTGTTTAATATCTTAGGGAAGTTTTGACTTCTAATTTGGACGAATTTATACTTATCGGATAACACTTTTGCCACTTCTAAAAGACTTAGTGTGTATTGGTATACGCCGCCACCCTCCTTTGATGCAATAGTGAGGATACCTATTTCGCCTTTAATGGTCATATTAAATCACCTTTGGCTCTCTTCAATAAAATCACCACTTCAGAAGGTAACAAAATTTTATTTAAAAATATTATAATCAAACTTAACAAAACCGATATAACGAAAATAATTATAAAGCTAACCATTGAAATATCAAGGTTAAAGATATATTTAATTAAAGCGATCAAGACGTTAACTAATATTATAGACAACAAGGATTTGAATAATAGTCTGTAAAGGAAAGTGTAATCCACATCAACAATCTTGTGAAAGTAGTAAAAGTAAAAAGGGAACGGTATAAGGGTAAAGGCAAAAGATAAAGCAGCACCTATAAGTCCAAATAAAGGAATAAATAATAATGCAGATACAAGATAGGCTGATGCACCTACAATAGAAGAGACCATGTTTATTAGCGAAAAACCAAGACCATTGTATATATAAAATGCAGGTATACTTATGAAATGAAAAAAGAAAGTTATAGCAAGTATAGGAATTATATCTTTAGTATTTCTTGCAAAGTCTTGCCCAATCCATAGCGATATGAATTCTTCTAATAAAACTATAGCACCAGTAGTGATGATAATACTTACAGCTACAACGTATGCGAAAACCTTTTTATATAGATTTGCCAATTTTTCATTTTGTCCTAAAGATGCTAAACCACTGGATGCAGGGAATAGAAAATTATTGGCACTTGCAATTAATCCTTGGCATGCCTGAATTATCATAAAAGGTAAAGTATAATACGTTACTGCAGAGGTTCCAAGAAAACTGCTAATTATCATTTTATCAAGTCTATATACAATGTTTCCAGTGATACTATTAACAGCAGTGAAAAAGCTAAAGGAAAATATCTTTTTGAACACATCAACCTTAAAGTAAGGTTTAAAGGGAATATCTGGCAATAGCCATCTATATAAGCTAAAGTATACTACAAGCTTTATGATAGCTAAAGCTATGTTTGCAATCATAACCTCTTTCAAACCATATCCCGAATAAAGCAGTATTATTATAAGTAAATTGAGAACTAAATAGATGGAAACTTGAACCTTCGCAGCTATATCATATCTCTGTAGAGCGTTTGGTATTGGAGAAAATACATTGGTTATAAAGTTTAAAAAGAAACCAAATGAAGCTATGTAAAACGCTTGCTTGGCCAATTCTTTATATTTATCTTCTACTTTAAAAAGTTCAACAAGATAATCTGTAGACAGAAATATAATAACACTCCCAATTATTCCCATTATTAAATAAACAAAGAAGCTAATACCTATTACATCCTGTATAGCTTTTCTATCATTTTTTGCTTCATACTCTGATATAAATTTGATAATGCCCTGTCCAAAACCAAGATCGAGAAAGGAAAGCAAACCCATCAAGGAAATTGCAAGAATGTAGAGACCATACACCTCTGGAGTAAGTTTTTTAATTATGTATGGAGTAGTAATTAGAGTTATGACCAAAGGCAATATAAAACCAACTGAACCATAAAGCGAGTTTTTAAAATTACTTTTCATTTTTTATTTTATGCAAAAGTAAGATATATGGTTATTCTCCTCATTTTACTTAAATCCTATACCAATTATGTTGATACTTCTGATAAAGTTTGGATCCTTCATCGGCAAACCAAGAGCTTTCACAATTATTTTATTGATAATCTTTTTTATTGAGCTCTTTATTAAGTTAGGATGTATATCAGGCTCTGGAATACAAATTATTCTGTTGAACCCCACTGTCCTAAATAATTCCTCAATGCTTAATTCAGTAAACGCAACTTCATGGGTAAACCCAGAATATCTTATATATAATCCGCCAAGACTACCTCCGTAAGGAACTCTCATAATAAATATTCCCGCATCCTTGAGAGAATTATATATATACTCCGTTAGTACAACTATTTCCTCTTTGTTAAAATGCTCTACTACATCAAAAGCTATTATGACATCATATTTCTTATTGTTATTTCTGAGAAAACTGATTGCATCTTCACATATACCATTTACATTAAATTCATTAGTCACGTAGGAAACACACTCTGGTATTATATCCAAGGCATCAATGTTTTTATATCCTAATTTCTTGAGTGAATATATAAAGTACCCAAACCCACATCCTATTTCCAAAATTTGCGCGTCATCATTCTTAGGAAAAAACCTTTCAATAAGGTAATTATAATAGCTAAACCTCTGGAAATATTCATTTTCCCTTGGTTTTTTGAAGGTGCTAATGTTTGAGCTAACCCATTTAAGGATTATATGCCTTCTATAATCCTTACCACATTGCTCGTTATCCATTCAACATCCTCCCTTTTTAAACTTACTCCACTTGGTAGATTTATTCCCCTTTCTGATAAATACTTAGTTACCATATTTTTTGCAACCCCTCCATACATTACTAAACTACTCATTGGATAGAAAAAAGGTCTGCTATCAATTCCTTTTTCCTTTAGTTTCAACATTAGTTCATCCCGTATTGAATCACCTTCTCTGTCTATTACAAGGCAAACCATCCAATAGACGTTTTTAGCCCACTCCTTCTCTGGATTTAATCTAATGCCTTCTAAATCGTTTAACAATTCCTTATACCAGCTAAATATTGTTCTCTTTTTACTTATTAAATCTTCTAT
>CALJEQ010000054.1 GCA_938074565.1 uncultured Alkaliphilus sp. | reverse complement strand
GCAGAATACAAAATACTTTCTGTTTTTGTATTAATCACTGCTGTTTTACTTGGCTTCAAAGGAGAAAGCGAAGGATCAAGTTACCTAGTAGCAGTATCTTTTGTTGTTGGTGCTTTATGCTCTGGTTTAGCTGGATTTATTGGAATGAAAGTTGCAACTAAAGCAAATGTAAGAACTACCAACGCTGCTCAAGATTCATTAGGAAAAGCTTTAGAAATAGCATTTGCAGGTGGTGCGGTTATGGGTCTAGGAGTTGTTGGACTTGGAGTTCTTGGATTAGGTTCACTTTTTATCGTCTACAATGGAATGTTCCAAGATATTGATACAGTAATAAAAGTAATTTCTGGGTTTTCATTAGGAGCATCTTCAATAGCATTATTTGCTAGAGTTGGTGGTGGTATTTATACTAAAGCTGCTGATGTTGGAGCAGATTTAGTAGGTAAAGTTGAAGCAGGTATTCCTGAAGATCATCCATTGAATCCAGCCACAATCGCTGATAATGTTGGAGACAATGTTGGAGACGTTGCAGGTATGGGAGCAGATCTATTCGAATCATTTGTAGGTTCAATAATTGGTGCTATGGTACTTGGAGCTGCATTCATTGGTCTACAAGAATTTTCTGGTATGGAAACAAATGCTATTCTATTACCATTATTTATTGCATCTACTGGAATAATAATGTCCATTATAGGTACATTTTTTGTCAGGGTTAAAGAAGGTGGCAGTCCTCATGCAGCTTTAAATCTAGGTGAGTTTGGATCTGCAGGTTTAATGATAGTGGCTACATACTTTTTAATTGATATGTTCCTTCCAGAAGTATGGGCTTTCAATGGGAAAGAATATTCTTCTATCGGAGTATTTTATGCAACAATCGCTGGACTAATTGCAGGTTTAGGAGTTGGAAAAATTACAGAATACTATACTGCAACAGGAAAAGCACCTGTAAAATCTATTGTAAAACAATCTGATACAGGAGCTGCAACAACAATAATTTCTGGACTTGGTGTTGGTATGATGTCAACTGCAATTCCAATAATATTAATTTGTGTTGCTATTTTAGTCTCTTATGAGTTTGCTGGTCTGTATGGTATAGCGATAGCAGCTGTAGGTATGTTAGCAAATACTGGTATCCAGTTAGCTGTAGATGCTTACGGTCCAATTTCTGATAATGCAGGTGGTATTGCTGAAATGGCTGAGTTACCTCCAAAAGTAAGAGAAAGAACTGATAAGCTTGATGCTGTAGGTAATACAACAGCTGCAATTGGTAAAGGGTTTGCAATAGCTTCCGCTGCATTAACTGCACTTGCACTATTTGCTGCATTCATGCAAACAGCTAAAATAACATCTATCGATATATCTAATCCAATAGTTATGACGGGGTTATTACTTGGAGCAATGCTTCCTTTTGTATTCTCAGCATTATCTATGAATGCTGTTGGTAAAGCAGCAATGAGTATGATCGAGGAGGTAAGAAGACAATTTAAAGAACTTCCTAAACTAAAAGCAGCTCTTGAGATTATGAGAAAATATGATTCTGATCTCTCAAAAGCATCAAAAGCTGATATGAAAATTTTCAATGAAGCTGATGGTGTTGCTGAATATAGTAAATGTGTTGAAATTTCAACTCAGGCTGCATTAAGAGAGATGGTTCTACCTGGTATCATGGCTATTTCTGTTCCTGTAGTTGTTGGTTTCTTAGGTGGTGCTGAAATGCTTGGAGGTCTATTAGCAGGAGTTACATCATCAGGTGTACTTATGGCAATTTTCCAGTCTAACGCTGGAGGTGCGTGGGATAATGCTAAAAAAATGATTGAAGAAGCTGGTCAGAAGGGAACTGAGGCTCATAAAGCTGCAGTAGTTGGAGATACAGTAGGTGATCCATTTAAGGATACATCTGGACCTTCATTAAACATATTAATAAAATTAATATCAGTAGTAGCATTAGTAATTGCTCCATTATTGGTATAATTAAATTATGTACAAAAAGAGAAAGAAGATACCTAAAAAGACATTTGGAAACTTTCCATATATAAGTGTAATTTTTAGTGTTTCTCTTTCTCTTCTTCTTTTAGGTATATTTAGTTTCTTTCTATTATCCTCACTTGAAGTAAAAAAAGTAATTCAAGAAAATACTGAAATCAATATTTACCTAAATAAAGACATCTCATCAAATCAAATTGATCAAATTAAAAGGACATTATTTACAAAAGATTATGTCTTAACAAAAGGCGAATCAACACTTTCTTATATATCAAGTGAAGATGCTGCAAATGATTTTTCAGAAGAAATTGGGGAAGATTTTGTAAAATTTTTAGGTAATAACCCATTAAGAGATTTAATTATACTAAAAATTAATTCTGATTTTTTTGAAAATGAAAAACTAGCTGAAATAGAGTCAGATATATCTAGAATTCCAGGTGTTTTCGAAGTTGATTACTCCAAAGATATGATTAGTGAAATTAATAATAATATTCGTAATATTAGTTTCATTTTTAGTGGGATATTTATTATCCTATTTTTTATATCTGTAATACTTATTAGTAATACTTTAAGAATAGCTCTTTTCTCACAAAGGTTTCTAATTAGAAGTATGCAACTTGTGGGTGCTACTTCAAGACACATTTTAAAACCTTTTCTGTTAAGAGGTCTTCTTTATGGTCTCATCTCAGGAATCCTTTCTTCTGGATTTTTATACTTTATCATATTATTTATAAATGAGAGGATAAATGGTTCAAATATGATAGTAAGCATTGAAAAATTAAGTATTATATTTATCACTCTAATAGTAGTTGGTATCTTAATGGTAATATTAAGCACTTATTCCTCTGTTAATAGATACCTTGGTTCTACTTTAGATGACTTATACAATTAAGATTTATGAGTAACAAATCCAATCTTCCATTTAATAAGAACAACTATAAACTAATGATTATTGGTGTTGTAATTATTTTTATGGGATTCTTTATTATGACTTTAGATAATGAGGAATATGGCTACGGATTTCTCGGTCTTACACTAGGTCCCATAATTGTTCTATTTGGGTTTATTTTCGAATTTTTTGCCATTTTTTATAAAGGAAAATAAAATATGGAATGGTATGAAGCTCTAATTCTCGGAATAGTTCAAGGTCTAACTGAGTTTCTTCCAATAAGTAGTAGCGGCCATCTTGAAATAGCATCTTACATTTTAAAAACAAATCCATCTGAAAATTTAATATTTACTGTAGTTGTTCACATAGCAACAGCAATTAGTATAATATATGTTTTCAGAAAGGATATTACTTTAATTATAAAAGGTCTTTTTCAATTTAAGAAAGAAGAAATAGATTTTGTACTTAAAATATTGATATCAAGTATACCAGTAGGAGTTATCGGAGTATTATATGAGAAGGAAGTAGAGTCTTTTTTTACAGGAAATATTGTTTTAGTTGGGTCCATGTTATTGATAACAGCTGCTTT
>CALJEQ010000053.1 GCA_938074565.1 uncultured Alkaliphilus sp. | reverse complement strand
GGATAATGGTGTATCATTAGAGTAGTCCATAGTGTGCACCTTCCTGTAATTGGTTATTTTGTGGTGATCTAATTATATTACAGTTTGGTCCACTATGGATTTTTTTCTATTAGTTCAATTTAATTATACAATGAAGCAAATATTTAATTTTATATTCAAGAGAAAAAAAGTTTAATATAAATTTAAGTAAAGGGTAATATAAAAATATAAATTTTTATATGTACATAACCTAAATTATATTAGTAAACACTGTCTAAAGGTAGCATATATTAATCTATTTAACTATTCTTTAAATGTATATTTAGGGAATAGTTAAGTAAAACAATTATATTATAGGTCATAATCTGCAAAATTACCTTATCATTAAAGCATTAACATTCATACCTACAACCCTCCAATTTCATTCATACCACACTTATTAGTTTTTATCTAAATTAAATTTATCCATTTTGAACTACTTAAAATAAATAATCATGAAATGGTAGTAGAAATAATTAATATGAAAATAAAATAATAATAAAAAACTTCTGTTGCTATTAATTTAAACAGCAAAAGAAGTTTCTGTAAAATAATCCTACCTAAAATAAAACTTTCCCCTATCCTTGTTGTAAAACAGTTTTTACTTCATCTTTTGATGGAACTCTACCTGAAATTTTTACAACTTCATTTACCACCAAAGCAGGTGTCTTCATTACTCCATAGCCCATAATATCTGCAATTTCTGTAACCTTTTCCACTGTAGCCTCAAGACTTAGTTCACTTAGTACTTCTTCAACCATTTTTACTAATGTGGTACAATTTTTACATCCTGATCCTAACACTTTAATATTCATTGTTATTTCCTCCATTTATAATTATTTTTTTATATTATTACATATGAAATCTTCCTTTTATTATTGGAAGACCCCAATTGTATTGCCAGGTTTATTCTGTAGACTACAATATCCAATTAAATAAAATACCTACTAATATAATACCTACCCCTGTAATACCAACGAAAATACCAATAAGTTTTGGTTTTATTACCTTCTTTAACAAAATGATAGAGGGTAGAGACAGTGCAACAACTGACATCATAAAAGCTAGAGCTGTGCCAACGCCTACCCCTTTGTTTATCAGTGCTTCTGCTATAGGTATTGTTCCAACGGCATTAGAATATAAAGGTATTCCAAATAAAACACCTACTAAAACAGCAAAAGGGTTATTTGGGCCAGCATATGTAGCCAACAAATCTTCAGGGGCCCAGCCATGAATTATTGCTCCTATACCTATACCAATTACTACATAAATCCAAATATCCTTTACTATATCAATTACACTATTTTTGGCGTAGATTAATCGCTGTTTACTCGACATGACTTCGATTTCTGAATCTCCCATTTTCACTTTAAAGACATATTCTTCAACTAAGTGATATAGGTTAAATTTTTCAATTACTATCCCCGTAATAATACCGATTGTCATACCAGCTAAAGTATAAAGAATGGCTATTTTAGCGCCAAAGCTGACAAACAGATAACCTAAGGCAATTTCATTTACTATAGGAGAAGTCACCAGAAAAGTAAAGGTTACCCCTAATGGGATACCTGTCTCAACAAAACCAATAAAAATAGGCACTGTTGAACAAGAGCAAAATGGAGAAACAACCCCTAGAATTGCAGCTACTACATACGCCCAAATACCACTAAACTTCGCCAGTAAACCCTTTACCTTTTCTGGTGGAAAGTAACTGCGTATAAAGGTAATGATAAAGATCATAAAGCTAAGTAAAAATATTATTTTCACTGTATCATAAATAAAAAAATGGACGGCATCATAAAAAGTATCCCCAGTTTGTACATTAAACCCTAGTGTAGACAGTAACCAATTGATAAACCCAACTACATAGGGCGCTACTAAATGACCAAATTTCTCAAACATAATAAAACCCCCCAGAACTTATAATAAATGAGATAATGACTCTTGAAGTTGTTTTTGTAAAATAAGTTTTACCTTCTCCAAAATCTCATATATCTCTAAATAGTCCACTTTATAAAGCACCATCAAACCATCTTTTCTACTGGATAAGATACCTTGATCCTTTAAAACTTTTAGGTGCTGAGAAACATTAGACTGTTCTAAATCTAACTTCTCATATATCTCACAGACACAAAGTTCATCCTTATTCATTAAGAGATCCAATATTTCAAGTCTTGTTGGATGGGATATAGATTTTAGCAAAGCAGAGCAAAGACGATAGTTTTGATTAGACATTTTTTTCCCTTCTTTCACATAATATTACTATATTAGATTTTTATAATATAGTAATATTATACTCCTATAAAGTTATTTCTGCAATATATTTAGTAAAATTTAACATACAGATATTTCATTAATATGCCATAATTATTATATTGAACAGCTACTTAATCATACAATAAAAAAGAAGAGCCCATAACTTATATGAACTCTCCCATTACTATTTATAATTAAATCTATTACTAATTTATAATTAAATTTCCTCGTTTTTCACTCTTTCAATTAATGCCTCTACTTTTTCCTTTATAATATCTCTAGTGTTTCTATAATCTTCAATTGGCCCACCTGATGGGTCTTCAAGTCCCCAGTCCTCACTATGACTACATGGTAAAAAAGGGCATACTACATTACATCCCATTGTGATAAGAAAATCTACTTCTTCTGGAATTTCAGTTAATAACTTAGGTCTGTGCTCACTCATATCTACTCCAGCTTCTTCCATTACTTGAACTGCTCCAGGTTTTACTTCATGATAATCTTCAGTTCCAGCTGAATAAACCTCTAACACATCACTACCTAGTTTTTTAGCCCAGCCTTCAGCCATTTGTGATCGGCATGAATTGTGAACACATACAAAAGCAACTTTTTTCTTCATGTTTATACACACCTCTTTATAGAATTTTAATTGTATTTACTTATTTATTTTTATTGTTTTTTAAAACTAATATTTAATGCATCTATATCTTTCTTCTGATGCTTCCTTAATTATTTCCTTCGCTAACTTAATAATTTCTTTAACTCTATCATCGCTAACACTATAATAGACATATTTACCCTCATGTCTGTCATTAACTAGTTCACATTCCCTTAAACATTTTAGATGGTTAGAGATGGCAGATTGACTTATACCTGTAGCTTCTACAATTTCCGATACAGTTTTTTCACCATTCATCAATACTTCAAATATAAATAAACGTGAATAGTCAGCAAAACCTTTAAATAGTTTACTTGTTAATCGTAAACTTGTAATTTCTTCTTTTTTTAGTAAATTCCCCATTTTAAGCTTCCCCTCTATCTACATTACTTGTAATAACTTTAAGTAGTTAATAAATCATTAATTAGTTTTTTACTAACTATACAAATTTATTATATCAACAAATAATGATATGTCAATTATATAATCTAAAATTTAACTTAGACTTAACATATTTTGATTATGGTTAGTATATCAGCTACCATCTTATCCACATTAAAATTAATAGACCCATCAATATTAGAATGCCACCACTGAAATAGTTAATATATATATTATACTTCTGTATTTTAGGAAGTGATTTTAGTAGACCTGTAAATGTACCAGCTAGTATTAACGGTAGTCCATGCCCAACTCCATACATAAACAGTAACAGTATTCCATAAAGTAAATTCCCTTGGGTTGCAACATAAGTTATAATAACCGCAAGTACAGGGGTGGCACACGTAGATGCCACCAATCCAAAAGAAAGACCCATTAAATATGCACCAGGGTAACCTCTAAGTTTAACTGGCATCCTCTTTAATCCTGGTATTTTAAGATGAATTACACCTAAAATATTTAAACCCATTATTATTGCCACTGTGGCAAGAATGTAGTACCAAACAGATGAAACTTGACCAAAAATTAGACCTAATGAGGTGGCAATTATACCTAAAATTGCAAATGTTGTGGATAAACCAAGAACAAAGGTAGTAGATAGTACAAACCCTTTCTTTTTAGATACATTATCACTACAACTACTGACATAACCCACTAATAATGGTAGCATAGACAATACACAGGGACTAATACTAGTAATTACACCCCCTAAAAAAATTACTAGTATAGTTAATATAGATTTATTATTTATGGCATGGGATATAGTTTCAGTAAAGAAAATCTCCAACATTATTTTACCTCCAAAAGATACTTTTTAATTTCTTTCTCTAGATAATTAAAGGATTTCTTACCAGTATCTTGAGACAAAATATTCCGATTGCCATCAACATAAAAGAAAGCTGGAATATATCTAACATCAAATTTTTCTAGAAGTTTTTCAGTTTCTGGATCTTCCAAATCGGCAACAATAAAAGTAATTTTATTATCATATTTCTCCTTTAGAGCCATAGTCACGGGCCCCATCAATACACAGGTAGGTCACCAAGAGGCATAAAACTCAAGAAAAACTGGTTGTCCATTTTCCATTGCCTGCTTAAAAGCTTGATATGGTTTAGGAGTCACTGCAAATGCTTTTTCATTAGGAAAAAAATAAGGCTTTGCTAAAATACCTAAAACCGCTACTAATACAATTGTTAAAATAATTTTTTTAGATTTTTTATTCATTATTACACCCCCTAATACTTTATATGTATTAACTTAACTATACAATTTATTATATCAACACATCATGATGTGTCAATTGATTTATCAATTTGTTTGCCTAAGCTTAACATTACTCCAAACTCTTTTAATAAAGTTGTTTGATTAATGTCAGTTATCACTTTATCTATATCATAGGGTACCCTTTTAATTTCAACATTTATTTTTTCATTTAACTCAAGTAAAACATAGCAGGCTCTATTGTCTCCGTCCTTTGGCTTACCAACACTTCCAGGGTTGATAATTACTTTTTCACCCACCCAGTGGATGAAGGGAATATGGGTATGACCTAACAACAATATATCAGTGTTAATCTCCTGTAAAATTTCCTGTAGTCTATCCTGCTGATTGCTATATATATACTCATTAATAGATGAAGGACTTCCATGAAATGCAGAAACGTGTTTACCCTTAAACTCATACTCTAATTCTTCCGATAGATTTCTTAGTAATATTTTATTTTCTTCTTTCGTATTTTCAGCTGTCCAATGCAACGAATTTTGACTTTGCAATAGTTTTACTTTTGAATCTATGTAGCAACCACAGTAGGGTAAATAAAAACCTACAGCTTCATCATAATTCCCCATAACAGTAGGAATTTCTAGTTCATTAATTTTTTCTATCACTTCATTGGGATGGGGTCCATAGCCTACTAAATCACCTAGACATATGATTTTATCACAATCAATATTATTTATATTGTCAAGAACTGCATTTAAAGCAACTACGTTACTATGAATATCTGAAATAATAGCAATCTTCATAACACCCACCAACTCCTTAATATCTACTCATGTGGTAAATTTACCCACAACCTTAGTATTCAATCAAATTTGTTCCCAAGACTTTCACATCTTCAAAGTCATGGGTTACAAGCACAATAGGGATTTTCCATTGGTTAAGAAAAAATTTTATTTCTTCCCTTACAATTTTACGAAGGTTAATATCAATAGCAGAAAAAGGCTCATCCAATAACAATACACTAGGATTGGAAGCCAATGCCCTTGCAATTGCAACTCTTTGCTTTTGTCCACCAGATATTTCACTAGGATAACTGTTGGCAATACTCATTATGTCAAACTTTTTTATAAAATCTAATGCAATGTTTTTCTTAACATCTTTATTCTTTTCTTTAATAGCAAAGGATATATTCTCAAACACAGACATATGACAAAATAGACCGTAACTTTGAGGAACATATCCTAAATTTCTTTCTTGGGGCTTTAAATTTATTTGAGAAGCTGAACTAAATAAAGTTATATTATTCAACTGAATAATGCCTTCATCTGGGGACACTAACCCTGCAATGGTTTTTAGTGTAATGCTTTTACCCGAGCCTGAAGGTCCAAAAAGAGTAACAATTTCTCCACCTTTTACTTCCCATTCTTTGTTTAAGACAAAGGAATTTAATTTTTTTGTGATTTTTACTTTTAACATATACTACCACCTTTTAAATGCTGTAGTTTTGTTCATGGCAATTAAACATGTTATGGTAATAACACTTATTAAAACTACTAAAGTATTGGCTCTTTGAATATCACCTGCTTGAACAGAATCATAGATGGCAATGGCTAAAGTTTGGGTTTTTCCAGGAATATTCCCCGCCACCATCAATGTAGCACCAAATTCTCCCATAGCTCTTGCAAAAGCTAATACAATACCAGAAATAAGACCTCGTCTCGCCAAAGGTAGGGTGATAAATAAGAAGGTATTTAACTCTGACTTACCTAAGGTACGAGCAACATCTTCTAAGTCTTTATCTACTGCTTCAATACTTCCCTGCAAAGATTTTACCAGCAGAGGGATAGAAACAACTGTAGAGGCTATTACTGCTGCATACCAAGTAAAAACAATATTAAAACCAAATAACCTATTTAACGCAATACCAATAGCCCCTTTTCTACCTAGAATTATCAGTAGGTAATAACCTAATACAGTGGGAGGTAAAACCATTGGCAATGTTACTAAGGCAGATAAAATCGACTTCCCTTTGAAATTACCCTTTGCCAGTAACCATGCCAATGGTATACCAATAATTGTTGATAAAACAGTTGAAACGGTGGCAACCTTTAGTGATAAATATATAGGAAAAAAATCCATCTGCTATTCCCTTTCTTTTGGTATTCTAAAACCATATTTCTCCATAACATTTCTACCTTTTGGGCTATTTACAAAATCAGCAAAGGCAATAGCTTCCTCCAGTTTAGATGAACTTTTAACTACCGCCAGCATTTGTTCCAGGGGACGATGAAGTCCGTCATCAATTACTGTATATTCAATTTCTGGAACATTTGCAATAGACAATGCAATTATGCCAGCGGGTACATTACCCGATTGAACAAATTGCATAGCTTGAGATATATTTTCACCATAAACCAGTTTTTCCTGTAATTGCTCCCATAACCCTAAACTTTCTAATGCTTCTTTTGCAGCTAGTCCATAGGGAGCATGGGCAGGATTAGCTATAGCAATTTTATCAACTTCAGTTAGTAAGTCCTGTATATTATTAATTTGTAAGTTTTCTTTTTTATTTACCGCTAAAACAATACGCCCTATCCCATATAGAGCTTTTGTTTCTTCTAATAAATGTCCATTCTCGATAAGATCTTCAACAAAATATTTATTGGCGGAAGCAAACAAATCTATAGGTGCTCCGTGGGTAATTTGTTGAGCAATGTTTCCAGACGAACCAAATTGAAAAATTACTTTAATACCTGTTTCATTTTGAAAAAGATATCCTATCTCTTCAAAGGCAAAACGCAAATCAGAAGCAGCACCTACATTAATATAGTTTTCATGTTTTAATTGACTGTCGTTATATTTATTATAGCTTATACTTACTATCAAAAAAAGAATTATTAATCCAATAATTAAAGGTGATTTTTTCATAATTAAGACTCCCATCCTAATTTATTTATCCACCAATCTCTGACATGTTTCTGTTACCAATTATGTGTTCATCAGTATAAAGATAATGTTTTTCTGGCTTTAAAAGAATGGCTTCCTTAAGCTTGCTTTTAATGTCAGATGAATTATTTCTAATAACATCCATTACATCAACCTCTTGTTGACTATGAAGGCATGGTTTAAGCTTTCCATCACTGGTTAATCTAATTCGATTACAACTATTACAAAAGTGGCTACTTATAGGGTCTATAAAACCAACACGTCCTAAAGCATTAGGCAACTTGAAATATTGGGCAGGGCTTGAAGGCTCCCTTTCTAAGGGGATGAGATTCCCTATTCGTTTCCGAACCTCTTCATTTGATATAAATCTTTCTTTAGACCAATTACTTGCCTCCCCTATGGGCATTAATTCGATGAAACGTACGTCTATAGCATCTTTTAAAGTCAAACTTGCAAAATCATACAATTCATCTTCATTATAACCACCGATTACCACAACATTCAGCTTTATAGGTTTCATATTTAGACGTAAGACTTCTTGAATGCCATCCAAAACTTCATAGACATTCCCTCCACGAGTAATCTCTTTATATCTATTGGGTTTTAAGGAGTCAATACTAATATTTAGACGATTTAAACCAGCTTTTTTTAAATCTTTCCCCATAGATTTCAATAATAAACCATTGGTGGTTAAGGCAATATCTTTAATGCCATCTATAGCATTAATTTTCTCAATTAATTCTATTATACCCTTTTTTACTAAAGGTTCACCACCAGTTATTCTAATTTTAGTGATGCCTTCTTCTGCACCTGCTTTAACTACTTCTACTATTTCATCTAATGAAATCATATCTTTATGTTGCTTTTTATAAACTCCCTCTGCTGGCATACAATATTGGCAACGCAAATTACATAGGTCGGTTATAGAAATTCTCATATAATTAATCTTCCTTGAAAAAGTATCCTTCATTTCTTTCCCCCCTTACTTTCATAACAAGTTTTCTAAATATAATATATAAAGGTTTATAGATTATTTATTTTTTTCTTTTTTCCTTCTTCTTTTATCAATAATAATTGAAAGAGATATACTAAATTCATATAGTAAAATCATTGGTAATGCCATTAACATTTGAGACACCACATCTGGTGGTGTTAAAACAGCTGCCACAACAAATATAGCCAGTACAAAAAACTTCCTGTATCTCTTAAAGGTTTTGGGTGAAACTAAGTTTAGTTGTGTCAGTAATAAAATTAGTAATGGTAATTGAAATACTAACCCAAAGGAGAGCAGTAGTGTACTACAAAAGCCTATATAGTTAGCAAAAGAAAACATGGGTGCTATCTGATTAACTGACATCTTCACAAAAAAGCTGAGGGTCATAGGAATAATAATAAAATAAGCAAAGAAAGACCCCATTAAAAAGAAGATAATTCCCATATAAAGGGCAACTAATAGGTATTTCCTTTCTCTAGGCTTTAAGCCTGGTTTAAGGAAAGCCCAAATGTGATACAAAATGATGGGTGAAGTAATTAATCCTCCAACGATTAATGAGATTTTAATATAGGCAGTAAAAAGCTCAGGTGGACTTAGATAAATAAATTCCATTTCGCCAGCTGGTCTTACTACAATACTAATAATCAAGTTTATATGAAAATAACTAACTATAGCACCTACTATTAATGCTAAACAAATAACTATTATTCTTTTTCTTAATTCATCTAAATGATCTATTAAAGATAATCTTAAATCATCCACCTAAGAAACCTCCTTATCCTATAACAAAAAGTTTAGAAGGCACTACAGCAGTAGCACCTTTTTTACTAATCGTCATTCTTATCATCACTCTTCTTATTAGTGTCCTTTTCATCTTCAGTGATCTTTTTTGCATGGGCTTTAAATTCTCCAATGCCCTTACCTAATGCCTTACCAATTTCAGGTAGCTTAGAAGGTCCAAAAATTACTAAAGCAATAACCAAAACAATTACCAATTCCGTTGCACCTATTTTTCCCATAAAGTTCCCTCCTTTTATTGAAAAACCTTTAAAACTAATTAGTAAAAAGTCTATTCATTAAAGAATAACTCTATTTATTCAAGAATAGCTCAATAATATGATCTACCAATTTTTCTGTATCTTCAAAACTAAACTGTGGAACTGCCATATCAAAGGGTACATCAGTAACAAGACCAAATAATTCATTATCTTCACATAACAAACATTCGGCTGCCTCTGTTCTATAAACCTCTAACTTAGGTTTGTTTTCCCTTTTATACCCTTCTGTAATAATAATATCAACATTATTAATTTTACTAATTATTTCGTCTAGAGTATATTCTTTTTGTACCTTTTCAATCATTGCAAATTTTTCAGGTGATGAGATCATTACAATATCTGAGCCTGCTTGACCATGTTTCCATGTATCCTTTCCAGGATGATCTATATCAAATCCATGAACATCATGTTTAATAGTGGCTACACGATAACCTCTATTCTTTAATTCCCTAATTATATTGCATAATACTGTTGTTTTACCAGTATTTGAGTTTTTTCCAACTACTGAAAAAATTGGTATCACTATAACACCTCCGGATGGTCTAATAATTGCACCACTATCTTATTACCTGCTAAATAAGGTCCAGTATTTCCTGGTATATAGAAAAGAGAGTTTGTACCCGATAAGCTTGATAATACACCTGAACTATGCTTTTCTGGAAAACGGGTGTAATAAGAGCCTTCTTTATAGTAGGTGTGGGCTCTAACAAATCTATTTTGTCCACTCATCTTTTTAAAGTCAGATTCAAGTATTGCTTCAACCTTCATTAGGTTAAACTTCTGTCTTCCCATCATTTTTAAAATCACTGGTCTTACAAATTGTTCAAAGGTGATATAAGCAGCAGCAGGATTACCCGATAATCCAAAAATTAATTTGTTATTATACTTAGCAACTGCGATAGGTGTCCCTGGTTTCATTCTTACTCGCCAAAATAACATTTCTGCTCCAGCCTGTTGAAATGCTTCTTTTACCAAATCACAATCACCAACGGAAACTCCGCCAGTGGTAATTATTAAATCTGCCCAACCCAATGCAGTTTCCAATTTCTCTTTTATCGTATCTATTTCATCAAGGCATACCCCTAGAAGTAACGGTTTTGCTCCTATTTTTTTTATTAAAGCAGCTATAGTATAAGAGTTACTATTTCTAATTTTACCATCTACTAAAGGATGTTGTATTTCTACCAACTCATCACCAGTGGATAAAATTGCCACCCTTGGTTTTCTATAAACTTGTACAAAACTTTTCCCTAGAGTGGCAAGTATTCCAATTTCAGGAGCATTAATGATACAACCATTTTGTAGAACAACATCTCCTGTCTTTATGTCTTCACCCATTCTACTGATATTAGACCCCGTAGGAAGAAAATCAAATATTTTCACATGGGTATCTGTAAATTCTGTATCTTCAAAACGTACAATAACATCTGCCCCCATAGGAATTTTTGCACCAGTCATAATCCTTATAGCTTCACCCTGTTGAATGGTTTTACTGGACACATAACCAGCAGGGACATAATCAATTACTCTTAAGATAATTGGATCTTCCTTTGTTGCTGCCATTATGTCTGTTGAACGAAGAGCATAGCCATCTAAAGGTGACTTATCGAAGGGGGGCATATTCATATCAGATATTATATCTTCTGCTAAAACACTATCTAAACTGTCCAACAAAGGTACTTGAATCGCCTCTGTTTTAAAGTTCTGTTGAAGCAATATATCTAATGCCTCTTCCAGTGATATATTTGAACGCATTTAATTCCTCCTAATATTTGCCGAAGTAGCAATCTGGAAATTTACAAACATCGCACTTAATACATTGACCACCATAACCTAATCTCGTTATATCTCGTCTTACGATTTTTTCACCTGCAAAAACACGGGGTAATAAAATATCAAAGGCTGTGGTATGGGCAAACATAACGCATCCTGGGAGTCCGAAAACTGGAATATCGTCTAAATAAGCAAACAACAACATTGCACCTGGTAACACTGGTGTACCATAAGTTATTAAATCAGCTCCTGTAGCTTTTATTGCCCCTGGAGTTTTATCGTCTGGATCAACTGACATGCCACCTGTGACAATTATCAGTTCTGCCCCCATATCTTTACACTCTAATACTTTGTCTCTTATGGTTTCAAGTTCGTCAGGTACTATTGTTTTATAGATCACATCCGAACCAAAGTCTTTTATTTTATTTTCCACTACAGGCCCAAATTTGTCTTCAATTCTTCCTTTATATACCTCGCTTCCAGAAACTATAATGGCTGTTTTAAGGTTTTTAAATGGTTTTACCTCCAACAAAGGGGGTTTGTTTTTAAGGATATTTGACGCTGTTTCTATTTTACTTTTGTCAACCATTAAAGGTATTACCCTACACCCACCAACTAAAGCATCTTTATCAATTGTTCTATTTCCATGGATGGTGGCTAAACAAATTTCGCCTAAATCATTAATTTCATCTAGTAAATCCCTATCTATTTTTAAAAGTCCCTTATGTTTAGCTAAAATATTTATTTTTCCTTCTGAAGGTTCAGTAAAATATATACCATCACCACATACAATTTTTCCTAGTGTAATGGCTGCATCGTCCTCATGTATTTCATTTTCCTTCAGTTCAAAAACATAAATATGCTCTTTTCCGATTCTTAATAATCTTTCAATATCTTCATCTTTAATTACATGTCCCTTTTTAAAGGCTACCCCTTTAAAAGCACCTGGTACAATTTCAGTAATGTCATGTCCTAATACCATTCCAATTGATTCCTCAGTTTTAACAACTTTCATCTTTGCCTCCATATTAAACATAAGTTTTATTTTGTTTTAAATGGTACTTATAAATATTATTATTTAGTATTTATCTACTTTTTATCATCTAAAGATACATCTTCCTTTATTTCTTTTGAAAATGTCTTAAATTCTGATATAGCTTTACCCATAGATTTACCTAATTCGGGTAATTTAGCTGGTCCAAAAATAACAAGGGCTATACCTAAAATTAAAAATAACTCCGCCATACCTAATTTTCCAAACATCATAATTTTATCCTCCTTTTAATTAACCGACTGTTTAACTACAATATTTATAAAAAGTAATTAGTTGAGGAAATTCTATAATACCATTCTACAAATCTATTTTCATCCTATGCAATTTACTCACTTTAAAAGTAATTTTATAGAACTTCTATTTTGTCACCTGCTTTTACCTTGCCACCTCTTAAAACCTTTGTAAATATCCCTTCACGGGGCATTACACAATCTCCAACTGTATGGAAAATAGCACATCTTTGGTGACACTCTTTACCTATTTGGGTGACTTCATGAAGGGTTATACCAATAGCCAACTTTGTACCTATGGGTAAATTATATAATTCGATACCTTCAGTGGTTATATTTTCAGCAAAACTACCACTATCAAGATCATTCATTCCCATTGCCTTTATTTTATCTATGCTTTCTTGAGCTAATAGACTTACTTGACGATGCCAGTCTCCACCATGGGCATCACCTTCTATTCCAAAGTTTTCGATAAATATCGCCTCGTTAACCGACTGCTTTGTAACTCCTTTTTTATTACTGATATTGATGGCAACAACACTAGGCATAATTATCCCTCCTAAAACTAACCTTCATTATATTTAAAGTTTATTTTTGTATTATTATTTTCACTAATTTATATAGAATTTATATAATCTTTTCAATTTTTATTGAAAAGGGATTTTCTTAATTCTTCCCGCTTTGTACAAGCTGAACATAAAACTTTATCGCTTTCCTTCATAACAAAGGTTGTACTACAGTTTTTACACTTTACTATGGGTTTTTCAATCTTTTTTATATAGCCTGTTAAGGCATCTGTTGATAAACTTGCCTTTTCAATTGCATTTTGAGGGCATGTGGTTAAGCATTGGGTACAACTTCTACATTGACCCACGTTATGACAACGGGTATAGGTCTCTTCATTTTCTTCTACGTTCCATGCATTATAAGGGCAAATAGCTACACAATAGTTACAACCATCACACTTTTCATTTACTTTATAATTAGAAAATAAAGCATTATCAATATTGATTTCAAAATTTTCTTCTTTAGATAATTTAGTAACTATATCTACAAGTATTTCCCTTTGATTCAGAGTTTTATTTTTATTATTACCCCATATGCTAGTTATTATCTCTGTTGTGTGGTTAACTGAACCTTCTTTAACAATATTAAAAAGCTCTCTTCTGGTAATAGTTTTTGGAGTAAGTTGAGGAATTTCATTGTTATTTAAAATAATATCATATAGTGGGTCTAATTTAATGTCTTCTAAAAAATCTATCACATTTTTTAGGGAATTTTTAAAAGTAATTGCTTTACTCTCTATGGTGCAAGTGCTACATTTACTTAAATTAAACTTCAACTTTTTTTCTTTAAAATACAGAAATAATAATGTTAATAATTCTGGGTGTAACCCATTTAAGCAAGGAACCATTACATTTCCGTCTGACTTACCATAATTACAGCCAAATACCACTATTTCATTTTCTTCAACTGCTTTGAGTATATTTTTTACCCCAAAGTTGTGGTTCATAGTAATTGACTGACTTGGACAGTTGACTTTACATATACCACAACCAATACAAAGATCTTCTTCGATAATGAGGGAATTGTTTTTTTTGATTATGGCTGAAGTTGGACAAGTTTCAATACATTTTATACACTGATTTTTAACGTTTCTATAATGGAGGCAGCTAGTTTTTTCTATTTCAGTCAAATTTTCATCTGAGATTTTTTTAATAAAATATTTTAGTAGCAACTTAAACCACCTTCTTCAACTATATTGTAATAAACTTTAAATATATAATCTATTCATATTAATTAATATTATCAGTTAGTTTATTTAGTTCATTAAATTCTTCCTTCATGGCTATACTATCTTCTAAAAATTCTTGTCTAATAAATGATTCTGTTGCTTTTGCAAGACTTCTATAAAATGTTGTTTTAGCGTTACTAATAATGTTATTTGTAAAAGGTTTAACCCAGCCTGCAAGATGTTTAGATAAAAACTCCAACTGCAATTCTATCTTATGCACTGATTCTTGTGGTTCTGACTTTTCACAGGACTCAATAGTTTGTTGAATTAAAGTGGACATAAATTCTAACTCTACCCTTACATGATCGGGTGGTTCTTTAAAGTCTTCTGATTTTTTTAAGCCAGCCTCGTTATAAATTCTCATGGCATCATAGGTTGAAACTCCCATTATTTGCCCTTGTTCTTCCATATATACAGAACCATATGGCGGTGCTAATAGAGTTTTAGGTCCAACAAATAAAGCTAGAAAATCGAATTTCATCTCATCTAAATTACTGTAGTTATCTAATGCATCCTTCATTTCTTTAGCATAGATAGCGGCCTCTTCGTTTACGAGAGATAATAATTTATGCAGAACCTCAATTGTGTTATCATCTTTAAAAGTTAAGGGTAGTTTATAGCATTGAGCTAATAATTCATAGGTTTTAGCCCTAACTCTTTCTCTTACTAAAAAATCTTCCACAGGATGTCCTCCATTCAAATTTAACTAGTAAAAAGCAGTTTAACTGCTTTTTACTAGTATGTTTATATTTCTATAAAGTATTAATTATATTATATTATATTACTCTTTAATATCAAACTTTTTAATATAGTAGACATTAGGTTTTGTATTTGCTCCTGGTAATAAAACAGTTGCTTTATTTTCTGCTAATAACTTACTAACATCACTATTAGGATCATCTAAATCACCAAAGGTTCTTGCATTAGCAGGACAAGAGTCAACACAATAGGGTTTTTCACCATTTGCAACTCTATGATCACAGAAGGTACACTTTTCTACTTTTTTTGCCCCTCTAATACCTGCATATGTTATTTCTCTATCAGGGTTATAATAAGGAATTACATTTCCACCAACTTTTTTTGTTACTTCAGCAGCCTCTCCACTTCTCCATTCACCAAAAGGCTCCTTTTCATTAAAGAAAATTACTGCATAAGGACATGCCTTTTCACAGGCACGACAGCCGATACATGTTTCTGCATTATGCATAGTTATTCCATTTTCAGCCTTATACATTGCCTTTGGATTAATTGGACACGCAGTTACACAAGGAGCATCATCACAATGATTACATAAAGTAGAAATATAGTTATAAGTTACATTAGGAAATTCACCTACAGTTTCTGTTATATAATGGGACCAGAAAATGCCATCCGCTACGTTATTTTCGTTCTTACAGGCGATAGAACAAGCTGCACATCCAGCACATTTTTCTAAATCGATAACCATTCCACACTTTGCCAAATCAAACACCTCCAAATCATTCTATCAAATTATGCTTTTTCTATTCTAACTCGGAAACTACCATAGTAAGCAGTAGAACCACTTAAACGCTCGAAGTCAGCTGGGATGATATCATTGTTATTACCACCACGAGCAATCTTTTTATCAAAATCTGCAGCTGCAACATGACCCATTGCCCAGTGACCTTGACCATAGTTCTTTTGAACTGTAGCAGGACGCACGCCTTCCCATAGCTTTAATGTTGTAGTAAGTTCACCAGTAGGAGAAGTAACCTTTACTAAGTCTCCATCTTGTAGACCAAGTTTACTTGCATCCTTTGGGTTCATCTTAATACAATCACCCCATTTAATATCACCAGGGTCTGAATCTTTAAATTCTTGGAACCATGAACAGTTGGCTGAACGCCCTTCTCTTGCAAGTCGAGACTTAGAGTCAATAAAGGCAAATGGATACTGTTCTACTTTACCCTCCACATAAGGTACCTCATAATGAGGTACAAAGGCTAATTCACCTTTAACCGTATATTTACAAGTCTTTAGAATATCATCTACATTAGTACTATGCTTTTCTGCATGTTCAGTTAGTGCCTTCTTTAAAGTTTCACTGTAGAATTCGAATTTCTTAGTCTCAGTTTTCATTTCACTCCATAAAGCTTTAAATTTATATGAGCTAGAATTCCAAACACCCTTGTCTACAAATTCTTGCCAGTTATTAAACATGTCGCCATTATTTTTCATCTCATCATAAGTTGCTGAGTCCCAAATTGATTTTGTAAGATATTTGTATGCATATAACTCTAACTCTAATCCTGTAGTTGGCTCAGCACCTGTTTCTGGGTCCTTTAATTCAGTTTTGTAAAAATCTAATAAATTTGCGAACCCTTTTTCAGCTAACTTTTCTGCCAACATCCAAGCTACTTCAGTCTCAGGATTCTTTACATCAAATACTGGATCAATTAATCTTTGTGTCATCCAAAGGTGCGTGTATGAGTTAGCTTTTTGTGCTGAACTAGTCATTTGCTCAAACATATGATGGGTAGATGGTAACAATAAGTCTGCAAAATGGCTCATTTCTGAATAATGTGTTACACAGTGTGCAAAAAACTCGAGCTTTGACAATGCCTTATTCCATCTTTCTGTTTCTGGACAAGAATAATTTAAGTTAACGAAGTAACCAATTGCTACCTTTGGTAAATATGGATCTTCTGATAAGATAGCATCTGCCACACGGTTTGTAACAACCCCACCACCAGATTTTCCATCTTTTAAAGCTGGGAATTCCTTAGTCCCTCTTTGGTCCATTTTCTTCTTCTTACTGTTTGTTTTAGCCATTTCATCCATGTATTCATCTGGTTTAGGCATTTCTAAGAGTTTTGGACTTCTTCCTTGTAGTACCCCACCCTCATGGTCAATAGAACCAACTAAACCATTTAATGCATGTACAGCCATTGAGTTATAGGCACCACGAACCTGCATGTTGGAACCTCCACCCATGAAAACAATACTATGGGGTGCTGCCTTAGCAAATTCAATCGCAACCGTTCTAATGGTGTCAGCATCAATACCACATATAGGGGCTGCCCATTCTGGTGTTCTATCCTTTAATTCTAAATTCCACCACTTAACTACACCGTGGGTATGGATTTCTTCAAAAGTTTCTTCCTTCACATTTTTACCTTTGATAAAGGCATTATTACCATCAGTAAATTCACCAACAAATTCTCTAGACCATAGACCTTCTGCAAGGATCACATGGGCCATAGCTGTTGCAAGGGCTCCATCTTGTCCAGGAATTACGGGCATCCACACCTGAGATTTAGCAGCTGTACTAGAGTATTTAGGGTCAATGGTTGCTATCTTAACACCCTTCTTTAACAAATCACCAAATACATTTAAATAATGAGACACTTGTCGATTTGAACAAAGAGGGTCTACTCCCCAACAGATCATATATTTTGTGTTTTGAACGTCATAATCTCTATAATTCCAATAACCTTGTGTGTAGTAGGGACCAAATTTTTCGGCTTCTGCACAGATAGAACTGTGGGAAATATTATTCGGTGAACCTATTATTTTCGGTAAACTACTGTAGAATATGTCGTTAATATTAGTGTATCGTCCACGGAATAAAATAAATTTATGAGATTCGTCATTTGCTCTTAACTCTAAAACCTTTTCCGCAAAAGTATCCATAGCTTCATCCCATGATATTGGAACAAATCCTGGATCTTCATTAATACCTTTTTTAGGATTAGTACGCTTCATTGGTTGTTTGATACGGTCAGCATCATAAACCTGTTGAACTGCTAAATGTGCTCTTGGGCAACTATTTCCACCATGAACCTTTGACTCATCATTAGCTCTGATTTTGATTGCCCTACCATCTACAATATAAACCTGCTTTGCACACGCTGAAGTACATCCTAGACAACCACTTGGCTTCCATTCCCCCTGAACTAAAGGTTGAATTTCTCCTGGTTTTGATGTTTCTAATACTTCTGAGTCCTTTTTACAGCCCGATAATAAAAAAGCTGTAATACCTGCAACTGCTGAAACTTTTAGAAAGCCTCTTCTTGATAATTTCACAAAACTAACCTCCCTTGATAATACTATTTAAAAACCACCTTTTTTGTGGTGAACTTGACTTTAACTACTAGTTATTAGTATTATTAAGTTAAAGTACATTTTCACTTATTCATATCATCATACAATGATATGTAAGGCAAAAAAAACTCTTTTGTAGTATACAATAATAAAATCAATAATTTTATTTGTAATATACAAAAGAACATTTTAAAACATTAGTAATACAATTGCATGCATAACTATTTCTTAACTAATAATAATTGTTATTAAATTAACTGAATTAATTATAACATTATCATAATTTCTATACAAGCTTTATTTATCTGTTTAATTATATTATTTATTGTCCATTAATATGTTTAACATTAATGTGTTTAATCATTAAATATTTAGCATTTAAATGAAAATCTTCTAATTGTAATACAAAACAACTCCAGACTTGGGAGGTAAAGAAAGTTCCACTTCTCCATTATTGGTGAAATATTCGACATCCTGTAATAAATCTATTAGTTTTTTATGTTTAGATTTATGCTTAATTAATTGATATGAGCTACTATTATTTATATATACAATAATTTCTTCCTTATCGTATAATCTTTTATATGCATAAACTTTATTATCATTATCTATTTGTATCGTTTGAATGTCACCATAGGTTAAAGAAGTATACTTTTTTCTAATAGATATTAGCTTTTTATAATATGATAATAATTCTTTATTTTGTTTCTTATCGTCCCATACCATACCTTTTCTACATTCTGGGTCATTCCCTCCTGTCATACCTACTTCTGTACCATAATAAACTACTGGTATACCTGTGTAGGTCATTTGTATAAGGGCTGCTAGTTTTAGTTTACTTACGTTTTTCTTACAAGCATGTAAAAAACGGGGTGTATCATGGCTATCTAATAAATTCCACAATATATTGTAGGCAGGTAACTTGTAAGCCCCTCTAATAAAGCCCAACTGTCCATCAAATTCTTCTACTGTAATATTTTCGTAGGCAATAAAACTGGCTAAAGCTTCTGTAAATAAGTAATTGGTTGTGGAATCGAATTGGTCCCCCATTAACCAAGAGTGGGCATCATGCCAAGCTTCACCAACGATAAAAGCATCTTCTTTTACATCTTTAACAGCCTTTCTAAACTTTCTCCAAAAGTCATGGTCTATTTCATTGGCAACATCAAGTCGCCACCCATCTATATTAGCTTCTTTTATCCAATAGGTTGCTACACTTATTAAATAATCTGCTGTTTCGTCGTTTTTAGTCATTAACTTAGGCATCCATCCTAAATAAGCAAAGGTGTCATAGTTAGGGTACATCTTTACTTCCACAGGAAATTCTTTAATATTAAACCAGTTAACATATTGAGAGTTCTCACCTTTTTCTAACACGTCTTGAAAAGGTGGAAAAAGATGTCCACAATGATTAAATACTGCATCAAGGATAACTCTAATATTTCTACTATGGGCTTCTTTTACTAACTCTTTTAATTTTTCCAATGTACCAAAACAAGGGTCGATCTTAAAATAGTTGTAAGTATTATATTTGTGGTTACTGTCTGACTCAAATACAGGTGTCAAATAAATTGTATTAATTCCTAAATCTTCAAGATAGTCTAATTTATTAATTATACCTTGTAAGTCTCCACCTAATGTAATATTCCAGGGAAGGTCAGGGTCTTCCATATTATCAAAATTCCTCTTTTTTAAACTATTTACTGAAAATTTAGTGTTCCACGGCTTTACATGTTCAGAATTAATAGATGGATCACCATTACAAAATCTATCAGGAAAAATATGATATACAATGGATTCTCTAGCCCATTCAGGAATAAGAAAAATGTCTTTTTCCGCTATCGTAGGGAATAAAAAAAAGCCTACTTCACTATTAGGTCGTCTTGATAAAAATTTATAGTTGCTATAAAATAAAGTTTCCTCTCCATCTTTAATTTCAAAGTAGTAGCAAACACTAATCATTTCTACATTTATTATTACTTCATAATAATCAAATAAAGAATCGCAGGCTACTTTTTTCATTTCAATGTTAAAAGTAGGGTTTTTTTGAGGCCCCCAATTGTATTTTTCTAAATAGTATAGGGTAACTTTATCTACGTCATTTTTCTTAGTTCTTAGTTTTATAACAAGTTGGTTTTTACTAATAGCGTAAGCATATTCTGAATCTATTTTATGATAGATTGCTTCTCTAAGCATAGTTTCCTTTCAGCTCCTGTTAAAATTTTTATTAAAATACTTATTATTATGACTTTATCCTTTTATATAGTAAGTTTATATTTTCTAGTATAACATTAAATACTGCATATAATGAAACAAAAACTGTAAGATAACATAAGTCTCCTACAGTTTTATAAATACCCGTTAACCATAACTATAATATTTAATTTATACCATGCTAAGCAACAACATCTCCCATATCATATTTAGAAAGTAAATAATCTTTAACCTTACTTGGGTATAGCTTTATGTGTTCAATATCAAGGATAGATAACCACACACCCTTTGTTTTAAGTCTACCTTCATCAATAATAAATTCATTTTTAAGATATGCATGTTGTGGCAGTTTAACTTCATAAACAAAAGAAACTTGATGAAATTCGTTACCATTAAATCTAAAAACTTCTTCATCCACAAGAAGGGGTTTTCTTATTGTTACCTCTACCCCCATCTCCTGTTCAAGTCGTCTTACTAAAGCATCTTCACTGGGTTCTTTAAACTCAATGCCACCCCCAGGTAAGTAATAGAAGGTTTCTTTTGTCTCCTGGTCATAAGCCTCAACAGCCAATACCTTATTTTCATATTCAACTAAGCCTCTAGTAGTTACTCTAATTTTCATTTATATTACCCCTCTCCCTTTATTCATTAGTTTAATATTCTAATAAAATAACCAAAAACTTTAGTAGTTAGTTCAAACTTTATCATATTTTACTTATTTACATGACCTCTATAAATACCTGTTCTTAATTCATGGAAATACTCTTCTTTTTCAGGCATATCAGTTGCTTCAGCCTGTTTAATAGCTTCATCAATATCGTAGGGTACTTTAACAATGGTAATTGAAAAGGGTGCTGGCTCTTCTGCATTTAAAACACCTTCTATAATGCTGTAGGATGCTAACGTACTGCCGATGGGGTTTCCAACACTGCCTACATTAAATAGGGTTTTTCCTTTAAAATAGTCAATATATGCCCCGTGAATATCTCCATAACCAACCACATCAGATTCTTTTTCACAAGTTATTGTTGGAGTAAATAGTTTAAGTTTTTCTTCTAACTCTGAATTAGAATATACCCTATGAAATAAATCATTGGGGGATGCGTGGCATAAGCGTACTAAGTTGCCACTAATGTAAAACTCCACATAAATTGGAAGGTTTCTCATGTAAGAAAGACGTTCTTTACCAAGGGCTTTTTGATGCCAAGTCAACATTTCGGTTCCTTCTTGTTCAGTTAAGTAATAATCCCAATTTCCTTTTATAACAGTATGGCAATGTTGACGGATTAAATCGATTGCTTCTGCTGAACTGGGACCTTTACCAGCTAAGTCACCTAAACAAATAATTTTATTAATTTCCCTTGCTTGTATATCTTCTAACACCTTATTCAGGGCAGGTAAATTTCCATGTATATCTGAAATAATTGCTATTTTTTCCACTAATAAATGTCACCTCTATTTTATGTATTAAATTATATTATTTTTTTATGCTATAAACATTTTTGGTTACTTGTAAACCATTACTTATTGTAACCCAATTTAGCATAATAAAGAAAAAACAACATGTAAATTTTTACTATGTATTTTATTTTACTATGTATTTTATTCTACTATTATTAGTTATATCCTTCTAAAAAAAACAAAATATTCTATCTTTTTAAATGATTTATATTTAATCAATAAAATATAAATATTAAAACCACAACCCATTTAATTATGTTGTGGTTCATTATGTTTACTATAATTCAACTAATATGATATTAGTAGGGTTTGTGTTTAATTTCTTATAATTCTTATAATCCTTTTAAAAAGTTGGTTGCCTTCTTATAAATATGGATATTTTTATAGCCTATTTTTACAACTACTTCAAGTTTTTCTTTCGCTTTTATTTTTTCATTCCCTTGCAAATAAATTAGAGCTAAAAAGTAATTTATGGAGATTGATTGGTATAAAATCAAATCCTCTTCAAATAATAACTCTTCAAACATTTTCTGACTTTTACTAATATCCCCTTTATAAAATTCATAGGTGGCTAATGTAGATTTGATGGCTTTCTTTAAAGATTTTTGTTTTAAATAGTCAGAAAGTAGAGATTCTGTAGATTTAAAAACACCTTCAGCCTCATCAAGTTTTTCAGACATCAGTAAGCAATATAGTAAATTATTATAGTATTGTACAATATATAACTTAGGAAGTTCCTTTAAATCAACTAATTTAAGTAGATTAACTGCCTCCTTATACTTTCCTAAAGCAGATAAACCAGCCGATTTATTAATCATAAGATAATTCATATATTTTTTGTTTTTTGTTTTATCTATTTCTTTATCTATTTCTGTTAAAAAACCTTCTACATCATTGTCCACATTCAACATTTTAACAAGTTTTTTTGTTTTTAAATAGATGGGGATAAAAAATAGTAAGTAGACCCCAATAATTAATAAAAATAGTAGGATAATATTGGTGGTACTGTAAGTAAGTAAATTCATATCCATGTCACCTCTTTCATTTTTCAATGCTAAAAGTCTTCTAATAATTGTAATGATAACCTTATTATTAATTATTTTAACATCCTTTACTCTTTCTTAAATTATTAATTAGTAATTTTTAATAATTTTTTCCATCTATTAAATTCGATTTTTTTTCCTCCAACTTTGCCTACAATGAAAGTTCCTATAGGGAATTTCCCTAAAATAAAAGTGGTAATAATTGAAGCCGTTGTACTCATGGTGAATAATAAGCCTAACATTACTACAGGGCTTACTTGTTGGTAGGTAATTGTGTTGATAAAGCCCGTCATAAATGCTAAGAAAAACATATGAAATAAATAGATACCAAAGGAATAGCCACTAAGCCATATAAAGAATTTTGGAATCTTAACTACATTGATGGAAAGATAAAATAGTAAAAAAATCATACTGGTGGCAAAGAAAATCATATCTACCCTTTTAGAGCTATTGATGGTTATAATCTCATTCAGGTGTAAATACAACACCAAAACTAGAGTTAATAAAGGTAAAGTAAAAACTAGCTTAACATGTTCTTTTAACTTATTTTTAAAGGTTTCATAGTTTCCGCCTGCATAGTACCCCAGTGTAAAATAAAAAACCCATGCAGGGAAGCTTCCCCAAGAAAGTCCATTCCAAAGTTGTTGACCAAAGGAGACCTTTAATGGCTCAACAAAACTAAAAAATCCTAAAAAGAGTAGGTTTATGACAAAGGAAGTAATTAAAACCACTACAGGGTTCCACTGTTTTAGCTTTTTATGAAATAGCATATGAATAAAGTAAAACTGAAAAATAACAAGAATAAAATAACCATGACGATAAAAACCAAAGGCTAGGTTTTCAACTACATATAACATATATGTTAATAAAGTTGAGGCTACTAGTCCACCTCTTTCATACATCATTACTACAGCATAGATAAAGGACATGGATATATAGGGTAATAGAATAAATTTTAATCTTTTTCTCATAAAATCTTTTGGTAGCCCTTGGGGATAAGAGTAGGATAATAAAAATTCAGATAAAAAAATAAAAATGGGTGTACCAAAAGTAAAAATCAATCGAATAGTCCAAAAAACCGATTGACTAAAGGAAGTTAATTGTGAAGCATAAAGATCCATCACCCTAGTAATAGAATGTACAAAAACTACACATAAACATGCAATACTCCTAATAAAAAAAACCTCATCGATTCGTTTTTTCAATATGTCTCCTCCTAAAATAGCAAATAAAATAAACCAACAATAATATTTTGACATTACTTATTTAATTCCTTCCCAATAATAAAAATTTTTTATACCTTACCACTAAAAAAATAGGTAATGAGGAACTAATTGTTAATATTACTATATTCGCCCTTGTTTTCACTAACTTTTATGATTAAAATGAGTTAAGGGGTGATTATATGACTAAAAAGAAACAACTAACAGTACACAATAAATCTGATCGACCAGACAATATTGTATTAAAAGAACATGAAACTGTGGAAGCATGTTTAGATATAGAGTGTCAACTACCTTTGTTTATGAGGGACTTCTTTCTTTATTTAAAAAGTGCAGTTGCCCTCTCTACTCGACTTGCTTATCTTCAAGATATTTTGTTTTTCTGTAGGTACTTGGTTAATGAAACCAACCTTACTACTGCCGAAAACTTAAAAGAAATTACTGCGGAAGAATACAATCGGATTACAGCAAAAGATGTTAATAGATTTATTGGGGATTATTGTACTCGATACATGGTTAATCAAGATACCAGTGTTAAAGTAATGGAAAATAATAATCGTGCTTTAGCAAGGAAGAAATCTTCCCTTTCTGTGTTATTCAAGTATCTATATCGAGATGAACTAATAAAGAACAATATAACAGATGGATTTAACCCTATACGCTTGCCTAAACCCCAACCCGATGCCATTAAAAGACTAGAAATTGATGAAGTCGCCAAGTTATTAGATGCCATAGAGTCTGGTGATGCCTTCACTGAGAAGGAAAAAGTTTATTGGGCAAAAACTAAATTAAGGGATCGTGCAATTATTTTATTATTTGTTACTTATGGTTTACGTCTCAGCGAATTACAACAATTAAACATTACTTCTTTTAATTTTAATCGTGGAGAGTTTAGGATATTTAGAAAAAGAGGAAAAGAAGTTTTAATGCCCATTAACCGTACTTGTGAAATGGTAATTAAAGAATACATAGAATTAGAAAGACCCCAGAACGATTCTTTAAGTGAAGAAAATAAGGATGCTCTATTTTTATCGATACAAAAAACTAGAATGACCGCCAGAGCCATTAGAAATTTAGTAAAAAAGTATACAGCTTTTGTACTGGATACTACTTCTAATAACGGCTATAGCCCCCATAAACTAAGGGCAACAGCTGCTACTTCATTGATTCAACAGGGTTTTTCCATATATGATGTGCAAAACTTATTAGATCATGATAATGTCACCACCACCCAATTATATGCTGCCCATAAGAAAAATGTAAAAAGAGAAATTGTAAAGAACTTTGAATGGATTGATGAAGAAAAAGAATAAATTATTACGAACGGATGTTTGTATATGTTGAAATCCTGTGGTATAATATAGTAAATTATTATTAGTGTAAGAGAGGAGTTCTTCCATGTTTGAAGATTTAAATATTAAGCAGATTGAAATATTAAAGTATATGAAAAGCCAAATAAACGAAAAGGGATACCCACCTTCTGTTCGGGAGATTTGTGAAGCTGTGGGATTAAGATCCACTTCTACTGTCCACGGTCACTTATCAAAACTTGAAGATAAAGGATACATTCGTCGAGATGCCACCAAACCAAGGGCGATTGAAATACTATCCAGTGATTTTGATAATCTACCCCACAAAAAAGAGATGATTAATATTCCCATTATTGGAAAGGTTACAGCTGGTCAACCTATTTTAGCGGTTGAAAATATTGAAGATACCTTCCCTATGCCTTTAGATTTCATCGATAATGCTAATGCAGAGGTGTTTATGCTTACCATTAAAGGTGAAAGTATGATTGAAGCAGGCATTATGGATAAGGACTATGTTGTAGTTAGACAACAATCCGTTGCAAGAAATGGAGATATAGTTGTGGCTTTAATTGGTGAAGAAGCAACAGTAAAACGATTTTACAAAGAAAAAGATCATATTAGACTACAACCCGAAAATAGTACAATGGAACCTATTCTTGTTAAAGAAGCTTCAATTTTAGGAAAAGTAATAGGTGTTTTTAGAAAAATGTAAAACACTAATGAATTATATTAATACATACTAAATAGATTGTATTAAAAGTCAATATAATGTTGACTGATTAAAAACCTTCAGATTCCAGGAACTAAAAAATTCTGCCACTGCAACCTATACATAAATATGTAAAGGTGCTGAGTTTTTATAGTGACAAAGAAGATGGGGGTTTTTTTATATTATAATTATTGAAGTCATTCCAAAGTAGTGTTACTATTAATCTAAGGTATAATGTGAAGTTTTACCACTATTTACTTTATATTGAATCATTATTTATTGAAAATGAGAATTAAGTATCGTTTAAATTTTTTTATTTATTATACTTTTAGGGGGATCTAAAATGAATGTTATAGAAATTAATAATTTAACAAAAAACTATGGCAATGCAAGAGGAATAACTGATGTAAGCTTTACCGTTGAAGAGGGAGAAATATTTGGCTTTATAGGCCCTAATGGTGCTGGCAAGTCAACTACAATAAGAACTCTACTATCTTTAATTTACCCCACCAGTGGTAGTGCTACAATATTTGGTAAAGACTGTATAAAGTATGCACCTGAAATTAAAAAGGAGATTGGTTATCTACCCTCTGAAGTTTTTTATTATAATAATATGAAGGTAATTGACCTATTAAAATACTCCGCCAGCTTTTATAAGAAGGATTGTACTAAAAGAATGATTGAATTAGCTGAAATTATGAACCTTGATCTTAATAAAAAGATTGAAGACTTATCATTAGGGAACAAAAAGAAAGTTGGTATAGTTCAAGGTCTACTGCATCAACCTAAACTTATTATTCTCGATGAACCGACCAGTGGATTAGACCCACTAATGCAACAAAAGTTCTTTGATTTGTTGGAGGCGGAAAATAAGAAAGGAGCTACTATCCTTTTCTCATCCCACATATTAACCGAAGTTCAAAGATTGTGTGATCGTGTTGCTATAATTAAAGAAGGTAAGATAATTAAACTGGAAAAAATCAGCACTTTAAAAGAAAATAATTACAAAAAGTTTAAAATACAAACAACATCTGGTATAGATGAAAATTTCTTTAATCTTAGTGGTGTTAATAATTTAAACAAAAAAGATAATATCATAAGCTTTTTATTTAGAGGTAATATTAATACCATTATGAAAAAGATTTCAGATATTGAAATAGCCAACCTCTGGGTGGAAGAGCCTAATCTTGAAGAAATCTTCATGCACTACTATGTAAAGGAGGACTAAAATAACATGAACATGTTTTTATATGAACTTAAAGCTTATAGTAAATCTAATATAATATGGACTTGTTCTCTAGTTGTTTTAGTGGTTCTTTTATTGTCTATGTTTCCCACCTTCGCCAATGAAGCTACAGAATTTATAAAATTAATGGAAGGTTTTCCTGAGTCAATAAGAAAAGCAATAGGACTCTCTCTAGACAGTATAACATCTTTATTAGGCTACTACTCTTATAGTTTTACATACATATCCCTTTGTGGCGCTATTCAAGCTATGAATTTAGGGACTTCTATTATTTCAAAGGAAGTACGTGAGAAAACTGCCGATTTTTTATTAACTAAACCTGTTACCCGTAAACAAATAATGACAGCTAAAATTTCAGCAGCCATTTCCTCGTTAATCATCACCAACATAGTTTATATTGCATCGGCTTACACAATGGCTATTTTAGTAAAGATAGAAGCCTTTAATATTAAAACATTTTTTATGATATCTATAACATTATTTTTCATTCAGATGATTTTTCTAGCTTTAGGATTATTGGTTTCTGTCATCTTTCCTAAAATTAAGTCGGTAATTTCTGTTTCTTTAGGAACTGTTTTTACCTTCTTCTTTATAGGGATGCTTTCAACCACCGTTGGTGATGAGGCTATACGTTATATTTCTCCCTTTAAATATTTTGAAGCATCTTATATTATTCAAAAAGGTAGATATGAGACATCATTTATAGTTAGTGGAGTTATATTTATTATTATAGCCATTACAACCAGTTATTTAGTTTATTCAAAAAAAGATATAGATGCAGTGTAATCTCAAGTCTTTAAGAAATTCCTTAAAGGAGGTTTTATAATGAATGTGTTTATTATAGAAATGAAAGCCCATAGGAAATCCCTTATTATTTGGTGTATAGGTGTAATTATGATGGTAGGTAGTAGTATGGCTAAATATGTTGGTATGTCACTTTCTGGTGGCTCGATGAATGAATTTATGGACAGTTTGCCTAAATCATTACAGGCTATATGGGGGTTAGGTTCCCTTGATTTATCTACAGTAATAGGTTATTACGGTGTGATATTCTTCTATTTATTACTTATGGCAACAATTCATGCTGTTATGTTGGGGGCAAATATTATTTCAAAAGAAGAACGGGACAAAACCACCGAATTTTTATTAGCAAAGCCGATTTCTAGAAATGCTGTCATTACTTCGAAGCTAATGGCTTCTATTATAAACATTGTGATATTTAATATAGTTACTTTGGTTTCTTCCATCTTATTCGTTAACCAATATGGAAATGGAGCATCTGTTACTGCTGAAATTTTGCTTTTGATGGCAGGCATGTTTATTTTACAGTTGATATTCTTATTTATTGGCACCGCCGTCGCTGCTGTTAGTAATAATGTAAAAATTGTTACTTCCCTATCTACAGGAATACTTTTAATAACTTTTATGTTTTCTGTTATAGTTGATTTAAGCGAAAAACTAGAAATATTAAAATATTTTACTCCTTTTAAATACTATGATGCAAAAAACTTGTTACAAGATGGACATCTTGACCCTGTTTTTTTAGTATTATCAATTGGAATAATCGTTACTTTATCAATTGTAACCTACCTGTTTTATAACAAACGGGATTTAAATACTTAAGTTAGTAAATTTTTAAAAACAGAGAGAACCTAGAAAGTACAGGTACCTCTGTTTTTTTATTTTTTTGCCCTCCCCCTACCCTACTGATTTATCTACTCAATAATATATATCTTTTGAAGTATATATACTATTTCTATAATTTCAGTTCCCTATAAAAATATGAATTTTCCATTTTTAGTATTTACAATCTTACCCACAACAGTTATACTATAACTGTACTATATGTAGTAATACAGTTAATTCTCTTAATACAGAAAGGAGGTTATCTATGTTTGAGTTGGATTTAAGAAGTCGTCTTCCTATTTATGAACAGTTAATAGAGAAGATGAAAGAACTTATTATTGGTGAAGTGTTAAAACCCAATGAACAACTACCTTCAGTAAGAACATTGGCGCAACAAATAACAATTAATCCCAATACCATTCAGAAAGCCTATCGAGAGTTGGAAAGACAGGGTTATATTTATACTGTGAAAGGAAAGGGTAATTTTGTAGCACCCATACTAGAAAGTATGCAACAGGAAAAGTTAGAAAAATTAAAGGAAGAATTACTTAAGATTGTATCAGAAGCAATGTATTTAGGAATGAAAAAAGAAGATATATTGCAAATAATTTCAAGCGTAGAGAATATGCTTGGAGGAGGGAATTTAAAATGATTGAAGTTGTTAATTTAATAAAGGAATTTGATGATTTAGAAGCCCTCAAAGGGGTAAATTTACATGTTAATAAAGGTTCTATCTATGGACTGCTAGGTTCTAATGGAGCAGGTAAAACCACTTTATTAAAAACTTTAGCAGGTATTTATAAAGATGATAAAGGTCAAGTCACTATCGATGGGGATAGAATATTTGAAAATGAAGCTTTGAAACAAAGAGTTATTTTCATACCTGATCATCTATTCTACTTCTCTTCCTATACCATAGAAGATATGGCTAAGTTCTACAGGGAAGTTTATTCTAATTGGAATGAAGATAGGTATAGAAGCTTACAATCAGTATTTAAATTAGATTTTAATAAAAAGATTCATAAGCTATCTAAAGGAATGCAAAGACAAGTGGCCTTTTGGCTTTCTCTATCTATAACGCCAGACGTTATGATTTTAGATGAACCATTAGATGGGTTAGACTCTGTTATGCGTCAAAAAGTTAAAAACCTTCTCATTCAAGAGGTTGCCGAAAGGGAAATGACAATTATTATTTCTTCCCATAATTTAAGGGAATTAGAGGACTTATGTGACCATATAGGTATTTTACATAAGGGAGAATTGGTTCTTGAAAAAGAATTAGACGATTTAAAACAAGATATTCATAAAATTCAAGTGGTGTTTAAAGAGCCTTCTTCAAGAGACGCTTTAAAAGAACTGAATATCTTATATCAAGAGGAACGGGGTAGCGTATTACTTTTTATAGCTAGAGGAAACAAAGAAAAAATTCTATCCTGCTTTAAAAAACTTCAACCTGTTATTTTGGATATATTACCCTTAACTTTAGAGGAGATTTTTATATATGAAATGGGGGATATTGGGTATGCAATCGAAAACATCATTATTGAGTAAGGCAATTATTAATAATACCATAAAGCGCTACTACTGGATGGGGGCTTTATATTTTATAGCACTTCTTTTTATTGTACCACTTAATATTTTAATGAACCTTCCCACTGAAGATCATAGATATATATCCATCGCACGGATATTTAATTTTGGAGATGCTTTTTTCCAAACAGTTATATTAGTTACTGTGCCTGTTTTATTTGGCGTTTTACTGTTCCACTACCTTCAAAATAAAAATTCATCGGATATGATTCACAGTTTACCTATTAAAAGAGATAAACTTTTTTTCAATCATGTAACAATGGGGATATTATTTTTAACTTTACCTGTTGTAATTGTTGCCATCATTAGTTTTTTTATTAAAATTATGTATAATTTAGAAGCCTACTATACAACAATGGATATTATAAGATGGGCTGGAACAACTATATTAATAAATATTTTACTGTTTATGAGCTCAGTATTTGTTGGTATTGTAACAGGTCTTTCTATTGTTCAAGGAATATTAACATATATAGTAATGTTCCTACCAACAGGATTGATGGTATTAGTTTCACTTAATTTAGATGGTATTCTCTACGGATTTAGTTCAGATTATTATATGTCTGAATCTATACTAAAGCTTTCTCCCATAGTAAAGGTCTTTGAACTACCCCATTTTCCCCTCACATGGAAAACTGTGGTGGGTTATATAATTCTTACAGCTATTATGTATATACTGGGGAACTTTTTATATAAGAAAAGAAAATTAGAAAAAAGTATGCATGTAATAGTTTTCACTACGTTACATCATCTATTTAAATATGGCGTTACCTTCTGTTTTATGTTGTTAGGTGGACTTTATATTTATGCCACCCGTGGTGGGTTATATTGGGTTCTTTTTGGATATGTTATATTTTCATTTTTAGGATTTTGTATTGCAGAGGGTATTCTACAAAAGTCTGTTAGAATATTTAATAAAGAAACTTTCAAATATTATTTAGCTTATTTAGTAACAATAGGTATTTTATTTTTGGGAATTAGCTTTGATATAACTGGTTATCAGGGCAGAATACCACAAATTGATGAAATTAAAGGTGTCTACTTTGAAAATGGGTTCTATCGTTCTAACTCAGAACTTAAAAACAATAATATTTATGTATCCAATGAGAATATAAAACTTGTGCAGGAAATTCATAAAATGGTGTTAAAAGAAGGTAATAAACAAAAATTCAAACAAAAAAGCTATGGCTATAATGAAAGAAATATATCAGTGGCTTATCATCTGAAAAACGGGAAAATCATAGCAAGAAACTATGTTATTGACTTAAGTTTGTATCAAGATTTGGTAAAACCTCTACATGAATCTATGGAGAGTAAATTAATGAGATATGACATACTTAAAATTGATCCCTCATTAGCTAAAAGAATAACTATTAATCCAAACGAGGGTAATTATAGAAAAACCGTTACAATAGCAAAACCTGAAGAAATAAAAGAAGCAATGGAAATATTAAGACAGGAATTTATGAAGGCAAGTTATGAAGAATTAAATGATACAAGGGCAGCTTGGGGGTATATTAGTGTTTTATTAGAGAAGGATTCTTTTGAAGACATGTATGGTAATAAACCAAGTGAAATAAACCTTTCTTGGCATAAATCCTTCGTATTATTTGAGTCTTGGCTTGAAAAGAAGGGTTATTTGGAGAATGCAAGGATTCAATCCAATGATATACATTATATAGTTGTGGAAAAGGTAGAAAGTCAAGAGGAAATAAATAAGTTTGAACGTAATGAACCAATAGGAAAAATCAAAAGACTTGAAAGCTATGATAAAAGTGAAATTGAACTAACCTTGAAAAACTACTCACCCTATTGGACTTATACAAAATTCCCAAAATACATTATAGGTTTTTATAATGATAAAAAACAACAAATGTTTATGGGGGTTTTTGAAGAGAAATATGTTCCACAGTTTGTTAAAGAATTTTATAAAGAGTAATAAATAAAATTAAAAACCAGCACTCCCTAAAAACATACGTATAAAGGAAGGCTGGTTTTTTTGTGGATTTTTTTAAATATATTCAATATTATATTACTTAACTTTGAATATATTTTTAATGAACTTATAATTCCATAATATTCTGCAAAGCCCTTAAAGCCCCTAATTTTGAATGTTCATAGGTAAGTCCACCTTGAAAATAAACAATATAAGGTGGTCTTATGGGGGCATCGGCACTTAGTTCAATGGAAGAACCTTGAACAAAGGCACCTGCCGCCATTACTACAGGGTGGTCATAACCAGGCATGTCCCACGCTTCAGGGGTTACATAGGAATCTACTGGAGCTGCTGCCTGTACCCCTCGACAAAAAGCCAGCACTTTTTCCTCTGCCCCCAGTTCCACCGATTGTATAATGTCACTTCTTTTATCTGTGGCGTTGGGTCTTACCCGATAACCCGCATCTTCAAATAACCTTCCACAGAAAACTGCCCCCTTCATAGCTTCACATACCACATGGGGGGCTAAGAATAAGCCTTGAAACATGGTTCTTGATTGACCGAAGGTAAGTCCACATTCCTTACCTATTCCTGGAGAAGTCATTCGATAGGAGATGGCTTCAATCAAATCTCCCCTTCCTACAATGTATCCTCCAGATAGGGCTAATCCCCCTCCTGGGTTTTTTATAAGGGAGCCAGCCAGTAGGTCTGCCCCCACCTCTGTTGGTTCTTGTTTTTCTAAGAACTCCCCGTAACAATTATCAATCATACAAATAATATTAGGGTTAATTCCTTTAACATGTTTAATAATTTTTTCTATGGTGTCAATATCTACTGCCCTTCTAAAACTATATCCAGTAGAACGCTGAATGTAAACTAAAGTTGTTTTCTCCCCTACTGTTTTCTTAATGGTATCAAAATCTATTTCACCCTCTTGGGTAAAGTCCACTTGTTTATAACTAATACCATGATACTTAAAACTTCCTTTATAATCCCCTCTAATACCAATTAATTCATCTAAAGTATCATAGGTCTTTCCCGTCACTGAAACCATTTCATCCCCAGGGTTTAATACCCCCGAAAGAGAAAGGGTTAAGGCATGGGTACCATTTACAATAATGGGTCGAACTATGGCATCCTCTGCTTTAAAAATATTAGCATAGACCTCCTCTAGTTTTTCCCTTCCTAGATCATTATAGCCGTAGCCAGTGGTCCACTGAAAATGTTGGTCACTTAAACGACATTCTTGCATAGCCTTTAGAACTTTATATTGGTTAAAACTTTTAATTTCCTCATGTTCTGTAAAAACTTCCACTAAATCTTTTTCAATTACTTCCATTCTTTCCACTAACTTAGGGGAAATTCCGAATAATTCTGTTAAAATGTTATGATTACAAGGCATTTAACCTTTTCCTCCTTTGTTTGACTGCTGCTGTTTGTTACAAATAGGACACTCATTGGTTTGCAAATAACTTAACTTTAAAGATAAAGGAATTTCACTTATTCCCTTATAATAACCCTCTTTATTTCCTATTTTTCTTCCGTAACTATAACTTATTAATATCAACAGTAGACTTAGTATAATTATGTATCCATATAGCATTATACCCCTCCTATAACCATGAATACAAGTAGTTTATGAAAATCCCAGTAGGTAAAATAATTAAAGTGTTTACCCAAGATAGCATTATTGATGCCACTAAGAAAATTAAAATGACTAAAATGACCTCTCCTTTACCAAATCGATTGGCATAATTGAAGTAACCATAAGTAAAGTCATAATTCATATCCATTAAATCATCTAAAAACTGAATAATTACGATTAAAAAGAGACAGTTGAAAAAAACACCTATGGGTACCAATAAAATATTAATCAAAAATACAATAACAATTTCTTGATATGACTTTAATTTAAATGGTAACCTTTGGGTTGATACATGGAACATGCCAGTTATGTAAGCAGAGGAAAATAATGCAAAACTATAGGGGGTGTCCAACATCATGGCGATAGAAAGAAATAACAAACAATAGGGCAATTTAAAGAATTGAACCTCCCTTAACATCTGACTGCGGGGTAATTTCCTTAAGTTTTCATCTTGATCCACCTCATCATCCAGTAGTTTAATAACAAACCCCAGTAAAAATAATGCAATATAGCGTTTAAATATTTCTACCCACAAACATTTTCACCTCTTTAAATCCCATTTTTTTTAATGCAGAAACAGGAATAATATATGTGTCGGGAAACTTTTTCATAAGATGTTTTAACCCTTCTTGACTATTGTTTAAGTCCATTTTATTGGCTAATATACAATATTTCCCTTTAAGTTTTCCGTATTTATTTAATTGGTCATCAATGAGACTTAATGAATTAATTTGATTTGTAGATACATTAGAAGCATCAATCATATGTAGCAATACTTTAGCATTGTCAATGTTTTTTATGGTTAAAGCCATTGATTTTCTCACCTGTGGATCATTGTGAATGCCATCTGTTAACCCCCCTGTATCCAATAACTTTAATTCTTGTGTTCCTTTATAAATGGGGATAGACAGTTGAATTTCACAAATATCTTTTGTTTTAAAGGGGCTGTTACTGATAAAATATTTTTTAGCAATATCCATTCCATAAGACTGTCGCTGTAGCTCCCCATCTAGCCCTCTAAAGCATAATTGGCACTTTGAAACACCTAAGTAGGAGGCAAAACTTAAGAAAAAAGATGTCTTTCCCACATTGGGTTTACCCATAAGTATACAACATTCCATAAAACCCTCACCATCCATTGTTGGAAATATTAAACCCACCTTAATTTAAACATATGCTTAAGGTGGGAAAAGAATACCTCCATCATAAATCTTGCCCTTCGTCACTGGACTTTTGTTTTTGAAATATACTTTTATTAATCTTCACTATCTTTATTCTTCACTTGTAAAGTCTTGCCTCATTAAAGTCATTAGGTCATCTCTAGTACACTCTTGTTTATCTTTCAATCTAACAGCATGTTTTCGTATAGCCCCTTCAATTAGGTTTCTTACTAAACGGGCATTACCTGAATGTATACCATCTCTAATACGTTTTTGAGACAAAAGGCTATATAGTTTAGACTTTGCAGATTTAGATAGGGTATACTCCCTATCAGTTATCATGGATTCTGCAATTTCTATTAACTCGTCAATAGAGTAATCATCAAACTCAATATGAATAGGAAACCTAGATTTTAAACCAGGATTAACTTTAAGGAACTGTTCCATCTCTTCTTTATATCCTGCTAAAATTAAAATTAGGTTGTTTTTATGATCCTCCATCGACTTCACCAATGCATCTATAGCTTCTTTCCCAAAATCCTTCTCCCCACCACGGGCTAGAGAATAGGCTTCATCAATAAAGAGAATACCCCCTAGTGCATGTTTAACTTGTTCCCTTACTTTATTTGCTGTATGTCCGATATATTCCCCCACTAAGTCAGCCCGCTCCACTTCGATTAAATGTCCACTTTCCAAGACCCCTTTAGCTTTGAATATTTTTCCAATTAAACGAGCGACGGTGGTTTTACCAGTACCTGGGTTTCCTTTAAAAATCATATGTAACACTAATGAGTCTGCATTTAAACCTTCTGCCCTTCTTTTCTTTTGAATATCTGTATAGGCTAATATTTCTTCCACTAAGTTTTTAACATTAATTAGGCCAATTAGTTCCTCAAAGCTATTTAATACATCTTCTGTTGTTTCTTCTGTAGGTTTTAACTCTTTTAAGGATTGGGTATTCTCCTTGGATTGCATAATTAAAATATCTAAAAATTCATTGGTGGTTATTTGACCACCTTCAAAGGAAGTATACTTTTCATTAATATTATCTATGTTCTTTTTCATTTTCATCACCTCAAAAAGTCGCTATTCTATCATATTCATAGAAACTCAAAAAAGTAATAAAACCGTCTTGCGTTAAGACGGTTTTATAGACTATCCTTGATTTTTAATAAGCTGAGATAAGTTTACGGGTACTGATGGTGATATGGTAGAAACAGCATGTTACCCATATAACTTGAAGCCAGCAATTTCTTTTGCTTTTATAAGCTTTTCTATAAATATTATTATAGCTTCATTGTATAATTAAATTGAACTAATAGAAAAAAATCCATAGTGGACCAAACTGTAATATAATTAGATCACCACAAAATAACCAATTACAGGAAGGTGCACACTATGGACTACTCTAATGATACACCATTATCCCG
>CALJEQ010000052.1 GCA_938074565.1 uncultured Alkaliphilus sp. | reverse complement strand
AAACTATCTTACGGATGATGGGACATCTCAAGAGAATAATAGAGGAAGTAGTAAATAACGAAAACATTAAGTTATCAGAAATTGATATGTTGACTGAAGAGGAAAAACAACAGTTGTTATATCAATTTAATGATACAAAAGTGGAATATCCAAAAGAAAAGACAATCCATCAGCTATTTGAAGAGCAGGTGGAGAGATATCCTGATGGGACTGCTTTAATATATGAGGGAGAGAGCTTAAGTTACAGACAATTAAATGAAAGAGCAAATCAATTAGCTATATATTTGAAGGGTAAGGGTATCAAATCTGGTAGCATTGTAGGAATAATGTTGGAACGATCGTTCGAAATGATTATTGGTGTAATAGGGATACTAAAAGCAGGTGGAGCATATATGCCTATTGACCCAGACTATCCAATTGAACGAATAAATTATATGTTGGAAGATAGTGGGGCTTCTATTTTACTTTCAACTACAGGTTTACAAAAATTAATTAACTTTAAAGGTGAAATTGTAGAAATGAGTAGTCAACATATTAATAACGAAGTAAAAATAAACTTAGATAGTAGCAATAATAGTAGCGATTTAGCTTATATAATCTATACATCAGGTTCAACTGGTAAACCTAAGGGAGTAATAGTTCAACATAAATCGATTGTTAATACATTATGTTGGAGAATTAAAGAATATAATTTTATAGTTAGTGATGTGGTATTACAACTACCTTCTTTGTCTTTTGATAGTTCTGTGGAAGACATATTTACACCACTATTATCTGGAGGTAAATTAGTTCTACTGAAGCAAAAAAATAGAGTAAACATAGATTATTTAAAGGATTGTATAAATCAATATAAGGTTACTCATATATTAATAACCCCTGCATTATATCAAGTGTTTTTAAAAGAAGTTGAAGGTGACTTTAAAAGCTTAAGAAGTATAACCATTGCAGGAGAAAATTTTAGTATAGAGATGGTAAAAGAGCATTTCATCAAATTAAAGAATGTTAAATTATATAATGAGTATGGTCCGACTGAAAATAGTGTATGTACAACAATTTATCAATTCAACAAAGATAGTAAAAAGATTTTAATAGGTAAGCCAATTTCAAATGCAGAGTGCTATATATTAGATACTTATGGAAACCTTCAACCGGTTAATATAATAGGAGAACTATGTGTAGTAGGAGATGGTTTGGCTGAAGGATATCTTGGCAAACCAAACTTAACATCAAAGAAATTTATACCTTGCTATTTCAAATCTAGTAGAAGGATGTACAAAACTGGAGATTTGGCTAGATGGTTACCTGATGGAAATATTGAATATATTGGAAGATTAAATCATCAAGTCAAGATTAGAGGATTTAGAATAGAGTTAGGTGAAATCGAAAGCAAATTAGTAAATTATCCAGCGGTAAAAGAAGCAGTGGTATTAGTTAAAGAACAAACAGATGGACAAAAGGATCTATGGGGATATGTAGTGTCAGAAAAAGATCTGACAATTATTGAGTTAAAAAAGTATTTAAGTAACCATTTACCACACTACATGGTTCCCTCTCACTTTATACAGCTACAAGAGTTACCTCTAACCTCCAATGGAAAAGTGGATCGGAAAGGATTGTTGCAAATGTCAGATACAATTGAGAGTGGAGTTGTCTTTGAAGACGCAACTAATCCGACAGAAGAAAAGCTAGTGGAAATATGGAAGGAGATATTAGGGGTTGGTAAAGTAAGCATTAATGATTACTTCTTCGACTTAGGAGGACACTCTCTAAAGGCTATTGTTCTTTTAAATAAAATCAATGAAACCTTCAATCGTCATTTAGAATTAACAACGATATTTAAGCAACCTACAATAAAGGAACTTGCAGAAAGAATAGATGAAATGTCATACCAGATAAAAATGATAGAAGAAGATAATATAATATTACTGAAATCGGGAACCAATTTTGCAAAAAAATTATTCTTAATCCACGATGGAACTGGTGAAATTGGAGGTTATATTGAATTAAGTAATCATTTAGACCTTAGTATTCATACCTATGGGATTCAAATGGGAGGTTTATGTAAGTGCGGACCTAGAAACATATCTATAGAAGAAATAGCAACTGATTATATTAGCAAAATAAAACTAGTGCAAACAGAAGGCCCTTACTTGATTGGTGGCTGGAGTATAGGAGGAACGATCGCATTTGAAATTTGTAGGCTATTAGAAGCAATGGGAGATGTTGTAGATAAATTAATAATGATTGACACGTATATTTTAAGTAAAATGCTAACAAAGAAATCACAATTTACTCCTAACACAGAAAGAGATTTTTTAGCGTCATTTATCAAAGATCAACATTTTATTGATAGCCTATCAAATATTGAATGCATTAGCGATCTATGGTCTACTGCAGTTGAATATTGTTCATTACATAGTATTGAGGTTTCACAGTTAAAATCAAGTGTTAATTTAGGTATATGGAACATATTACAAACATACAGTACTACAAATCCAGAAACATTCATACAAATTTTAAATAACCTAAGAACATTAGTAAATGCAGTACTACTATATACTTTATCTACAATTAAAGCGCCAATATATTTTTTCAAACCCAAAGAGGAAGAATGTAGTTCGCCTGAAAGTTGGAGAGAATATACTGAAAGTACTGTAATTACAGTAGATATTTTAGGGGACCATATTACAGCATTAAAAGATCCTAATGTTAAAATATTGGCAGAAAAGTTGATGGAGGTAGCCCGTAATCCACTGTTGGTAAAATCATCACATAAAGAGGTTAAGCTTAAGACAGAAAAGACATATCCGTCAAGTACAGCTCACATATAAATTAAATCATATTTGTGAGATAATCTTTACAAATAGGACTTTCGTTATGTAACCGCCAAAGAATCTCCGCTTAGGATGACGTTAGCAACTTTGCTAAAATACAAGTGATAAACTTGTAAGGGGTGCTCTGTTTGGCAAATAAATCGGTAGTAATTGACTGCGAAGATATTTTAGGGAAGTTTGATACATACAAATGAACGAATAAATCCTTCTGCAAAAAGAATAATATAATATTTCAGCTTCTTTTGATAATCAAACAATATCTACTAAAGTAGCATATACCTACGTAGAAGCATTCAAACAATCAATAAAGTTTGAATCACTAATAAACAGCACACTAAACTATGAAAAACCCTTTAATCAATTTTTTAGACATAATATTATTGAGTACATGATTGATTGATGCTATCATTATTGGTTATTCAAGGTTTTCTCATATGAAGGATCTTAGAAAAGATCCAGCCTATCAAAAGATGAAATCCTTTAAGTTACCAAGTGAGTAAGTTTGTAGGGATCTCTTGAAATCTCTGCTTAAGGAAGCTCTGCAACAGATTCGTTCACTTAATAAAAAACTATTGTCATTATAGCCTCAAAATCAAGAACCTAGAGAAGTAATGCTTGATTTTGATGATACTGTTTGCAATGAATTTGGCAATCAAAACGGTTCATCCTGTGGATACAACCCTCGTTATCATGGCAGTCCATCTTTTAAAGAAAAGATAGGCATGATTAGTCAATCGTTGTGAATGCCATTTTGCATTTACACATAACCTTTATCTTCACAGTATTCAAAGTTCTTTTGGTCAAAGAACCCACAGTCAGTTCTAATTCGTTTTAAGTACCAGTGGTTAGGCAATGTATCAATGCAAGATTCATAGTACTCTATGAAATAAAAGTTACTATGGTGGGTTCCTTCTTCTAAAGTTAAATCCAGAAATTCATGTAAAATATTGTTAATCACTAATAAATGTAACTTTTTTAAAGTTAATTTAATAACTTATTGAGCTCTAGCATAATAATATAGGGGAAAAAATACGGCTTAAATAATAATAGTGGATTATATTACGAAATTTACATAACAAGGATAGTAAATGAGTAATCAAAAAACAAAAATGGTACTTTTTATAAAAATTCAATTAACATATTTACTAATAAAAAAGGTGGAGGAATTTGTTTGAGAGATAGTAAGGGAGACGTGAAAACAATTATTAATAATGCAATTATTAATATAAGTGAGAGAATAGATGAGGAAATAAAATTAAATTATCAAATTTCTTTACAAGAACTTGGTATAAATTCAGTGAAATTTATTGGTTTAGTAGTTGCATTAGAAAAAGAGTTTCAAATTGATTTTGATGATGAGAATTTAGATATAAATATATATGATAATATTGACAATCTTTATCAATATATAGTTAAAAAAATAGAGGAATGATTTGTATAATGTTTTTGTAATCTAAGTAAAAGCCACTAAGGAGGATAAAAAGTCATGTATTTGCAAAATATAGAGCCATTTAAATAATTTATATTTTATAAGTTGTTTTTATAATTCATTATTTGCAGTTGTAAAATATTACAAATAGTATAATTAGGTGAGATAAAGAGACAACTATTTAGGCATAATTCTATTTTGTAGCCTGTAATACTAGTTAAAGTACAGGTTGACGGAAGAAAAGAATTAAGAGGAGATATTGTAGCAGAAAAAGAAATGACAGTAATAAAGATAATACAGCATTTAAGCAATCAGTTGCCACACTATATGATACCATCAATATTTATTCAACTAGATTAACACATAATGGTAAGATAAACACAAATTATTTATTGAAAATAAATGAGACAATTGATACTGGTATGTTTTTAAAGCCATCAAATAGTGTAGAAGAAAAAATGTTGACATTATGGAAAAATGCTGAATAACGAGAGGATAAATATAAATGATAATTTTTTTGATATAGGTGAACAATCTCTTAAAGCTATTGAATTAATATCACAGATAAATTTGCAATGGAATGTACATCTGGCCTTAGACACTATATTTAAGTCTCCAACGATTAAAATGCTATTACAATACAATTACAGTTAAATATATAAAGTAAAAAACTAAATCTTTACTTTGTTAACCAATGAATGTATAATTAAAGCAGAAATTAATAACAATTTTATAAAATTATTACAATTAAGGGGGATTGAATGGAACCATCATATTTATGTTATATAGGCCCTTATAGGACCTATTTATCTACTCGAGGAACTAATATCAGTGAAGGTATAATGTACGCTTTAACACAGGGATTTCATTTTGAATTTGATTATATACATAAACATCAAAAAGTAAGGGTACCAGTTGATGAGTCAGATTGGATTAGTATTGTAGGCTCCAATAATGATTTTAAATCTAAAGTCGAAAATTATCTTAATATAACCATTAAATCTATTGATCATGAACAACTATATAATGTACTTTCTAGATTAGAAAAAGACAAGAGTTTAGTTATCGATTTAGATGTCTACTACCTTCCATATCATCCACAGTACTTAAAAATTCATGGAAAAACTAATGTTTTAATAGGTAACTATAATCCCATAACACAAAGGGCACAAATTTGGGATACTCATGTTCCTACAATACCAATAAGTACATATCAAGGGGAACTACATTTAGATGAAATACAATTGGCATTAATAGGGAAAAAAGGGTATTCACTTTCATATATTAACGATAATAACAAATTATCATTAAATACTGTGATAGAAGCAATTATAAGTAATGCTAAAAACTATATAGTAGAAGAAGACTATATGGGGGTTGGTGCTATTAAAAAATTAGCTGAAGAAATGAAAGATTGGACAAATCATTGGTCAGAGACAGCGATTAAGGACGTATACAGACAAGCATTCCTACATGTTAAGAATCATGGTGGAACCCTTGTTTCAAGGAAAATATATGCTCAACTACTTAAAGAAATTTGTAAAAGTGATGATTTACAGAAAGCTTCTGAATTGATGGCCATATCAACAGAAAGATGGCAAGTATTTTCTGCAGCTTGTTTTAGAAATTCTGTTTATTATTCAAGTAAGAATAGTGTTAAAGCTATTGATATGCTCTATCAAATACATGAATTAGAAAAAGAATCTATGTTAATTTGCTCAAGACTATGAACTATTTGAGGTGAAAAAGTGAATAAAATGATTATAGAAAATATAAAAAACTATAAAAGTTATAATTGTTTCAGTGGATCTATTAGCTTTCTTTTAGAGTGTAAGGATGTGCATCTTCCAGAATTTTTTAGTTTTGGGTTAAGTAAAGGTTTAAATTTTGAAATCAATAGGCTAGAAGACAATACATTGAGTTTTAAAGCAGTAAGAAGTTTACACTGTTTAACCGATTTTATTTACTCAATGGGAGTTAAAGTGTTAGAGCACCCTTATGAAGACTTAACGAAAACTAATCAGTTATTAATCAAAACTGTTAATTCTAATCTTCCATTTGTTTTTGAATATGATGGTTATTATTTCCCATTTACTCAAATATTTAATCAAGTTCATGAAAAAAGAATTGCAGTTGTGGTTGGTTATGATGATGAATATATATATGTTTCAGACTTTATTTATGGAGCATATGTAGCACCCATCGCTAAAGAAGTATTTTGGAATGGGATATTTAGCAATGGAGCTAAAGACGTTGCTAGGCTTTGGTACGATGTACAATATCCAGAAGACATTAATGATAAAATTGAAGAAAATTTAATTATTGATGCCATTATAGAAGTGACTAATCACTTCTTCAAAGAAGAAGATGGATATTCAGGTTTAATTGGACTAAAGAAATTTGGTGAAGATATAAGTGAACTTTTATCATACTTTAACAATTTAGAAAGCAAGGAAGTTTTAGGAGAAATTTCAGAAGATTTAAAGCAAATGACTATGACACTTGGACATTTTGGATTATTTTTAGATTATATCGTAGAAAAAAAGCTAATTAAAACACCACAAACGATTAATTTTAAAGTAACTGCTCAGCACTTCCAATCTGCAAGCCAATCTTGGCGTATTGTATGTAGTCTAATTTTAAAATTAACTTATCGATATAATGATAATACTGTTGAGAAAATAGCTAATAATATTGGTGATACTTATGAAGCACTTTTTAAAGGGTTTTCTGAACTAAAAAGAATAGAATATGGAGGATAAGCAATGTATATTATTGGATTAGGTGGATCACTACATGATTATGCATGTTGTTTAATGAAAGATGCAGATATCTTAGTGGCAATTGAAGAAGAACGTATTACACGCCAAAAACATGCAGTTGATATTTTTAAACTGCAAGATGCAATATTAAATAAACAAGTCTGGAAATTTTTAAATCAAATTCCAAAAGACACATTAGAAAAATCTTTAGAATACTGCTTAAATTATGCTGACATCACTATTGATGATGTGGATTTTTTTGTCACTACAGATTCCAATTTACATTTAGATGTTGTTAAAAAGTTGAACAATAAAATTGTTATCAATCATCATTTAGCCCATATGGCAAGTGCTTTTTATCCATCAGAATTTCAAGAAGCTGCAATTCTTGTAATCGATGGAAAAGGAAGTGAAGTTAATGTAGATGGAAAGACAGGAGAAGAAACAATTACTTTAGGATATGGTTCTAGAAATAATATGAAAACAATTGCAAAAACCATTAATCATTCAATTGGACACTTTTATGAAGCAGTTACATTAGGAATAGGATTTCATTTACTCGAAGCTGGAAAAACCATGGGCTTATCATCTTATGGTAAAGAGACATATCTAAAAGAAATGAGAAATTGGTATGATCTCCTAGAGTCTGGTGAAATACAGATTCATTTAAGAGAAGATGAAATGACTAGTTTTGCACGTGAAACAATTAGCAAAGCCTCAGAGGTAGACCAATTTCAGGTTAAGGCTGATTTAGCTGCTTCAGCACAATTAGCTCTAGAAGAAATGATAATACACATAACAAGTCATTTATATAACGAAACAAAAAGTAAAAATATTTGTATTGCAGGTGGAGTAGGACTAAATAGCGTTGCAAATGGAAAAATTTTAGCGTTAACTAACTTTGAGAAAATTTTTGTGCAACCTGCAGCTGGAGATAATGGACTAGCCATCGGTACAGCCATGTATGGGGCTCATTATCTAAGACAGTTGCCAAGAAACTTAGGATAAGGGGATTTGAATATGAAGGGATACTCATATTTTGGAAAAGAATATTCAGAACTAGATATTTTAGATGGATTAAAACAATTTAATGGAATTAAATACAAAAAAGTTGACAATATTGCTAAAGTTACTGCTGAGTATATTAAAGATGGATATATTGTAGGGTGGTTTCAAGGTAGATCTGAATTTGGTCCTCGTGCATTGGGGAATAGAAGTATAATAGCAGATCCAAGAAGGTCTGATATGAAGGACGTTCTAAATAGTCGTGTAAAATTTCGAGAAGCCTTTAGGCCCTTTGCTCCTGCTGTCAGACTAGATGAAATGGATCAGTATTTTGACTTGAATATTGAAGCACCTTATATGTTAATTGTTCGGGATGTATTAGAAGAAAAACGAAATATTATACCCTCGGTTACTCACGTAGATGGAACAGGAAGAATACAGTCGGTATCAGAACAATCAAATTCAAAGTTTTATCAATTAATTACAGAATTTTATAGTTTAACAGGAGTTCCTGTCGTTTTAAATACTTCATTCAATGTTAAAGGAGAGCCAATTGTAGAATCACCTTACGATGCGATAAGATGTTTTACAACTACTGATATAGATGTACTGGCCATAGGAAACTATTTTGTCGAAAAAGAAGGAAATTAAATAATGAATGATAGAGTTCGAAGTAAATCTAAGGTGCTGCAGTTAAATAGTATTCGCACATCTGGACAGTCATTATCTCCCAAAAGATGTACTCTTTATTTAACAATGACCTGCAATTTAAATTGTAAGATGTGTTTTCAAAAAAGTCAAAGAGCGTTTAAACCAGAACTATCTTTGGATAAAATTATAAAAATTTTTAACAACTTAAAACTAGATTCAATTTTTTTAGTAGGTGGAGAGATTTTTACTAGAAAAGATATATTAGAAATTTTAAATTACTTTGATGAACAAGGACTAAAAATTTCATTTATAACTAATGCTACTTTAATTGATGATATCACAATTCAGTTTTTAAGACAGATGAAAAATTTAGAAACGATATATGTATCATTGGATGGAATTGAAAAGATAAATGATGATATACGTGGGAAGAAAAGTTATGAAAAAGCGGTAAATTTTATAAAAAATTCAAATCTTAAAGATAAAATACATGTAAATACAGTTTTAATGGAAAGTAATACGTCACATATAAATGAATTTATTCAAGAACTTGTTAATATAGAAGTTAAACACATCACATTACAATACCAAATGGCTTATACTAAAGAACATTTTGATGGAAGTATTATGGAAATAGAAAAAAATAGATTTAGTAATCGGTTTCGAAATGATTGTGTGCTAAAATCTTTTAAGCCTGAATACATAACTATGTTAGATAAGTTAAAGAGATTTAGTAATATTGAAATTGAAATGTTTCCAGCTGTTTTCAAGAATGATGTAAATAGTTATATTGAATGTAATTTGAGTAAAAAAACTGAAATCTTTTGTAGAGATATTACAGATGGTGTATTAAAAATTAATCATAAAGGTGAGGTTATGTTGTGTGAAGCGATGCACAACACATATGGTAGTTTACTGGAACAGTCTCTTATAGAAATTTGGAACTCAGAGAAAATGAAAACGGATCGTAAAATCTTATATGAAAATAATCTTTTTTCTTTATGTAATCGCTGTTGCAGTATTGAAAAAGTGTAATCCATTAAAAGAGAAAATATATGTATCGTTTAGATGAAAACTTGGTACAAGTATGGAAAGAAAAACTCATAATTTAACTTTGTTAATGAATCATCGTTGGAGAAAAAAAGAAGAAGTTGAACGTTGGGCACGATATGATTCGACAAGGGGGTCCTTATAAGTTTGTCTGGCAAGTTATAAAAAATATCAGCAGTGTTGGTTTAACCTTTGGTGTAAACTTAACAGTTAATAAATATAATATCACTAATCTGAGACGTTAGTTGAAAAGCTTAGTACATACACACCATAGTATATACTTTTTTCGCAACTTCAGATATCAACTAAAAATATTGAACTTTGTAAAGAAATAATGATAAATAGTGAAGACGAAACTAAATTACGTAGGTTTGTTGAAGAAGTAAGTAAGCGTTATCCTGATATTACCATAAAATATGACAAGTCAGAATCTGTAAGTGGTGAGATATATCAATTAGTAGATACTAAACAAAATAATAATCTATAAAAATACCATAAATGTACGGGGTTCTATGAAGAGATGAGTATTGGACCAGCTGGAAATATAATGCCATGTTTAAGAGCTAGTAGCTATCCTGAATTATGGACAACAGAAACGATAATGGAAGTAAACGATATGAAAGTTATTTAGAAAAATTCTAATATTGCTACTAATTTAGAACTATTTCATTAGATAATGTTTGTTTAAATTGTAAGTTCTCAGTTAAACGCAATAAGGGTTGTTCACTTGAAAATTATGTTCTTAAAGGTCAACTAGGAGGAAGTGATCCTTACTGTAAGTTTATTAAATAAATTATAGTAGGAGGAAATTAAATGCTACGGGAGCAAATAAAGCAGAATATAGATAAACAGATATCTATAATACTAAATACTGAAATAAAAACAGAAGAGACAGATTATATTGATTTTAGAGGGGCGGGATTAAATTCTGTACATTTATTAACTCTAATAATTAAGTTAGAAGAACTCTTTGGTTTTGAGTTTGACGATGAACTATTTGTTTTAAATGGATTTGAGTATATTTCAGATATAATAAATCTTGTTGAAAAGACTATGGAAAATCAATAGATAGACAGGGGTGAGAAAATGGTACCCAAAGTTGGCATAATAGCATTAACAAATAAATGTAATGCTAGATGCGGTATGTGTAACATATGGAAAAAAGATTCTAGTGATGTCATTAGTTTAGAGCTTTTTGAAAAGATATTTAAAGACCCAATGCTAAGTCAACACTTAGAATCTATAAATTTAACTGGTGGTGAACCGACTCTACGAAAAGATTTATTAGACATTGCAAAACTTGCATTAGAGAATTGTAAAAACTTAAAAGGTATAACCTTCAATACAAATGGGATGAATACAAATCTAGTGGTTAATAGTATTATTGGCTTATGTAATCTAATGGCTACAAAACCATTTTCTTTACAATGTTTTTTATCATTGGATGGAGAACAGGATATTCATGATGAGGTGAGAGGGGTAAAGGGAGCCTATAAAGATTTATTGAATACACTAGAACACTTAGATCAATTAAAGAAAGATTATCATTTTAACTTTTCTCTTAATTTTACTATTAATAGACATAATACGAGATCAATGGAAAAAGTATATGATTTTTGTAAAGACAATGAATATAAAATCGATTATACATATAGCATGCCGTCAAGTATATATTTTGATAATGAAGAACAGATGGAAGCTATAATAGATAAATCCTATGAGAATAAAGTCGCCGAGTTTTTATCATCTAAATTAATGGATGGGCAGTTGGGCAATTCAAGATCTTACTATAGAAATTTAATTCAAATGCTAAAGGGTGGTAAAAGAAAAATTGGTTGTATTTTTCAAGAAGAAGGTTTTTTTCTAAATGCAAACGGAGATTGCTATAAATGTTGGGCTGTAGATAATAAGATTGGTAATATTCAAACCGATACTTTTTCTGATGTTTGGAAACAAGCTAATCTAGTAGAAAATATTACAATCGTCAAGGATAAATGCTTAGATTGTTATAATAACTGCTATGCAAAGTATAAACAAATTGACTCAATAAAGACTATGCTGAGGAACATCATATGAAAATAGTATATATAACTACAGAAAATCCTTTTAACACACAGAATAATGGGGGAATAGGAACATATACAGGAATTATTGCTGGGGGATTAGCCAGTAAAGGGCATGAGATACACATTGTTACATTAGATTCTGAATATGAAAAAAGCATAAAACTTAAAGATACAAGCCACTTGCATACAGTAAAGGCATCTGATAATAAATATACTGGTTTCATAGAAAATTCCATAAGAATATTTAAGAAGGTTCGTGAAATAAATGACAGAGCACCTATTGATTTAATAGAATCTCAAGAATGGTTCGCTCCAGGATTTGTTACGAAAATAGAAACACAAATTCCTTTTATTACAAGGCTACATACTCCTCTTTTTCTTATTGAGAGAATTAATGAAACAATTACATATAGAGAAAGTCAGATGATTAATGATTTTGAAAAGAGGCAAACCCTTAGTAGCCATTTAATTACATCACCTAGTACCCAAATAGCAAACATTGTATTTAAAGAATGGGGAGCTAAAAGTTATGTTATACCCAATCCAATAGATAGTAAAGAAGCTTACTATAAAGAAGAAAACTTTTTAAGCGGTCCCTATATTTTATTTATGGGACGACTAGAATATCGGAAGGGTGTTATAACATTGGCAGAGTCAATGGTAGATATTCTAAGAAAATGGCCTAATGTTAAGTTGGTTTTTTGTGGTAGAGATACTTTTCATAAAAAGCGTTCAATAAAAAAAGCCATTGAAAATATACTACAAGACAATTTAAATCAAATAATTTTTATCGACCATATTACAGGTGATAGAAAAAAAAGTTTAATTCAGAAAGCTAGTGTAGTGGTTCTTCCTTCTTATTGGGAAAATTTTTCATATGTTGGACTTGAAACGCTTATTGCAGGAACAAAGCTAATAGCAACTAGAGATACAGGCTTTGAGGAAATGATTGTACACGAGGAGACGGGCTATCTAGTTAAACCTAATAATCCATATGAAATAGGTAATTATGTTAATGTCATATTATCAGGAGAGGATTATCTAGATAAACAAATAATAGTTTCTAATACAGCTAAAAGATTTCATATTAATGCATTAATACAACGGTATGCTGAAATATATAATAGCATTATTAGAAAGTAGGAGGAGTTATGAACATTAAATATTCAATCTGTATTTTAACGTTGAACCACTTAGATAAAACAAGGTTATGTTTAAATAGCTTAATGAAAACTGCCTTTAAAGAACCTATTGAGATTATTATTGTAGATAATGGTTCGGAGGATAATACAAAGGAATACCTAATTGATTTTCAGAAGGAATACCACAATGACAAAATAAATATTACTATAGTATTAAATAACTTCAATAGAGGTTGTGTTGGTGGACGTAATCAAGCAGGCAAGTTAGCAAGAGGTGAATACATTGTCATTATTGATAATGATGTTGAATTCATCGATGAGAATTGGCTCAATGAACTAACTTCTTATTATGAGTCACAGATAAACATTGGAATTGTTGGACCTAAATTAATCTATCCAGGAGAGGAAGGGTTAATTCAATCAGCTGCTGTTGGAATAACCCCACAAGGAAAGGTAGGCTACATTGGCTGTGGTCAACCAAAACACCTAGAATTATATAATAAAATTCAAGAAGTTCAAGCGATTACAGCAGCATGCTGGCTACTGAGAAGAGAATATTTTGATTTAGTAGATGGGTTTGATGAAATATATCATCCAGTTAACTATGAAGATTTAGATTTTTGCTATAAATTGAAGGAAAAAGGGAAGAAAATACACTATTATCCTAAAGTGGAAATAATTCACCATGAGCATACAACCACTAAAAATACTAAGGGACTACACTTTTTTCGCACAACAATAAAAAATGGAATGGTCTTTAAATCGAGATGGTCAAATGTTTATGAAAAAGAAGAATGCAGTATTAAAAAAGAAAATATTGTGTGGTTCTAACAGGAGATGACAGATTGTGACAATTGGTAATTATAAGATTTTAAAGGATTGCTTAAGAAATAAAAAAAATTTTAATAGATGCTATGAGGAAGACACTTTTTATAAACCATTAGATATTGAATTACGCTTACTTTATAAATGTAATGCAAAGTGTATCATGTGTGGAGTAGAGTCGTATTACCATGAAAACAAAGACATATTAAAGGAGCAAATGAGTATTGAAAAAGTAAGAGATATTATTGATGAACTATGGGATCTGGGAACAAAACAATTAACATTATCGGGTGGCGAAATAACTTTATTTAAAGGATTAGATCAAATTATTTCTTATGGAGTAAGTAAAGGAATTACAATTGCAATGAATACAAATGGCTATTTAGTGACAAGAGCCATGATAGATAAGCTTTATGAATCGGGTATTGATTCTATTACATTTTCTTTAGATAGTCCTAATGCAGAGATACATGATGAGATTCGTGGCTTGCCTGGCAGTTTTAAAAGAATTATTGAAGCTATTGAATACATTAATACAGTAAATAAATTAAGTAAACATAAGATATATGTATTTATAAATTGTGTCCTTTTAAAAACAAATATAGACTCCCTTAAAGGTTTTAGAAAATTGTTAGAACAGATTAAGGTAGACCACTTAAATTTTTCACCAGCAAGTATAGACACAAAATGGGATCAATGGACAACCCATAGAGAAGATTTAAGAATATCAAATGAAGATGTAATGAAACTCAAAAAAGAAACCATACCCTTCATTAATGAAGGCAATTTTTCTTTTAAATTAACAGATCCTTTTGGAGATACAATTAATGAAATTGAAAGAAATAGACACGTTATTTTTACTGAAAGAGCAACAAACTGTTATGTACCTTATATTCACTTAGTAATTCAACCAAATGGAGATATTTTACCATGTTGTTATAGTCCCGATGATTATATAATAGGTAACATATTTAAAAGCTCAATAAAAAATCTACTTAATAGCGATAAGTATAATTTATTCAGACATCAGTTAAAACAAAGTAAATTACCCATGTGTCAAAGTTGTAAACAGTACAATTTTATTAATAATAAATTAAATGAAATGAGAGGGGATTAGTAATGATAAATTATGATACTTTAAATATAGAGATTAGAGAAATGATAAAAAACAAGCTAAACCTTAGGGTAGAAGCGAAGGATATTCAAGATGATATGTTATTTGGTACATCATATGGATTTGATTCAACTACTCTACTAGAATTCATTCTACAATTAGAAGATCATTATGATGTAATAGTACCTGATGAAGATTTAAATTTACAAAATTTTGGTACAATTGACAGCATTACAAATTATATTATTAATATTCGGAGGGGATAAATGGAGTATATATGGAATATTACGGGACGGTGTAATCTCTCGTGTGAATACTGTTGGGATCGTTTTAAATTGGAAAATGAAATGCCAACAGAAGCAGCTCTTATTCTTATAGATCAGTTGGCAACAGAAGGATGTGAAACAATTATATTCACAGGTGGCGAACCTCTAATAAGAAAAGATTTTTTTAATATAGTATCTCATGCCTCACAAAAAGGTATTAAAAATTTAAAGATATGTACTAATGGACTACTTATTAAAAAGCGTATCCACGATCTTGTTGACTCAGCGATAACAGAAATACATATTTCTTTAGATGATACTATTAATACAAAATTTCGAAACAATATAGATATTTTAAAAGAAAATATTAGGTTACTGGTAGAGCGGGTTAATTTAGAAAGTTGCAAAATAGTTTTAGTATCGGTATTAGACATGGAAGCAATTGAAAGATTTGAAAATGTTGTTGAATTTGCTGAATCTTTAGGAATAAAAAGCAGTTTTCAGTTCCCTAGTTTATTAAAACATAGGACATTAAGTGAATATGCAGTTAGCAATTATAAAGAAGATAAAACAAGAGAAATAATTGAAAAGTTAAATAAATTATATAGTAAATATACTGGTACACTAGACTTTTTTTCAAAATTCTACATAGATAAATCACAAAAATTTTATTTAGAGGGCATCAAACCGCAGTTGTGTGGAGCAGGAAAACAATTTAAAGTGATTAGTCCTAGTGGAGAATTATGGGATTGTTACCATAAAAAACAAAGAAAAAGTGATGACATTGATAGTTGCTTTAGTGAACAGTGTTTAATATGGACGAGATCTGATAATCGAGCAAAGCGGATTATAAACCTTATTAACGCTAAACAGGGGTGATTAAATTGATTAAGTGTGTTATATGGGATTTAGATAATACTCTTTGGAAGGGTATTTTAGCAGAAGATGGAGTTGTAGAAATTCGACAAGAAATAGTTGATCTCATAATTAAGCTAAACCAGCATGGGATTATAAATTCTATTTCCAGCCGAAATGACTTTAAATATACAATGAATAAATTGAAAGAATTTGGGATAGATGAATACTTTATATTACCTCAAATATCCTGGAATACAAAATCCGAAGGAATACGTTTTATACTTGATAACTTAAATATTAAGGATAGAGATGTTCTATTTGTTGATGATAATCCATTTGAACGAGACGAAGTGTTAAACAATATTAAAGATATCTCAGTAAACGATGGTTCATCAGTAACTAGTATCCTCGAACAAAATGATATTCGGTTTACAGTAGGGGCAGTTGAATCGAAAGAACGAGTTAAGCTTTATAAAGATGAAGAAAAAAGAGTATTAGATAAATTAGAATTTAATTATGACAATGTTGAATTCTTGAAGCACTGTAAAATAATACTTAAATTTAGAAAAGCAGTACTTGAAGATATAGAAAGAATAAAAGAATTAATAGATCGGACAAACCAAATGAATGCTACTGCTATACGATATGAGAAGGAAGAAATAATTCATTCTTTGACAGATAGCAACTTTCAGATAATAGTTGCAGAAGTTAGCGACAAGTACGGTGATTATGGGAGGTCAGCATTATTAATATTAAAAGGTGAATGTTTTGATAAACCGATATTAACAGTAGAAAATTTTATTATTTCCTGTAGGCTTATGGGAAAAGGAGTAGCACAAACAATATTGGCTTTAGCCTATCGGATAGCAGAAATGCAAAACAAAAACCTAAGGGTACGCTTTAGAAGAACTAAATATAACCGTCAGTTAGTGCTTTTATTACAAATGAATGGTTTTGAATTATCTTTTACCGAAGGTAAAGATAATTATTATATTTATAACAATGAAAAAACAAAATGTAAGATACCAGAATGGATAAAGATAGAGGAGGTAGAATTTTGATTAAGGCTCTTGTGTTTCCAGTAACTTATAGGTGCAATGCTAAGTGTATTATGTGTAGCATACATAAAAGATATACTACAGATAAGAATATCAGCTTCTTTGAAAACTTTTTCAAAAATGAAAGTTTAGCATATCTAGAGTCGATTAATATTACTGGCGGAGAACCAACACTTAGGAAAGATCTACCTGAACTAATAAAAATGATTACTAAATATTGTACCAGACTTTCTGAAATAAATATTAATTCTAATGGAATTAAAAAAGAAAGAATTATTAAAACTATTGAGAACATTTTAAACAACATAGACCCACGAATTAAACTACAGGTATTCATTTCATTAGATCGATTAGATATGGGTGCAGACGACATTCGTGGAATTAAAAATTCCAGCGCTTTAGCACAAGACTCTTTAATGGCTTTAAAAGAATTGCAAAATAAGTATCAAAACCTTTCTGTTGGTATTTCTTGTACTATTATCTCTAAAAATATTGATGTGCTTGAGGATATGTATGAATATAGTAAAAACAATAATTTTTTAATTGACTTTATATATGCAACAGTAAACGATAACTACATTAATAGTGTCACAATGAAAGATCAATTTGTACTAAGTTCACATGAAATTAATAGATTAATAAAGTTTATTGAAGAACTAATGTGTTATGAGGAATTTAAGTATCGAAATAGCTATTATATAGATCTAATTAATGTATTAAAAGGTAAGAGCAGTACAAAAAAATGTATTTTTAGAGAAGGTAAGGGATTACTATTGGAGGCTGACGGAAGAGTGAGTGTCTGTGGAATGACTGCGGAAAGCTTTTTAGGTCATCTTACTCAAGAAAGTGCTGATAATATTTTGTGCAAACCTATTCCTAACATAGATTGGAAATGTAAGACATGTGAAACGAATAGTTATGTGGAATGGTCAACAGAATCTAAGGCGACTATTAAAAATGAATTGTTTGAAAAAGTAAAAATTAAAAGGAATAGTTGAAGTAGTAGATAAGGGAGGATGACTAGAATGATTATTCAAGCCAAAGGTTTGTCAAAAGATTATACAGTACACAATAAAGAAAGTGGATTTAAAAATTCGTTAAAAGATTTATTTACTAGAACTTTTACATCTAAAACAGCAGTTAGTAACTTAGATTTATCAATAGAAAAGGGACAGATTGTAGGGTTAATTGGTGAAAATGGTGCTGGCAAAACTACAACTTTAAAAATGTTATCTGGCATTTTGCACCCTACTGCAGGAAATATTAGTGTCTGTGGATATGTTCCTGTAGAAAGAAAAAAGGAATTCCTTAAAAAAATTGCTTTTATTATGGGAAATAGGAATCAACTTGTATGGGATTTACCAGCCTTAGATAGTTTTAGATATCAAAGAAAAATATATGAGGTTGAGGAAGCAGCGTTTAAGAAACGTCTTGGAACACTGGTTGACTTATTTAAAGTGGAGGACCTATTAAATATACCAATTAGAAAACTATCACTAGGACAAAGAATGAAGATGGAGCTTATTAATAGCTTTATATATAATCCTGAAATTATTTTTTTAGATGAACCAACTATAGGGCTTGACATGGACTCTCAGAGAGCTATAAGAAAATTTATTAAAGAGTATAATAATACAACGAAAGCAACAGTGATTATTACCAGTCACTATATGGCAGATATTGAAGAAACTTCTGAACGTGTTGTTATTTTAAACTCTGGCCAAAAGGTTTTTGATGACACAATAACTGAACTATATAAGCAATATAAAGATGATGCAATTATTAACGTACATTATACAGGTAAAATTAATATCGAATCTATAAAAAATATTGGCGAAATTGTAGATTTAGCAAATGATAGAATGAAAATTTCAGTTAATCAATCTCGTAAAAAAGAGTTAATGGCACTATTAATGAAGGAATGTGAATCAATAGAAGATTTTACAGTAAGTGATATTCCTTTTGACATGATTATTCAAAAAGTTTCAGGTAAGGAGTCAACAGTATGAATAAATATTTTGAAGGAATAAAAATTCAGGTATTATCAGCATATCAATTTCGTTTTAACACTGTAACTAATTTGTTTTTTTGGAATTTAAATATCATTGCAGCCTTCATGTTTTGGATGGTAATATTTCAACAAAATGATATTGTTGGACAGTATAATAGGCAAGAAATGTTGACATTTATACTATTGATCAAAGTAACCTCTATGTTTGCTTTTCATATGATTTGCATACAAATTAGTCAGCTTATAAAAGAAGGTGGATTATCATATCATTTATTATTGCCACAAAATTTCTTTCTTCAACTTTATTATAAAACATTTGGTAGTAAAATTGTTGACCTATTTTTAGCACTAATATTATTCACTTTAATCATGCCAGTCATTGGTATTCTTCAGGGCGTAAGTATCGATTTTTCGAAAATAGGTTACTTTATTATAGCCATTATAATAGGCTCTATTATAAGCTACCTAATAGGTGTTATAGTTGGAATTTTAGCCTTTTTTGTTCAGGAAGTGTTCTCAATAATCTGGATTGTCTTAGTTGTTATCAACTTCTTATCTGGCCAGTTTATACCATTAGATTTATTTCCAGACAGAATATCAACCATAGTTACTTTACTACCATTTTCATCATTTGGATTTTTTCCAGCTAGAATTCTTATTGGTGGGTTAAATACAACTGATATTCTGAGATATTTTATTGTATACCTTGGTTGGTGTGGTATTTTATTATTATTTTCCCATTGGTTATGGAAACAAGGTTTAAAAAAATATACATCGGTAGGTGCATAAAGTGAGAAAATATATAATGCTTTTTATTGAAGGTTTTAAAATCTCTTTGATGCGGTATATGGTTCATAGGACAAACTTCATATTAATGTGGGTTCAAAACCTCGTACATATTGGATTTACACTTGCATCCATGGAGTTCATCTACTACTACTTAGACGACATCATGGGTTGGAATAAATATGAGATGATTATATTAATCTCTACAACCCAAGTTATTAATGCCATATATCGTGGCATGATTAGACCTAATCATTCCCGATTTACACACTCGATTAAAGATGGTACTTTTGATTTTATGTTGTTAAAACCAGTAAAGTCTATTTTTAGTATGAATATCGGTAACTTTGATTTTTCTAGTTTTCTTGGAATGATATTACCCATCACTGTGATTTTTCTTTATATCCCTAAGACCACAAGTTTCTTAGTTTGGACCAATATTGCCATGTATAGTGTGCTTGTTTTTAACGGAGCACTAATTGTAAGCGCTTTAATGTTTTTAATTTATTGTATGTCCTTCATTTTTATTCAAGTTGACCGACTTGAAGAAATTTATTATACAATAATGTCTATTATTGAAAAACCTCGTGAAATCTATGCAGGCGTATTAAGTGGTATAGGTATGGTAGCATTAATACCACTCATGGTTATTGCTGGTATACCAACAGAAATTTTATTAGGTAAAACAGACCTTAGCAATAGTGTTTGGTGTATAGGAACAGCCATATTTCTTATAGCATTAAGTTTTGTTAACTTAAAAGCAGTTTTGAATAAATATCAAGGGGCAAGTAGTTAAGAAGAAGGTGGTACTATATGATGGTTTCAATAGTAATTCTAACTCGAAATGAAGATAAAAGGATAGGAGATTGTTTAGATAGTCTTTTAAATAGAAACGATAAAAGCAATTTTGAAATACTAGTTGTTGATGGGCAGTCACATGATAACACAGTTGCCATTGTACAAAAATATGTAGAAACTTATGATAATGTACAGTTAATTCGATGTGATGGATATGGTTATAGCCTACAACGGAATATAGGAGCTAGAAATGCTAAAGGTAAATATGTTTTATATATAAGTGGCGACGCTTATGCTTCAAAAAACTTGCTGGACAGATACTTAAAATATTGTGAATTAGAATATGACGTTGTTCAAGGTAGTATACTTAACATTCCTAATAGGACTTATTTTTCAAAAGTGATGCAGCATGTGTATCCTATTATATATCCAGTAATTCAAGATTCCCACTTAGAAAGTATTTCAACTGTAAATATTTTAATACGAAAGGAATTATTACTAGAATTCCACTTTAATGAGGAAGTTAAGTCACTAGAAGATAAGGAATGGTATTTTAGACTAGAACAGAATAGACAAATTAAGTACACCCGTTGTCTTGGGGCGGTAGTTAATCATCATATACATGAGACTTTTAGACAATACACTAGAAAGATATACCGTGAAGCTATAGCAATAGGACAAGTTGAGGGTATAAATCGACTAAATAAGATACAGTTTCAGTGCTTTGATTGGAGAAATATGGCTATCGTCAGTTTAATTTCTACGATGATAGTATTTTTATTGTTCATATTAAATGTATTTGGGGTTATTCCCACAAAGTATACCTCTTATGCCAGTTTAATTATATTAACTCAACTATTTTTTAGTGCAACATTAATTGCGAGAAGAGATCGATATAAACGTACATATAAACATAGAATTTCAGCTATATGGATTATATGCATTTATATAATTGCTATTTCTATAGGGTATATCAAGGGTTTTAGTAGCAATATTTTACATCGAAGTTTAACTTAAAGAGGTGAGATGATGAAAATATTAATTGTTGTAGCACATCCAGATGACGAGATTTTAGGTGTTGGTGGAACAATTGCAAAACATATAATTAAAGGAGACGAGGTTTATGTCCTTATTCTTGCTGAGGGAAAATCTTCAAGGTTTAAGTCGTATAATGATTTTGATCCTGTTATTTTAGAAAATTTTAAACATGAGTCAGATTTAGCATTAAAAACAATTGGTGTTAAAAATTATGAGTTATTAAATTTGGAAAGCAATAGACTCGATAGATATGATTTACTAGACATTATTAAAATAATTGAAGATAGGATTAGTAAAATAAGACCCCAAGTAATTTATACTCACTATTATAATGATTTAAATTTAGACCATGAGATTATTGCTAGGGCAGTAGTTACGGCGGCAAGACCACTACATGGAACCACTGTCAACAAAATCTTAATGTTTGAAACCCTCTCATCTACTGAATATGGTGCAGGACTACAACGTTATATGGTTCCTAATTATATTGTTGATATTAGTGAAACGTTGGAGACTAAGGTACAAGCTTTTCAGTATTATTCTAGCGAATCACAAGCACAGAATAGGCCCCGTAGTGCAACAATGATTAGACATAACGCAGAATTATGGGGGGCTAAGTTTGGTGTTAGAGCAGCAGAGGTTTTTTATGTTTCAAGAATTTTAGAATAGAGGTGATAGAATGAAAAAAGTGTTTGTTACTGGGGGGAGTGGGTTTATTGGAACCCCCTTAGTTAAGTATCTTGTTGAAGCGGGATACGATGTTACAAATTATGATATTAAAAAACCAATTACTAATTTTGGAAATTACATAGAAGGTAATATTTTAGATTATTTACATTTAAAGACCTCAATGGAGGGACATGATGCAGTTTGCCATTTAGCAGCGGTGGTTGGAGTAAAACTATGTTTTGAAGATGATGATTATGTGAATACAGTGAACCATTTAGGGACAGTAAACATATTAAAAGCAATTGAAGAAAATGGCATAAATAATCTGCTGTATGCATCTTCATCAGAAGTCTATGGACAGGGTAGTAAAGAAAAGTTGTTAACAGAAGAAACACAACTATCACCAGTAACTGTTTATGGTAAATCAAAATTAATGGGAGAAGATGCAGTAAAGGAAATTTCACAAAGAACTAATATAAAAGGTACTGTAATTAGATACTGCAATATCTACGGAGAAAACCAAAGAGAAGAATTTGTAATACCTATATTCATAAAAAATGCTTTGGAGAATAACTATTTAGATATAGTTGGCGATGGGAGTCAAATCAGGAGTTTTACCCATGTAAAAGATGCAGTTAGAGGAACTGTACAAGCACTTTTAGACCCTAAACAAGGGTTTGAAGTTTATAACATATCATCTCAGGAGCCTATAACCATAGGAGACTTAGCAAATACCATCATTAAAATTGCAGATAAAGGAACTGTAAGATATGTTAGGGGAGAGCAAATAGGAAGAGTCAGTGATAAAGAAATACTTTATAGAATTCCTTCTAGTAAAAAAGCTCAACAGTTGTTAAATTTTACTATACAAAAGGATTTGTTTACATCGTTAACTGATTTAGTTTTAGCTTACAAAAATAATAAGCGTTGATAATTTTGATATTATCTATAAAGGAGGAGAGAATCGATGAAAGTGTTTGTGACAGGTGGTGCAGGATATATTGGATCTCATGTTGTGAAACAACTAGGAGAAATGGGTTATGAAATAATGATTTACGATAACTTGTCAACAGGACATGCGGAATCTGTTTTATATGGAGAACTTGTGGTTGCAGATTTAGAAGATGTAGAAACACTAAGAGACTCCTTCAGAAGATTTTGTCCAGATGCAGTTATGCATTTTGCTGCCTATTTAGATGTTGGGGAATCAATGATAAATCCACTTAAATATTATGCAAACAATACACAGAATACCATCAACCTACTAAAGGTTATGAAAGAATATAAAGTAAAGAAATTTGTGTTTTCTTCCACCTGTGCTGTCTATGGTAATCCTAAGAAAATACCTGTTAATGAAGATGAAAGCCTAGAACCCATTAGTCCATATGGACATTCTAAACGATTTATTGAACAGATTTTGTTAGATATAGATAATAAAGATGGATTTCGTTATGTTTCATTAAGATATTTTAATGTTGCAGGTGCAGACATTGACAATCAAATAGGTCAAAGAAATGAAAATTCAACACATTTGATTACTAGGGCATTAAGAGTATTAACTGGTAAGTACGATAAATTAAAAATATTTGGAAATGATTATCCAACACTTGATGGTACCTGTATTAGAGACTACATTCACGTTACAGACTTAGCATCAGCACATATAAAAGCGCTAGTATATATTAATGAAAATAAAACAAGTGGTATTTTTAATTTAGGATATGGTACAGGCTATTCTATATTTGAAGTAGTAAATGTTAGTGAATCTATTACGGGTAGAAAGATACCTGTGGTTGTTACTGATCGTAGAGAAGGTGATGCTGCAACGATGGTGGCAGACAATAAGAAAGCACTTAATAAGTTAAAATGGAAGCCACAACTAAATAATTTGGAAACTATTATTCAAACAGCATGGAATTGGGAAAAAAAATGTAAGTAAGTGTAACTATTTTTAAGATTTTTAATAGATAAATAGATTAATTAAGATTTAATAAAAAAACAAGTTAAGTTATATGAAAGTGTAATCCTTCGACAGTTCAGTTTTTATAATGTGAAAACAAGACAAAAACTTGTTAATTAATTAACCAAAATCGATTAAGACAAATACTCAGGTCTTAAAAACTAGAATTTACAGTTAAGTTACTTAGAAAGGCACACAGAACTTTGTAAAATTATTACTCAACATATTATTAACTCGATAGAAGGAAGTCTAGTATGTATTAGAAAAAGTTACAACTGGAAGAAATTGGCGAGATATACTACATTCAACTAAAGACCTATTCCTATATGTTAGAATAGTTGTCGTATAGAACAAAAAATTCACTATAATTCAACTAGGACAATTAAACTAAGGTGATCAAAATGCCTAAAGATAATAGTAGAGTAAACAATAAACTAAAAAATTGAAAGATTCAATTCTAAAAGGAATAGAATCTGATAAGTATATTTTTCCTCAAATATCTCAAGAACTAGGTGTACTAACGTCGATGATTTATTAATTGGTTTGTGCAAAAGCTACAAATTAATATGCCTATAACTAAGTGGTTTTCTGAAGAAAAACTTAACATTCACTTGAAACTTAACTCTCACTGAAGAAGAGATTGCCACTTACTGTAGAAACAAGGGCATTTATGTTTTTATCAGCATTTGCAAAACTAGGGGTTCAATGCTCGTTTTCAAGACCCAGGGTAACATAATTTGAAGGTAAGTCATTTTATAAAGACTTGCCTCAAGTATTCTACCATGGATGTAAAGAAGCTCAATCAAAATGTCAAATCGGTAGGTAGATTTCACTTACTCAAAACAATAGATAGCAACAACTTACTTGACAAATACCGATACTAACAGGTTAGAGAATTGGAGGAGATGAAATGATTAAAAATCAATTGAAAAATAAAATTTTTAATAATACAGCTACTATAAGTATAGTTGGATTAGGATATGTTGGACTCCCTGTGGCTATTGCTTATGTAAATGCTGGATATAATGTTATAGGTATCGAAAAATCTCTAAGTAAAACTAATTTATTAGATAAGGGAAAATCTTATATAGAAGATATAAAAGATGAGGATATTTTAAAATTAAAAAACAGTAACAGGTTTAAACCAACGACAGATTTTTCGTGTTTATCAGCTTCTGATATTATTATTATTTGCGTACCTACACCATTGACAAGCAAACACGAACCTGACGTTACCTGTATAACTAATGTAGTAGAGCAAATAAAAAAATTTATGAGAAAAAGTACATTGATTATTTTAGAGAGTACGGTCTACCCAGGAGCAACTGAGGAACTAATAGAACAAGAGTTAAATAAGTCGTTATACAAAGAAGGCGAGGACTTTTTTTTATGTTTTTCTTCGGAACGAGTAGATCCAGGAAATAAAGTTAATAATATTAAAAACACACCCAAAGTCATAGGTGGAATAACTGAAAGTTCTCTAGAGTTAGGCATTCTATTATATAGCAAAGTAGTTGAAAAAGTAGTACCTGTAAAATCTCCTAAGATTGCGGAAATGTCGAAGTTAATTGAAAATACATATAGAAGTGTTAATATAGCCTTTATCAATGAAATGACTTTATTGTGTGAGAAGATGGGCATTAACATATGGGAAGTAATTGATGCAGCAGCTACTAAGCCCTTTGGATTTATGGCATTTTACCCTGGTCCAGGAATAGGGGGACATTGTATCCCATTAGACCCAATATATTTAGATTGGAAAGCAAAACAGTTTAATTTTATTAGCAAATTCATTCAATTAGCTCATGAAGTGAATAAACATATGCCTCGTTATGTTGCTAACAAAGTGTTATCATTGTTAAATACAAAGAATACAAATATAAGTAATTTTAAAATCTTAATACTAGGCTTAGCGTATAAGCGAGATGTTAACGATATTAGAGAGAGCCCGTCTTTGATTGTGTATCATAACTTAATAGAGAGTGGAGTCTCTGTTGATTATAGTGATCCTTATGTTGAGTACTTTGAGGATGCCAATAATCAAAAAATTTACTCTGTCAATATTGAAGATAAAATATTAACTAATTACGATTGTGTAGTACTATTAACGGATCATACAAGCTTTGATTATGACTTAATAGCAAATTATTCAAAACTAATTTTAGATACAAAAAATATCTTTAAAGATCAAATTAAAAAAAATAATATTGTTACATTGGGTGATGAAAAATTATCCTATGATGGTACTGACTTTTCAATTTATAGTGAGGTTGCAGTAGGTTTAGAAACAATGCTATAATAATCCTTAGAAAAAATAGAAATCATTAGATAAAAAATAAGGAGAAATATTATGAATAAAATAAAATCAGTAATTAATAACAAAGAATTTGTGTTTTTAACCGATGAAAATGTATTTTCACCCCAAAGTATAGATAAAGGTACTTTAGCAATGTTATCACAATTGGAATTAAAGTCAGAGGATAAGGTTCTAGATATAGGCTGTGGATATGGTGTAGTAGGTGTTTATTGTGCAAATATTGTTGGAGCACATAGAGTGTATATGTTTGATGTAGATACTCGTGCAGTAGAATTATCAAAGATTAATATGGAATTAAATGGTTTTTATGCGGAAAATGTAATAGTAAGTAATGGTTTTAAAGAAATTACTTGGAAGGGATTTGATATTATATTATCTAATCCACCTTATCATGAAAACTTTTCTATACCAAAAGAATTCATTGAAAAGGGGTTTAATAGACTAAATATTGGTGGAAAAATGTATATGGTAACAAAACGTAAGGAATGGTATAAGAAAAAACTAATTGCCATATTCGGGGGTGTTAAAATATGGGAATTAGATGGTTATTTTGTATTCATGGCTGTGAAAAAAAGTGATAGGTATGCCGGTAAGAAGTATGAAAAACTGAAAAATGAACAAAAAAAGCAATCAAAGAGTATTTAATTTTTTTAAAATTTAATAAACAACGTTACTTGTTTAAACATTTTAATTATACTTTTACCCTTAAGACAAGTATTGTTAAAAAAAACTGTTATATTTTCAACAATCTAAACTATCTATTACCCTTAATGCTAATGAAAAATTTCTTAGCTCTACGAGCAACTAGCTTAATACTTTGAGCTTCTCTTAGTTCTTGTTAAATGAAGGCAGATGGACGGTTAGTCATTCGGTGGTATCTAGGTAAAAAATCAAGAACTGGATAGAACTTCTTGCCACAAGTACATAAAAATCTCTTCTTTCTAATATTTAAGAATGTATTTTTCATGTGAATAGGAAGATCTTTAATCACTTGATTCGATAGTCAGCTATTCGGCTAGTTTTTTGTTTACAAGTAGGGCAGACCCCTTCCTTTAGGCTAACTTCAACATTAATACTGACTTTGTCATCAAAAATGTGTATTTTTTACTCTAATACCTTTTAAATTAAGTAATTTATTGATATTATTATAATGCACTTGAATCAAATCCTCCTTTGTTAGATTGTTTTGTGGTGAATCAATAATAACAAAGATTTGATTACAAGTGCATTTTTTTTGAGAAAAATTAAATGCTGGAGTATTTAACACCCCAACATTTATTATATAACCGTTTTTCATTTACTATATATCTAAAAAAACAAAAAAACGACAACTTTATCGTTTTTTGTTGACATGTCTTAACATCGGTGCTAGAATAAGATAAAAGACAACACTGTCGTTTTTAATAAGGAGGAGAAAAAATGCTAATTACTATATTAACTACAGGAACCCGTGGAGATACACAACCCTTTTTAGCTTTGGGGCTAGCTTTAAAAAAGAAAGGACATAGAGTACGTATTGCTGCATCGGAAGGATTTAAAGATTTTATTGAGGATTACGGACTTGAATTTGCGGCAACTAGAGGTGATGTTGCTAAGATTGCCTCCAGCGATCTAGTTAAAGATGCTGTTAATGCCGATAATCCCCTTAAATTTTTTAAGAGTATGAAAAATGAAAAACTTGAAAGCCTTTTTTTAGATATGCAACATGATCTACACAAAGCATGTCATGGTTCAGATGTTATATTATACCACCCAGGGGCGACAATAGGATATTTTGTTGCACAAGAAATGAATATACCAAGTGTTCTGGCAACACCATTTCCAATGACTCCAACTAAGGAATATGCTAATTTACTTTTTTATAATGGTATTAGGCTAGGAAAAACCTATAATAAACTTACCCATAAAATTTTTGAGCAAGGTTTTTGGATGATGACCAGCAGTCCACTGAAAAAATATTGGATAAAGACCTTTGGAAAAGCTCCAAAAAACTTTTCCTGTCCATTCACAAAGCAACGTACAGAGGCTAGTCCCACAGTAACATCCTGTAGCCCTTTGGTTTTTGATAGACCTATAGACTGCTCTGAAAATGTACATTATGAAGGATATTGGTTTCTAGATTGTGATGATAGTTATCAACCACCAGAAGATCTTAAAAGTTTCTTAGAATCTGGTGAACCTCCAGTGTATGTTGGGTTCGGTAGCGTAATAGATAAAGATAATGCTTCTCAAACTACAGCTATGGTAATGGAAGCCCTGAAACGAGCAGGTAAACGTGGAATTCTTGCTACTGGATGGAATGGTATGGAGATACCCAAAGATATATCAAAGGACATTTTCTTTATTAAAGCAGCACCCCATGATTGGCTGTTTCCCAAAATGGCAGCAGTTGTACATCATGGTGGGGCAGGTACCACCGCCGCAGGACTTAGGGCAGGTGTTCCTGGTTTAATAATTCCCTACGGCAACGACCAATTCGCTTGGGGTAGAAGAATTTATGAACTGGGGGTAGGAGCTAAAGCCATACCAAGAAAACAGTTGACAGCAGAGAATCTTGCAGAGGCAATTTCATATACACAAAACTGTGAAATTAAAAAGAAAGCTAAGGAATTAGGTAAATGTTTATGATAATCTAAAATTACCCCACTGAAATAGTTGAAAAATCCTCTAGAGGAAATATATACTAACCCTATGACAATCATGGGGGGCTAAGGGGATGATAAGTTTAATGGAGAAGCAAGAAATAATTTTGTCTCATTT
>CALJEQ010000051.1 GCA_938074565.1 uncultured Alkaliphilus sp. | reverse complement strand
CCACTTGATGAGTTCCCTATGATAGCATTCATATGTCGCATAGTATTTAAATATAGAAATTGTCCCATTGAGGTAAAGGCAACTGCTTTATCCTTTCTCTTAGCCACATAATCATCTATAAGTTTATTTATAACCCGTCCTTGGGGATCAGCATTAGACTTAGTAAAAATTATGAGACAATCTTCAAACTCGTCAAGAGCTTCTAATAGATTTTTAAATTGCCATTCTGCAGTATCTTTTTCCAATGTTACAGGGTGGTAAGTCACCATAAAATTTAGTTTCTTTAATTTTATTCCTAAATTCTCTTCTAATTCTTCTCTACTTAATTTCTTCATATTTACAATATTATCTATTCCCAGCGCTCCTACCACAAAAACCCTCTCTGGTTCTTCTCCAAGTTGAACTACAACTTCCTTATATTTTTCATTGGATACAAAATGTAAGTGACTAAATTTTGTTATAGCATGCCTTATCCCTTCATCAAAAGCTCCTTCTGTGGCTTCTCCACCGTAAAGATGCGCAACAGGTATTCCCATGATGTAACAGGATATAGCAAAAGCAAGGGCTTCAAATCTATCTCCTAATACTATGACTAAATCTGGTTTCAATCTTTCTAAGCTATCCGAAAATCCAATTAACCCAAGCCCTATAGCTTTACAGGTGCCCACTGGGGTATCTGAACTAAGAAGTATTTCAACCTTTTCATCAATCAAAAACCCATCCTTTAAAATCTCTTTATAAGTAAGTCCGAATTCTGGTGATAGATGCATACCAGATACTAAGACCTGCAATTCAAATTCAGGTTCTTGTTTTATCTTCTCCATCAGTGGTTTTAAAAGACCGTATTCAGCCCTTGTTCCAGTAAAAACACAAATCTTATATTTTTTCATAATTATAAAATAAAGATATCATAGTATAATAAATTATTACATTTGTCTAAATCCTCTAAAAGTAGCGTCTCTTTTCTTATACAGATTATCTAAAATTTCTATATTTTTTCTCATTCTATCATAATAATTGTTTAATAAGATTAAATTAGCTTCGTAAAGCGCCTCATAGTACTCTTCATCACTTAGAGTAGTGAAATTTACAGTTAGTAGATCAGAATTTTTATGTTTATGTTCATAAAAATCTTCTGCATCTCTTAGCAACCCCTTCTCTATGGCATAGTAATAAAGTGGTGAACCAGGGTAGGGAGTAACTGGTCTTATAGTTCTTAATTGAGCTCCATCATCATATTTTAAGAGAAATTCCACACTTTTTCTTAAAGTCTCTCTATTATCACCAATATTACCAAAAATTATATTTAGGCCTGGACTTATTCCAGCCTCTAAGGTTGCTTCTACTCCCTTTATTATTTGTTTAGTAGTTAAAGCCTTGTTCATATTTCTTAGTACTTGATCATCAAAACATTCAATTCCATAATTAATAAAAACGCACCCAGCTCTTTTCATTAATTTTAGGACTTCTGGTGTAGCATAATTGAGTCTGCCATTGCAACACCATTTAATCTTTAAATTTGACTTTATTATAGCCTCACAAAGACTTATGGTTCGTTCTTTTGATGACATTAGCAGCTCATCTGAAAAAATGATATAATTAATCCTATATTTTTCCTTTAAAAATTTTATCTCTTCAATGATAGACTCATTGCTTCTTGCTCTGAAACCTTTATCCATTCTGTAACAAAAATTACATCTAAATTTACATCCTCTCCCAGAAAGAACTGGCATAACAAAATCAGTTCTATCTCGATGTGGTATAGACATAAATTTTCTATAGTGAATAATATTAAATTTGTCGTACGCAGGCATTGGTATATTATCAATATCTTTTATTAAAGGTCTCCTTGGATTTATCTTAACGCTTCCGTCACTATCTCTATAAGCTATGCCAAGGACTTTGCTCAATGGTCTTTTCTTTTCAAGTGCATCAAGAAGATCTATAATCGTTTCCTCGCCTTCACCTATTACTACAGCATCGCATTGAAGTTTATTAATCATAAATTCTGGAATAGGGCTTGGACCGTGCCCCCCTATGACAAAAAAGGGCCTTTGTTTTGATTTATTGATAGCTGCAGCAATTTTCTTCGCCTTATTATATTCGTAATAGCCTCCTACGATACCAAATCCAACTACATCGTAGTATTCATTATTTAGAGTCTCTGTTAAATGTTCTTCAGGATAATGATGAATGTCTTGCTCATATATATCAACATAATGTCCATGTTTTAGAAGGACCGCTGTTAAATAAGCTATCCCTTGAGGAAACCATTGAATAAAAGATTCATTGTCATATGTAATCAACAAAACCCTCATCCCATTTCCCTCCTAAAATAGAGTTAACTTTATTTAATTATTTCGTCTTTCTTAAAATCCTTGTGTGCTACTTTACCTATAACTTCCTTCCATCTCATTGGGCTTATGCCTTTTCCAGCCCTTTTTACAGTTAAATTGTCTTCGGTAAAGGGCTCACCAGCCTTAATTTCTCTCTTTGCCACAATACACT
>CALJEQ010000050.1 GCA_938074565.1 uncultured Alkaliphilus sp. | reverse complement strand
CTTGCATGTGTTAGGCACGCCGCCAGCGTTCATCCTGAGCCAGGATCAAACTCTTAATAAATTAAATTTCTGGGTGTCATCATTAAGATGACTTATATATGCTGGCTTAAATCTATACTGTTCAGTTTTCAAAGACCTATTTTATTAGGACCAATGTCCCATCACCATCTATCGGCGACTTTTATACTTTAACATATTTCGTTGTGTTCGTCAAGTGTTATTTAATATTTTTTTATCGCTACTTTCAAGATGTTTACAACCCTTGTAGAGGCGACTTAATTACTATATCATTTTCGAAGAATTATGTCAACAACTTTTTTAAAATATTTTTTCAATCTTATCATAATTATTTACTCACATCTATTTAAAGTGCAAACTCAAATTTTGTGAGTAAGTAACCAAGTTCTTAAGATGAAGTGTTTTGTAATAGGTGTGCTGATGACCTAAATAAATATACCATATTACAAAACTTGAGTCAATATTATTTATTGTGTAAATTAATGGTAAATAACTTTTTGTAATTTGTTTATTTACTTTACCTATACTATTGTTTCTTTTTTTTCTTTTTCTATTCATTAAATATATAAATTTTTTCTCTTTTAAAATAACTATTTTTACTTGTATTAATAGTGCTGTTAATAAATTCAACAAATGATTAGAGGGTATTGATATGGTTTAAATTAAAGAAACCCCCTAAGGGGTTCCTCATTAATACAAACATATTTTTTTATAATGCCTATTTTACTGCTTCCATACCTTTTTTTATAGCTTCTCTGTTGAGTTCAAAGAACCTTTCATTTACATTTTCTTTAACTACTTTTTCCCAATCAATGTTTTCAATACCAATAGCTTTAATTAATGCCCCTAATAAAACAACATTTTGTACTTTAATATTTCCTAACTCTTTTGCAATTTCAGCTGCATTTACAACAGTAACACTTCCTACAACCCTCTCCAACTCTTCTAATACATTGGCTGGATATTTTGCTTGACCTGTTAGAATAGGTACTGATGGAATAGCATAATCATTAACAACTACTTTACCGCCTGGTTTTAAGAATTCTAACCATCTTAAAGCCTCCATTTTTTCAAAAGCTACTATAATATCTGCCTGACCTTTGCCCATAATCGGGGAATAAACCTTTTCACCATAACGTACTTGCGTGGTAACACTACCCCCTCTTTGTGCCATTCCATGTACTTCAGACATTTTAGTGTCATAGCCAGCATCAATTAATCCTAAAGAAAATATCTTACTTGCTAAAATAATACCTTGTCCACCTACGCCTACCAATAATATATTCTTTACTTCACTCATTTTTATTCACCCACCTTTTTAATAGCTTTAAAAGGACATAATTGTGTACATAGGTCACAACCTACACACATTGCTTCATCTATTTTTGCTTTATCCCCAAAGGAAATAGCAGGACATCCGATTTTTCCACAGACTTTACAGGTTTTACACAAGTCTTCATCTACACCACATTGTGCTTTTGCATTTCCAAATTCAGCAATATCTTCTTCGGTAAACTTCTTTAACACACATGGCCATCTTGTAATAATTACTGTAGGTTCATCACTAACTAAAGCTTCTTTAATAACCAACTCTGTTTCTTTTAATTGTAATGGGTTAACTACTTTTACATTTTTAACACCACAGGCTTCTACTAGCTTAGGAATATCCACTATATGAGATTTTTCTCCCATTAATGTATAACCCGAACCAGGATTTTCTTGATGACCAGTCATTCCTGTAATTCTGTTGTCTAAGATAATGGTTAATGCATTACCCTTATTATATACGATGTCCAATAAACCAGTAATGCCTGAATGGAAGAATGTCGAATCTCCAATTATCGCCACTACTTTTTTATCTACACCATTAAAATCAAAAGCAACTTGTGCTCCATGACCTGCACTAACACTAGCCCCCATACAAATACAGGTATCTATTGCGTTTAATGGTTGAGCTATACCTAATGTATAACATCCAATATCTCCTGAAATCATAATATCTTTGTTTTTATTAACTAATGCATAGAACAAACCCCTATGAGGACATCCAGCACATAATGTTGGTGGTCGGCCTACAATACCACTTTCATCAAACTTAATTTGTTCTCTTTCTTCTCCTAAAAAGGCTTTAGCAATTCTATCTGGGTTTAATTCTCCCATGTTGGAGATTTTTTCTTTTCCAATACATTGAATTCCAGCTGCCTTAATTTGTTCTTCCATAAATGGTTCTAATTCTTCAATTACATATAAAGTTTCAACTTGTGATGCAAACTCTCTAATTTTATCCATAGGTAATGGATAACTAAAACCAATCTTTAAGTAGGAAGCATTATCTCCAAAAACCTCTTTAGCATATTGATAAGAAACACTTGCTGTAATAATTCCTATTTTTTTGCTTCCCCATTCAATTCTATTTAACGGTGTTTCGTTACTAAATTTCTCTAATTGCTTTAATCTATCTTCTACTTTAACATGAAGTACTCTAGCATTAGCAGGCATAGCTACATATTTAGCAGTGTTTTTCTTATATTCTTTTATTTCTACTTTATTTCTCTCACCTAATTCAACTATTGTTTTACTATGACAAATTCTTGTAGTTACCCTTAGCAATACAGGTGTATCGAATTCTTCACTAATTCTAAATGCTTCAATAAGATAATCCTTAGCTTCTTGGCTATCACTAGGTTCTAACAGTGCAATTTTTGAGAACCTTGCATAATAACGATTATCCTGTTCATTTTGGGAGCTATGCATTCCTGGCTCATCTGCTGAAATTAACACACAACCTCCATTTACTCCAGTGTAAGCATAGGTGAATAATGCATCTGCCGCAACGTTTACCCCAACATGTTTCATGGCTGCAAGTGAACGAGCTCCAGCAATAGAAGCTCCAACTGCAACTTCTAAAGCAACTTTTTCATTTGGTGACCATTCACTATAAATTTCTTTGTACTGAGATATGTTTTCTAATATCTCAGTACTAGGAGTTCCAGGGTATGCAGCTGCAACTGTTACCCCTGCTTCATAAGCACCCCGGGCAATAGCCTCATTACCTGTCATCAATTGTTTCATAATTACATTCCTCTCCTTTGTTAAAAATTTATTTATTTAATTTGGATTGGTTGGCTGCTACGACGCTACCAAGAGCAATTGAAAATAATTTTGTTTCGGATGAGTCTGCCCTTGATACCAACACCACAGGTGTCTTTGCTCCCATAATAACCCCTGCAGATTTAGCATTAGCCATATAGGTTAACGTTTTTCCAATACCATTACCTACTTCAATTGTTGGTACTAAAACAATATCTGTCTCACCTGCTACGGGACTTTTAAAACCTTTAATGATTGCAGCCTCTTTTGAAACCGCTAGATCAAAGGCAATTGGACCTTCCACAATAACATCCTCTCCGAAATAACCTTCTTCGGCAATATGTTTCAGTTCAGCCCCATCTACTGTAGATTTCATCTTATCACTTACTTTTTCTTTTGCTGCTAAACATGACACCTTAATTTCTGTTTTACCTAATGCTTTTGCAACCGCAATAGCATTTTTTATAATTCCTTTTTTATCTTCAAGGGAGGGCTCTATATTCATACCTCCGTCAGAAAGCAAGAGTAACTTATGATAACTTTCTACTTCAAAGACCATTACGTGACTAAGAAGATTGTCAGTTCTTAAACCCACCTCTTTATCCAGTACAGCCTTAAGTAAAATAGAAGTATCTAAAATACCTTTCATAACAAAATCTGCTTCACCTTGAGATACCATTCTTACGGATTCAAGAGCTGCCTCCATTAAATCTGGTTTATTAACAACTTTAAATTGATCTAAGTTTATTTTATTCTTTGATGCAATTTCTTTAATTTTTTCTTCATCACCAATTAAAATACCATCAATTATTTGCATTTTTTTAGCTTCAGATACAGCTATCAATACATCTTCGTCTTGTGCTGCTGCTACAACAAGTTTCATTTTAGTTTGAGTTTGTGCTTCTCTAACTAATTCTACCAAATTTTTTATCACAATGCCACCTCTTTTATTTGTGAATTTTGTTGAGGGTATAAAATTTTTTATAAACCATACTATAATGTATTCGTTATTCTTTGATAATTTCCTTCTTTTTTTTAATATTTAAAAATTTTTAATAAAAATGATGCACTGAGTAAAACTTGTGCATCATTTATCATATCCATCTTTACTGTATATTAATAGTATTTTTACTAATAAAGTGTTTTTTATGTCGAAGAACCTACCAACTCATCTATTCGTTTTTGACATATCAATGTTATTTCATCATTAGGGTCCATTTCTAATGATTTATTTATATACATTCTAGCATCTTGAAGGTTCCCCATTTCCATGTAGGACATTGCAAGATTGCATAAAATTTCACTATTTTCACCACCTAATTCAATGGCTCTAAGAAAATACTCAGATGCTTCTAAATAATTTCCTACACCACCATAACAAAGACCCAACTCAACTAATGCATCTATTAAATCTTCCTTTAAGCTTAATACTTTTTGAAACCTTGAAATAGCTTCATCAAATTCTCCTAACTGACGATAACCCAAACCAATAAAGAAAATTAAATTCCACCATTCAGAATAGTTTTCCTCTAATTCTACTAATAAAGGTAACCCGACTTCTGTCTGTCCCTCTAGAATAGCTTCATATCCCGTTTCGTATTGAACTAAATCTCTTAATTCCAACAAAAGATGCTTTACTCTTGTCTGAAACAACTCATCAATTTCAAGTTTTAGAAGTTTTTCTCCATACAACTGTGCTTTTTTAAATTGCATTTCGTCCTTATAAATATGGGCTAATTGATATAATGCCATCGGCTCTTGCTGTATCATTAATAATTCTTCTAATTTATTCTTAGCTTCTTTTTTGAATACTTTAACCATTTTTTTATTTGGCAAACTTGCACAATATTTTAATAATGTTACCCCATAACTTAATAATGCCTGAGTATTGACTTCATTCATTACTAATACAGATTTAAAATAGATAATTCCTTCTATTAATTTATTATTCTCTACAGAATTAACTCCGTTAAATAAAATGAAGTTTTCAATATTTTCATCTGCTGCCCTTAAAAATTTAAGATACTCATCTCTATATTTAAAGTTTTCATCTATTCCAAGAGTATATGCCATGCCACGAAGTATAGCTGCAATTGTAATAATTTCATTTTCCTTTTTGTTTTTTATATTTTCTGCCAACTCATCTGTTAATAAGGGTACATCTAATCCCCCATTAGGAATGCTATATCCCTTAATATTTAGCTGTGCATTTTCCTTTAAATTTATAAAAGATAAGTCTTCTGTATTCTTTTTTATGTATGGATCGATTAAAAATCCCATGTTTTCCCTCCATTTATAGGTTATGATTACAACACTTTATGAAAAATAACGTCATCAACAAAATCGCCTGTTTTTTCATTTTTATGATGTTGATGGACGCAACCCGATATGGTAAACCCTGCTGATAACAAGGCATTTATTGATGGCTTATTATCGCTGTACACATAGGCTCTAGCGATGCTAACCCCATAGTTTTTTAAATCTGTTAAACAGTATTCTGTAAAGTTTTTAGCCAAATGTTTTCCTCTGTAGTTTGGGTCAACTGCAATGGTCAATAGGGCAGAATGACTTTTATTTCCCTCCCCTTGTCTTCCTCTAAAAACTGAAATGATTTGATAATCCTTCACTGCTACATAAAAAAAACAACCCTTTTCATTCTTTTTTGCTTCAAATTCTACTTTATCAATAATTTCTGTAAAGGATACTCCAGCAGACTCCAATTGTAACTTACTGAATAAGGATAATACCTGCTCTGTGTCTTCTTCCTTCATTGTTCTAAAAAGAATATCCATACTGACCCCCCATAAATTTAGATTAGTATTTTCTCATAAATAATCTTTTACGTCTATTACTGGTGCTTAAGGTTTCAAATAAATATCCTCGATAAACCATCATAAAAGAAAACAAAATTTGACCTAGCAAATAAAATACAAATCCTTTACTGGATAATAATGTGTTTAAAGGCAAATAGTAATTTAGTACATCTTTTATGATGTTTCCTGTTAATAGATACATTAATACACCAAAAATAATGTTTGGAATAAACCATTCAATCCAGTTTTCTTTTACAAACTCAAGGGAATAAGTAATGGATTCCCAAGAACTATAATGTTTTTGGTATAGCACTTCTGGTATTGGATTTAAAAATACCATTGTTAAAAATATCAACATATTTTCTAGGGCCATTGGATGGATAAATCCACTTAGAATTGGCATAACTAATAAATTAAATGCCATTCTCCCTACATAAAACAAAAATAAAATTCCCCATACTTTTCTTAAATAAACTGTGAATCCTTCTTTGAAATCTTGCTTAGTTATTTTATCTCGTTTAATAATTCCATCTATTAAATGTAAATAATTAGATGTTAATCCACTGGTGGCAATAATTAAAACCAAACCTGCCAATATCCAAAAGTATGGCAATATAGTATATAAAAATATTGTGGCAATAGTATAAAAAATCCCTGTAAAAATAATAGGCCAATTTTTAATTATACTGTTAGTTGTAGTTTTAAGTATTGAACGATTTGTATAGTAAAGATCTTTTAAAATTTCCATTTTATTACCCCATTCTTTCTTTAATTAAATGGATACGATGTAGTATCTTGAATGATCTATCGCCTTACTGCTAAGGTCGTAGTCAAAGAGGACAGTAATTACCTTTTCATCTGCCTCACTTAAAATAGTTGGATTTTCTTCTAACTGAATAACATCATAAAGAAAAGGTTCAAAGTGAACTTTTTTAATAATTTGCTTTGCTGGTTGATCTGCATAATTTGGAAGATACTTATCTATATTTTCCTTCTGCTGTAAAAATTCATGACAACTATTCTTAAAACATTCCTCTTCTACCCGAATAAAGAAACTAGGTAGCGATGATGTTCTTGTGTTTTTTAAAAAATCAAACTTTAACACTTCTTTAAATGTATTTAACTTATGAAAGTCTTTTTGTTGGTAGAATTCCAATAATATTTCATAGAGTCTATTTTTACCATGGGAAGTGTGATGATAACCGTTTTTCTCCCAAAACTTCCAAAGCTCTTCAAAAAACCTAAAGGCATTGGCATAGAAATTTTGAATAATTACTTCTATTGACGTATTAAAAATCCTTGAATTCCAATAAATTTCCACCATTTCTTCTATTCCCTTAAGTCGAATTATTTCTCCATAGGATAGAGAGTCATTCTCCAACACTTCATAGGGAGGTGTATCTAAATAGACATAATTGTATTCCAATGCCTTAGCCCTTAAGCCCGATCCTTTTAGAAGTTTTAAAAAACCTATTTGAAGTTTTTCAGGTCTTAAAGAAAACACGTCTTCAAAGGACTTACGGAAGGTATAATAGTCTTCCTTTGGTAAACCAACAATCAAATCTAAGTGCTGATGAATATTTCGATAGGAAGAAATAATATTTACCTTTTCTTTTAGTTTTTCAAAGTCCATTTTTCTATCAATTTCCTTCAATGTTTCCTCATTTGTGGATTGTACGCCAATTTCAAATTGAAAAAGCCCCACTGGTACTTCCTTCAATAATGTCAGCATTTCTTCCCCTAATAAATCGGCTGTTACCTCAAAATGAAAATTTGTTTTTTCTTTGTTATTAGCTATAATAAATTTCATTATTTCCAATGCAAAGTCTTTATTGGCATTGAAGGTCCTATCAACAAATTTTATTTGTTTTACTTCTGCGTCTATAAGATACTTTAGTTCATTTTTCACCCTCTCAATGGGTAAATACCTAACGCCCTGGTCTGCGGAGGATAAACAATACTGACAATTATAAGGACAGCCTCTAGAACTTTCGTAATAAACTATTTTATCCTTCGTCAATAATTCTTCATCGTATGGAAAAGGTATTTCTTCTAAAGACGGATTCTTTTCTTTCTGATTAATAAAAATATCACCTTTCCCTCGATAGGCAATACCTGAAATTTTAGAGTAGTCATTTTCTTTGCTTAAACAATCTATTAAATTCTTAAATACTATTTCACCTTCTCCAATGACTACTATATCAATTGAGTCATTAGACTCCATTAATTCTTTTGTTTCAAAGGATACTTCTGGTCCACCTAATACAATTATAGTTTCTGGCATTATTTTTTTTATATTTTTAGTAATATAGAGGATGGTTTCGATATTCCATATATAACAGGAAAAACATAATATATCAGGTTGCTTTTTGTAAATTTCAGAAATAATATAATCATTGTGATGATTAATGGTATATTCCTGTATTTCTATATCTTTAATTATGTTTTCTACTGACTTTTTTAAATATCGTATTGCTAAGTTTGTATGTATATATTTTGCATTTAATGTTGTTAATAAAAGCTTCATTATTAAACCTCTTTTCAGTAATCTTTCTATTCTTTTATTTTTTTCGTTAATCCAAAACATAAAATATGTAAAATAACTATGTCTTTACTATAGGGTATCGCCCAATATTAGTCTTTTAATACCAACCCCCTTGGGTTATTGGGGTTAGTTAGCCCCATAAATTTATACATTGTTATTATTTTTTATTCTAACTAATGGGTTTATATGGGCGATAATATTTTCTTCCAATAGAGGATATATTAGTTTATTACCGCTTATTTAGTACATAGTATTTTCCTTTCATCTTACATCATTAATTATAGCATAGTCGATATTGATTTGCATCTTTCCTACTCTTCTCCATTTTTATTTATAACAATATGTTATAATAGTTATATAGTATTGATTATTAATTAAAAACGTTTCATCATTATAGATAAAGGAGGCTATAGATGAAGAAAATATGTATTTTTCTTAGTGTTTTATTTGTTTTGGTTAGTATTTTCATTGGCTATTCCCTTTATTATCCTCCACCTTCCAAAACTCCTTTTCCTTCTGATATTATTTACGATGAAAATTATTTTTTTACTAAATTTAGTCAGCATAATATTCAATTATTGAAGGAAAATAATTTTGTTATTACTGAAGATGAGTTAATGGGATACCTCAATTATCAATTGAAGTCAAACCAATTTGCAATTAATAATAATGTATTTAAATTAACTTATGTAGACTTGTTTTTACTGGATAATGAAGTTGTTTTAAATATCTATGGTAAGATTTCATTTTTACCAGTTAAAGTTCAAACAACTTTACAACCCGATTACAATGATGAAAAGATATTTTTTTCATTAAAGGACATTACTTTATCCCGATTAAATTTACCGAAAAAGTATCATACAAAATTAATGGAAGAAGCTTTGGGTATGTCTTCAATTATTGAAGAAGATGGTTTTATTTTGCCCCTACAAATTAATGAAATGGTGATTATTAATAGTGTACAATTTCAATACAAAAAAATAAATATACAATATAGACTTAATAGAGAAAAACTCTTAGAAAACTTTGTAAACGAATTTAAGAAAAGAATTGGTAATTAGTTTTATGTAAACTTGTTGCCAATTAGCTTTTAATAAAATATAATAAAGTTAATGAAGGTTTTTATGTTATTTAGGAAATTGCATAATTAATTTTGAATTTATATTAATGCAAAAAGAAACCTTCCCTGCTTAGTGTTCAATGACTAATTGTATAAAATGTATAAGGAAATTAGTCATCTCACAATGCGCGAATCAGGTTTCATTTTTGCATAAATCGAATATAAATTCTTTATTATGATATTATGCAATTTCCTCTATTGAATGTAAACAGAAAGGTTGTTGCCATTTGTTTCCACAAACCCATAAAATTATTTCGGAACATCTACATCAAAGTATTTTAGGCATACTTGGTATAGAATTAAATAAACAAAGTATAATTTATGGAAGTATAAAACCTGATATTACGCCAAGTCTTGCCAGATTAGATCATTTTAAACCTCAAACTTTTAACTTAATTATGAATGAAATCCACAAGTTATCCCATTATCCTTTATCTATTAATAATGAGTCTATCAAATATTTCTCTACTCAAATTGGTATAGTTACTCACTTTATTGCTGATTTTTTTTGTGTCCCTCATAATGATCGAGTTAAATATAGAAAAGCTACTATTATTAATCATATGATTTATGAGAATAATCTTCATAGGTTATTTAAACAATATAATGGCAATTTTAAAGACAATTTAATTATTACTAAAAATCATTTTAATGTAGATAATTATTCAGCCCACATTATTAAAAGTGTTATTGATGAACTGCATGATGACTATAGTAAAAGAACTGAATCCCTTGAAAATGATTTAATGAGTTCTCTTCAAGCCACTTCAGTAGTGGGTTTATACATTGTTCAACATGCCCTAAACAATAATAATTTTAAAGTAGCATAATTTGAATATTAGTCAATGAAATTATAATTAATGAAATAGCTCATCTTTAGATGGGCTATTATTTTTTGAAATAATTTGGAAACTAATTATTTTGTTAATGGATATTTTCCATTGTAAAAATTTTGTAGAAAATTGCAGGTATTTTAATATAATTGTAGAATATAAACTTAAATAATTTCTATACTAGAAAGGAGCCGATGAAGACATATGGAAGATTTTTCAACGATTGCAGTAGAAGAAATATCTAAACACGATATGCTACTTATTATTAAAGCTTTAGAATATACAGGAGAAAATACTAAAATTTCTTCTTTTATAGAATTAAAAGACACAATGGTAAAGCAATTAAGTCTTTTAGCCAACACCACCGAAGAGGAATTTATGGAATTACTCCAAAAATAATAATGTTGAATAGACTATCAAACTGATGAAAAACCTCCATATACTTTGGAACTAAAAAATTCACCGACTACAACGTATACAGAAATACGTTAGGATGCTGAATTCTTGCAGTGAGAAAGAGAATGGGGGTTTTTCATCAATCTATCCCTGCCTTTATTTATTTTTATATAGGATGTATGTTCCTCCTTTTGTTTCTAAAATTAATTTAATCCATTGTTGCTTTTCTTGTCGATGAATAATTTTAGTATTATTTAATATTGGATGACGAATAACCGTACCTAATTGTAATTGAAATAAGTCTATTTCTTTATTGTTGGGTTGATAAGGTCTTCTATTTAATTCATAATTTCTAATTCTTCCAATATATTCCCCCATACTTTCAATAAATTTATGGTCTTTTATCCCCATTATATTAACATCTTCTTTTGAAGTTTTATTAATTCCCCAAAAGCCATATGCCAGTGTCAGTGCTTCTTTTATATCATTTGATGGTGTTAAATTAAAGTCTGGCAATGCACCTTCTTGTAATAGCCAATAATTTTCTAAAGCTGCCAGCAATACTCCTTGACTATCTATCTTATTGAGTTTTATAAGAGTATCTTTATTGCTTTTTAGACGATCTAGTGCCATAAGATAATTAATTTTTTCTTGTTCAAATTGTATTGTATATTTTTTTGTAAACTCTTTTTGTATTAGAACTTCTAATTGATTTTTTTCTAGCGATATAATAAATGTTTTTAATTCATCTAGTAGTTCTATCCTACTTCTACTACCTTTTTCTAATAATGTAAAAACAATTCTCCCCAATAACATTCCTGTTAAAATTACTTGAGGATGTTCATTAAAATACATGATTTGTCGAATTATTTCTTCTTTTGCTATTTCAAAATTTTTGTTTGTCAGAATAATTGACATGATCCGCGAAAAACCATAACCTCTTTTATCATTGGCATATTGACTATTTTGATAATAACTTTCTCCTTCTTTTAACCTCAACAGTATAGTATCTGCCCCACCATGTCTATAATAATTCCACAAATCTAATTCTGCTTGTAACCGTGAATAATCTATTGTAACTTTTGTTTTCTCTTTTTCATCTAATAAACATTTAATCATTATTAATGATAATTCGGTCAAATCACTCCACTGACCTATAGCAAGATCTAACTCAAGTTGATTGTCTCTTCTAAAACGGAAGGTCTTAAAGTTCATTGTGTTTTCATTATTATTTTCATTTAAAAAACCTAAGGCATCTCCATAGACCATATTTGTGAAGCATCTTTTTAGTTGTATTTCTTTGGTCAAAGCCTTTCCTCCCTTTTTGTTGGCGATTATATTTATACATACATTTTAATGGTAAGCAATTTTCTTATAATATACAAGTTTTTTAATAAGGTAAACCCTAAATCCATTTATAAGTAGTACTGGATTTAGGGTTTAATAATAATGATTTAAGTACTATTACCTACATTTTTTCAGGTGCTTTAATCCCTAATAGATATAATCCGATACTTAATACTTGCTTAACTACATATACCATAGCTAGTCTTGCACTTTTTACCTCTTCGTCTTCCACTAGTATTGGATGATCGTGATAGAAGCGATTAAATGCTTGTGCAATGTCAATAATATGTCTTGTAATAAGGGATGGTTCATTTTTTCTTTCAGCATCTTGAATAACTTGTGGAAAATGCTGAATTTCTTTTAATACCATCATGGAAATATCATCGGTTAATATTTCTGCATTAAAGTCTGATATAACATCTATTTCTGCTTTTCTTAAAACACTAGAGGCTCTAGCATGGGTATATTGTACATAGGGACCTGTTTCTCCTTCAAAACTAAATGCAGTCTCCCATGAGAAGGATATATCTTTAATTCTATTATTGCTTAAATCATTAAAGATTACTGCTCCTATTCCAATATCCTGTGCCACTTGTTCTTTATTTTCTAGGGTTGGATTCTTTTCTTCTATAATTTCCTTTACTCTTGTCACAGCTCCTGTAAGTACTTCCTCCAATAGAACAACATTTCCTTTTCGGGTTTGAATTCTTCTTCCTTCATGGGTAACTCGACCAAAAGGAATATGAACAATATCTTTATACCAAGGATAGTTCATTAACTCGATTACTTTAAACCATTGGGCAAAGTGTAGGTTTTGGCTATAATCTGTTACGTAAAGACACTTGCTAAAGTTATATGTGTTTTTTCGATAAATAGCTGCGGTGATGTCTCTTGTTGCATATAGGGTACTACCATCTTTTTTCTGCACTAAGCAGGGTGGCATATCAAATTGACCTAAGTCTACAATTGCTGCCCCTTCACTTTCTTGAAGTAGGTTTTTTTCCTTTAATTCCTTTAGTACAGCATCCATTTTGTCATTATAAAAACTTTCTCCTTGATAATAATCAAAATGTACATCTAGTAGTGCATAAATCTTCTTTAATTCTTTAATGGTTTCTGAACTAAACCAATTCCAAAGGGCTAGGGCTTCTTCGTCTCCTTGTTCCATTTTGGTAAACCATCCTCTAGCTTCATCTTCTAGGGCAGGATTAGCTTCTGCCTCATCATGGAATTTAACATATAACTCCAGCAATGTATTAATAGGCTCTTTTTCAATTTCTTCTTTATTTCCCCAATTTCTATAAGCAACAATTACTTTACCAAATTGTGTTCCCCAATCTCCTAAATGGTTAATCCCAACACATTTATACCCCAAAAATTCGTTAATTCTATAAAGGGAATTACCGATTACTGTAGAGCGAAGATGTCCCACATGGAAGGGCTTTGCCACATTTGGTGCTGAATAGTCGATACAAACAACTTTCCCCTCTCCTATTTTAGAGCTTCCAAACTGTTGTTTTTGTTCCATCACTTCTTTAATCACTGCTTCAGCAAAGGCTTTTCTATTTACAAAGAAGTTTAAATAACCGCCAATATTTTCTACCTTTTCAAAAGCATCCGTTAACACTAGTTTTTCTGCCAACTCTTCAGCAATTGCATTAGGAGCTTTTCTAAAAACCTTTGCTAGTTTAAAGCAGGGGAATGCAAAATCCCCCATTTCAGCATTTTTAGGTATTTCTATTGTTGTTAGTATTTCTTCATGGGTCATTTCTCCCATGTGGGGTTGTAATTCTTGACTTAATTTCTTTTTAAAATCCATAATATATCATCTACCTCCCTATTTCTGTTGGAAATTATATTTAAAAATATTTAATATACTTTTCATTAGTTAATAATATATTTTAAAAAGTTGTTTTTACAAAAACAAAAAACTCCCATCTCTAAAAAAGAGACGAGAGTTATATCCCGTGTTACCACTCTTATTGGTATTAATCTATTACTTACTGATTAATCCCCACTCAATTTCCAGATAACGGTGGAAAACCGTATTACTCTACTAATTTCAAGTATACTCTCCGAGGTGCGCTTCACTGTAATATTGTGCCAGACTTCCACCAACTCTGACTCGCTAAATCAATTATTACAACTACTCTCCTCATCATCGCTTTAACAGTATTTTCTTGTTCAAAATAATATATCATATATTATTTGTAATAACAAGACTTTTATTCAGGAAATTAACCTTTATATTTTTAATATCCTTCTTCAGAAAAAACCTCAATTCCTTTACTGGTTAGAAGGGCTGCTGTTACTCCCTGTCCTGTTACTTTTTTTCCTGTAAAACTACCATCATATATAATTTTATTGCCACAGGAAGGGCTTTTTGCCTTTAATATTGCTTTTGTTAACCCCAATGTTTCAGCAATTTTCAAGGTTTCTTCTGCCCCTTTTATAAAGGCTTCCGTTACATCTACTCCATCATTTCTTATTACCTTGGCTCTACCTGATAAGACGTCTAAACCGTCTCCACCTTGTATTTCTGCGGGAAGCCTTGGTGTAGTTAGTCCACCCAATTGTTCTGGACATACTGGAACTATACCTTGTTTTTTAAGTTTATTTACTAGTTCAACATCTAAGTTATTGTCTCCTGTATATTTACAGTTGATTCCTAATAGACATGCACTGACTAAAAACATTACTACACCTACTTCCTACTTCTACTACTTCAATTCTACAATAGTTACACCTGCTCCACCTTCACCGTATTGACCCGGACGCAATGTTTTAATATGTTTGTTTTTCTTTAGCATTTGCTTTATTCCTGCACTTAATACCCCCGTACCTACACCGTGGATAATTGTAACAGGTGAAAAACCTGCAATGGCACAATCGTCTATAAATTTATCTACTTCCAACATAGCTTCTTCTAAATTTTGACCCCTTACATCTAACTCACGTTTAACATTTTGTGCTTTATTCTTTAGTATTTTACCTACGCCAGTTTGTTTTATTTCATCTTGACTCTTTACTCGTTCTAGGTTACTTACAGGAATATTAATTTTCATAATACCCACTTGAACTAATACTTCACCTTTTTCATCTGGTGATGAAATAATATGACCTATTTGATTTAGTGAAAGTACATTAACCGTTTCACCTGCTTTTAAATTTTTAGGTGGCTTTTTACTGGTCTTTTTGCTAAAGAAGTCTTCTACTGTTTCACCTAAGGCATCCATTTTTTCAGTTAATTGCTTTTTAGCTGCCTCTAGTTTCTTGTTCATTTCTTTTTCTTCTAGTTCTAGCTTCAATTCCCTTAAATTTTTAATGATTTCTTCTGCTTCTAATTTAGCACTCTTTACGATTTTATGGGCTTCTTTTTTTGCTTCTCTAATTAGTTTTTCTTTTTGTTCTTCTAATTGTTGTCTCTTATCGTTATATTGTTGCATTACTTTTTCTTGTTCCATTCGTAACCGTTGAGCTTCTTCTCTATCTGTTTCTGTAGCTCTTCTATTGGCTTCTATGTTTTGTAACAGGTCTTCAAACTCAATATCTTCTGTGGATATACACTCTTTTGCTGCATCAATAATATCATCCGATAAACCCAGTTTTCTGGATATTTCAAAAGCATTTGATTTACCTGGTACACCTATAAGTAATCGATAGGTGGGTCTTAAAGTCTCAACATCAAATTCTACAGAAGCATTCTCAACATCTTCATTTGTAAGGGCAAATTGTTTTAATTCGCTATAATGGGTGGTGGCAATAGCAGATGCCTTTAATCCCCTTAAATGGTTAATAATAGCAATGGCTAAAGCTGCCCCTTCCGTTGGGTCTGTGCCTGCTCCTAATTCATCAAATAACACAAGGGAATTGGGAGTCACTTCTTTTAAGATATTAACTATATTTGTCATATGGGAAGAAAAGGTACTTAAACTTTGTTCAATACTTTGTTCATCTCCTATATCTGCAAATACTTGATCATAAACAGTTAGCTTCGTTCCAAAATCTGCTGGTACATGTAACCCACTTTGAGCCATTAAACAAAATAACCCTACAGTCTTTAATGTAACAGTTTTTCCTCCTGTATTTGGTCCAGTCACCATAAGTATACGGAAATCTTCACCTAACCATATGGTGGTAGGAACAACTTCATCTGCCTTTAGTAATGGATGTCTACCTTTTTTAATGAAAATTTTACCTTCATCATTTAGTTGTGGCTCTACAGCCTTCATTTCTAAAGATAACTTGCCCTTTGCAAAAATAAAGTCTAATTGTTTTAATATTTCTTGATTACTTCTTATTTCATTGGCACTTTCAGCAATCATAGCGGCTATTTCCATCAATATTCTCTCAATTTCTGCCCGTTCCTTTAGTTTTAATTCTTTTAATTGGTTATTTAATTCCACCACCGCCATAGGCTCTATGAATAGTGTTGCCCCGCTGGAGGATTGATCGTGGATTAATCCTGGCAAATTACTTCGATGTTCTTGTTTTACTGGTACAACATACCGATCTTGTCTCATGGTGATGATGGCATCTTGTAGATATTTTTGATTGTTGGTGGAGGAAATAATGCTATTTAATTTATTTCGGATAGCTTCATTTTTGGATGTAATTGACCTGCGAATATGTTTTAATTCTGAACTGGCATTATCGGATATTTCAGTTTCACTAAGGATACATTGGGTAATTTTATCCTCTATTTCTCTTAAGGCGGTTAAACTTTCGGTTAACCCTTGTATAATAGGAAACTTTCTTGCCCCTTCTTCACCTTTTAAGTAGGTTTTTAATTTTCTAGCCACTGCCAATGTATTATTTAACTGTAGTAACTGTCCAGGGTCTAAATATGAGCCAATTTCAGTTCTTCTAATATAATGTAGCACATCGTGTATGCCATGAATTGGAACATTCCCCTTTTGTATTAGGATGCTTTGGGCTTCACTGGTTTCATTTTGCATTTTTATAATTTCAGATAAATTAGAAATAGGCTTTAACTCTTCAACAATTGTTTTACCCAATTGAGAAGTACATTTTTCCCATAATTTTTCAATAATTTTACTATATTCCAATACTCTTAAACTTCTTTCATTCATCCGTATCACCTCTTACTTTTTTGGATAAGAAAGGAATATTCTACTTATCAATTTTATCATATAATTTCTTAATTCGTCCAATGGAAGTCTCTTGTCCAATTAATTTTCCCCATTGTTATTCTTTTCTATAAGAGATTATATAATATTAATTATATAATTCATCCCTTTTCTATGAAAAAAGACATGGTCTTTAAACCATATCTTTTTTCCTCTTTTTTATACTCTTCTTTGGGCTCTTTCTCTTGCTACTTTATCTAAAATCTTTTTACGGATTCTTATATTTTTAGGAGTCATTTCAACAATTTCATCATCAGCAATAAACTCTAGGGATTGCTCTAATGAGAATATTGTTGCAGGAACTAATCTTAGGGAATCATCAGCACCAGATGATCTGATGTTTGTTAATTGCTTTCTCTTACATACATTTACAGCGATGTCTTCTAAACGAGAACTTTCTCCCACCACCATACCTGCATATACTTCTGTTCCTGGTTCTACAAACATTGTTCCTCTTTCTTGGGCATGATATATTCCATAGCCAACTGCTGCTCCTGTTTCAAAAGCAACTAAAGAGCCTCTATTTCTAACTCTAATATCTCCACGGAAGTTGTCGTAACCATCAAATAAATGATGGAATACACCGTAACCCTTAGTATCTGTAAGGAATTCAGAACGGTAACCAATTAATCCTCTGGCAGGTATTCTAAACTCTAACTTAGTAATCCCTGTTCCAGTTGGAACCATGTCCAACATTTCACCCTTACGTAATCCTATTTTTTCAATTACTGCACTGGCACTTTCTTCTGGAACTTCAACAAATAAATGCTCCATTGGCTCTAATAAGCCTTCTTCTGTTTTCTTTAAGATAACCTCTGGTCTAGATACTGAGAATTCGTATCCTTCCCGTCTCATGGTTTCGATAAGAATAGATAGGTGAAGTTCTCCCCGCCCTAATACTCTAAAACAATCGGCTGAAACTTCTTCCATCTTCATTGCTACATTAGAAAGCATTTCTTTTTCTAAGCGATCCTTTAAATGTCTACTTGTTACGAAAGTACCTTCTTTTCCTGCAAATGGACTATCATTAACCATAAAGTTCATAGAAATGGTTGGATCATCAATTTTAATAGAAGGTAACGGGTCTACTTTATCAATGGAGCATAGGGTATCTCCAATGTTAATATCGCCAACTCCTGATATTGCTATAATTTCTCCCACTGAAGCTTCTTCTATTTCAGTTCTACCTAAGCCTTGGAAGTTATATAAGTTACTTACTTTTACATTAGCCTGTCCTTCATCTCCCTTAGCTAATACAGCACTTTGACCTTTTTTCAAGCTACCTCTTTTAATCTTACCAATTCCAATTCGACCGATGTATTTATCATAGTCTATATTTGAAATTAATAATTGTAATCCATCTTCTGCATCACCTTCTGGACATGGTATATGCTCTAAGATAGCTTCAAATAATGGTTGTAGGTTTGTTCCTTCTTCTTCAACTGTAAGTTGTGCAAAACCATTTTTAGCTGAAGCATAAACCACTGGGAAGTCCAATTGATCTTCATGGGCTTCTAGTGCAATAAATAAATCTAATACTTCATCAATTACTTCTTCTGGTCTACGGTCTGGTCTGTCAATTTTATTTATTACAACAATAGGTTGTAACCCTTCTTTAAGGGCTTTTTGTAGAACGAATCTAGTTTGAGGCATTGGACCTTCTTTAGCATCTACTAATAGTAAAACGCCATCCACCATTCTCATAATCCGTTCAACTTCTCCACCAAAGTCCGCATGTCCTGGTGTATCTACAATGTTTATCTTAACATCTTTGTAGGTTACAGAGGTATTCTTAGAAAGTATAGTAATTCCTCTTTCTTTTTCTAGGGAGTTTGAATCCATCATTCTTTCTTCTACATGTTCATTTGTTCTAAAAGTTCCACTTTGTTTAAGCATTTCATCCACCATTGTTGTTTTACCGTGGTCAACATGGGCAATAATTGCAATATTCCTAATATCATTACGTTGCATAGTTTTTCCTCTTCTTCCTTTTTATATATTGGAGAATTTACACAGTATTCATTCACTCTATAAAATTTCCTTTATTTATATATTATTTTTTCATTATTTAAATAATCTTGTAGTATTTTGCCATAAGAAAAATTTTAACATAAATTAGACTTCCCTGCAATCTTTATAATATGAATTATTCCATTAAAGCCATAAATTTTTAATATTTCCTTATAAAATCTACGTTAAATTAATGCTAATTCCTTATTTCTAGTCAAAAAAATATTTTATAAAAATATTAATATATAAAACCCAGCCATCACTAGAATTTTGAAATACTTCTGTGGGCTGGGTTACTTTACAATGAATTACATGTAACTTTTTTCATCCATCTAATTAACTAAAATAGCCTTATCTTACCCTCCCAAGGTAACATCTTGTTGTTTATACCAATCTATAGCATCATAAAAATGTTTAGGTGTAAAGTCTGGCCAATATTCATCCACCACGTAAAAATCTGCATAAACGGATTGGGCAGGTAAAAATCCACTTAATCTACGTCTTCCTCCCCAACGTATAATAAGATCGATACGGGATATATCATTGGATTTAAGACCTCCATAGTAATTGGTTTTAATTCCATCTTCACTCTCCGTCAAGTGACCCAAATCCCATTGCCATCCGTAATTAACTAAAAAGTTAACCTTTAAGCTACCTTTTCCAAATACTTTTCTAGTAGTAAAAGGTAATAATTCTTTTGGAAACATAGGTGATTCTACATTTCCCAACACCAATAATGACGCATCTTCCTTAGCCAACATTTCTACGGCATCAATACATGCCTTTGTAAAAGCTTTAGTTTGAACACCTGGACGTTTAGTATTATCCATTGTAAACCCATAATAAGAAATCTCTTGAATTCCTTTTTCTTTACAAAGGCGAAATAATTCTAAGCCAGGTTCTAAACCTTTATCATATCCCATTTCTTTTGTTAGGCCTTGCCCCTGTGCCCATCTTCTATTCCCATCTGGGATAATACCAATATGTTTTGGTGCTTTCATTTTATTCCCTCCTAAGTAATTCTTAGATGTATCATTGACACTTTTATTAATATTGATACATTAGATTACCCATTTAGGGAAAAATAATCAATAAGTTTTATTAATAACAATTTTATTAAATAAAATCAGTGTTATTAAATTCTTTAATGAGTTGTAATTTTTCACTTCTTTTTAGTCGTCTTAAGGTAAACTCTCTTTTTTGTGCCTCACTTCGGTTAGATTGTTCCTCCCAATACACCAGTTTAACTGGCAATCTACAACGGGTATATTTTGCCCCTGTTCCATTGTTATGGGCTTTTAGACGGGTTTCTAAACAAACTGTCCAACCGGTATAAAGGCTACCATCACTACATTCCAATAGATAAGTATAAGGCACTTTTCTACCTCCTTTGTTAGTTTAGTTGTATTCTTTTGACTCCAAAGGAAGATTCCATTTTTCTTGCCATCCAATCATGACAAGTAAACATAAATATTTGTCTATGTTTTCCAATTTCCTTTAATAACTCAATATTATTTTCTAATCGTTCTTCATCCCAATTAATTAATAACTCATCAAAACAAATGGGTAGAGTTTCTCCATTTCTATCTAAGTGATCTATTAAAGAAAGTCTTAATGATAAGTACAATTGATTTAAAGTCCCTTTGCTGAAACTTTCACTGACTGGACGAGGAATGGGATTATCTTTCTCCTTTAATAAAATAATTGTCCCTTCATTGGTCTCCTCTAAATATATTGTGCTATACCTTCCACCTGTGATGATATTTAAGTATTTACTGGCATTTTTCAATACGTCTGGCTGATTTTCTTCTTTATAAATTTCTTCTGCCTTCATTATGACTTCCCTCAATAGCATTAAACCATCTCTTTTTACGCAAACTTCCTGTAGTTCTGTTTCTAACATAAATATTTTACTTTCTATTTCATCCACAGTAACTGTCTTTAATAAAGCTTCATTTTTAATTTCTAGTTCCTTTTTCTCTTCTTTAGCAGATTGTAAATTTTCTTCTAATTCTTCAATTTTGTTCTCTGCCCTTTCCAGCTCTATTTCAGAAAAAACCCAAGGATGATTTTTTTCATATATATCAATTTCTTTCATTATTACTTCAAGGTCTGTTATTTCCCTTAATCTTTCTTCAATTACATTAATTTTCAGTTGTAGCTGTTGGTTTTCATTAAAAATAGATAACCCTTTCTCTAATGAACCTTCTCCAATTTCTAATAGAACTTTTTGTATTTCTTCAATTTCATTCTCTACTTGTCTATAGTTCTGCTGTAGTTGTGTAACCTCTTTATCCAATTGTTTTATATCATCTTCTAAATTAACATTGGCACTTTTTTTATTTTTTAATGCCTCCACCATCTTTTTCAAATGATTAATTTGTGTTTTTTCATCTAATACATCAAATACAAACTGATTTAAAAATGTAGATAGATTTAAACTATATTGGGTTACTATATTGTTTTTTTCCTTTAAAATTTTGTATTTTTCCTCCACTTCAAATATTAAATCCTTTACTTTAACTAAGTTTGTTAGGAATAACTCATTTATATTTTCTAAAACTAGTGGAGGTATAGGGATCTCTAAAAACTTATTAATTAACCCCTCTCTTTGTTCATTCATTTCTTTTGTTAGTTGTGCCTTTTTTCCCTCCAATTGTCTTCCATTATTACTTCCCGACATTTCCCTCATAAGCTGTTTTTTTATTCGTTTCCCATTAAACCAGTCGGTGAATCCGTATACTAAAGCAATTCCTCCTATGACCAAAAGTGGAGTTTGGTTTAATAAAACTGCTAAAGTTATTAAAAGAAAACCAATTATTGTAGCAAATATATAAGCATTAGATGTTTTAATGTTTTTTTGCTGTTGTTGTTGATATTGTAATAAACCTTCTATTTCTTTTAAATCTGCCTTTATCTTTTGGTATGATGTAATGATTAGTCTTAATTCTGGCAGGTTTAATTCTTTGATTTTATTAGTGGTTTTTTCTGTTACGTCACCGTTTAACAGATTTCTAGCTTCATGGGTAAGTCGATCCTTCAACTTATTATGTTCTTCCTCTACTGTGTTTTTTTCTTCTATCATTCCTTCTAGCTTCAGTAAACCTTTATGATGTTCTTCTATCTCATCTTTATTTGCTAAAATTAAATCTTCTTCTTTAGAAAAGACATGTTGCTTTGCTTTTTTTTCAAAGAGTCTTTCTTTCCGTTTTTCCAATTCATTCTGAACTTGATGTTTTTTTTCCTCCAATTCCTTCAACCTATCCCCTGCATTGGTGGGAAGAGATAAAAATAACCCTTTATCAATTAATTTGCTATTTAAGGTTTCTCTTTCCTCTAACATTCGTTTTATAGGAACTAGTACTTTTGCCTTTTTCAGATGTGTTCTAATAATAATTTTATTATCCATCATCTCTTTTATTTTTTCTTTTATTTCATTCCATCGTTGGTCATTGTTCTTTAATATAATTTGTCTTTCCAACGCTTGGGTTTTTTCTTTTTTAAGGTCTCTAATCTGACTTTCCAGCTCTTTAATTAAAGTTTTACCTCTTCCACTTTCACGAAATAATTTATTGGCTTCGTCATTTAATTCTTTTACTATTTCTCTTGTATTTTTTATATTAATATTGCCATAGTTAGCCAACAGTTTATCCTGTACTTCATCCCATGCTTTTCCCTGTATTTCGACTAAATCCTCCACCTTAAGGGCATAAATTTTATTGTATATTTCCCAGGAAATATGATTTGCAAAGGGTAAGGGGTTGTTACGTAATTCTACAACTTTGTCGTTTAATGTTATCTGCCCCTTAGGGCTACTTAATAATCGACGGTAAAGGTGAATAGTATCCTCTTGTTTAGAGGAAATAACTCCACTAAATTCTATTTTTTCATTTTTCCAAGAAGCATAGGGATGAATATCGTTTTTAGCAGGGGTAAAACCAAAAATTAACGTTTTTACTAGATGAAATAAAGTTGTCTTTCCTGCTTCATTTTTCCCATAAAATAATACGATTTTTTCATCTAATGGACCAAAAGAAATGTCATTGAACTTACCAAAATCTATAATATTCAAACTCTTGATCTTCATTTTTTCTCCCCCACCATGCGATTAACCGCCTCTACTTGTAAATTAGCAGAAAGTTTTTTTATATAATTTATTTTATCTGAGGTTGTTTTTACTTGTTTATTAGCAAAAGGTATTTCTAATAGCTTGTCCATAAGCGGATGGTTCTCATTTAGCTTCTGTAATAGTTCTAATGTCTTTGCCAAAACATGCTGTCCTTCTTTATATTCCTCAACATTATGTACTGTGGTCAATTCATCTGTTTTTACCTCCACTGCCAATAAGTTAAAATGATGTTTTATATCCGTCTCTATATGTACAATATTTTCATCCGATTGTAATTCTTCTTTAAGATGACTTCCACCCTTTAACTCAATTCTTAGTATTGTTTCTATTTTGGGTGTTTTAGTTTTAAAATGGGTAGAAATCCTATCAATTAAATGACTTACCAATTGACTGTAGGTTTGTATTGTTTCTAGTTTATCTATGGATAGTGTTTTCCATATCACTTTAGAGAAAGATTTAAATTCTACTATAGGCATTAATAACGGAGCTATTGTTACCAATAACCCTCCTTTTTCACCACTTTCACGGGGGTGTCTTCCTTGTAGGTTACCGCAATAATAAATACTATTATTTTCACTAATTTTTTGATATTGATGAATATGTCCTAACGCCCAATAGTCATATCCCTTCTCTTCAAGATCTTCTTTTGTACAAGGTAAATAACGGTCATGCTTATCTACCCCTGTGGCGTTGGTCACCATTGCATGTACCAGTCCAACATGAGGGACTGTGTCTTCTTTATTGGGGAAATTCTTTAATAGATTCCTTGCTTCTTTGGAATTTTCGTGGCCTACTGAAACTATTTTTGCCACCATCTGTTGGTTCTTATCTAAAACCTCCAACTTGCATACCTTATCATTTGAAAACACTGTGACATTGTCAGGCCATTGAATGGAATTCACCCTAAATTTTTCATCCCCTGGGTCATGGTTACCTGTGGCATAGTATACATTTATTCCGTTTTCTTTTAGTTTTGTAAAACCATTAATTAGTAGTTGTTCCGTTTGAAAAGACAGTTGATGGTTATCAAATAAATCTCCTGCTATGAGTAATGCATTCACATCTTCTTTTATACAGTCATCTATCACCGCTGAAAATGATTCCCTAAGACTTTGCCTTAATTTTTCTCTAATTTCATTATCTTTTGAGTAAAAGGTTGTGTCTAGATGAACATCCCCTATATGCATAAATTTAAACATTTTATCACCTCGTTTAATACTTATAAAAATAACAGAACAAACTTTCGATTATATATTCAATATAAAAATGAAGTTTCCTTCAAAATAACATAAAAAAGAGATAACTAATCTGTTCTTAGTTATCTCTTCTAGGTTTAAATAAAGATCTTTTTCAAATTTTCTTCATATGGGGGATATACTATCCCTTTTTCAGTAACAATTCCCGTAATGAATTCACTTGGTGTTACATCAAAAGCTGGGTTATATACATTAATTCCTTGTGGAGCAATTTGTTTTCCAAACCAACTAGTTACTTCTTCATGTCCTCTTTCTTCAATTGGTATTTCTTTTCCTGTTTTCATTGTTAGGTCAATTGTAGGGGTTGGTACTGCCACATAGAAAGGTATATTGAAATGTTTAGCCAAAATAGCCAATGACATAGTACCTATTTTATTGGCGGTATCTCCATTTGCCACAACACGATCTGCTCCAGTGATAATAGCATCAATCTTCCCTTGTGACATTAGAAACCCTGCCATATTATCACAAATTAGTGTAACATCTACACCACCTCTGGCTAACTCATATGCAGTTAACCTAGCCCCTTGAAGATAAGGTCTTGTTTCATCTGCATAAACTTTAAAATTCCAACCCATTTCTTTTGCTATGTACATAGGAGAAGTGGCTGTTCCATATTTGGAAGTTGCCAATATCCCTGCGTTACAGTGGGTTAATAAAGACATGCCATCCTTTAACACTGATATTAAGTTATCTCCTATTGCTCGGTTAATTGTTTCATCTTCACTATGAATCTCTTTGGCTTCATCTAAAAGTGCTTTTTTCTTATCTTCTAATGATAATTCTTTTAAGGTTTTAGCCTTTGCCACCATACGGTCTAACGCCCAGAAAAGGTTAACAGCTGTAGGTCTAGACTCTGCTAAATAATCTGCTACCTTCTGTACTTGTTCCATGAAAAGGTCATGGTCTTCTGTTGTTATATCTTTAATCCCTATGTATAGCCCGTAGCCTGCTGTAATTCCTATTAGAGGTGCTCCTCTTAGCTCCATGTCTCTAATGGCATGAAATACATCCTCCACTGTTAATTTTGGGTTATATTCTTCTACTTCTGGTAGTTTTAATTGGTTTAATATGTATAAAACTTCATCTTTCCACTCCAATGGTTTAATAAATTCACTCATTTAATATTCCCCCTAATTAATTTTTTGAAGAACTAACTCTGTTACTTCTTCAATAGTATTAAACTGATTACGTTTCATCATTATTTCTTCAGCTAATTCTAAGATTTGTATTTGCACTTCTTTTCTTTTTTCTAAATCTTCTATTCCATCTACATCTAGGTTATGGGCTAACCCATGCATTCTTCTAATCATTACCGTTGCAGCAAAACCTAGAGCATCTTTAAACATATAATCTAAATAGCTTTCTTGATAACCCTCAATTTTAGTAATAATGTCTTTGGCATCCTTTTCCCAGTTTGCCTTAAACTTTTTAACAAAAAGATTATAAATATCGTTGATGGAGGTAATTAAATAACTTCTATAATCTTTTATTTTTTCTGGTGCATCTTCTTTTCCACTCCAAGAAACATAATTAATTAAAAAATTACCTATAACTTTACCTACATCAAAGGCAGAAGGTCCTACAAAAGCAAATTCTGTATCAAAAGCCTTCGTTTCTTCTTCACTAGCAAAAATTGAACCTGTATGTAAGTCACCATGAATTAAACTTTGGGTTTCAGTTAAAAATTTGTATTTTAGTTTTGCTGCTTCTAATCTTAATTGGGGTTTTTTCCAAAATACTTCTTCTAGGTATGGTCTTAAGTTAGGATTAATATTATTACTTTCTGCATCAAAATAAGGGTCTGTAAAAACCAAATCTTCTGTAATTTTACAAAGTTCTGTATTAATGAATTGGGCAATCATTTTTTTCTTTTCTTCTGATGATAAATAGAGGTCAGATGTATAAAACAGTGTGTCAGCTAAAAAAGTTGATATGTGTTCGGCAAACTTAGGGTACTTTTTCATTTGTATCATTCCATGTCGCATTAATCCTAAATGGGACAAGTCCTCCATAATGATTATCGCCAAATCATCATTTCTATGATAAATTTTAGGTACAAATTCTTCAGCTAATTTACTGTGTATTTCTAATGCGTTAGCTTCAAATTTAGTTCTTTCGATGGTTAGTGGCCAACTTTCACCAACTACCCTCACATAAGGTAGTGCTTGCTTTACAACTAATGACTTACCTATTTTATCTTCTTTTACAATAAAAACTACATTTAAGTTTCCATCTCCAACTTCTTTTGTAACCAGTTCAGCATCGGCACTAAAAAGCCCCACACTTTTTACATACTCTTCTACTGCGGCTTCGTTCATTTGAAAATACTTCAAAACAATCCCTCCCTTTTATTAGTTCAATAGTAATGATATATAATATAATGTATTTATTAAAAGTTACAAATTGTAAACCTTTATTTAATACTGGTCTTACTATAGCTGTTTATATAATTTTGTCTTAATTCATTTATTTCATTTTGACATAGTCCTTCGATTGGTTTATTCATACTTTTTACCACTGAAGCAACCTGTGCAGACTTTTCTGAAATTTCTGCTGCCGTCCATGCCTCCTGTAGATTTCTACCTACTGCTACTAGCCCATGTTTAGCCATTAATGCAGCATAAACATCTCCTTCTAAAGCTTGTACAACATGTCTTCCTAATTCAGCCGTACCTTGAGGGGCATACTTAGCAATGGGAATACTGCCTCCAATAATTTGAGCTTGATCTTCTGTACAACAAGGAATTTCTTCTTCTATTACAGCAAAGGCACTGGCATAAATACTATGGGTATGTACAATTCCATTAATATGACTATATTCTAAGTAAATAATTCTGTGAAGGGGCATTTCACTGGAAGCCTTCATTTTACCATCAATTTGTTTACCACTTTCTAAATCAATAACAGCAATTGAATCTGGTGTTAAATCTTCATAGGGAACGCCAGATGGTGTAATCCATATCCTATTATCTTTTCTTACACTGATGTTTCCCCATGTTCCTTTTACTAAACCGCTTTTAATCATGTTTAAACTTGTTTCAATAATCATTTCTGCGATTTCCAAATTATCACCTGCTTCTTTAAATTTTATTTTGTCATATTAATTTTAATGTTTTAAGTAAATTATACATTACTAAGAAATGCCAGTAAACATTTTATGTCAAGATTCTTTGTATACATAAGTTTTATATCATTCCATGTAATATTTTATACATTTCATTCTATCACTAATTATGCTATAATTCATCTATTATTGTTTTTGTTGGAGGTAGTCTTATGAATGATAAAACTTTTAAAAATCCTAATACTATTAAAGCACTACTTATGTATGAAATTTTGATGATTTCTTTATCAACTATTATCGTTTTAATTTCTATTGTTGACCTAATATTTAATCTTAATGATAAAACCATCTCTGTAATTAGACAGTTTGATTTAATCATATGTTTTGTATTTGCTATTGATTTATGCCTACATTTGATATTTGCAAAGGATAAAATAAAATGTATTAAGCGAAGTATAATTACAATTATTGCCATAATTCCCTTTAGTTCTTTATTTAGAATAGCAGGGATATTAAGATTAAACACTGTTTTTCAACTTATTAAGCATAATCCCATAAATGCAGGCACTGGTATATCCCGCTTGTGGATTTTCTTCATGCAACCTGCCGTAGCTAGAATAACAAAATTCTTTAATATGGCTAGAACCTATTTTAATAAACGTTTTGAAAAAAAGCAGAAGAAAAAGTAAGTTTATTCAAATATAAATAAATCGAGTAGGAGGTAGATAATTATTTTATCTACCGACCTCTCACACCACCGTACATACCGTTCGGTATACGGCGGTTCACTAGGAACTAATGTACTAACTGATACCTCTTACTAATGCTTTTATAGCCTAGTTTCTC
>CALJEQ010000049.1 GCA_938074565.1 uncultured Alkaliphilus sp. | reverse complement strand
GGATAATGGTGTATCATTAGAGTAGTCCATAGTGTGCACCTTCCTGTAATTGGTTATTTTGTGGTGATCTAATTATATTACAGTTTGGTCCACTATGGATTTTTTTCTATTAGTTCAATTTAATTATACAATGAAGCAAATTTTAAAATAGAGCATTTAGCTCAGTTATCGGGTACTGGTGGAGAATATGAGATTGATGCTGTGGCAGAGTTTTCAGTCTTTAATGGAGCTAAAATAGTGATAATAGTAGAATGTAAACGTTATAATAGACCAGTAGAACGTGAAGTAATTCTAGCTCTGAATTCTAAGTTACATGACGTAGGTGCACATAAAGCACTAATTTTTTCTACTTCAGGATTTCAGAAAGGCGCTATTGAATATGCTTCTACACAAGGTATAGCCACTATTTCATTTATAGATGGTAAGAGTAATTATCATTCGAGATCTTATGGAATACAAGAAGTAATTGACCCACCACCGTGGATGCTATTTCCAAAGTATGCAGGACACTTTTTAAGCTTCTCTAAAGGAATTATGCGCTCATCTCTAATTGATGATAATCGTCTAGATTCAATTAAGGATTGGATTGAAAATATGATTATTTTATAATATATGTTATTTTTAGTAAAACTTAGATAGACGAATAGGGAATATAAATTGCACATAAATGCCCAAAGATGTAAGGAGGCTATTAGATATGAAATATAATACAGTAACACATAAAGAACCTATAATTATTGCAGTGAGTAGTGGAGGTGGTGGCGTAGGAAAATCTTGTTCTACAGCTTATTTGAGTATAGCTCTTGCTAAAATAACTGGTAAGAGGGTATTATGTGCAAATGTGAATGTTGCTGATCATGCATTGAAACTATTAGGTATTAAGAAAGTAGGATATTCGAATGTAGAGAAAAATACACCACATATAAGTGATTACGGTGTGGATGTACTTACATATGACAGTATTTGGAATATACAAAATCGAAAGAGTTCCATTTTGGGAACCAGCAACTTAAAAGTAATACTTCAACAGATACCAGATTTCAACGATTATAAATATATCGTCTGTGATAGTGGAAGAGGATGCGATGAAGCTTTAGAGAAGCAAAGTCTATGTTTAGCAGATATAGTTGTTATCCCCATTAGAAATTCACTTCACGATATGCATGGAGCAGAAACAGTTTATGAGTTAGAAAAAAGGATGGCCTTAGCAGAGCAAAATCAGGAAAGTTTTAAAACAAAGAAAGTGTATTTTTTCTATAATAGAGGGGCTAAACAATTAAAGAAAAAGTATCAAAAAATAATGGATGATTCTCTTTCTAGCCTAATAAATAAATTTAAAGAAAATCTAAATATAAATGCAAGTATATTGCAATCTGTTGTACCTGAGACTACACGATTTGTTAAGTGTGTTTTTGATGAAGAACAGTTATTCTCAAATTTAAAGGTGAAAGATATAGCCGATGCATATTTACTTGCAGCAAGTGAAATTGAATTAGATATGAAAAACCAATTTGTTCAGTCTATATTAGAAAATAAAGAAGATCTAAGATCTAAAGAAAATCACTTTGATGTATTCATTTCTCACGCCAGTGAAGATAAGGACGATTTTGTAAGACCATTTGCAGAATTACTTAGAGACCAAGGGCTTAAGGTATGGTATGACGAGTTTGAACTGAAAATAGGAGATAGTCTAAGACAGCACATAGATAAAGGTTTGATCAATTCAAGATATGGGATAGTAATCCTATCTAAAGCTTTTTTAGAAAAAAGTTGGACAAATTATGAATTGAATTCACTAGTAGCCAAAGAAATTGAGGGTAAGAAAGTGATTCTTCCAATTTGGCATAATATCAGCAAAGATGATGTATTGAGGTATAGCCCTATGTTGGCAGATAAGTTCGCATTATCATCTGGAAGTAAAAAAATAGAGGAAATGGTAAAAGATTTTTATGAGATTTTGAAGGAATAATTTTTAATTACAATTCTGCCTATTAATTGTAACATTTATCAAATAAATATAAAGAGGTGATAAGCTTTGGGTTTTAGTAAAGAATGGCATAATTTTATGGATGAAATTTATGATTTTCAAAAATATCATGCACCATATAGTGTTTGGTTCAGAGGACAGAATGTTGATAAACCTCTAAACTCAGGACTGTTTAGAAAACCACATAAAAATATAGAAGAATTAAAAGCATACGAACGTAGTCTATACCATAGTTTTTATAATCAAGGTTATTTACTACATAAAGCTAGAGATTGGGAAATGTTGTTTATTATGCAACATCATGGCATAAAAACAAGACTGCTAGATTGGACAGAGTCGTTATTTACTGCTTTATTTTTTATGAGTCAAAACAGTACGGAGCCAGTTTTATGGATGACGAATCCATGTGTTTTCAATGAGGAGATACTTGGACACGATCATATCCTTACTCCGCCTATTGATATTAGTTATGAGGATCTTTTAAATGGAAATAAAGAATTTACATCAGTTGCTATTCACGGGAATAGAATAGATATGAGACATGTAAATCAGCATAGTGCATTTATTTTACAAGGTGACAAAGATATACCTATAGAGAAGGAAAATAATGAAAAACTTATACAGTATAATGTTATTAAAAAAATTAAATTTCCATTAGAGTTAATAGAAGAATTGAAGTTTTTCCTGCATATAAACCGTGTAAATGACTTTACAATGTTCCCTGACTTAGATGGACTGGCAAGAGCATTTAATAATGACAATAAAATAACATTGAAATAATACCAAATAATGTTGTAGACATATAAATATTCGGTGTCTAATTTTGATACAGTAATAGTTGTTTAGTACAATTAAGCATGATGTATATGTAGTAAATATAACTTATGCTTGAACTAACCGAAGAAAATTAGAATTATCTCAAGATCAAATTCTGTATTGGACAGGAAATGATCTTTTTGTTTTGCCCATATAAGGGAAGGGGTATCTGCTTGGGAATAGGGGGATTGTTGTTAACTGATATACATATAAATATTTGAATTATTCTGTTGGAATTTAGAGGGATTGGGTAATATATGAAGAAATTATATATATTAGTGTAGGTTTAAAAGATTAAAGAACCATTAAAGATAATTTTAATTAGTCTTAGCTAAAGGTTATGGAGGGAGATCGTATGCAACAACCATTTATTTCAAAAGTTCATATTAAGAATTATAGAAATTTTAATAATGTAGAGTTTAACTTGAAAAGTAAGAGCGTTATTATAGGAGAAAATGGTGTTGGAAAGAGCAATTTACTAAAAGCGTTGCAATTAATTTTAGATCCTAGCTTTTCGGAAGAAGATAGACACTTGGATGAAACAGATTTCTTCGATGGCTTAGAAAAACCTATGGAAAATGCAGAAGAAATAATAATTTCAATATTTGTTGATGGCTATAATCAAGCAAAGAATCTTTTATGTCAACTTACGGATGCTATTGTTGCTATTGATGGTAAAAAGTTATTAAAGATAACGTATAAATTTTATTTAGATAAGTCACCTAATGGAAAGTCGAAATACCGTTATATAATCTTTAAAGGGAATGATGAAAATAATTTTTTTACATATGAAGATCGAAAATATATTAATTTAAAAGTGATTAAGGCCATTCGAGACGTAGAGAATGAGATGAGAAATGGAAAAACATCACCATTAAGTAAATTATTAAAGTCTCGATATAATATCAAGAAAGAGGATTTAGAAAAAATTTCAGAAACGCTTAAAGTTTCTGGAGCAGATGTATTAAATATGCCTGAGATAGAGGATCTACAAGTTGAAATCAACAAATTATTTAATGAAATTATTTCTTTCTCTGGTGAGTTTAATGTAGCACTTAAAACCATTGATATTGATGCTTCAAAGCTACTATATGCACTTAAGCCTTTAATTAACAGTAGAGGCTCATTAGATACAAGTTTAGGCATTAACAACATATTTTATGTATCTTTAATGTTGCTCTTAACGCAGGATAACATTATAAAGACATTTTTATCAATTGAAGAATATGAAGAAATGGCTGAAGAAGATGATGGAAATATTTTAAAAGAATGTTATAAGAAAGAAAAAGGTAATTATTATTTAAAGAAAAATATTACAGGTAGAAAGAGAAAAGAATTGTATAATTATATATACGAGCATAATAATCAACCCAATGGAACTACTATTCTTGCTATCGAAGAGCCAGAGGCGCATTTACATCCTATATACCAGAGACTTTTATATAAATATTCTGTTTTAGAAAGCAATGCATCGGTTTTGTTAACTACTCATTCAACACACCTGTCTTCGGTTGCTTCTTTAGATTCAATTGTGCATCTGTTATCTAATAATAATGGTACTTGTATTCATACAACAGTAGATATTCATTTAAATGAAGAGGAAATAGAAGATTTAGAAAGGTATATAGATGTTAAACGAGGGGAGATATACTTAGCTAGAGGCATTATTTTTGTTGAAGGTGTTACTGAAGAGTATTTAGTACCTGTATTCTCTAAAATATTAGATAAAGATTTAGATAAGCAAGGAATTGTTATATGCAATGTTAATTCAACTAATTTTAAACCTTACAAAATATTCGCAGACAAACTAGGAATACCTAACGTTTTATTGACCGATGGTGATTACTATTATATAGAATCAGGTACAACAGAACGGATATATGGAGAAATGGAGGCGGAAGAACATCATCAAAAAGGATGTCATGGTTTAGAGCGTATGGAAGAATTATGTAAAGAACTATTTGGTGAAAAGCTTGCAAATAAATTAAAAAGATTAGATAGTGATAAAAAAGTTAAGAAATTTAATGAATTTGGTATTTTTGTTGGTAATCATACTTTAGAAACGGATATTTTTCAGACTTTGAAAGGTACTGAAGATGAAGATATTATAGTTCGGATTTTTAACAAACTTACCGCTGGTGGTAACACACAGAAAAAAAATTTTAAAAGAAATTATACTCAAGGTAAGTTTGATAAGTGCCTTAATCAAATTACAAGTTCGCATAGCAACATTGGTAAAGGTAGATTTGCTCAAAGATTAGCAGCTAATTGTACAAAAAATATGATTCCTGATTATATAAACAATGCAATTGTATTTGTCAATTGAAAATTCCCCTATTTTTTAATTAAAAATTCCCCTAGAGGAGTAAAAAAATTATTGCTCTGAAAGCCAGCGTTTTGTCTCTTTTAATCTGTACGAATTCCCATTCATATTTACTATGTAAGA
>CALJEQ010000048.1 GCA_938074565.1 uncultured Alkaliphilus sp. | reverse complement strand
ACACTTTGCCAAGAAAAATACTCCATTATCTTACTCCAGATGAATCATTCGAAGATCACTTAAGAGAGATTATATACGACTAAATATCCATAATATTACAGTTTAAAAATTAGTTCAATTTGCTATTGCAATTTAGGATTTTTAAAAGTTACTAATAGTTTCATAAAAAATTACAACAAATGTTAATAACATTATAATGTATGTTCCTACAAAAGTAGCTAAGGTTATTTTAACTTTATCTTTATTAGACTTCCCTAGAGATAAACCAACTACACTGCTAAGTAATATTATAGGTATATTGTCCCATAATAATGATGGTTCTCTTGGCAAGTATTTAATTAAAGCTGATTATGTATAAAACAAATAGAAAAAAAACACACCTAAGAAAAATGAACTTACTAAAGTAAGTAAAATGGTTTTATTTGACAATGACTTAATGTTATTATTCATATTAATTATGCTCCCATGTAATTAAAGTCATATCTTCCTCTAACTTTTAATAGAAGTTTTCAAATGATATATAAAACGAAGTAACTATAACTATTAATATTGTAATTTGTAATGATATAAAACTAATTAAAGTAAGTTTTAACTTATCTTTTTTAGATTTACCTATATTCCAGCCTATTGATATATTCAATGGTATTAATCTAATTGTATCCCATAATATTTCTGGGTGTTTAGGAGTTATTTTTATATACATTTCTAATATAGCTGAATTTATTGAGAGCAAATATATGTACAATAAACCAATAATGACTGAAAATATCAAACAAAATAAAACATCTTTAGTAGATTTATCATTCATGCTTTATTTTTCTCCCTTAATTGGTTGTGTCAATTTTACACACTTTTTTTAACATCTCTTCAGTAATTATAACTGCTGTTAATATAATCCCTTTGTATAAGTCACTCTAACAATTATTGTCTTAGACTCAAATGAAGTTATCTGTAAAGATTTTGGTAGGGTAATACCTTGCTTTTTTACATTAAACTTATATGTCGTTATTTCTTTGTCAACGGTTATATAGGCTTCGGTTCTAATCCGTAAGCATAAGTATTTAATATAATACTTACAAGATATTTCAATAAATATTTGTTTTTAGTTACAGAAGAATAATACTGTAAAAAAATAAACATTTACTTTTATTATCACCTTAAGCCTAATACAATCATTTACTTAAACAAACAACACTTTTGTTTTGATGAGTTTAAATATCCTTTAAGTCGCCAGTGAAGCTATGTCTTACAAAGAACAAAAAATTAGTGCTGGATTATCTACCAACACTAATTAATATAGAACCATTAAAATATGTTTTTATCCTTCAAACTGTTTATCTTCTCATCATCATAATCTAATAATTCCCTTAATATTTCTTCTGTGTGTTCACCTAAAACTGGAGCTGATCTTCTAATTTTACCAGGAGTATCACTTAATTTAATTGGTATACCTGCCATCTTTAACTTACCTGCAACGGGGTGGTCTACATCAATTACCATTTCCCGTTCCTTTACCTGTGGATCTTCAATTACCTTGTCAACAGTATTTATAGGGCCATTGGGTACTCCTGCATTATCAAGAATATCCTGCCATTGTTTAGTGGTTTTATTTTTTATTACAGAACTTAACATGGGTCTTAATTCTTCGTAGTTGGTGTTTCGTAATGGATTGGTTTTAAATCTTTCATGATTAATTAATTCTTTTATTTCCATTGCTATACATAATTTAGACCATAAGGCATCATTTCCTGCCGCTATCATAATATCTCCATCTAAAGTATCAAAGTTTTCAAAAGGTACAATGGAAGGATGCCTGTTTCCATTGGGCTTTGGTATTTCTCCAGTTACAACATATCTTGTAATGGCATTTTCCAGCAGAGCCACTTGACAGTCTAACATTGCAACATCAACCTTTTGACCTTTACCTGTTTCGTTTCTGCTGTTTAAGGCAGCTAATATTCCAATGGTGGTAAACATACCTGCCGTTATATCACCAATTGAAGAACCTACTCTTGTGGGTTTTCCGTTCTTTTCTCCTGTTATACTCATAATCCCCCCCATAGCTTGTACAACTGCATCATAGGAAGCCCTTTCACTGTAAGGCCCAGTATGTCCAAAACCAGAGGAGGCGGCATAAATTAGTCTAGGGTTTATTTGTTTTAGCTGGTCATAACCTAAGCCCAATTTTTCCATTGTACCCGGTCTAAAGTTTTCTATTACAATATCAACTTTTTTAATCATTTCTAAGAAAAGAGCTTTTCCCTCTTCTTCTTTAAGATTAAGGGTGATACTTCTTTTGTTTCTATTTATACTCATAAAATAGGCGCTTTCATTATTTATATAAGGGCCAAACTGTCTTGAGTCATCTCCAGTTTTTGGCATTTCAACCTTTATAACATCTGCACCTAAGTCGGCCAATAACATTGTGGCATAGGGTCCTGCTAAAACTCTAGTTAGGTCTAAAACTTTAATGTTTTCTAAGGCAAACTCCATATAGCACCCACCTTTTTTAATTACTTTTTATAAGGAATTCTTTTTGAAGGTTCAAAGCTACTTTTTCCCTCTTGTAAAATCTCTTTATACACCTTTACATTTCTGTCTTCAATATGGTCAAATATCATAGGAGATTTCGTACCGTAACTAACATATTTTATTGGATTTGGATCTAGTTTGGTAGCAATTATCTCTTCTCCACCTCTGCCTAAAGCCAATGTTTGAGCAATAGGACTTACAATCATACTATGTCCAAAGTAATAGTTGTTAGCAGCATCAGCACCAACGGCATTGGCGGCTAAAACATATACATGATTATCGTATGCCCTTGCTTTATTGGTAAGTTCCCAAATTTCAAAACTTCTTAGCAGGGCTGATGGTCTTGTTATTATTTCCGCACCCTTTAGGGCCAATACTCTACTTAGTTCTGGAAAGTCTCCATCATAGCAAATAATCATTCCTATTTTTCCTAGCTTTGTTTCTACAACAACTGTACCATTACCGGGAGTAGTCCATCCACCACCTTCTTTTCTTTCAGTTGGAAAAGGATGGGTTTTTCTGTAGTTTCCCAGTATATCCCCTTGATCATCTATTAAAACCGAACTATTCAATATTTCTCCCTTTGTTGTTCCCCTCTCATAGATGGGATAAACAACATGCACACCCAATTCCTTAGCTAGTTTTTGAATAGGTGCTGTATGGTTACCAGGAACAGGTTGAAGCATTTCATAAAAATCTTCTATAGGCATATTGGGAGAAAAACCTGTGGTTATACTTTCTGGAAAAACAACTAATTCAGCATCGTGTTCTTTTACCGCTTTTTCTAACCAATGGCATACTTTTTCTATATTACTTCTTATATTATTTGGCTCTATAGCTATTTGTACACAGGCAGCCATATGTTCCTTCATGTTTTAACCCCCTAATATAATGTTTACCCGCCTAAAATAAGGCGGGCAAAAGAAATCTATTTATTATAATTATACTTGAATTATGCTTCCATGTCGAAGGCAACAATACGACAAATACTGGATTCTCCACCTTCAAATTTCCAAGGGAAGCAACCAATAATTAAACGTCTATTTAATATTTGATTAAGTTCTCCACCTAAATTTTCAGCATGGATGATTTCATGGGGTTTTGGGAAAACTTGAACGTGCATTGCTTGATATGTATCTGGCCAAGCATAAACCTCATCTAGAGATTTCCCATATTTATTCTGTAAATATTCATCCGCCATCTTTGCTTCCCTCGGCTCCCATTCTCTAATCTTAGTGTTCATTGGGTGGTCAGCCGAACCACAGTCAACACCAATCCACTTAATTTCCATATCTTGTACCCACTTAACAAAGTCCATAGATGGCCCTGGGTGGCGTAACATATATCTTCTTTCATCTGCCTGTGGTTGATCCCAACCATATTTATGGTATCCTGTATTAATAATTAGAATATCACCCTTTTTAACTTCAACCCTATCAGTAATATCCTTAGGTGTATAAATACCATAATCTTCTGCAATATCAGATAAGTCAACTACTACACCAGGTCCAATTAATTTTTCCAATGGCAGGGAAGCAATATCTCTTCCAGCTGTATCGAAGTGTAGAGGTCCATCTAGATGGGTTCCAACATGGTTTGATGTAGTTATTAATTGTCCATTAGCACCATTTGGTGATAATCTCTTAAAAAACTTAATTTGTAATGGTTCGTATGTAGGCCATGGTGGTGTCAAGTGACTAAGGTTTTGAGTTAAATCATACATTTTAACGCCTTTCCATAAATCTAAGATATTCATATAAAATCCTCCTCGTTTAATGTTATTTATTTTGCTTCATTGTATAATTAAATTGAACTAATAGAAAAAAATCCATAGTGGACCAAACTGTAATATAATTAGATCACCACAAAATAACCAATTACAGGAAGGTGCACACTATGGACTACTCTAATGATACACCATTATCCCG
>CALJEQ010000047.1 GCA_938074565.1 uncultured Alkaliphilus sp. | reverse complement strand
TGGTTAATTTTAGATACCAATATAATGCCTTTTAAGGAATGTCCACCAATATCAAAGAAGTTATCGCTAATACTTACTTTTTCAACCCCTAATATCTCCTTCCATATTTCCACTAGCTTTTCTTCTGTCGGATTAGTTGCTTCTTCAAAGGTTACTCCATTATCCATTGTCTCCGACAATTTCAGTAAAGCTCTTCGATCTGTTTTTCCATTAGCGGTTAATGGTACTTCCTCTAGTTGTATAAAATATAAGGGTATCATATACTCTGGTAGATGTTGTCCTAAGTATTCTTTTATCTCTGCTACTGTGATTCCTTCTGCTTCTGCTACTGCTACTATATAAGCATATAGATCTTTATCACCATTTTTGTTTTCTTTATCTAAAACCACTGCTTTTTTAATTTTTTGGAAATTAGTTAGTTGATTTTCGATTTCTCCTAATTCAATTCTATAAGCCCTTATTTTTACTTGATGGTCTATTCTACCTAAAAATTCCAAATTTCCATCGGGTAGCCACTTAACAAAGTCACCTGTTTTATACATTTTTTCAATAGAATTTAAGGGATTTGTAATAAATTTTTCATGCGTTAACTCTTCTCTATTGAGATAGCCTCTAGCTAATCCAGCTCCACTAATGAATAACTCTCCTACTACTCCAATAGGCTTCAAAGAAAGATTTTGATCTAATATCATTAATTTTGTATTGTTAAAGGGTTTTCCTATAGGAATATTAATTGATTTTTCCAAACTATCCCTTGTAATCAAATATGACGTAGAATCTACACAACATTCTGTAGGTCCATAAACATTAGTAATCTTAATGGAGCTGTTTCTAAATGTGTTAAACATCTCTTCAACATAAGATTTTGGTAGAGCTTCTCCACCAATTATAAAGTGTCCAACACTTATTTTTTCGCCTTTTGAATTGGCTAACATATTAATATGTATAGGTGTACCATCACTAATATCAATATTATGAGTATTGTAATAGTTTAATAAATCTACTCCACTTTTTCTAGCCTCCTCAGGAACTATAAAAAGTGTGTGCCCTAACAACAATGAAGAAAATATTTGTTGAACAGAAGCATCAAAAACATAAGGGGCTATCAAGGCTACATTCTTCCCACTTTCATATAATGAATATATAGCTTTTTCAAGGTTATCTACTAAATTGACTACACTTCTATGCTCTATCATAACCCCTTTAGGCTTTCCTGTGGAACCTGATGTATAAATAACGTAAGCTAAGCTATTTGAGATATTCGCATTGTTTAGATTAGCTCCATTCTCTCTATAAAGATCTTCTTCATCTAAAGGTACGACCCATGCATTATTATAGTCAATATGTTTTACTAGAGATGTTTGAGTAAGTACTATTGAGGCTTTACTATCTTCTAACATAAATCTAATCCGTTCTTCAGGATAATTCGGATCTATAGGCATATATGCTGCACCAGCTCTTAAAATTCCAATGATTCCTATAATCATCTCTAAAGAACGTTCAACCATTATTCCAACTATGTCATCTGATTTTATTGCTTTACTTCTTAATACTCTTGCTAACTGATTTGCTTTTTCACTTAACTCTTTATAGCTTAGGCTTTGATTTCTAAATACTACAGCTATTTTGTCTGGTGTTTTTTCTACCTGTTCTTCAAACAACTGGTGAATGGTTTTGTCTTCGGGATAATCACATCTTGTGTTGTTAAATTCACAGAGAATCCGATTAATTTCTTCGTTAGATATGATTTCTATATTTTTAATCTCTACAGCAGGATTTGAAGTAATTATATCTAATACTCTTATTAAATGAGCAACTATTTGATCAACTATTCTGTCACCAAACAATTGTTTATTAAATTCAACCTCCCCTAAGATGTTAGAACCTTCAACTTCAAATATAAATATAGACTCAAAATCAGTTTGGTTTTCTTGTTTTATTTCCCAATCTTGAAGATTTTTTAGCTGAATAATAGTCTTATACAGCTCTTCTTTACATATTTGATGCCCTTCTAACTCCAGTATATTATCTATAAAGACGTTTTGATACCTATTGGCGTCTATAATTGAAGTTTTTACATCCTTCAATAAATCTTTAAAGCTCATATTCTTTTCAACTCTGTCTCGTATAGGAAGGATGTAATCAAAATATATTTTTGCTGTTTGTACTGGCATTCCAACAATTATATCTTCGTTCCCAGAATACTTATGTAAAAGAACTTTAACAGCGGTAAGCAGTATCATATATAAGCCATGGTTAGAATTATTACAAATATTCAGTAGTTTATCTGATATTGTTTGTGGCAATTTAAATTTAATTTTTTCTAAGAAGAGAGGCTCTGTTTTGTTTTGGTATTCAGTTTTAGCTATTCCAAAGGAGGTAATTTCAATATCACCATTGATTTTTTTCCGCCAATAGGTTACTTCCTCTTCTAGACTCTTATTAAACATCATAAGATTTTTTATATGCTCATTTTTTTTCATTGAAAATCTCTCCCTTAATTGATCTACAGAGAAATATCACCGATAATATCCTGTATTAACTGACTAGTATCCTTTGTTATTGTAAATAATATTTGCTTAAAACTATCTAAAATCTTTTCTATCATTTCAGCCTTGAAACATTCAGGATTATGATGAAAAGTAATTTGAATTCTGTCATTTATCTCTTCAACGACAAATAGCATATCAAATACAGAAGTATTGGTATTAAGTTGAAGAATCTCAACCTGTAACTCTGATATATCTAGATTAGGCTTAGGAGCATTTTGGAAAATAAGCATTGTATTAAACAATGGATTTTTTTCTGAGTCCCTTGAAACCTTCAACTGATCTACTAATAAGTCAAAGGGATAATCCTGATTCTCATAGGATTCCAATGAATTTTGCTTAACTTCTTTTAATAATTCCTTTACTGACATATTTGGATTAATTTGATTTCTTATGGCTAATGTATTGATAAATACACCAACTATATTTTGTACATCAGGATTAGTTCTTCCCGCAATGGGTGTTCCAACAATAATATCATTCTGTTTAGTATAGCCATGTAATAAAATATTGTAAGCTGCTAATAATATAATAAATAAGGTTGTGTTAAATTCAACTGCTAAATTTTTAACACCTTCAGTTAAACTTTCAGATAGGGTTAAAAAGTTCCTTGGTGGAATATTATGGGTTTGATCTAAGTTTAAATTAATCTTTGGTAAGTTTAAACTTGTTGGCATATCTTTATATTTTTGCAACCAATATTTTTCTTGGCGTTTAAACTTACTACTATCTCTAAATTCTTCAAACCACACTGCATAATCTTTATATTGTAAATCTATAGATGGTAACTCTTTTCCATCATATAATTGTATAAATTCTTCTATTATTATTCTTGAAGAAATTGCATCCATAGTTATATGGTGAGTATCTAAAATCAATATAGTTACATCTTCTTGTACATTGATTAACCCTACTCTTAAAATGGGGGCTTTACCGAGGTCAAATGGTTTAATAAAGTTCCTAATGCTATCATTTAGAGCGTTTTGTGGATTTATTACTTCTACTTTAATACTAATGCTGTCATAGTCATGTACTTTTTGAACTAGACCAGTACCTTCTACTTCAAAAGAAGTTCTTAATATTTCATGTCTTTTAACTAAATTTTCAATAGCTAAGTTTAGCCGCCCATAATTTATTTTTCCTTTAATTTTTAAAATTTTAGGAGAATTATAATCCTCCTTATATATCTCATTAAGAATATACATTCGTACTTGAGATGGTGAAACTGGGTAACGGTCCCCTATCATTGTCTTTTCAATTTTACTATAATTTTTATTTTCTTTGCTTCCTAGGTGCTTTGACAGTTTTTTAATGTCAAGATGACTAAAAAGTTCTTCTATAGATACCTCAATATTTAATCTTTTATATATCTCGTAAATTATAGTTGTTGCCTTTAAAGAATGTCCTCCCAATGCAAAAAAATTTTCCTCTATTCCAATTTTTCGATCTAAATCTAAGGCTTTTTGCCAAATTTCTACTAATACCTCTTCTATAAAATTAGTAGGGGCAATATAATTATCTTCAGTATTTTGCTTTGGTAGTGGCAATCCTTTGTAATCTACTTTTCCATTATATGTTAATGGAATTTCGTCTAAGAAAACATAGTAATTTGGTATCATGTAGTCTGGTAAATATTCCATAATATAATCTTTAACTACTTTACAATCTACTGTGGTACTATTGCTCACTATATAAGCGCATAAATTATAATCTTTTTTTTCTTCATCTACCACAACAACGACTGCGTCTTCAATAAGTTTGCATGACAATAATCGATTTCGTATTTCTTCTAATTCAATTCGAAATCCTCTTATTTTAATCTGCCGATCTCTTCGGCTTATAAACTCGATTTCTCCACTTGCTAACCACTTTGCTAAATCTCCAGTTCTATATAGTACCTCACCTTCTTCAAAAGGATTTTTTATAAATTTAGCTTCCGTTAAATCTTGCCTATTTAAATATCCTTTAGCGACTCCATCTCCACTTATACACAATTCTCCTATAGCACCAATGGGCAACAATTCTAAGTTATCATTCAATATATAAACCCTTGTATTATTTATAGGTTTACCTATAACAGGGTTTAGCTTGAATTTTTCCAAATTATTCATATCAATGTTTGTTGCTACTGCACCTATGGTAGTTTCAGTAGGCCCATAATGGTTAATAAATTTAATTGTTGGATATTGTTGTTGATATTTTTCTATATCTATAGAGTTAATTTTTTCTCCACCCAAAATAATTGTGCTAATATTTTTTAATAATCCTTTCTTTACAAAAGCCTCACTATTAACTATTGCACTAAAATATGATGGTGTCATTTTAAGGTAACTAATCTCGTGATCATTAACATAGTTCATCAATTTATTAATGTTTAGTGACAGATCTCTGCTAACAATATGCAGTTGACTTCCACCTAATAAAGAAGAATACAAACTAGTATAACCTAAATCGAAGGCATAGGACTGTAACAACATAGTCTTCTCGTTATATATTTTTGTAAAACCTAAAAACCATGTAGTGTAATTTACAAGGTTATTATGGGTAACCATTACTCCTTTAGGTACTCCTGTTGAACCGGAGGTATAAACTAAATAGGCTAAATCATCACTACTATTTTTTACTACTAAATTATTTTTGTCGCCTCTATATAGATCTTTATCACCTAAGTCAACAACTGTCCCAGAAAATTTTAATTTTTTATCATACCCCTTATGGGTCAATAAAGCACTAACCTTTGCATCCTCTAATAGAAAATTAATTCTTTCTGCTGGATATTCATGATTTATGGGTAAATAAGCTCCCCCCGCCTTTAATACTGCCATTAAACCAATAATAGTTTCAAATGAGGGTTCTACCATCAAACCTACTATTGAATTACCTGCTACTGTCTTTTCCAATAACCTTGCTAATTGGTTTGATTTTTCATTCAATTGTCCATAAGTTAATACACTATTATTAAAAACAACAGCAACTCTATCAGGGCTCTTTTCTACTTGCTCTTCAAATAATCTATGAATTAGTTTCTTTTTTGGATATTCTATTCTGGTGTCATTAAAATCATAAAGTAATTGTTTTTTCTCATCATGAGATAATAATTCAATTTTTTCTACTAGTATTTCAGGATCCTTCGAAATTTCCTCTAATATTTTTATATAATGTTTAGCAAATCTTTCAATGGTACTACCTTTTAATAGTTTTGTTTTATAGTCGATGCTAAAAGAAATTTCATCTTCCTCATAAAAAACATATAAAGAAATATCGAATTTTTTAGACCTAGCATATCGTATTATAGAACTCCTAGCCTGTTTATCTCCCAATTTAAAGGTTTTATTGTATTTATCGTCCACTATAAACGTTGTATCAAAAAGTGGATTTCTTCCTCGATCCCAAGTTATCTTAAGTTTATCCACTAATAAAGCAAATTCATACTCGCTGTTTTTAATGTCTTTTAAGAATTCTTCTTTTGACTGTAATAATAAGTCTTTAAAACTTTTATTCTGATCTATTACTGTCTTTATAGCAAGGGTGTTCACAAACATCCCCACTGTATTCCGAAACTCAAATTGGCTTCTTCTTCTAGTTATTGGAAACCCAACGATAATATTATTCTGACCACTATACTTATGTAATAATATATTATATGATAGAAATAACACGTTATGTAACTTAACATTTTGCATTAACGTTAATTCTTTTAGTTTTGATGTGATATCATTAGTAACTTTGAAATACATTGTTTTACCTTCACTGGATTTTATATGTGACTTTGGAAAATCTGTAGGAAAATTCAGAAGAGGTACATCTCCTTTGAACTTTTTAAGCCAATATTCTCCTTGTCTCTGAATAGTTTTGCTATTTATACTCTCTCTTTCTTTTACAGCATAATCTTTATACTGTAAGTTTAAGTCAGTAAAATCCTCCTCACCATTATATAGTTTCACTATTTCATCTTGTAATAATTCTATAGATTTTCCATCACTAACAATATGGTGCATGTCTAGAATAACAACTTGTCGCCCAGTTGTTTCATAAATTACTCCGACTCTCCATAAAGGCCCCCTTGTCAAGTCAAAAGGTTGTACATAAGAATTAACCTCTTTATCAAGTTCTTCAGTAATAATCTCATCTATCTTCCAAATAATGCAATTATAAATTTTTTGCATTACCTGACCTTCTACTCGCTCAAAACTAGTTCTAAGGGATTCATGCCGATTAATTAATTTGTTAAAAACACACATAAGTTTATGAATATTTACTTCTCCATCTATTTCTATAAGTAAGGGAATGTTATATAAAGTACTGTCTTGATCTAGCTGATGAAGAATATATAGTCTTTCTTGTGCTAATGATACGGGATAAAACTCTTTTTTAGTAACTATTTTGGGTTTCCCAAAGCTATATTCTTTATAACTTGATTCTTCAAGCGAAAAAACTAAAGAATTTTTTTCATTTAGAAGAAGACTTATATTAGATAACTTAATTTCCGGATTATTAGTAACGAATTCAAGTAGCTTGTTAAAATTCATTTTTAATTTATTAACCATCTCTTCTGAATAACAATCACTATCGTAAGCAAATTTCAGTTTCATTGTATCCTTTTCTTTTTTAAAGAATAAAGACAAATCACAAACAATAGGCTTAAATAGGGATGAATAAAGAATATCCTCATAAACAACTAGTACTTTTATTTCCTTATGATTATTAGAATCATCTAAATTAACAATTTTCTGTTGCTTACTAGCTTCTGCTAGTAATTTTTTCGTCTCCAATAGAAAATCTTTATAAGTATAATCTTTACTAAGGTGAGTAGTAATAGAATTTAATTCATCTTTATGATCTACTTTATGAACCCCTAAAGTTATATAATCAGTACCTTCATACTTATGGAGTGTACAACTTATTATAGATAATAGAAACATGTATATTCCATAATCATTCCTATTAGTAATTTTGCATATTTTATCAAATATGATCTTATTAAGTGTAAATTCCAAGTATTTAAAGTTAGTTTTTGTGTTAAATTCTGTAATTTCTCTCATCCCTATTTAAGCTCCTTTACTTTACTTATTAAAAGACTCCCTAACGATTATGCTATCAGCTTAATCAAAAATTAAAGTCTATGTCCTCGATTTCTATTATTTCATTTTTCCCTTCAATAGTAATGATCTCATTAATTCTTAGCTCACTATCATTAATAACTTTGTCTAAAATATGCAAATAGGTTTCTCCAAACTTTTCTATTGTATCTTTTTTAAATAGATCGGTACAATACTCAAATTTAATATTAATAATGTTGTTAAAATAAGAAACTTTTAATGACATATCAAATTTAGAAACCTTACTTCCATATGTCTTATATTCATATTCAATGGCAGAAGATTTTTCTACGCTATGGCTAAGTTCCCTAAAATTATAGAATGTATCAAATATTACATTCCTGTTATTGTTTTTCCGTACCTGTAGCTTATCCAATAATTGTTCTATAGGATAGTCTTGATTTTCATAGCATGATAATAAAGTGTCATTTACCTCTTTCATAAACTCTCTAAAAGTTAAATTTCCTTTAGGTAAGCATCTAACAGGCAATGTATTGGTAAACATTCCAACGATCTTTGCCAACTGTGGATGGGACCTTCCTAAAATTGGCATGCCAACTACAATATCATCTTGACAGGTATAGTTAGCCAAAAGCACATAGTAAGCAGCTAGTAACACCGTATTTAAAGTTGTGCCTATGTTTCTACTTAGCTGATTTAATCCGTTACTAATCCTTTGGCTTGTAGAAAATTTTACTGCATCACCTGCAAAACTTCTTAAGGGAGGTCTCTCAAAGTCAAGGGGTAGATTTAATAAAGGAGTAGTATCAGCGAACTTATTTAACCAAAACTCTTCTAGCTTAATAAACTCATCAGACTTCAAGAAATCCTGCTGCCATACTGCATAATCTTTATAAGTTATTGGTAGTTCTGGTAGAGTCTTCTCTTGATACAGATCCCAAAGCTCTGAAATTATAATATTTATTGATTCTCCATCTGCAACAATGTGATGAATATCAACTAATAGAATACATTTATTATCAGAGACAATTAGTAACTCTGCTCTCATAAGGGGAGGTTTACTTAAGTCGAATGGCTTCAAGAAAGATTTAATATAGTCCTGTATTTCGTCCTCAGATATCTCCATAATAATTAGATTTAATCTTAAATTTTCATGTACTTGCTGCAAATACTCACCATTAGATACTGTAAAGGTTGATCTTAAGGATTCATGTCTTAGTATTATTTTATTAAAAGCATCTTCTATTTTTAGATAATCAACATGCCCTGATAATTCTAATTGTAACGGAATATTATAGCTTGTACCTTCACAGTCAATAGTACTGGCAGCATATATAGTTTTTTGTAGCGATGACATAAGGTAATAGGTTCTTCTTTCTACTGGTTTTATTGCTTTAAATGAACTTTTATTATAAGCTGAAATGAAATTGGCTAAATCTTTAATTGTAGGATTTTTAAATATCTTACCAAAAGGTATTTTGACATTAATTTCTTGGTTTAGTTTTGAAATAATAACAATTGCCTTTAAGGAGTTCCCCCCTAAATCAAAAAAATTATCATTAATACCTATATTATTATTGGAAAGAACTTCTCCCCAAATCTTTGCTAACAGCTTCTCTATTTTACTAGAAGGCTTAATGATAGTTTTATTGCTTTCATTTATTTGTACCTGTGGTAAGTTTTCCTTATCTATTTTACCATTAATTGTCATAGGTATACTATCTAACTGTACAAAGTAAGAAGGAATCATAAAATATGGTAAATAATCTGCCAAGTATTCCTTTAAGGTTTCACTCGATATACGTTGATCTGCAATAAAGTAAGCACATATGTACTTGTCTATATCTTTCTTACCTCTGGCAATTACTGTCGCATGATTTATATTGGCATGATTTAATAAAACCATTTCAATTTCCCGTAATTCTATACGAAATCCTCTAACTTGTACTTGATCATCTATTCTTCCTAGAAATTTAATATTACCATCAGATAACCATTGTCCTAAGTCTCCAGTCTTATACATTACTTCACCAGTGACAAAAGGGTTCAGTTGAAACTTTTCTGCCGTCAAATCTTTCTTATTGATATAGCCTCTAGCGACTCCTTTACCAGAAATATAAATTTCTCCTGCAACGTTGATTGCTGTAGGTGATCTATCTTTGTTTAGAATATATATGTTAGCATTATTGACGGGTTTTCCAATGGGTATATCATATTTATCCTTGGCATCCACCTGATAATAACTTGCACATACAGTGGCTTCAGTTGGTCCATAGGTGTTATAAACCTTGGCTTTTCCAACAATGTTTGATATGTATTCTGATTTTAACACGTCACCGCCACTTATATACGTATGAACACTATCAACTAAAGGTAAGTGATTAAGTTCATTAAGTAATAATGGCGAGCAACTAATTAAACTTACCTTATTACTAATTAAAAATTCTACTAAATCATTAGTATCTAATAATTCCTCTTTATTACAGATTGCTACTTTTCCCCCTCTAAAAATGATAGGAAATAATTCTTCAACAAATGCGTCAAAAGCAAATGAAGCTTGTTGTAAAACACAATCATTAGACTCTAAATTAAATTCATCTAAAAAAGCCATTATATAAGATACTACATTTCCGACCTCAACTAAAACACCCTTAGGTTGTCCTGTTGATCCTGATGTATAAATAATATAGGCGAGATTTTTATAATTTGTAGAACTAGGTAAATTAGTGTTATCTTCTTTATAAATCTCTTCATCATTTACATTGGTCTTTTCATAGTAATCTAGTTGTACTTCCATATAATTTTCTTGGACTAATAGCAATTTGGTATCGCTATCTCGTAGCATATATTTAACCCTCTCAAGAGGATATTTAGGATTTATAGGAAGGTATGCTCCACCAGCTTTTAATATTGCTAAAATGCTAATAATCATTTCAAGGGAGCTATCCATCATAATTCCTACTACTACTTCAGGAGCAATACCTTTCTTTTTCAATAATCGAGCTAGTTGATTCGCCCTATTATTTAGTTCTTCATAGTTTAATTCTTTTGTATTATATACCAGAGCTATATTATTTGGAGTTTTTTCAACTTGTCTTTCAAATAATTGGTGCAAATTCAATGTTTCATTTAATTGATTATTTTCTTTTGGGTTAAAATCAACAATTAATTTCTTCTTTTCTTCCTCCGATAACATGTTAATACTACTAATTTTAATGTAGTTATTATTAACAATTTCATTTACTATATTATTAAAGTGTTGAGCCATCATTTCGATTGTTTTTCTCTTGAAAATTTGCCGGTTAAATTTAAAGCAGTAGTATAAGCTATCTTCCTTTCTATATACATCTATTTTAAAGTTCACTCCACCTTCATAACCTATATTACTTTCATGTTCATCTGTACTGTTGATTTCTTCTAACTTACTATTACCAAGATCAACATTAGTGAAAACATCAGGATTAAAGTTCATGAAAGTATCAAATAAAGTACCACTCTTATATCTTCGTTTCTTGGCATCCTTGGAGAGACCTCTCAAAATTTGATCATAATCAAATTTCTCATGATTATAGGCATTTAATATTGTATCCTGTACATAATATAGAAACTCCTTAAATTCCCAATCCTCATTTATCTTAAGTCTTATAGGAATCATATCAACGAATAATCCTACAACATTCTGAAATTCTAACTTACTTCTTCCAGCAGTCACTGATCCGATTATAAGATCGTTTTGATTACTATATTTATATAATAGAATTGCATATGCTGTAAAAATAAGTGAATGTATAGTGCTATTATTATTTTTCGCTATATTATCAAGTCTTAATAGAAGATCTTCATTTAACTCTCCTAGAAACTTTGCAGCTTGATATTTTTTATCTTCATTTTCTGGATAGTCTTTAAATAAGTTTAATATAGGTATTTCTTCTTGATATACTTCCGTCCAGTATTTTCTATTTTTCTCTCCTATACTACTATTGTATAAATTATTCTCCCAAACTGCATAATCCATATACTGTGTTTGTTTTTCAGGTAAAGTTTCATTATTTAATAATTTATTAAGTTCAATTCTCACAATATTAAGAGATTGTCTATCAGATATAATATGATGTGTATCAAATACTAATATATGCTTGTTTTGTGATATAGTAAAGAATCCCACCCTAAATAGTGGTGCGCTATAAACATCAAATGGCTTAATAAAATAATCCAAAGTGTTATTTATTTCATTCTCACTTATTTTCATATACTCAATATCTATAGACACATCTTCATGAATAATTTGAACTAGTTCGTTATCCATAAGTTTAAAGGACGTTCGAAATACATCATGTCTCTCAACTATTATTGATATAATATTTTTAATTTCTTCTATTTCAATGCATCTATTTATACCGATAGCAGTTTGTAGGTTATATAATGTTGTTAGGTTATTTTGTATTCTAATAAACATTGATCTTTGAGCCGATGATAAAGGATAGTATTGCATTCCTTCTATTGGTTTGATTTTATCATAAGGACTTTCCTGAACTATATTTAAGTGTTGTGATAAATCTCTAACTGTAGGATATATATAAATTTGCCTTATGGAAATACTTTTTCTAATCTTCTGGTGAATTTCACCTACCACAATTTTAGCTAGTAATGAATTTCCTCCTAGCTCAAAAAAATTGTCATCTATACCAAGATTACGATTAATTCCTAAAACACCTTTCCATATTTCAATTAAATTTTCTTCTGTAGCGTTAATGGGTTTACTTGAAATAGGTTGGTTTCGATATTCAGGTGAAGGTAATTTTGAAGTATTTATTTTTCCGTCTGCCATTAATGGCATTTCTTCTAATTGTATGACATAGGTGGGTACCATTGTTATTGGTAAATCTTTCGATAAATAATTTTGTATTTCTTCAGCTTTAAGCTTATTGTTTGATGAAATATATGCACACAAACAAATATTGTAAGAGCCATTGTATTCTTTTACTGTAACAAACGCTTCAGTAATATCATTATAACTTAAGAGTTTTTCTTCTACTTCAGATAATTGTAGATTATTATTTCTTGCTAATATATTATTTAATACTGCAAAAATATTTTCTTCTTTGTCAGCTACTTCCATTAATTTGTCATACATACGTTTAATAAGATTATGGTCATTAGTAACGTAAGCTTTAGTTAACATTCCAAATGTAATCATCCACATGTTGCCTATTTGTTGCATCTCATTAGATACATATATTAATTCTAATACATTAAATCTTTTCGCTATGTACCCTAAAGCTCTAGAGTATTGTTTTCTATAGTTTGCAAATTTATGGACTTTACTAAATATCTCACTTTTAAAAGGGTTTTTAAAATCATCTACTTCCCTTGTAAAGTCTAAGTTATCTCTAATATCGTTAGCAAATATTTTAATTTGATCAAGATGAGCTTTATTAATAAGAGATTGTTTTAGAATAGATTTCCAATCTTCATCATCAATATTATAATCTTTATATTTAAAAATGATTAGATTAATTTTGGATTGTTTAAATAAATCAATTGATACAGGGATGACCTGATTATTAATCATAGTATCAATACAATAAATAATCCCCTTTTCTCTTTCTATTCCAATAGCAAGAATATAGCGTTCACTATGTTTTTTATTATAATCTTCATCATTCCAGGGACACCAAAAAGTATCTACACATACTGCACAGGGCATATTATTTGATATTTCTTTATTGACTATTGACAATAAATCGTCAATTCCATCCACAAGATGGAATTGACTGTGAATTCCATGATATTTTTCAATATTCTGTTCTCGCTCGTTATAATCAATTACTAAATTATTGCCTATAGGATTATTTTTTATTGAAGAATAGGCAAAAATCCAATATCCCAAAAACATTAATTCGTAATCTCGGTTTTTATTAAGGGCGACAGTTTGAAGTATATTATCTACACAATCAAATTCTGGCTTTTTATCTACGTTAATCTCTAGCATCTAAAATACACCTACCTTCATCTGCATTATAATTTTATATTGGACCTACGTACAGATTTGAAGTCTTTTTTTTCTATTAAAAATATGATTAAAAATCTTTAATTATATAGGTAATGTGTTAAAAAGATATTTTTCTTTAGATCCGATACGATAGTCCACTCTTGATATGGAATTACAATACTGATATTGACATTGCATACTTTCATTGTCTATTCCAACTTTAATAATAATACCTTTTATGTAATGTTTTTTGGGCTTGATCTATAGATGTACTATCATTTAATTTTGTTGTGAATTTCAAGAATGCTATTCTCCACAACAATATATTCAATTGAATATTTAAGTAAACTTTATTTTTAATAGAGTAACCCTTGACAATTAACTTATGTTATCGATATTGTGTTTAAGTATAGCAGTACCTAACATAATTGTCAATATATTGCATAATGAATAAAGAATTGATAATTTTGAACTAATTAATTGTTTTTTTGTCATAATTCTAAATTATTTTTAATCAAGTAATTAGGAACTTCTCAAATAAGAAAATATTTTTTAAGTCTGTGATATATTTTTTTGGCAAAATTATTTTTATCACCATGTGATTTACCATAGCTCCTATACCTTGTTATTTCATCAATAACCTTCAACCTATTACATACCACGAGATAACCTCTTCTGACAATTTGGTACACTTATTACTTGTTGCATATGTTATATAATAAAGTTACTTTACATCATCCCTACCAAACAATCTCTCGATTACATCTTTATCTAAATCGTAAGGCTCGACGTAATCATTTCTGTAGTTCAACACTTGAATTAGTTTTTGAAGTTTATTAAGATATTTTCTTTTAAACACCTCTTCTTTTCATTGGTTGGAAGCTGGATAGGATACAATTAACTGGACAACTAAATTAAGTCATGTAAACTAATACAATATAATTAAAGGAGAATCGTTTATATGATTAAAAGAGAAAGAAGCCCCTATACATAAGAATTCAAAGAGCAAATAAAAAATTAAATGAGAGCAGAAAACCTAAAAATGATATTATTCGCGAGTATGACTTAACCCCTTCATCCTTTAATACTTGGATAAAAAGAAGTCAACCACCGGTTTATTTAGAGAAAGATAAAGAAAGTTTTATAAAAGTATTACCTAATTCAAGATTTACAAGAGGATTTAAAAAAATTAAAACTAAATAGATTTAAAATTGAATCCAGTAGACTTTAGAGAAATTTAGCTTGTATTTGTCAATTGAAAATTCCCCTATTTTTTAATTAAAAATTCCCCTAGAGGAGTAAAAAAATTATTGCTCTGAAAGCCAGCGTTTTGTCTCTTTTAATCTGTACGAATTCCCATTCATATTTACTATGTAAGATTTA
>CALJEQ010000046.1 GCA_938074565.1 uncultured Alkaliphilus sp. | reverse complement strand
ACTTATATTTACTATCAGCAATCATTCTTTGAAATTCTGGACGGTTATCATTGGTGGCAGATTTTGCTCTATCGATGTACGTATTAACAATAATTAAGTTATTATCTAATGCATGTTTTTCACAAGCACTGAGTTGAGCTTGTATGTTATCTTGATGTTGGTTACCTGAAGAATATCTAGCATAAATTACGCACCTATTCATTGTTCTCCACCTCCTTAGTATAGGAATCAATAATATAATCCAATAAAGTTAATATGGATTTTTGTTGTTCTACAGCCCCAATATCATTTTTTACTTTAAGTTGGTTATATGTGGTATTAGAGTATATCTTGTTATATAAATCCTTTCTGCTGATAGTTAACATATGACTGTTATTTGGCATACTATCTATCAAATCCTTTCTAAGAATTTGATAGAAACTTTTGTTTTCAAATGTAAGTAAAGGTCAATTATTTTTGTCTTTTCATTTCTACCATTTAGCTTGTTGCCCAATTTTTAGACCTAAAAATTTTATTCTATTAATTTTACTTTTATAGACCTCCTTAATATAGACTGAATATGTTTGGCAACATTGTCAACTAAACAGTCAATATTTTTTTAAAAAGTTGCCTAAATTGCCTTTAATATGGTAATATTTATATAAAATACATGAGGGGAAGGTATTGTATGGATGAGACTAATAATAGTAACTCTACATATTACTTAAAACGAGATAAGGTCGCAGAAGCAATTCATTTAACGAGAAAACACAAAAAAATTACTTTAGATGAACTAGCTGAAAAGACAGGTTTTTCAAAGTCATACATAAGTAGACTAGAGAGAGGAGAAAGAACTCTTAATCTTGCGAACCTAGTGAAAATTTCAGATGCATTAGGAATGGATTTTAAAAAGTTTCTGAGTACAAATGAAGATGATGTAGGGAAAAAAAATAAAAAATGGGGTAAAGACATTTTTTGTGAGTTAGAATTCTATCATAATGGAATAGAGATTAATATAGAGCAAAAACTTATTTTGAGTGATATTATAGAACAAATTCTTGATAGCCAATGGACAAAAGACACCATAGTTAATGAAATGAGTTTAGTTATGGGTTTAGTAGATAAGTTTAAGAAATTATAAAACTAGAACGCATAAAAACAGGTAGAACATAATTTTCATTATAAATAATTTATTCCCACAGTATAATTGAAATATTGGAAAGTTAATTCACCGTTGAAGAAACTTATATTGTTAGAGCAATAAAATATTTTCATTGCTTTCAAAAATAACCTTGAACACGTTCAAACATGTTCAGGGTTATTTTTTTTACATTAATTACTATAATGAGAAAGTTAGTGCACTTATTCTTGAGACAGAGGTGTGGCAATTATAAAGAAAATGTTCAATAGCTAATAGTTAATATATGTTGAAAATTAGCGTTATCTAGAAGTTGGATAACTACTAATTTTTGGCAGAGCTTCCTCGGCATCTTATCCCATTTTCCTTTATCACAGCAAGCTGTGGGAAAAAGGGGATGCCTTCGTCGCTCTGCGAGGCTTTGCATCTACGATGCAACTAGTTTACCAAACAAAAATTAAGTAAATTTTATGTTTGGTAGAACTAGGATTTTGCTTTGCAAAATCTTTTTTCAAAACAAAAAAACAAGGAGGGGATACAGTGGCAAGAGGGAGAACTAAAATAGGCAATCTAAACCATAGGGATATAGAAGCTATAAAGATAGCAGCGAATTTTTCATTTATCACATTTGAAGAAATGAGAGACATTGGGATATCAGAAAAAAGAATTAATAATTTCTGTAGAGAAGAGAACCGTTATTTCCATTTTGAAGAAAAATTAATTAATGGAAGAAATGAAAAGCTTTATTTTCTAGATAAAGAGGGAGTGAAAATGGCCAGAAAAGAAGGAATAGATAATCTTTATTCTTCTGCTTCTGTAACTCATGACCAGAAGCTAAAAGAATACATGATGAAAAAAGATATAGCGGAAAGAGAAAGCTATATCAATGAAAGACAGCTAGCAAATAAGTTTAGGGATATCATAGAAGAAGCGAGGAAACAAAAAATAGACGTTAGTGTTGCAGATGGGGCATATATCAACAGTAGCAATGAGTTAATATTAACAGAGTGCATAACAAGATATTATACAAAAGAGATGATTGGTGCAAAGGAAAACTTTGCTTCACTAATAGGAGCTAGAATAGAGTATATAAGGTTATAGGAAAGGAGGTAGATAAATTGAAATGGACAAGAAAAAATCTAACTGAAAAACAAAGGCTACTTAATGAAATAACGATACCAATAAATCAATCGATAAACCCTGTGGTTTATTTGCTTTGTGAATTATATTATCAGGATTTTCTGAAGTTAATATATGGAGTAGGTAGGGGGTATGCCTATATTGAGGACATAATATATTATTGTGGCAAAAACTTAAATATAAGTCCTACAACAGTAAGAAAAGAACTAAAGGATATGGAAGAACTTGATTTAATCAAAATCATTAATAATAAGAAACGATATGTAGTTTTAAGGCGCAATGCTCTTGGATATATGAAGGCGTGTAATAATCAGAAAGACCTAAATCTACCTTCAAGCAAACAGTTGGAGAAAAGTAAGATTTTAATAAGACTATATTCCAATAGTTTATATCCTTTCCTCTTAAAATCTGAAGATAGATATGTTGAACTATTAAGCAGGGTATTTGAAACTTTCAAGAGAACAGAAAAAATATCTACACGATTAAAAGAGGAACTAACTAGGTATAAAGAAAAAGTTACACTAGACTTTGAAAATATCAGCATTGATGAGTTGGAACAAATGCATATTTATGTCAAAGATATTGCTATGGATAAGGAAAAAATAAACTTTAAATTTTGTATTCTAGATTTAGATAATTATAATAAAAGTTCTATTTTAATTAAAATTAACTATATCATACGCTTTCTAAGAAGATTGTACTTTGAAGATGTGGAAAGATATAGACAAAATGAGATAATTAGACAGAAGTTCCAAATAAATATCCAAGTAATAACAACAACAAAAAATAAGGACGTAGTATTAAAAGATTACTTAAAGGAAGCTATAAGCGATACTAATGTACTAACTCAAAAAGAACTACAAAGAGTTAAGAGAGCAGATAATGGTCATTATTACGACTTATATGCCATTCTAGAGGCTTTTAAAATATCTGTTAGATATTATGGATTAAAAAATTAAAAAAAGCTTGCGATTGGGTTTTAAATTGTATTAGAATATGTCTACAACTGAATGATGATATAGAGGAATTTAATTTTATTTTAAAACAAAAGCAACTGAAAAAATGAAGTGCGAAAAGAGAAGCTATATCAAGCTTGGCTACTGAAGGTCAAGTTTGTTTTGCTTCTCTTTTTTTTTTGTCATTAGCCTTAGGAACATATAAATAAAGGTTACCACGAAGTTAAAAAAATTCTATTGTTATTACTCTACATCATTGTTATTTCAACAGATATTATAAGTGACATAAGGAGACTTCAAAATGGTTCATACAGTAGAATTAAGACTATGTTTTACTAGTCAACATATAAAGGAGAATGTTGATTTTGATGTATTTTATGACAATGGTAAATCATTTGTTAATGTATCACCATGTAGAACATTTAAGACTAGCTTAGTCTTTATTAATTCATACCAGGCGATGGTGTATATAAAAGTGGATATTCAGTTATTACTGGGGAGAATTGACGTAAAAGATGATGATTTATTCCAAGTCAATAAAAAAATTGAAGAATATGCTTATATGGTATTTAATGAGGTTGATATCAGTAATATGGTACTTCATACGTTTGACTATTGCTATGATATATATATGCCAGAAGACGTAAGAACTCTTTTTTTAGAGTTAGTAAGTCAGAAAGCTCTGAATGAGGTAGATAGATATGAAAAATATGTGGAGTATGGCAATGGTAAAAGCAATCCTACAATTTATTATAATTCTAAAAGTAATAAAAAAACCTTTATAGATAAGGAGGGAAAAGAAAAAAACAGCAAAGTGGGAAAAAGTAAAGTGTTGAGATTGTACGATAAAGATTCACAGAGTAGAATTATGAATCTCAGTAACATTGATTGCTTTAGAGACATAGTAAGATTTGAAACTTCATTAAAAAATAGGCACCTTAACTATAAAAAATATAAGGAAGGAACCCCTAAAATTATCGAGTCATATTTAAAAGAAGTATTGTTTTTTAAATATATAGCCAAAGAATTTGACAAAGTTCTTTATCAAGGGGATTATATGAAATTAGAAGATGCAAAAAAAATAATTCAAGATAGTAAACTTTCTAATAACGATAAGAAGAAGCTTTATAATTTTTTACGTAAGGCAAGCAATAATCCTCTGGAGAAGGTTAAAGTAAGTGTTTCTGCACATGAATTTAGAAAATGTATAAATATTCTAAATGAATTAGGGATAAATCCTATTCCTATACGTTCAAGAGAAAAAGTTAACTTGATTGAAAACCCTATAAAAAGCTTATTTGAATTGGAAGAGAAATTAAAGATGTAAAGAAATAAAGAAATATATAAGTCTAAGAATTCATTCTATAAGGACCATATCAAGGTCTTAGTTTTACAAATTGTTAAAAAAGTAAAACTGAATTTTTTCTATTAACTATGTTATTTCAACGTTTTATAAGACGTTGACTGTTAAATGCAAAATAAATGTTATTTCGGTTTTATTTTACCAACGAATTCACTGCAAAAAGTAAAACTGTAGTCCTTGCTACCTGAAGAGAAATTTTATATGCTTATAATCTTTATCAAGGTTAAAATGAACAGCCTTATTAGGCTGACCTTGACAAAGATGATAAGCATATACCTAGTAATTAACAGGTAGCAAGGTATATTGGAAGTGTTTTTTATTGGTAATAAACTTAAATTATAAGGAGGTTTTTAATATGGTAGTTGAGCCAATTAGAGATAATAAAAAGATTGAAGATATGAAAAAGTATTTATTGGGTACTTCAGTAAGGGATTATTGCCTGTTTGTTGTTGGTGTAAATTTCGCCTTACGTATTTCTGATTTAATTATACTTAAATGGGGTGATGTACTAAAAGAAAATAAGATGACATTCAAGAACATAAAAATAACTGAAGGGAAAACAAAAAAAAACAGAGAAATAAAAATAAACAAAAATGCAAAAAAGGCACTAGAGCAATTAATGAATCACTATGGTGATATCAATCTCAATAATTATATATTTCAAAGTAGAGAAGGTGATAATAAACCAATATCTAGGCAAAGGGCTACGCAAGTATTAAAAGATTCAGCAAAAGCGGTAGGAATAGAAGAAAACATTAATACACATAGCTTACGGAAAATATGGGGATGGAATGCATGGCGAAATGGATATAGTCCAGCTTTAATTATGGATACCTTGAATCATTCTAACCTAGGGGTTACAAGGAGGTATCTTGGAATAAGACAGGATGAAATTAATAATTTGTATGAGAGTTTAAATATTTAAGTTTAATTGTTATAAGATTAAATACAAACCTACATTAAAATTTATCAGGTTTGTATTTTTTTATTTTGAGAGCATAGGGTTAGGTTCACAAAGTAGTAGATGTCATTAGGGGTACTCAAAAGTAACTTTATTTACTATGGAATAAGTTAATTAATGTATATAAAAAATCCAGTAGAATATTTGTGATAAATTAACCTGTGGAAGGACTATCCTATACACTAAAAAATGTTATAATTGAAATAAAGTACATATTAAATACACGTAGGAAATAGCACTTATATACTCAGATTTAAAACAGATTATTATCATTGAAATGAAATAGGGGGTATCAAAAATGGCAAAAAAAGAAGTAAAAACAGATTTGTGGGTGTATAATATACTAAAGGAGGCAAGTCTTGATTTGGAGCCTCAAGGAAGTTCAGTTGTTGAGATAAATAATGCTCTAAAAAGCGCCTCGAAAAATGGAACTGGTAACGTTGGTTTTCCAGAATATGTAGGGGTAGTTAAAGATTTTTTAATTGTAATTGAAAACAAAGCTGATTTATCGAACCATATCAAGACAGATGAGAACGGCATTATCAGCACTGACCAAAAGGACATTAAAAATTATGCTGTTAATGGTGCTTTATTTTATGGTCACCATTTAGCAAAGAATACTTCATATAAAAAAATAATTGCTTTTGGAATTTCAGGGAATGAGAAGAAACATAAGATTAGCCCAATCTATATTGATGAAACAGAGTATTACAGAGAACTTCCACAAGTAGAATCATTCATTTCATTTAATGAAAGTAATATTGATGAATATTATACAAGAGAGATATTGAAAGAAGCAACAGATGAAGAAAAAGAAACAGCAGAAATTTTGAAAGATGCTTCAATATTACATGAAGATTTAAGAAACTATGGAAGCTTAAAAGATATAGACAAGCCTTTAATAGTATCAGGTATTTTACTTGCGTTAAGAGAATCTGAATTTAAGAATTTTTCAATAGATGATTTGACAGGGGATACGGTTAAAACGGATGGACAGAAAATATATGATGCTATTCGTTCCAACCTAACAAGGTCCAATGTTTCTCCTGATGTGAAAAAAGATAAAATACTTAGTCAATTTGCAATTATTCAAGATACGAAGATTTTAAATGAAATTAATTCAAAATTGAAAAAAACACCACTGAAGCACTACACAGAGTTTTTAAATGAGAAAATATATAAAAGTATAAAATATTCAAGTTCTTCTGAAGATTACTTGGGTAGATTTTATGGAGAATTTATGTCTTATTCAGGTGGAGATGGTCAGACATTAGGTATTGTTCTTACTCCTAAGCATATAACAGATTTGTTTTGTGATTTAGTAGAATTAAAGCCTAATGATGTTGTTTTAGACCCGTGTTGTGGAACTGGTGGTTTTCTTGTAGCATCTATGCACTACATGTTGGAGCAGACTAAGGATGAAACTGAACGAAAACGCATTAAGCAAAAACAACTTCATGGATTTGAACTTCAACCATATATGTTTACTATAGCAACTACCAATATGATTTTAAGAGGAGACGGTAAAAGCAATCTAATAAACGAAGATTTTTTAAAACAAAATACAAGTAAATTACAGCTAAAACAACCTACCGTAGGTATGATGAATCCTCCTTATTCACAAGGTTCAAAACAAAATGCTGATTTATATGAAATAGTTTTTGTTGAGCATTTGCTTGACTCATTAACTGAAGGTGGAAGATGTGTAGTTATTGTTCCTCAATCATCTATGACAGGTAAAACAGTAGAAGAACAGAGTATAAAAGAAAACATATTGAAAAACCATACTTTAGAAGGGGTTATCACTTTGAATAAGGATACATTTTATGGTGTTGGAACAATGCCTTGTATAGCTGTATTTACGGCAGGAGAGTCACACCCTAAGGATAAAAAATCTAAATTCATTGATTTTAAGGATGATGGATTTATAGTTAGTCCTCATATTGGCTTGATAGAAACAGAACAAGCAAAAGACAGAAAACAACATCTATTGGATGTTTGGTTTAATAGAATTGAATCAGAAACCAAGTTTTGTGTAAAAACTACTGTACAAGCAACTGATGAATGGCTTCATAGTTTTTATTACTTTAATGATGAAATACCAACAGATGAGGACTTTGAAAAAACAATAGGTGATTATTTATCATTTGAATTCTCCATGATTATGCAGAATAGAGAGTGGCTATTTAAAACTCCTGATGAAATAAAGGAGGATAAAAAAAGTGAAGTTAAATGATAGAGAATGGAGAGAGTTTTATATAGGCGGTAACGATGGAATTTTTAAAATTACATCAACTTCAAGTGGAATTGATAAAAATAAACTTATAGATACAGGCGAGCAAGGGAATATACCTTATATTACTAGAACTGAAATTAACAATGGTATTAATTTATTTGTTTTAGAAAAACAGAAAGATAATTGCCGTATTGATGAAGGAAATGTAATAACTATTGGCCTTGATACACAAACCGTATTCTATCAGCAACATAGATTTTATACAGGTCAAAACATACAGGTTTTAAGGCACCCTAAGTTAAATAAAATTAACTCGTTATTTATTATACCTCTATTAAAGGTTCAAATGAAGAAGTTTAATTGGGGCGGTAATGGTGCCACATTAGGAAGACTATTTAGAACAAAATTGATGCTACCAGTAGATAGCAGTAACAACCCAGATTGGGTTTTTATGGAGAGTTATATTAAGGAACAATATAAAATTAAAGAGGATGCATATAAAAAGTATGTGAAAGAAGTTAAAAAGGACATGAACTATCAAGAACTCATTTCATTAGATAAGAAAGAATGGAAAGAATTTTTTCTTACTGATTTATTTCCAGTAATTCAAAGGGGAAAGAGACTTACAAAAGCTAATCAAATCGATGGTACTATTCCTTATGTATCTTCAACTTCACTAAATAATGGAGTGGATAATTATGTATCTAATAGCGAGAAAGTTAGAAGATTTGCTGATTGCTTAACAGTTGCAAATAGTGGAAGTGTTGGTTCAAGTTTCTATCAACCGTTTGAATTTGTTGCAAGTGACCATGTAACACATTTTAAAAATAGTGATATGAACAAATATGTTTATTTGTTTATTGCTGTTTATGATAATCTAAAATTACCCCATTGAAATAGTTGAAAAATCCTCTAGAGGAAATATATAATAACCCTATGACATCATAGGGGGCTAAGGGGATGATAAGTTTAATGGAGAAGCAAGAAATAATTTTATCT
>CALJEQ010000045.1 GCA_938074565.1 uncultured Alkaliphilus sp. | reverse complement strand
CTAGAGAAACTAGGCTATAAAAGCATTAGTAAGAGGTATCAGTTAGTACATTAGTTCCTAGTGAACCGCCGTATACCGAACGGTATGTACGGTGGTGTGAGAGGTCGGTAGATAAAATAATTATCTACCTCCTACTCGATTCATCTATTAAAATCAATTTCAAGAGGTGATATAGTTGAAAAACAAAATAATAGCAGTACAAGAAGGTCTACATGAGGTGGCAGAAATGTTAAAGACAAGTGGTTATCATGTTACCACTGTAGATGAGAGTAATCTACCTATCGATATAATAATCTACTCCAGCCAAAATACTGATTATTTAGCCCATAATACTAGTGGTCAAATTGCTATACCAGCAAATAATGAGTATGTAAAAATGATTAACTATGATGAGGTGGGAAAGGACCGTCTAATTAGTAGTATAGAAGAACTAGAATAGAATAATACAAATTTAAGACTAAAAACATCCTATATTAAAATTTGTTTTAAAAATAAAAACAAACTCAGCGTATATATCTCTATATAATTGCTGGGTTTTTATTATTTTTGTTTATTAGTTATTTATACTGTATAAATTCTGTGTGAATGGTTAGAGTATAGAAAATAGAAAGGGGTGCTATATGAATAAGACTAATATGTTTTTTCAGTTTTTACTCAATCAAATTAAGGGCTATAGGGAAAATAAAGCTTCAAGTAGAAGGTTTCGCAACTATTATATGAGTAATAAAGAAGACATGAGGGGTGATACAGCTAAAATATTAGATTTTATGATTAGTAGAATTATGGTTTTTTTCATTGCATTTATTGTATCTTTTTTTAAAACAGGTGTGTTTAATAAATCTTTAATAATAACAATAGTGTGTGTTTGTATTTTTCATGTAATCTCTATTAAATTAAGGGATAAAAAACTTGAGATTATGAAAAAACAAAAAAGAAGATATATCGCCAGTCAAAAAATCTATCAAGAAATTATGAATAACACTGTTGAAGAATTAAAAAAATTTATTATAGAAATTTTAGAAAAAACAGGATTTTATGGTTTTATTCACAAGTGGAGCAATCATAAACTAATTATTTACGAAGCCCTCTATAACGAAGAAAGTATCTTAATTTCCACCTACATATATAAGAACGATTATTATGTGGAGCTAAAAGATTTAAAAGAATTCATTAATTATCTAAGAGTCGAAAATTATAGAAAAGGAATACTAATGACAACTTCTGACTTTACTAAGGATTGTTATCAGTATTTAGACCAAATGGGTGACGAATATAAAATACTATTATTAAATAAAGAGATGATGTTGAAATTAATTGAGAAAAATGATATGTTTCCTTCTGAAGAAGAAATAGATGAACTGGTGGAAAATAAAATAAGTAGAAAAGAGGCTGTATGGGAAAAGTATAAATCAACAATGCTAGCTAATAAAAAGTCACGTAGTTATTTTTTGCTAAGCGTATTTCTATTATTATCAGCATATTATACTCCTTACCCTATCTATTATATGATTGTTGCCAGTGGAACGCTAATTTTAACACTAATTACTTTAATTCTTAGATTACTTAATAAAAATAATGCAGAAGAAGAGGGTTGGGATTCTTTTCAAAAGATATTAAAAGAACTTTAAAAAAAATATTTTCTGTATTTGATTTTTTTTTAGAAAAGCAGTATAATGGTTGATGGTTATACTATAGTTTTAATAAATTTATTATATTTAGTTAATTTATACATTCAAGGAGGAATACAAATTATGAACAATAAGAAACTGCCAGTAGCTATGTCAAATCGACACTTACATTTAAGTGAAAATGATATAGCAGTTCTTTTTGGAGAAGGACATCAACTTACAAATTTTAAAGATTTATCACAACCAGGTCAATTTGCTTCAAATGAAAAGGTAGATTTAATAGGACCAAAGGGAACCATCAAAGGAGTTCGTGTTTTAGGCCCTGCTAGAAATCAAACTCAAATAGAAATCTCTTTAACAGATAGTTTTATTTTAGGGGTAAAGCCTCCAGTTAGAGATTCAGGTGATTTAGCAAGTAGCCCAGGAGTTAAAATTGTAGGCCCAAAAGGAGAAGTTGAGTTAACTGAGGGTGTAATTATTGCATCAAGACACATTCATATGCATACCGATGATGCAGCAACTTTTCAAGTAGCAGATAAGGATAGAGTACAAATTAAGACTTCTGGAGAAAGAGGAGTTATTTTTGATAATGTATTGGTTAGAGTACATCCAACTTATGCATTAGAAATGCATGTAGACACTGATGAAGGAAATGCAGCTGGTCTTAAAAATGGAGATATGGTGGAGTTAATACGACAATAATAGTCACTATGATTAATTAATAAAGAAAACTAACACATTTACTTAATACTAAAAATATTTAGCGGAAGTAAAATCTTTTTTAGTTTTTTAAAGAATACAAAATACAATATTAATAAAAAAACAATTAGGTTTTTAATCTGATTGTTTTTTTATTAATATTAAACTTATACAATGCAAAACCCAGCGAAAAATAAATAGTATTTATACGCTGGGTTTTATTTTAACTTTAATTATGAAAATTTTATACGTTAAAACGGAATAAAATTATATCTCCGTCCTTAACGATATACTCTTTACCTTCTAACCGTACCCATCCTTTTTCTTTAGCAGCAGTATAATTGCCTGCTTTAACTAAGTCGTCAAATGCAACAATTTCAGCTCGAATAAAACCTCTTTCAAAATCAGTGTGAATTTTACCTGCCGCCTGAGGGGCTTTTAAACCATTTTTAATGGTCCATGCTCGTACTTCTTTTGGACCAGCAGTTAAGTAACTCATTAAACCTAATAGGGAATAAGAAGCTTTAATTAATCGGTCTAATCCTGATTCATTCATTCCTAATTCTTCTAAAAATAATTGCTTTTCATCATCTTCAAGCTCTGAAATTTCAGCTTCAATTTTAGCACAAATTGTTACAACTTCTGCATTTTCTGTTTTTGCTAATTCTTTAACTTTAGCTACATAAGGATTATCGGCACCATAATTTTGAATGTCATTTTCATCAACATTTGCAATGTAGATAGTGGGTTTTGAAGATAATAAATGAAAATCTTTAACAATTTTATCTTCGTCATCAGTTAAATCTAATGTACGTACAGATTTACCTTCTTCTAAAGTTTCTTTGATTCTTCTTAATAATTCTAATTCTGGTAATAAGGATTTATCACTTTTAGCTAATTTTTCTTGCTTTTGTATTCTTTTTTCCACCATTTCCAAATCTGAAAAAATTAATTCGAGACTGATGGTTTCTATGTCCCGTAGGGGGTCAACATTACCATCTACATGGGTAACGTTTGAATCATCAAAACATCTTACAACATGAAGAATAGCCGATACTTCCCGTATATGAGATAAAAATTTATTTCCTAAACCTTCTCCCTTACTGGCACCCCTCACTAATCCTGCTATATCATAAAATTCGATTGCAGCCGGAATAACTTTTTCAGATGAATACATATTTTTAAGAACTGTAAGTCTATTATCTGGTACAGCCACAACCCCTACATTAGGTTCTATGGTACAAAAAGGATAATTAGCAGATTCTGCCCCTGCTTGTGTAATTGCATTAAAAAGTGTACTTTTGCCTACGTTTGGCAAACCGACTATGCCCAACTTCATTTAAAATCTTCCTCTCTTATATATCAATTTTATTTTTATTAAAAGCTAACATACAAGTAAAATTATACCTTATCCTATAACAATAGGCAATAAAGAAGCTAGCATTTATTTATTGCTAGCCCTATTATGTCGAATAAAAAAGTAATTAGATAAGTTTTTTTTAATAAACAGAATAGACAATAGAGAGATAATAAATAAACAAAAACTAAATTTTAATATAAATAATTCTCGTTTAATTCTTTTTTTGATGTATTTTATTAATAATAAATCTACCAAATAATGACCTCCTCTTTCTCATAATAAAGATTAAATATAGTATGTACAAAAATATATATTATTTAATCAAAAGAAGAAACACTTGCTAAAAAACATTTATAAAATTTTAGACATCCACATATTAGTAAAGTTTACAATAAACAATAGGTAATAAAAATAGAGTCTAGTGACAAAATAATGACAGGAGGTGATAAAGATGTCAAAGAAAATTTTAAAGATTTTGAGTTGTTGTCTTCTAGTTATATTTATGGCTACAGGATGTCGACCAGCACCTAGACCTGTACCTCAACAGCCAACAGCACCACAAAGACCCATGGCACCAGAACAAAGACCAATGACACCAGATCAAAGGATAGAAGATCCTACAGGTAGGGTAGCTCCACAAGAACCAATGGTTCCACAAACCCGTGAGGATCGAATTGGAGATCGACAACAGCAAATGATGCAAGGTCAAGATCAACCAAGAGTAGGTCAAGAGTTAAATGTTAGAGCAGATAACATAGTAAACGAAATAGTTAGATTAGAAGAAGTAAGAAGAGCCACTGTAGTTATTACAGAAAACACAGCGGTGGTGGGAGTTAATTTAACACCAGATGTTCAAGGAGAAATGACAACAGAAACAAAACGTAAAATTGAAGATGTAGTCAGAAGAACTGACCGACAAATTGATAGAGTTTCGGTTACTGCAGATCCAGAATTATTCCAAAGAATTGAAAACATCGTTAGAGAAACCGGTAGAGGAAGACCATTAAGCGGTTTTGGTAGAGAAATAGAAGATTTAGTTAGAAGAATTACACCAGGTGCTTAAGATAATACATTAGATAAATAAAGCATAAAATGAGTAAAGATATTCCATCTTTACTCATTTTATTGTACAAGTTTTCATATTCTTATAATATAAATAAAAATTATAAGAGGAGAAAACAGATGATTAAGATAATATTTCTTATAACACTTATTATGTTTGCCCTTATAACAAAAGGATTTGTAGAGAGAATAATATGGTTGATAAGTGGAATAATAATTTTTAAATATTTTATAATTGATTGGGGACAATGGAAACATAGGTATAAAACAATAATTGTGGGGATATTGGTTGGTTATATGATTAGTGTTGTTTTAATTTTATTATTTCAGTATACTATTAAAGAGGAAGAAATAGGCATTAAATTCATTGAAAATCAAAAAAAAACAATTATACTTGTTTACGATGGTGAACCACCTACATATGAAATAAATCAATCTATAAGAAATGTAAAGAAGAAAAGTAAGTGGAGTGTAATAATGCTACCAATGCGTCTATTTTCCCTTAAATTAGCCTATGAAAAAGAAAGTAGTATTGATAATCCATATTATTATCATTATGTAGAGAAGCAATTAATAGAAGAATTAGATGATCAACATTCTATTTCTACTGCATATTTATACAAAAAACCATACTTAAAAGAGGTAATACAACAGACAATGAAGGATGGAAGTGGTCAATTAATTATTTGTCCTATAGTATTAACTGAATCCTATGATTATCAAGAGATTAACAAGGTTATTAGTGATATTAATCCTCTACAGTATCGCGTTAAAGTAAAGAACACCACTCCTTTATGGGATAGTGAGGTGTTAGCCCGCTCATTTGCTGAAAAAATCCTACAACAGGTAAAGGAAGAATCTAAGAGTCGAATAGGTTTGTTATTAGTGACTGAAAATCTTTTACAAACAGAAAATTCGCCAATTCATATAAAACAGGAAATGCTTTTTATAGAGAAATTGAAGGATTTCTTAATTTCACAAGGTTTTCTAGAAACCCATATTAGCATTTCAGCAATAAAGGGAAATGAAATAGAGGATAAAGTAGAAAGACTATTGGAGTATGGCGTTAAAGAAATAGTTGTTATGCAAGTATCTGAAACAACTGAAAAGATTGGTTCTACTATAAGACTAAAAAAGGCTATAAAAAATAGTGAAGTACCTGAAGAAATAAGGGTAGAGTACATTAGTGGATGGAAATATAACAGGGAATTGATTTCAGAATTAGTTAGAAAAATTAGATTGTTAAATTTGATGGATTAGAATTAGTTAATTGCAAAAGAAGCATACTATTATAATAGAATGTTTAATATATCAAGGAGGGAAGCCAATGAATGAACATATTAGAGAAGAAATATTTAAAGGTGTAAATTTACATACCATAATTGTAGATAAGTTTAAAACTAATCTCATTAAATTCAACTTTCAAAGGCCTTTAATTCAGGGGGAATCAACACTAAATGGGTTATTACCTATGGTTTTACATAGGGGTACTGAAAATCTACAAACATCTAAAATGCTTTCTAAAGAATTGGAGTATTTATATGGTGCTTATTTGAATAGCAATGTAGTAAAAAAGGGAGAGCGACATATAGTTGATTTTACGTTAGGTGTGGCAGATCTAAATTTTGTTGAGGATAGAAACTTATTAAATGAATCTTTGAAGTTAATGAATGATGTCATTAATAAACCATATAAAGAGAATGGCTTGTTTAAGAAAGAATACCTACAACAAGAAAAAAGTAACCTAGAAAAACGTATTAAAGCCAGAGTAAATGATAAAAATCGTTATGCCGTTGAAAGATGTATTGAAGAAATGTGTAGTGAAGAAAATTTTGCTCTATATGAACAAGGGCGATTAGAAGACCTTCCTAATATTAATGAAAATAATTTGTTTAACTATTATAAGCAATTTATTAACAACAGTCCTGTTGACATTATGGTGGTGGGGAATTTAAATCATGCAGATATTAAAAAGGTAATATTAGATCAATTTGAGTTTAATAGTGGGGAGAAAATTAAAATTCCTAGAGAAAAAATTGACTTTATTCCAAAACAAATAAAGAAAGTACGGGAAAGTATGGATATTAGCCAAGGTAAGTTAACAATGGGTTTTAGAAATAATATACCATATGAAGATCCTTCTTATCCTGCTTTAATGGTTTATGTCAATTTGCTTGGAGGTGGGGCTCATTCAAAGCTTTTCTTAAAGGTAAGGGAGGAAAGGAGTCTATGTTATTACATATACTCTAAAATGGATAAATTTAAATCTATTATGTTAGTAAGTTGTGGTATTGAAGTAGATAAATATGATGAAACCGTTGAAGTAATTATGCAACAACTGGAGGAAATAAAAAAAGGTAATATTTCTAATGAAGAAATGGAAAACACTAAAAAGGCAATGATAAACTCAGTAAATGAGATGGGGGACAACGCCAGCGCAATGGCAGACTTCTACTACGGACAGGTAATTACTAAACAGTACTACTCACCTTCTCAATTAATAGACCAAATTCAAAATGTTAAAAAAGAAGAAATAGTTGCTGTGGCAGAAAAAATGATGTTGGATACAATTTACTTTCTTAATAATCAACAAATGTAGGGAGGGATACCGATGACATATGATGAAATACAGGGAAAATTAGTAAAGGAAACAATCTACAGAAAAAAATTAACAAATGGACTAGAGGTATTTTTCTTGTATAAAAAGGGGTATGCAAAACAGTTTGCTTCTTTTTCTACAAAATTTGGTTCAAATGACTTGAAGTTTAGTAAAAATGATGGTGAAATGAAAGAAGTTCCAGAAGGAATTGCACATTTTCTAGAACATAAATTATTTGAAGAACCCAATGGAAATGCTTTTGATAGATTTGCAGCATTAGGTGCAAATGTTAATGCTTTTACAAATTTCAACATTACATCCTATTACTTTACCAGCACTGACCACTTTTATGAAAACTTAAAACATTTAATTACATTTGTCAAAACCCCTTATTTTACAGATGAAAATGTTGAAAAGGAAAAGGGAATTATTGCTCAGGAAATAAAAATGTATCAAGACAATCCCCAGTGGAAGGTGTTTTTTAACCTTTTAAAGGGAATGTATGAAAAGCATCCAGTAAAAAATGATATAGCTGGTACTGTAGAAAGCATAACCCGCACCACTAAAGAAGATTTATACAGTTGTTATGAAACCTTTTATCATCCATCAAATATGGTTATGTTTATTGCTGGAGATTTAGATAAAAATAAAGTATTCCAAGTAGTTGAAGAAAACTTTTCTGTGGGTGAAGAAAATAATGTAGTAAAAATTGTTAGAAGTGAAACAGTTGAACCTAATGGCATTGCCAACCCTTTAGTAGAGGAAAAACTTCTGGTTTCTACACCTATATTTAATTTGGGCTATAAAGATATACATGTTGGAATTAAGGGAATAGAATTAATTAAAAAAGAAATAAGTATAAGATTATTACTAGATATTATCTTTGGAAAAAGTTCTGTTCTTTTTGAAAAACTATATGATGAAGGATTAGTAGACCATTCCTTCAATGCTGATTATATTGGTGAGGTTGATTATGGACACAGTATCATAAGTGGAGAATCTACAGATCCACATATGGTTAAAAAATATATTAATGATTATATTGAGGAATTAAAAACAACTGGTTTAGATAAAGAAAACTTTGATAGAATACAAAGAAAGCAAATAGGTGAAAATTTAAGTTATTTTAATTCTATAGAATACACTGGTAATTCTTTTGTTTCTTATTATTTTAAAGATATTAATTACCTAGAATATATAGAGCTATTAAAAGAAGTAACTTTTGAAGATGTTAATCAACATTTATTACAACACTTCGATATAAATCGACAAGTTTTATCTATCATAAAACCGTAATTTGACATTTTTCTAAGAATTAAATATAATAGTATAGTTGCTGGAAACGGCAACTAAACTTTTATATCTCTAAAGGTAAAAATATACATATTTTCTAATTAATATGCAAAAGGCTATTATATTGGTAGAAAAGATAATGTTATTAAAATATAATATAAAAGATTTGTTTAAAGATTACTTCAAACTTTACTATTGAGTTAATATAGTTTTGAAGTGCAAAGGAGGACAAAAAAATGAATCCTATAGCTTTTAAAGTTTTTGGTATTGAGGTTGGTTGGTATGGTATTCTTATTGGTTTAGGAATGTTGTTGGGGGTAATTGTAGCAACGGTTAGAGCTAAGAAAGAAAACTTGCCAGAAGATACAGTTATAGATTTAGCTATTATAGCTGTGCCTATTGCAGTAATTTTTACAAGACTATATTACGTTGCCTTTAATTGGGACTATTACGGTCAGTATCCTGCTGAAATTCTAAATATCCGTCAAGGTGGACTTGCCATTCACGGAGGTATTATTGGGGGAGTACTGACGGGTTATTTCTTTTGTCGATATAAAAAAATACCATTTTGGAAGTTAGCAGATATATGTGCCCCCAGCATTATTTTGGGTCAGGCCATTGGTAGATGGGGAAATTATATTAATCAAGAAGCCTATGGAAGACCAACAGATTTACCTTGGGGAATAATGATAAATGGAGTAAAGGTACACCCAACTTTTTTATATGAATCAATATGGAATTTCATCGTATTTTTCTTTTTAGTATCCTACACAAAAAAGAAGAAATTTGAAGGTGAGGTATTTTTATTTTATTTAATGTTATATTCATTAGCTAGATTTTTTATTGAGGGTTTAAGAACTGATAGTTTAATGATAGGACCATTTAGAACAGCACAATTAATCAGCATAGTAATAATTTCGGGGGCGTTTATAACTAGAAGTTATTTTATTAGAAAAAAGGCTTAATTATAAAAAAAAGGAAAAAATATCTTTTATTATATAATTATGGTGAATTTTAAAGAATAAACTAGAAAAAGTTTGATAAGTAATGAAAAAAATAGTCTAATCCCCTTTGACAAAACATATAGTTTTATTCGATAATATAAAAAGTCACTAATGATAATTATTGGGGTGAGGTTATGCTAGAACAGGAAATTGCAGTATTACAAAAACGATTAAATGAAATGATTGACAAGCAGGAAGATTACAAAGAAATCTATACGCTTAGTACTCAGTTAGACACCTTAATCGTGGATTATTACAGAAAAATAGGTGAATAGAAAAAAATCTTTTAGATATTAAACAATAAGATAACTACCTAAAAATACTTAGGTGGTTTTTTTTTGTCTAAATCGACAAAGTATTTTGATTTTTAACAAAATAGACTATAAGAACTAATTTAGAAAAAAGAATTATTATTTTTTAAAAATAGGAAGGATTTTAGAAAACAGAATAGAAATATATGTAAAGTGGTATGAAGTGGTATGAAGTGGTACAAAAAGCCCTAAGGTGGGATGTAAAATGTTTTTTGGTGAGTTTAATCATACAATTGATACTAAAGGGAGGGTTAGTGTCCCTGCTAAATTTAGAGAACAGTTGGGGGATTCTTTTATTCTCACCAAAGGTTTAGATAACTGTTTATTCATTTATCCACAAAACGAATGGAAAGTTCTTGAAGATAAATTAAAGCAACTACCTCTAACAAATCGTGATGCCAGAGCATTTGTAAGGTTTTTCTTTTCGGGAGCAACTGAATGTGAATTTGATAATCAGGGCAGAATAAGGATTCCAAACAATTTAAGAGAATATGCTGAACTGGAGAAGGAGGCAGTAATGATAGGGGTAGCAACTAGAATAGAAATATGGAGTCAAAAACGTTGGAATGACTATAATAATGATTCTAATTTAAGTTATGATGAAATTGCATCTAAAATGGCTGAATTAGGAATATAAAACAAAGGAGCGTATTATGAACTTTAAGCATGTATCGGTATTATTAGAAGAATCAATCGAAAATTTAAATATAAAAAGTAATGGTATTTATGTTGATGGAACTTTAGGAGGGGGCGGTCACTCCAGTGAGATTGTTAAAAGGTTAGGCGATGACGGTTTATTAATTGGAATCGATCAAGATGCCAATGCCATCAATGCAGCAACAGATAAACTGAAGGAGCATCTTCATAAAGTAAAACTAGTTAGAGATAATTTTCGTAATATAGAAGGGGTTTTAAATGAATTAAATATAACGGGGATAGATGGAATCCTTTTAGATTTAGGGGTATCATCCCACCAGTTGGATGAAGCTGAAAGAGGTTTTTCTTATATGCATGATGCACCATTGGATATGCGAATGGACAATAGAAATACATTAACAGCTAAAAATGTTGTAAATGACTATAGTGAGAAGGAACTAGAAAGAGTTATTAAAGAATATGGTGAAGAGAGATGGGCTAAAAGAGTTGCATCTTTTATTGTTAATGAAAGGGCAACTTCCGAGATACTAACCACCCATCAATTGGTGAATGTAATTAAAAAAGCAATTCCTAAAGGAGCAAGAATAGACGGACCACATCCTGCAAAAAGGACTTTTCAAGCCATCAGAATAGAAGTAAATCAAGAACTGGATATTATAGAGGGGACAATAAATGATGCTGTTAAGTATCTTAATCCTGGTGGTAGGATTTGTATTATTACTTTTCACTCCTTAGAGGATAGAATTGTGAAAAATGCATTTAAAAAGTTACAAAATCCTTGTGTTTGCCCACCTAAATTTCCCATATGTAAATGTGGTGGAGTGCAAAGTATAGAAATTATTACAAGAAAACCAATTATATCAGCAGAAGAAGAATTAGATGATAACCATAGAGCAAGAAGTGCAAAATTAAGAGTGGCAGAAAAGGTTTAGAGCTGTTCTAAAAAACAGAAGGGGTGAATAAATTTGGAAGTAGTAAGAAAAGATTATAACCAATTACACCAACAAGAATATATTAAACAAGAGAAACAAAAGCCAGAACCAAATAAAAAGAAAAAAGCTAAAAAAAATTACAGATTAGAAAAAGTAATGGCAACCTTAGGAATTATGTCTGTTTTAATTTTGGGTATTTCGTTATTATTGAGATATGCAAGTATAACTGAATTAAGACATCAAGTTCATCGTCTTGATAAACAATTAGAGCAGATGGAGAACCAAAAGGAGAAACTAAAGATTGAAATGGAAAAAGTATCTAAGTCTAAATCTATAGAAGAAGCGGCAAGAGAAAGACTTAATATGCAATACCCTGGAAAAGAGGATGTTTTCTATGTGGCGATTGATCCAACTAAAGTATCTTTAATTAATAATGAAATCAATAAGCAGATTAATAAAGTTGAAGAAATTCAATTAAGTAGCAACTCTAATCCTTTTTCAAAGATGCTTCATAAAATAACTGGCTTTCTGAATATTTAAAGGAGGAGAACCATTTGTCTCAGCCTAGTCTATCAAGTAAAAAAAGATTATTATTTATGTTTGTAATGGCTACCATTACAATATTTGGACTTATTATACGTTTAGGATGGATTCAGATTGTTAACGGAGAAAGATATAAAGAATTGGCTAACTCTCAGCAAACAAGGGATATACCAATACCTTCTAAAAGAGGGGTCATTTATGATCGTAACGGGAAGGAGCTTGCCATCAGTGCCAGTTCTAATACTGTTTGGGTTCGACCTCGGGAAGTAGAAGATGTAGAAGTTGCAGCAACAAAATTGGCTGAAATACTTAATTTAGAAGTGGAAGAAGTAACTGAGAAAATTAGCAATAAAAAGCAAGGTTTGGTAAGGATTATTCGATGGATAGATGATGATTTAGCCGATGCCATAAGAAAAGAAAAACTAAAGGGAGTATGGTTAGCGGAGGATAATAAGAGATATTATCCCTATGGCAATTTTGCTGCATACATATTGGGTCATACAACAGATGACAATGAGGGTATGTCGGGTATTGAAATGGAATATAACAAATACTTAAAAGGTTTTCCAGGTAGATGGATTAAAAATACTGATGGAGCAGGTAGACAGCTGGCATTCAGTGTTGAACGCTATCATCCACCTGAAAATGGATTGAATGTGGTACTAACAATTGATGAAGTGATACAACATTTTACAGAAAAGGCTGTACAGAATGCACTGGAAATAAATCAAGCAACTAGAGTGAAAGTAATTGTTATGAATGTAAAAACTGGCGATATTCTTGCAATGTCAGCTAAACCAGATTACGATCCTAATGTGCCAAGAGTGCCTTTAGACAAAGATTTGGTTCTTGCTTTAGAAAAAATGAATAATGATGAAAAACTTGAAACATGGTTTAGTATGTGGAGGAATCCAATAATTAATGATACATATGAACCAGGTTCTACCTTTAAGTTAATTACTACAGCAGCAGCACTGGAGGAGGCGGTGGCAACCCCCACTAGCCATTTCTATTCTGGAGGTACAATTAATGTTGCTGGAAGAACCATTAAATGTTGGAGATGGTATAATCCCCACGGAGATCAAACCCTTACAGAGGCAGTACAAAATTCCTGTAATCCAATATTTGTAACTTTAGCTGAACGATTGGGCTTAGGAACTTTTTATCGCTATCTTGATGCCTTTGGATTTACAGATATAACTGGTATTGATTTACCAGGAGAAAGAAAATCAATTATGTATAATGAATCACAAGTAGGACCAGTAGAGTTGGCTACAATGTCTTTTGGACAGAGTATATCAGTTACACCAATTCAATTGATTACAGCAGTTTCTGCTATTGCTAATGATGGAAAATTAATGCAACCTAAAATAGTTAAAGAATTAGTTGACAATGACGGTAAAGTAATACAACGTTATGAGGATACAATGATTCGACAAGTAATATCTAAAAAAACTTCAGAGGAAATGAGAAATATAATGGAATCTGTAGTTTCTGAAGGATCAGGGAAAAGTGCTTATATACCAGGTTATCGAGTAGGTGGAAAAACGGGTACAGCACAGAAAGTTAAAAATGGAGTTTATGCTCAAGGGTTATATGTTTCTTCATTTATTGGTATAGCACCATCTGATGACCCAGAATTAGCTGTATTGGTAATTGTTGATGAGCCTAAGGGTTTTAGTACCTTTGGAAGTCTTACGGCTGCACCAGTGGCTAAAGAGATTTTAGAAGAAAGTCTAAGGTACTTAGACATTAAACCTAAATATTCAAATGAAGAAGAAGAAAAACTAGTTAAAGCAGATATAATTGTACCGGAAGTTAGAAAATTATCCTTGAAAGAAGCCTCTAAAATATTAAATGAAAGTAAATTATTATATAATGTAGAAACAGGTAATGAAGAGAATGAAAAGGCTATTGTGGTGGATATGTTTCCTAAACCAGGAGCATCAGTACCTGAAAAATCTATTATTTTACTGTATACAAAGGAAAATAATGATACTTCAATAGTAACAGTTCCAGATTTAAAGGGAAAAACTATTCGAGAAGTAAACAATATATTAAGTAGTTTAGATTTAAGGTTAAAAATAACAGGTAGTGGGGTTGTGTCGGGGCAATATCCAGAGGCCCACTCCACTGTAGAACGTGGATCTGTTATAAGTGTAGAATTTAAGTCTCATTCCCATTAAAATTAATACTAGTAAATATAAGTTAAACATTTTATAATGTAATGGGCAACTAAAATTGAAGGTTAAAAAAGCCTTAATTTTAAGTTGCCTTTTAAAAAGTTATTAAATGGTAATAATAGCTAATAAGGAAATTGAAGGAGTTGAGTGTCCATGAAACTACAAGAATTAATAAAAAACATAGAAATTGAAGAAATTAGTGGCGAGGCTAATTCAAGTATAGATGAAATCTACTATAATTCTCAAAAAGTTACTTCCAATAGTTTATTCATATGTATAAGAGGATTTAAAACTGATGGACATTTGTTTGTTAAGGATGCTATTAAAAAGGGTGCAGTAGCTATTCTTTGTGAAGAAAAAGTTGATGTGGATGGTGAAGATGTAACTGTTATTAGGGTTAGAGATACTAGAAAGGCAATGGCGAAAATTGCTAATCAGTTTTATAACTTTCCTAGTAATTCATTAGACTTAATAGGAGTAACAGGTACTAATGGAAAAACCTCCGTAACCTACATGATTAAAAGTATTTTAGAAAAAAGTGGTAAAAAACCTGGGTTGATTGGTACAATAGCTACTTTAGTAGGGGAAGAAAAAATTGATTCGGTAAGAACTACACCTGAATCCCTAGACCTGCAAAGTCTACTAAGGAAAATGATGGAAGTTGGCTTAGACAGTTGTGTAATGGAGGTATCTTCCCATTCACTAGATTTAGAAAGAGTTGAAGAAATCATATATAAAGTAGGGATTTTTACAAATTTATCCCCAGATCATCTAGATTTTCATAAAGATTTAATTAGTTATCGAAATGCCAAGAAAAAACTATTTTATAAAACAAGTCTATGTAATATTATTAATATTGATGATGCAGATGGTAGTGTAATTGCAGAAGAACTACGTAACATAAATACCCCCTTATATACATATGGAATTAATGAAAATGCAGATTTTATTGCTAAAAATATTAAAATTAATTTTAAAGAGGTAACCTTTGATGTAGTGGGTCCTGGATTTAATGAGACAATCACAATGGGAATACCCGTTAAATTTGCAGTATATAACGCTTTAGCTGCCATAGTTTGTTGTCATAGTCTAAAAGTACCTCCAATAGATATTGTTGAGGCATTAAAGGAATTTAGGGGTGTACCAGGTCGTTTTGAGGTGGTTAAAGAGATTGAAAATTTCTCGGTTATAGTAGACTATGCCCATACACCAGATGCTTTAGAAAATGTACTAAAGGCTGCTGGAGGATTTGCTAAAAATAGATTAATTACAGTTTTTGGATGTGGTGGAGATCGTGACCAAAGCAAAAGGGCTGTTATGGGGGAAATATCAGGGGAGTTAAGCGACTTAACCATTATAACCTCCGATAACCCCAGAACTGAAGACCCAGTTAGAATATTAGAAATGGTGGAAGAAGGAATTTGTAAAACAAAAGGGAAATATAAAATAATAGAAGACCGAAGAGACGCCATTAGAGTAGCCCTTAATAGTGCAACTGAAGGTGATATTGTTATTATAGCGGGTAAAGGCCATGAAAAAACACAAGTAATAGGAGACAAAGTCTTCACCTTCGATGATCGACAGGTGGCCATTGAAATTGCCAGAGAGGAAGGACTTATATGAAGCATTTAACCATTGAATGGATTAGAAAGGCATGTAATGGTACAGTAGTTCAACAGGGAACTGATTCTATCATTACGGTTATTTCTACCGATTCTAGAAGTTTACAAAAAGGAGCCCTATTTATTCCTTTAATAGGTGAAAACTTTGATGGACATAAATTTATTTTTCAAGCAAAGGAAAAAGGAGCAGTTTGTGTATTAGTTCAAAAAGATACAAAGGTAGATTTAACTGATGTTAAGGATGTCTTTTTAGTAGAAGTAGAGGATACATTACAGGCATTGAAGGAAATTAGTCGCCATTACAGACAATTATTTGACATACCATTTGTAGGGGTAACTGGGAGTGTGGGAAAAACCACAACTAAAGATTTAATTAGCAGTGCATTATCATCTCGGTTTAGTGTTTTGAAGAATATTGGGAATCTAAACAACCAAATAGGGCTTCCTTTGACACTTTTTAACTTAGAAGATAAACATGAAATAGCAATTTTAGAAATGGGAATGTCTTCATTTGGTGAAATACAAAGCCTTGTGGATATTGTTAGACCCAATGTTGCTGTCATCACAAATATAGGAATGTCTCATATCGAAAATTTAGGTAGCCGACAAAATATTTTAAAGGCAAAAATGGAAATAGCCACATATTTAAATAATCATGATTTTCTTCTTTTAAATGGAGATGATGAATATCTAAAAACTTTAAAAGAACATGAAAGTCCTTACAAAAAAATATTTTTTGGTCTTTCTAAAGAAAATGACATTTACCCAGATAAGGTAGAAGATTTAGGGGAAAAGGGTTTTACTTTTGACATTACAATAATGGGTAAATCAGAAACCTTCACCATTAATTATCCTGGACTACATAATGTCTATAATGCCCTAGTGGCTATTTGGATTGGTATACATAATCAAATGACCCCATCAGAAATACAAAAGGGTTTAGATGCTTATATTCCAACAAAAATGAGGATGGAAATTATTAATCTAGAAGATATAAAAGTGATTAATGATGCTTATAACGCCAGCCCAGATTCTATGAAGGCAGCCTTAACTGTTTTAGAAAATGTTGAAGGTAAAAGAAAAATTGCTATTTTAGGTAATATTCTAGAGATGGGTGAATTCGCTGAAGAAGGACACCGTCTAGTGGGGAGCTTTGCAGCCCAGTCAGACATAGATGTTTTAATAACAGTAGGTAATTTGGCTAGGTGGATTGGTGATGAAGTTGCTTCAAATGGGGATAAAATAGATATGGTATATTCCGTGGAGGATAATTTAGGGGCAATAGAGATTCTTAAAGAATTGATAAAAGACAAAGATGTAGTATTAGTAAAAGGCTCCAGGGGAATGAAAATGGAAGAAATAATTAACTTTTTACAAGAGAGGAGCTAGTACCATGATGCATCATAAACAATTGATTTTTACCATCATAATAGGATTCGCAATAACATTAATACTGGGTCCTTTAGTTATCCCTTATTTAAAACGTTTAAAGGTTGGTCAGACCATTAGAGAAGAAGGGCCCCAAAGTCATCTTTCTAAAAGTGGTACACCAACAATTGGTGGAATTATTATTATTCTTTCAATATTAATTACTTCCCTTACATCAGGGGTAATGAATACAGATTTAATGGTGGCATTACTGGCAACTGTAGCCTTTGGTGTCATCGGGTTTATAGATGATTTTATTAAAGTGGTATTAAAGCGTTCGTTGGGATTACGGGCATACCAAAAAATCATACTACAGGTGATTGTTGCAATTATACTGGCAATTTATCAATCAAATGTTTCTGCCACAGGAACGAGGATATTAATACCTTTTATTCAAGGTAGTTTAAATATAGGTAATTTTGTTATCCCACAATATCTAGACTTAGGTATACTATATATACCTTTTATAGTCTTTGTAGTAGTTGGTACAGTTAATAGTGTTAACTTGACAGATGGGTTAGACGGTCTTGCTGCTGGGGTAACATTAATCGTCGCTGCTTTTTTCAGTTTAATTGCCCTCAACTGGGGTCAACCAAGTTTGGCTATATTTGCAGGGGCTGTGACGGGGGCTTGTTTGGGCTTCCTGAGGTTTAATTCCCACCCTGCACAGGTTTTTATGGGGGATACAGGGTCTTTAGCTTTAGGTGGAGCCATTGCAACAGTGGCAATTTTAATGAATGTAGCTTTAATTATTCCCATTGTAGGGGGCATCTACTTTGCAGAATCCCTATCGGTTATTATACAAGTTGCTTCATATAAATTAACTGGTAAACGTATATTTAAAATGAGCCCACTGCATCATCATTATGAATTAAGTGGTTGGCCTGAAACAAAAGTTGTTATTGTTTTTTGGATTGTAACTGTTATTTTATGTTTGGTTGGGATCGTAGCTTTAGGCTAAGAAAGTAGGTGGACTATGAATTTGAAAAATAAAGTAGTTTTTGTTATTGGATTGGCTGTAACGGGGATTCCCCTAGTTAAGGTTTTAACACAGTTAGGAGCAACAGTGATTGTTAATGACTTAAAAACAAAAGAGCAATTAAAAGAAACCCTTTTAGAATTGGAAGGCTTAAATATTACCTATATTTTAGGAAAACATCCCGACAATATTAACGAGTTAGGGGAAATAGATTTAGTAGTGGTTTCACCAGGAGTACCATTAAACATACCTTTTATTGAAAACTTTAAAAATGAAAATATTGAGGTAATTGGTGAAATTGAGCTGGCTTATAGACTTTCTTCAGCAAACATTATTGCCATTACTGGAACTAATGGAAAAACCACCACCACTGCTCTGACTGGAGAGATTTTTAAACAGGCGGGAAAGACCACTTATGTTGTTGGTAATATTGGAGTTGCTGCTATTTCAAAGGCAATTGAGACTAAACCTCAGGATTGTATGGTTATGGAGGTCAGTAGTTTTCAGTTGGAAAGTGTCGTTAAATTCCATCCGAAGGTGGCGGCTATCCTAAATCTAACACCAGACCATTTAAACCGTCATAAAACGATGGAAAACTATCTACAGGCGAAGTTCAATATTTTTAATAATCAAGATGCTAATGATTATGCCGTAATTAATTATGATGATGCCACTTGCAGAGAGGCAAGTAAAACCCTTAAGTCTAAGAAAATTTACTTTAGTCGTAAAGAAATTTTATCAGAGGGTGTATATGTGGAAAATGATGAAGTGGTTATTTTATTAGAACAACAAAAAAAGAAAGTAATAAAAGTAAATGAAATAAAAATGCCAGGTAATCATAATTTAGAAAACGCATTGGCGGCAACTGCTATGGCATTTGTAATGGGCATAGACGTGGAATCTATAGGGGAGACCCTAAAAGATTTTCAAGGGGTTGAACATCGAATTGAATTCGTTGACAACATTAACGGAATAGCATTTATTAATGATTCAAAAGGAACAAATCCAGATGCGTCTATTAAGGCTGTAGAAGCAGTTAAAGCACCTATTACTCTTTTAGCGGGAGGAATAGATAAAGGTAGTGACTTTAGTGAATTAATTGAGTCCTTCAATGGCAAAGTAAAGCAATTAATTGTTTATGGTGAAACGGCTGATTTGATTCAAGAAACTGCCTTCAAATTAGGTTATAATCAAGTTGTTAAAGTTAAAGATTTAGAAGAAGCTACTAAAACAGCTTATAAAAGCGGGACAGAAGGTGATACCATTTTATTATCCCCTGCTTGTGCCAGCTGGGATATGTATGAGAACTTTGAAGAAAGAGGAAAACATTTTAAGCGAATTGTTGCAGACATAAGGAGGGCTTAAAGTGGCAAAGAAAAAAAATCCATATGATTCCACCATTACATTATCGGTAGCTGCCCTAGTGGTTATTGGAATAATAATGGTGTTCAGTTCTAGTTTTTCCTATGCACTGGTTAATTTTAAGGATGGTTACTTTTTTTTAAGAAGAGTAACTGTTTGGGCATTAATTGGGACTTGTGCCATGTATTTTTGTGCAAGATTTCCCTACTGGAAATGGAAGAAATTTGCCAATATAATTTTATTAGTGTCAATTGTCTTACTAGTTTTAGTATTAACCCCTGTTGGAAGGGAGATTAATGGAGCTAAAAGATGGATTGGTGTGGGATCTTTTTCTGTTATGCCATCGGAGGTGGCGAAGTTTGCAGCCATCATTTATGTTTCCACCAGCATAACAAGAAAAAAAGAAAAGATGCAAAGTTTTTTCTATGGAGTTGTGCCCTACTTATTATTTATAGGTCTTTTCTTTGGGTTAATTTACAAGCAACCAGATTTTAGTACGGCATTTGTTGTTTCTGTTATTATTTTGTCACTGGTTTTTGTTGGCGGGATGAAGCTTTCTCATTTTATTGGATTAGCCGCTACTGGGTTTGCAGGTATTGTGTCAATGCTTACCTATATTATGTTGAGTGGAAAGGGTTACAAAGCAAAAAGAATTACCTCCTTCCTTGATCCTTGGGCAGACCCCAGTAATTCTGGTTTTCAAGCAGTGCAATCCCTGTTGGCATTAGGTTCAGGAGGGCTGTTTGGTAGAGGATTGGGAAGAAGTGTTCAAAAACATTTTTATCTACCAGAGCCACAGAATGACTTTATTTTTGCCATCATTGGGGAAGAATTAGGGTTTTTAGGTGGAGTAACTATTCTATTACTATTTATTATTTTAATATGGCGGGGAGTAAGAATTGCCATTAATGCTCCAGACTTATTTAGCTGTCTTTTAGCCACTGGGTTTGTGGCGATGTTATCAGTTCAAGTGATTATTAATATTGCTGTTGCCACTTCTTCAATGCCAGTTACGGGAATGCCTTTACCTTTTATTAGCTTTGGTGGGAACTCCTTAGTAATTTTTATGGCTACAGCAGGTATTTTATTAAATATTTCTAGGCATACCAACTTTGATAGGAGTTGAATAAATGAAAGTAGTTATCAGTGGTGGTGGAACAGGAGGACATATCTATCCGGCTATTGCCATTGCCAATAAAATAAAAGAAAAAAACCCTCAAGCTGAAATACTATTCATAGGGACAGAGAAGGGTTTAGAAAGCGAAATTGTACCAAAGGAAGGATACAATTTCAAAGCCATACCAGTAAGTTATTTAAAAAGAAAAATCTCCCTCCATAATCTTAAAAGTGCAGGTCTACTAATGAAGGGTTTACTGGAAGCAAGAAGAATTTTAAAGCAGTATAAACCCGATGTTGTTATTGGTACAGGTGGTTTTGTGTGTGGACCAGTACTTTTTATGGCGGCTAATCTTAAAATAAAGACTATAATCCATGAATCAAATGTCTTTCCGGGTCTTACAAATCGTATTTTAGCTCGTTATGTTGATCGGGTAGCTTTAAGTTTTGAAGAAGCTAAAAGACATTTGAAATATCATGAGAAAATGATTGTTACGGGAAATCCTATTAGAGAAGATTTTTTAAAAATCACGGAAGAAGAAGCAAACAATAAATATCAAAAAAATTCTGATACTCCACTGGTTTTAGTGGTGGGAGGTAGTGGGGGTTCAATAAAACTAAACAATGCTATTATTGAATTATTAAAAAAACACTCCAATAATAATTTTGAGGTTTTGCTGGTAACAGGCAAAAATCATTATTCTTCTGTAGTAGAAAAACTAAGTAACAATAAACAAATTTTAGAAAAAAATAGAATAGTACCCTACATAAATGACATGCCCTACGCTTTAAAGGCATGTGACTTAATTGTATGTAGTGCTGGTGCTATGACAATTGCAGAGATAACAGCAGCAGGAAAAGCCTCCATTTTAATTCCTAAAAGCTATACAGCAGAAAACCATCAAGAGTATAATGCTAAGGCTTTAGCGGATAAAAATGCTGCCCTTATGATTAAAGAGAGTGAATTGTCGGGAGAAACACTATATGAAAAAATAGAAAGTGTTTTAAATCAGTCAAATGGTTTAGTTAATATGATGAAGGCTAGTAAGGCAGAAGGAAAAGTGCTGGCTACAGAAAACATATATAAAGAAATTTACCAGTTAATAACTAATTAATCATATGGTATAATATTTTTATAGATTAAAATAAAAAACTAAAATAAAAAATCTAAAATAATAATAAGTAACACCTCCAAAGGTTTTGCATAGTATGCTTATATATTTGCTTTTTTAATTTGTAAGCAACTCATCAATATATAATCATAAGAAACTTTGGAGGTGACTTACTGTGGGTAAATTTGTAATAGTTGGAGGAAATAGAATTACTGGTGAAGCACGGGTTGGTGGTGCAAAGAATTCAGTACTTCCAATTATGGCAGCAACAGTATTGAACGGAAAAATAAATGTGCTGCATGATATACCTCATTTATCTGATGTTGAAATTATGACTAAAATTTTAAAATCCATTGGTTGTGAGGTTACTAGAGAGGGTACTACTATAGTGGTGGATTCTACTGGTTTAAGTGGATGTGAAATTCCCGAAAGTTTAGTTAGAGAAATGAGATCATCCTTTATTTTTTTAGGGGCAATGTTGTCGAGATGTGGTAAAGTGGTAATAAGTTATCCTGGTGGTTGTGAAATAGGACCAAGACCAATTGATTTACATCTACGTTCCCTTAGGGAAATGGGAGCTATTATTGAGGAAAAACATGGATTTTTATATTGTGAGGCAAAGGAACTTAAAGGAACTGAAATTCAATTAGATTTTCCAAGTGTAGGAGCAACTGAAAACATTATGTTGGCGGCAGTTTTTGCAAAGGGAACTACTGTAATTAGAAATGCAGCTAGAGAACCCGAAATTATTGACTTAGAAAATTTTATTAATGCTATGGGAGGAAAAATATCTGGGGCAGGTAGTGCTACTATCTGTATAGAAGGTGTGGAGACTCTAAATGAAGTTGAACATAAAATTATTCCAGATCGAATAGTAGCTGGAACTTTTTTAGCAGCAGCTGCCATTACTAAAGGAAATATAATATTAACCAATATTATTCCAGAACATTTGCAATCAATTTTATATAAGTTAAAAGAATGTGGTTGCCATGTGGTATGTAAAAATAATACTGTAAAACTACAGGCGCCAGAAAAATTAGTTGCAATCGACTCAATAAAAACCCTTCCTTATCCTGGTTTTCCAACAGATATGCAATCACAGATGATGGCTTTAATGACCATTAGTGATGGAATAAGTGTATTTATCGAAACTATTTTTGAAAATAGATTTAAACATGCTGAGGAACTGATGCGGATGGGGGCAAATATAAAGGTTGACGGTAGGGTGGCTATTGTTAAGGGGGTAAAAAAACTCTCGGGAGCAATGGTTAACGCTAAAGATTTAAGGGGTGGTGCTGCTCTAATTCTTGCAGGTTTAGCAGCAGAGGGTAAAACAATTGTTGAAAATGCTAAACATGTTGAACGAGGTTATGACCATTTAGAAGAAGTACTTAAAAGCTTAGGGGCAAATATTCAATACCTATAACTTATGATTATAATTATAATTACAACTTTATAGGTATTTATTAAAATGATGGCAGTCATTTGTACTGCTATTCATTCTTCAAATTTAATGGACAAGCATTGAAAGTAGGGATTACAAATGAGTGGATATGAGGCAATAAAGAAAAGAAAAATGATAAGAAGAAGAATTAAAAGAGTAGTTACATCACTTTTATTAATTGTAGTTTTTATCCTATGGGGGATTTATGCATTATTGCAATCGGATTTTTTTAACTTAAAACACGTGGACATACTAGGAAATGAAACTATACAACAGGAAGAACTATTGCAGTATTCACAATTAGTAATGAATAGAAACCTATTTAAATATAAATTAGATGAAATAAAGGAAAAAATTGAAACTCATCCTTATGTTAAAGAAGTTACAGTGGAAAGGAAATTATCTGGCAGATTAATCATTAAAGTGAAAGAAAGAAGTGAATATGCTATAATAACATATATGGGTTCTTATATATATATTGATAAAGAAGGTGTAGTTTTAAGGGTCTCAGACAGTGAGCTGTCCCATAAACTACCATTAATTACTGGAGCTGAATTTAAAAGTTTTAATGTAGGTGAGGCTGTAGATGTTATTAACCTTCAAGACTTAGTAAAGGTGATCAAAGTTTTAGAAGCTGCCAATTTAACAGAAATGGCGGATACTATTTCAGAGGTTAATATTGCAGAACCTGAAAATATAAAACTAATAACCTTTGATGGAATTGAAGTACACTTGGGGAGTGCCGAGAATCCAGCGTACCTTATGTTGACACTAAAGGAAGTTTTAGTAAACCTATATACAATTAATCGTAGGGATGTTATTATTGACTTGAGGTATGAAGGACATATTACTGTCAAGGATCGAAACATCTAGGAGGATAATAAAATGAAAGATTCTAAAGGTAGAGTAGCCTTTGCGTTGGTTTGCGCAGTACTAGGCTTAATTATATCTATGCAGTTTAAAACTGTAAGAAACACAACAGACGGAGGATTCTTGTCTACTCAAAGAGCACAGCAGTTAACAGTAGATATAAGAAGCTTACGATCTGAAAAAGAAAGATTAAACCAAGAATTGACAGAGCTAGAACGACGCTTAAAAGAATATGAGCAAACTGAAGCTGACGAGAATTATATCATTCGTAATTTAAAAAATGACCTTGAAAGATTTCAAATTTTGTCTGGATATCGTACGATTGAAGGACCTGGGATTGTAGTGACACTAGAAGATAATCCCTCGGAGTTTGCCAATGAAACTAGTTTTTTAGAGTATAACTATGAGTATCTATTAGAAATAGTTAATAAACTAAATGCTGCTGGGGCAGAAGCTATACTCATTAATGATCAAAGATATTTGGCTAATACGGAAATATATTATAATTATAATGCTTTATTAATTAATTCTATGCCTGTATCGCCCCCTTTTCAAATTAAGGCAATTGGTAATCCAGAAACCTTAGAAGCGGCATTAAATATGAGATTTGACATCGTTTGGAAAGTTAAACAGGATGGTTTGTTCCGAATAAATATAAAAAAACAAAACAATATAATATTACCAAGACATACCAAGGTTGTGAAGTTTAAATACGCAAAACCAATGGAGGTAGTTGAGTAGAATCGAGGTGTTGATAACTATGAAAAAAGCCCACAGTAATGCAATGATTGTATTTGTTTTTATAATTCTTGGCTTTTTTATTACAATCCAATTGAGGAACATGAAGGAAGATTATAGCTTTGTTAGTTTGAAAACTATGAGTGATTTACAAAATCAAGTCAACAAAGAGCGGGCAGAAATAGATAACATACTTCAATTAATTGAAATTAATAATAATCGATTAAGTGAATATAACAGAGTATCTCAAGAAGGTGGAAGTATTATAGAAGTTCTTCATGCTGAAATAAATGAATTAAAAATGATTAGTGGTTATACAGACTTAGAAGGTGAAGGAATTATTGTTCGACTTAGTGATAGTGAACGAGAGATGTACGAGTGGGAAGATAATCCTAATGATTTATTAATACATGAAGAAGATGTTTTAACAGTGGTAAATCAGCTTAAATTTGCAGGTGCCGAGGCAATATCAATAAATGGTCAAAGGGTTATGTCTAATACTGGAATAAAGTGTGCTGGCCCAACGATAACCATTAACAACTACACTTATGGACAGCCATTCGTAATAAAAGCTATTGGTGACACGGCAACATTAGAGGCAGCCATTAAGTCTCCTGACTCCTATGCATTTATTTTAAAGGAAGTCTATGGATTAGTTGTTGAATCACAAGTTAGTCCAAGAGTTAGAATACCTAAATATCAAGGCAATTTTGCAATGAAGTATATAAATTTAAAGGAAGGTGAGTAAAATGATTATAGCCTTAATAGGGTTAATGGTGGGAATCGTTTTGGGTTTATATTTACCCATTGAATATCCTGCAACCTATTCATTATATATATCAGTTGCTATATTAGCAGCATTAGACTCTGTATTTGGTGCCCTTCGTTCAAATATGGAAAATAAATTTAATACAGAAATCTTTGTTTCTGGTTTTTTTGGTAATGCTATCTTAGCAGGTATTTTAGCATATATAGGGGATCGAATTGGTGTTCCCCTATATTATGCTGCTATATTTGCCTTTGGTAATCGTTTATTTCAAAACTTTGCAATGATCAGAAGAAATTTAGTAGAAAGAAAAAGAAAGTCATAATTACAGTTTTTATTATCAATAACTTTTTTTTGATTAAATAGTAAAAAAAATGATAATATGTAAGAAATAAAAAAGGAAATTTAACATTTATGTTGAATTTAATTTAATAAGCATAATTATCATTTTTTTATTATGTAAAAGAGTATGTTTTTTAGGTTAACATGTTGAAAACTGGTACTTTAGCCTATAGATAATCATGCAATTATATGATAATGTTTATAAAAGAAATAATTTTTCTTAATGCTACGATAAAATAACTGTAAAAGCTTATATACATACAAGGGGGTAATACTGTGTTAGAATTTGATGTTGATATGGAACAATTTGCTCAAATTAAAGTAATTGGTGTTGGTGGCGGTGGCAATAATGCAGTAAATCGAATGATAGAATCTGGACTTAAAGGTGTAGAATTTATTGCGGTTAATACTGATAAACAAGCTTTATACACCTCTAAAGCTGAACATAAAATTCAAATTGGTGAAAAACTGACAAAAGGATTAGGGGCAGGTGCTAATCCAGATGTTGGTCGAAAGGCTGCCGAAGAAAGTAGAGAAGATATTTGTAAGTTACTACAGGGAGCTGATATGGTATTTGTAACTGCTGGTATGGGTGGAGGAACAGGTACTGGTGCTGCACCTATTGTGGCAGAAATAGCAAAAGAAATGGGTATTTTAACTGTAGGAGTGGTAACAAAGCCATTTACATTTGAAGGCAAAAGAAGATTAACCCATGCAGAACAAGGAATTGAAGATCTTAAAGGTAGAGTAGATACTTTAGTAACAATACCAAATGACCGATTACTTCAAGTGATAGAAAAAAAGACTACTATGTTAGAAGCATTTAGGATAGCTGATGATATATTAAAGCAAGGTGTACAAGGTATATCTGACTTAATTGCTGTTCCTGGTCTTGTTAACCTAGACTTTGCTGATGTTAAGACTATCATGCTAGAACAAGGTTTAGCTCATATGGGAATTGGACGAGCTAGTGGAGAAAATCGTGCTGTAGAAGCAGCTAAACAAGCGATTCAAAGTCCACTTTTAGAAACTTCTATTCAAGGAGCTAAAGGAGTATTACTAAATATTACTGGAGGTTCTGGATTAGGACTTTTTGAAGTTAATGAAGCAGCTGAACTTGTTACTCAAGCAGCTGACGATGATGCTAATATAATCTTTGGTGCTGTAATTAATGAAGATTTAAAAGACGAAATTAGAATAACAGTTATTGCCACTGGGTTTGAAAAAGATATATTAAGCATGGTAGATAAACAAGGTAAGTTTATTATTGATGCCACTACAAATGAAGTAGCTGGTAGTAATGAAGAGAAGGTTAAAAGTGATGATCTAGATATTCCAATTTTCTTAAGAAGAAAAAAATAGTTATTAAGACCTGTTTTAATTCAGGTCTTTTTTTTATGGGCAATTTTAGGAAGCTATGAAAAGCTGTAATGTAGAGATTAAAACTATATAAAGGATAGTGTTCCTACAAAAACCAATATAAAGTAAAATTTCGACTTCGTAAAGTGACAGAAAATTAAAGAGACTTTTTATATAATATACATAAAGTAAGTGGTTATTGAATAAGTGTATAGTAGCTTAAACTAATATGTCCCTATTGGGGGTGAGGAAAAATTGGTAGTCTATGCTGAATATGTTTTTTTAGAAAATTTTATAATGAACTATATTATTTTAACTCTAACTTGTAAGTTTGGAAAAATGCAAACTAAGAAAATACGTATTGTGTTGGCATCTTCACTGGGGGCATTGTATGCGTTTATCCTTTTTTTTCCTTCCTTACACTTCTTATTTTCAATGATGATGAAGATTGCTTGTTCTATGTTAATTATCATCACAGCCTTTGCTCCCTATCGCTTTAAAGATTTTTTTCGTATGCTAGGTATATTTTATCTCATTACAATGGTGTTTGGGGGTACGGGTTTTGCACTATTTTACTTCACCAGTTTTAATGGAATTATTAGTAATGGTGTAATTTACACTACAAATATTTCATTAAAAAACATTATGCTTTCAGGTGGCTTTGCCTATATGTTAATTAATTTTTGTTGGGGTTATATTCAAAAACAGTTAACAAGAGAAAAAATTTACATGAAGGTAAAAGTAGAAATGAATGGAGAGTTTGTAGAGCTAAAGGGCTTGGTGGATACTGGAAATTCATTAAAAGATCCTATTACATGTCATCCAGTTATGATAGTTGAATATGATGCAATTATTAAACTGTTTCCAGAAAGTATTAAGAAGGCTTTTGTTGGGTCTAAGTATCCTGACTTTAATGAAATAACAATGTTGTTGAATAACACTACTTGGATGACAAGATTAAGATTTATTCCATTTGAAGCATTAGGAACAGAACATGGAATGTTAGTGGGGTTTAAACCTGACTCAGTTATGATAGAAAGGGAATATGAGAATAAAAATGTACAAGATATTATCATAGCAATTTATAGTAAACGACTCTCTAAAACTGGAGACTATACAGCACTATTGCATCCAGATTTAGTATAAATTGATAAACAGACTTTGAGGAGGTTTGCAGAGTGAAATTATTTTTTATTAAGACTAAGCTAGTTGTAAGGTATTATTTTATTAAGTTTCTTAAAAAGATAAATATATTTAGCGATGATAATATATTTTATATTGGAGGTAGTGAGGCGTTACCCCCTCCGTTAACCAATGATGAAGAAATTTATTGGATTGCTAAACTAAGGGATGATGAAAGTACGGTACGTAGTATTTTAATAGAAAGAAACTTAAGGTTAGTAGTTTACATAGCAAGAAAATTTGAAAATACAGGAGTTGGGGTAGAAGACCTAATATCCATAGGTACAATTGGTCTAATAAAAGCTGTGAATACCTTTAATCCAGAAAAAAATATCAAACTGGCAACCTATGCTTCTCGGTGTATAGAAAATGAAATATTAATGTATTTGAGAAGAAATAACAAGGTGCGAATGGAAGTATCCTTTGATGAGCCATTGAACATAGATTGGGATGGAAATGAACTATTATTATCGGACATACTAGGAACAGAGAATGACATCATATATCGGTTTTTAGAAGAGGAAGTTGATAAAGAACTGTTGAAAATAGCATTAAATAAGCTTTCAAGGAGGGAAAAAAAGATTATGGAGTTAAGGTTTGGATTGTTTTCAGGCCAAGAAAAAACACAGAAAGAAGTTGCCGACATATTGGGAATTTCCCAATCCTATATATCTAGATTAGAAAAAAGAATTATTGTTAGACTTAAAAAGGAAATAAATCGTCTAGTGTAAAAGAACTTGATTACGATTGTTTGAATGTAACCGTAAAAGAATTGACGTATAGAAAGAAAATACAATAATTGATATAATAAATCCAGTAGAGGCTAGGTTTGCCTACTCTACTGGATTGTATTTTTACTATTTGCTTTTAACTTTTAAATACTCTGGTAGTTCCTTTGATATAGGTAATATTTTTAGTAAGCTTTCCTTATCTTTAGGGTCTATGTTTGTGTACTGGTTCATTAGATAAAGTAAGTATTTCTCAACAATTAAGTTGTTGTTTTTAGCGGTTTCTATTATGCTATAGAGTAATGCACTGGACTCTGCCCCTTTAGTTGAAGCTGAAAAAAGCCAATTATTTCTTCCAACTACGAAGGGTCTTATGGAGCGTTCGGCAGCATTATTATCAATTTCTAGTGAGCCATCTTCTAAAAAGACTTTTAGGCTTGGTAGTAGTGGTTTTGTATATGCTAATGCTGTTCCTAGTGGACTTCTTGGAACTGCATTTTTAATCTCTCTATCTATATATTCTATAAACTCATCTATTATAGGTTCTGATAATTCTTTTCTTGTCTTTTGGCGAATTACATAGTAGTCTTTTGATTTACCATGATTTTCTCTGAGATTTTTTTCAATCTCATAAAGTTTTGCACAATAATTAAACCCTATTAATGCTCTTGATTTTTTTAGGGCTTCTTCATCTAGGTGTACTATTATTTCGTGGAACTTTCTTCTTATGTGGGCAAGACAATATAGTCTTTTTACATTTTCAACTTTATTGTAGCCAGCATAACCATCCGTTTGCAGGTATCCTGAAAATCCACTTAAAAATCCTTTAGGGCAAGAGCCTGATCTTGTCTTTTGATAGTCATATATAATTATAGGGCTATCTTTAGCTGAAGACTTATATAGCCACATGTATTTCTGCTTGTTTGACTCCTTACCCTTATCATCTAAGACTTTTAGGACTGTTTCATCAGCCTGGATATAGTCTCTTTTTAGGAGTTCTTCTTTCATAAGTTTGTAAACTGGCTCTAGTTCATTGGCTGTAGAAAGAATCCAATTTGAGAGGGTTTGCCTTGAAAGGTTTGCTCCCATCATCTTAAAATAGGTCTCTTGTCTATATAATGGCATAGCATGTTGATATTTTAAATTGATTACATGACTAAGAAGCTCGTTAGAGACCATGCTTTTATGTAGCAAGGTTCTTGGAGCTTTTGTGGTAATTATATTAGCTTTATCGTTATTTTCTTCACAGGTTTTACAAGCGTAGCTATAGGTTATATGTTCTTCTACATATAGCTTCGCTGGTATGTATTTAAGAATTTCTTTGGATTTAGTACCTATAACTACTAAATCACTGGAGCAATCCTTACAGGACTGTTGGTTTTCATCTAATTTATGTTCAACAACCACTTTTTCTAGGTTGGCTAAGTTATCTTTTTTACCTGTATTTTGAAAAGGTTTTGTTCTTTTGTAGGTGATTTCTTCAACTGTAGGCTCTTCTATTTTTAAGTTACTATTATTTTCAGCTTCATCAAAAAATGATAGTTGCATACTATTAGCCTGTTCAGTGGAAGAACCATACATTTTCCTATTTTTATTAAGGATTTGATTTTTTAGATATGCCAACTCATTTTTTAAGGTGGCTATTTCTTCATCTTTAGATTTTATTTCAATATCCCTTGCCTCAAGTTCTTCTTCCATCTTTAAAATCAATTCTTTAGTTTTTTCATCTAGTTGGTCTTGTAAATTTAATTCGTCCATCTTAATCCTCTTTTGTATTTTATTGTACAATAATTATACCACAAAACCATTGAAATTTAAATACTTCAAATGGTTTTGTGGTATCTTTTTTAAAAGCAATTTCGTTCTTTTATAAGTTTAAATTTTGATCCATGTCTTACTTCATATCCTTTTAATAACCACTTTAATTCTTCTTTTGAGACTTTTAAAGCTTCTTCCTTCGACATAGGCCACTTGAATTTATTTCTTTCAAGGCGATGGTAATACAGCCAAAAACCATCATCAAAGTGCAGTATTTTAAGTTTATTCATCTGTTTGTTGCAAAATACGAATAGGGCTTTTTCAAATGGATCTAATTTAAATTGAGTCTGTACAATAATACTTAATCCATCTATATTTTTCCTAAGGTCAGTTATTCCACAAGCCAAATATACATTATCTACCTTATTAATATTTAACATGATTCCATAATTATAGAAAGAATATTTGTTAGAGATATTTATCATTGGTTGGTATATATATTTTGGCTTTACCTATTTCTATTTTAATATTAGAAGTTGAGTTAGATGGAATAGTTTCTTTATCATCAGTAACTGTATTAGTAAACTTTTCTTTTAGGTTAATAGAATGAAATACAGGCTCATTTTTCTTATTTATTGCCATTCTTC
>CALJEQ010000044.1 GCA_938074565.1 uncultured Alkaliphilus sp. | reverse complement strand
CCCATCCTGTACCGAAACTCTTTGACCCATAAGGGATGCCCCTTTAGGGTTTTATGAGGTATTAGCAACGGTTTCCCGTTGTTGTCCCTCTGTACAGGGCAGGTTGCCCACGCGTTACTCACCCGTCCGCCGCTAAGTTGTTTTGAAGCAAGCTTCTCCACAACTCCGCTCGACTTGCATGTGTTAGGCACGCCGCCAGCGTTCATCCTGAGCCAGGATCAAACTCTTAATAAAAAATCTGGGTTCCATTTTTCTAAATGGATAAAATTATATGCTGGCTTAAATCTATACTGTTCAGTTTTCAAAGACCTATTTATTTAAGGGCTTATGCCCAGCACCATCAATCGGCGACTTAATTAATATATCACTTATTAGTTTTATTGTCAATGATTTTTTAAAACTTTATTGAAACTTTTTTATTAATTTTCTATCACCAAATTTATATTACTATATTAACCTCTACTACAAATAAAATAGAAGTTATATTTCTATTACCATATAAAAATATAACTTTCTATTTATTAATTATTAATTATCTTACTTTAAGTATTTCAGCACATTTTTCAGGTGAATTAGAGTTTACGAATATACCTGTAGCTAATTCAAAACCTCCCATAACAGGCAACCTAGGAACTATCTCCATATGCCAGTGGAAATAAGGATAGTTACCCTTAGGACTGGTATGTATATATAGGTTAAATGGAATATTTCCTAAGTTATTAAGAATGCTACTACTTAATTTATAAATTACAGTAGCTAACTTATCCACCTCTTCTTCCTTTAAATTCTCAAATCTTTCTTGGTGAGATTTTGGAAGGATACTCATTTGGTATGGCATTTTTGCAGCATATGGTGATATAACTACATAGTTTTCATCTTCTAATATAATTCTTTTATTTAACTTTAGTTCTTCTTCTATAATAGAACAAAAAATACATTGTCCATTATTTTCATAATAACTCTTACTACCTTCTAATTCTTCCCTTAGGTCTGGAGGTATAAAAGGGGTCGCAATAATTTGAGAATGAGGATGTTTTAAAGAAGCCCCCGCTGTTTTGCCATGATTCTTAAAAACCGCTACAAACTCAATTGAATCTTTAGTATATAAAGATTGCATCCTCTCTTTATATGCAATTATAATATTTTTAAATTCTTCAATACTATAATTAAAAAATTCGTGATGATGGTTTGTATGTTCTATTATTACTTCATGTATTCCAGCAGCTTCCCCCCACTTAAATAAGCCTTCTTCTTTTTCATTATAAGTTAAGTTTTTATTTAATGCAGGGAACTTATTTTCAACCACTCTTATTAACCAACCATTTTCATCTTCTAGTTTCCACTCTTCTACTGGTGTACTACTTTCATTGCCAGGACAGAAAGGACACGTTATTTCCTCTTTTTGTTTTACTTGTGTATTTGGGGAATTATCAACGTCCATTGGTCTGTTTTCTCTAGCTTGAGAAATAATAACTGCCTTTCCCGATACAGCATCATATCTTATTTCCATTTACCAGTTCTCCTCCTTATTAAAGTAATTGCTTTAACCAATCAGCGTCTAGTTCTATTGAAGGATCTTCAAAAAAAGAAGGAATAGAAATTTTATTTTGTGTATTACTATTTGTGCTATTCTTGATTAATTCTATATTTTTTAAATAGGATTTAGCAGTTGCTTCCCATGTATATTTAGATTTAACCCGTTCCATTCCCAAGTGATGGTATTCTTCCCATACTGCATTATCTTCCATTATCCTTCTTAACCCCATAGCAATATCTTCTTCATTTTCTGGATCAACTAAAACACCAAAGCGTTGATTTCCTTCTACTAAAACTTCTGATGGTCCACCATTTTTAGTAACAACTACAGGAAGCCCACTATTCATTGCCTCTATAGGTGCTAATCCAAAAGGTTCATATAATGCAGTTAAAGCAAATACTGATTTTCTTTTAGCCATTAAGCGATAAAACGAAGCCAATTCTAATTGGTTATTAATACTAATCATGGTTACTTTACCAACTAAGTTATATTCTTTTATTAACTCCATAATAGTATCAAGAATTTTTCTCTCTTCTTCGTTAACTTTTGAGTAGTCTTGGAATGGATTTTCTAACCCTCTAACTGTAATTACTAAATTTGAAAGTTTCTGTAATTCGATGTCTTTTCCATAGGCTTTAACTAATCCTACATGATTTTTCTTTGGGTCTAGTCTTGAAGCAGCTAAAACAAAAGGTAGTTCTTTTCTATCCTCATGGATGTCTCTTTTAATAGCAGCATCAATTTTTTCTTTCATATTAACATCTTCTGGTTTTTCAATATGACTAAATAAGTTGACGTTTACCCCTGGTGGTATAACCGAAAACTTATTGACTGCTTCTACATCAGCCGCCTTTTGATATAACTTATGGGTATATTGTTCTTTACGCTCTTGATCTGTACTAACAATGTTAATGTTAGACCAAGCCATTGACGCTTGTTCTGCTTTAAGTCTAACAGCAAAATGATATTTTTCTTCAATGTCTTTGAAATTAAGTTGGTTTACTTGTAACTTTTCTAACTTTTGTGCTCCTAAAGAATGGGCTGTAAATGAAAATGGAGTACCTAGTTTCTGATGAAACAAAACACCACTGATTCCACCGTCTCCATAATGAGTAGTAACAAAATCAGGTTTTGTTCCTTCTTTATCATAGAACTCTATAATGTTTTCTACATATTCATGTAAATGTGGCCAAAGTTGCTCTTTATTTAAGAAGCCTTTTCCACCAAATGGTATTCTAATAATTCGTAAATTATTTACTCCTGGATAATAGTCTATTGACGAACTAAATTCAGGCCATTTCTCATCCTCTACTTTTCTAGTAATTATATCTACAGTTGCCCCTAACTTTTCCATTGCAATTGCTAATTCTTTTACATAAACTAATTGTCCTCCAAAGTCTGGATGTTCTGTCCAGTAACTATCCTTTGGATCAAAATTCCCTTGAGGATTAAAGAAGGCTATTCTCATATTACTTTCTCCTTTATCTTAACATTTTGACTGTTTTTTATTATTTCATCTATATGTAATAACGGTGGTGTAGCCCCTGGATGTTGAACAGCAATGGAAGCTGTATATGTTCCTATCTTCAAAGCTTCTATCATGTCAAGCCCTTCAGTTAGTCCTCCATAAAAACCAGACCAAAAACCATCCCCGGCTCCCGTTGTATCTACTACTTCTTGTGCACAGGTGGGCATATGAATCTGTTCTTTTCCGTTACTGTAAATAAGCCCATCTTCTCCTAATGTTAGTATTACCGTTTTTGCCCCCAGTTTTAAAAACATTTCTATATAATCTGCTTCGGAAGCTTTTCCAAAGATATGATATGCATCATCCAATGAAGGTTTGACAATATCTATATCCTTCAGAATACTTTTAATAAAAGTAACTCCCTCCTGCTTTCCTTCCCATAATACTTGTCGATAGTTTGGATCAAATGAAATAATTTTATTTTTATTCTTAGCTACTTCAATAATTTTTAACATAGTTGTTCTAGCTGGTTCATGGGAAATAGGCCATGCTGTAAAATGAATTATTTTTGCTTTATCAATAAGTTCTTCATATTTTTGTGTGTATTCAATATGTTTATCAGCATCACGATAAGCTATAAAACTTGGATTTTCTTTACTTTTTGATACAAATACTAAACTAGTTTGATTTGATAGGCTTTGATTAACACCTTCTACGATTACTCCTGCTTTATCTAGGGTATCAACTAAAAAATTTCCTATATCATCTTTTCCTACTGTAGCTATAATAGCTGCTTTTTTACCCATATTACTAAGATTGATAGCAATATTGGCGGGTGATCCTCCAAAAAAACGTGTAAATTGTTCACACTCTCCCAAGTTTGAAACATAATCTGTAGATATAAAATCTACCAATATTTCACCTATTGTTAGTACGTCTATTTCTCCATCTAATTCTTTATTAATGTCCAGCAATTTTATCCCCCCATTGTATTCCTCATCAAAACTAAAACTCTATTTTATATAACTTAAACTAATGAAACGTCCACTAACCCATTAACTTGTATACAATTTTATAATTTATTCTTTCATTCCACTTGTACTAATTCCTTGAATAAAATTCTTTTGGAAGAATAAGAAAATAATTATTGCAGGAATAGATAGGATCATTACTCCCGCCAAAACTTGATCCCAAAACTGAAAATACTGCCCATAGAATGAGTTTAATCCAACTGGTAAAGTGTACATAGTTTCTTTTCTTGCAATTAAACTTGGCCATAGAAAACTATTCCAGTTACCATTAAACATTAATATAAACTGTGTTGTAAATGCTGGTTTTGCCATTGGTAGTACAATCCTAAAGAAAATACCAAAACGACTTAAACCATCGATAGTTGCTGCCTCTTCAATAGATTTTGGTATGCTTAAAAAAAATTGTCGCATTAGGAATATACCAAAAAGGCTAAATAAAAATGGTATTGTTAACCCTTTATAACTATTAATCCATCCTAGTTTAGTAAGTAAAATAAAAGTAGGAACCATAACCACTTGCCCTGGAATCATCATCAAACCTAAAATAGCCATTAAAATAGCTTTTTTACCAGGAAAATTAATTCTTGCTAAAGCATATCCAGCCATGGAATTAAATAATAAGTTGCCACATGTTACAATAGATGCTACTAAAATACTGTTCATTGTCCATTTTGCAAACGGAAACTTATTCCATAAAAAAATGTAGTTTTTAAAGGATAAGGTTGAAAAATCAACTGCAAATTGATTAACTTCATTGGTTGGTTTTAACGAAGTAATAGCACTCCATACAAAAGGACCTAAAGCAATTAAAGCATAAAAGATAGCAAAGCCATAGAATAATATTGTTGTAATTTTTATCTTCTTCATCTTATCCACCTCCTACATTTGATTTTCTTCACCAAATAATTTTTTCTGAACCAAAGTTAAAATAAATATTATAATAGCTAATACAAAGGCAATTGCACTGGCATATCCCATTTTAAATTCTCTAAAACCTGTTCTATATAAGTATAAAACCATTGTCATTGTAGAATTTAAAGGCCCCCCATTACCATTTGAAACAATGTAGGCTTGATCAAAAACTTGAAACGTACCAATCATTGAAACAACTAAGTTAAAGAAAAAGGTTTCTTTAAGCATTGGAAAGGTAACAAACCAAAAACTTTGCCATTTATTAGCACCATCAATATTTGCTGCTTCATATAATGAGTCTGGTATTTCTTGTAATCCAGCTAAAAATATTACCATATATAAACCTATGGAAGACCATATTGCCATTGTCATAATAGATGGCAGTGCAAACCTTACATCATTTAGCCACGAATAAGCAGGCAAACCAAAAATACCTAAAAATTTATTTAAAAGTCCATCACTTTTAAATATAAACAAGAACATTACTGCAACTGCCACTGTAGATGTTTGTGTTGGAATATAATAAGCAGTTCTAAAAAAGGATTTGCCTTTTATTTTTGAATTAACCACCAAAGCCAATGATAAAGCTAATGTTAACTGAATAGGCACTACTCCTAAAGAGTATATGGATGTATTAAGTAGTGCTTTTCTAAAAATCTTGTCTTTAAAAATATCTGTATAATTACTTAAACCAACCCACTTAGCATCAAACATAGTACCTGCATCTAAAAAAGAGTATTCTTTAAAACTTAACATAAAAGCTACTAAAATTGGGCCAATTAAAAAAACTAGCGTTAATATAACAACAGGTAGGACAAATAACCATCCGTCCAGTGTTTCTCTTTTTACAAAAAAGATTTTTCTTTTATTTGGAGGAGTTTTGGATTTAATTAAATTAGTTGCCATTTTTTTCACCTCTTTGTATAAAACAGGAAACATTTCTGTTTCCTGTTTTTAATTAATCTCTTATTAATTTAACGCTGCTGCTGCTTCTTCTAAAGCCGCTTTGGCATTTGAAACATTTCCAAATTGAATTTTTTCGCCAGCTTGGTTTAATTGATCTAAAATTTTAGCACTATCAGTACCAAATTGGTATACTTTTGAAAACTCTACCATATCTACTAAAGGCTTTCTTTCTGGATATTTATCAGTATATAAGCTTGAAATAGATTTTCTTGTAGGAATAGCTAATCCACTTTCAGCAACCATTTCTTGAGCTTGTTTTCCTGTTAAGAACTTAATAACTTCTGCTGCTGCCTCTTGATGTTTAGTGTTTCTACTCATTACATAAGCAACTGTAAAGGCTAAATCTCCTTCTTTGTCACCCTTTGGTAATTTTGCAATACCATAGTTTACGTCTGGTGCAGCATCTGCCATGAAAGGAATCATCCATCCACCTTCAATTACCATAGCTGATTTCTTTTGTGCTAAAGCATCTCCATTCCAACCCACACCTAGATTTTGAGGTGTATCTGCATAACCATCTTTAATTAAAGAATAATAGAAGTCTAAACCTTTTGCAGCTTCTTCTGTATTAAATACTATACTATTACCATCAAATATGTCTCCACCTGCTTGGTAGATGAACGGGATAAATCTAGCTGCATCATTACTTAAAGTAATACCTTTTACATCACTTGTAGTTAAAGCTTTAGCAGCTGCTCTTAATTCTTCCCAAGTTGTAGGAACTTCACTATTAGCTGCTTCAAACATATCTTTGTTGTAGAATAATGCTAAAGTGTTGTAATCTTTTGGAAGACCGTATACTTTTCCGTCTTTTGTAAAACCTGCTAATAGATTATCTTCAAAATCTTTTAAATCACCTTTGTCTATGTACTCATCTAGAGGTAAAATAACTCCTCTTTCAATAAAGTTTGGTGCTTGATATACGTCTAAGTAATATACATCTGGCTCAGATTTAGCAGCAATGTTAGCTTGCATTTGCTCGTTATAGTCACCAGTAATTACTTGTTTTTCAACTTTAATATTAGGGAAAGTCTTATTAAACTCTGCAATTTGATTATCTAATAATTCTGTTTCGGCTGGTGAAGACCCCCAACATCCTAATGCTATTGTAACTTGTTCTTCTTTATTCTCTTTTACATCTTCTGTTGTTGCTTCTTCTTTTTGTACACAACCTGCTAATAAACCTAGTGTTAGCATGAAGATTAATAATAAGCTAACCATTTTTTTCATTGTAAATCCCCCTTATTTAGTATTTAATTTTTTATTAATATTCCATAATTGTATAATATGGAAATTTCAAACTAATTGTTTCTTGAAATGACAGTTGTATCTACTGGATTAATGGTGTAAGAATTGTTATAAACCTTTACAGTAGTGGTACCTGTTGAACTTATTTTTACGTCATTTTGTGTAATAGTAACATTTACAATACTATTTCTCCAATTAACATTAAAACTTAATGTGTTCCAATTTTCTGGAATCCAAGGTGAAAAACAAATTTCTTGTTCTTCATCTATGTACAAACCACCAAATCCAAATACAGCACTTTGCCAAGAACCTCCCGTTGATGCTGCATGTATACCATGTTCAGTGTTACCTTGATTATCTTCTAAATCAGTCATGATTGTCTTTATAAAATACTTATATGCATTCTCTGTATCTCCTACAGAAAGTCCCATAATTGAATACATTGATGGACTTAAAGATGATTTATGCATTGTTCTAGCTTCGTAGTATCGGTAATTTGCCTTTTTTGTAATATCATCAAATTCACTACCTAGTAATAATAAAAGCATAATAACATCCGGTTGCTTTAATAATTGTGTTTCATCTAACTTATAACCTTGAAAATCTGGCCAAACTGGCATTTGATTTTCATCATATTCAGTAATTGGTATATCTTTTAATTTAAAGTATCCTTCAAATTGTTCAATTAGATTTTTAGATTCATCAACTGGAATATATATTTTGTTGATAATATTTTTCCATTGATCAAAGTCACTATCGTTTAATCCTACTTCAACACAAAGTCTTTCAAAAATACTATTGTCTTCTTGTTTAATCCAATCTACTAATTCTACTGCTTTTTTCATATTCCACTTTGCAAAATAGTTTGTATAGAAGTTGTTATCCACATGTTCATGGAATTCATCTGGACCTATAACTCTGTTAATTTCAAAACGATCTAGTTCTTTATTATATTCCACTCTACTAGCCCAAAACTTTGCAGTTTCAAAGAATATTAAAAGCCCATAATTTTGAAGAAAATCTTTATCTTTTGTAGTACGATAATATTCCCAAATTCCAAAAGCAATATCTGCATTAATATGGAACTCTTCATCTCCTGTCCAGATTCTAACAGGATTTCCATCATAATCAATTCCCCATTTAGGTGTTACCTCTAATCCATCACTGGCAGATTCCCATGGGTATTGTGCACCTTTATATCCATTGTTAACAGCATTCTTTTTAGCACCTTCTAATAAGTTATATCTATATAATAATAAAGACTTGGCTACTTCAGGATTAGTATAAACAAAGAAAGGAAGCATAAAGATTTCTGTATCCCAAAACACGTGTCCTTTATAACCTTCACCATGTAATCCTTTTGCGGCTATACTAATACGTTCATCTCCACTGTATGCCATTGAGGATAGATGGAAGATATTAAATCTTAATCCTTGCTGAGCAAGATCATCTCCCTCAATTACAATGTCCATGTTTTCCCATAATTTATTCCATTCGTTTATATGTAGGTTTAATTCGCTTTCTAATCCACCATCTATAAATTGCCATATATCTTCTTTTAATACATTAGATAACTTATCATCTGTATCTCTTGATGTGTATGTAACTCCATACTTTTCAAGTGTATAAGTTTTATTTTCGTTAACAAAAACTTCATAAATCTCTCTTGCTGTTTCTCCAAAGGCTCTAAACTTTCGATTTTTAAGGAAGTTTCCATCTTCACTTATTCCTTTTAATACAGTACCTTCAATCATGCTTATTCTATCGTCTCTTGTAATAGATTGTAAGGCTATTCCTGGTTTAAGGTCACTAATTTCTTCTATATTGAAATGTTTTGTTTTATGGAAAGGATCTAACATACTATTGGTCACTGTTCCATTAATAACGTTTTCAATAAATAGTTTTCCTGAATAGTTTAATGGAGTAATAGAGTATTGAGCTCCCCATCTATGTACATTATTACGACTTACAAAACGTTTTGTTTCTATTTTCGTTATTTTGCCTTTAGGTGTTTTTATTTGTAGATCAGTATATAGAACTCCTGCTTTCATATCTAATGTACGGTTAAATTCTACTACCTCACACTGTTCTATATTTAAAGATTCATCTTCAACATATAAGTTTAACACCAATGGATCTGGACAATTTACAATTTCCGTTACTTGAGCTTCACTTTTATCAAATATACCTGCTATATAATTGCCTCGTTCCCCTATATCTGAAAATTCGATAGCTCCTCTAATTCCACGGTACCCATTGGCTAATGTAAATACTGTTTCTTTTTTTCTATTTATTTTTGAATCATAATTATTCTGATTTATCTCCCACAATTGATTCATTTCTAAACAACTCTCCTCTATTGTTTTCGTATTATTTTTGAAAAGTTTTTGGTATCGTTTTCACTTGTTTTTATTATACATCATTAGTTTAGTATTTTCAATATTATAAATTAATATATTTTATATTATTAAATGATTTTCATCAATACGTTGTAAATAAACAATTGTTGTCACAGGCAATCGGTTAATAAATAAAAACAAACAAAAACGAAAGCATTTTCGGAAACTAATATTTTACATTTATTTCCGAAAATGCTTTCGTTATATCGAAAACGTTTTTATTGATTATTGCTATCAACAACAATCTTATATTTATATTATTGAATTGTTTTTAATTGTTTTTGGTAGATTCTCTTAAAATCAATTGTGGTTCAACTGTGGCTTGATTAATCTGTTGACCTTTTATTATATTTATTAATAGAGTAGCCGCAGAAGATCCAATTACATAGGTATCCTGTCTTACTGTTGATAATTTAGGTGTTACATAAGATGCAAGTTCTATATCATCAAATCCAATAACTTCAATATTTTGTGGAACCTTTTTGCCTATTTCTTTTAATGCCTCTATAACTCCTATTGCCATTAAATCACTGGCACAAAAAATAGCTGTAATATCAGGATGTTTCTGTATAAGCTCTTTTGTTTTGAGGTTACCACTCTCTTTAGTAAAATCACCATATTCTATTAATGATTTATCAATTGTATAATCATTCTTAATCAACGATAGATAATATCCATCAAGTCTTTCATAACTAACTTGAGCATCTTTATGTCCATTAATAAATCCTATTTTTTTATGATTTTTACTAATTAAGTGATTAACTGCTAATAATGCCCCTTTTTGGTTGTCAACCCCAACAAATCCTGTTTTTTTATTTCTAATTGGTATATCAAACAAAACACAAGGAACTTCTCCTTTTTCTGCTTGTTTATAAATTTCATCACTAAGCTTTAAACCTATCACAAAAACACCATCTAGATTATTTTCTTTTAAGATACTATTTAAGCTATCCTTATATCTTTTTGAAATATCAGATAATACTACCATTTCATAGCCTAATTCTAATACCACCTTCTGAAATCCCATTATCATTTTGTATATAAAAGAATGATGAGGTGCTGATTCGTCATAATCCTCGATGGCAACTCCAACTCGATTATTTTGGTTAGAACGCATTGCTCTCGCTAATAAGCTTGGTGCATAACCCATTTCATCTGCTACTTTAAATATTTTAGCTCTAGTATTCTCATTAATATCTTTATAGTCATTAAAAGCACGGGAAACTGTACTAACTGATACGCCCGCTCTTTTTGCTACATCTCTAATTGTAATAGTTTGATTTTTTTCCATTTCATCACTCTTCTCCGAAAATTACTAAAATGTTATCGAAAATATTTTATCATATTTTTTTAAGTTATCCAATATATTTATTTTGTCTTAACAACCCGAAATAAGAAATAACTCTAGATAATAGTTTATTAAACATAAAAAAAATCAAAGTATAAATACTTCAATTTTTCTTTAATTAATCCTATCTAATTCTTTTCTAAATTTTTCTATAATCTTCTTTTCCATCCTTGAAACAGTCATTTGTGATACCTGTAATTCATCTGCCACCTGCATTTGTGTTTTTTCGTTAAAAAATCTATCCTTCATTACTTTTTTCTCTATTTCATTTAATTTTTCCATAGCTTTTTGTAGAAAATCTTTGTTCTCTATTAAATCAAAACGCTTATCATTCTCACCTATTAAATCCATTAATTGTACATCTTTATCTTCCCCATCATTATCATAGGTTACATCCAATGATTTAGGTGTATAAACTTGACTTGCTTCCATAGCTTCTATTACTTCTTCTTCTGTACACTCTAAAAATTCTGCAATATCCTTGATTTGTGGGGTCCTTTGAAGTTTTTGTTGTAACGTTGTTTTAGCTCCATTTATTTTTTTAGATAATTCTTGCATTCTCCTGGGTACTCTAATAGACCAACCCTTATCTCTAAAATATTTTTTTATTTCGCCTATTATTGTTGGTGTAGCGAAACTAGAAAATTCAAATCCTTTATCTATATCAAATCTTTCTATAGCATAGATTAATCCTAAAGATGCAACTTGATATATGTCTTCGTATTCAATTCCTTTATTAACGAATTTTTTAGAGAGGATTTCAGCAATATAAAGATGTCTGTTTATTAATTCGTTTCTAATCATTAGTTGTCTATCACTGGAATATTCTCTAAACAATTCTTTTTCATTTTTATTTTTAAGGGTTTGAGTCTCTTTAGAATATTCAGTAGCTTTTGCTACGTTTCTCATTAGTGATCCTCCCCCATATACTTTGTCATTGAAATAATCGTACCACTACCGTGGTTTGATATTATTTGTACATTATCCATTAGTGAACGTATTATAAAAATTCCTAACCCTCCTTCTTTTTCATGATTAAGATGATCTAAATCAGGATTTTTAATTTCATTAAGGGTAGTACAACCTCTACCATTATCACTGACATTTACAACTAGTTTGTCTTCCTCCATTATAAAATCTACTAAAAAATTATCTTCTTCATTTTTACCATGTGTTATTGCATTTGTACATGCTTCCGCCACGGCTACTTTGATATCTTCTATTTTTTCAATATCAAATCCCATACGATTAGCAATAGATGTTACTGTTAAACGAACTACGCTAACATATTCAGGTTTATTGGGTATAGATAATTTTATTTCATCATTATTTTTTTTACTCATATATTTTTGCTCCTTTACATTAATCATAATGTTATAAATTTCACCCCTCAATAATGAATATTTTATCTAAACCAGTGATGTTTAGCAATTTTTTAATACTTGGTTTAACATTAAATAGAATAATATCTTTATTTTCTTGTTTTAACCGCTTTAAAGCACCTATTAATACTCCTAGCCCTGTACTATCAATGTAATCTAATTCTTCAGCATTAATTTTAATATCTTCTTTTTTTTCTTCAATTAGCTTAATAAAAGTTTCTTTTAACTGTCCTGCTGTATAGATATCCACTTCCCCTATTAAGCTGACACTCCATTGTTTTTTTTCTTCATAGTAGTATTTTTCAATTATTAACGACATATAATTTATTACCCCCTCTTACTGGATGGACTCTATGTTTTAATGTTACCCTTAAAAATTATAATTAAACATTAAATTCAGACTCCTTAATATTATTTATTTCTAAATTAAAAGTTAAGTAATTTACAAAATTAAAATATATTATCTTTATTCATTATATCAAAAAAAGAAAACAAAAGGTTGTTTCCCTTTTGTTTTCTTTTTTATTTTATTATTTATTCTAATTCTTCATCATGCTTTGGAATTAATGCCACAGAAACAATCTTCTGCTCTGACTGAGTTTTCATTAAAGTAACACCCTTGGTATTTCTACCCATTTTTGATATATCTTTTACTTCCAGACGTATAACTGTTCCATCGTTATTAATTAAGAGTACATCGTCATCGTTATTTACAATTTTTGCTCCTACAAGGCTTCCACTTCTAGTATTTACATTGTAAGTTTTAACACCTTTACCGCCCCTTGATTGTACACGGTATTCTTTTAGGTCTGTTCTTTTTCCAAAACCTTTTTCGCTTACTACTAAAAGGTCTTTTGACTCATCTGTAACTTCCATTGCTACTACTACATCACTTTTTGATAGGTTAATTCCCTTAACCCCCATAGCAGTTCTTCCCATATCTCTTACTTCTTTTTCATTGAATTGAATAGCCATTCCATTTGAAGTTACAAATATAATCTCTTGATTTTCATTTGTAGACCTTACACTAATTAATTCATCATCTTCTCTAATGTTAATTGCTATTAAGCCAGATTTTCTTGTATTTTCAAACTGACTTAACTGTGTCTTTTTAATAATACCCTTTTTAGTTGCCATAACTAAGTATTGTATTTCACTACCTTTACTCATTGGTATGATAGCAGCTATTTTTTCGTTTGGCGTTAATTGAATTAGATTTACAATAGCTGTTCCTTTAGCTTGTCTTTTAGCTTCTGGTATTTCATAAGCATTAAGCTTATATACTCTTCCTTTGTTTGTAAAGTATAGTAGGTAATTATGACTAGATGTAATAATTAGCTTTTCTACAAAGTCTTCTTCTCTTGTGGTCAATCCAGATATACCTTTGCCACCTCGTTTCTGGCTTTTATATGTATCCAGTGGTAATCTCTTTACATAACCAAAATGAGTTAAAGTAATTACAACATCTTCTTCATCAATTAGGTCTTCAAAATTAATTTCGCCTTCATCGATTGCAATCTCTGTTCTACGTCTATCATTAAACTTTTCTTTAACTTCTATTAGTTCTTCTTTTATTATACTTAAAATTAAACTCTCATTTTCTAATATTTCCTTTAATTCTCTAATTAGCTTTAATAGGTCTTGATATTCTGCTTCAATCTTATCTCTTTCTAAACCAGTTAATCGTTGTAACCTCATATCTAAAATGGCTTGAGCTTGTCTTTCTGATAAACTAAATCTATCTATCAATCCACTTTTAGCTATTTGTGCATTTTCAGAACTTCTAATTAGACTAATTACTTCATCTAAGTGATCTAAAGCAATTTTTAAACCTTCTAATATGTGAGCTTTTTCTTCTGCTTTTTGCAAGTCAAAACGTGTTCTTCTAGTAATAATGTCTTTTTGATGTTCTATATAATGTCTTAGTATCTCTCCTATATTTAAAACTTTTGGCTGTCCATTAACTAAGGCAATCATAATAATACTAAAAGTATCTTCCATTTGTGAATGTTTATATAATTTATTTAAAACTACATTAGCATTTGCGTCTCTTTTTAACTCAATAACGATACGCATTCCTTTACGATCACTTTCGTCTCGTAAGTCAGAGATTCCTTCAATTTTCTTGTCCCTTACTAATTCTGCAATTTTTTCGATTAATCTTGCTTTATTAACTTGGTATGGAATTTCTGTAACTATTATTTGTTGTCTGTTATTCTTCATTTCTTCTATATCAGCAACAGCTCTTACTTTGACTTTTCCTCGACCTGTTCGATAGGCTTCTTTTATGCCCTCTTTTCCCATTATAGAAGCTCCCGTTGGGAAATCTGGCCCTTTTATATGTTTCATTAAATCTTCTATTTCAGCTTCTGGATTATCAATAATTTCAATAACTCCATCTATTACTTCTCCTAAATTATGTGGAGGAATTGAAGTTGCCATTCCTACAGCAATACCATTAGAACCATTAACTAATAAGTTTGGATACTTACTTGGTAGTACCGAAGGTTCTTTTAATGTATCGTCAAAGTTAGGTATATAATCAACCGTTTCTTTATGGATGTCTCTAATCATTTCCATTGAAATTTTAGATAACCTTGCTTCTGTATAACGCATTGCTGCTGCACTATCACCATCTACTGAACCAAAATTACCATGTCCATCTACTAAAAGGTATCTTGTTGAGAAGTCTTGTGCCATTCTTACCATTGCATCATAAACAGCTGTATCTCCGTGGGGATGGTACTTTCCTAAAACGTCACCAACAATACGGGCAGACTTACGATGAGGTTTATCAGGAGTCAATCCTAACTCACTCATAGCATATAGTATTCTACGATGAACTGGTTTTAGCCCATCTCTAACATCTGGCAAAGCTCGTCCTACAATTACACTCATGGCATAATCTATATAGGATTTCTTCATCTCATCTTCTATACCTATAGGGACAATCCTGTCATTTATTTCACTCATTATTTATCCCCCCAATTATATATCTAGATTCTTAACATATTTTGCATTTAATTCAATGAATTCTCTTCTTGGTTCTACTTTATCACCCATTAAGGTAGTAAAAATTTCATCGGCTGCTGCTGCATCATCAATTGTAACTTGTAGTAAAGTTCTTGTTGATGGGTCCATTGTTGTATCCCATAACTGTTCAGGATTCATTTCTCCCAGACCTTTGTATCTCTGAATATCTGCTTTTGTATCTCTACCTAATTCATCTAGTCTTTTATTCAATTCTTTTTCTGAGTAAGCATAATACTCATTCTTACCTTTCTTCACCTTATATAAAGGTGGTTGTGCAACATAAATATGACCTAATTCAACCAAAGGTTTCATATATCTAAAAAAGAAGGTTAATAATAATGTCCGTATATGAGCCCCATCCACATCGGCATCCGTCATAATAATTATTTTATGGTATCTTAATCTTTCAATACCAAAATCCGCTCCGATACCTGCACCAAATGCCGTAATCATTGATCTTATCTCATTGTAACCTAGTATCTTATCTAAACGTGCTTTTTCAACATTTAATATTTTACCTCTTAGTGGTAAAATGGCTTGAGTGGCACGGTCTCTACCTTGTTTAGCACTTCCACCAGCTGAATCTCCCTCAACTAAGTAAATTTCACTTAATGCTGGATCCTTCTCTGAACAGTCAGCTAATTTACCTGGTAAAGAAGTGTTTTCTAATACACCCTTACGTCTAGTTAGCTCCCTTGCTTTTTTTGCAGCTTCCCTTGCCCTTTGTGCTTTTAATGATTTTTCTATAATTAATCTTGCATCACTGGGATTTTCTTCTAAAAATGCTTCTAAGTTTTCATTGGTAACAGTTTCTACAATACCTCTTATTTCACTATTTCCTAGTTTAGTTTTGGTTTGGCCTTCAAATTGTGGATCAGTCAATTTTACTGAGACAATTGCTGTAAGCCCTTCTCTAATGTCTTCCCCTAATAAGTTTACATCTTTTTCTTTTAATGCTCCTATTTTTCTGGCATAATCATTAACAACTCTTGTTAATGCAGATTTAAAACCAATAAGATGAGTTCCACCTTCTTGTGTATTAATATTATTAGCAAAACTAAAAATATTTTCTGTATAAGCTTCAGTGTATTGTAATGCTATTTCCACTACAGCATCATTTTTTTCTTTTTCAAAATACACCACTTCTTCATGGGCATTTTCTTTATTTTTATTTAAATGCTTTATAAATTCTATAAGTCCTCCATCATAATGGAATTTACTTTCTCTTTCCATTCCTTCTCTTTCATCTCTTAAAACAATTTTTATTCCCTTATTTAAGAATGCTAATTCTCTTAGACGATATTCTAATGTTTCATATTTATATTCTGTTTCTTCAAAAATTTGTGGATCAGGTTTAAATAGTGTAGTTGTTCCTCTTTCTTCTGTTTCACCGATAACTTGAACATCTGATAAAGGATTACCCCGTTCAAAATTTTGCCTATAATGTTTGCCATTTAAATGGACATCTACTTGAAGGAATTCTGATAAAGCATTTACTACAGAAACACCTACCCCATGTAGTCCACCTGATACTTTATAACCTCCACCGCCAAACTTTCCCCCAGCATGTAGAACGGTCATTATTGTTTCTAGTGTTGATTTACCTGTTTTAGGATGGATTTCAATTGGTATACCTCTACCATTATCTATAACTCTAATAGCATTATCTTTTAATATAGTCACTATTATTTCGTCACAAAATCCAGCCAACGCCTCATCAATACTATTGTCAACTACTTCATACACTAAATGATGTAATCCCTTAGGGCCTGTTGAACCTATATACATACCAGGTCTTTTTCTAACTGGTTCAAGACCTTCTAATACCTGTATTTGTTGGGCTCCATACTCCTGTATATTATTTTCCATTTTACTACCTCCTACTTAAAACTTGAAATGATATTAATCTTATTACGATTACACAAATAATCTGCTGACAACAATGTCTCGGAGTTACAAACCGTAACAAAATGCCTAGCAGATTAGAATTTATCTATATCATCTATAAAACCCGCTCTTTTTTGTAAAGTTAATGCAGAGATAGGAGAGTAATAAATTACCGTTTTCCTGCTCTTTTTTCCCTTTTTAACTGATCTTTCTACTTTTTCTGTTATAACGAAAGATCTTGGGTCTTCTTGAACTATTTTTTGAACAAATCCCTCTTCTTTGCAAACATCTAAAAAGTATTGGCTATTTTTCGATTTTAATGTGGATGAAATATCAAAAATGGCAATAATATCCTTTGTAGGTACCATTACCTCTCCCCCTAGATGAAGAAACATCTTAATCACCTCATTTATTTTTTTCCATTCCTATATTATAACCTTAATTTTACATGAATAAAAGACAGTAACAAGTTTTTTTTATAAATTAGTCACTTTTTCTTATATTTCCTTGAGAAACATAAAAAACCTTTCTATTTTCAATATTTGTGGTATTGAGTTGATTAATCATGGTAGTTGTAATGAAAGTTTGTACATTCTTTAAATTATTAACTAAATAATTCTGTCTTTTTATATCCAACTCGCTCATTACATCGTCTAATAAAAGAACTGGATATTCTCCCACTTCGCCTTTTATTAATTCTAATTCTGCAAGCTTTATTGATAGTGCTGCTGTTCTTTGTTGACCTTGAGATCCAAAGTTTTTTACATCCATTTGATTAACTTTAAACAAGAGTTCATCCCTATGGGGTCCTACTAATGTTAGTCCTCTTCTCCACTCCATGTTATTGTTTTCTTCTAATTTTTTTGCAAAGTTTTCTGCTATTTCTTTTACATCGTCTTTTTCTTTAAATGGTACACTACTTTCGTATTGTATTTCTAATGTTTCCAATTCTTCTGTTATTTTTCGATGCATCAATTTTGCTAGTATTCCTATTCTCTTTATAAATTTTTTTCTATATGTAATGATGGTGGTTCCTGTATCTATCAGTTGTTGATTCCATATCTCAAGATCTACTCTTTTACCCCTATTTTCCCTTAATAACTTATTTCTTTGTTGAAGAATTCTATTATATTGATTAAGGGTATAATAGTATTTAGGATAAATTTGACATATTTCATTATCAATAAATTTTCTACGTTCACCTGGTCCACCTTTAACAATTTTCAAATCATCTGGCGCAAAGATAACAACGTTCAAATTACCTAACAACTCTCCTAATTTTACTAAGGGTATTTGGTTAACTTTTAATTTCTTTTTTTGACTTGCATCCAATCTAATTTCTATAGTAGTATTACCAGAAACTTTGTTAACAGAAATCTTAGTGTAGGTCTGTTGTTTATTAATTTTTATCATTTCTTGATCTTTACTGGTTCTAAAGGATTTACCCATAGCTGATAAATATAACATTTCTATAATATTAGTTTTACCTTGAGCATTTTCTCCAACAAAAATATTTAATCTAGGATGAAGTTGTAAATGTAATTCTTCATAATTTCTAAAATTAATTGCTTTTATCTCTTCTACAAACATTTTTTCTCCTCCTATTCTTCATCCTATGTTTTTACTACTCTACTTCTATTTTTAAATCGCCAAACTGTACAATGTCACCTTTTCTAATTTTTTTACCCCGTTGTGTTATTATTTTTCCATTTACTTTTACTTCTCCACTTAAAATCATTAGTTTTGCTTCTCCACCACTTCCAACTGAACTACTATACTTTAATAAAGAATCTAATTTAATAAATTCGTCTTGAATTTTAATTTTTGTAGCCATTATAAAACCTCCTAATATTTTAATCATTTTATTTAGCTTTTGTATTATTGAAAAATATAAACCCAGCGGGAGGCTGGGTTAATTAAGTTAATGGGATCTTACTGGTAATATAAGATATACATGATTATCGTTATGCACAGTTTTTATAATTCCTGGACTAATATTTGAAGTTAAATCTAGGAATATTTCATCATCTTCTATTACCTTTAACGCTTCAATAAAATACTTTGAATTAAAAGCAATTTCTAAATCATTTCCTTCTAACTCTATTTCCACTTCTTCATATACGTTTCCTAGTTCTGAATTAGATGTAATGATCATTTTATCGTCACTTATTGTAAACTTTACTAAATTACTTTTACCTTCTCTGCCTAATAATGAAGCTCTTTCTATACTGTTTAAAAAACTTTTAGTATTAACTTTAATTCTTGATTTATATTCTTTTGGTAGTATCTGATTGTAATTGATAAATTCGCCTTCCAATAATCTAGATACTAATTTTGTATTTCCTATTGTAAATAATCCATGATTATCGGTTAATGCTATTTTAATTGGTTCATCTTCATCCATGTTCATAATTCTACTAATTTCGTTTAATGTTTTTGCTGGTATAACAACTTTATATGTGTCTTGTGCTTTAATTTTTCCTCTTCTTAATGCTAAACGATAACCATCTAATGCCACCATATTCAATCTTTCATCTTCAATTTCAACTAACACACCAGTTAATATCGGTCTAGATTCATCTTGAGAAGTAGCAAATACTGTTTGTCGGATCATATTTCTAAATAATTCTTGTGGAATTTCATAGGTTTGTTCTTCTTCTATTACTGGTAATTCTGGATAATCAGTTGCGTTTTGACTTAGAATATTAAATTCTGTACTCTTACATTTTATAAGTACTTGATTATTTTCTTCTATAGAGATTTCTACACTTGAATCTGGTAACTTTCTTATTATTTCACTAAAAAGTCTGGCATCTATTACAATAGAACCTTCTTTTTGTACTTCTGCTTCAATTATACTTTCTATTCCTATTTCTAAGTCAGTTCCAATAAGTTTTAATTGATTCATAGTAGCTTCTAAATATATTCCCTTAAGTATAGGTAAAGTAGTTTTAGAAGATACAGATTTTTGTACAATAGATATGCTGTTTAATAGATTTTTTTGAGTACAAATAAAGCGCATTGTGGATAACCTCCTATGCTTTTTTATAAATAAATAATATAAATAAATAGTAGTAATAGTAATAGGGCCTGTTAATTTGTTAATAAATGATTTAATACATTGCAGTTGTTATTGGACAGGTGTGCATAACTTGTGCAAAAGAAGGTTTAATTTATCCACAAAAATGAACAAATTAAACCGAGGAAAACTATCAACAGGATATACACAAAGTATTGTTAATGAAATAATACCTACATATCGCTCTTTAATTCTTTACAGATAGACTCTATTGTTTCTTTTAAATTTGCATCTGCTTTTATATCATTAGAGATCTTATCATGGGCATGCATAACAGTGGTATGATCCCTACCACCAAATTCTTCCCCTATTTTTGGTAGAGATAAGTCGGTTAACTCCCTTGTAATATACATAGCTACTTGTCTTGGGAAAGCGATAGCTCTAGTTCTTTTTTTAGAATCAATATCTTCTAATTTAATATTAAATCTTTTAGATATGATGTCTTTTATTAAAGGAATATTAAGTTGTTTTGGCTTAGAAGAAAAAATTTCTTTTAAGGCTTCACTGGCAAGGTCTACAGTAATTTCACTATTAGTTAAGGAAGAATAAGCAACAATTCTTATTAAAGCCCCTTCTAATTCCCTTATATTCGCCTGAATTTTTTTAGCTATAAATATAGTAACTTCATTGGGTACATCGATGTTTTCCATTTGTGCTTTCTTTCTTAATATTGCTATTCTAGTCTCAAAATCGGGAGGTTGTATATCAGTAATAAGTCCCCACTCAAATCTAGAACGTAAACGATCCTCTAAGGTAGGTATTTCTTTTGGAGGTCGGTCACTGGAAATAATAATTTGTTTATTTGATTCGTGTAATGCATTAAATGTATGGAAAAACTCTTCTTGAGTTCTTTCTTTACCAGCTATAAATTGAATATCATCTACTAATAGCACGTCTACATTTCGGTAACGATTTCTAAACTCTACATTTCTATCATCACGTATAGAGTTAATTAATTCATTTGTAAAAGTTTCAGATGATACATAAGCAACTCTAGCTTTTGGGTCATTTTCTAAAATAAAGTGACCTATAGCATGCATTAAATGGGTTTTGCCTAAACCAACGCCTCCATATATAAATAATGGATTATAAGCTTTTGCTGGCGCTTCTGATACAGCAACTGATGCTGCGTGGGCAAAACGATTACTGTTACCAATGACAAAAGTATCAAAGGTATACTTAGGGTTTAAATTTGTTAAAGATAAGTTTGTTTCTACTAATTGTTGTTTCTGAGATTTGATATGTTCTCTTTTAATGTTTTGAATGTTTTCTTCAGTTGGGATAACAAATTGGATTTCATATTTTTTAGAAGTAATTTGTTTTATGGCATTACTAATAAGTGTGACATAACGAGTAGTTAATATACCTTTAGTAAAGTCGTTAGGCACACCTAAAATAATTTGATTGCCTTCTAATGAGATAGGTTCAATGGTTTTTATCCATGTATTGAAGCTTACCTCTGTCAGCTCGGCTTTAATCAAATTTTCAGTTTTATCCCAAATCTCAGATAGGTTGTTAAGCATAGAACAGCCCCCTAATATTTTGATATATATAAATTAAAATAATTTATTTAAAGTGTTGTCCTCATATTTATCCACAAAAAAAGCAAATAAATAGAATATAAAAAGAGTATAAAAAAATTAATAGTTACTAACAGAGTTATTCAGTGATATGTGGATAAACTACTGTTTAAGGGGTTATTTTAATTATATAAAATAGTTATCAACAATATCAATAATTATTTTATACACATAAAAAAAAATTGAAAAATTAATACATAATTTAATAAATATTGGGTAACTCTTAAGTTATACACATTAATATCCACATGCTGTGTATAAAAATGGGGAATGTGTATAAATTATTGAAAGTTATCAACAAGTATTAATATAATATCAAATATTTATCGCATTTTCAACAAATATAAAAAAATGTCCACAAAATAACACATATCCACAATATAACTATCCACAATTATGGATTTGCTTTTATCTTGACATGATACATCAATATAGTTATAATCAATTTGTATTCTTATTTTTAAGTACCATTATAGTAGATATTTTTTAATTAAAATATCCAACTTGATTAGATAGAGTACTAATGAAGTACTTGAAGGGGGGGTTTTAAATGAAAAGAACATATCAGCCAAAGAAAAGACAAAGAAGTAAAGAGCATGGTTTCAGAAAAAGAATGAGTACTAAAAATGGTAGAAATGTATTAAAAAGACGTAGATTAAAAGGCAGAAAGAGATTGACTGCATAATGCACTAATCGACTGCTTAAGGCCGCACTTTGTGGCCTTTTTCTGTAATTATAGGAGATGGTAAAAAATTATGTTGGCCCAAAACTTATTTACTACAATAAAGAAAGATAGAGAATTTAGACAGGTATATAAAAACAGTAAATCTATGGCTAATAAATTATTGATTATATATATAATGAAAAATCAGTCTGAATCCAATCGAGTAGGTTTAACTGTTTCTAAAAAAGTAGGAAAAAGTGTAGTTAGAAGTCGGGTAAAAAGACTAATGAAGGAAAGTTTTCGATTAAACCATCACCGTATTAAAAATGGTTATGACATTGTATTTGTTGCGAGAATAGGTTGTAACGAGGCTACATATCATGAAATAGAAAGTGCCATGTTGCATTTGTTTAAAAAAATGCATTTAACTAAATAAGTAATTGGAGTGGGTTGGTTGGTTAAATTAAGTATTTTTATTATTCGATTTTATCAACGATGGATTTCTCCAATTAAAGGACAAACCTGTCGGTTTTACCCCACCTGTTCACAATATAGTATAGAAGCTTACCAGACTTACGGGTTTTTTAAAGGTACCTATTTAATGATAATGAGATTATTAAGGTGTCATCCTTTTCACCCAGGAGGGTATGATCCCTTAAAGAAATAAATAACTAGGGGGTTTTAAATTGTCTGTATTAGCAAAACCATTAGGAATGTTACTAAAGCTAATCTATGATTTAATTAATAATTATGGGTTATCTATAATTTTATTTACTATTGTAGTTAAGTTATGTTTAGTGCCTTTAACTCTTAAACAAATGAAGTCAATGAAAGATTTACAAGTAATTCAACCTAAGTTGAAGGTATTACAAGAAAAGTATAAAGATGATAAAGAAAAATTAAATATTAAAACAATGGAACTATATAAAGAACATTCAGTAAGTCCTTTTGGAGGATGTTTACCATTATTAATACAGCTGCCAATTTTATTTGGCTTGTTTGCTGTTTTAAGAAATCCTGGTTTATATGTATTTGGTTCTGAAGAAATTTATGCTAGTATAAATACTAGTTTTTTATGGTTAGCAAATTTAACTGATCCAGATCCTTTAATTTTACCTTTATTAGCGGCAGCAACAACATTTTTAACTAGTGCCACTCAAGCAACAGCAAATAAAGGTGACCAATCTCAAAAAATTATGATGTACTTTTTTCCTGTTATGATTTTTTGGTGGGGTAAAGGATTCCCAGCAGGGTTAACACTTTACTGGGTAGTTAGTAATGCTTTTCAGGTAGTTCAACAGATGTTAATATCAAGAACTTATGTAAAAACAAAGGAGGGTTCTAATTAATATGAACTTAATTGAAACCACCGGTAAAACTGTTGATGAAGCCATTGAAGTTGGATTAAAAGAATTAAATAAAAAAAGGGAACAAGTTAAGATAGAAATTCTTGAAAAACCTACAAAAGGGTTTTTAGGATTAATAGGAAATAAAATGGCTAGAGTTAAATTATCTATTATTGATCTTCCTGAAGAAGATGCAAAAAAATTCTTAAAAGAAGTTCTTTCAGCAATGGATATTGAGGCTGAGATTTTAGTAAAACTTGAAAAAGATAGTTTAAGTATGACCATAGAAGGACCGAATATGGGTGTAATTATTGGAAGAAGAGGGCAAACGCTAGACTCATTACAATATTTAGTTAGCTTAGTTGTTAATAAAAACAGAGATAATTACTTAAAGGTATTTATTGATACTGAGAACTATAGAGAAAAAAGAGAAGAGACACTTGTCCGTCTTGCAAATAAAATGGCTAGGAAAGTTAAGAAAATTGGAAAAACAGTATCACTAGAACCGATGAATCCCTATGAAAGAAGAATAATTCATGCTGCTTTACAAGGGAATCCCTATGTTCAAACTTTTAGTGAGGGAGACGAACCTTATAGAAAGGTAGTCATTACTTTAAAGAAATAAAAACTAACCCAGTACATTTTACTGGGTTTTTGTAATGTAGTAAAACTATATTTTAAAATAGCTTTTATAAGTAATGGGATTTGCAATTATTTGTTATAATACTAATAGTATTCTAATAAAAGATTATAAAGATAGAGGTGTAAGTATGTTTTTAGATGATACGATAGCAGCTATTGCAACTGCTCCTGGTGAAGCAGGAATAGGTATTATAAGAATAAGTGGAGAGAAAGCATTATTAATTACTAACAAAATATTTAGACCGATAAAGGGTGATAGTTTAAGTGATTACCCAGCTAGAAGGTTAACCTATGGACACATTATTAATCCTGAAAACAGTGAAAAAATTGATGAAGTTTTAGTAGTTTATATGGATGCACCCTATACATATACAAAAGAGGATATAATAGAAATTAATTGTCATGGTGGAATGATTCCTGTAAAAAGAATATTAGAACTAATATTGAAACAAGGTGCTAGAATGGCTGATGCCGGCGAATTTACTAAAAGAGCGTTTTTAAATGGTCGTATTGATTTAGCCCAAGCAGAGGCGGTTATGGATTTAATTAGTGCAAAGACAGAAAAAGGTTTTGATGTTGCTTTGGATCAATTAGAAGGATCTTTGTCTAAGAGGGTTGAGAAATATAGAAATGAAGTATTGGAATTGCTTGCTCATATTGAAGTTTCTATAGATTTTTCTGAAGAAGATGTTGATGAAATTGCATTAGAATTATTATTAGCTAAAAGTATAGATATTGAAAAGAGTTTAAGTAATCTATTAGAAACTGCTGATACTGGAAAAATTATTAGAGAAGGGTTAAGTACGGTTATTGTAGGTAAGCCAAATGTAGGTAAATCTTCTTTACTTAATACTTTACTAAGGGAATCTAGAGCTATTGTTACAGATGTACCTGGTACCACAAGGGATATAATTGAAGAACATTTAAATATTAAAGGAATACCATTAAAGTTAATTGATACGGCAGGAATTAGAGAAACTGAAGATATAGTGGAGCAAATAGGTGTAAAAAAGAGTAAGGAGTTTTTTAATAAGGCTGACTTAATTATTTTTATGTTGGATGCTTCTAGAGAAATAACAGTTGAAGATATGGATATTATTCAGTTGATTAAAGATAAAAAAGCTTTAGTTCTGATTAATAAAGTCGATTTGCCAGTAAAAGTTGATGTGGAAAAAATAAAAGACTTGGTTGGAGAGAAAAGAATTGTAAAAGTATCTTTAGCTGACGAAACAGGTATTGATAAGATAGAAGAATATTTAGAAGAAATGGTATATAAAGGTGAAGTAAAGGCAAAAGATCGTTTAATGGTTACTAATGTAAGACATAAGAATGCATTAGAAAGAGGACTTAAAAGCTTACAAGATGGTATACAAGCTATTAAAAATAAACTGCCTATGGATTTCATTGAAGTAGATTTTAAAAATACATGGGATTTTCTTGGTGAAATAACTGGAGATACAGTTGGAGAAGATCTTATTGACCATATATTCCAAAACTTTTGTATTGGTAAGTAATAATTATAATGTTAGAACGGAGGAGAATTTCTAGATGAAATATCATGCAGGGTCATATGATATAGTTGTAGTGGGGGGAGGACATGCTGGATGTGAAGCTTCATTAGCTGCTGCCAGAATGGGTTGCAAAACATTAATGCTTACACTTACCTTAGATGCAATTGCCATGATGCCATGTAATCCATCTATTGGGGGAACAGGTAAAGGTCATTTAGTTAAAGAAATAGATGCCTTAGGTGGTGAAATGGGCAAAAATATAGATAAATCTTTTATTCAAAGTAAAATGTTAAATACAGCAAAAGGTCCAGCAGTCCATTCTTTAAGAGCGCAGGCTGATAAAATGAAATATCAAATGGAAATGAAAAAAACCATTGAAAATGAAGAAAATCTTGATCTTATTCAAGGAGAAGTCATTGATCTAGTAGTCGAGGATAATTTAGTAAAAGGAGTTATGGTTAGAACTGGAGCTATATATTATAGTAAAGCAGTTATCCTTGCCACAGGGGTATATCTAAAGAGTAAAATTTTCATTGGTGAAGTTAATTATGAATCTGGCCCAAATGGTCTTTTTCCTGCTATGTTCTTATCGGAAAAATTAAAAAATTTAGGTTGTGATCTAAGACGTTTTAAAACAGGTACACCTGCTCGAATTCATGCTGATACAGTAGATTATAGTAAAATGACTATTCAACCAGGTGATGAAGAGATAGTTCCTTTTTCTTTTATGAATGATGAAATAAAAAAAGAACAATATGATTGTTGGTTGACTAGAACCACAGGGGAAACTTTAAGAATTATTAAGGAAAACTTACATAGGTCAGCTTTTTATAGAGGCGATATGGAGGGTGTAGGGCCAAGGTACTGTCCTTCTATAGAAGACAAAGTAGTGCGTTTTGAAGATAAACCCACCCATCAACTTTTTATTGAGCCAGAAGGGTTAGATACTAAGGAAATGTATGTACAGGGAATGTCAACTAGTTTACCAGAAGAAGTACAAATTCAAATGCTTCATTCGGTGGTGGGGCTAGAAAGTGCTAAGCTAATGCGTCCTGCTTATGCTATAGAGTATGATTGTATTAATCCAACACAACTAAAACCCTCTTTAGAAATAAAGCATATTGAAAACCTATTTAGTGCCGGTCAGTTTAACGGAACTTCTGGTTATGAAGAGGCAGCGGCTCAAGGTATAATGGCAGGAATTAATGCTGTACTAAAAATTCAAGGAAAAGAACCTTTTATTTTGGATCGTTCTGAGGCATATATAGGAGTTATTATTGATGATTTGGTGACAAAAGGAACGAATGAGCCCTATAGAATGATGACTTCAAGAGCTGAATACCGTCTAGTTTTAAGACAGGATAATTCAGACTTGCGATTGACAGAAAAGAGTTATAGTGTTGGATTAGCAACAAAGGAAAGATATGAAAAGGTTATGGATAAAAAAGAAAAAGTAGAAGCGGAAATGGAACGTTTAAAGAAAGCAACGGTTTCACCAGATGTGGCTAATCCCTTTTTAGAAAAAATTGATAGTACTTTATTAAAAGCAGGTATTAGTTTATATGAACTTTTAAAACGTCCAGAGGTTTCTTATGAGGATATAAAAAAAATAGAAAATAAGATTGAAAGTCAGTTACCTAAATATGTAGAGAAGCAATGTGAAATTGTTATTAAGTACGAAGGTTATATAGAGAAACAATTGAGACAGATTGATCAGTTTAAGAAATTAGAGAATAAAAAGATACCAGAAGAAATAGATTTTAATAAAATTGATGGTCTAAGGTTAGAAGCAAGACAAAAGCTAACGGATATAAGGCCGCTATCAGTTGGACAAGCATCAAGAATCTCTGGAGTTTCCCCTGCTGATATTTCTGTTTTGTTAGTCTACCTTGAACAAAGACGTAGACAAAAGGGAGGCGAAGCATAATGGATTTACGTGAGATGTTAAGAGAAGGTTGTAAACAGTTAGATATAGAAGTAAGGGAAGAACAAATTGATCAGTTATTAATTTATAAAGACCTTTTACTTGAATGGAATGAAAAAATGAATTTGACAGCCATAAAAGATGAAAAGGAAGTCATTATAAAGCACTATTTAGACTCAATCACGTGTTTAAAGGTAAAGGAATTAAAAAATGAAGGTAAGTTAATAGATGTAGGTACAGGGGCAGGTTTCCCAGGTATACCTTTAAAGGTTTTTTTGCCAAAGATTGAACTAAATTTATTAGATGCTCTTAATAAAAGGCTAACTTTCTTGAAGGAAGTATGTAGTCAGTTGCAATTAGACAATGTTCAGTTTACCCACGGAAGAGCAGAGGATTTTGGTCAAAATAAAAATCATAGAGAACAGTATGAGTTTGTAGTGGCTAGAGCAGTTGCGTCTTTAAATGTATTAGCGGAATACTGCCTACCATTTGTAAAGGTGAATGGATATTTTATCTGCCAAAAAGGACCATTATTAACAGATGAACTAAAAATGGCTGATAAGGCAATTAAAGTATTAGGTGGAGAGGTAGTTGAACAAATGGATATTCAATTACCTTTTAGTGAAATTAACCATCGTATTGTAGTTATTAAAAAAATTAAACAAACTCCGACAAAATATCCGAGAAAAGCTGGAACTCCTGCCAAAAACCCAATTTTATAAAGAAAAAAGTAGGTTTTTGTAAAATGAAATTTATTATTTATACTATATTTTTGCAGGACTCAACTTTTTTTTATCGAATAACTATAAAGGAATTAATCAAGAAGAGAGGGATTAAATCGATGAATATTGCAGAGAAACAAATTATCGAGGTTTCGATAAATTCTATCATTCCCAATCCATATCAGCCAAGAAAAACTTTTTCTCAGCTAAGTTTAGAGGAATTGAGTCAATCTATAAAAACTTATGGAATATTACAGCCTATTAGTGTAAGACAAATTGGTGAAAATAAATATGAATTAATAGCAGGAGAACGACGATTTAAAGCTGCAAAATTAGCTGAATTGGAAACTATTCCTGCCATAGTACATAAAAATTATAACGATAAAGACTCAGCTGTTTTAGCCATTATAGAGAATTTACAAAGGGAAGATTTAAATTTTATTGAAGAAGCTGAGGGTTATTGTAATTTAATACAAGATCATGGTTTTACACAACAAGAATTGGCAATACATATTGGGAAAAACCAATCAACCATCGCTAATAAGTTAAGAATTCTTCGATTAAGACCTGATATTAAGAAGGCTCTATTAGAAAACAACTTAACCGAGAGGCATGCTAGGGCATTATTAAAGCTTCCGGATGATGAATTAAGGATGATGGCGTTAGAAAAAATTATTAAACATGACTATAATGTTAAAAAGACAGAAGATGTCGTACAAGCAATGTTAACGGAAATAAGTCAAGAAAATGAACCTAAAAGCAGTCAAAAAATAAGAAGTTTTATGAATTATCGTATATATATTAATACTATTAAGCAAGCCTATGATGCGATTAAAGACAAGCAAGAAAATGCTGAATTTAGTCAAGTGGATAAAGGTGAATATATAGAGGTAACAGTTAAAATTCCTAAGACTTAATATATTTGTTTGTTAAATTTGTATGTTAAAGGTACTTTGGATAGATTTTGAGATTAAAATTAAAATAAAATACATATAAAAAAAGATTACTTTTAATGGGTAATCTTTTTGTTTTTTTTTGATCAATATAATTATAATTTGCCTGATAGGGTTAAAAAGCCTATAATAATAAAAATAACACCTGCGGCAGTTTGTAAGTATTGAGGGTTAATAAACTTATTAATATATGTAGCTGCAATAACTCCTACGAAGGAGCTTAGTATGAGTGCTAATGATGAACCAATAAATACAGGCCACACAGATTCAGATTGAGTTGCCAATAACATTGTTTGTAATTGTGTCTTATCCCCTAATTCAGCTAAAAATACAATAATAAAAGTCGAAAATATAACACGTAGCATTTATATGCCCCCTTAGTTTCTTATATTAAATTAAGTATTTATTAAAAAGCTCTATATATTTGTATGTAATGGTTTTTAAATTTAGTAACCTTAAATTCAAAAAAATTATAAAACATTTATATAAGGGTCAGGGACTTTTATATATCTTTTTATAGGAATAATTGATAAAATAAGTATAGTAAAAATAACAAAAGACATAATTGTTTTTTAATTAAGTTAGTTATATGATATAAGGGCTATTTGTAGCACATTTTATTATTGTAGAAAAGTATGGAAAAATGGAAATACCCTTATAGTTTTATTGAAAGAATTATTGACATATATATTAAAAGAAGGATAAAAGCAGGGTAATTTTATTGGTATATCGAAATAGTAGAACATATATAGGGTTAAAGTTATCTTTAATGAAAGGGAGTGATAAAATTTGAGTAAAGTAGTGGCTATTTTCAATCAAAAAGGCGGTGTAGGTAAAACAACTACAAATGTGAACCTAAGTGCTTGTATTGCCCAAAGGGGTAAAAAGGTTTGTGTTATAGACATTGATCCACAAGGAAATACCACCAGTGGATTTGGTATTGATAAAAATAAATTGGAGTACACAGTATATGATGTAATAGTAAATGAGATCGACATTAAAACCGCCATTATAAGGACTGATTATGAAAATTTAGATATTGTACCCTCCAGTGTACAATTGGCAGGAGCAGAAATTGAACTAGCTGGAATGGTTAATCGTGAAAATAAGCTAAGAACAGCCATTAATACAGTTAAAAATGAATATGATTATATATTTATTGATTGTCCTCCTTCGTTGGGGCTTTTAACTATTAACTCACTATCAGCAGTAGACAGTGTTTTAATTCCTATTCAGTGTGAGTACTATGCCCTTGAAGGGGTTAGTCAATTAATGAATACCATACAGTTAGTTAAAAAGAGTATTAATCCATCTTTACAAATACAAGGAGTAGTTATAAGTATGTTTGACGGTAGAACTAATCTTTCCATACAAGTAGTGGATGAAGTTAAGACTTACTTTAAAGGGAAGGTATATTCAACTATTATACCAAGAAACGTTAGATTAGCAGAAGCTCCAAGTTACGGACAACCAATTATTTATTACGATGAAAAATCTAAGGGAGCAGAAGCTTATTTAGAATTAGCAGAGGAATTTCTTGATTTAGAGGAGGATGTGGTCTAGATGACAACAAAAAAAAGAGGTTTAGGAAAAGGTCTAGAAGCACTTATTCCACAAATTAATGCAGATGCAGAAGAAAGTATAATAAAAGAAGGTAATGTACAAAGTATAAATATCAATAAAGTATATCCTAATACTAATCAGCCAAGAAAAGATTTTGATAGCAATAGTATACTAGATTTGGCACAGTCCATAAAAATACATGGCTTTATTCAACCTATTATTGTAAGCCAAGAGGCAAATGGTTTTATGATTATTGCAGGGGAGCGAAGATGGAGGGCTGCAAAGGAACTTCAATTGACTGAAATACCTTGTATTGTAAAAAAATATGATGATGATAAAATTATTGAAATAGCCTTAGTAGAAAATTTACAAAGGGAAGATTTAAATATTATAGAAGAAGCCCTAGCCTACAAATATATAATTGAAGTATATCAAGTTACACAAGAAGGGTTGGCAGAAGCAATGGGAAAAAGTCGCCCTTATATAGCAAACTCGTTAAGATTACTCAATTTAGATGAAAGAGTTATTGAGATGATACGTCGAGGAGATTTAAGCAGTGGACATGGTCGTGTTTTATTAAGGTTAGAAGATGCTGATCAGCAGTTTATTGTTGCAAGTCAAATTATAGAACATAAATTAAATGTTAGACAAGTTGAAGAGTTGATAGAACCAAAGAAAAATGTAGGTAAAAAAAGTGAAAAGAAAAACAATAAAAAGAGCAAAGATTATGTATTGATGGAAATTGAAGATAACTTGAAGAAAATATTTGGCACTAAAGTTACTATTAATAAGGGAACTAAAAAAGGTAAAATAGAAATTGAGTATTACGGTGATGAAGATTTGGAAAGAATTGTTGAGTTGTTAGATAGGGCTTAAGTATATTATAATAATGTTTCACGTGAAACATTATTATCTAATTTATATAAATAATAAGTGGCATTAGTAGTAAATTTGAATATGGTATAATTAAGATATAAGTTCCTTGAAAAGCGAGGAGGATTTTTGTGATTTATTTAGATAATGCTGCAACAACTTATCCAAAACCTGAAGTGGTTTATGAAGCAATGTTAAATCAAATGAGGCATTCTGGCGCTAATCCTGGTAGATCTGGTCATAAGATGGCAATAGAAGCAGGAAGAGTTATTTTTAATACAAGAGAATTACTAGCAAAACTTTTCAATATTAATAATCCTATGCAAATAATATTTACTTCAAATGCTACTGAGTCATTGAATTTGGCTATTAAAGGAATATTAAAGGCTGGAGATCATGTTATTACAACTAGTATGGAGCATAACTCCGTTTTAAGACCCATTAAGTCATTGGAAAAAATAAATATTGAAAATACAATTATTCAATGTGATGAAGTGGGTTTTATTGACTCTGAACAGATAAGAAGGGAAATAAAAAGTAATACGAAGCTTATTGTAATGACCCATGCATCAAATGTAACGGGGACATTAATGCCAATAGAGGCTGTTGGAAAGATAGCTAAAGAGGCAGGGATATATTTTTTAGTAGATGCTGCACAAACTGCTGGAGTATATGAAATTGATGTGAAAAAACATAACATTGATTTATTAGCAATACCAGGGCATAAAGGATTATTAGGGCCTCAAGGGGTAGGTGTATTATATATAAGAGATGATCTTGATGTAATGCATTTTAAGGAAGGTGGAACAGGTAGTAAGTCTGAAGAGTTAGTTCAACCTGAAATGTTGCCAGATCGATATGAAAGTGGTACACCCAACACGCCTGGAATTACTGGACTTGCTAAAGGTATAGAATTTATTGATAATATTGGATTAGAAAAAATAAGAAAACATGAAGAGGAACTAACACAGTATTTTATTGATGAATTAAAAAAAATAGATAAGGTTACTATTTATGGACCTATGGATTCAAAAAAACAAGCGGCAGTTATTTCAATTAATATTGGAGAAGAAGATTCATCTGAAATAGCATATATTTTAGATAAAGTATTTAATATTGCAGTAAGACCGGGTCTTCATTGTGCCCCCTATGCCCACAAAACCATAGGATCTTTTGAGCAAGGTACAGTGCGTTTTAGCATTGGTTATTTTAATACTAAAGAAGATATTGATGCATCTATTGATGCAATAAATAATATATGCCAACAACTGTAGGGGATGCGGTGGCGTCCCTTATCTTTTTTAGCCATTTAATTATATTAAAAAACTAAGCTAAGTAATTGTTGTATTAAAATTGTAAAAAGGAGGATAATTAATGGAAAACATTCTATTATTTGTTGAAGAATTCAGTGCTTCAATTATCATTGGTAGTGTAATACTGAATTTATTATTGATATTATTAATGATTATAAACTATGCAATAACTTCTAATCTTAAAGATAAATATAAGAAGTTAGTAAAAGGCACCAGTGGTAAAAATATTGAAGGCATATTAATGGAACATTTAACAAGAGTTGAAACAATACATGATGATATGCAGTCTATCAATAGGAAAATTGATATTCTTGATAACAGAATAAGTTTTTGTGTTCAAAAAGTAGGGATCATCAGATATAATGCATTTCAAGATACAGGAAGTGATTTAAGTTTCTCTATAGCTTTTTTAAATAACAATAACGATGGTATTATAATTACAGGTATTCATGGAAGAAGTGAAAGTTATTCTTATGCTAAACCAGTAAAAAGTGGTAAGTCTAGCTATAGTCTTTCTGTTGAAGAACTTCAAGCCCTAGAAAGAGCAAAGGCAAATGTATTAGACCATACAGAAATACAGGGTTCAAGAAGTAGTAAAGAGGCAAGTTAAGTGAGGGCTTTTAGATATTTATTTATAGTTAATCCAGTTGCGGGAAATAATAAAGCAAACAAGTATAAACCTATATTGATGGACATGCTTAGAAAAAATAATATTAAATACGATATAAAGTATACTGTTAAAGATGGTGGTGCTAACCACATTTTATGTAATATTGAAAAACTCCCTTATGACGTTATTGTTGCTGTAGGGGGGGACGGTACAGTTAATGAAGTTATTAATGGGCTTGTTGGTAGTAATAAAATAGTTGGTATTATCCCCTGTGGAACAGGAAATGATCTAGCAAAAAGTTTAAATGTACCACTTAATCCTGTTGAGGCTTTTTGTTTGTTGCTAAATGGTAAGTACTTTTCTATAGATTTAGGAAAAGCAGGTAATTGGTATTTTACAAATGTTGCATCTATTGGTTTAGATGCAGACATTGCTGATTGTGCTAATAAGTTAAAAAAAAGGTTATCTGGAATAAAAGCTTATTTATTAGCATTAATAAAAGTTTTATTAAGTTATAAAAGCTTTGAAGTTACTATAGAAAATAATGGAGTTACTGTAACAAAAGAAGTCATGCTAATGGCTGTTTGTAATGGTAGGTATTATGGTGGGGGTATGGAAATAGCCCCAGATGCCAGTGTATTAGACGGTTTATTAGATGTTTGTATAATTGATAAAATGTCTAAACTAAAATTATTATTTTTATTTCCTAGTGTTTATAAGGGCAATCATAAGAAATATAAAGAGGTTAAATTCTATAAAACTGATAAGGTTTTAGTTAAAACGCAAGATAAATTTCTTAATGTAGATGGTGAAATACGAAAGATTGATAAGGATATTGAATTTACCATTGATAAAGAAAAAATACAAATTTTTATGAGGGAATAATAAGCTTTTACTCTATATTTGAACTCTATCTATATTTAGGTAGAGTTTTTTTGTATTAAGGGAGTTAAATAATAAACCTATTGATTGTAATAAAAATTTAAAAAACCCATGATTTCTTGATAAAACATCAGTGTAATATATACAATAGAATAAAAAAACATAGTTTCAATATTAAAATACACAAAATTTTTGTTAAAATTTACATTGTATAATTAAAACATAATAGTGTTTTGTGAATTGGTTTATGGGATGCAATTAAAGAAACAAAGAATAAAATTGAAAATTATTAACTTGCTTATTGAAATAAAGTTAAATTTAATATATAATTATAAAATAATAACTAAAATGTTACGATAGAATATTTTTATACAGAATTTTATTAATAAAAAAGCATATTAAATAAAACTACTATTAAATAAATTATTATAAATACATATAATATTTAAAATAGGGAGGAGTAAGTAATCTAATGGAGGGACTAACACCAGGGGAAAAAATAAAAAAATTACGATTAGACTTAGGTCTAAAGCAAGACGACCTTACAAATGAAGAGGTTTCAAAGTGTTTAATAAGTATGATAGAAAGAAATAAGAGGGGGTTAACTTGGAGTGTTGCTAAAATAGTTTCAGATAGCTTTAATCAATATTATAAAAACATGGGTAAAGAAATCACCCCCGAATATTTAATGGAGACAGAAATAGAACGGATTACAAAAGAAGTTAAAGGAGAATTAAAGTATATACAGTCATTATTAGATACGGGAAAAATTGATGCAAAGCTAATGACACCTATTTTTGATAAATTGTTAGGTTTAGTAAATAAGTGGGAATTGAGAATGGAAAAGTCAGAGTTACTTTTCTTAAGGGGAAAATTTAATTACTTAACCTATCAGTACAATAATGCCATAAAAGAGTTTACAGAGGTGTTGGCTTATTATATTGAAGATAAAAATTATAGTCAAGTTGCCAATATATATAATTGTTTAGGAATGAGTAATCAGATGTTAATGTCTATAGAGCAAGCTATAACTAACTATACTTTAGCAAATAATACCACTCTACACCACGACATCTCTAACGGTGAGAAAATAAGAATGCAGTCAAGTGTAAATATTATTATGTGTTACCGAAAAATAAAAAGGTATGATATAGCTCTACAGCATATAAGTATGTTTAAAGAAACTAAATGGAAAGATCAAAAACTTCTACAGAAATATAATGCACATATACTGTTGCTGGAGGCAAATACCTTTAGAGATATGACTAATTTTGAAAGGGCAGAACAGGTGTATGGTAAACTGCTTGAAATAAAAGAAGAGTTAGATGATGAAATGTTATTTTTAGTTTATGAAAACTATGCAAGTACCTTACTAAATACTAAAAAGATAGATAGAGCAGTAAAGTATATTGATAAAGCACTAGAATTAAAGGAAAAAGTTAAAGTATATAAGTTTTCTACCCTATGGATATATTTAACTAAGTCAAAAGCTTATATGAAGACTGGAAGGATTAGTAAGGTATTTAATGTTTTAAATGAAGGATTAGCTTTAGCTGAAGAATATAATAATATAGAATTAATAATAGAATTTCATTTTACTTTAATACAAACTTATGTTTTTCTTGAAAATTATGAAAAAGCTATAAGTCATTTAAAAATAGCTGAAAAATATATTTTACAAAATAAGATTAAAACAAAAGAAAATGATTTAAATATTTTCTTTGCAGAGATTTATTGTAAAACAGGAGACACAGAAAAAAGTGTAGATTATATGTTGAAAGTTAGAAAGGATTATTTTGCCTTAAATAATGAATAATATGGATAGGAGGCTTTAAAATGAAAAAAATAAAGGCAGTATTAGCGACGGTGTTAGTTTGTTCTTTACTTATAGTAAGTAGCAGTGGGGTTTGGGCAAAAAATAATGCCAGTATTAATGAAACTACTATTGTTAATAAGCCTAACATTAGCTTATTAGGTGACCCTGCACCTGTAGGAATGTAATTTTTAAAGGATGTTTTAAGGTTTAGCTAATGCAGAAAAATATAGCAATATTAGTTTAATGTGAATGGGAGGCGTTTAACATGAATAAAATAAAAAAACTATTAGTAACTATGTTAGTTTTTTCTTTTCTTCTGGTAAGTAGCAGTGGGGTTTGGGCAAAGAACAATATTAATATTAAAGAAATTAATATTAAAGAAATTAATAATATTGATGGTATTATTAGTTTATTAGGAGATCCTGCTCCAAAGGTAGATTAGTGTAAGTGAAGTTTTTTAGTTTAATAAATGTACTAGTTTGCTTTGAGAAAAGATGGTTCTTTGTCAACTAGTGTTGGTGAAAAATTTTTATAAAATTAAGACAGAAAAACTCAACAATATAATCAAGTGGCTTAGGGTGTTGAATAATCACCCTAAGCTGTTTTTAATGTGGCTAAATTTTGGGTAATAAGTATCCTATTTTTTAAATGATAAAAGCTTCTATATCCAAAGGAAATCCTTTTAATAACTTTAATTTTGTTGTTAATACCTTCTAAAATACCATTAGTATAGCCATAGTATAAAGCATTTTCAATGTATTCCATATATTTCTTAATCGTTTTGATGGAAGTTTTCATATAGTCAAAAACTTGTTTGTTTGACCCATATATAATAGTATTTAATTGTTTAGTATCTTTAGTCTTAAGACAGTGTCTAATATTATGATATAGGTCATATGAAGCCTTTAGTTGGGGATTTAAATCTAGTAAATAATTAATTATATCAATCTCTCTCATTTGGCGTTTAAAACAGCGATGGTAATTCTAGTTTTATTAAGACTTCTACTAAATAGTTGTACTATATGGAACTTATTAATGATTATTTTAGTATTAGGAAAATCCTTAGGAACATAAGATAAAATGGCATGAAAAAATTCGGCTATTACATTGTTAACAACATCTTCAGAATAAAAATCATTGATAAAATTTATATTTATATCTTTTAAATTTAATAGGTTTAGTATAGAATTGTTATGAGACAATTTGACATCACTCCTTAAAGTATGGTTAGGCGATTATATTTTATCAGAGTTTGTCAGTTGTCTCATCTTTTTTTGAAAAAAATTAGTGCTGGCTTATCCACCAACACTATAAATTATAGAACTTTTTTAAGAATAAATAGTTGTATGTTGCCATATGGGGGGCATGTGGAGTGTGTGGTAGTGGCATGTAAAGAGTAAATAGGGGGTAGTGGTTTCAAGGGATGTAGAGGTGGTATAGTATTATTGGGGTTGTTGGGGAGTATATTAAAAAGCTTTTTAATAAATAATTAATAAAAATTAACCAAGCATAAGAACCTGCTGTTGTGTACATTAATGGGATATGTTTAATTTCCTAGAATAAAAGATAAAATAACAGGTTTTTTTATTGAGTTTAGATAGTGGGTGTGGGTCTATATTAGTGAAATACACAATGGTAAAATATTACAAAATATTAATAAAATTTTAGTGGTTCGATAACAGGGTTCGACAAAAAAAGACGACGAGCTGTAGTATATTAATTAAGTAAATTCATTAAAGACATATCAAGGGTTCATAAAGTCATCTAATTCTTTCTCTAGAGTAAATAGATGATATGCTTTTTTGAGGTGAGTATAGGAATTTATAGATATTAATAAATCGAGAGGGGATTTTGTATGAAGAAAAAAATTATATGCTTATTTTTAATTTCTATTATTTTATGTGTAGGAGTTTTTTCATCTGCAAGCACTGAGAAGGCATTTTCTGTAGGTACTAATTATGGGTTGTTTGATATAAATACTTCCGGTGATGCACGTCAAGCTGCGAGTTATTACGGAAGTGCAGGTTATTCTTCAAGTTATTCTGTAGAACCTACGTATCAAATAATGCGTGGTAAGTTTTCAGATGGAACTAATTATAGAATGTCTAGTGCTATTTTATTTTTCTCGGGGCATGCTAATTATTCGAATATGAATTTCAATTATAATGGTAAAGGTGGAGACTATATGACAGGGGTGTACTATGGTACTTCTTTTGATAGTACTTCTGGATATAAGTATGCAGGTTTAAAAAGTTTTAACTTAAGAAATACAAAACTTATTACATTTGCAGGATGTTTGACTGCTTCCAATACAACTAATTTACCCAGTGTAGCAGTAAGTGAAGGAGCTAAGACGGCTATCGGATGGACAGAAAAAGTAGGAGAAATGTCACATTCATCATGGTTAGGTTATTATAATGAATATTTAAATAAGGGTTATACGGTACAGCAGGCAATAAATTACGCAAATTCATTTGCTTATTGGGATAGCAATGTTAAAAAATATAAGCTATATGGTGATTCATCTTTGAAAATCACTAGTACAGTTAGTACTAATTCAGCCGAATCTGACTCGCGTATAGTAAGCGTAGAAAACAGTTTGTATACTGATAAAGAGATAGAAAAAGAAATAAAAAAGTTGAATAATAAATTTGATTTAAATAAATATAAAAAAGTAGAAAGTGTAGTTGATGGAAAAAGAACTATAGACTATATTTATATAGCAGGTGATTTCATTTCGGATAGTGGATATACTGTATTTATTGATGAAGAAAAGAAGGTTACTATATATGATAATAATTATCAAGTGGAGAGGTTTGAAGAAGATGTTCTTAAGACCACTGTAAGTGAAGAAAAAATAAAAAAAGCCCAAAATAATGCTATTGAAAAAATAAAAACCAAGGTTAAAGGCAACGATAAAATTACTATTGCAAATACAAATAAAGTATTCGATTCCAAAACTGGAGAAAAATATATTTATATTACTATAGAACATACCTTAGAAGGGACGAATGCAGTATATGTACATGAGTATCTTGAGAAGATAGAATAGATAAATAAGATAGCTACTCCATTCCAGATTATTGTGTTATGGAGAGTTGTGTTTATTTAACGAAGGCATATATTCGTTAAAGGAGATAATAATATGAGAAAGATTATAATTATAGGTATGATTTTAGGTATACTTTTATTGGGACATAGGACTCTTTTCAGAGGAACATCAACTAGTAAAGTTATTGGTGATCAAGTTGAAAAAATAAGAATTGAAGATATTTCAACTACAAAAGTAACGGAAATTATTGATGATAATGAAATTGAACTAATTATAAGAGATTTAAAGATGAACAAGTGGAGAAGGAAGTTAATATGGAATTTAAAACTAGCACCGAATATATATCTAAATATTAATGGACAAATAATAGGTTTATTTGAAAATGATAGTTTTGCTAAATTAGAAGGTGGAACTACTAATGGGTACTATAAAATACCTATTGGAGTATATGATAATATAGTAAAATATATTAGAGATAGTGAATAATATTAGGTATTAAATACGCATATTAAGAGTGAAATAGTGACAATATGAACTTATAGTGATAATTAGATAGAATTATGTAATGATGAAAATAAAGATCAACTAATATAACAAAAAGTATTAACTAACCAATAAAGGATCAATCTCTGTGTTAAACTGCCCCTGTCAAGTAGCCAGTGAAAATAATAAAAAACTCAATTAAGCGACTAGAACCCGATATTCCATTGGACTCTGGTCGTTTAGTTTTTCGGTTCTTTGTCAAGTGGTGTTGGTGAAAAAATTTTTAAAAAATTAAGACAGAAAAACTCAATAATATAATCAAGTGGCTTAGGGCGTTAAATAATCACCCTAAGCTATTTTTAATGTGGTTAAAGTTTGGGTAATAAGTAACCTATTTTTTAAATGATAAAGGCTTCTATATCCAAAGGAAATCCTTTTAATAACTTTAGTTTTGTTGTTAATACCTTCTAAAATACCATTAGTATAGCCATAGTATAAAGCATCTTCAATGTATTCCATATATTTATTAATTGTTCTGATGGAAGTTTTCATATAGTAGGAAACTTGTTTGTTTGACCCATATATAATATTATTTAATTGTTTAGTATCTTTAGTCTTAAGACAGTGTCTAATCTTATGATATAGGTCATATGAAGCCTTTAGTTGGGGATCTAAATCTAATAAATAATTACCAATACCATATATTATAGAACCAATGTTTTTAGGTTGATTCTAAAACATTATGTTCTTTTTATTATTAAGTATATATGTATTAGTCATTATTAGAAAATGATACTATATTCAAAATTAATAATTTAAAAATAAGTAATTATAAAAATATAAATTTTTAATTGTATAAGGTACTTAATAACATTTATTGTATATACTATTATAATAAAGTTGCACTGTATTGTATGAAAATCCTTATTTTAGAAAGAATAGAGATAAGGAGGTGTAGTACTTGAAACGAGTAGCTGTACAAAGTGATTTAGTAGAAGTTAGAACTGCATTAGAGGAAAAGGGGTATGATGTGGTAAGTTTTAGTGATGAAGGTCATGTAGATGCTATTGTTTATACAAATGATTATTCGGGAATACAAAATTTTAATAATTACGATACAGACAATGAAATGGGTGCTGTATTAGTGAATGCATACAATAAAGAAATAAATGAAATAGAATATATTATAGAAAAAAGAAGATATGGAAGTTTGTTTATTTAATTTAAGTACTTTTACAAAATAATCCACCATTAAATAGATGGTGGATTTTATATATAGTTTAGAAACTTAAATGTTATTTATTTATTTTTTCTAAAAAAATTTTATTAATTTAGAATAGGTTACATTAATTGTTTTTGTTGTCTCATTTTCCATAGTGAAAATCTAATGCCCTCAGATATGGTATCAGCCATCTTCATTACTAAATTAAGTCTAGTATTTTGAAGAACAAGATATTCCATGTAACCACTTAAGTTAACAATACCAGTTATATGTATATTACCTATACTAGGCAACTCTTTATTTACCCCAGCACCAGGCTTTAATGGTCCCAACCCAACTTTCACAAATCCTATTCTCTCCATTCTGCCTAGACAAGCATCAATGGCGATAACAAATGGGTTATCATAAGTATCATATATTTTTTTTATTTTCTCTTCTAAATTTTTTGCATGGACAGGTTCATCTAATGTACCCAATAAATAAACATTGGGATAACTATTAATATGATTAATTAATTTATAACCAATGAGAGGACCTAAAGCATCACCAGTTGAGCGATCCGTACCTATGCAAAGAAAGATCAGTTCTTTATAGGGGTGTGTGTAGTGTTCCTTAATGTAATCTACTAATAACAGACTAAAGTCTATATGAGCCATAGGTATATTAACATTAATAGAATTTCCAGTATCGGGTACAACAATTGACATAAAAATTCCTCCCTAACTTGTTATAGGAATACAGAAAGATGATATAAAATATATTAAATAATTTAATATATTATGTTTTCTATATTAAGTCTGCCCTAAATTAATATTTTGATACTATGTTTTGTTATTACTAAGGATATTATTCAAAACAAGGTAATATATACTAAATAATAATTAATATATTGATAAAGAGAGATAGGGGGGGGAAGAAAGAATGACAAGAAGACAATCTACGTTAACTTTAGCCTGTATATATATAGGGACAGTAATAGGAGCAGGATTTGCTTCTGGACAAGAAATACTGCAATTTTTTGGTAAACATGGACTATTTGGAATAGCAGGAGTATTTATAGCAACAATACTGTTTTGCAGATTAGGTTCAAATTTACTTCAAATGGTGCATAACAAAAGAATTAATAGCTTTGAAGACTTCTTAAAAATATATTTTAATTATAAAAGTAGTAGTTGGATTAATTTGGTGATGACGGTTTTTTTATTAATAGGATACATAGTTATGTTGGCAGGTGGAGGAGCTATATTAAAGGAAATTTTTGCTATAGACAGTATATACGGAATATTAATAATGTCGGTACTTTGTTATATAACGTTTATTTTTGGAGTGAAGGGTATTGCTAAAGCCAATAATGTAATTGTTCCTTTGCTAATGTTTATAATTATTATATTTACAATAATTGTTTTGTCTAAAAATACTTTTATATTAAAATCCTTCATAGAAAATCCAATAGGTGAATTTAAACAATCAGTAGAGTCATTTAATAAATTGTTAGAGGGTAAGGAATTGTTTGCTAAGATTTATTTGGTGGCAGGATGGTTATGGTCATCAATTTTATACGTATCCTTTAATAGTTTAGTAGCAGTGGTGGTATTATCTACATTGCTACCTTTTATTAAGGATAATAATACTGCAAGATTAGGGGGTATTGTTGGCGGTTTAGGTTTAGGGTTTATGGCTGTATTGATATTAATTAATCTCTTATTTTATTATACTTCAGTATACAAATTAGAAGTTCCAATGATTGCTGTAGCAAATAATCTAGGAAAAACCCATAAAGAAATTTATAGTTTATTATTATGGTTTGCAATGTTTACTACTGCAATTGCTAACGGTTATGGGTGTATAAAAAACATAGCAAACATTAATAAAGTATCAGAAGTCTGGGTTAGATTTATAGTTTGCAGTTCCTCGATACCATTTGCTATGGTGGGTTTTAAAAAATTAATTAGTTTTTTCTATCCATTAATGGGATATGTAGGTATTTTATTTTTGTTATTAATTTTATTTGGAAGTAAAAAAGTGAAAGGAAATTAGCAGTTGTTGAGGAATATATAATAGTAGTTCTACATAAAAAGTTGTGACTAATAACTACAAAAGAAAAAATTGTTTCACGTGAAACAAGGAGGATCATAATGGATAACAAGAAAAAAACATTACTTATACTTATTTTAATATCATTAGCAGTTTTAATATTTAACCCCAAAACATTAAACTTTATTCAAAATAAAATGTGGGGAAGCGAAAAAAATGTAGCAAATATAATGGAATTAGAGTTACCCCATAGTAGTCAGATAATATATGTTAAACACAATGATGATTTGTTACAATATTGGGATGGTATTTTGTATTCTTATAATATGAATGGAAAACAAAATTGGAGTATTAACCTAAGTGTTACTAATCCCATAATTGAATCTAATAATAAAAATATTTTTGTTGTTGATAAAAACAAAAACCAAATTATTATGATTAATAATAATGGAGAGATCAACTATAGGGTTATATTAGAAAAAAATATTGGTTTTATCAAAAGTGAGGAAGAGGATTATTTATTAGTGTATCATGACCCTGGAAAAAGTGTATTTAGGGATATATCAATATTAAACGAAAAAGGTAATAAGGTTGGAGAGATATTATTAAACGAAGGAGAAGTCATTAATGGAGTAATATCAAAGAAAAATCAGAAAGTTATACTACATACAATGGGCATTAGTGATGGAAAACTGGAAGGTAAATTAGGTTATTATAATTTAAAAGGTGAACTAATTACATTAGAAAGTACCGATGAAAATATTATAGTAGATATGTTTTATGATATAAATGGAAATTTAGTGGTAGTATATGAAGAAAGTGTTTTATGCATTAATGATAAAAGGGAAGAGGTATGGAGGTTATCAACTGATAAGGTAAGACAGGTGTTGGACACATTAAAGGATTCTATTGTTATTTATTGTGGTAAGGATGGTAAAAGTGGAATTATTCAAGGTAGATCTAGAGAAAAAATAACGATTACTGATTTAAATGGAAAGATATTGGGTGAAAAAATACCCAGCGAGAAAATTATTGGTTTAGATACTTACAAAGGTGATATTGTGGCTTACTCCAATAGAACAATATATATGCTAAATAAAAAAGGTGATATTGTGGTGGAGGAAAAGGTTAGTAATGATATAGAACAGGTGTTTTTGTTACCTCAAAGGGTAATAGCTATTACCACGAAGGAAAAGCTTGTTTTTATGAAAATACAATAATATTTAAAAAATAAGAAACAAGTAAAAATCTAATTTATATTAATGTTATTAATATAAATTTGTATACTAAAACAGGTATTTTTCAGTTGCTTATGATATAATAATAATATTCAATTTTAGTGAAGGTGATGAAATGACTTATCAAGCATTATATAGAAAATGGAGACCAAAAGTATTTAAAGATGTAGTTGGTCAGGATCATATTATTATTACTTTAAAAAACCAAATTAAATCTGAAAATATATCTCATGCGTATCTATTTTCAGGAACAAGAGGAACTGGAAAAACATCTACTGCGAAAATATTTGCTAGGGCAGTAAACTGTCTAGAACCAGATGGAAATGATCCTTGTAATAAGTGTGAAGTATGCCGTGGCATAATAACTGAAAATATTATGGATGTAATAGAAATTGATGCTGCTTCTAATAATGGAGTAGATCATATAAGAGAAATTAAGGAGAATGTTAAATATCCTCCTTCAAAAGGAAAATATAAGGTTTATATTATTGATGAAGTGCATATGCTTAGTTCAGGCGCTTTCAATGCTTTATTAAAAACCTTGGAAGAACCACCTAGCCATATTATTTTTATATTAGCCACAACAGAACCACATAAATTGCCAGCAACTATATTATCAAGATGTCAAAGATTTGATTTTAAACCGGTAAAAAATAAAGATATAGTAAGCCGTCTATCAGAAATATGTAATAGTATGGAAATTGGATATGAAGAAAAAGCCCTTTGGGTGATTGCTTCTAATGGTAAAGGGGCTTTGCGGGACTCTGTAAGTATTTTAGAACAATGTATTTCTTTTAGTGGGGGAGAACTTACCTATGAAGAGGTAATTAATACATTAGGAATGACTAATGAAGAAGTATTGATGAATTTAGTAGATTGCATTCAAAGACAAGATGCTTCTCAAGGATTAAAGCTAATACAGTCTTTAGTAATGGAAGGTAAGGATGTACAGCTATTAATAAAAGATTTAATTGCCTATATACGTCAATTAATGTTATTTAAGTTAAATGTAGTGGAAGAGGACAAGGTTGAAGCGTTAAAACAAGTGCAAGATTTAATAAAAAAACAAAGTGAAACTTTTAATGAGAAGGACATAGTCCATTGTATTTATCATTTATCGGAAGCTGAGGCTAAGGCAAAGTATGCTTCACAACCTCAAATTATATTGGAGGTTGCTTTGGTATGTTTATGTAACCCTGAAACGGAGCAAACAGTAGAAGGTTTACTACAAAGGATTAATGAATTGGAGAAAATGATGGCTTCAGGTCACACTATGTCGATTAATAATAAAAAAAGCACACATGTAAGTGGTGTAACTACTAATAATATACAGTCAAGCAATACAAATAAAGTAATACAAAAGCAGGAACATAAAGAAGTTCAAAAAGAAGTAAATATAGAAAATGAAGCTAGTAATAAACCAACTTCTACAAGCACAATCCCTTTAGATTTTAAAAAATTAAAGTCTAAGTGGGTGGAAGTACTAGAAATGATAAGACAAAATAAAAAGGCTCAAATTAAGGCTTTCTTAATGGAGGGAGAACTCATTGGTGTAAAAGGTAACTCTCTTGTAGTTGGTTTTAAAGATGGGTTTGGTTTTCATCGTGAGGCATTAGATAAAGATAAAACCAAAGATTATATAATTGATGTTATTTATAAGGTTACTGGTCAACACGTTCAGTTATCTTTGGTTATGGAGTCGGATGTTCAACATGGGAAGTCCAGTGAAATTGCTGATCCTGTAGATAAGTTGAAAAATATTTTACCTAACGAAATGTATGAAATTATAGAAGATTAGATAAAAATGGTAGTTATTATGGTATAATATTTAAGGACAGTTCATCTAACTCTTTAAATAAGGCTAATATGTTTGATTATTAATACCTTAGTAGGGAGATAATCAAATAAGCTATAAATACTTAAAGTGACATGTAATGATAAAGGAGGAATAATAATGGCAAAAAAGGGATTTCAAGGTATGGGTGGCGGTATGCCCAATATGAATAATATGATGAAACAAGTGCAACAAATGCAAAAGAAAATGGAAGTATTACAAGATGAATTAAACGAAAGAGAACTTGAAACCAGTGCTGGTGGTGGAGCTATTACTGTAAAAATAAATGGTAAAAAAGAAATATTAGCTATTGATATTAAACCTGAAGTGGTAGATCCTGATGATGTTGAAATGTTACAAGATTTAATGATAGCAGCAGTTAATGAAGCAATTCGATCTGCTGAAGAAATGGTAAGTAAGGAAATGTCTAAGGTAACTGGAAATGTAAGTTTACCAGGTTTATTCTAATTTAAATCGCGAGGAGAAATTTGATGAACTATTACTCTACACCTATCGCTACCCTAATTGATGAGTTTACTAAGCTTCCTGGTATAGGAAGAAAAACGGCTCAAAGGTTAGCCTTTCATGTGATTAGTTTATCAGAGGTAGAAGCTGAAAAACTATCTAATGCAATAATATCTGCAAAAAGAAATGTTAGACACTGTAATGTTTGTACAAACTTAACTGACATGGAGACATGTTCTATTTGTAATGATAAAACTAGAGATTATTCTATGATATGTGTTGTAGAGGACCCTAGAGATGTGGTTGCTATGGAAAAAACTAAGGAATTTAGAGGTTTTTATCATGTGTTGCATGGGGCTATTTCACCATTGGACGGGGTTGGACCAGAAGATATAAGAATAAAAGAGTTATTATTAAGAGTTGCTGATGGAACTGTAACGGAAATTATTTTAGCTACTAATCCTAATATTGAAGGTGAAGCCACTGCTATGTATATTTCTAGACTTCTAAAACCTATGGGAATTAAGGTTACTAGGATTGCCCACGGTATACCAGTTGGTGGAGATTTAGAGTATGCTGATGAAGTAACTTTAACAAAAGCATTAGAGGGAAGACGTGAAGTATAGTAAAATAGTAATAATTATAAATAAAAAAGTGATAGATAATAAGGGATTAACTTATTTATCTATCACTTTTTTATTTTAGAGGGATATTAATCAAGTAAATAGTAAAAAAAATCATTCATTAAGTATAAGTAACATAAATATAGTTAAGGTAAAATTTATAATTATAGATTACAGCAATAAGATTAATTTAAATTTTTAATAAGAAAGGAAGGTGAAGACCCTTAGTTTTTTTTAAAAAAGGGGAATTTATGGGGAAAACATTTGTTTTAGATACTAGTGTACTTTTACATGATCCTAATAGTATTTATGCCTTTGGAGAAAATTTGGTAGTAATCCCTGCTGTGGTAATAGAAGAAATTGATAAAAAAAAAAACTTACAGGATGTAATAGGTCGTAATGCAAGGGAAGTTGCAAGGGAGTTAGATTATTTAAGAACAAAAGGAAGCTTAAGCAAAGGAATAACGTTAAGTAACAATGGTAAATTTAAAATAGAGTTAAAACATAAGAATATGAATAAATTAAATGAAAGTTTTAGTGAAATAAGTAATGATAATAGAATATTGGCTGTGGCTTTAAATTTACAAATAGAAGCAACTACAGAGCAAGTAATATTGGTAAGTAAAGATGTAATAATGAGGATAAAAGCAGACTCACTAGGAATAGAATGTCAGGATTATACCCATGACACAATAGAGTATAATAGTGAAGTTTATAAGGGATATACAGAGTTATATATATCAACTGAAAAAATAAATGAATTTTATCAAAGTCATTTTCTTAATATATCTGATATGAGGAAAACAAATGTAAATTTCAATCTTTTTCCTAATGAATTTGTACTATTAAGGGATCAGTCTAACCCTAATAAAACAGCTATAGCAAAACATAATAGTAGGTTAGATAAATTAGAAAAGTTACATTATGGAGAGGAAACCTATTGGGGTATAAAGGGTAAAAACCTAGAACAAAGAATGGCCTTAGAAGCATTAATGGATGATGAAATAAAGATAGTAACTTTAACAGGAAAGGCAGGAACAGGAAAAACGTTGCTTTCCCTTGTGGTTGGGTTATATCAAACAAATGAAATAAAAAACTTTCAAAAATTACTAATAACAAAGCCCGTTATACCCGTTGGTAGGGATATAGGGTATTTACCTGGTGATAAGGATGAAAAGCTAAGACCATGGGTGCAGCCAATCTATGATAATTTAGAATTGATAATGGGGACAAAAAACGTTACTAAAATAGATGATACACTAATTGGAATGAATCGTATTGAAATTGAAGCCATGACGTATATTAGAGGCAGAAGTATACCTAACCAATTTATTATCATTGATGAAGCTCAAAATTTAACAAAGCATGAGATTAAAACTTTGATTACTCGAGTTGGTGAGGGTACAAAAATTGTGTTAATGGGTGATACTGAACAAATAGATCATCCTTATTTAGATAGTGTTTGCAATGGATTAAGTTATACTGTCAGTAAGTTAAAAGACCAGTCTATTGCAGCCCATGTACATTTTAAAAAAGTTGAAAGATCCAGCTTAGCTCAACTAGCAGCTGAAATATTATAAATAGTATAAATGTTAATATTTAATTTTACTAATTAGCATTGTATCAAAGTAGGAAAAAATGGATATCCTAGTTGATAAAAGAGTAATCAAAAAGGGGCGATCCATAAATGCATGAAGAAAATATTACTACAAAAAAAGAAAATGTACTTAATAATATTGGTAGTTTTTTAGAAGAGTTATATAGTAAAGTAAGTTTTTTTAAGGAAGAAGTAGTAGATGAGAACCAGGAGTTTGTGAATAATATTAGTAAAGCCCACGAGGAATGGAGAAATGCAGAAAAGTTCTTCGATAATGTATCTGATCCAGATTTAGTAGATCATGCAATATTTAAGGTAGAAGCAGCTAAATGTAAGTATATATACTTACTAAAGAAGGCAAAAGAAGAAGGTGTTAAGGTTAATTTTAATTAATCATCATATTAAGTTAACTACATATATATAATATTAGGAGTAGTATTAATGCTACTCCTAATATTATATAATAAGATAAAATATTAAGATTTAATGAGAAGTAAGATGCTGAGGTGAGACTATTGAATATGGGTTTAGAAATTAATATCATACTAGCCTATGCACTTGGGTTAATTCTACTTTATATTGTAGGATGGTTATTATTGGTACCATTAAAATTATTAATTAAATTTATTTGGAATGGAATTATTGGAGGTATCATGTTAGTTATATTTAACCTAGTAGGTGGTTTTTTTTCGTTAAATATAGTTATTAATCCAATTACTGCATTGATAGCTGGTTTTTTAGGTATACCAGGAGTTATATTATTATTAATTTTAGGAGTAATTTTATAAATATATAAATCACTGTTTTTGAGACATATTTTATTCATTATTTTAGACTGTTGAAAAACTTTCATCTTCTTTATCACTGCAAAAATTCAGCACCTTTACGTATTTATGTATACGTTGCAGTGGCTGAATTTTTAGTTTGTCCAGTACTTATATATAAGTCACCAAAGTTTAAATTAATACATAGTAGAGGGTTTTTCATTATTTGTTATTAGTTTAAAAAATGTTATAATAATTAAATATAGGCAAATAATTATAGGATAATCATTGTAGATAAATAGGACAAGGGTTTTAATAATTTGAATGAAGGTGAAAATAATGAAAATTGGTCTAAGGACCATAAAGACAGGAATAGCTGTTAGTTTATCAATGTTAGTGGCGAACTTACTAAAAATAGAATATCCATTCTTTACAATGGTGGCTGCTTTAATTGCTATTCAACCCACTATTTCTGATTCATGGAAAATAGGTTTTAATCGAATGTTGGGTACTTTTATAGGGGCATTAATGGGACTTATTTTTGTTTTATTAGTACCAGCTAATTTTGTATTAGGTGGCTTGGGTATTATTTTGTTAATTTATATTATGAACAAACTTCATTGGAATGAAGCTATCAACATAGCAGGTGTTGTATTTATAGCAGTGTTTCTAAATATTAGTGCTAATCATGTTGCTTATGCATTAAATCGTTTGTTTGATACTTTTATTGGAATTGGAATAGCAGTTATCGTAAATTTTTTAATTTACCCACCTACTTATGAAACAAAGGCAATTAAAGAATTAAAAATTGTTTCAAGGGATATATGGAAATATCATATAGAAGTGTTGGATATTTTATTAAAACAAAATGAAGGTTTTTTTCAACTAGATGGTTTTATTAAGGAGATAGAAGTTATAGATAATGAGATTAAGGAGTCTGAAAAACTTATTAATCTACAATTAAAGGGGGAAAAAATATTAGTATATGGATCAAGAAATAATAAAGAGATTGTAATAATAATGAAGTTATTAAAAGAAAACTTTCACCACTTACTTAATCTTTATGGGGTTCTAAAAAAAGGGGTAGATGTTGAAATAACAAATATCATTAAGGAAGATCTAGTAAATATCAAGGAAAAATTACAAAGCTATAAGGAAGAAGAAATAGAAGTGCTAAATAACGGTGTGAGTATTGATATTAAACCTGTGATTGAAATGATTCAAAAAGTAAAAAAAAGATTAAAATTTTCGGAAGACCTCAATCAATATCCCACTGACGAAGTTGTCAAAATGATGGTAATACTGTACAATTTAGAAGAAACACTGTCAAAATTTAATATAGCTAAAAGTTTCTAAGCACGTCATTTTATCGTGCTTATTTACTTGTAATATTTAAGTTTAATTATATTATTTATTGTTTATTAAAGAATAGTAGCAGGAAAAGTAAACCATTAATAGAATAAATTAAGTTAGATAAAATGTTATAGAATAGAGTATATGATTTTTATAGGGGTGAAAATATGTCTAATCAAAATAAAGATAAAGATAATATTGATATTGGGCGAAATATAAAAATGATTGAGTTTTTAAAATGTGAGTTATTGAATAGTATCGCTGTTCTTTTTGACACCCTTTTAAAGGGGGTAAAGGATGGGCAAGATGCCATTTTAGAGGTACTGGCAAATATTATATTAGTAACCTATTCATTGGGCAAAAGGCTAGGTCTTGATTATAATATAGTTGATAAAAAGGTACAGGATATGGCAAAGTTACATATGTTAGAAGAACATCACCTAGAAAAATGGTATGGTGATTTATCTAACTTGAATCAATATATAAAAAGCAGAGGAAAATAATATACGTAGGAGTGATAGAAATTTGAATAGTGTAACGAATAAAAAGGCTCTTATTGAAACAGCATTAATTTCCACTATTACATCTTTATTTGCCATTAGTTTTTCATACATACCTGTATTGTTTATATTAATATTTTTAATTCCAGTACCCTATATGGTAATTACAACAAGACATAATATAAAACATGGTTTAATAGCATTACTTATTTCAAGTTTATTAATAGGTTTTTTAACAGACATAGTATTTGTTTTATTTATAATTCTATTTTTCGGTCCATTGGCTTTAGTAATGGGTCATTTAATTAAAAGAAATACAGACGAAGTTTCTGTTATAGGTATAGGTGCATTAATTAGTATTTTAACTATATTTCTTACAATACAAATGATCTCAATGATAGGTGGTTTTAATGTTATTGATAGTCTATCAGTTATGATTAATGAAGCAATAGAGCTACAGATGGAAACTTTGACAAGTATGAACGTGCAAGTGTCTGATATACAAGGTTTTTTTGATTATCTATTGATGTTATTTCCAAGTATAATTATTATACAGTCACTGTTTTTAACTGTTATTAATTATTACGGCACTATTGCTATATTAAAGAGATTGGGTTTTAAACAACATACACTGCCACAGTTTAGTCATTTTAAGTTGCCTAAGAATATTATTTTTGGTAGTTTTATTATACTTCTTTTAAGTTATGCTACTAGATTTATTGATGGAATTTATACAGATAGTCTTGTAAATAATGTATTGATTATTTTTATTTTTGTATTCTTTATTCAAGGGTTATCTTTTATTAGTTTCTTTCTGAAAAAGAGGGGTGTCTATAAACCTGTTCGCATTTTACTGATTATATTAATTTTGTTAATTAGTCCGTTACTCATATTTATTTCTATGTTAGGTTTATTAGATTCATTAATGGATATGAGGAAGTTGAGACAGAAGTAGGAAAGGTTATTGAGGAGGAAATCCCCATGAAAAATAACAGGTTTTTTAAACTATTAGTACCAGATACACGGATATATTTAATTATTATCTCTATTTTTATAATTATTATATCTTTTTATAATCATATAATTGGTATTATAGGTGTATTTCTGTTGGCATATTTAATTTATTACAATCTTAAAATAAGTAATATACGTAGAGAAGAATGGACTAGATATATAGAGGGTTTGTCATCTGATATTGATTCAGCAACCAAACAAGCCATTTTAAACTTGCCAATTCCATTAACAATTATTGAATTTGATGGCACCATTACTTGGTACAACTCTAAATTTATTGAGATAATTGACCGAAAAGATATTTTAGAGAAATGTATTCAAGATATAGTACCTCAATTTGATTTAAAGAATGTGTTGCAGAACAAAAAAGAGAAGATTAGTGAGATTAAGATTCATGACAGATATTTTAAAGTACTGTATAATATTATAAAATTATCTAAGGAACATTCATCTAATTATATAATCATGTTATATTGGGTAGAAAAAACAGATTATCAAATTATTAAGAAAAAGTATGAAGAAGAAAAGTTAGTAGTGGCATTAATTCAAGTGGACAACTATGATGAAGTAATGCAAAGCACAGAGGAATCCAGTAGACCCATGGTAATAGCTGAAATAGAGCAACGATTAAACGCTTGGTCTAACAAGCTAAATGGGTTGATGAGAAAGTATACTAATGATAAATTTATAGTTGCATTTGAAAAGCAACATCTAGATAAGCTTGAAGCAAAGAAGTTTGAGTTATTAGATGAAATAAGAGAAATTCATTTAGGCAACAAAATTCCCATTACTTTAAGTATAGGTATTGGAGTGGAGGGAGAAACACCACTACAGGCATGTGAGTTTGCTAATGCAGCAAAAGATTTAGCTTTAGGCAGAGGTGGAGACCAAGCAGTTGTAAAGAAAAATCAAAAAATAAGTTTTTATGGTGGAAAAACCAAGGCTGTTGAAAAGCGTACAAAGGTAAAGGCAAGGGTAATTGCCCATGCACTAAAACAATTGATGGAGCAGTCTGAAAATGTTATTGTTATGGGACATAAAAATGCAGATTTAGATTCTTTAGGTGCTGCCATTGGTATCCATAGGGCTGCTATTAACTTAAAAAAAGATTCTTATATAGTATTAAATGGAGTTAATCCTTCTATAAAAGTGTTGCTAGATAGAATTTTGGAAATAGACCATTATAAAAGGGCTATTATAACCTGTGATGAGGCTAAATCAAGGGTTGATAATAATACCCTATTGGTGGTGGTGGATACCCACCGACCTAGTTTTACAGAATGTCCTGAACTATTAAATCTTACAGATAATATCGTTGTAATTGATCATCATCGTAGAGGGACAGAGTTTATTGAGAATACTGTATTAAATTATCATGAAACTTATGTATCTTCCACCAGTGAGTTAGTAACAGAGGTATTGTTTTATATGGAAGATAAGGTTTCCATTGATCAAATAGAAGCAGAGGCGCTTTTGGCGGGAATAGCTGTTGATACTAAAAACTTTACTTTTAAAACAGGAGTAAGGACTTTTGAAGCCGCATCTTTATTAAGAAGAGCAGGAGCAGATACCACATCAGTTAAGCAATTGTTTCAAGATGATTTAGAAACTATATTGGCTAGGGCAGAAGTTATTAAAGCTGCGAATATAATTCAGAATACAGTCGCTATTTCCATCTGTGAAAGTGCTAAAAATACACAATTGGTTGCGGCTCAATCAGCCGATGAGTTATTAAATATACGTGGTATTACAGCTTCTTTTGTATTAGGAAAGAGTGATGATATAATTATTATTAGTGGTAGATCAATGGGAGATGTTAATGTTCAAGTCATTCTTGAAAAGCTAGGGGGTGGGGGTCACTTAACTGTGGCAGGTGCTCAGCTAGAAGGATATACATTAGAGGATGCTAAATTAAAGTTAGAAAAACTTATTGAAGAATATTTTGAGGAAGGTGAAGTAATATGAAAGTAATATTATTGGAAGAGGTAAAAGGATTAGGTAAAAAAGGTGATGTTGTTAATGCCAGCGATGGATATGCAAGAAATTTTCTTTTTCCCAAAAATCTTGCAAAAGAAGCAACAACGGGGAATATTAAAACTCTTGGTGAACAAAAGAAATCTCAACAATTAAAGAAAGATAAAGAGCTGGAGGATGCAAAGGCTCTTGCTGATAAACTAGAAAAAATAACAGTTGAGTTGAAGGCTAAAGCTGGAGAAGGTGGAAGGCTATTTGGTTCTGTAACGGCTAAGGAAATAGCTGAAGCACTAGAAAAACAGCACAAAATTAAGTTTGATAAGCGAAAACTAGTTTTACCAGAACCTATTAGAGAATTGGGAGTTAGAAATGTAGAGGTTAAGGTTTATCCAAGTGTAGTTGGTAGTTTAAAAGTTCATGTTATTCAAGTGTAGTTTGTAGGGTTGGAGTTTACTCCAGCCCTTAATAAAATTGGAGGTTTTTTATGGATGCATTGAATCAATTTAATAAAGTACCTCCCCATAGCATAGAAGCCGAACAATCAGTTTTAGGATCAATGCTTTTAGATCGGGAGGCAATACTTGTTGCTTTAGAGGTACTTAATCCAGAGGATTTTTATAAAAAAGCCCATGAAGAGATCTTTGAAGCAGTTTTTAATTTGTTTAATAAAAATGAACCAGTTGATTTAATTACAATAACAGAGGAATTGAAAAATAGAGGAACTTTAGATGCCATTGGAGGTATTACCTATTTAACCAGTTTGTCATCGGCTGTTTTTATTGCTACAAATATTAGATATTATGCTGAAATTGTTGCAGAAAAAGCTACTTTAAGAAGGCTTATACATTCTTCTGAAGAAATTATTAATTTAGGATATACTTCAGATGTGGAGGTAACGGAAATCCTGGAACAAGCACAAAAAAGTATATATGACCTTTCACAAAATAGAGGGCAAGAAGGATTTACTCCAATAAGAGATGTGTTGTCTGTTACCTTTGATCAGATAGAAAAACTTTATGAAGATAAGACTGGAATAACCGGTTTATCAAGTGGGTTTATTGATTTAGATAGGAAATTAAGTGGTCTTCATAAAACAGACTTAATTTTGGTGGCAGCAAGACCTGCCATGGGGAAATCTGCATTTTCACTGAATTTAGCGCAAAATGCTGCTGTAAAAGCAGGGGCTTCTGTAGCTGTGTTTAGTTTGGAGATGTCAAAAGAGCAGTTGATGTTAAGGATGTTAGCTTCAGAGTCTATGGTGGATTTAAGTAAAATTCAAATAGGAAATTTAAATGAAGATGAGTGGTCAAAAATTGCACAAGCTATGATTCCACTATCGCAAGCTAAAATATTTTTTGATGATACTCCTGGTATATCTGTAATGGAGATGCGTTCTAAGTGTAGAAGACTTAAAATGGAAAAGGGCTTAGATTTAGTAATGATTGATTACCTTCAATTAATGCAAGGGGATAGAAGATCAGAAAATAGACAACAGGAAATATCAGCCATTTCCCGTAATCTTAAGATTATGGCTAAGGAGCTAGATTGCCCCGTAATTGCTTTGTCTCAGTTATCCCGTGCTCCAGAGTTAAGAGCAGACCATAGACCTATTTTATCGGATTTAAGGGAGTCTGGAGCGATAGAACAGGACGCCGACTTAGTAATGTTTTTATATCGTGATGAATATTATCATGCTGATAGTGAAAAAAAGAACTTAGCAGAGGTTATTGTTGCTAAGCATAGACATGGTGAAACCGGATCTATAGAACTTATTTGGTTAGGAAATTTTCAAAAGTTTTTAGATTACGAAAAATATAGAGATGGTTAGTTAAAAAAAATGTTTGTTTATATAAAAAAGGGGAAAAAATGAAATATTGAGGGGGATGATACTATGGAGAATAAAATAATAGATGTAACAAAGGATATTAAATGGATTGGTGCTTTCCATCCTGATTTAGCTACTTTTGATGTGGTTATGGAAACTAAATATGGGACAACTTATAATTCATATTTTATTAATGCTGACAAAAAAGCAATAGTAGAAACTGTGAAGGAGAAGTTTCATAATGAATATATAGAAAAAATTAAACAACTGACTGATCCAGCAGAAATTGAATACATTATTGTGAATCATACAGAACCAGATCATTCTGGAAGTTTAAAACATTTATTAGAAGTTGCACCTAATGCCACCGTAATTGGTACTAGGTCTGCTATAAGATTTTTGAAGGAAATGATTAATGAAAATTTTAAGCACCAAATTGTAAAGGGTGGAGATGTTTTAGATCTAGGTAATAAGAAACTAACTTTCATTGATGCACCATTTCTACATTGGCCTGATAGTATGTATACTTATTTAGAGGAAGACAACGTATTGTTTACGTGCGACTCCTTTGGTTGCCACTATTGCGATAAAAACGAAAGATTGTTTAATGATGAAGTTGGCGACTTTAGTGATGCATACAAGTATTACTTTGATGTTATTATTAGTCCTTTTAGTAAATATTTATTAGAGGCAATTGATAGAATAAAAGATTTAAAAATTGATATACTAGCAGTGGGACATGGTCCAATAATAAGAGAAAATGTTTTTGAATATATTGATACATGCCATAAGTGGGCAACTGAAAAGGTAAATAGTAATGTAAAAGGCCGTGTGTTTATTCCCTATGTATCTGCATATGGCTACACTAAAAAAATTGCTGAAGCTATAGCCTTAGGAGTAGAGGAAGAGGGACTTATTGCTGATCTTTGTGATATTGAAGACATTTACTTGGGAGAATTAGAAACTAGGGTTGAAATTTCTAATGCTATTATAATAGGGTCACCAACCATTAATCAAAATACATTACCACCTATATATAAGTTGTTTTCTGTTTTGAGTCCTGTAACTAATAGGGGAAAACTTGCGGGTGCTTTTGGTTCTTATGGTTGGAGTGGTGAAGCAGTAGATATAATAGAAAACCACTTAAAGGTTATGAAATTTAAAATTTTTGAAAAGGGATTAAAAATCAACTTTTTGCCTAGTGAAGAAATATTTGCACAATGCAAGGATTATGGTAGAGCTTTTGCAATGGGATTAAAATAAAAAAGGGTTTCATGGGGTAGAAGGGAATCAATGGAGGTATAAATGGTGGTTATAAGGGGGAAAAATACTCTTATTACAAAGCTAGAAAGAAAACATGTAGATGAGATGCAGTTTTGGGGAAGCCACAAAGATCCATTATTCTTTAGTTATACTTTTCCTAAAATGGATAAAAAGGATAGAGATTATTGGTTTAGTAAAAAAAGCAATTCTTTTAGAAGAAAAAGTTATGCTGTCTATGATGTAAATACAAACAATCTAATAGGTTATTTTTCACTAAGAAATATAAAATGGTTTAGAAGAAGTAGTGAATTAGGAATCGTTTTTGACCCTAATATTATAAATAATGGATATGGAACAGATAGTCTTAAGAGTTTTATTCCATTTTATTTTGAAGTATTGAAAATGAAAAGGCTTGACTTAAAAGTAGCAGAGTTTAATGTTAGAGCCCAAAAGTGTTATTTAAATTGTGGATTTAAAGCTACTGAAATCAAGTATGATGAGTTTGAGGATCAAGAATTAGAAGTATTTGAAGATGAAAAATTAAGTAAATTTGCTAAATTTTTTAAGACAGATAATGATATACTTCAGTGTAGATTTATTCATATGCATATTACTAAAGAAATGTATTTGAGTAATAAATAAAGTTATCCACACTATCCACCGAACACCTGTGCATAGGTTTGTGGTTTGTGTGAATAAGTAGGATGAGTGAAGTTAAATAAATTGATTTAAAAACATTACTATGTGGATAACTAAAGAATTGATTGTTATTAAGTAGTTAATTGTTGATAAATTCCATAAAAAATGGTAATATTATAACTAAACTGAATTAAAGGAGGGTTTATAATGGCAAAAGTTACAGCTGATATGACTATTATGGATGTGTTAAAGATGGACCGTGAAAGTGCAGCAGTATTTATGAAATATGGACTACACTGTCTAGGTTGTCCAGGTGCTACAATGGAAAGTATTGCAGATGCTGGAAGAGTTCATGGAATAGACGTAGATAAGTTAGTAGAAGATTTAAACACACATTTTCAAGGTAAATAGTTTTATAAATAAAATAAAAAAAGTTAAGGGAATAAAAAAACCTTAACTTTTTTTTATGATAATTTTAATTATGTATATTATTTAGTTAAAAACCTAAAATAATATTAGTTTAAAAAGTATATGGTATAAAAAATACGAATATTAAATTTATATGAATATATAATATTCGACTATTGTTGACCGTGTTGTTAATATATGATAGTATTTATATTGGTTGTTCAATCTAAAACAAACATTTATTAAATGAGGAGTGAAAAGATGCCATCAGTTGTAATTATAGGAGCTCAATGGGGCGATGAAGGTAAAGGTAAGATAATTGACTATTTAGCTGGGAAGGCAGATGTTGTTGTAAGAGCTCAAGGTGGAAACAATGCAGGACATACTGTTATTGTTGATGATAAAAAATACGCATTTCATTTACTACCATCAGGTGTACTATATAGTGATAAACAAAATATCATCGGTAATGGGGTTGTATTTGATCCTGAAGGTTTTTTAAAAGAAATTGATATTTTGGAATCACAGGGTGTAGATACCTCTAATGTAATGATTGATGAGAGGGTTCATGTAATATTTCCTTATCATAAGAAAATTGATGTTTTAGAAGAGGAATCTAGAGGAGAAAACAAGATCGGTACTACTAAAAAAGGTATTGGTCCTTGTTATATGGACAAGATAGAACGTTCTGGTATTCGTTTAGGTGAACTATTGGATAAAGAACATTTTAAGAATAGACTATTTCAACAGGTTGAAAGAAAGAATAAGTTAATTGAGGGTTTTTATGAAAGTCAGGGATTTGATCCTCAAGAGATTTATGATATTTATTGTCAATATGTTGAAAGATTAAAGAAATATATTACTGATACCACGGTTGTAGTCTACGAGGCTTTAACTTCTGGAAAAAAAGTGTTATTCGAAGGAGCACAAGGTACTTTATTAGATATTGATTTGGGTACATATCCTTATGTTACTTCTTCTCATCCTACTTCTGGAGGGTTTTGTGTTGGTGCTGGAGTAGGACCCAATATGATAGGAGAGGTAATTGGTGCTGTAAAGGCTTATACAACTAGGGTTGGTAGTGGACCATTCCCCACAGAGCTAGATGACGAAATTGGTGGACAGATTAGAGTAAAAGGAAATGAATTTGGGACGACTACAGGAAGACCAAGAAGATGTGGTTGGTTTGACGGTGTAATGGTGAAGTATACTTCAAGAATTAATGGGTTAACTGCTGTTTCTCTAATGTTGATGGATGTATTAAGTGGATTTGATAAGATTAAAATGTGTATAGGTTATGAATATAAGGGAGAAGTAATTCAACATTTTCCTGCCGATTTAAATAAACTATCACAATGTACACCTATTTACAAGGAGTTAGATGGATGGAAGGAAGATATTACACAGATAGAGAAATATGAAGATTTGCCTATCAATGCTAAAAAATACATTGAAGCAATAGAAGAATACCTGCAAGTACCTGTGAAAATCATTTCTGTAGGTCCAAAAAGAAACCAAACAATAATAAGAGAAACAATTTTTTAAACACCAAGTTATTTTGGTGTTTTTTTTCGACAAAAACTATTGACTTTCTACTTGATTTGATTTAGTATATATAAATGTGAGCACTAACTACACGATCCATTAGCTCAGTCGGTAGAGCACCTGACTTTTAATCAGGGTGTCCCGCGTTCGAGTCGCGGATGGATCACCACTAAAAAGATTCAGTAGTTCTTGGTGAAGGAATACCGGGGGTTACTGAATTAATTTGGCCCCTTGGTCAAGCGGTCAAGACACCGCCCTTTCACGGCGGTAACAGGGGTTCGATTCCCCTAGGGGTCACCATTAAAAAACAGAAAAAAACCTTACTCGTTTGAGAGTAAGGTTTTTTCTGTTTTTTGTATTAGGTTTGCCATCTTAGATCATTTCCATAAAACTTTAATAATGTATATTTAGAAAATAACCTAGAACCTATTCGATCATCGTAGCGTATGCTAAAGTCTTTAAGGGCTAAATTAGTAGATATAATTGTTTTTTTATTAGATAAAAGTCTACTATTAATAATATTAAAAAGCTCACTATTGGTAAAGGTGTTGGTAATCTCTGTTCCTAAGTCATCAATTATTAATAAGTCTGCATCAAATAACAAATAATATTTATCTTTATCCTGAGAATTATGAAAACGAATAGCTTCTAATATTTCAAAAATTTTAAAGGCTGTTTGATAAATTACAATTTTACCTTTATCTAATAATGCTTTTGCAATACAATTGGTTAAAAAAGTTTTGCCAAGACCCGTTGGTCCGTAAAAAAGTAAATTTTCTTCATTGTTTTTATGAAAATTAAAAACAAAGCCTTCACAAACATTTAAAATTTGAAGCATATTTTCTCTTGGACTTGAGTCTTGTCCAGTAAATAACTCATTGGAAAAGAGGTTAATATTAAAGGATTGAAAGTTTTCTTTTTTTAATATAGACGATAAGTTAGACATAGAGTAGGCTTGATTAATTAACTGTTGTTTTAAACAACTACACTTCCTACCAGTAGATAAAAAGCCCGTATCTTGACACTGAGTACATTGATATTGTTCTTCCAAGTATTGAATAGGTATATTGTTTTCTGTTAGAAGAAAGGCTTTTTCCTGTTTTAATTTTTCCAATTCATTTTTTAATTTAATTAACATTTCTTCTGGATTGTCAGATTGGTTAATAATTGATCTTGCTATTGAAATACCTAATTTAGTAATTTCTTGGTCTATTTTTTCAATACGAGGTACTTTGTTATATATTTCTTGTATTCTTATTTCTTTTTTACTTCTAGCTTCTCTTCGTTTACGTTCATAGTCATTAAGGATATTTTTCAAATAATCATCAGCCACAAGATACACTCCTAACGATTCAATTTATTCTTTTGTTTATTAAGAATAATAGATTCTAATTCTTCGTCTGAATATTGCTCAAATCTACTTTCAGAAAGATGAAATTTAGTTTTCATTTTATTTGAAGGGACATTATTTGAAGGTGTATTTATCTTTTTTGGTTTTGTATCTAATTTATTTAGATCTTCAATGGTGTTAATTCCTTTTTTATACCAATCTGCTAATATACTATTAATATAGTTTATATTAGGGTTGGATGTTTTACTGGAATTTTCACATGCCTTTAAAACTAACTCCAATGAAAAATTATAATCATCCACCCATTTATCCATAATCTTCATATCTGATTCTGTAGGTTCTCTAAAATTAAAGCCTAAAGCTTTATAAACTCTTTCATAGAGTCCGTATCTCTCACCTTGTTTTAATAGATACTCCTGTAGTGCTTCAACTGTTGTAATGCCTAAATCATGCCAATTGCGTATAACTCCACCTACATAATTAACGTTCTTTTTATTTTTTTTATGTTTACAATAACTAAACGCTTTTATGATTAGAGGTGTTTCGATATTATATTGATGAAACCATTCTAAAACTTGTCTTTTTTCATTAGGAACCAATGGACGATTAATAATGTTGTTAATGTCTAGAAACATATCTTTAATCATGGGTACTTGGTTTGCTTCTACTAAATCTTTAGTAGATAAAGAATAGCCTTCTTCATAAGAGGAGGTTTCATCTTTAGACTGTATTGGTTTGAATGTATTATCAATATATAGCTGTTTCAAACTAATAAACTCCACCGTATAGTTTGTTTCATCTTCATCAGAGACGAAAATCTTCTTTATAATTTGTTTACTCTCCCAAAAATCCCAAGCAGCCAAGACATCAGACAACGGAATAGTAAGGTTATTGGCTATAGTCATATTATTAACTTCCATGTTTCTTTCTGGGTCTAAAGCATATTTGTAGGCTAATAAATAGACTTTAACAAATGTACCATTGGCCATAGGCATATACACATCAATAAATATATTTTCTATAGGAGTATCACCTAAATCAATTGAAGGTGGATTCTTAATAAAACCCATAATAAATCACTCCTGTTTATATAACTTTTTGTTTTATTATATCACACATAAAGACTTTTATCTTTTAAGAACATAATATATCATAAAAATTCATATTAATAAATAGTATAAGGCTTTATAAGAGGGGGGAATTATTTTGCGGTTTAATAGACGACTGAAGACGTTGGGAATTGTATTTAGTGTACTGCTTTTTACAATGTGTTTACAGGTATTTTTTCAACAGCCATATATAGAGAATGTATCTAGTAGAAAAGCCGATGAGGATTACTTGAACCATTATAAAATTGAAACAGTATTTGATGATGAGTCTATGTCATTGAAGGGGAGTCAAACTATTACTTTTAAAAACAAGCTTAATGATGATTTTGAAAATATTTATTTTCATATATATCCTAATATATTTAAGAACAAAAAACATATTCCCTTTGAGGAAGAAGAAATGCAATATGCATATCCAAATGGGTTTAATCCTGGCTGGATAGAAATAATTGATATAAAAGAAAAAAATCAAAGACTATATTATAAGGTTATGGGAGACGGAGAGACTGTACTACGGGTTACACCTCAAATGCCTATAAAACCAGGAGAAGAAAGAGAATTTTTAATAGAATTTGAAGTGAAGTTACCTAATGTTGTTGCTAGGATGGGGTATGGCGATAATACTATAAATATTACAAATTGGTTTCCTATTTTAGCAGTATACGACCAGCAGGGGTGGAATTTAGATCCTTATTATGCAATAGGAGATCCTTTTTATAGTGAAGTAGCAAGTTATGATATTTCAATTGAAGTTCCGTCAGACTACATAATCGCCACCACTGGAAATATAGTTAAACAACAATCTAGTAAGAAAAATAAAACTAGATATAAAATGAGTGCTGAAAAAGTTAGAAATTTTGCTATGATTCTTAGTAAGAAGTTTGATGTAAAAACTGCTAACGTAGATGGAATTACAGTAAATTCATATACACTAGAGGGACAAAAAAGTGAAGAAGCATTACAAGTAGCTCTGGATTCTGTGGCTATTTTTAATAAAATATTTGGTAAATATCCATATCAACAATTGTCAGTTGTGGCAAGTGACTTCTTTTTAGGGGGAATGGAATATCCTAATTTAGTTATGATCGGAAATCAGTTATATAGATTGGAGGAAGATTTTCCATTAGAATATGTAATTGCCCATGAAATAGCCCATCAATGGTGGTATGGAATCGTTGGAAACAATGAAGTTACTGAACCGTGGTTAGATGAAGCTTTAACGGAATATTCCACACTACTATATTTCGAAGAAAAGTATGGTTCGCATATTAAGGAGCAAATTTTTGAAAAAATGATAAAGGCGCAGTATGAAAACTTTTTAGCCCTTAAAACAGATAAGGGTGAAGGCATATTAAGGAGTTTAAAAGATTTTGATGATTCGCTGGAGTACAGTAGTATTGTATATAGTAGAGGTGCGTTATTTGTTGAAGCTTTAAGGAGTGAAATGGGAGATAAAAATTTTTATAGGGCTTTAAGAGAATATTATCAAAGATACCAATTTCAAAACGTAACAACAATGGATTTTTATAATATATTTGAAAAAAATACAGATAAAAAATTAAAGCCTTTGTTCCAAGAATGGCTAAAAGTAAATATTGAATAATAAACTAAAAATTGGGAAAAATAGTTTTGATAAAAAAACATTAGTTTGGGGTTGTACAAACTAAATCAATTATTATATAATAATAAAGTGATTTGTTACAAAACCATGACAAAATACCTATAAAAATAAAAAACAATATGACTATAGACTTAAATATAATAACATAACAAGCCCATACTTTGAGAGGAGTTTTTAAAATGAACCAAAAGAATATGGAGCTTTACAAAAAAAAGTTAAAGTTACTAATGAAAAAACTAAATATCCAATATATAAAAACAACCCATTTAGTTAAGAGAAATATACACAGTCTCAAAGCCACCTACCAAAAACAAGACCCTAAAACTTTGAAAAAATATCATATTTCTGCTGCTGTGATTGTTGTATCTATTTTATCAATGTTATTTGTTACAAATTTATGGATGAATAAATCTCTAGCTGCTTTCTCGGTTGAAGTAGATGACCAAGTTATTGGAACAGTAAGAGCAGAAGATGAATTTTGGAAAGCTGTTGATTTTGTTAGAGAAGAAGTGGCATCTACATATCAACAAGAATTAGTTTTTTCGGAAAATGTAAAATTTAAACCCGTAAAAGCTGATGATATGGAACTTACTGGTGAAGAGGGTATTATTAGAAATATAAGGGGTTTACTCGATTTTCAAGTAAAATCTGTTGCTATAATGGTGGATGGGAAAGAAATTTTATTGGTTAAGGATATGGAAACAGCAGAGTCTGTTTTAGAATCCCTAAAACAAACCTATACCAATGAAGAAAATGCTCAATATGAAGAAATAAGTTTTAGTGAGTCAGTGGAATTGGTGGAAATGGTTACTGAAGCAGGTGTAGTTAAAAGTAAAGAGGAAGCTGTTCAGTATATAACAAAAGGAACAGATGAAGAACAGATCCATGAAGTTGCAGATGGTGATAATTCTTGGACCATTGCAAAAAAATATAATTTAAGTTTAGATGATATTGCAAAGGCAAACCCAGAGATTAACTTAGAACGTTTAAAAATTGGTCAAAAGATTAGTCTAGTTGTTCCAACGCCTTTTATTTCAATATTAACTAAGGAATATGTTGAACTGGTAGAGACAATTCCCTATGAGACTACCTATGAAGATACCAGTGCTTTATATGAAGGTGATAGAAAAATTATTGCACAAGGTAGTGAAGGGCAGAGGGAATTAAAGGCATATATTATTAAAGAAAATGGGGTTGTTGTAAATCGTGAAGTAGTAGAAGAAAAAGTTATTGCACAACCTACTGATAAAATTGTTGCCAAGGGGACTAAACCAAGACCCAAAACGATGGCAACGGGAGCATTTTCTAGCCCTACCAGAGGTAGATTAACCTCAGGTTTTGGAATGAGATGGGGATCAAGACATGAAGGAATTGATGTTGCTGCTCCTACAGGTACACCAATTAATGCAGCAGATGGTGGTAAGGTTTCATTTGCAGGTAAAAATGGTGCATATGGAAATTTAGTTATTGTAGACCATGAAAATGGATACCAAACCTATTATGCCCATAATAATTCAATATTGGTTAAAAAAGGTGATAGAGTCCATAAGGGACAAAAAATTGCTACCGTTGGAAGTACTGGAAGAAGTACTGGACCTCATTTACACTTTGAGGTTAGAAAGGGTGGAAAACCTATTAATCCTTTAAATTTTGTAAAATATTAAGCGTAACCCCATAAGGGTTACGCTTTTCGTGTGCCCAGCATGGGCGATAACTTGGCGGTGAAAGTCCGCTGTGGGCTTGGTAGTGGGAACCACTAGCCGAAGGCAAGGGTGTCCACCGTGAGGTGGAATCTGAAGGAAGCCTTAGGCAAAACCTCGGTCTGAGGTAC
>CALJEQ010000043.1 GCA_938074565.1 uncultured Alkaliphilus sp. | reverse complement strand
AAAAGCAAAAAGAATATTGGCTGAAACAATTTGAAGGTGAAATTCCAGTATTAAACCTAATGGGGGATTATCCAAGACCAGCTATTCAAAGTTTTGAAGGGGATAATATTGCCTATGAATTAAATGAGGAGTTGACTTCAAAGTTAAAGGAAATATGCCAACAAACAGGAACTACTTTATACATGCTATTACTGGCAACCTACAATGTATTGTTATCTAAGTATACCTCCCAGGAAGATATAGTGGTGGGAAGTCCAATAGCAGGCAGACCCCATGGGGACTTAGATAATATCATAGGAATGTTTGTAAATACCTTAGCCATGAGGAACTTCCCGAAGGGAAAAAAGACCTTTAAAGAGTTTTTAGAAGAAGTAAAAACCACTGCCCTAAAGGCATATGAAAACCAAGACTATCAATTTGAAGAATTGGTGGAAAACTTAAAAGTAACTAGAGACATCAGTAGAAATCCATTGTTTGACGTGATGTTTGTAATGCAAAATATGGAAATGTCTAGATTGGAGATGGAAGACTTAACTATAAAGCCCTATGAAATAGAAAACCATGTATCGAAATTTGACATGACTTTATTAGCAACAGAAATGGAAACGGGTATTAATCTTAGTTTGGAGTATTCTACTAAAATCTTTAAAAAGGAAACCATTGAAAGATTATTGAAGCATTTTGAAAATATTTTATATCAAATAGTCTATGATACAGGTTTGAATGTGAAACTATCTGAAATTGAAATAGTGACGGAGAAAGAAATGCTACAGATTTTAAACGAGTTCAATGATACCAACACTGGTGTTCAGAGAAACAACACAATATATAGGTTGTTTGAGGAACAGGTGGAAAAAACACCAGAGGACATTGCAGTGGTATATGGAAATGTTAGTCTTACTTACAGGGAACTAAATAAAAGAGCCAATCAGTTGGCTAGGGTATTACAGGCTAAAGATGTGAAGTCAGATGACGTAGTAGCTATTTTGGTAGAGCCTTCATTAGAAATGGCAATTGGATTATTGGGAATTTTAAAAGCTGGAGGAGCTTATTTACCTATTGATCCTGCATATCCAAAGGAAAGAGTTAGCTATATGTTGGAGGATAGTGATAGTCATTTATTGTTGACTCAATCAGGGCTGATGGAAGGTGTAGACTATAATAAAGAGGTTCTTTTATTGGATAATGAAGGTATTTATAAGGGTAACGAAGATAATTTAAATTCAAGTAGTAGCTATAAAGACCTTGCTTATATTATCTATACCTCAGGAAGTACTGGTAAACCTAAAGGAGTAATGATTGAACACAAAAATATTTGCAATACACTACTAGCTCGAAGAATAGAGTATAAATTTAGCCAGTTGGATAAGGTACTACCTTTAGTTTCCTATGGTTTTGATAGCTTTGTAACGAGTTTCTTCACCCCTATAATAAGTGGGTCAACTGTGATATTGATTAACGTGCAAGACTTAAAAGATCCTACTAGTATAAGAAACATAATTAAAAACAATGGGATAACACATTTAGTAAGTGTACCAGTGTTATATTCAGTTATCTTAGACTGTGTAAACCAAGAGGATATTCGATCTTTAAAGCAAGTTACTTTGGGTGGAGAAAAAGTGACTACAAACATTATTAAAGAAAGCAAAATGATAAAACAAGATTTAGAGCTGATTAATGAATATGGACCTACAGAAAATAGTGTTATAACTACAATAGCAAGAAATTTAAAGGAAGATACTCCTGTAAGTATAGGTAAACCAATAGCTAATACGCAAATTTATATAGTAAATAAAGACAACAAGTTACAACCAATAGGAGTAGCTGGAGAAATGTGTATAGCAGGTGTAGGTTTAGCTAGAGGGTATTTAGATAGACCTGAATTAACAGAAGAAAAATTTGTAGAAAACCTATTTTTACCAGAAGAAAAAATGTATCGAACAGGTGATTTAGCTAGATGGTTACCTGATGGTAGTATTGAGTTTTTAGGTAGAGTAGATCATCAAGTGAAGGTGAGGGGTTATAGAATAGAATTAACAGAAATTGAAAATAGCCTTCTTAAGCACCAGTCCATAAAAGAAGCGTTGGTGATGGCAAAGGAGACACAAGATAACAGCCAATACTTATGTGGATATATTACTGGAGATAAGGAACTGAAGGTCTCAACCATCAAGGAATACCTATCAAAAGAATTACCAGAATATATGATCCCTACTTATATTATTCAGTTGGATAAGATGCCACTAACTCCCAATGGAAAAATAGATCGGAGGTCATTACCTGAACCAGATGGGAGTAATATGGTATCCACAGAATACATTGCTCCTAGAAACCAAATAGAAGAAGGTTTGGTTGAAATTTGGCAAGATATACTAAAGTTAAAAAACGTTGGAATAAAGGATAACTTCTTTGAATTGGGAGGACAGTCTATAAAGGCGACGATATTAGCTTCTAGAATCTATAAAGCCTTTAATTTAAATATATCACTAATGGATATATTTAAACTTCCTACGGTTGAAGGTTTAGCTGAGTATATTAGACAACAACAACGGGCGATAAAAGGCTTAAATAAACAGCCAATGATATTATTAAATCGTAAAAGAGATAATAACATATTTGCTTTACCTCCCTTCCCTGGATATGCAGTATCTTTTGTACATTTAGCTAAAATGCTGGAGTCCCACTCGCTCTATGCGTTTGATATTATTGAAGATAACGAACCTATTAAGAGGTATGTAGAATTGATAATAGAAACTCAAAAGAATGGTCCATTTATTTTGCTTGGTTATTCTGGGGGTGGAAATTTTGCCTTTGACATTGCAAAGGAATTAACTGTAATGGGACATGTTGTATCAGATATTATTATGCTGGATTCCTTCAAAATTCATGGCAAATTTACCTTTGACAAAGACATGTATAAAAGTGATTTTCATGCACTAGTGAAGGACTATATATCCCATCAAGAAGAATACAGCAACATTCTAATTGACACCAATAGCATTATTGATGAATTAACATATAATAGCGAAATTTATGTAAAGGCTATGAATAAGTGTGAAAATACAGAAGTTATCAATGCAAATATTCATCTAATTAAGGCAGAGGGTGGCAGTGGGTATAGTCAGCATACAATGTGGGATAAAGCCACTAAAGGGGACGTTAATCTACACAAAGGATTAGGTTCTCATAACGAAATGCTCAACACTAAATATGTAAAAGAAAATGGAAGAATCATTAATATGATATTAAAAGATATTCGCTAATATTGATTTTTATAAAACACTAGACAAAAACCAAAAGTCTAGTGTTTTTTCTTGAGAAATTTGTTATAAAATTTATAATAATTAAAAGGAATATGTAAAAGATTGTAGAAATTTTATAAACAGAGTTAAGTTTTAAATATTAATTTAATAACAATTGAAGAAATATTACTAAAATGATCATGTAATTTCTTCAACTATAGGAGGTAAACCATGAGTAAAACTAAATTATTTTGCTTTCCCTATGCAGGAGGATCAGCTGCATCAATATATACCAAATGGAAAAGATTGTTTAACAATTCTATAGAAGTATATCCAATAGAACTAGCAGGTAGAGGAAGACGTTATTGTGATCCGTTTTATAATAATATGGAGGAAGTTGTTGAGGATGTATATTCAATTATTAAAAACGAAATAGAAACGACAGATGATTATGTTTTTTTTGGACACAGTTTTGGCAGTATAATATCTTATGAATTAACCCATAAAATAATGGAAGAAAATTTAAAGAAACCAAAACATATCTTTTTTTCAGGAAACAGAGCCCCCCATCGTAGAGAGCCTAAAAACATACACCACCTTCCTGATGACGAATTTCTGCAAGAGATAATTAGTTTGGGAGGAACTCCAGAAGAATTACTTAGAGAAAAAGAATTGTTAGATCTATATTTACCATTATTGAGGGCAGATTTTAAGGTTAATGATACATATAGTTATGTTAAAAGAGAAGCTAAGCTAGATTGTGATATTACTGTTATTAATGGTAGACAAGATGATATGTCAATTACGGATATAACAGAATGGAATTTACATACAAGTGAAAATTGTAAATTCTTTATGATGGATGGCGGACATTTCTTTATTAATGATAAAACAGAAGATATTATCAAAATAATAAATCATACACTAGAAGTAGAATAGTTATTTTAAAATGTTTATGCGTAAATTTATATAATAAAAGAATTAAAACAAAGGGTTTAGATCTCTATGATAGGGAACTAAACCCTTTAATATTATAAAATATAATAATTTAGAAGTTTACAAAAAATACAAATATTTTGATTACTTAAGAAGGAATATATATAAAATTGTAGAATTTAAAAATAAACATATTAAATTGAAAAATGTATTTTAAAAAGTTCTATATAAATGCTTAATATTCAAGAAATAAGGGAGGAAAGCTAATGATTAGAGAGAAAATGAAATTTTGTGAAACAAACCTAATTGATTTAATTAAACAAAACATGAAGGAAGACTGTGGAATTATATTCATTGAAAATAATAGAGATGTTTTTTTATCCTATAAAAATTTGTATCATAAGGCACTGAATACACTCAATAGCTTACAAAAAAAAGGCATTAAATCTGGTACAGAGATGATCTTTCAGTTGGAGGATAATCAAGAATTTATTATCTTCTTTTGGGCATGTGTTTTGGGGGGGATTATCCCTGTTCCAGTCAGTTTAGGTAATACAGATGGTCATAGATCTAAGTTGCTTCAAATATGGAAGGTGTTAAATAACCCTTATTTATTAACAAGTAGAGAAATATTAAATAAGTTTGAAAATGCTTCCTTTGGAGACAAAGGAGACAATATGTTAAGGGAAATGAAATCAAGAATCATTTTTACAGACACCATTAGCAATAATCATGAAGAAGGTATTATACATACTGCTAAAACAAAAGATATTGCATTTCTACAATTTTCCTCAGGTTCTACAGGAGAACCAAAGGGAGTTAAATTAACCCATAGAAACTTACTTGTTAATATTGGCGATATAGTGAGTTCAATAAAAGCTAAGGAAACTGACTCTACCTTAAGTTGGATGCCATTAACCCATGATATGGGGTTAATTGGATTCCATTTAGCTCCATTGGCAGCAGGTATTAATCAATATATTATGCCTACGGTCGGTTTTATTACCAGTCCTCTTAAATGGATGGATAAGGCTTCCCAGTATAAGACTACAATTCTTGGCTCACCCAATTTTGGATATAAACACTTTCTTGGGTTCTTGAGGGATAAAGAAAAAGATTGGGACTTATCTTCAATATCCATTCTTTTGAATGGAGCAGAACCTATATCTGCCGAATTAAGTAATATGTTCTTTAACTATATGGAGAAGTGGGGACTTAAAAAGACCGCAGCTTTTCCAAGCTATGGTTTAGCCGAGGCTTGTTTGGCAGTCTCTTTCCCTAAAATTGGTGATAAATTTAGGGGAATAACACTGGATAGAGAGAAATTGTTGGTGGGAGAAAAGGTTGTTGATATAACAGGAGACGAGGGTGACGGAATTACATTTGTTGATTTAGGTTATCCTGTGGAAAATTGTTCCATTAGGATTTGTGATGAAAATAACAATGAGCTGTTAGAAGATACCATCGGACATATACAAATAAAAGGGGAGAATGTAACATCTGGTTATTATAATAATCCAGAGGCAACGGAAAAGGCTATTACTAAAGATGGGTGGTTTAAAACCGGGGACTTAGGTTTTAAAAGGGAAGGACGGCTTATTGTAACGGGTAGAGCTAAGGATATTATTTTTGTAAATGGACAAAATTATTATCCCCATGATATAGAGTATATTGCTGGGGAAATTAAAGGGGCAGAATTGGGAAAAACAGTGGTTTGTGGTATATTTAACAGTCAATTACAAAAAGAAGAAATTATGGTTTTTGTTTTATCAAAAAATAATATTGATAAATTTGTACAACTTGCTATGGAAGTTAAAAAACATTTAAATAACCGTACAGGATTAGACATTAAGCAGGTGTTGCCTGTTAAAAATATTCCTAAAACCACCAGTGGTAAGGTACAACGGTATAAATTAAAGGAATCCTATGAAAAAGGAGCTTTTGTAGAAATTATTGAAGAAATGGAAGGGTTAGTGAAGGAAGCACTGAAAAATAGAGAAGTAGAGGTTGCAACTAATGAATTGGAAACCCAACTGTTAAAGATTTGGTCTAAAATATTGGGGATAAATAATATTGGCATAAATGACAGCTTTTTCGAGCTAGGAGGTAATTCTTTAAAGGCTACCTATATAGCATCTCAGATTAATAAAGAATTGGGTGTAGAGATACCAATAAAAAACTTATTTAATTCTCCTACCATTAAAGCTTTAGCAATGTATATTTCAACCATTGAGAAAAAGCAATATATACCAATTGAAAAGGTAGAAGAGGCAGACCATTATCCTCTTTCATCTCCACAGAAAAGAATGTATATATTAAACAAGGTAGATAACAGTGGGTTAAATTACAATATTTCACAGGTGTTAATTATAGAGGGGGAATTGGATAGGGAACGCTTTTCGGTTGCCTGTAAAACTATTTTAGAAAGGCATGAAATCTTACGAACAACCTTTGAAATGGTAAATGGAGAGGTTGTCCAAAAAATCCATAAAAAAGTAGAACTTCCTTTAAGTAATTTTAAAGCAGAGGAAAAGGATGTATCTAACCTTATCAATCAGTTTATAAAGCCCTTCGATTTATCCAGTTCTCCACTTATAAGAATGGGACTAATTAAAGTAGCAGATAAAAAACATTATTTAATATTAGATGTTCATCATATTATATTTGATGGAACCTCCATGATGATTTTTATGAAGGAATTAATTGAATTATATAATGGTGTAGAGCTACCGCCTTTGGAAATTCAGTATAAGGATTATAGCCTATGGCAAAATCAATTAACTAAATCAGAAAAAATAGAAAAACAAAAGAAATTTTGGCTGCAACAGTTTAGTGATGAGCTACCAGTACTTAATTTAATGGGAGATTATCCAAGACCTGCTATTAAAAGTTTTGAAGGAGATATTGTAAGTTATGATTTAGGAAAAGAATTAACGGAAAAGTTAAACCATCTTTGTAAAGAGACAGGAACAACCCTTTATATGATCCTTTTGGCGGCTTATAATGTTTTATTGCACAAATATACTTCCCAAGAGGATATTGTGGTGGGAAGTCCAATAGCAGGTAGACCTCATGGAGACTTAAATGGTAGTATTGGGATGTTTATTAATACTTTAGCAATTAGAAACTTTCCATCTGGCGAAAAAAGCTTTAATATATTTTTACAAGAGGTAAAGGACATGTGCCTAAAGGCTTTTGAGAACCAAGATTATCAGTTTGAAGAATTGGTTGATCTACTGAATATTCCCAGGGACATCAGTAGGAATCCATTGTTTGATGTGATGTTTGTTATGCAAAATATGGACTTATATAAAAAAGAGATGAAGGGGTTAACCCTCAAGGGTTATGAGCTTAAGCACAATATTTCTAAATTTGATTTAACGATGTCAGTAATGGAGATAGGAAAAAAAATCCATATAGAATTAGAATATTCCACTAAGATTTTTAAAAGGGAAACAATAGAAAGGATGTTTAAGCATTATAAAAATTTATTAAAGAAAATAGTAGACCATTCAGAAACAAAAATTTCCCAGTTAGAAATACTAACACAGGATGAAAGACAAAAATTGTTGGTGGAATTTAACAATACACAAGTAAACTATCCTAAGAATAGAACCATCCATCAATTATTTGAAGAACAGGTGGAAAAAACACCAGATAACATTGCATTGAAGTATGAAGGTCAGCAATTAACCTATAGAGAGTTAAATGAGAAAACAAATCAGCTGGCGAGAGCATTAAAAGGCAAGGGTGTAGAGTGTAATAGTGTGGTTGCTATTATGATGGAACGCTCTTTAGAAATGATAATAGGAATGTTAGGGATATTAAAGGCAGGGGGGGCTTATTTACCTATTGACCCTGAATATCCAGAGGACAGAATTAATTATATACTGGAGGATAGTCAAACAGAGATTCTATTAACTCAGGGGCATTTAACAGATAAATTTAGTTTTAAAGGACAGCAGACTATTCTAATTGATGAAGACCTATATGGAGGAGAAGAGAAGTATAATTTAGAGTTAATAAACAAATCTACTGACTTAGCATATATAATATATACTTCGGGTTCTACCGGAAAGCCCAAAGGTGTAATGGTTGAACATCAAAATGTGATAAGGCTGTTAATTAATGATAAAAACCTTTTTGATTTTAGTAGTAAAGATATTTGGACAATGTTTCATTCCTTTTGTTTTGATTTTTCCGTATGGGAAATGTATGGAGCATTACTCTATGGAGGAAAATTGATTATTGTTTCTAAATTAACTGCTCAAAATCCAGCAGAATATTTAACGTTATTGAAAAAGGAAAAGGTGACAGTGTTAAACCAAACACCTGCTGCCTTCTATAATTTAAGTAATGAAGAAATGAAATGTACTGACAGTAATGCTGAAGGTATAAGATACATTATATTTGGTGGTGAGGCTTTAAAGCCAAAGATGTTAAAATTTTGGAGGGAAAAATATAATAATGTAAAGTTAATAAATATGTATGGGATAACAGAGACAACAGTACATGTAACTTATAAAGAAATAACCGAAGAAGAAATTAATACAAATTTAAGTAATATTGGAAAACCTATTCCTACATTAAGCACTTATGTAATGGATAAATACTTGAAGGTTGTTCCCATAGGTGTTGTAGGTGAGCTATGTGTAGGGGGCGATGGGGTTACTAGAGGGTACCTTAACAAACCAGAATTAACAAAGGAAAGGTTTGTATTTAATCCATATGTTGAAGGTGAAAAACTTTATAGATCAGGGGATTTAGTAAGAATATTGCCAAATGGAGATATGGACTATATTGGTAGAATAGACCATCAAGTAAAAATAAGGGGTTATAGAATTGAACTGGGAGAGATAGAAAATAAGTTATTAAGATATAAGGATGTAAAGGAAGCTGTTGTGGTGGTAAAGGAAGAGTTAGATGGAAATAAGTACCTTTGTGGTTATATTATTGGAAATAAACAATTAACTATTGCAGATGTACGTAAGGAGTTAGCTAAACAGTTACCAGCTTATATGATTCCTCAATATATCCTTGAATTACAGGAAATGCCAGTTACCTCCAATGGAAAAATTGATCGTAAAAGGCTGCCAGACGTAGAAGGAAATTTAACAGTAGGTTCGGATTCTGAATATATAGCACCAACAAATGAAATTGAAAGAACTTTGGTAAATATTTGGCAAGAAGTTTTAAATATAGATGAAATAGGCATTTACCATAACTTCTTTGAGCTGGGGGGTCATTCTTTAAAGGCAATAAGTTTAGTGACAAAGATCCACAAAAAATTAGAAGTTGAAGTACCTTTACAAGTTATATTTAAAAATCCAACCATAAAAGCAATTGTAGAATATATTAGGGGCGTAGAAAAAAGAGGTTACAGTTCAATTGAGCCTGTGGAAAAAAGGGAATTTTACCCATTGTCATCAGCTCAAAACAGACTATATTTACAAGCACAACTGGAAACAGAATCTACGGCCTATAATATGCCATCGGCTCTAGTTCTTGAAGGGGAATTAGACATTAAGAAAGTAGAAAAAGCCTTTAGTGAACTAATAAAGAGACATGAGGTGTTAAGATCCATTTTTTTAATGGAAAAGGGTAAGCCAGTTCAAATTGTTTTAAATAACGTTAATGTTGATATTAACTACATAGAAACAGAAGAGGCAAAACTAAGGACATATGCAGAAACTTTTATTAAACCATTTGACTTATCAAAAGCACCATTACTTAGGGTGAATTTATTAAAGTTTGCAGAAAATAAACACCTTTTATTATTTGATATGCATCACATTATTTCTGATGGGGTATCCATAGCCATCTTAATAAGAGAATTTAATCAGCTATATGAAGAAAAAACACTACCTCCATTAAAAATACAATACAAAGATTACGCCAATTGGCATAATATTTTAATGGAATCGGAAAAAGTAGTGGAAATGAGGGAGTATTGGAGAAGTAAACTATATAACTTTACTGCTACAAACTTACCAGTAATCAATGATTCTTCTAATAATGAAAAGGCAGGAAAAACCCTTAAACTCATTTTAGAAGAGGAAATTACAGAAAAGATTAATTTCTTCTGTAATAAATATCAGATAACAAAAGGAGTATTTTTATTGGCAGTATTTAAAACTCTTATTATGAAAACCATTAATCAAAAGGACATCATTATAGGGTTACCCGTTGCAGGTAGAAACCATATAGAGTTAGAGAATATAATAGGGGTGTTTTTAAATGTATTAATTGTTCGTTCCACTTTTTCTGATGATGAGAAATTTATTCAGTATCTTCACCAACTAAATAATAACTATATGGAAGCATTAGAATACCAAGACTATCCCTATGAACAACTTTATGAGTATGCAGTAGAAACCTTGAAAATACAAGAAAAATCATTGTTTTCAATTTTATACAATTATATGCCTAAGGAGGGTAATAAAACCTTAAATATGGAAGGTATTAGGGTAACTGCTTATCCATTACAAGAACCAGAAGTTAAATATAGTCTCACACTTTATGTTAGAGAAATTGAAGAAATGATAGAAATGGAGGCTGTATTTAATCATCAAGTAGACCAGTATTCAATAGAAAATATTTTATTTAATATTCCAATCGTCATTGATGAAGTAATTGAAAATGATGCTATTTTAATTGAGGATTTACTTTCAGTACAGGCATATGAAGAGATTGCAACAGGTTTTGATTTGGAATTTGATAATGATGACTTTTTCTAACAATAGTTTAATATACAGGGGGAGTAATTGTGGAATTAGAAGGTGTACATAGGCAAATAACTAAGATGGTTTTAAAATTACCTAATAAAGTTGCTATTGAAAAAGGTATTAAACAAAGAACCTATGAAGAATTAGAAGAGAAATCAAATAAAATAGCTAATTTTCTACAGTCTAAATTTCAAGAAATTAAAAATATACCAGTTTTATTTGAAAATAGTATTGAATTAGTAGAGGCGATGTTAGGGGTACTTAAATGTGGTTCGGTTTTTGCACCCATTGACCCTAACTATCCAGACAAGAGAATTAGGTTAATGTTAGAGGAGATAGAGGCTAACTGGATTATCACTGAATCCCGATGGTTGAATCATTTAAATAGAATTGTTGAAGGGGATAAGTCGGATATACATATTGTGGTGTTGGATGAAGGGGAATTTGATAGACTGGAGTATAAGAATCTGAATATTTATACCATAGGGGAAGTCAATAAATGTAGTTCCATGAGCCATACCCATCTGTCCAATAAAAATGGTTATATTTATTTTACTTCTGGTTCTACTGGAAAACCAAAGGCTATAATGGGAAGAAATAAAAGTTTAATGCATTTTATTGATTGGGAAATAAAGGAGTTTGGTATATGTGAAAACTCTAGGGTTAGTCAGCTGACATCCCCCTCATTTGACCCTTTTTTAAGGGACACTTTTGTTCCTCTTTGTGCAGGGGCTACAGTCTGTATACCAGAAGACAGAGAAATAGTAATGAATACTAAAAAACTTTCCCAATGGATTGAAGAAAATCAAATTTCATTGATTCATATTGTACCTACTTTGTTTAAATCCATGATGATGGATGTGGAGGATGCTAATTATTTTAAAGATTTAAAATATGTTTTATTAGCGGGGGAGTTACTACGGGGAAATGATATTAAAAAGTTTATTAGTCTATTTGGAAAAAGAATTCAGTTGGTAAATTTATATGGTCCTACGGAAACCACATTGGCAAAAGTTTTTTATAGAATTAAAGAAGATGATATAAACCACACCTCCCTTCCAGTGGGGAAACCAATAGATGGAGCACAGGTTATGGTTTTAAATAGTAATTTAAAAGGCTGTGGAACAGGAAGTGTTGGAGAAATCTATATTAGAACTCCATTTATTACTTCGGGCTATTATAACAATAAAGAACTAACGAAGGAAGTCTTTATTAAAAATCCTTTTAGTAACAATGCCAATGATATTATCTATAAAACAGGAGATACAGGTCGAATTCTTCCATCTGGAGATCTGCAAATAATGGGAAGGATAGATCATCAAGTAAAAATTAGGGGACATAGAATAGAATTGGGTGAAATAGAAAATAGGCTTTTGAGCCATCCATTAGTAAAAGAAGCAGTTGTTGTGCCTTTTGATGATGAAAATCAAGAGAAATATTTATGCGGTTATATTGTAAGCGAAATGGAAGTTAACCCAAAGGATATAAGGGAGTTTTTAGCCATGGAGTTACCTGAATATATGATTCCTGCATACATTGTACAAATAGATGAGATGCCCTTAACCCCCAATGGAAAAGTGGATAGAAGGGCATTGCCACAGCCCGATGGAAATAGGGTAACAGCAGTTGAGTATATGCCACCCACCAATGAAACAGAAAAACAATTGGTGGATATATGGATGGAGATATTATCAGTTAGGGAAATTGGAGTTAACGACAACTTCTTTCAGTTGGGAGGACATTCATTAAAGGCAACAACAATGACAGCAAAAATCCATAACGTATTTAATATAGAAGTTCCTTTAAGGGTTATTTTTGAGAGTCCAACCATTAGTGGTATAGCTACATGTTTGCAGAGTATGAAGAAAGGTATTAGTAATTCAATAGAATCAGTAGGGGAACGGGAGTATTATCCAGTATCATCCGCCCAAAGAAGGATATATACTCTACAACAGTTTAATAAAAGCAGTATAGCCTATAATATGCCAGGGGCAGTCTTGTTGGAAGGGATGGTAGACAAACAAAAATTAGAGGCAGTTTTTAATAGATTAATTCAACGTCACGAATCTTTAAGAACCTCCTTTGAAATTGTTGATAGTGAACCTGTACAGATAGTCCATAAGGAAGTTGAGTTTAATTTAGAATATTTTAACGAAACTGAGGAAAATTTACAAACATTATTAGATAACTTTATTAAACCCTTTGACTTAACCAAACCATACCTTTTTAGGGTTGGGTTGGTGACAATTACAACAGAAAAGCATTTATTAATATATGATATGCACCATATTATTTCAGATGGCACATCATTGGGGATTTTCATTAAAGATTTACAACGTTTATATGCAGGTAAAGAAATAAAACCTTTAAAAGTACAATATAAAGACTATAGTGTTTGGCAGCAGAAATTATTTCAATCGGAAAAGATGCAACAACAAAAAGAATACTGGCTAAAGCAATTTAATGATGAAATTCCAGTATTAAATTTAATTGGAGACTACCCAAGACCAACTATCCAAAGTTTTGAAGGGGAAAGGTTTAGCTTATGGGTGGATGAAAAGTTAACATCAAATTTAAAGGCTATTTGTAAAGAAAAAGAGGTAACGTTGTATATGCTTATGTTGGCAGCCTTTAATGTGTTGTTATCAAAATATAGCTCTCAAGAGGATATTGTGGTGGGAAGTCCCATAGCAGGTAGATCCCATGGAGATTTAAATAATATTATGGGTATGTTTGTAAATACTTTAGCCATGAGGAATTATCCTAAAGGAGAAAAAATCTTTGAAGAATTTTTAGAAGAAGTTAAGATAAATGCTCTAAATGCTTATGAAAATCAAGATTTTCAATTTGAAGAATTAATTAAAAACTTAAATCTTACTAGAGATATTAGCAGAAACCCTTTATTTGATGTAATGTTTATTATGCAAAATATAGACATCTCCAGTCAACAATTAAATGGATTATGCATAAAACCTTTTGAAATAGATAAAAAAATATCAAAAATGGATATGACATTGTCGGCAATGGAAAGGGAAGAGGGTATACAACTGATAATGGAGTATTCGACTAAAATATTTAAAAGGGAAACCATTGAAGGGTTTGTTGGTCACTTCATTAATATATTAAATGTGATAGTTGATAAAGTAGATATTAAGTTAATGGAAGTTGATATTTTAGCAGATAAAGAAAGACATTATTTACTAAATACATTTAATAATAGAAAACTAGATTACGATACAAAAAAAACACTTCAACAAATTTTTGAAGAACAAGTAGAAACAACCCCAGAAGAAGTTGCGGTGGTTTTTGAAAATCAGCAGTTTACCTATAGGGAATTAAATAAAAAATCTAATCAACTGGCGGTTTTACTAAGGAAAAATAATGTAAAGCCTAATACTGTTGTTGGTATTATGGTGGAGCCCTCTTTAGAAATGCTAATGGGTATTATGGCTATTATAAAAGCTGGTGGTAGTTATCTTCCTATTGATCCAGATTATCCCACCGATAGAATAAACTATATGTTAAAGGACAGTGGAGCAGAATTATTGTTGGTACAATCATTGGTGGAGAAAAAAGTTAAGTTTAAAGGAAAAATTATAGCTCTAGATAATAAAGAGAATTATAAGGGCTATGGGTATAACCTAGAAAATATTAATGGTTTAAATGACCTTGCCTACGTTTTATATACATCAGGAAGTACAGGTAAACCTAAAGGTGTAATGTTGGAGCATAGGTCTGTTGTTAATTTTGTACATGTTATGATGGCCAGTATACCATTTTTAAATAGTAAAAGCATATTAGCATTAACCACCATGTCCTTTGATATTTTTGTGTTAGAAACAGTATTACCTCTTTTAAATGGCTTAAGGGTGGTTATTGCTTCAAAAAGCCAGCAAATTAACCCTAAAGCATTAAAAAAACTTATGGAGTCTGAAAAAGTAGATATTTTGCAGGCAACCCCTTCCAGAATGAAGCTGTTAATGACGGATGATGGTGATTTTAAAGTCTTAAGTAATTTAAAAGAAATAATTTTAGGTGGAGAAGTTTTACCAAAAACTCTATATAAAGAAATAAGAGAAAAAACTAAAGCTAATATATATAATGGTTATGGGCCTACAGAAACAACTGTTTACGCAACTTTGTCTAAGATAACAGATGAAGACATAACCATTGGTAGGCCACTATCTAATACGCAAATATATATACTAAATGAAAATAACAAATTACAACCAGTTGGTGTGGTAGGTGAGATATGTATAGGGGGAGAAGGATTGGCAAGGGGTTATCTCAACAACCCAGAACTAACAGCCGAGAAATTTGTGGACAATCCTTTTGTTACTGGAGAAAAGATATATAAAACAGGAGATTTAGGAAGATGGCTAATGAATGGTGACATCGAGTATATAGGTAGAATAGATCATCAAGTAAAGATAAGGGGTTACCGTATAGAGCTGGGGGAAATTGAAAATAGTCTTTTGAAATATGAGGGTATAGGAGAAGCAGTAGTAATGGAGAGAAAAGATTTAGGAGGCAACAGCTATCTATGTGCCTATATTTCTGGAAATAGGGCTTTAACAGTTGCAGAGGTAAGGCAACATTTATCTAAAGTATTACCAGAATATATGCTTCCTTCCCATATCATTTACTTAGAAAAAATGCCGTTAACTAAAAACGGAAAATTAAATAGAAGAGAACTACCAGCCCCCGATGATAATACATTAATGAAGGCAGAATATAAGCCACCGAGAAACGATTTAGAAAGAAAATTGGTGGAAATGTGGCAAGAAATTTTAGGCGTTGAAAAAATAGGTATACATGATAACTTTTTTGAACTAGGGGGACATTCCATAAATGCCACAATGTTATCATCCAAAATTCAAAAGGAATTTAATGTGGAAATACCTTTAATGGTGTTGTTTAAAATGCCTACAATACAAGAAATTGCTGAAAGAATTAACCTTCAACGCTACATTTTAAAACCCCTTAATGAACAACCCCTACTATTAATGAATATGAAGAGGGAGAAGAATGTTTTTGCACTGCCACCCTATCCAGGATATGCTACATTCTACTTTAACTTAGCCAAGCATATAAATACTCATTCTTTATTTGGTTTTGATATTATGGAGGATGAAAGTATACTTGAAAGGTATGTAGATTATATTTTGGAAGTTCAAAAAGAAGGACCTTTTGTATTATTAGGTTACTCTGTTGGAGGTAATTTAGCTTTTGAGACTGCAAAGGTTCTTAATAGGAGAGGGTATACGGTATCTGATATTATTATGTTGGATGCTTTAAGGATTAATTCTGATGATGCAGTAGCCCAATTGGAATCAGAGGAGAATAAGAAAAACTTTGAAGAAATTGCCAGTTCTTATATCAATCGTCAAGAGGGTTTAGAGAGTATGGGGGTTGATACTACAGAAATTGTTAATAAGGCATACTATAATGGTCAAATTGTAATTAATACTGTAAAAAAATATTTAAATGATGGATGCATTGATGCAAATATTCATATTATTAAGGTGGAAGGAACTAATTTCACTGAACTGACCTCTTGGCAGCCAGCCACCAGTGGAAAAGTTATTATCTATAAGGGTAAAGGCCCCCATAATAAAATGTTACATGAAGAAAGTTTAGCTGAAAATGCTAAAATTGTGAAGGAAATATTAGAGGGTATTGGGTAAATGTAAAGGCATGATTTCTATTAGAAATCATGCCTTTTATTAAATAGAGAACTTTTTTATAATATTAACATTACTTCACGAATAATTTTAGAAGCCACTGCTGTAGAAACCCCAGTTGGATCATAGTCGGGGGACAATTCCACAACATCTGCTCCTACGATATTTAATAAAGATAATTTATTAATAATTTGCATCATATCCGAGAAGGAAATACCACCTGGTTCTGGTGTTCCTGTTCCAGGGAAGATGGAAGGGTCTAAGATGTCTAAGTCAATTGTTACATAGACAGGTTTATCCTTAATCATTCCGATGGCTTCATCAAGTCGGTCATAACCAAACTTATTTAAAAGTGTGTGACCTTCATCAGCCCATTGGAATTCTTCCTTTAGACCAGAGCGAATACCAAACTGGTAGATACGTCCGTCACCTAAAAATTCCCAAATGTTTTTAATAACTGTAGCATGGGATAATTTCTCCCCCATATAGTCATTTCTTAAATCAGTATGGGCATCAAAATGTACTACTACTAAATCCTTATATTTCTCATATAGTGCCTCAACAGTTGGTAGGGTAACTAAGTGTTCTCCACCTATCATTAAAGGTTTTTTACCTTTTTGAACAATTTCTTGACTAAATTCTTTAATGGTTTTAAGAACAAGATCACGATTTCCAAAAGAAAAACTCAAGTCACCAGCATCATGTACTTTTTTGTCTTCTAAATCCCTATCAAGATAAGGACTGTAGGTTTCTAACCCATAAGAATCTATTCTAATACGGCTGGAAGCAAATCTTGAACCAGGGCGAAAAGAGCTTGTACCATCATAGGGAGCACCAAACAGTACCACGTCTGACTCTTCTAATGTAGCTTCACATCCAATAAATAAATATTGATTAAACAGTTCCATTGGCAATGTACTCCTTTACATAAGTTGGTAGAGCAAATGCTCCTTTATGTAATTCAGTATTGTAATATTTGGTTTTAATACCAAAGTTATTCCACGCTTCAGCTTTAAGGTCATTAATTGGGTGATACTTCTTTGAAGCAAAACCAAATAACCAGAAACCAGATGGATATGTTGGAATTGAAGCTGAGTAAACTTCAACAACTGGAAAAATTTTCTTAAGCTTTGCATTGGCACGAATTGCTTCTCTAGCAAACTGCTCGTAAACTGGGCTCTCATTTTGATTTACTAATATTCCGTTTTCAGTTAAAGCATTAAAACAATCGGTATAGAACTCTGTTGTAAATAAACCTTCGCCAGGTCCTACTGGGTCAGTAGAGTCAATGATGATTAAGTCATATACATTTTCTTTACCCTTCATAAATGCAACGCCATCTTCATATAATAAATTTACTCTTGGGTTATTCAAGTCAGTAGAAATAGTGGGGAAGAAATCTTTTGCTACATCACAAACCATTTTATCAATTTCCACCATGTCAGCCTTTATAATGTGATTATAACGCATTAATTCCCTAACTGTACCGCCATCGCCACCACCAATAACCAGTACATTTTTAATTTCAGGATTTACTGCCATAGCAGTATGTACAATCATATCGTGGTAGATAAATTCATCTTTTTCTGTAACCATTACAAGTCCATCTAAAGTCATTAATTTTCCATACTCATAGGTATCAAAAACGTCAACTTTTTGAAAATCACTTTGATCAGAAAATAAGTGATTTTTAACCTTTAAAGATAAGCGTACATTATCAGTTTGTTCCTCGGTATACCAAAGTTCCATAATAAAAAACCTCCCATAATAATAAATGTAGTTATGTAGTATTAGTAATTCCATAAAACTAGTAATTTAAACAGTAAAAAATCAAGAAGCAAAAAAGCCTTCTTGATTTATAAAAGCAAACTGTATGTTTATATATATTAAATAATAATGTTTTTTGAAAAAAAGTCAATACATAAATTAGAAAAACTTTCATTTGCAATGATTAATTATCAATGATATTTAATCTTATGCTATAATTAAATAGGAATAAAATATGACATTTAAGGATGATACATATGAGAAATCATATAAGGTTAGAGATTATTACAAAAGATAGAATGGGAATAACCTTTGAAGTTTTGGAAAAGGTATATGAAGAAAAAATTAATTTAATATCTGTAGAAGTCTTTCCGGGAAAAATAAATATTAAAATTAAAAATATTAGTGAAATTAAGAAGGATGAGCTAATTAGTAAATTCCATAAAATTAACGGTGTTTCTGCAATTAATGATATAGAATTATTAGATTTTGAAAAAGACAAAAGAAAATTAGTCACCATTATCAATTCAGTGGATGATGGATTAGTTGCCGTAAATAAAAATTTAGAAATAGAGATGATTAATAGTAGTAGTGAAATCATTTTTGGATGTAAAAAAGAATTGATTAAATCTAAAAACATATTTGATTTTATATCAAAAAGTGGTGTCTTTTATGAGTTGATGTTAAGTGGTGAAATGTTTAATAATATTGAAGTAACCGTTAAACAAGACTTAGTGAAAACTCATTATTTAGCTACAGGAAGACCTTTGAAAAATGATAATAATAAAACAATTGGAATGGTTGTGTCTTTTAGTAACTTTGAAAAAGCTGTAGAAATAGCTAATATAGTTACCCATACAACAGAAGGAGCTTTTTCTGAAATGGTAGGGAATAGCCTACAGCTTGAAAGATTAAAAAAGACAGTTCAAACCGTAGCTAAAAATGATTCTACTGTTATATTGAGGGGAGAAAGTGGAACAGGTAAAGACCTTTTTGCAAAGGCCATACATAAACTAAGCGAAAGAAGAGATAAAAATTATGTTGTTGTAAACTGTGGAGCTTTACCCAGTAGTTTAATAGAAAGTGAACTTTTTGGATATGAAAAAGGTAGTTTTACAGGAGCTATAAATAGTGGGAAACAAGGACTTTTCCATGAAGCAGATGGAGGAACTCTTTTTTTAGACGAAATTGCAGAACTTCCAATACTTTTACAAGCAAAGCTTTTACGGGTTTTACAAGAGGGAGTAGTAAGAAGGATTGGAAGTAGCAAAGAAGAAAAAATTGATGTTAGAATTATTGTTGCCACCAATAAGAATTTAGAAGAGATGATTAAGGCTGGTAACTTTAGAGAAGATTTATATTATAGGTTAAATGTCATTCCTATTTATCTACCACCTTTAAGGGAGAGAATGGAAGATTTACCTGTACTGGTAAAATTTATTATGGATAAACTAAATAGAAAATTAAAGTTAAAAATTAATGGGGCAGAAGTTGCCTTCATTAATGAACTATTAGAGTACCAATGGCCAGGGAATATTAGAGAATTACAAAATGTTATTGAGAGGGCTATGATCTTATGTGGTGGAAATATATTAACCATCAATGAATTATTTTTTGATGTTAATAATGGACAATCTAAATATGGTAAAGAAGAAACTAATAAGGTGCAGAGTTTGAAAGAAATAGTTGAAAACTGTGAAAAAGATACTATCATTAGAGAGTTGGTAAAAAACAAGAGTTTAAGAAAAACTGCAAAGGCTCTAGGAATATCCCATACAGCATTAAATAATAAAGTAAAAAAATATAATATAGGTTGGCAGTAAAAGTTTACATATGGAAATAATTGTTTCCAATATACTTATGGAAAGTGGAAACAATTATTTCCGTTTAATAAATATTTCTAACAATACATCATATACCTAAAGGTATTTGGGGTATTGTTTTTTTATTTATATCTATATTCAATAAATTATATCTCATATTTAAGCATTTCTATAACAATAATAAAGTTAGGACTAAAGCCACTAATAGAAGAAAGTATTATTGGCATGATTATTGCTCCTTAATTAAACTAAAGCCTATAAGGAGGTCAATAGTATGAAAAAAGATCAATTAATTAATAAAGGTTTTGGTACTATCGCAATTCATGGAGGTTATCATAAAAACGAACATGGTGCATTGGCATCTCCTATACATCAAACAGCAACTTTTGTTTTTGATTCAGCTGAACAAGGTGGAAATAGATTTGCACTAGAAGAGGGAGGGTACATCTATACAAGATTGGGTAATCCAACTAATACTCAACTGGAAGAAAAAATAGCTTTATTAGAAGGTGGAGAAGCAGCAATGACCACAGCTTCTGGAATGGGAGCCGTTTCTTCTGCCCTATGGACGGCTTTACAGGCAGGGGATCATATAGTAGCAGCTGAAACCCTATATGGGTGTACCTTTGCTTATTTAAGTCATGGGCTTACAAGAGTTGGGATAGAAGTTACTTTTGTTGATACCAGCGATGCTGAAAATGTAAGAAATGCCATGAAAGAAAATACTAAAGTAGTTTATCTTGAAACGCCTGCTAATCCAACGCTTAAATTAACTGATATAGAAGAAATTTCAAAAATAGCCCATGAGAAAGAAGATTGTTTAGTTATAGTAGACAATACATTTTGTACACCTTATCTTCAAAAACCATTATCTATGGGGGCTGATGTAGTCATTCATTCTGCTACTAAGTTTTTAAATGGTCATGGGGATGTTATTGCAGGTATGGTTGTAGGAAGTAAAAAGTTTATAGACCAAGTTAGGTTTTTTGGCGTTAAGGATATGACTGGTGCAACATTAAGTCCTTTCGATGCATTTTTAATTACTAGAGGGATGAAAACTTTAGAAATAAGAATGGAAAGACATTGTAAAAATGCAATGGAAGTTGCTAAGTTTTTAGATACTCATCCAGCTGTTGATATTGTTCACTATCCTGGTTTGGAAAGTTTTCCCCAATATGAATTAGCAAGGAAACAAATGAAACATCCAGGTGCTGTTATTGCCTTTGAAATAAAAGGTGGGGTAGAGGAAGGTAAGAAAATAATGAATAGTATGGAGATGTGTAAGCTAGCCGTCAGTTTAGGAGATGCAGAAACCCTTATTCAACACCCAGCTTCAATGACCCACTCCCCATACTCACCAGAAGAAAGAAAGTCAGCAGGGATAGAAGATGGACTTATTAGATTAGCTGTGGGTCTTGAAAATGTCGAAGATATTATATCTGATTTGAAACAAGCATTAGACAAAATCCTTTAAAGCGTATTAATATAAAAATTAAGCAAAGAGTAATGATAGCCGATGTTAACGCTATTTATTACTTTTTGCTTTTTTATTTTTTGCTTATAATTTTAAATAAAAATATTACTTCTTTACAAGAAAAAATTATCTAAATAATAGGTGTATATAAATAAATTTTGGAAAAAATAGAAATGTTAAGAACTACTGAAAAGTTGGTGATTGTTATTAGTATTTTAGTAATTAAATTAATTAGTATAGCCTTCATTTTATTCATGTTTATTGTGGCTTTATCTGAATTAAATATTGGAGTATTAATTCTTAAAAACGGAAGTCAAGAAGAATTGGTATTTTCCATAAAGGCATTATCTGGATTAATAAAATATCGTTTAGAATTACCTTTTATCGAGATATTAAAGAAAGGTCTAGTAGTGGATGACTTGCCAATTAATTCAGATATAGAAGTAGGTAAAAAAGAGGTGATAAAAGATCATAAAGAAAAAGACATAAGTTTAGAAGAAATGAAAAATGCCTATAAGAAAATTAAACTTATATTTATAAGATACAAAAAAATATTTATATATATTAACAGACGAATTGTTTTCGATAAGATTGCATGGGCAACAGAAGTTGGAACAGGTGATGCTGCAAATACAGCTATAGTAACTGGTTCATTTTGGTTGTTTAAGTCTAATCTGTTTTCTTTACTTAAGAAACAAGTAAATTTAAAGGATTTAACAGTAAATGTTGTTCCCTACTATGAGGGTGAAAAGTTTAATACTTCTTTTCACTGTATATTTACCCTTAAAACAGGCTATATTATTATAGCAGGATTAAAAATATTGTACAGTAAAATTAAAAGGATGGTGAAATTTATATGAATGAGCATCCAATAGAATCTTTAATGAAGACTACCATGGAAAGTATAAAAGAAATGGTGGATGTAAATACGATAGTTGGAGATGCAGTGGAGACTCCAGATGGCACAGTAATAATTCCAATATCAAAAGTTTCCTTCGGTTTTGCTTCTGGTGGCGGAGATTACACTGCTGAGAAAGAGGAAAAAGTAGAAAAGAGAGAAGAAAACGGAAATGGGAATGGTGGAAACGGTGGTAAAAAAGAGGCTCCAAGTAAGTTTCCCTTTGCTGGAGGTGCAGGAGCTGGAGTATCAGTTCAACCAGTAGCCTTTATGATTGTAGGTAATGGACAAATGAAGTTAATGCCTGTAGATCAAAAAGCTAATACCTTAGATAATCTTATTAGTATGGCACCAGATGTACTTCAAAATATTCAAACAATGGTTAGAAAAAGCAAAACACCAAACAAACTGGAGATTGATGTAGAAGAAGAATAGAGGACGTTATTGGTCCTCTTTTTTTTATTTTCAAAATACCAATAGTTAATTTGTAAAACATAGGGTATAAAGGGTATAATAAGTATATACAAAATTATAGAACATCAATTTTAAAGTCGGAGGTATTTAGATGGATTTTAGAAAGGCTATCGAAATGATATGGGACAATAGAAAATACGCAACCAATGATCCTAAAACTGCCATCAGTCACCTAAATGAAGAAGTTGCAGAATCATTAAAAGCTCTTTTAAAGGGGGATATAGATACGGCTAAAAAAGAATTGCAAGATGCTATGTCTTGTCTTTTTATAGCGATGAAAGTGTTGGAGGTTGATCCTGATAAGGCTGTACTTGATCAGGTGGAACAAATGACAAAAAAAAGTAATAAGATTATGGTGGTAAAAAGTGATAAAGTAGTAATTTATGTGGATGGTATTGTTAAAGGTAGTTGGTCGGTTTGGGGAGAAGAAGATATTAAAGAAGCTGAAAAATTAGCTAAAGAATTTGGTTGTGAATTGGTTTATGAAGAAGTGGGGAACTCAATAGATGTATAGATTGGTGTTTGTTAATAAAAATTAATATAATATAAAAAAAATCCTGTGTAACAGCAGGATTTTTTTATTTTTAATTTAATACATATTAAGTGTGATTTAAAACAAAAAATAACTTGAATTCCATAAGGTGGTGATATGAAGTATATTATTGTAACAAAAATTAAATATAAGGGGAGTAATGTATGTTGAAAAAGAAAAGAAATCATTTTAAAAATTCTCGGTTTAATGTGGGGGTAATCGCTTTAGCAGTAGTTTTAATTTTTTCATGTTTTAGTTACTTAGATGTTGCTGCTGCCGAGGGGATGGTTCATGAACTTATTATTATGGGAACTTCTGATATCCACGCCCATATTATGCCTTATGACTACATGGGGGATAAAGTGGATGAAAAAATTGGACTATCAAAAGCTGCAACTCTGGTGGATCAAATTAGAGCAAAGCACCCTAATACATTGTTGTTGGATGCTGGGGATACAATACAGGGGAGTATTTTAGGTGATTTAGATGCTATTGTAAAACCAATTAAAAAGGGAGAGTCCCATAGTGTTATTGGGTCTATGAATTTAATGGGATATGACGCTGCTGTAGTAGGAAACCATGAATTTAATTTTGGTTTAGAATTCTTAGATACAGCCTATAATACAGCTAAATTCCCTCTAGTTAATGCTAATGTTTACAAAGCAGGCACAGAGGAAAATTATTTTACTCCATATGTAATAATAGACAAGATAATAGATGGGAAAAAAATTAAAATAGGGGTAATAGGATTTGTACCTCCACAAATTATGATTTGGGACAAATTAAACCTAGAGGGAAAAGTTTATACTAAAGGAATTGTTGAGACAGCTGAAAAATTTGTACCAATTATGAAGGAACAAGGTGCAGAATTAATAATTGCAGTTGCCCACACTGGTATAGATGCAAAAGAAGGAGCAGCAGAAAATGCTGCATATCATTTGAGTAAAGTAAAAGGGATTGATGCCATGGTGTTAGGTCATCAACATAATCAATTCCCCCATGCAAACTATAGTAATATCGAAGGAATAGACATTGAAAAAGGTTTAATTAATGGAGTACCAGCAGTTATGCCTGGATCTTGGGGAAGTCATCTAGGACTAATTCAATTGCAACTGATTAATAAAAATGGTGGATGGGAAGTTGTAAGTGGTAAATCAGAAGTATTTGCAGTAGAGGCTGTAACAGCTAAAGGGAATATAGTAGATTTTGTTAAAGCTAAGCATACTGCCACAGTGGAATACATAAACAATTTTGTAGGGAAAACAAAGGAAAGTTTAAATACTTTTTTTGCTAGAGTAACCGATGGTAAGGTAGTTAAACTAATTAATGATGCACAAATTTGGTTTGCCACCAATTTTTTCAAGGGTACAGAATATGAAAACATGCCACTTCTTTCTGCGGCTGCCCCCTTTAGAGCAGGTCGTCACGGAGCCGACTATTTTACAAATGTTGAAGCGGGTGGAATTGCCATTAAGGATGTAGCTGATATTTACTTATATCCTAATACCCTACAAGTGGTAAAAGTAAATTCAGAAGAGTTAATTAAGTGGTTGGAGAAATCTGCTGAGAACTTTAAACAAATTGACCCTTCAAAAACAGAAGATCAAGTATTATTAGATTACAACTATAGAGGGTATAATTATGACGTTATAGAAGGTATTCATTACCAAATTGATATAACGAAACCAGTTGGTAAACGAATAGTTAATGTTACTTATAAAGGGAAACCCCTGACAATAGGTATGGAGTTTTTAGTGGTTACAAATAATTATCGTGCTTCAGGTGGAGGAAATCATTTACAAAATGCTGAAGTAATTCTATCTGCCACTGAAGAAAATAGAGGAGTAATAATTGACTACATTAGAGAAAAAGGAGAGGCTGCTCCAACTCTTTCTAATAACTGGTCTATACTACCCGTAGAAACTGCTGGAAAGGTTGTTTTTAGAAGCTCACCTCTTGCTATAGACTACATTAAAGAAGAAGGAATAACTAATATTACCCATGTTAGAAATGAAGATGCTTGGGCTATTTATGCCATTGATATTAGCAAACCTAATAATAAGGAATATACCTTCAATACTTCAAAAAATGAGAATGCTACTGGTAAGGATATGTTTATACTGGAAAGAAATAATAAAGTTTATTTACCATTAAGAAGTATCGTGGAAGGGTTAAATGGTAAAGCAATATGGGATGGAAATACATTAGCAATTTCCATCAGTTTGGATGGAAAGTCAGTGTTGTTGAAGTTAAATAGCAATGAAGTGATAATTGACGGAACTAGTAAGAGTATAGAAGAGACACCGATAGTAGTTAAGGGACGAACTTTAATTACATTAGAACAATTAAAAACTATTTTAGGTTACGATGTTAAATATGATGCAAAAAGTCAAACAGTAACAATAATTAAATAGCTTTAAATAACAATGGGGAAGTCTTAATAATTAGACTTCCCCAAACTAATGTCCTTATCTAGGTAAGTTCCCTTTGGCTTTTCTAGTGTACAGAAAACCTGCTACTATAGAAGTAAGGGGAATAGCATAGATTAGACCAATGCTACCAGCTAAAATTCTAACGATTTCTGTAGAGATGGAATCAACGTTAATAATTCTAACCAGGGGGATGTCATAAGCAATTAAAACCAATAACAGAGGTAAGGAGGCTCCTGTATAGGCTAATATCAGCGTATTGGACATGGTTCCCATAATATCTCTGCCAATCTTTAGACCAGATTTTATTAGATTTTTAGTGGTAATAGCAGGGTTATTTAATTGTATTTCATCCATAGCAGAGGATATAGACATACCCACATCTAGTATTGCCCCCATAGCACCAATAATCATACCTGCGAAAAGTAACTGAGGATAATCAAAACTAATATTTTGTGGAATATGAACTAACATTTTAGCTTCATCTCCACTTAAACCAGTTAGTCTAGTAAGGTGGGTCATTAGCATTGCCAGTAAACCAGCTATAAAAACCCCTCCAAGGGTACCTAAAATGGCAGAATAGGTTTTGCGATTATGTCCACTTATGATTAACAGAGAGGCAGAAATAATAATAAAGGCTATGGTAATGGAAACAACCACAGGATTTAAACCTTCTAATATGAGGGGAATCATTACTTCTAAAATTAAAAAACCAGTTAATATAAGAGTAAGGATGGTTTTTGCCCCTTGTTTGCCACCAACAATGATTAAAGAAAATATAAAAAATATTGTTAAGTAAAGTAGGTAATGATCTCTAACCACTTGTCTAATATAGGATTTAGTTATTACATTATTTGAAAACTCAATCCAAAGCAAAACCCGATCACCTTCATTATAGTAAAAGTCTTTGGTAACATTTCCAGACAGCAAATGTTCTATATTTAATATTTCACCTTTAAATTGACCTTTAGCTATCTTTACTTTTATATTTTGAATATCAGTTGCATGGTTGGCACTTTGGTTACTAGATTCAGCATGATCATCTATTTCTATAACCGTAGCCTTTACAATGGCTGTGTTTTGAAGGTTTTGTTGAGGGGTGGAATTGTTAGCTATAAATAACCCCATAACCCCCAGCATTATTATTAAAGTTATACTGAAAACTTTCTTATGTTTTTTCATAAATACCCCCGCTATATTATTTTTTCATAAAAAGAAAACATTTATTAATATTTCCAGTAATAGTTCAAGTTTCCTTCTAAAAGATTTGAATTTTTTATTATAGACATTACTTATAAATAAATAGGTATTGGACATCTTTTATTAAATGTACGTACATTGTTTTATTTTAAATAAAATAATTAATTTTTTTAAATAAATTTAATTATTTAAAGAAGGAATTTAACAACTACATCACGAAATGTTTTAAACTTAGAAGTAATTAACTTATCAAAATTATATTGATATGGGGAGGAATAGTAAATATTTTATTTTTTTTGGCATTTATTTATATTAAATAAAATAAAAATAATAGTAGGTGAATGAAATGAGAGTATATGATCTAATATTGAAGAAAAGAAATGGGTTAACTTTGAGTAAGGAAGAAATCGATTACTTAATCACTAATTATGTTATGGGAAATATTCCAGATTATCAAATGGCAGCTTTAAATATGGCTATTTATTTCAGGGGCTTAACAAAAGAAGAAACATTAAATCTAACCTTAGCAATGATGGATTCAGGCGACACTGTTTCATTGAAGGACATTCCAGGTATAAAGGTTGACAAACACAGCACAGGTGGAGTAGGCGATACAACAACCTTGGTTTTAGCACCTCTAGTAGCAGCTGCTGGTGTACCAGTGGCAAAAATGTCTGGTAGAGGATTAGGACATACAGGAGGAACGCTGGATAAATTTGAAGCAATTCCTGGTTTTTCAACGGATTTAACAATTAATGAAATGATCCAAGCAGTTACGCATACAGGGGTAGCTGTGGTGGGGCAAACTGGAAACTTGGTACCAGCAGATAAAAAACTATATGCTTTAAGGGATGTTACTGCAACTGTAGATAGTTTACCTTTAATAGCAAGTAGTATTATGAGCAAAAAGTTAGCTTCAGGGGCAGATGCTTTGGTTTTAGATGTTAAAACTGGAGATGGGGCATTTTTAAAGGATCTAGATGAAGCTATTGAATTGGCAAAAAACATGGTGGAAATTGGTCAGGGGGCAGGCAGAGAAACTGTTGCTGTTATCACCGATATGGATCAACCATTGGGAAAAGCCATTGGTAATTCTTTAGAGATTGAAGAAGCTATTCTTACTTTAAGGGGAGAAGGCCCTTCAGATTTAGAAGAACTTTGCTTAGTGTTAGGTGGACATATGTTATATCTAGCAAAGGCAGTAGATAATGTAGAAGAGGGTATGGAGACACTAAGAAAACTAATACATAACGGAAGTGGACTGAAAAAGCTTAAAGAATTAATCGAAGCGCAAAAAGGAAATGGAAATGTTGTGGATGATTTAACATTACTACCAAAAGCAACGAATAGGGTTTCAGTAAAATCCACCACCAGTGGGTATATCCATAAAATTAAGGCAGAATCAGTAGGTATAGGTGCAATGAAATTAGGTGCTGGTAGAGAAACTAAAGATTCTATCATCGATTTATCTGTGGGGCTTACTTTAGAGAAAAAAGTTGGAGATCAAGTGGAAATAGGTGACGAAATTGCAATTATCTACACCAATGATGATGTTAATTCAAATAAAGTTCAAGACGCCTACAAAATGATTTTAGAGGCTTATATTATTAATGGGGAAAGAATAGAAAGACCAAAGTTAATAAAAGGATTTGTTGACAAACAAGGAGTAAATACATATTAATATATACTATCTACTAAAGGAGAGAATTAAATGAGTATAAACATTGCAAGTTATATTGATCATACACTATTAAAACCAGAAGCTTCTAAAGAACAAGTAAGTAAGTTGTGTGAAGAGGCAAAAACTTATCAATTTGCATCTGTATGCGTTAATCCTATTCACGTGAAAATGGCATCTGAATTATTGAAGGATAGTGGTGTTAAAGTATGTACAGTTGTAGGGTTTCCTCTAGGCGCAACCCCTAGTGAAGTAAAAGCATTTGAGACAAGACAGGCAGTTGAAGATGGGGCAGAGGAAATAGATATGGTAATTAATATTGGTTCTTTAAAAGAAAAAAATGAAGAATATGTTTATAATGATATTCTATCAGTAGTAAAGGCTGCTGCTGGTAAATTAGTTAAGGTTATTTTTGAAACAGGCTTCCTTAGTGATGATGAAAAAGTATTAGCTTGCCAATTATGTAAAAAAGCTGGAGCTGATTTTGTTAAGACATCCACTGGGTTTGGACCAGGAGGAGCTACTGTGGGGGATATTCAATTAATGAGAACTACTGTAGGTCCAGAAATGGGAGTAAAGGCTTCCGGGGGTGTGAGGGACTACGAAACTGCTATGGAAATGATAAACGCTGGAGCTACTCGAATAGGCACAAGTTCTGGTGTATCCATTATGGTAGGATTAAAAGATGAGAATGCAACCTATTAAATATTTCGTCAGCAAGAAGATATAGTAAATTTAAAGGCAATACAAATAACAAGTTTTGGAAAATTAGATGGTTGTTAAAATTTTGTAATACATAATTTTCTAATACTTTTAAAAAAACATTGTAACTAATGTTCATATATTGTAAAATATGTTACAGGGTACTTCTTTTTCAAGGTACAATAGTAACCTAAAAGTTTATTAATAATAAACAAGGGGTACAAAATTTTAAAATGGGAGGATGAAAAAGATGTTTAAAGTTTCAAAAAAATTAGCTCTAGTTTTATGCTTAGTATTATTAAGCAGTATCTTTTTAACAGCTTGTGGAGGTTCTAAAACTGAAGAACCAAAAGTGGAAGAACCAGCTAAAGTAGAAGAACCAGCTGCTAAAGCATTACAAGTTGGTATTGTATTATCAACAGGTGGTAAAGGTGATAAGTCTTTTAATGATGCTGCCATCGCTGGTTTAGAGAAGGCGAAAAAAGAACTTGGTATTGAATATAAGGATATTGAGCCAAGAGAAATGGCACAAGACGAAGAATCTTTAAGATTCTTAGCTGAGCAAGGTATGGACTTAGTTATTGGTGTTGGTTTCTTAATGGAAGAACCTTTAAGAAATGTAGCATTAGAATTCCCTAATACTAAATTTGCTATCATTGATGCTGTTGTTGATGAGCCAAATGTTGCTTCTTTAGTATTTAAAGAGCATGAAGGATCTTTCTTAGCAGGTTCTTTAGCAGCTCTTATGTCAGAATCTAACACTGTTGGATTTGTTGGAGGAATGAAGATTCCTTTAATCGAAAAATTCCAAGCAGGATATGAGCATGGCGTGGAATACATAAATGAAACAGAAGGTAAAGATGTTAAAGTAGTTTCTGCTTATGCAGGTACTACAGGAGCAGCTTTCAATGACCCTGCTACTGGAAAAGAGTTAACACTTTCTCATATTTCTAAAGGTTCAGACGTAATATACCATGCTTCTGGTGGAACTGGTCAAGGGGTATTTGAAGCAGCTTCTGAAAAAGGAAAAATTGCTATTGGTGTAGATTCAAACCAAAACTGGATGTATCCAGGTACAATTTTAGCAAGTATGTTAAAGCGTGTTGATGTTGCTGTATTTAACACTGTAAAATCAGTATTAGACGATAACTTTGCAGGTGGATTATCAGTATTTGGTGTTGACAATGATGGCGTTGGTTTAACTGATTTAGAAAACGTTTCAGATTTAGAAAAATCAGGTGTTGATAATGATCAAGCAAAAATTGATCAAATGCAAGAATTGAAAAACAGTATTCCAGCTGAAGTTAGAACTAAGCTTGAAGACATTAAGAAGAAAATTATTAGTGGAGAAATTGTTGTAAGGGAAGAGTAATTTATAAGCTGCTGTAGCAATTGTTGCAGCAGCTTTACCTTACTTTAACCTTTTAGGAGGAATAAAAATGCAGCCTATATTATCAATGGAAAGTATAACAAAACGATTTCCTGGTGTAATTGCTAATGATGGTGTAAATTTCGACCTGCATGCAGGTGAAATACATGCATTAGTAGGAGAAAATGGTGCAGGTAAATCTACATTAATGAATGTACTGTTCGGTCTTTATCAACCCGAAGAAGGTAAAATTATTTATAAAGGTGAGGAAATAACAATTGATGAACCAAATCATGCAATTAAGTTAGGTATTGGAATGGTTCATCAGCATTTTAAGTTAGTACCTCCTTTAACGGTAACAGAAAATATCGTTTTAGGTAGTGAACCGAAACGTGGATTAAAGTTTGATAAGAGAAAAGCATCTAAAGATGTTGAGGATCTTTCAAAAAAGTATGGACTAGCAGTAGATCCAAAAGCTAAAATTGAGAATATATCTGTTGGTATGCAACAAAGGGTAGAAATTCTTAAAACATTGTACCGTGGTGCAGACATTATTATTTTAGATGAGCCAACAGCAGTTTTAACACCTCAAGAAGTACATGAATTTTTTGATATTTTAAAAGAATTAACTAAACAGGGGAAATCGATTATCTTTATTACCCATAAGTTAAACGAAGTTATGGAAATAGCCAATAGAGCTACTGTAATGCGTAGAGGAAAAACAATGGGAACTGTTAATATTTCAGACACATCGCCTACACAACTAGCTGAAATGATGGTGGGAAGACAAGTTCTATTACGAGTTGAAAAGGCAGAAGCAAAGCCAGGAAAAGAAGTATTAAAGGTTGAGTCATTGTCTGCGATGGATGATAGGAATCTATCAGCAGTGAATAATGTATCTTTAAATATACGTGAAGGTGAAATATTAGGGATTGCAGGAGTTGAGGGAAATGGACAAAGTGAACTGATTGAGGTTTTAACTGGTCTAAGAAAACCTACTTCTGGTGAAGTATTTTTAAATGGGAAAAAAATCACAGGGTTAACTTCAAAACAGATAAAGAATCATCAGTTAGGTTATATACCTGAAGATCGTCATAAAAGAGGGCTAGTATTGGATTTTTCAATTAGTGAAAACGTTATTTTGGGAATACACAATAGAAAACCCTTCGCTAAAGGCGTAAACTTAAACTACAACGAAATAAATAAACATGCTGATAACCTTATTGAAAAATATGACGTAAGATGCCCCAATAGACAAGTACATGTTAGGAGCTTATCTGGAGGGAATCAACAAAAAATTATTATTGCTAGAGAATTAGAAGTAGATCCTGTGTTAATTATCGCTTCTCAGCCGACGAGGGGTGTAGATATAGGTGCTATTGAGTTTATTCACAGTCAGATTATACAAGCTAGAGATAAAGGTAAAGCAGTACTATTAGTATCTGCTGAACTACAAGAAGTAATGAGTCTAAGTGATCGAATTGCAGTAATTTATGAAGGTGAAATTGTAGACGTTTTAGATGCTAAAGAAGCAACTGAAGAAAAACTAGGATTGCTTATGGCTGGCATTAGGAATAATGAGAAGTAAGTAGTGCATTCCTTTAGGAGGTAGTTTTATGAGGAAAGAAGATATATACAAAAATATAAAAGAGCTTCTGGTCCCTGTAGGTGCTATAGCTTTAGGACTACTGGTGGGAGCTATAATAATACTTATGATCGGAGGCAACCCTATTGAAGCGTATAAAGCATTATTCATAGGTGCTTTCGGTGATAAAAACAAGATCGCCAATACGTTGGCTCGATCCACACCCCTTATTTTTTCTGGGTTGGCTGTGGCATTTGCCTTCCGCTGTGGGTTATTTAATATAGGTGTAGAAGGTCAGATGTTTGTGGGAGCATTGGCAGCTGCATATGTAGGTGCAAATGTAACTGGGTTACCAAAAGTAATTCACTTACCATTAACAGTTATTTCTGCCATGCTAGCTGGGGGACTATGGGCTGCTGTACCAGGTGTTTTAAAGGCAAAAAGAGGTGTACATGAGGTAATTAACACTATTATGATGAATTTTATTTCTTATGCCTTAATTGCATTTTTAGTAACAGATGTACTAAGGGCTCCTGGACAAACACCTCGAACAGTTGGAATTTTACCATCTGCTCAACTGGCTCGATTAAGTGAATTAGTAAATTGGAGTAATTCAAGACTAAATACTGGATTTTTAATTGGTTTGGCTGCTTGTGCAGTTATTTATTATTTACTATGGAAAACCACCGTTGGCTATGAAGTTAGATCAGTTGGACTAAGCCCTATGGCAGCTGAATATGGTGGAATTAATTCAAACCAAAAAATAATTTTAGCAATGGTGATTAGTGGTGCTTTAGGTGGGTTGGCTGGAGCGGAAAGAATATTAGGTTTTGACCGTGCCTTGATTTTAGGTTTCTCACCAGGATTCGGATTTGAAGGTATTGCAGTAGCTTTACTGGGAAGAAACCATCCAGTAGGGGTTCTCTTGGGAGCCTTATTGTTTGGTGCATTATCCAATGGTGGTGCTTGGATGAACTTTTCAACCGACGTACCAGTGGACTTAATTGTTGTATTACAAGCAGTTATCATATTCTTTGTAGCCGCTGACCAAATTGTTCGCAGGCTATTTCCTAAGAAAAAGAAAGATTGGGGTGTGGTTTAGATGTTGGACATTTTATTAGATATTTCCTTAATATATGCTACTTTTAGAGCAGCCACTCCTTTAATTATTACTGCCATTGGTGGTTTAATTGCTGAAAGATCTGGAATTATCAATATTGCCCTTGAAGGAAAAATGCTGATGGGGGCATTTGCAGCTGTTGTTGTGTCTTACTATACTGGTAATCCTTGGTTAGGAGTAATTGGTGCCATCGTTGCTGGGGGAGTAATGGCTTTGATTCATGGTATTGTTAGTATTAAGTATAAGGCAAATCAAGTTGTAAGTGGTACAGCCATCAATATACTTGCAGGAGGGCTAACAGTTTTCCTTCTTCAAATAATGTTTGGTGTTGCTGGAACAAGTCCACAAGTAAGAAAGTTACCTACATGGGGAATTTTTCATCCCATTGTATACTTTGCTATAGCATTGGTTGGTATAACTCATTTAGTTCTTTATTATACCCCTTGGGGACTTCGGGTAAGAGCCATTGGTGAACATCCAAGTGCCGCTGATACTGTGGGTATAAATGTTATTAGAATGAGATATATTTGTGTTGTAATAAGTGGTATGCTGGCAGGCTTGGCAGGAGCTGCCCTTTCTTTAGGGGATCTTAACGTATTCGTTAAAGGAATGACTGCTGGTAGAGGATTTATATCTTTAGCTGCAATGATTTTTGGTAAATGGACACCAATAGGTGCATTTGGTGCTTCTTTACTATTTGGTTTTGCAGATGCTCTTCAAATGAGATTACAAGGTATAGGTGTACCAAGTCAGTTGGTTCAAATGATTCCTTATATCTTTACAATGGTTGCTTTAGCTGGTTTCGTAGGTAAATCTACACCACCAGCAGCTCTTGGACAAGCTTATGATAAGGCAAAGAGATAATTGAAGATAATTAAGGAAAAAGAATAATATAATTAAGGATAAAGAATAATATAATTAAGATTAGGCTCTAGTTGGGGCTTAATCTTTTTTTTAGAAGTATTTTAAATATAACCTTAAAGTATACAAACAGGTAATTCCATATTGGAGGGCACTAATATAAAAGAATTATATGGACTACTATTTATAAATATTAAATTTAATAAAAATATAATAAATTCATCGACAAATTTCGACAAAATAAATTATCATTTAGTATTACAATAAGGAATAAGATAGTAAATAAATTGTTATAAAGGAGCGATTCTATGAAAAAAATACTGGCTATTGTATTACTTATAACATTGGTTGTATGGGGTTACGGAAAGCCTTTGGCAATTACACAGGCAAGGTTTGAAAAAACTGACACATTTATTACAACCACAATAGATTATTCAGATGCAACGGTGAGGGAAGACCTAAGTTTTGTTGATGGTGTAAAAAATGGAGCAATTTTATGGGGAAATGCTTTAAGAAATTTCTTTAGTAATTTCTATGAAAGTTATACCTCTGGCTTTGAAGGTAAAAGTATTTTTGCTGCTATATTATGGGGCTTATTCGGTGCAATTTGGTTGATTTTTAAAAATTTATTCTTTTTAATTGTTACAGTAGTTGTAAATTTCTTTCTTTTACTGACGATGAAGGCAAAGCTATTTTATTATGTAGGTTTTATAATTTCTGTGGCTTTTGTAAATGCATTGGTTAAGGTTGTTGGTAATGAAGATATTGATGGTTCAAGTAAGTATTCCAATTAATAGAAAAGTTTTAAAGGAGGGAAAATAATGGATATATATTCTAGTATTGTAGGAGCTTTTTATATTTTTAATATGTTTTTGCTATTAGTTGTTTTGGGTGTTAGTACATATGGATTTATATTATTTGTTAAACTAGCAAAAAGGGGAATTAAAGCTTTAGATATATATATTGAAAAAAATAAAAATAAAGTAGAATAATAAAATTCCACCTCACAAGAATGATAAACAAAATAATTGAGAATAATAAAATTATTGTTTTGTGAAATAACATTCTAAAACTGAGGTGAAGAAATGAAAAAAACATGTTATTTACTAGTTTTAATATTAGTATTTTCAGTAGTACCTGCCTATGGAAATGAACCCTATACATCTGCCAATGGAAGGGCGGCTATTGTAATGGAGGTTGAAACAGGTAGAGTATTATTTGAAAAGAATAGTAATGAAAAACTTCCTATGGCCAGCACCACAAAAATTATGACAGCTTTAGTGGCAATTAAAAATGTTGATCCAGAACATAATGTGAAAATACCATTAGAAGCTCAAGGAATAGAAGGCTCTTCCATATATCTAATGGCTAACGAAGAAGTGAAAATGGTAGACTTGCTTTATGGTTTAATGCTTCGTTCTGGCAACGACGCAGCCACTGCCATAGCCATTGAAGTAGGTGGGTCGGTGGAACAGTTTGCAGAATTAATGACCCAACAAGCTAAGGAACTGGGAGCTAACGATACAAACTTTATGAATCCCCACGGGTTACATCACCAAGAACATTATACCACTGCCCATGATCTTGCAATAATCACCAGAGCAGCTTTAAAAGAACCTCTTTTTAAGAAAATAGTTGCTACAAAATTTTACACAGCTGAAAGCAGAGAAGCAGAATTTAAGTATTTTGCCAATAAGAATAAGACTTTACGTATGTGCGAGGGTGGTGATGGGGTAAAGACTGGCTTTACTAAAAAAGCTGGAAGATGCCTTGTTGCTTCTGCTACAAGGAATGATATGCAACTAATTGCCATAACGCTAAATGATGGTGATTGGTTTAACACCACCAACAAGCTACTAAATGATAGTTTCACTACATTTAAACCCCATAGTGTAGTTCAAGGTGGAGAGGTGATGGGAACTACTAAAGTAAATGAGGGAAAAAATGATAGGGTGAATTTATTAATTACCAGTCCTATTACTATTCCTGTAAGGGATGGGGAAGTAGAAAAGATAGAAACAGTTATTGAAGTACCTGAAGGGGTGGAAGCACCTGTTACAAAGGGGCAAAAAATTGGTAAGATGTTTACCTATTTGGATGGAGAGTTAATGAATACATCGGATTTAGTGGCTGAAGAATCCATTGATAAGTTAACCTTTAAGGATAAGGTTTATAGGTTTCTTAAACTACAGTAATTTACTATAATTAAACTGATTTTTCTTTAGAAGAATCAGTTTTTTTAACATAAGTTTATTAACTTGTCAAATAAGGGGGAATGGGAAGTGAAGTTTTTAGATTTGCATTGTGATACAATTAACAAAATATTTTTTGCAGATCTACTGAATAATGAAAAAGTATCGTTACGGAAAAATGATTATCAAGTGGACTTAGAAAAGCTAAAGCAATCCAATGCCATTGGTCAGTTTTTTGCATTATTTTTTGATTTAAAAGAAACTAAAGAGCAAGGCATTAGCCCTTATAATATAGGTATGAAGATGTTGGATCTCTTTGAATCTGAAATATTAATCAATAATGATGTTATTGTCTTAACCACCAACTATGGAGAACACGTAAAAAATCAGACCGAAGGTAAAATGTCAGCCTTTTTAGCAGTGGAAGAAGGTGGCGTACTGGAAGGTGATATGGATAATTTAAAGAAATTCTATGACAGAGGTGTACGCTTAATTACCTTAACCTGGAACTATCCAAATGAAATAGGAAGTCCTAATGTGACAGAAGAATATAGTCAAAAGGGATTAACCGACTTTGGTCGGGATGTGGTGACGGAAATGAACCGACTTGGAATGATTATTGATGTCTCCCATCTTTCTGATGCTGGTTTTTATGATGTGGCTAGATTATCCAATAAGCCCTTTGTTGCCTCCCATTCTAATGCAAGAACGATTAAAAAACATTCTAGAAATCTTACCGATGTAATGATTAAGGTTTTAGCAAATAAAGGTGGTATTACGGGTATTAATTTTGCCACTTATTTTCTTGGGAATAAAAGGATCAGTTACGTGGAGGATATGATTAATCATATAAAGCATATTAAAAAAATTGGAGGAATAGATGTAGTTGCCATCGGTACAGATTTTGATGGAATTGGAGGAGAACTGGAAATTAAAGACTTTAGTGAAATGAATAAATTAGTAGAAGGTTTAGAAAGACATGGTTTTAGTACAGATGAAATTGAAAAAATATGTTATAAAAACACTATAAGAGTGATTCAAGATATATTGAGATAATGAATGAAAAGGTTAAGCATAAGAGAATGATTTCCTTAGTTTTATAATTTAGAGAAAAATATAAAAAAATCCCGATGTTCCATAAAGGAAACATGGGGATTTTTTTGTTTAAAACATGTTATTCTTCTTGAGTTGTTACAACAGGAATACAAATTACCTGACCAACTCGAAGTCTATCGGGATCAACAGTAGGGTTAGCCCTTCTAATGGCATCAACTGTTGTATTAAATCTTTGGGCTAATGCGAAGAAAGTGTCTCCAGCTACTATTGTATAAGCTCTTGTTCCCACAGGGCAGGTTGGTGGGGGTGTTGGTGCAGGAACACAAATTATTTGACCGATTTGTAGTCTATCGGGGTCAACTGTAGGGTTAGCTCTTCTTAGGGCGTCTACAGTAATATTTAGTCTTTGAGCTATTAAGAAGAAAGTATCCCCTGCTCTAATGGCATAAGGTGTTGTGCCTGTAGGACAAACTGGTGGTGGCGGAGGCGGTGGTGGTGTTGTCGTAACAGGAACACAAATTATCTGACCAATTTGAAGTCTATTAGGGTCAACAGTAGGGTTAGCTCTTATTAGGGCATCCACAGTAATATTTAATCTTTGAGCGATTGCAAAGAAAGTATCCCCTGCTCTAATGGCATAAGGTGTTGTACCTACAGGACAAGTTGGTGGTGGTGGCGGCGGAGGTGGTGGAGGTGGTGGTGTAATTGGTCCTGGAATACAGATTGTTTGACCGATTAATAATGCCTCTGGTGTAATTCCGGGGTTAGCTCTTCTAATAGCATCAACAGTTGTATTAAATCTTTGGGCTAAACTAAAGAATGTGTCACCTCTTTGTACAGTGTAAGGAGTTGTTCCTGGAGGACACGTTACAGGTGGTGTTGCTAAAGGAATACAAATGATTTGACCAACAAAAAGTCTACTTGGGTCAATCCCTGGGTTAGCCATTCTTAAATCATCTACAGATACATTAAAGAATGCTGCAATACTAAGGAATGTATCCCCTGCACGAATAGTATAGTAATTTCCTTCAGGGCATGGAGGAAACATTGGTTGTCTAGGTATACAAAGTTGTTGCCCTACCACAAGAAAATTAGGGTTTACAGTTGGGTTGGCAGAAATAAGTGCTGCCACAGTTGTATTAAATTGTATTGCTATACGGTAAAAAGTGTCACCAGGTCTAATCATGTATGGAACTGTGCCTGGTGGGCAAATTCTTAATTGTGAGTAATACATTATTTAATCACCTCTTTATTTTAGTCTAATTCATCATATTAAGTTGGAGTTAATTTGGTGATTATAAGTTGCAGAATTCTAATAAAAACTTAGTAACAATATAAGGTTTAAAAAATATGCTATTACTAGGGTAGTTTAGTGAAATGGAAGGAGTGGTAGCATGGCACTAGAAGGAGATCATTGTATAGATGCAGGGAGTGAATACTGCCCATGTTATTTAGCTGAAATGAATTGTTGTATAACATGTACACGTTTAAAGAATAAATGCTATTGCGATTGTAACTGGAGGGGCGTTTGTATATATCAGGAATATCATTTTTTAAATTATCAAAAGAGAGAACCTAGAGAATATCAAGAAGTACAGATTATAGAAAGAGAAAAAATAGGAGAGAACTTATTGATTTTTACTTTAAAGACACCCCACACCTTAGCTCGCCAATTAAAACAGCCAGGCTCATATATTTTTATAAGGAATAGAAACTTAGAACATTATTTTGATATTCCTATTTCCATTATGTTGGTGGATGAAACTAAAGACTATATTAAAATTTCCGTTGAAATACATGGGGTAAAAACCCAATCTATTAAAGATGTTAATGATTCACTACTCATTAGAGGACCTTATTGGAATGGTTTGTTTGGACTGGAACATTTAAAGAAAGCAAAAGATATGAAGTGTTTAATTCTTACTAGAGGGGTTGCCCAAGCACCTGCTGTTTTGGCTATAAATTATTTGCTAAGGAATAACAACGAAGTAGATGTAGTAATCGATCCAGGTAAAGCATATATTAATTTGATTAAAGAATACACCCCAGCTAATATTATTGAAGAAGCTGTTGATTTATACAGCCAAGAAGGTAAAGGAATACTTCATAATCATTTAGCTAATGGTAATTACCAACTGGTATTTGTAGGCGGATCAGATTACCTTCAACAAAACTTATTTAAGGTATTTGACGAATACAAAGATCTTAATTTAGTTTTAACCAACAATAAAGAGATTTGTTGTGGGGAAGGAATTTGTGGAGCTTGTGTTGTCTATGATGCCGATGGAATACCAATACGTTCTTGTAAAACACAAATTGTTCATAAAAAATAAGGGGGAGATTAACAGTGGCCAAAATTGTAATTATTGGTGGAGGCTGGGCAGGTTGTGCAGCAGCAATTACAGCTAAAAAAGCAGGAGGAGATGTGCATCTATACGAAAGGACAGATATGCTTTTAGGATTAGGTAATGTTGGTGGAATTATGAGGAATAACGGGCGACATACTGCTGCTGAAGAATGTAATTTATTGGGAGCAGGAGAATTGATTAAGATTACTGATGAGTGTGCTCGCCATAAAGATATAGAATTTCCTGGACACAAGCATGCAAGTTTTTATGATGTAACCATTATAGAACCTTATGTAAGAAGACTATTAAAATCGATGGAGATAAATGTTTACTTACAACATCGAGTTACTGATATTGAAAAGAAAGGTCAGAAAATAACTGCTATTAAGTTACACGATAATCAAATAATTGAAGGAGATATATTTATTGAAACCACTGGCTCAACAGGTCCCATGGGGAATTGTTTAAAATATGGGAATGGTTGCGCTATGTGTATATTAAGATGCCCTTCCTTTGGACCACGGGTAAGTCTTAGCCATAGGGCTGGGGTGGAAGATATACTAGGTCAAAGGGCAAGCGGGTCATATGGGGCATTTAGCGGTTCTTGTAAATTAAGTAAAGATTCTTTATCTAAAGAGATTGTAAAAGAATTAAATGAAAAGGGGGTTTATATAATCCCTATTCCAAAGGAGGAAGTTACCCACGAAAAATTGGATATGAAGGTGTGCCAACAATATGCTTTAAAGGACTATGCAGAAAATTTAATACTATTAGATACAGGTCATGCAAAATTGATGGCTCCCTTCTACCCATTAGAAAAATTAAGAAAATTTAAGGGTCTAGAAAATGCTAAGTATGAAGACCCCTATGCAGGTGCAATTGAAAGTAAAAGACAAAAAGTATTTTTAGTTTTCCAATTGTTTAAAGTTAAGTAATAGATTTCCTTTATTCCAAATTACCTTTTCTATATAACTTTTGATGATTTTTTGTTGTTGAGGAAAGGGTAACTCTTGAAATAACCCATGTCTTAATAGTTCCTCTTGAAAAGCCTCGTAATTAAAACCTTCCAAACGATAGGTATGAATCTCTGTATCAATATCTTCAAGCTTTTCAGATATAAATTCCCTTTTTCTCTGAAATTCATTTGTTTTTTCTTGTATAATATGGGCAGGGAAGTTACCTAATATTGATTCTTCTAATAATTTACTTAGGTTTTTTTCTAAAACTAATAGTTCCTGCTGTAACTTCTGTCTTTTGTTTTGTAATTCTACTGCTTTAGTTGGGCTATGCTTTATGATTTCTCCTAAACTAACTTGAATTAAATTTGTATCTTTAATGATAGTATCAAAAAAATCCACTATACGACTATCTAAAACATCGGTACGAATATTGCTATTATGACAGTCACAACGATTGTTTTTCTTATTCATACATCTGTAGTAGGTGGACTTTTCACCTGTAGAGAGGATCTTAGGGCTATCTCCAATTCCCATATAACCACCACAGTCACCACAATACAACAGTCCTGTTAAAAGACCTCTTCTAGAGCGTCTCTTAGGAATGTTTTTTCGTTTATTTAAAGTTTTTTGTACATCTACATAGGTCTTTCCTGTAATTAACCCTTGATGAACCTTTGATACACTGATAATCCACTCTTCTGGAGGGTTTTCATTGCTGTTGTTGGAACCTTTATGGTTGTAACGAATAATACCATAAGCTCCATTAAAATCTTGTTGAGAAGAATCAATATTACATCCCATTGATTTAAAAAATTTATAGGCATCTAAATCTGCTACAATATAGATAGGATTATTTAAAATACGTTTTATTTGACTAAGGGAAAATTTTTCATTCCGTTTATTTTTAATACCTTCAGTGTCTAAGTATTTTTTAACTTGATTAATACTAGAATTTTTGTTTAGATATTGTTGAAAAATTTCTTTTATCTGAATTGATTCTTGAGGGTGGTGCATTAGCTCTGTTATTTTCTTGCCATAATTATTTGTTTTATTAGTAACATATCCGTAGGGAACTTTTCCCCCCAACCAATAACCTTTTTTGGCTAGGTCATACATATTGTCCTTTACCCTTTCTGCAATGGTTTCCCTTTCCAACTGGGCAAACACTGCTGTAATTAACAACATAGCTCTGCCAATTGGAGTGGTGGTATCAAAGTTTTCTTTAACAGAGACAAATCCAATGCCTTTTTCATTTAACTCCTCAATAAAATTACATATATCCAGTACCTTTCTTGAAACTCGATCTAATTTATAAAAAATAATATTTTGAAATGCACCTTTTTCCATATCTTGAAGCATCCGCTGAAAACCAGGACGGTTGGTATCGCCACCAGAATAATCTTCATCAGAATATTCCACCACAGACCAATCCTTCATATGGGCATAGGCTCGGCATCTTTCCAACTGGTTTAGAATGGATTCTCCAGTGTCGGTGGCTTTTGATTTTCGAGCATAAATGGCTGCAATTGTCATTGTATCCCCCCTTCTAATCTATATTAATGTATATAAAAAAATCTATAATACATGTCTATTTTAATATTTTGTTTTTTCCAGTATAATGATATAGATAAAGACTAAAGAAGGCAGGTAAAATAGATGAATTTAATTACAGTTGAAAATATAAAAAAGGTTTATGGGGATAAAACCCTATTTGAAAATGTTACATTGGGGATACAAAGTAATGAACGTATTGGTTTGATTGGTATTAATGGAACTGGTAAGTCTACTTTGTTGAAGATTATAGCTGGCTTAGTTGAACCAGATGAAGGAAGACGTATTGCTAATAATCAAGTTAGAATAGAATACTTATCCCAAAATCCAGAGTTTGATCTTGATTCTACGGTGATACAACAGGTGTTTAAAAGCCAAGACCCAGTATTACAGTTGGTTTATCAGTTTCATCTGACTACAAGTGCTTTGGCTGAAAATAATAATGATTCAGTTATACAAAAGAAATTAGCTGACCTTTCCCATCAGATGGAGTTGGAGGGTGGTTGGGAAATTGAGGCAAACGCTAAGGGAGTTTTAACTAAGTTGGGTGTAACCAATTTTTCTACACCAGTTGGACAACTTTCTGGAGGACAACGGAAACGAGTGGCTATGGCAAGGGCTTTAATTCAACCTGTGGATTTATTGATTTTAGATGAGCCCACCAATCATATTGATAATGAAACTATTGAGTGGTTGGAGGAATATTTAAGAAAATATAGAGGGTCATTACTATTAATTACCCATGACCGATATTTTTTAAATCGTGTGGCAAATCGAATTATTGAATTAGATGGTGGAAGTCTATTTAGTTATGAAGGAAATTATGAAATCTTTTTAGAGAAGAAGGCTGAGAGGGAAGAATCAGAACTAACTCAACAACGAAAACATTCCATTCTTTTGAAGAATGAATTGGCTTGGTTAAGAAAAGGAGCTAAGGCAAGAACCACTAAGCAAAAATTTAGGGTACAACGGGCGGAAGAATTAAAAGAAGTCAAATTTGGTCAAGAAGAAGGTAAATTGGATATCTCCATCGGTTCTCAACGGTTAGGGAAAAAGGTAATGGAAGTCAACAAAATCAGTAAATCCTATGGTGAGTTATCTCTTGTTAAAAACTTTGAATACTCTTTTACACCAGGAGACAGAGTAGGCATTGTGGGTAGAAATGGGACGGGAAAGTCCACTCTATTAAATATGTTAGCAGGAAAAATTACTCCGGATTCTGGTGAAATTGAAGTTGGGCAAACTGTAAAGCTTTCCTATTACGATCAAGAAAATGTTGAAATGGATAATAGTCTAAGAGTAATTGACTATATTAAAGAAACAGCAGAATATGTAAAAACTGCTGATGGCAGTAGAATTAGTGCATCCCAAATGTTGGAGCGGTTTTTATTTCCACCAAATGTTCAGTGGACACCAATAGCATCCCTTTCGGGAGGAGAAAAGAGAAGACTTTACCTATTACGAAAGTTGATGGAAGAACCAAATGTATTATTATTGGATGAGCCCACCAATGATTTAGATATTCATACTTTAACCATATTAGAAGACTACCTAGACCATTTTCCGGGAACTGTAGTAATTGTTTCCCATGATAGATTCTTTCTTGATAGAACGGTGGAGCATTTATTCGTTTTTGAAGGTAATGGACAAATACTAGACTATTATGGTAATTATTCAGACTATGTGGCGTGGCGACAGGAAAACCTTGAAATTAGTGAAAAACAAGAGATTACAACTAAGAAACCTAAAGAAGAATCTGAAAAGCCTATTAACACTAACACTAAACTTAAAAAGTTGTCTTATAAAGATCAAAGGGAATTTGATGAAATAGATAATGTAATAGCTGACTTGGAGGCAAAGTTAGAGGCTATTCAAGCTAAAATTGATCAAGGTGGCAGTGATTTTCAGTTATTGCAAGAACATATCCAAAAACAGGAAGAACTTCAAGCAAAGCTTGATAAAACAATGGAACGTTGGATGGAACTGACTGAGATGGTGGAGGAGATTGAGGAGAATAAGAGGAATGCTTAGGTGGGTATGGGTATATGTGCAGAAATTTAATGCATAAAAACTTAAACAACCTAAACAATTTAAACAATTCAGTAATTTAAAAACCTAAGCAATTTAAACAATTGAATGCCTAAACAACTTAGTTTGATAGATTGGTATAAAAGGAGTGTAGTGGTATGCCAAAAGGAATTACAATAATACCAATAATTATTTTAAGTTTAATATTTTTACAAGGGTTATTAAATGCTATTAATCCCAAATTTATATGGAGAACATTTGAAAGTTGGAAAGCTACGAAAGAACCAACTAAGGCTTTTTTCCTATCAAGAAGAATATCTGGTGTTGTTTCGATGATAATTGTTGTTGGGTTGTTTTTATTTCCTTATTTAATGAGTAAATGATAAAGTGACTACTGGGGAAAATTAATTAAATCTAGGTAAATCAATTTTTGAGCGTAAGGTTAATTGGTTTAGCGGGGGGATAAGCATGGAGTTATTATACTATCTAAATATTGTTATTAGTGTATTCTTTGCAATAGGAGGGTTAGTTACTAATAGAATAATTGCAAATAGAAAACCAAATTTGTGGTTTGGAGTAAGAAATAAATACACTCTTAAGAATGAAATAGTTTGGAAAAAAACCAACCAATTCGCAGGTTTGCTATTAATGATTCTGAGTTTAGTTATCGTGATGCCAAATTTCATTGTAGAACCAACTAATTCAAAATTCTATATCTGGTATCCTAATGTAGCAACTTTAGTTGGATTAGGTATATTAGTTATAATTATTCAGAATTATAGTAAGAAGTTGTTCCAGAAATATGATGATAAATAAGTAAGTGTCAAAATGGCTTCATCTTGTCTTAAAGGTGGGGCTATGTTTTTATTTGGCTCTTTGTCAATAGTTGGGGTGGGTATTTTTTTATTAAAATCAAGCGTAACTAGAAAAACGGGAACATGTTATAATTAGCATTGTCTTGTTTTGAATAAGAGAAAAAAATTCACTAACATATATCTAAGGATTAAACTCTGAATTGATAGGGTTTGATTTTTGTTTTATAGAAAAGAGACATATGCTAAGAGGGATATATACTCTTTGTTAACTAATACGTACAAAAATTTTTCGTTGAAAAAGAGATGAAATAGAAAATCTGATGCAAATACCTATAGAAAAAAGAAATAGAATTATAAAAGATTATCTATAGATGAGCAGGAGACAGCTGGCTAGGGTGCTAGAATCAGGGGAAGTTATGAAATAAGGATTGAACAATTTAAACTTTATTAGTAGACAAACGAAACGTCAGACCGTGAAAAATATTTATTGTTAAGGAAACCCTAAAAAATATATAGACCCAATTGTACATTATAAAGAAGCGATTATTTTTATCGTTATTAGATGGACCTTTAATTGGACCTGCTGATATTTTAGCTATAGGGTTATATATTGCATTACAAAAAAATTCTTCTTTAAGCGTTGAGAAGTTTATTAAAGATATGGCTGGTGTAGGAACTGGTAAATTAGATCCTAATAAGTGGGGTAAGGGGGAGAGTAATTCTGGTTTACCGGAAAATAGGAAAATAGATAGCAAAATAATGAAAGAATTAAAAAGAATGGGACTTGATAAAAAATTTCAAAATGCTATGGAAAAAGGTTTAGCTCCAAGAAGAGAAGGTACTTCTGGAATAATTCAGTTAAGTAAAAATGAAATGATTACCAAAAACGGAATAGAATATATTTATAAAATCAAAGTACCAACAGCAGGTGGTCATACTAGGGTTTATGGGTATGTAAATGATGCTGGTGTGCTAATATTTGATTTACTAATAAAAAAGTAGGTGGGCACGAAGATGATGAATATAAAAGATATACAGGATGTTTTTAATGCAAACTATGGGTTTAATGATTTGAAAGAAAAATCACGAGAGTATATTAAAAACATAGTGGTTAATTATGAAAACAATTTTTTATCAGAAATTTTTCAAGATTCCCCAAAAAGTCAAAAGTTAAATAGTTTTATGATTGAATACAGTAAAACATATTTAATAATAAACAAATGCTTGGGAGAAAATCCATCATTTAGGATAGTGTTTGATTTTATTAATCCTGATAGCGGTTACGCAGAGTTTGTTTATGAGATTGAATATAATATAGTAGGCGAATTTTTAGATGAGTTTTTCCTAAAAGTATAGCTATTAAGCCTATATGGATTTGTGCATGTTGGTACTTTACTCTAGAAAAAACATTGTATTTGAGTACGGTAAAGCACTAAAACCTCATATTCCAAAAATATAAGCCCCGTCTAATCAACTCTTATTTTTTTTAAAGTATAACTAAGTAAATTTGATTTTGATAGGGCTTTGTTTACCTTTTTTTCTAAAGCAGGTTTTTTATTAGATGGAGCTTTATCTGGACGTGCTGATTTTTTAGCCATAGGGTTATATATTGCATTACAAAAAACTGGTTTTTATTATCTTAGGGCAAGGTATTATGACTCTAGTATTCCACGCTTTATTAGTGAAGATAGTTATAAGGGTGATATTACAGACCCACTAAGTTTAAACTATTATATTTATTGTTCTGGAAACCCTATAAAACATATAGACCCAAGTGGACATTCTAAAGAAGCGATTTTATTTTTATCGTTATTAGATGGTCCTTTAATTGGACCTGCTGATATTTTAGCTATAGGGTTATATCTTGCATTACAAAAAAATCCTTCTTTAAGCGTTGAGAAGTTTATTAAAGATATGGCTGGTGGAGGAACTGGTAATTTAGATCCTAATAAGTGGGGTAAGGGTAATCACTTTAAGACAACAAAAGAAGCAACTGAAGCCGCAGAAAAATTGGGGTTTAAAAAAACTAACTATAAAAGTCATGGGCAACCAGTATATAAGAAAGGGAATAGATATATTACACCCGATGTAGACACTCATAATGGAGGTGCATGGAAAATGGCAGACTCTGTAAAAAATTTAGGTAGTAAAAAACAAGATTAGGCACTTACGATATAAATCTAAAGAGAATTGGAGATTAAAGTATGAAGTACATGTGGAGAGTAACTAAATACAATCCTGTAAATCGTGATGATGTGGGTATATATTTACTAGATGAATGGACTTCATTTAGCGATATTGGTAAATCATATCAAGGTGTAAAATTAACAATCTCTGAGTATGTGAAATTTGAAAAATTATACATTGATGCGATATTGCAATTCATGAGTTGCAATGAAGTTGAAAACCTCATAATAACAGGTTTAGAAAAATATGATGATGAGAACGTTGATAAGGTAATAAATTACATAAGAGAAGGGATGATATTAGATAAGGAACAAATTAAAATTGTTGCTCAACATGTTTTAAGAGAGAAACTATGGTGTAAATTGATTTTAGATGAAGTGTTTTACGTACACTTTGGGTACGATTATATTATGTATATTGGCTCAAATAAAAAATGTCAAAAAGTAATAAAAGAGATAGAATGCAATAAGATGTTCGTTGAGCCTTTTAAATCACCATATTTAGAAGAATACGAGTAAAAACCCTAAACCTTAGAACATGGATGGAAAAATAGTTGCAATAAACTATGAGGTTATTTTATTCATTAAGTAAAACATTGCTCTCGTGCCCAGTAAGACCGTTAAAACCTCATATTTAAAAAATTTACAAACAAGTAATCTCTATCAAAGTATATCTACAAAATCTAAAAAAGTTATCTCCGTTTAACCTTCTTAAACCCCCATATAACAAGCTTTTGCGGGTCAGTGGGTAATAAATATGCTAAGACAAGTTCCGTGTAATATATAAAAAATAATAAGCCCCCAGCCCCATCAAATCAACTATATTTACATGTTTGTATGTATATTGCTTTATAGTATATTCTAGAACTAAGTAAATTTAACTTTGATGGGGCGTTTTTTTATGCAGATAATACTATGATGAAGAAACTGGTTTTTATTATCTTAGGGCAAGATATTATGATCCTAGTATTCCACGTTTTATTAGTGAAGATAGTTATAAAGGTGATATTACAGACCCACTAAGTTTAAACTATTATATTTATTGTGCTGGAAACCCTATAAAATATATAAACCCCATAAAGAAGCGATTTTATTTTTATCGTTATTAGATGGCCCTTTAAATGGGCCTGCTGATATTTTAGCTATAGGGTTATATCTTGCATTACAAAAAAATCCTTCTTTAAGTGTTGAGAAGTTTATTAAGGATATGGCTGGTGGAGGAACTGGTAATTTAGACCCTAATAAGTGGGGAAACAGATATGGAAAAAATAATTATTAGAAATAAGGTATTAAAGAAAAGTTATACATCATCAAATTTTATACGTATGACAGCAGATTATAGTTTTAATTCATTCGATGAGTTTATAAAAGAATATGGATTAAGCAAAATAATGGATGAATTATTTGAAGAAGACATTAGCGTAACATTGCTAAATGAAACAGTTCTATTTAAGAATTATAAAAAAGTTCTTGTTAAAGAAAAGGAGAATGAGGACTTTAAAATAATGTATAAAATAGATAAAGACTTTTGTGTTTCTTTAACTGAAAACATTTATATTTATCACTTAGTGCCTTCGTTTGAAATTATGAATGAAAGGCATATTCCATGGAACTATGTAGATAGTAAAATCTATGCTGGTGATACATGGTGGGAAGATGACGATACTATCATAAAAGATATAAAAAAGTTATCAATTGTTGATTTTATTAAAAAATATAAAGCTTATTAGTTTTGTAGTTTTAAAGTGATGGTTATAATTTAAATGGCTCTTTGTCTACTGGTGTTGGAAAAAAACTAGAGTAATACTTAATATTAAATTCAAGTAAATTGAGATAAGATGATTTCTACTAAGTCGTTTTAAATGTGATTTAATTATGGTAGAAAGATTTATATTTTTTAACTACAAAGAATGGAAGATATTAGGCATACTATAGTATATACAGTAAATCTATAAGTTATTGAACGTGTTGATATATTAGATAATACTTGATATGATAATAGAGATAGGTGGAAAGTTCTGAGAATTTATTGGGTTTGGTGGAGTAAGTTAAGATAAATTGTTTGGTATATTTAACGTTTACTAAGATATATAGATTGGAGGTTTAGGGATTTGAAAAGTAAAATTTTTATAGGTATATTAACTATGGCTATGGTTATAAACTTGTTTACTGGTTGCTCAAATATGAAAAATGATTCAAATGAAGTAAATAATAAAGAAACCACTGTTAAAATTTCTACTGTTGAAGATTTGCATAAGTTTAAAGAAGAAATGATTAAGTTAGATTCAGTGGGGTTTCGTGATGAAGACGATTTTATTAATGTTTTAAAGGATATTTTTGAGAAAATCAAAGTTATATACGAAGGTGAAGAAATTTCCTTTGATGATTTTATGGAGTTATCATATTTTGATAATACCAGCTATTTCTATAGGGCGGACATAGATAATGATGGTGATGAAGATTTAATATTTACATACAAATTTGCTGGAACAGGAATGTTTTCTTCAATAGATAAAATATTTCTTAAAAACGAATCAACCTATGAGTATACTATGTATGAAGATGCAGAAGAAATGGTAACTAACTTTTTAGATGTGGTATTTTACAGAGGGAATAATTATATATATACAACCGCCAGTAACCTTGACAAAATATATAAGTGGGAAGGTGGCAGTTTTAAAGTTGTTTTTGATGAATACGTACTTGTTGATAATAGCCACTTAGATGCAGATTATACTGAACTTGATAATCTAATATATGAGAAATATGATATTGGTGGAATTGAGGGGGAACTGTTATCTAAGGGTATAGATTTTTCTTTAAGTACAGGTCGTTCTAATAAAGAAATACTAACAACCTTTTATAAAATGCAGGATTTTATTGAAGCTGATAAAAGGGAAGATCTAGCCAATATAATTAACTTTCCAATAGTTTTATCTAAAGGAGAAAGTGAAATAAAAATATATAGCAAAAAACAATTTTTACAACATTATGATGAAATAATCAATAACAATATAAAAAAAATAGTTCTTAATAGTACACCAGAGGATATATTTGCATCTTGGAGAGGTGCTATGCTTGGGAGTGGAGAGATAGTTTTTACTAATTATATTTTTTACTTGGGTTCTAATTAACATTCAGAAAAATAGATAGTTTGGGTGTGATACTTTAAAATACCCAAACTATCTATGATAAGGAGATGTCAAAAATGAGAAGGAAAGACAGGGAAATAACAGACAATGAAAAAATTAAAAAAATTATTTTATCTTGTCATTGTTGTAGATTAGGGTTTTGTGACAATGGAAAAGTTTATATTGTCCCGTTAAATTTTGGCTATCTTGAAACTCAAAATAAAAGAACTTTTTATTTTCACGGTGCAAAAGAAGGAAGAAAACTTGATTTGATAATTAAAAACGGATATGCTGGCTTTGAACTTGATACGAATTATCAAATCCATGAAGCTGAAACAGCATGCAATTTTTCCGCTCGTTTTCAAAGTGTAATAGGTAATGGAACTGTGTCAGTTATTGAAGATATTGGTGAAAAGAAAGAGGCACTACAACATATCATGAAACACAATTCAGGTAAAGATGATTGGAATTTTAATGAGATAATGTTGAATTCTGTTTGTGTGTTTAAATTGGATGTTGAAGAAATCACTTGTAAAGAGCATTTATAAGCCATATTATACTAATATATTATGAGGATAGGATATTTAGTTGAGGAACACCTGCCGAGAGGTGGGTGTTTTTTGTTGTGAGCAGATATAGAATAGGGCTGATCAAGGAGTACCCGATTAACAGAAACAACATTTAGTGAGAATATATAAAATTGTACAATATCATATAATGGAGATTTTTGATGTTATTTGTTGTATAATTACAAGTGTGGTAAGATATAGTTAAATATTGGTAACTAATGCTGTTTAAAGAAGGAGGAGTATTATTGTTGAAATGGATGAATTGGATAATTTCCTTGTTAAATGAAGGATTTAAAAAGAAAGAAAAAGAGTATCAAAATAGCCTAAACTTACAAAAACTAACACCTGCTAAATGTGAAAAAATGGACTACTATAAGACTTCTTTAGACTTTGTATTTCAAGAACCTGATTTATTAAATATTGCAATTACAGGTTCTTATAGTGCCGGAAAAAGTAGTGTAATCGAAACTTATAAGGAACTTCGTAAAGATATTTCTTTTATACATATTTCTTTAGCTCAATTTGAAGATGTTGAGGACTTAACGGAAGTAACAGAATGTGAAAGCTCTACCGACATAAATACTAAAGATATTAAACATAAGTATTTAGAAGGACAAATACTTAATCAACTAATCCATCAAATAAATTCTAAAAATGTTCCTCAAACTAGATTCAAGATTAAAACACCTATACAGAGTAGTAAAATCATTTTCAATACTGTTCTACTAAGTTTGTTTTCTACATTAATGTTATATTTAGTTAAATTTGATACATGGGCTACTTTCATAGAAGACATTGTTTACCTAGAATTCACAACTAATAAAGAAGCCCTATTAGTAGCATTACTTATAAATCTACTAATATTTATATATTACCTATATAAGATTATAAAGATTAGTATGTACAAACCAATATTTAAAAAGTTATCTTTCCATAATAACGAAATTGAAATTTTTGATAATAAGGATGATTCATATCTCAATAAGTATCTAGACGAAATAATTTATCTTTTAAAAAACTCACAGGTTGATGCTATTGTTTTTGAGGATATAGACCGTTTTAATGATAATTCAATTTTCAATAAATTAAGAGAAATTAATAATTTGACTAATAAAAAAGTTATTAATTCCGTTAAAACAAGTAAGCCGCTAAGGTTTCTGTATCTTCTAAGAGATGATATATTTGCATCAAAAGATAGAACCAAATTTTTTGATTTTATGATGCCAGTCGTTCCTTATATTAATAGTTCCAACTCATATGATCAATTATTACACTTCTTTACTAAAGGTGGTATTATTAATAGTTTTGACAAAACATTTTTGGAAAGATTATCGCTGTATATTGATGATATGAGAATTTTAAAAAATATCTATAACGAATACATTATTTATAATGGAAGGATTCAATCGACAGAGCTTGACTCGGATAAATTGTTAGCAATGATTGTATACAAGAACATTTTTCCTAAGGATTTTAGCAATCTACAATTAAATTCTGGATATATATATAATGTCTTCTCAAGTAAAGAAAACCTTATTTCTCCTAGAATTATGGAAATCAATGGTGAAATCGAGAATATTCTAAATCAAAAGAAATTGATTTACAAAGAATTTTTAAATAACTTAGATGAATTAGATGCATTATATTTCACAGAAACAGAAAAAATCATGGTAGATGGAAAGACACAGGATCAATTTCAAAATAGAGTAGAGTTTATAAAAGCACTAAAAAAAGAAAATTCAAATATTACATATGTGAACACTACTAATTATTACGCTCATACTGAACCTTACAGTGAATTTCCTTCTATGCTAAACAATATACATAACAATGCCGAATATATCAAACGCAAAAAATTGATTGAAGATAAAAACAACAGTGTTATTTTGGAATTAGATAAAAGATTAGATGAAATGAAGGATATAAAAAATCGACTTAAATCACAAAAGCTAAAAGACCTTATTAATAATGAAAATCGAGATAAATTATTTAATTTAGAATTTACTAATGTTAAAATAAATGATAATGAATTTAAAGAAATACTAGATAGTCTATACTTTGATTTGATTAAGTTTTTAATAAGAAATGGACATATTGATGAATTGACCTATGCTGACTACCTCACTTACTTTCATGAAAATAGTCTATCTAGAACAGATAAAATATTCCTGCGAAGTGTTACTGATCAACGTTCAAAGCAATTTGATTACAAACTGAAGGATTCACAAACTATAGTAGATCGTCTAGATATTAGTGACTTTGAAAAAGAAGAAACCTTGAACTTTGATTTATTAGAGTATCTTTTGGAAAAAGGTCATATTTATTCAAAAAAATTATTAGAGCAGGTTAGAGATAATGAGAGATTTGACTTTGTTTGGGCTTATTTACAGCAGACAAGGAAGCTTGAATTGATCATTGTATCTATGAACAAGACTTGGGTTGATTTGTGGAAATATCTACTACTTAACAAGGAAAAATATAGTATAGACCAACTAAAACAATATATGGTTTACACCTTATATTATTCTGATGAAGCTGATATGAAGGAGATGAATAAAAACGGTTGTATGACCGACTTCTTATCAGAACAATCAGACTTTCTAAGTATAGACAATCCTAATGCACAAAGTATAATAAAAGGTCTAAAAATTTTAAATGTAAGGTTTAGTTATATTGATTTTGAAAGCTCTAATAAGGAATTGTTTAAAGAGGTTTATAGGTATAACCTCTATGAATTAAATTATAATATGATTGAGATGCTTTTAGAAAATATATATAACATACCTAAAAACGATCAGAGTAAAGAGAAAAATTATACACTTATTTCATCTCAAACTGATCAGCCTCTTAGAAACTATGTAGAAGATAATATTAACGCTTATATTGGAATGTTACTAGAAAATAATCAAGAGAAATTTATAGATGATGAAATATGTACTATAAACCTATTAAATCATAAAAAACTAGACAAGAATTATAAAATCCATTACATTGAAAATTTAGGAACAACAATTACTAACTTAAATGAAATTAATGATGAGAGTCTATGGAATTATCTCTTAGAGAATAGTGTAATTAAATTTATGGAAGATAACATACTTGCATATTTCTATATGAATGGTGGTTATGATAACACTCTTAATATATTCATTAATGCTAACTCTAAACAAATACATTTTAATGATAGATTAATGGAAATGCATAGTGTTGATGCACCATATGAGTTTTTCAGTGCAACTATGAAAAATTATGATCTAAGTAATGAAAGATATAAAATGATCTTAGCTGGCTATAAAAAAAGTATTGATGAATTTGATTTAGAGAATATACCCGAAGTTAAACTAAAAATACTTATTGAGTTACGCATTGTTAAGATGACAAAAGCAAACATTCAATTTATTAGATCTAAATACCCTAGTTTAATGATATGCTTTATTTGTGAAAACTTTACAGACTATGTAAGTTGTCTTGATAGTGAAATGTTTGATAAAGAAGAGATAGAGTCGATATTATCTGAAAGAAATATTTCTGATGATGATAAACTTACATTACTTGAAAAGTATCCTAATACTATTAGTATAGTTGATAAACAATATTCTGAAAATGTGCAAATTTATATTATGAAACATAACTTTGATATTGATAATCTTGAACCATTAATTAAAATGTATGATAAGACTAATACTTCTTTTCAAGGGGCAATTGAACATGTATGTGGAGAAAATATTGATATCATTTTAGAAAAAGATATTATATTATCTTATGATCTTTTAAAATCTTTATTAGCAGATGATAGAATAGAGGACAATTTAAAGAAACTAGTTCTATTTAAACATTTGGATAGGTTAAGTCTTAGTCAAATCAAAGATTGCTTAGATAATGGTGAACTATATGAGTTTGCAAGCCTATTTGAAGGGAAGAGACCATTAATACCGATTGCAATAGAAAACGAAAATCTATTAAATTACTTTAAACAGAAAGGCTGGATAACTAAGTTTGAAGTAGACACAAAAGATAACAAAGTTTACCGTGTTTTTGGCAAAAAAGGTAATATAAGGCGAGATGAGGAATTACTTTAGTCAGCTTAAATTCATCGATCCAAGAAATCAAAAGAGTATGTATTGTGTACTAATATAAAACCTTCAAAGTAGACACCGTAATTAATTAAATTACAAATCAACTTTAGGAGGTTTTTATATCCAATGTATAAAGAAGTATGGGGTTATGAAATATATGCCTTTTCACTTTATCGAACAGTACATTTGGTACAGTTTTAATATCAATAAAACATCCTATACTTTATATAATGTTACAATGAAGTAGTTAAAAGAATTGGAGGAATTATTTTGTTTATTTTAAATTTATTAGTCCTGTTGTGTTTATAGTGTTAGGAGTATTGCTAAAAAAATTTCCAGTGAAAAAAATCAGTAAATGTTCTGGTTATTCAACTCCTACATCACGAAAATCCCAAGAGGTGTGGGACTATGCTCAAGTGATAGCACCTAAAATAGCATTAAATATGGGTTTAATACTATTTTTAGTTATGGCAGTGTTGACATTGTTGAATTTGACACTAGAAAAAATTACTATAACAATTAACTTTATTAGCCTTTTTATATATTTCGCAATAGTAGAAGGTCAACTTAAAAAGAAGTTCAGTTGAATATAAATTAATTATAGAGTGACCTAATGTACAGCTTTTAAATTTGAAAATGTACCGATGGCAGATCCCCAATTGCTAGATGTTGTAAAATATATGTTACCTACCATGACTCTACAATACTTCACTCCCTACTGGTTTATATCCACCCAAAAAGGAAACAATAAAAAAATAAAACATTATAGTAGAGAGTTGGAGGTAGAAGACATGAAAGTTGAAGGATACTTTAGAACCTTAAAAAGGGCAAATGAAACCATCGATAAGTTAAAAAAAGAAGGGTTAGACAATGCCTACTTAGATTTAAAAGATGATTATTTGGAGGATAGAAATAATATTACAAGTGCCATAGCAACTGAGGAAGGTACCAGTTTATCAGAGTTGGTTATGCACTCTGGAAATGATACTTATGATCCCAGTAAGTCACCAATTGCCGCCGCTAACCCAATGATAAGTGGTATGGCAGGTTTTGAAGAGATAACTGATTATAATTATAAAATGGTGGTGGAAGTGGATACAAAAGATCAATATGCTGCTGAAAATATCATCCGTCAAATGGGGGGAGAAACAGAAGACCCACTACATTAATTAGTTACATAAAGAGTTGATTTAAAGACGGATATAATATTTAGAGTGAAAATATTTTTATCATAAAGAATGTTTAAATTAAAATGAAATATCTAAAATACCTTTTGCTAAACACGATGGCAAAAGGTATTTTTTTACATAAGAATATATGTTCTATTTTTTATTAATTAGTGATATAATATATACAGAACATACGTTCTAAAGTATAGATAGGGTTGTGAGGATAAATGGTGTTAAAACCAAACAATAGAATTATTATGCATATTGATGTTAATTCCGCTTATTTATCTTGGCAGGCGGTCTATGAATTACAGCAGGGAAATAAGCGGGATTTAAGAGAAATACCCTCTGTAATTGGAGGTTCTATAGCCGATAGAAGGGGAATAGTTTTAGCCAAAAGCATTCCTGCTAAAGCATTTAAAATCAACACAGGGGAGGTTTTATGGGAGGCAAGGCAAAAATGTCCTGATCTTGTTGTAGTTCCGCCAAATTATCAATTATATATGAAATGTAGTAAAGCCCTCCACCAGCTACTTAAAGAATTTTTTCCTTGTATACAGCGGTTTTCAATAGATGAGTTCTTTCTTGATTACACAGGAATGTCAATTCATTATGGAGAGCCTGTGGAAACCGCCAACAGGATAAAAGATAGGGTGAAAAAAGAATTGGGTTTCACTGTAAATATAGGCATTGGTCACAATAAATTGATGGCTAAAATGGCAGGAGAATTTAAAAAACCTGATAGGGTGCATACCCTGTGGCAATATGAGATGAAGGATAAAATGTGGCCCTTGCCAGTGGAGGAACTGTACATGGTGGGAAGGAAAACCATGAGAAAGTTAAAAGACCTTAATATCCATACCATAGGAGATTTAGCCACCACCGATGTAAAACTATTAGAAGGAAAATTGAAGTCCTTTGGGCATTTAATTTGGATGTATGCCAATGGCATTGAAGAATCCCCTGTACATAATGGTGGTTATATACCCATGAAGGGGATGGGGCATAGTAGCACCATTAAATTTGATGTGGAGGATCGGGAAACTGCTTATAAAATACTTCTTTCCCTTACAGAGTCGGTGGCATTGAGGTTAAGGGAAGCTAATAGTTGTTGTGGCTTAGTTTCAGTTTCTATTAGGAATGTTGAACTTGCCCATTATTCCCATCAGCGAAAACTTTTTTCTCCCACTAATATTACCAACGAAATTTACCAAACGGTGAAGGAATTATTTGATGAGAGTTGGCAGGGGGAGAAAATCCGTCATCTTGGAGTTAGAATTGGAGAATTATCCAGTGATGAAATCCACCAAATATCCTTTTTTGATGGAATAAATCAAGAAAAAAACCGTACCCTTGATGGGGTAATTGATGGATTAAGGGATAAATACGGAAAAGCCTCCATCATAAGGGGAATATTTGCTGATGGTGAAATTGTTCCTCTTTTAGGCGGTGTTGGAGAAGATGAATATCCTATGATGGGTAGTATACTTTAAGGAGTGAGGATTGTGAAGCTTTTAAGAAAACCCATTGAAATGGTGGCATGGTTTGACTATGAAGGAAATACCACACCAGTAAAATTTAGATTGTTAAATGAAGCAGAAGAAAATACAGTGGTTAAAATTAAACGAATTGTAAAAAGGGAAGTGGATAAGTTCGCTGGTAATAGAATGATGAAATATACCTGTGAAACCTGTATTAACGGAGAGTTAAAATTGTTAGAATTAAGGTATGAACTGGATACTTGTAGGTGGTATTTATATAAAATGTAGGATGAAATTAAGATGTAATAAAGAAGGTAAAATACTTAGTCTATTGGTGTAAAATACCAATACAGCTAATTGAATGTGATATAATAGGACAATACATATTATATCTTATGGTGTTATCAAGGAGGAAAAACAATGGGTACAGTCATTGATCTGATTCTAAAATCAGGAGAAACGGGAATAAATCTTGCCATATATGTGTTACTGCCAGTTATGGTGGTGATGATGGCATTTATGAGAACCTTAGAAGAAAGGGGAGTTTTAGGGAAAATTGCTTTATTGGTATCACCCTTGCTACTTCCCTTTGGGCTACCAGGTTTAGGGGTATTTGCAATGTTACAAATATTATTGGTGAGTTTTGCAGCTCCTATTGCCACTTTCAAAATAATTGAAAAGGATGCTAAAGTGAAGGAAGGGATGAGGGCAGCAACACTGGCGTCTATTTTGGTAATGTCACAGGCAAATGCCACTTTTCCCTTGACGGTGGTGGGTTTAAATCTACCTGTTATTATACTAACGTCTATTTTGGGAGGATTATTATCAGGGTTTATAGCTTATAAATTAGTTAATTATTGGGAAGAAGTAGATGCTATAGTGGAGGAAGAAATTTCAATAGGGGAAATTTCAAAGGAAAAAAGAAGTTTTATACAAGTTCTCTTTGGTGGTGGAGAAGAGGGTTTGCAAATTGTTTTAAAATCTATTCCTCCATTAATTCTATCAATCTTCCTAGTAAATATATTAAGAGAAATGGGAGTAATTGCTTTGTTAGAGGGGTTAGTAGCACCCTTATTAGTGAGGGTGGGAATACCTGGAATTGCAGTATTGCCGATGGTAACAAAGTATTTGGCTGGGGGTACAGCAATGATGGCAATAACAATGGAATTAATGGGAGAAGGGGCTTTAACTGCCCTTGAACTTAATCGTATTGCAGGCTTTACCATCAATGCATTTGACCCTGTGGGAATTGCACTACTTGTATCAGTTGGGCCGAGGATGGGTAAAGTAGTACGTCCAGCAATGATGGCTGCTTTGGTTGGTATTATCTTTAGGGGAATTCTTCATTTAATTATATTTTAGATAATAGAAATACTAATTATAAAAAATGCACCTAATTAAGTTGTGTTAACTCAAAATAAAAGGTGCATTTCATTTCTTAAATAATTATGAAATTTTTTAAAACTAACGATAATTAATAAATTGAAGGTTCATTGGTAAATCAGCAGACCTTAATACTTGCATAATTGATTGAAGGTCATCTTTGTTTTTACCAGAAACCCTTACAGCATCCCCTTGAATAGAGGCTTGTACTTTTATTTTAGAATCTTTAATAGTGCTGGTAAGTAGCTTGGCTTGGTCTTTGTCAATTCCTTGTCTAATCTTGATTACCTGTTTAACTTTTCCACCTAAAGAACTCTCAACTTTTCCGTAGTCTAAAGCTTTTAAAGAGATGTTTCTTTTAGTAAGCTTAGTTTGAAAAATATCCACCACGTTTCTTAACTTGAAATCATCTTCAGCAGAAATAGTAACGTCATCATTACTTCTCTCAATTTGAGTATTAGTACCCTTAAGGTCAAACCTTTGGGAAATTTCCTTAGCTGTTTGATTAACAGCATTTTCTACTTCCATAATATCAACTTTAGAAACAATGTCAAAAGAACAATCTTTTGATGCCATAAAAAATCCCTCCATTTTTAAACAGTTTTAAACATAGTTCAATTAACATTATATCCATATTATTGCCAACATGTCCATATTTTGAAGCAAATAATAGAAAAAAATAAGAAAAGAGTATAAAATTATACCTAAACTAATGTATATAAGCAGGTAAACCTATGTAACTTGTTGAATAATTGTAATATCAGAATAACCTAATAAGAAAAGTAAAAAAGAGGTGGAAAATGAAAAGGGTAGATGAAAGGGATATTATTTTTTCAAGGGCATCTTATCAAAAAGGAAGCAAACAATATGAGGACTACTATCGTAGAAATCCTGAAAAAAAAGAAATTGATGATGCTTTAAGGGAAGCACCTTACCCTTATGGAGAAGGAACTGCCACCTATCACCCCATTAACTCATCAATAGCAGAAGGAACTTTTCGTTTTTTAGGGGATATTAAAAAATACTCGGAAGGAGAAGTTAATTCTCGAAAAGTAGAGGTTAATTCAGAAGAAATAACAAATAAAGTTAAAGGGCTAGCTAAATATTATGGAGCTAACTTAGTGGGTATAACTAAATTAAAAGAAGACTTTTATTATTCCCATAGAGGGAGACACCCAGAAAATTATGGGGAACCCATTACAGAGCATCATTCCTATGGAATTGTTTTTGCAGTGGAGATGGACAAGGAAATGATTAATCGAGCCCCTTTAATAGGAGAGGGTATAGAGGTAACAAAGGGATATGTTAATACCGCTGTTATTGGAATGATTTTAAGTTATTTCATTAGAGAATTAGGCTATGAAGCTAGAAACCATATGGATGGTAATTATTTATTGGTAGCTCCCTTAGTAGCAGAGGAAGCAGGGCTTGGGGAAATAGGTAGAAATGGACTGTTAATAACAAATGAATATGGCTCAAGAGTAAGGTTAGGAGTAGTCACTACTAATATGGAACTAATTCCAGACGAAAAAGAAAATTTGGGAATAAAAGAATTTTGTAAAATCTGTTCAAATTGTGCTACTACTTGCCCTGGTAAAGCAATTCCACAGGGCCCGCAGGAGGATGTGGAGGGGACTATGAGGTGGAAGATTAATGCCGAGAGTTGCTTTAGTGTATGGAAACGGGTAGGCACTGATTGTGGTGTATGTTTATCAGCATGTCCATTTTCTCAAGGTATAGAAGCTGAATTATTAAAGGACATAAAAAACCAAACAGAAAACAGGTTGAAAATATTAGAAAAATATAAAGAAGAGCATGGATTAAGACCCTTTAATCATACTCCCCATGAATGGATTTAAGTAATAAAAAAATAAAAAAGTAATAGTACAAACCCCTAGATGAATAAATAAAATAACTGGGGGGGATGTATAAATGGCTTGGACTAATGAAAACAAAGAGGACATAAAAATAACTATCAGTATAGTAAACAACTTGGGAAATCGGCAAAATTATGGTGAAGAAGAATTGAAGATTCACAATATTGCAGCAAATAAGGTGTTACAGTCAATACAGCAAGAATGTATTGAATTTATAATACAAAATGATCAATTAGGTAAAAAGAACTGTAATAAAAAAGAAGAAAATGCTAGATAACTCATTTTACAGAGAAGTTAAGTTTACATAATAAAAATATGTAAACTTATTCTTAAAACTAAGAGGGACAACCCCATCGTAAAGAGATTATAATAAATATAAAATGGAAAAAACATAATAAAAGGCATACAATTGTATAACAGTGTTAATGTCAGTATTTCTAAAGGGTATAATATTACCAGTATTGGGAATATTACCTGTACAAATTGCCCCCATTAGGTCTATTATATAAATTGTTTGGTTTGGGGCTTTGACCTTAAGGTAGCCTTATGATAGTATTAACAGGACAGTAATAATTTAGAAGTATACCCCCTCCTGTTTTAATGACAGTATCCATGATTACATTTTGTCAATTTAATCTCTTAAAAAGCACAAATTCACCCTAATAGGGAAGGTGTGAGGGGGAATGACAAAATACAACAAAGAGTCTTTCATTTAGGCATAGGAAAAAGAAGTTATAGGGGAAAATGTTGAAATTTGAATATTTCCTCGGCAATAAATGAAAGTTTATCTTTGTCTTTTAGTTTCATATGCAGGTGGAATTGGAAATTCAATTCGATATTTATCCATCGCTCCCCGTAATAATGCCATGAAGGTAGATCAGTTGGATAACCTTTTATGTGCAGGGGAAAAGGCTGGTTTGTTTGTAGGTCATACAGAAGCCATAGTGACTGGTAGCTTAGCAGGTCACAATAGTATTAGGTTAAGTTTAGGGATGCCTTTATTAGAACTTCCAAGAAGTTTAGCCTCTGGAGACTTAATTGCTTGTGCCAATGAAGAAATTCAGCAGGAGGAAGGCTTAAAGAAGCGCTATACTTTTGCAGGTTCAGATTATTTTAAACGGATGAAAGATTTAGGGTTATATATAACTGATGAAGAAGTATTAAAGAGTAAAATAGAAAGATTAAAACTACTGAATATTTATGGAGATAAACTAATATAGTAGATTTAATAAAGAGTAGAAAGTATATAACAGATGATGAGGTGAATTATGAGGTTACAAAAATATTTAGCCATGTGTGGTGTGGCATCAAGAAGAAAAGCTGAAGAATATATTCAAAGCGGAAAAATAATGGTAAATGATGAAGTCATTACAGAAATGGGTTATGTGGTAGATCCAGATGCTGATATAGTATCTTACAATGGAAAGCCAGTAAGCCAAAACGAAGAATTGGTATATATATTATTGAATAAGCCAAAGGGATATATAACAACCCTTTCTGATGAATTTAATAGAAAAAAAGTGACTGATTTAATCGATGTTCCTCAAAGGATTTTCCCAGTGGGGCGTCTTGACTGTAACACTACAGGATTATTAATTTTAACCAATGATGGAGACTTAACTTATCGATTAACCCATCCGAGGTTCAAGGTGGAAAAAGTATATGTAAGTAGAATAACAGGGCGACCTATTCCTGATAAAATTAAAGCTTTTGAAACTGGGTTATCCATTGAAGATTATGTTACTTCTCCAGCTAAATTTCAGATTATAAGACATGACGGAAAAAATACAATAGCAGAGATTACCATTCGTGAAGGAAGAAATAGACAAATTAGGAAAATGTGTGATGCCATTGGTCATCCTGTCATCGATTTAAAGAGGGTGGCAATGGGAAAACTTGAATTAGATCAATTAAGTTTAGGAGAATGGAGATACTTAACAACCGATGAAATTAAATATTTAAAAAAATTGTAACAATTAACTAAAACGTTGAAACAAAGCTCATTGAATATGAGCTTTTTCTTTTGTAAATTGTTTAATAATAGTGTTATAATAGGGGTGTGGAATAATCTGAAGGGCTGTGATTTCTTGATAGAAATGAAATTAGCAACTGAAAAGGATATATTATTAATTAAAGAAACCTTTAAAGATCAATCCATCCAAGTAGATTCAGACTTTTATATGGTTGTAAAAGATGGAGAAAAGGTGTTAGGTTATGCTACCGTCATTTTACCTTCAAATGAATTTGCTGTTATAAAAGAACTCTATATTCATTCAAATGAAAGGGGTATAGGTTTTGGAGATGGTTTATTAAGATCAACTTTTAACGTAGTTGACCTTAGAGGAATACGTTGGGTACTAGTTGAAGGAAAAGCAGAATTAGAAGGCTTTCTAAAACATGAAGAACTAGCTCTTTTAGATAAAACCAACATCCCAGAAGAGTTAGCAGTTGCTTTAAATAAATGGGAAGGTAATTTAGAGGAGTATCAATATTATTTCTGTGAACCAAAAGAATTTTTCAGTAGAAAATGTAAAGGCATACAAAAAATGAGGAGATTATAAATGAAATTTTCCATTTTAAGAGGAACAAGCTTTGTACATACATTACTAAGTAATAAAATTAAAAATGGCGATGTTGTTATAGATGGAACAATGGGAAATGGGCATGATACTGTTTTTTTAGCAAAGTTAGTAGGAAAAGAAGGCAAGGTATATGCCTTTGATATTCAGCCCACTTCTATAGAGTGTACTACTAAGCGTTTAATGGAAACGGGTCTTAATTCCCTTGAAGGAATTCAACTACTTCAAGTGGGACATGAAAATATTGAGACATATGTGAAAGAGGAAGTTAACGTTGCCATGTTTAACTTAGGTTATTTACCTGGGGGAGACCACACCCTTATCACAAAACCAAATACAACGATTACTGCTCTACATTCTGTGATGAAGTTACTTAAAAAGGGTGGACTAATCTCTATTATGATTTACTATGGTCATGAAGGAGGAACATTGGAAAAGGAAGCAGTATTAACAATGTTAGAAAACCTCCCATCAGAAGAATTTGTTGTTATTAAAACAGAATATATGAACAGAAAAAATGATCCACCAATTATTATAATTGTTGAAAAAAAATAAGCTGATATATACAACAAATAAGCTAAAAAACTTTTAGGAGGTTAAGTGATGTCAAAAATTAAAATTACAGAAACGGTGTTTAGGGATGCCCACCAATCATTGTTGGCAACTAGAATGACTACGGAAGAAATGTTACCTATAGCAGAGAAAATGGATAAAGTAGGGTATCACTCGATGGAAGTATGGGGTGGAGCTACCTTTGACTCTTGTCTACGTTTTTTAAATGAAGATCCGTGGGAAAGATTAAGAAAACTTCGTGAACAAATAAAAAACACAAAACTACAAATGTTATTAAGGGGACAAAATCTGCTGGGCTATAAGCATTATGCCGATGATGTTGTAACAGAATTTGTTAGAAAGTCCATTGCAAATGGAATAGATATAATACGTATTTTTGATGCCTTAAATGATGTGAGAAACTTAGAAACCACCATAAAGGCAATTGCAAAAGAGGGGGGACATGCCCAATGTGCCATCTCCTACACCATTAGTCCTGTTCATAATAATGAATACTATGTACTAAAAGCAAAGCAAATGGAAGACTTAGGGGCTGACTCTATTTGTATAAAAGATATGTCAGGTATTTTAACTCCTTATGCTGCTTTTGATTTAGTAACCGAGTTGAAAAAAGCTGTAAAAGTGCCAATTCAACTACATTCTCACTATACCAGTGGTATTGCTTCCATGACTTATTTAAAGGCTATTGAAGCAGGGGTAGACATTATTGATACTGCCATTTCACCTTTAGCATTAGGCACATCACAACCACCAACAGAACCAATGGTGGCAACCCTACAAGGTACAAAATATGATACGGGAATCGATTTAGAAGCCCTTAATGAAGTAACAGAGTATTTTAGACCATTAAGGGATAAATATTTAGATAGTGGTTTAATTGACCCAAAAGTTTTAGGGGTTGATATTAATACACTGGTTTATCAAGTGCCAGGTGGGATGTTATCCAATTTAATTTCTCAATTAAAACAACAGAACAAAATGGATAAGTTAGATGCTGTTATGGCAGAAGTTCCTAAGGTAAGGGAAGATTTGGGTTTCCCTCCATTGGTTACGCCTATGAGTCAGATGGTGGGAACACAAGCTGTATTTAATGTAATTATTGGTGAGAGATACAAAATGGTGCCAAAAGAAATTAAAGATTATGTAAAAGGTCTCTACGGTCAACCAACTGCTCCAATCTCAGAAGAAATAAGAGAAAAAATAATTGGAAAAGATGAAGTTATCACCACAAGACCAGCAGACTTAATTCCACCACAGTTGGATAAGTTACGTAATGAAATGAAGGAATACTTAACTCAAGAGGAAGATGTATTGTCCTATGCACTATTCCCACAAGTAGCAATGAACTATTTTAAAGAAAGATGGGAAAAGGAATATAAAATAGAAGGTACTCTATATAACGAATTGGATAAAACTCATCCAGTATAAAACTCTTAGCTCCTGGTAAGTACCAGGAGCTATTTAAATACAGTGGGGATGAAGATATATTTTATTTATATAATGACTGGTGTATTTTTTCACCGCTGCTGTGGTATTTCGGGAAATAACTTCATTACACTTTAAACAAGTCCAGTCTCTGTTCTTAATATATTCTTCACCTAAAGTAATTTCTAAGTTTCCATGTTTTCCCCAACTTTTCCATCCAGTTTTACAAAGGGGACTTCTGTTTTCATAATCAGCATAGACCCATTTTAATATTCGATGAAAGTGAAAAGGAAATTTTGTATAGGTGATAAAGGACTGGGGTAAACCTAATTCTATAGCATAATTATCAAAGGTTTTTTCTATAATAGATTGTAGTGGGTCAACAATTTTGGTTCTTGAGAATTGATAATTTTCGTTTTTCAACCAAGTATTTAGGGAATCAAACATATATCCACGACACACTTCAATGGGTTCTTCTTTAGAAACGTCTAAATTTGCAAAAATATTTTCAACAATGTTAACCACATAATCTAAATATTTCTTTTGACTAAAATTACTACCTTGATAGTATTCTAAAGGGATAACATCATACTGATAGTCCCCTGTTTCCACCCTAAGGGCACCTATAACCGTACCACCTAATAAACTACCACTGCCCGCATCATCAATTTGTATCAAATCATCACCCCTAAATTATCTTTTGTTTTTATTATTTACGTTAAAATAAACTTCTATTAAAATAAATTAATTTAGTTAAAGGAGGAAGTAAATTGCGTATTGTGATAACCAATGACGATGGAATTTTTTCAGATGGTATTTATCAATTGGCAAAAGCCCTGCAATCGGCGGGGGAAGTTATTATAGTTGCACCAAATACAGAACAAAGTGCAAAGGGTCACTCAATAACTCTACATAGACCGTTAAGGGTAAATAAAGTGAAATTTTTCGACACGGAATTAGAGGCGTATGCTGTCGATGGAACACCAGTAGATTGTGTTAAATTGGCAGTGGAAGCAATTCTCCATGATCGAAAACCAGACTTAGTTGTTTCGGGTATTAATAATGGGCCAAATCTAGGAACGGATGTAATTTACTCAGGTACAGTTTCTGCCGCTGTTGAAGCTGCTATTTTAGATATACCTGCTATTGCTGTTTCGATGGCAACCACCTCCATAGATAATTATAATGGAGCAGCGAAATTTGTCTGCAAGATGGCAAAAAGAATACTTCAAATTGTTGAAGAAAAGTCAACCGTATTTAATGTTAATTACCCTACTTGTCAAGAAGAGTCGATTCAAGGTGTTAAATTAACAACGTTAGGTATACGAAAATATAGCAACAGTTTTATAGAACGAAAAGACCCCCGTGGCAATTCCTATTACTGGGTTTCTGGAACTGCTATGGAATTAGAACAAAATGAAGATAGTGATATTTTAGCAATTAATAATAATTATATTTCAATATCACCTATACATTTTGATTTAACCCACTTTAAGACATATCAACGATTAAAGGATTTAAAGATAGAATTTTAAATTTTCTTAAAATTTATATTATTACTTTATAATTAATTTTTAAAAATGAAAGAAATGAAAGCTATCTTGCAAACAGTAAAAAAGTTGTTATAATTATGAAATAAAAATTGCATCTTTCCTATAAATCTGATATGATTTTGTTAAGTAAAGTAAAAAAAATCATAAATGATCTGAAGGGGGATGTTTCGTATGAGCATCTGCAAGGGAGATAAAAAACTAAAGGTTATCGATGAATGGTGTAAGGGCTGTGGCATTTGTGTTGCCTATTGTCCTAAGAAGGTTTTAGAGATGAAGAATGATAAGGTAGTCATTGTTGATATTGATAAATGCGTAAAATGTGGGCTATGTGAATTAAGATGCCCAGACTATGCCATCTATTTGGAGGGTTGTAAAGATGAAGAATAGAGAAATTAAATTAATGCAAGGGAATGAAGCCTGTGTTGAAGGCGCAATAGCAGCTGGAATGATGTTTTATGCTGGTTACCCCATTACACCTTCTACAGAAATTGCAGAAATTTGTGCACAAAAGTTACCGTTGATTGGTGGTAAGTTCATCCAGATGGAAGACGAAATAGCTGGGATGGCTGCTACAATTGGAGGAGCATTATCTGGTTTAAAAGCCATGACAGCCACCAGTGGGCCAGGGTTTTCATTGAAGCAAGAAAATATAGGCTATGCGGCTTTAGCAGAAATACCATGTGTAATAGTAGATGTTCAAAGAGCAGGCCCAAGTACAGGATTACCGACAGCACCTTCTCAAGGAGATATTATGCAAGCTAAGTGGGGAACCCACGGAGATCATCCCGTAATTGCATTATCACCTTCTTCAGTTAGAGAAACTTATGATTTAACTATAAAGGCGTTTAATTTAGCTGAAAAATACAGAACTCCTGTTCTTTTGATGTTAGATGAAATAGTAGGACATATGAGGGAAAAAATTGAAATTCCCCATCCAGAAGAAATAGAGACTTATGATCGTATTAAACCTGAAGCTGGCGACGAAAACTATAAAGCCTACAGAGTAGAAGAAGGGGATATAGTTCCTAAAATGGCTGCCTTTGGTGAAGGTTTCCACTTCCACGTTACAGGGCTAATGCATGATGAATTTGGTTTCCCATCTAATGATGCAGATGTGGCAGACAAACTATTAAGAAGAATTATGGATAAAGTTAGCGACAATGTTGATGACATAGTTATTTATGAAGAAGAATATATGGAAGATGCAGAAATAATGATACTTGCTTATGGTGGTACATATCGATCTGCAAGAAGTGCGGTAAAACAAGCTAGAAAAATGGGTATAAAAGTGGGATTATTAAAAGCAATCACCATATGGCCTTTTCCAGAAAAGAAAGTTAAAGAATTAACTAACCAAGTTAGAACAATTTTAGTACCTGAATTAAATTTAGGACAGTATGTGCTAGAGGTGGAAAGAGTAGTAGCTGGTAAAACCGAAGTTGTAGGTTTAGGCAAAGTTAATGGTGAGGCAATTACTCCAGATGAAATTTTAGCTAAAATTAAGGAGGTACTATAAATGAGTAGCGAATTAATTAAAAATAAATTTAGAACGGAACGTCTACCTCATATTTGGTGTCCTGGTTGTGGTCATGGTATAGTTATGAAGGCTTTAGCTCAGGCTATTGATAATTTAGGATGGGATAAGAAAGATGTTTGTGTTATTTCAGGAATAGGTTGTTCATCTAGAGCGCCAGGCTATATGGACTTTAATACATTACACACTACTCATGGTAGAGCCCTTGCCTTTGCAACAGGAGTTAAACTAGCCAACCCAAACTTAAAGGTAATAGTAGTAACTGGAGATGGCGATTGTTCTGCAATAGGTGGAAATCATTTAATTCATACAGCTAGAAGAAACATGGATATTACTACAATCGTTTTCAATAACAATATTTATGGTATGACAGGTGGACAATATTCACCAACAACACCAACCAATGAATTTGGAACAACAGCTCCTTTTGGTAATATTGATAAAGCCTTTGATATTTGTAAATTGGTTGATGCTGCTGGAGCTACATATGTGGCTAGAGGGACTGTATATCATGCTAATCCTCTTATTAAATTGATTGAAAAAGCATTGTTAAATAAAGGGTTTTCATTAGTTGATGCCATTAGTATTTGCCCAACCTACTATGGTAGAAAAAATAGAAAAGGTACTCCTGTAAACATGATGAACTATCTTAAAGATGCGGCTGTAGACGTAAAGGCGGCAGCAAAACTTACACCAGAACAACTAGAAGATAAGTTTATCATTGGTGAATTTAAAAATACACAACAGCCAGAATATACTGAAGAGTATCAAAAAATCATCGATAGATTTAAAAAGGAGAGATAATATGAATAAGCAACATGAAATTAGACTAAGTGGTTCTGGTGGTCAAGGTTTAATTCTTGGTGGAATTATTTTAGCTGAGGCTGCTCTTATTGATGGAAATAATGCTATTCAATCTCAATCCTATGGTCCCGAAGCACGGGGAGGCGCCAGTAAGGCAGAAGTTATTATCAGTACGGAAGAAATAGATTACCCTAAAGTAGAAAAGGCTGATTTGTTATTGGCATTGACGGAAATAGCATATCATAAATATATTAAGAATTTAAAAAAAGATGGAATTTTACTTGTTGACGCCAGCGTTAATACTGATAAAATAGAAGATGCCTATAAGGTGGTTAAAGTACCTATTATTGCCACTGCCACTGACAAAATTGGAAAGAGTATGGTTGCCAACATTATAGCATTGGGGGCTATTCAAGAACTTACAAACGTTGTTACTAAAGAGGCGCTAGAGTCTGCGGTACTGAAACGAGTTCCTAAGGGGACAGAAGAGTTAAATAAAAGTGCATTACAGGCAGGTTATGGGTTAATCTCTAAATAGGAAATAAGTATAACTAGGATGGTGTTTATGATTGATGATAAAAAGGATTTGATTTTACAAATCCAGAAAAGTTTTTCCAAGCTGAGTAAAGGACAAAAACTAATTGCTCAATTCATTATCGATAATTATGATAAAGCAGCCTTTATGACAGCTTCAAAACTAGGGACAAGAGTAGGTGTAAGTGAATCTACTGTTGTACGTTTTGCCAATGCCTTAGGCTTTGAGGGATACCCAGAACTTCAGAAAGCCCTTCAAGAGATTATTAAAACTAAGTTAACCACTGTACAGAGGGTGGAAATGGCAAGTGAATATTCCAATGAAGGCGCTATTTTGAAAAAGGTACTTAAATCTGATATGGAAAATATTAGATCAACCTTAGAAAATATTGATCCTGAATTGTTCCAAGCTGTGGTGGATAAAATTTTTTCAGCTAATAAGATATATATAGTTGGTTTAAGAAGTTCAACTGCATTGGCGGAATACTTAGGTTTTTATCTTAATCTAATATTAGATAATGTTAAAATTGTAGGATATGGAATTAGTGATGTTTTCGAGCAGATGTTAAGGGTATCGAAGGACGATTTAGTAATTGGCATTAGTTTCCCAAGATATTCTAATAGAACCATAGAGATTCTAACATATGCTAAAGAAGAAGGTGTGCCTATAGTTAGTATTACCGACAGTTTACTGTCTCCTGTTGCCAATTTATCAGACCATTGTTTAACAGCTAAAAGCAACATGGTATCTTTCGTAGATTCATTAGTTGCACCATTAAGTTTAATTAATGCCCTAATTGTAGCTGTAGGTATGAGGGAGAAAGACGAAATAAGGGAATACTTCAATAAGTTAGAAAATATTTGGGATAAATATAATATTTATAACAATGTTAAGGGACAATAATAAGAGGATTTTAAATTGCAAACTAATTGATTTAAGAACTGTTACTTTTGGGTGACAGTTCTTATTTTGTACAACATAAGTACATCACGTAGTTGTATCTGTTTATGATATATATTTTTTATTACACTTAATATTTTGATAAAATATAATTAAATTAGTATAAGAAGGAGAGAAATTTATGAATGCTATTCTTAAGAAGTTAAACTTTAAAGACCAAGATAAAATATTAGTTTTAAATGCACCAGAGGAGTTTTTAACAAACATTAAGGAGATTAAGGAATTTACAAGGGTTGATGAAGCCGTTAGTGAAGGAGAAAAATATTGTTTCATTCTAGTGTTTGTTAAAGAATGTGAAGATATAGTAGCCAGTGTCGATATTATAAATAATCATTTAATGGATAACGATGCTATACTTTGGTTTTCTTATCCTAAAAAATCTTCTAAAAAATATAAAACCACTATTAATAGAGATATTGGTTGGGAACGAATAGGTGAATTAAATTTTGAAGCAGTCAGACAAGTAGCTATAGATGAAGACTGGTCTGCCATAAGATTTAGAGAAACAAAATATATTAAAACTTTAACAAGAGATAAGAAAACAGTTATTAGCAAGGAAGGAAAGGAACGGTTAGAGGCTAAATAGTGGTGATAATATGAGTAAAAACAATAAAATTACTATAACAACACTAATATTAGTATTAATACTCTTAGGGGGGTATTTTGGTAGACTATTTTATTTCGATGTTGTTGAGCCTAAAATAATTGCAAAAGAAAATAATATTGATTTGCTCAACATATGGCATGGGCAATATTATAAAATTATTGAAGGAACAGAAAAAAACACTCAAAAAGGGTGTTTTTTAATATTTGTTAAAAATGAGCAAAACCCCTACTTTATATATGCTGATTATGGTACATTAAAGGATGAAGCAGTTAGTTTTATAGAAAACAAAGGTTATATGGTAGAGAATATAAGATTATCATTAAAACCGAGCTTTCTAAGAACTAATAATAAAAAAAATATAGAGTCTTACTTACTATGGAATGTATACTATGATGAAAAAAATGCAGGTTATTTTGTAGTAGAATTTATTTCAAATAAGTAGTAAGGTTAGAGTAGAATATATACAACTGTCAAAGTGTGGAGGAGTATGGAGAGTTAAAAATGAATTACATAGGAGATAAGCACTACTGGAACGAAAAATTTGAAAATAGAAGTGATAAACCATTGAGACCTGAAAAATCAATTATAGAGAACATAGAATACTTCAAAAAAGGTACTGTTCTAGACATCGCATGTGGAGATGGAAGAAACACCTTGTTTTTACTTGAGAAAGGCTTTAAAGTAACTGGTATAGATTTTAGTTATAAAGCACTTAAACGTTTAGAAAAGTTTGCTAAATTGATAAATTGTACTGTGAATACAAAGCAAATTGACTTATGTGAAAAAAATGCATTAAAGGATATTGGTACGTTTGATAATATAGTAATTAATCATTATAGAATAAACAAAGAACAATTAAAAGAAATAGAAAACATTATAGCAGATGATGGAATATTATTTATCTGTGGTTTTGGGCATAAGCATAAAGTAGATGCTAAAATCAGAAAAGAAGATTTAATTCAACCAACAGACTTTAATGAATTAGATAAGTCATTAGAATTGATTAAGTATGATGAAAATGAAGACGAAAGAGGGTTTTGTATTTGTCAATTGAAAATTCCCCTATTTTTTAATTAAAAATTCCCCTAGAGGAGTAAAAAAATTATTGCTCTGAAAGCCAGCGTTTTGTCTCTTTTAATCTGTACGAATTCCCATTCATATTTACTATGTAAGATTTA
>CALJEQ010000042.1 GCA_938074565.1 uncultured Alkaliphilus sp. | reverse complement strand
TAGAAAAGTTGGGATATAAGAGTATTAGTAAGAGGTATCAGTTAATACATTAGTTCCTAATGAACCGCCAAGTACCGAACGGTATGCTTGGTGGTGTGAGAGGTCGGTAGGTAAAATAATTATCTACCTCCTACTCGATTTAACCCCATACCATTCTTTACCCTTTATCCACATCACAAAGAATGTTAAAATAGATAGATGAAGATATTTAAGGAGGGATAATACTTGAATAACAAAACAAGGGTAAGTCTATTGCTTATACTAATAATGTTATTAACGTCCGCTTGTGGTGGTAATATAAATGCAAATGTAAATAAGGCTAATGATAATATAAGTGAAATGGGAGATTTTAAATATGGCATAAACATGCTGGTTATCCACCAAGATGAAAGTTATCTGCCCCTATATCAACAGCTAAAACAGAGTCTTGTTGTGGGGCTAAAGGTGAAATCATTACAAATAGACAACATAAGTACAGAAAACCTAGAAGAATACGATATGATATATCTTGCCCTTAGTAAAATAGAAAATAATCAAATAAAAAAGTTTAAAAGTGCAATTACTAAATATGTAGAACAAGGGGGTAACCTAGTAATGCCCCTTACACTAAAAGAAAACTTCACTGGTGCTTTTACAGGGTTAGGAAAAAAAGCAGAGGTTAATGTTAATCAAAAACCTTTAGTCTACCCAGAATTAGGAGAAGACATTAAAGGTATTCAACAAGTTGCCCAAGCATTTGAAACGGACTATAAAAAATTTATTAATAAAGAACTAATTATAACAACAGCAAAAACAAGAACAGCTAAAGCAGTTATAGCTTATGAAGATGGGGCTTTACTTTCTGTTAATAAATATAAAAAAGGAAAAGTGATTGTATTATCAGACTTTCTACCCAATTACACCCAATACATTACAGGGTTTGACTTAATCCCTAGAGGGGAAGAAAACAACTATTTTCAGTTTTTCTACGCCACAGGAAACTATCAAATGCTAAATGAATTGGTGACGTATGTGGCAAAAGATAGGGATGGACTAGCTTTTAAAAAAGTGATGGGAAGTTACGGTAGACCAGCTATGGCATGGCAAAACCATTACGAAGCTATGGAGGCAATAGCTAACAAAGAGTTAAGTAGTTGGATAGATATATTGAAGGAGTATGACCAAATACCCTCAATCTCTTTAGTAAGAGGCTCTTATGACTGGGGAGAGTGGTACAATACCATCACTTATCATCTAAACATAGGGGATAACAACAAGCCTAAGTTTATGGGAGAAGAAGAAAACTCATATTACACCAGTGGTGTTTATATTGAAAATACAAATAACCAAACTATGACCCTGGGTAAATACCCAGAATCTGTAAGTTACTATTCAAAGATTGAAAAAAACTTTAGACCTTATCCTTATTTTGTTGATTGGAACAGTAATGGAAAAATAGATATTATTGTTGGTAGCCATGATGGTAGAGTGGGGTTAATAGAAAATGTAGGTTCAAGGGAAAAACCCATTTATAAAGAGGTAGTGTATCTGAAAACAGTAAATGGACAAGAAATTAATATAGGAGAGAATGCTTCCCCTACATTGTTGGATTACAACCATAATGGAAAGCTAGATATAATAGTGGGAAATAAGGCAGGAGAAGTGTTTGTTTTAAAGAATACAGGAAATGGATTTACCAACCCACAACCCCTTAACACTGAAAAGGGAGAGAGGATTGTTGTATCTAGTGAAGCAGCACCCTTTGCAGGGGACTTAAATGGAGATGGCATTACAGATTTAGTAATAGGTAATAAAGAAGGTAATGTCTATTTATTTGAAGGAGTAAAAGGGCAACAGCTTAGTTTTAAAGAGGGTAAGAAAATATTAGTTGAAGGTAAGAAAGAACTGCAAGTAGATGCCTTTTCAGCCCCCCATATAGGAGATTTCAATGGTGATGGTAATAAGGACTTATTAGTTGGAGACAGTAGAGGCAATATTCATATTTATTTAAAACAAGAAAACAAATTAATATATAAGGAAAAAGTGCAGGCTGAAAGAAAAAACATATATGGTGAAAATACCATCTATACAGGCAAGAATGTTGTACCCTTTCTATTAGACTACAATGGTAATGGAAAAATGGACTTGATAACAGGGCAATTAAGCTTTGCATTAGTATATGACCTAACTGATGATAATTTCCCCTATAAAAAAGAACTAGAGGAAAGTTTAGCCTATGCAAAACAACATCATGTACCTATATTCCCCCATGTATATTTCCATAGTCATAAGGATGATGCATTGGAAAAAAGAGAATTAGAGCTACACCAACAAAACTTTGAAAAATTAGGGTTAAAGTGGGATTATACTGGTACAAATCAGCACACATGGAGGGTAAATATAGACAACCCAACACAAAGTTTTAAAAACTTAATAGAATATAATATTTGGAACAACTTTGGTTTTAAAACCCCCAATGCTCCAACAGACCCTAACTTTGGAAGGGACTATATTTGGCCTGTAGCCTTTATGTTGGCAGAGGGGGAAGACGTATTACCAATGGTTTTATTTACACCATCTCCTTTCATTAGAAACTATGGGGAAGTATATAAACACCTTGCATCTATGGATATACCATTAACCTTTTTTGAACATATAGAATATAAGATAACAAGGGGAGGAAGTGGCTTAGAACATCTAATGTCAATGATAAAGTTTGCCCAAGAAGTAAGGGAAAACTACAATTATGCTTTTATGACAGAGGAACAAATGGCAAAAGCCTTTATTAATACCTTCTATACAGATTATGAAATTAAGATGGAAAATAACCATGTTGAAGTTATTCCAGATACGAAGAATGTTCCCAAACATTTAGCCGAAGAATATTTAGGAACTGGAGGTATTAAGGTAGAATTAGGAGAAAAATATAAGGGTTATAACCTTCTTACAGATGCTTTAATACAATATAAACAAAATAATCAATTGTATGTTGGTATAGGGGAAAAAGTAAATTTGTATTTAAGTCAACAAAACAAACGAGAGGTAGAAAATCAAATTGAAAAACCAGTAAAAGTATTAATGGCTAATAGCCCTTTTACCCATAGGTGGGAGGAAAATCAACTAATAATTAAGTTTCAAAGTGCAGGAATGTTGCAACTTAAATTACACAGTGATAAACCATTAAAAATTGATGGCAATGATATTAAAGTAGAACAACAAAATAATATTTATACTATTACTCATTTTGGAAAAGGTTTGGAGATAAAAATAACTCCCAAGTATTAAACCTTTATTACAGCAAAACTCCACAGCATAAACTGTGGAGTTTTAATTATTATAAAAAGTAATTTAGGGCTTATCTTACATAAAAAAACTATAAACTAACTATTTTTTTAATTTCAATAGTCCCTCCAATTTACTTATTCTTTCAGTAGGGTCAGAAATATTTAGAAAGGGAATTTCAACTGAACGTTTTTGTAAACGAGTTATTTTTTTCATTAGCTCTGGACTACTAACCTCCGAGGGCATATTAATACGTTTTAATTCAAATAGTCCTTGAGATAAGTCAGAAATACCATCTTTAGTGGTAAGGGTAACTTTAAAACCTAACTCTTTAAGACTAGCTTCGGTAATATTGTTATACACACCAAAAGGATAGGTAAATACCAACACTTCATTCTCTACTTCTTCTTCAATAATTTTTTTTAATTTGTTAGTATCTTCAATAAATCTTTTGGTATAAGTCGCCACATCTTCGTTAGGTATCATACCAACACCTTTTCCAACAGTAATGTTATCACCTGTACTGTGGAGGTCATAAGTATGATGTTGTATATCAATTATGCCAGTATTATACATTTCCAAAGCCTGTTCCCAAGAAAAGTGATCAATAATTTTAGTAACATTGTCTAAACGATAACTTCTTCCCCTACACCAACCAATAACAGAAAAAGTTGCCTTCATATCTAATTCTTTTAAGATTGGATAGGCATATTCATAATTACTTAAATATCCATCATCAAAGGTAATAAAAATAGGATTAGGTGGTAAGTCAGTACCTTTTTCAATATAGCTTATGTAATCCTTAAAATGAATACCCTCATAATCCAGTGCTTTTAGATATAACATATCTTCTCTAAATTTTTCGGGTGAAATAGTTGCTTCACTCCATAACTTAGGATTTTCAGAAATGTGATGATACATTAAAATAGGTATCTGGCCAGTGCCCTCGGTAGCAGTGCTTTGTGGCAAATTATTTGGATAACCATTATAATAGATAAAAAATATGGCAACTAGTAAAGTACAAATTATTACATATTTTAAAAACCTGCCTATCAAAACACCAGCCCCTCTACTATGTATTTCTTTTAATATTTTAGCATACTGAAAAGGATAAATATACTGTATTTTACTTTATTTTATGTTTTAGAAGTATAATCAAATAGATCAGTTTGGATAATCACAGTACAAAATAAAGATTAAGTTTATATTGTTTACTCATAAGTAAATTAAAGGTAATAAGATATATACGGGTCTAAAAAAGTCAACGACCTATGGAAATATTAAGTTAATTTAACAAAATTTAAAATGGATTTATCTTTATCTTTAAAAATGATAAAATAAATGCAGATATTTACAAAGGGGGAAAACATAAATGCTTCAATGGGATAAAAGTTTTGAAACGAATATCGAGTCGGTGGATAGCCAACATCAGTATCTTATAGAACTTATTAATGATCTAAATAAAGAGGTTATCGCTCAAATGGAGTATGATAACTATGATAGGATTATGGAAATTTTAACAGAACTAAAAAATTATACAATTAGCCATTTTAAACAAGAAGAACAACTAATGAAAGATATAATGAGCAAATTAAGTGATGAAGGGTTAGCTCAATTTTGGTTATATTTTAAAAATCATCGGGCTGAACATGTAGCCTTTATTAATAAAATAGAACAAATATTTAATAAAGATATTGATGATAACCAAGCAGAAATATCTTTAGATCTAATAAATTTTTTAGTGGATTGGTTAAAAAATCACATTTTAAAAATTGATTTGCAATTATGTAAGTATGTCTAGTAGAAAATAAAGTTACTCAATCTAAAACCGACCTCAGAAGAATTTGAACCGACCCCCAAAAGTTAGACCTAAGAATCTAACGATTGGAGGTCGGTTTATTATTATTTTTTATGTATATGTCCTTCTTTTTCATCAAGCAAAATTGCATTGATCTCCGCACCTGTTAATAAAATGATACTACTTATATATAGCCATATTAATAATAAGAATATACCACCAATGCTTCCATACATATAAGAAAAATTACCAAACTGATCTATATAATAAGCGAATAAGAAAGATATACTTATCCAACCAATAATAGCAAAGGTAGAGCCAGGAATAACCTCTTTAAAGGCAATTTTACGATTAGGTGCATAGTAATATAGGGCAGTAAAAATAAACCACATAACAAATAATGAAATTCCATAACGAACCCATTGCCAAATACTAATAAGATATTCAGAAACACCTAAATACGAAAATAAGGTAGTTGCCCAAATTCGACCTAGAACCAACAGGATTAAAGCTGTTATAATAACAATAATTAAACCAAAGGTAAATAGTAGTGCTAGTACTCTAACTTTTATGAAGGATCGATTGTCTTTTTGATCATATGCCCTGTTAATTCCACGGATGACGGCAGCAACACCATTAGAGGATGCCCAAAGGGATGCAATCATACCAAAGGATAATAATGTAAAGCTTCTAGTATACACCACCCCTAAAACCACATCCATAACTAAATAGTAAGTTTCTAAAGGTAATAAATCTGAAAGTGCAAAAAGTGAGTCTTCGGTTACCAAAGGGGTATAAGTAATTAGAGTAATTAAAAATATTAAAAATGGAAAGAATGATAGAATTAGATAATAAGTTAATTGAGCACTAAGGGCGGTGATTTCGTCCTCACTGAAACGTTTATATAATTTTTTAAAAACATCTATTAATGACTTGTAGTTCATATATTAAGCTCCTTAATTATAGAGTAAATTAGTTGTTTTTTATTACCTAGCCTAAAGAAATGAATAACTGGATATATTAATAATAGCACTACAGGTAAAATAAGCCAAATAAAAATTGTTGATAAAGAAATAGAGGAAAATTTAAGTGTTTATTGAACTATTATTAATAGTATTGTAAAAATTTAGAGGAGGTATGCAATGGGTTCCATTTTACAAGGTTTTGTATTGGGTTTTGTAATGGTTTTACCTGGTATGAGTGGAGGAACACTTTTAGTACTATTTGGTATATATGAAACCTTGATTAAAGATTTAGTTAAACTAAACTTAAGACCCTATATTCCATTAATGGGGGGGGTATTATTAGGTATACTAGTTAGCGGTATAGCCTTTGCTCTATTTTTTGAAGCATATAGAGATCCAACTGTTGCATTATTATTAGGGTGTTTACTAGCTTCTATAAGGGCAGTTTTAAATGACTGTCCAAAGACTAAAAAAAGATATATAGTATATACTTTAATAGGTTTACTAATTGGTTTTTTTATGGTGGGAGAACCTGTGAGTATTGTTGATGCTGGCGAGGATGTTAGTTGGTGGATTTTAATTTTAGGAGGAGCGCTATCTAGTGGGGCAATGATTATTCCTGGTGTGCCAGGAAGTTCAGTATTAATTGTTTTTGGTATATATGACACCATTATATTTTATATTAAGGAACTAAACTTTAAACTACTATATTTTGCAGTGGGCAATATTATAGGTATATTCACTCTAGTAAAATTACTTGAAACGATGTATGCCCGTTATAAGGGGGCTATAAGTTATTTCTTTGTTGGCTTAATTGTAGGCTCTTGTAGAGGTTTACTACCCTATAAAATTGATGTATCAATAATTATGCTTTTTGCAATAGGGTTTTCAGTTGTATGGTGGTGGAGTGGAGTTCCATTAAAAACTGCTGAATAATATAAGAAAAAAGTACTAAAATGAGTATGATTAGAGGAAAAGTAAAATCTATAATAGAAACAATATATATTAAAACAATAAAAGGGGGATAAATATGAAAAAAACACAATCACAGCTTATATGGGTATTTATTTGTATGTTTGTTCTTAGTAACGTAGCTTTTTCTTTTGGACAAGGACTAATTTTTACCGATATAAATAATCACTGGTCAAGGGAGTTTGTAGAAGATATATACTATCGAAAAGTTACTTCTGGTTACTCTGATGCCACATTTAAACCAGCAAACAATATTAGTTACTTAGAAGTATCGGTGATGTTGGCAAATTTAATAGGTTATAATGAAGAATTAAATGGTTCGGTTGAAGAATATGAAGAAGTATTTAATGAATATGGTATTGCAGTGTGGGGGCAAGGTCACTTAGCCCACTTATTAAGAAATGATATTGTTTTATTAGAAGAAGTAAAAGAGTTTTATACCGATGGTAAAAGCAACTTAGCAAAACGATATTCTGTTGCAAGTTATATTGGACGTACTTTAGTTAAGTTCAGTGAAAAGACTATTAATAGAAGTTATTATATACCCTATAAAGATGAAATGGCTATTCCCTTAATAGCTAAACCCTATGTAGACTTATTACTAAACTTAGAAATTCTTAATAAAGACAGTAATAATGGAGAGTTCCTACCAAATAACAATATTACTAGAGGTGAGGTAGCAAAGCTTATATCTTTGGCAGCTAAGATATTGGATGATGTAGAGGTTAAAGAGGATGACCAGTCACAAAAAGATGATATAGAGTTACCACTGGAAGAAACAATTAGTATTGAAGGAATTTTTAATAACCTGTATAAAGGTAATCGTACCATTATAACTTTAACAAAAGAGAATGGCGGGTTGTTGGTTTATGATGTAGCCCAGACGGTGGAAGTAAAGATAGATAACAAAAAAGCACAATTAACCCAATTGAAAGCTGGACAAAGGCTAGAAATTAAAGTAGTAAATGAAGAAGTAATAGAAATTAACGGAACATCAGTAAGGGAATCTTTTAAAGGATATTTTGTTCGTACATGGAAAGGAACAGATGAAGTTCTAACAGTTAAAGATATGAAGCAGGAGACAAAAGTATTTATTCTAAGTCCTAATATTAAAGTATATTTGGATGATAAGGCTGAATTGCTAGCTAACTTTAAAGAAGGAGACATAATAAAAATTTTTACTAAGGAAGATACTATCATAGAAATACAAGGTATTAGTAAAATACAAAACCTGAGGGGAGTTATTACTAATAAAGGAAGTGAAAGTAACCTATTTATTGAAGTAACATCAAAAGAAGGTGACGTAGTGGTTGTTCCACTAGAAACAAACACAAACCTTCGTAGAGATGGTAAGGTAGTAAAGTTAGCAGATGTAAAGGTAAATGATGAAGTTCATGTACAATATGAATATGAAAAATTAAAAAGTGTTTTTGCATCCAGTGTTAAAAGAAATGTAGAAGGTTATATTAGAAACATTGTTATAGGAGAAAAAAGTTATCTAACAGTAGAAACCAAAGATAATATAAAAGAGGATTTTTTAATAGAAAATTTTACTAACTTTAAAATTGGTGATATTATTGCAGACATTTATGGAATGAGAGTAAATTATCATGTAGAGATATACATTGAAAGTAACCATGTATTACGGGTACAAACGTCTAAAAAGGTTGAACAGCATAGGTTAATGGGAAAAGTAGTAAGTGTAACCCCATTAAAAAATATGATTGAAATCCAAATAATTGAAAATGGTAAACCTAAAAATATACAATTACTTACTAAAAAAGAAACCATTTTAATTGGAAAACTTGGAGGTAGAGTTAATTTAGTAGATATTAAAACTGGAGATGAGGTATTGGCAGTTGCTGAATATATAAATGGTGCATATGTTCTTGAAAGGGTTGTTTTAATAGAATAAAATATAAAAAGCTGGTGGAATACTTTACTTAGTATTTCCTCCAGCTTTTTATATTTTGTAAGAGGTTAGACTTAAATATAAACTTCTACTAACTATTCAGTAGAATAACTATTAAAATAGTGGGAAGGCACTGTATTGGCAATAATAGTATGGACTTCATTCAAAATGGAGTTCATATTAGCACGATCTTGATACTCATTAATAAAATGATAAAGGTCTTTTACTTTAACAACAGGAATGTTGCTATTAGTCTCAAAAGTGGCATCACTATTATTAATAACAATGATGGACTGTATTGGAATATATTTAATATAATTCATCTCCATTAATTCTTCAATTAAGAAATGAGTTCTTTTTAAAAAGTCTAAAGGGTTTTTGATTTTTTTATTAATGATGTCATAGGTGCTAACAACCTTAACATAGCTCCATAACTCATCATTCTCATAACCTGAAATAGTACCTTCAAAGTCAATAATACGAATGTTGAAGATCCCCTTAGGAGAGATAATAAGATAATCAGAATATCCCTTTTTTTCTCCTAGACAAAGTTCAATGTTAGAAAATATTTTATATTCACCACTAAACTTTCCTAATTGATTGAAGACTTTATGGTGAAGATGATAGTTATCTCCCAAGTATAAGAAATAGATGCTCACTAGTGAAAATAACACTAATATGGAAGCCAGAAGATAGCCTTCTCTGGATTCTACAAGTAAAAAAATCAAACCATTAATACCCAATAGATATAGCCAAAGAGGATCTTTTGAAAAAGCATTTTCCCTCTTAGAGGTAGAGTTATTTTTCTTTTGAGTATTCATAAGTCACCAACTCCTTCCTCTCTAATTCATTAAATAATAACAAACTAGGTTGAATTTACATTGCTAAAATCTTATAACTTTGTATACCCTAACTCATTTAATTTACACAAAAAGTCCTTTCAAAAGAAGGACTTTATTTATTCTACAGAACAAAACATTTTTAAACAACAGTGTCCTTTATGCCCATTAAGAATGGAAGTAGCCACATCTTCTTTAAGGAAAATCATATTAGGACGATCTGCATAACTCATAATATATGAGTTTAAGTCTTTAAGACGAACTACAGGAACATCTGTATTGCACTTTATAGATGAATTAGTATTTTTAACAACAAAAATAGACCGTAAAAATAAATAATTAATATGATTTTTTTCTAGTAGAGACTCTATTATTTTTTGACTATGTCTAAGTTTAGTGACGGGGTTTTTTATCTTTTTATGCTGAATATTATAGGCGTTATGGGCATCGGCAAATTGCCAAACAGAATCATCTTCATTACCTTTTAATATACCAGAGAAGTCTAATAGTTTAATGTTAAAAATACCTTTAGGTGAAATGATGATATAGCTGGTGCAACTTTGTTCAAAACCATCCGAAATTTTAAGGTAGGGAAGAATAAAATAATGATCATCTAATTGAGATAACTTTCTAAAAACTCGGTTATGAAGATGTAGTTCTTCACCAAAATAAGCAATAATGATGATAATTAAACATATGAACAATAAGCCAGTGGCAGCAAGATAAGTATGAAAACTATTGGCGACTACAAAGAAAATAAGACATATACCTAATAGAAATATTCCAAAAGGGTTTTTAAAAAGTTCTTTATAATATGAACGTTTGCAGGTAGTACGATACCCTTTTATTACAGCCATTTTCCCACACTCCTTATGATAGTATATTACTGTAAATGCTAAAATGTTAACTTGTTTAATCATGTATACTAAGTTATTTCTATTTTGTATTTTATTGGTAAAAACTATTAGCTAATAGTTAGTATTTATATAATCATTATATCATTTTATCATTTTATCATAAAATTCAATATTTTTAAATTGCTATTGACAATATATACATTCGGTATTAAAATAATACATATTACACTTTAACACTTTAGCAAATTAAAGCAGCGGGGTGAGAGGATGGTTTCAAAAAAAGTTTTATTACCAGAAGGTGTACAAGATTTATTGATTGATGATTGTATTTATAGAAGAAAAATTGAAAATAAATTAATGGAGACCTTTAACCAGTTAGGATATATGGAGGTAAGTACACCAACTTTAGAATATTATAATCTTTTTTCTTATGATTACTTATTAAAAAATAGTGATAAAATGTTTAAATTAATTGATACAAAAGGAAGTTTATTGGTGCTTCGGCCTGATTGTACTATTCCTATTGCACGGATGGTGGCAACTAAAATGAAGGATTTTGTTTATCCCCTTAAACTTTGTTACATACAAAATGTGTTTAGAATTGATGAAGAACAGGCAGGGAAAAAGCGGGAGTATCGACAAGCAGGGGTGGAACTTTTTGGTATAGACTCTTATCAGGCAGATGTTGAGGTCATTATTACAGCAATAGAGAGTCTAAAAGAATTGGGGTTAGAAGATTTTCAAATAGAAATCGGTCAAATAAAACTTATAAAAGAACTTATTTCTAAGTTGAATTTATCAGAAGAAGATGAGGAAAAGTTATTCTACTATATAGAAAATAAAAATTTTATTGACTTAGATAAAATGGTTACATCCATAAATATAGATGAAGATGATTTGGAAGTATTAATAAAAATTCCAAAATTATTTGGCAGTCCTAATATGGTGTTTGAAACATTACAACAAATGCCTATAAAAGACAATTTAAAAGCAGCAGTGGAAGACTTACAAAATGTGTGTAAAATGGTGGAACAGTATGGCTATGGAGAATACATTTCTGTAGATTTAGGGCTAGTTTCACGTATGGGATATTATACAGGGATTATTTTTAAAGGATACACTAAAGACTTAGGGGAAGTCTTATGTAGTGGAGGTAGATACGATAAGCTTTTAGAAGACTTTGGAGTAACTTGTTCGGCAACAGGATTTGCCTTTGTGGTTAATAAAATTACAAAAGCCTTAAAAATACAAGAAAAGTTAGAGCAAATAAAGCAAAAACATATTTTAATTGTAGATAACCTTCAACAACAGGAAGAAACCATTAAACTATTAAAAACATTCCGTAAGAAAGGCTACATTGTTGAAATTTCTTTATTGGACAAAGAGGAAGAAATTATGGAGTATAGTCAAAAAAGAAGGGTGAATGAAATATGGCGATTAAATAGGGTGGGTGAACCAACAGTAACAATTTTAGAGGAGTGGAAGGATGGAAACTGTTAAAATTGGGCTAACAAAAGGACGTTTAGCGGAAGATGCTATTAATTTACTTAGTAAGTGTGGAATAAATTGTAGTAGTTTAAAGGAAAAAAATAGAAAGCTTGTTTTCGATATACCAGAAAACCAAATACAAGTAATCCTTTTAAAAGCTGTTGATGTCACCACTTATGTTGAACATGGTGTGGTGGATATTGGGATTGTAGGCAAAGATGTTCTATTGGAACAAGAAAAACAGCTATATGAGATAGTGGATTTAAAATTTGGTAAATGTAAAATATCAGTAGCGGGTAAAGAAAATTTTTCAGAAGTATCTAAAAAACATTTGAGGGTAGCCACTAAATATCCCAATATTGCAAAAAACTATTTTGTTAATAAAGGACAATCGGTGGAAATCATTAAACATGAGGGTTCGGTGGAATTAGCACCCTTAATGGGACTAACGGATGTTATTGTGGATATTGTAGAAACGGGGAACACACTTAAAGCTAATGGATTAGTTATTTATGAAGACATAGCTGATATTAGTGCAAGGTTGGTGGTTAATAAGGTAAGCTATAAGACGAAAAAAAATGAATTAGCAAAAATAATAGAAGCCATTACAAAAGTGATTGATTAAGGAGGCAGTGAAAACAATGATTGATATATTAGAGCTTAATGAAATGAATAGGGTAGACTTAATTAAACATTTTAATGCTAGAAATGACACTGACTTTAAATTATATAACGATGGTGTACAAACAATTTTAGAAGATATTATGAAGCAGGGGGACGCTAAAGTCCTTGAATATACTAAACGTTTTGACGGTGTAGACTTAACAGTAGATGGATTTAAGGTTTCAGAAAAAGAAATTAAAGAAGCTTACGAAGCGATGGAAGATAGTTATGTAAATGCAATTCGATTGGCCATTAAAAAGATTAGAAGCTTCCATGATAAACAAAAGGAACAGTCATGGTTTACCTATGAAGAAAATGGTGTGGTTTTAGGTCAGAAGGTAACGCCTATTGGTACAGTGGGTTTATATGTACCAGGAGGAACTGCCACTTATCCATCTTCAGTGCTGATGAATGCCATACCTGCATTGGTGGCAGGGGTGGAAAGGATTGTTATGGTAACTCCACCTGATAAAGAAGGTAATGTAAATGAAGGGGTATTGGTGGCTGCCAATGAATTAGGTTTAAAGGAAATATATAAAGTAGGTGGGGCTCAAGCTATTGGAGCTTTGGCTTTTGGAACAGAAACCATTCCTAAGGTAGATAAAATAGTTGGGCCAGGTAACATTTATGTAGCCACTGCTAAACGTTTAGTCTATGGACATGTGGATATTGATATGATTGCAGGCCCCAGTGAAATTTTAGTGATTGCAGATGATAGTGCAACACCTAAATTTGTAGCAGCAGATTTACTTTCCCAAGCGGAACATGATGAGTTAGCATCAGCCATTTGCATTACCATAAGTAAAAAGATGGCAGAAGAAATAAAAGAAGAAATTATACTACAAACAAAGGGATTAGAAAGACAAGAAATCATAGAGAAAGCATTAATAGATTTTGGTGGTATTATTGTAGCTGAAAACCTACAGTCAGCAGTGGAACTGTCAAATATTATAGCGCCAGAACACTTGGAATTATGTGTAGAAAAACCCTTTGAATTGTTAAATCAAGTGAAAAATGCAGGAGCAATTTTTTTAGGACATTACTCACCAGAACCATTGGGAGACTATATGGCAGGTCCAAATCATGTATTGCCCACCAGTGGCACAGCAAGATTCCACTCTCCATTAGGTGTTTATGATTTTACAAAGAAGTCTAGCGTTATTTATTATGAAAAAGAAGCTTTAGAAAAAGTAAAGGAAGATATAGCTATACTGGCACAGCAGGAGGGGTTAACTGCCCACAAAAATGCTATAAAAGTGAGGTTTGAATAAAATGATAACAAATTTAGTGAAGGCAAATATCAAGAATTTACAGCCCTATAATCCAAAAGAAGTTCCTTGTTCAATAAAGTTGGATGCAAATGAAAATAATAATGTATCCCATTTATTGAATCAAAAAATAAGCAAGGCCATATTGGAATTAAAGATTAATCAATACCCCGACTCAAATTCAACTGAAATAAGAAAATTATTATCTGAAAAACTTTCAGTGTCAAAGGATCAAGTGGTGGTGGGTTGTGGTTCTGATCAATTAATTTTTATGGTATTAAATGCCTTCATTAATGTTGGAGATAAAATATTAACCCCATCGCCAACTTTTTCAATGTATAAAATCTCCAATGAAGTAGTGGGGGGAGAAACGGTGGAAGTGGACTTAGATGATGGTTTTCGGTTTAATTACAATAAATTTATGATGGCAATAAAAAAAGAAAACCCAAAGGTAATCTTTCTATCTAACCCCAACAACCCAACGGGCGGGATTATTCCAAGGGAGGAAATAATTAAAATAGTTGAATTATCCAATGCTGTTGTGGTGGTGGATGAAGCCTACTACGAATTTTATCAAAATTCAGTGGTGGATTTAGTGAATTATTATCCAAACCTTATTGTACTAAGAACTTTGTCAAAGGCTTATGGTTTAGCAGGGGCAAGGGTGGGCTATTCTATTGCATCGAGAGAAGCCACGGCTATTTTAAATAAAGTAAAACCACCCTATAACGTAAGTAGTCTTGACCAGACGGCAGCTAAAGTATGTTTAGAGAATAATCAAATGATAGAATCTATAATTACTGAAATAGTCAATGAACGGATAGTTATTTCTAATGAGTTAAATAAAATAAAAGATTTAAAGGTGTATGAAAGTTATGGAAACTTTCTTCTAATATATACGGAAAAAGCAAGGGATTTATATCAATACCTAATTAGTGAGGAAATACTCATTAGATATTTTGGTGATAAGGGGGACTTAGCAGGATGTCTTCGTGTTTCTATAGGTACTAAGGAGGAAAATGCTAGGTTGTTGTATATTATAAAAAAATATTTTTTCTGCAAAGAGGAACAGCTACCTCTAAAAATGGCTGAATAGGGGGGCAAAAGTTTGAATAACAGAAGATATACGGGAAACCGAAAAACTAATGAAACGGAAATTGATATATCCTTTAATATAGATGGTAAAGGGGAAGGTAAAATTGAGACTGGAATTGGTTTTTTTGACCATATGTTACAACAGTTTAAAAAGCATGGTTTAATGGACTTAGACCTACAGGCTAAAGGTGATTTAGAAGTTGACTTTCATCACACCGTAGAAGATGTGGGAATCGTAATGGGAAAGGCGTTAAATGAAGCTTTAGGAAATAAAGAAGGAATAAAGCGTTATGCCACTGTTTTTACTCCTATGGATGAAGCTTTATCAATGGTGTCTATTGATATAAGTGGTAGACCCTATCTACATTTTGATGTCTCTTTTAATGGTGAGAGAACGGGCAATTTTGAAGTGCAATTGGTGGAGGAATTTTTTAGAGCTTTTGTCTTTAATGCTGGAATCACCCTTCATGCAAAAAGTCTTTATGGCAAAAATGACCATCATATAATTGAAAGTCTGTTTAAGTGCTTAGGTAGGGTGTTGGATGAAGCCACTGTGATAGATTTAAGGATTGAAGGAGTTAGATCAACAAAGGGGAGTCTTTAAAAGAGATGAAGGACTGAGATAACAGACATGAAGGAGGACGTGGGATGATTGCTATAGTAGATTATGGCATGGGTAATTTGCGAAGTGTGCAAAAAGCATTTGAAGCTGTGGGGTTAGATGCTTTCGTTACCCAAGACCATAAGAAAATAGAAGATGCAAAGGCTGTGGTTATTCCTGGCGTGGGGGCATTTTATGATGCTATGGAACAATTAAAAAAACAACAGTTGGATGAAAAAATTAAAAATGAAGTAAAAAAAGGTAAACCCCTATTAGGAATATGTCTAGGAATGCAAGTTCTATTTGAATTTGGTTATGAAGTAAAGGAATGTAGCGGTTTTTCTTTTATGAAGGGGAATATTGTAAAGTTACCTACAACTAATAAAATACCCCATATGGGTTGGAACCAATTAAATATGAAGGAAGATAGCGCATTACTTAAAGAGATAAAAGACGGTGAATATGTTTACTTTGTTCATTCGTTTTTTGCCGAGGTAGGGGAACAGGGCATCATTAAGGCAACTACAGACTATGGGTTAGAAGTTCCAGCGATGGTGGAAAAAGAAAATCTTTTCGGATTACAATTTCATCCTGAAAAGAGTGGAGAAGTAGGTTTAAAAATATTAAAGAACTTTGGGAAGGTGATTTAATGAGGTTGTATCCAGCTATTGACATAAAAAATGGGAAATGTGTTCGACTTACTCAAGGTTTGATAGATGAAGAAAAGGTATATTATGAAACACCAGAAGATGTGGCTGTTATGTGGCAACAACAAGGAGCAGAAATACTTCATGTGGTGGACTTAGATGGAGCGTTTCAAGGTGACTCTAAAAATATGGATGTTATCAATTCTATGTTAAAGGCAGTTAATATCCCTATACAAGTTGGGGGAGGGATTAGAAGTATAGAAGCCATTGACACATGGTTAAACTTAGGCGTACAACGGGTGATTTTGGGAACTAAGGCATTAGAGGACAGGGAAATGCTGAAACAATCAGTGGATAAATATGGAGACAAAATTGTTGTTTCTATTGATGCTAAAAATGACTATGTTGCCACTGAAGGGTGGGTAAAAACCAGTAATGTAACTGTTTTAGAGTTTGTTAAAGAACTGGAGGCAATAGGGGTTAAGACAATAGTATATACAGATATTAGCAGGGATGGTATGCTGCAAGGCCCTAACTTCAATAACATTACTCAATTAAAAGCCTTTACTAATATTGAAATTATTGCTTCTGGAGGGGTTTCTTCCATTGAAGATTTAGTAAAATTGAAGGAAACTGGTGTAGAAGGTGCTATTGTGGGAAAAGCCCTATATGAAAATAAGTTTAACCTACAACAGGCGGAGGTGGCTTTAGTATGATGGCAAAACGAATTATCCCTTGTCTAGATGTTAGTAAAGGAAGGGTAGTAAAAGGAGTTAATTTTGTTAATTTAGTAGATGCAGGGGATCCTGTTGCCATTGCAAAGGAATATAACCGTTGTGGGGCTGACGAGTTGGTTTTTTTAGACATCACAGCCTCCTATGAAGAACGGGATATTTTGTTAGATGTAGTAAAAAGAACTGCCGAAGAGGTTTTTATTCCCTTAACAGTGGGAGGGGGAATAAGAACAGTAGAAGATTTTTGTGATGTTTTAAAATGTGGTGCTGATAAGGTTTCCATTAATTCAGCAGCAGTTACTAACCCCCAATTAATAACTGAATGTGCCAGTCGTTTTGGTAGCCAAGCAGTGGTGGTGGCAATAGATGTAAAGAAACAACCCGATGGTACTTACCATGTTTATGTTAAAGGGGGAAGGGAAGATACTGGACTTGAAGCGTTAAACTGGGCTAAGGAAGTGGAAAAACTAGGGGCAGGGGAAATTCTCCTCACCAGTATGGATAGGGATGGAACTAAAAAAGGATACGATCTAGAAATAACTAAATTAATAAGTAAACAGGTAAATATACCTGTTATTGCTTCTGGTGGAGCTGGCACACAGGCAGATTTTTATGATGTTTTTACAACAGGGTGGGCTGATGCAGCCTTAGCAGCATCTCTGTTTCATTTTAAAGAGGTGGAAATTCAGCAATTAAAAAGCTATTTACAACAACAGAATGTAAAGGTAAGAAAGTAGGTGTTTAAAGTGTTTAATATAGATGAATTAAAGTTTGATGATAAGGGACTTATTCCTGCCATTATACAGGAGAACTCCACGGGAGAGGTACTAATGATGGCGTATATGAATAGGGAATCTCTTTTAAAAACATTAGAAACAAGAAACACATGGTTTTGGAGTCGTAGCAGACAAGAACTATGGAATAAAGGGGCTACATCTGGAAATCTACAAAAAATAGAATCTATTACTTATGATTGTGATGGAGATACTTTATTAGTAAAGGTACAACAAAAGGGAAATGCCTGTCATACAGGGGTAAAAAGTTGTTTTTTTAATGAGGTTTTTAGTGAAAACAATGAAACTAATGGTAACAATAGAAATGATGAAAAGAATAGAACTGATGAAGAAAATACAAATAATGAAAAGAGTAAAAATGATGTAAATAATATAAATACTGAAAACAATAAAATAGATATAAATATACTTGAAAAATTATATGATGTTTTATCACAACGAAAAGCAAACCCTAAAGAGGGTTCTTATACAAACTATTTATTTCAACAGGGAATTAATAAGATATTAAAAAAGGTTGGGGAAGAATCGGCAGAGGTAATTATTGCTGCGAAAAATAATGACTCAAAGGAACTTGTAAGTGAAACCAGTGACTTATTGTATCATTTGTTGGTTTTATTAAATGAAAGGGAGATTAAGTTAGAGGAAGTTTATTTGGAGTTGGAGAAAAGAATGAAGTAATGATAAATAATGAACAAGTTGGTAAAAATAATAAATTGTACTTTAAAACCCCCTCATATACTACAATAAGGGGGTTTTAAATTTATTTTTAGCAAAGACAAAATTTAATTATGGTATTCTTCTATATATTTCATTAATAATAAGGTTACTTTATCTACTTGTTTTGAATGTAAATTGATTTCAACACAATAAGCCCTATATGTTTTACAGATACTTCTAAAGAACATATGTTTTATTTTTCCTTCCATTGTGTTAAACTATAATTAATTGTTTAAAAAATGGAGGGCTATTTATGGATATTCAACAAAAACTAAAAATATTAGCAGATTCGGCTAAATATGATGTCTCTTGTTCCTCCAGTGGTAGTAACAGAAAAAATACACAGGGGGGGATTGGTAATGCTACCCTTAGTGGAATTTGCCATAGTTGGTCAGATGATGGACGTTGTATTTCCCTGTTGAAAATATTATATACAAACGAATGTGTTTATGATTGTGTTTACTGTGTAAATCGTGTCACCAATGACATACCTAGAGCCTCCTTTACACCCCAAGAGGTGGCAGACCTGACCATAAATTTCTACAAAAGAAATTATATTGAAGGACTTTTTTTAAGTTCTGCCATCAATAAAAACCCAGACTACACAATGGAGGGGTTATCTGAGGTGGTAAGGATTCTTAGAGAAGAATATCGTTTTAATGGGTACATTCATTTGAAAGGTATTCCTGGAGCAGATGAAGCCCTTATTTCAAAAGCTGGAAAGTATGTGGATCGTATGAGTGTTAATATAGAATTACCCTCCAGTGAAGGGCTAAAATTGTTAGCACCCCAAAAGAAAAAAGAAAGTATATTAAAGCCTATGGGTTTAATAAATCAAAAGATTATTCAATCAAAAGAAGAAAAGAAACAATTTAAAGGAGCAAATCTTTTTGTACCAGCAGGGCAGAGTACACAGTTAATAGTAGGAGCTACCCAAGACCATGATTATAAAATTCTAACTCTAACGGAAGGTTTATATAATAGATACAAATTAAAACGAGTATACTATTCTGCCTATGTCCCTGTTATGAATCATCCTAAACTACCACAAGTAATAAACCCACCCACTGTACGGGAACATAGACTTTATCAAGCTGACTGGTTATTACGTTTTTATGGTTTTTCTGCGGGAGAACTATTAGATGAAACACAACCTAATTTTGATAATGACTTTGACCCTAAAACTGACTGGGCATTAAGAAATATACATCTATTTCCCATTGAAATTAATCGAGCAGAGTATGAAATGTTATTGAGGGTACCTGGTATTGGAGTCAGGTCTGCTAGAAGGATTATTGCTGCTAGAAGAGTGTCAACAATTAGTTATGATGGACTAAAGAATATAGGGGTTGTAATGAAAAGAGCACAACACTTCATTACTTGCAACGGAAAGTATCATGGAGAAGTAGGAATGAAGGTGGGGCTTATTAGACAAAGTCTTCTACCTAAACCAAAGAAAACCAATGTTCCTTCATGGCAGGAAAATCAGCTATCCTTTTTAACTGATTTAGTACCCTATAATCATAATTTAATCAATTCTATTGTATTAGGAGAATTATAATAATGATAATATATCTTTATGACGGAAGTTTTGAAGGACTATTAACAGCAATTTATGAGTCTTATTATTTAAAGGATAAGCCAGAGAAAATATATTCAAAAGAAAATTTTCAACCTAATTTATTGGATGACACCATTTATATTGAAACCGATGGAACAAAAGCAGATAAGGTATATGAGTCTATTGGGAGTAAAATTTCTAAGAATGCCCTCAGAAATGTTTATCATATATTTTTATCAGAACATCAAGAGGCAGGTACAATGATTTATAACTATCTTCGTTTGGGTTGGCGAATGGGAAATTCTGTAGATCTAAATTTAATGGACAATAGAGTGATGGTTGTACAGGAAATTTGTAATAAAGTTAGTCGTGAGAGACATAGAATGTTGGGATTAATAAGATTTCAACAACTTAAAGGAGACTTTTATTATGCGCCTATAGAACCTGATTATAATATTATTGGTTTAGTTGCACCCCATTTTGTAGAACGTATGGGGGATCAAAATTGGATGATCCATGATAAAAAGAGAAATATTGCAGCTGTTACTTTTCATAAACAGTGGGTTTTAACAAATATAGATGATAAATTTACTCCCTCATTAGGGGATGAGGAAATAAATTATCAGAAATTATGGCGTGAATATTTTAACAATATATCCATTGAAGAAAGATACAACCCCAAGCTTCAACGAAAAAACATGCCCTCAAGATATTGGAATAACTTAATAGAAAAATAGTTTTACGCTGTAGGTTTAACGTCTTTACTTTTGTAATAAGTATGATAAAATAAGAATGGAATATAATAGAATTTTCAGGGGGAGATAAGGTGATTCAACAAGGGACTATTTCGACAAAACCCTATAATAAGGTATTTGTTTTAACTTTTGTTACATTTATTAAGTTATTGTATTTTCATCAATTTATAGGAATCAACCAAAGATACTGGCTAATAACCATTTTAAATGGAGTAACGGTTTTTGGAATATATCAACTGGTAAGTATGACTGCAAAAAAGAATAAACGAAGAGCACTATTAATAACGCATTTTCTAATTTCTTTATTGTTATTTTCTAATAGTTTATATTTTAGTCATTTTGCTACCCTTATGCCTATCCATATTTTTAATCAGGTAAAGCATTTAAAAGGAGTATCAAGTAGTGTAAGTAACTTAATGCAACTAAAGTATCTTTTGTTTTTTATTGATAGTTTACTCATTTGGTTTATACAGTGGAAGTTTGGCAGTAACCCTATTCAACGGTTTAAAAGAAAGACTTATAAAGACTATTTAGTTTTAATGGTGGCTATTTTAGTAGTACTGGGTAGTTGTCAGGGTTTATTTGGTAATATAAAAGGGTATTATACTCCTTTTAATTTAGGAATGGTTAATTATCATCTTTATGATATAGTTGATTTTTTAAAGCATAAACTACCATTGGTGGAAGCCTATGAAGAAACTTGGAATGAGGTATTACCAGAAGAGGATATGTTAGAGGAAGAAAACAAACAATTTTTTGGTGTTGCAGAGGGCAAAAATGTTATAATTATTCAAGCCGAGTCACTTCAAAGCTTTGTTCTACAAAAACAGGTAAATGGACAATGGATTACACCTGTACTTAATGGATTAATAGACCAAGAAACTCTATACTTTCCAAGATATTATGAACAAGTGGGATGGGGTAATACTTCTGATGCTGAATTTGTTTCTCAAACAGGTTATCATGCTTCAACAAAAAATTATAGTTTTAAACAATATGAAGGTAAAAGTTTGATAACTTTACCTAAAGTATTAAAGGAACAAGATTATAAGACTGTTGTCTTTCATGGAAATGAGGCAAGTTTTTGGAATAGAGATAATATATACCCCGATATGGGAATAGATGAATTTATAAGCTTAGAATATTTGATGGAAGAAGAAATTATAGGGATGGGTATCGGTGATAGAAGTTTATTTAGACAGTCTATACCTCATTTGAAAACATTAGATGAACCATTCTATTCCTATTTTATAACCCTTACTTCCCATTATCCGTTTCACTTAGAAGCGGAGTATTGTAATTTAGATGTGGGAGAACCTTATCAAGATACAGTTGTAGGAGGGTATTTTCAAACCGTAAATTATTTAGATAAAGCAATAGGTGAATTTATTCAATCTCTAAAAGATACAGGTATATATGAAAACTCCATTATTATTATCTATGGAGATCATCATGGTCTTAAGGCATATAATGAAGAAACTTCCCACTTAATGACGGAGTTTTTGGGAAAAGAATATAGAGAAGATGAAATGTTAAGAGTACCTTTACTTATACATATTCCTAATGGAGATGTAAAAGAAGAAATTAATACCGTCGGTGGGCAGGTGGACTTTTTTCCTACGTTAGCCAACTTACTTGGACTAAGTATTAATAATTACAAGTTTATAGGTAAAGATTTATTAAATACTAAAGATAATTATGCTATTAATATGATACGTACTGCTAAAGGGTCTTTTTTCAAAGATGATTATATATTTAGTATGTCAAAGGATGGAATGTTTGAAAATAGTACAGCATGGAACGTTTATACAGGAGAGCCTATTGACTTAGATGTCTGTTCAGAAGGGTATGAAAGGGCAATGGCAGAAATACAACTTTCAGAATTTGTTTTAGAAAATGAATTTATTCTAATTAAAGAAGGAAACAAAGAAGAAGACTACAACAGGAAACATTAAGGAATAAGTAAAGAAATAAAAACAAAAAATTATAATTGAAAAATTTTTAGTGCATACCTAAATAAAAATATAATGGTATGCACTATTTTTATAAATTATTTTAATCCTTGAATGAATACAATTAAAATCGCGATTGGAGCAACCCATTTAATTAAGAATGCCCAAAATTTTGCTAATTTAAAGGAAATTTTTCCATCATTAGTAGCTTCTTTTAAGGCATTTTCAATTCCCCAAACCCATCCAATGAAGATACATAAGAAAAACCCGCCTATTGGTAACAATAGATTACTAGCAATAAAGTCCATAGAATCTAAGAAGTCTAACCCTCTAATAAATTTAATATGAGACCAAGGCCCTTGAGCTAGAGAAGATGGTACACCTAATAAGAATACAACAAATGATAAAATAAAGGTTGCTTTTTTTCTACTCATTTTCCATTCATCAACTACATAGGACACAGATGCCTCTAATAATGAAATTGAAGAGGTTAATGCTGCGAATAATACTAATAGGAAGAATAATAATGCAAATACGTTGCCTAAGGGCATTTGAGAGAAAACAGCAGGTAATGTAATAAAAATTAATCCAGGCCCACCTGCTGGATCAAACCCAAAGGCAAATACTGCAGGTAAAATTGCTAAACCTGCTAATAAAGCAATAATCGTATCAATTAATGGAATAGTAAAGGAGCTTTGTGGTAAATTCTCATCCTTACCTAAATAACTACCATAGGTAATAATAACCCCCATACCCAAGCTTAAGGAAAAAAATACTTGTCCTAAAGCAGCCAACATTACATTACCATCAATTTTAGAAAAATCAGGTAATAATAAATATTTAATTCCTTCGCTTGCCCCAGGCAAGGTAACAGATCTAATCATAATTAACACCATCATAACAAATAAACCCGGCATTAATATTTTACTATATTTTTCAATACCACCACTTACACCGCCAATTACAATTCCTAGAGTAAGAATAACAAAAATAGCTTGGTAAATAATTGGTTGTATTGGATTAGTAATAAAGTTTACAAAGATACTAGATAAAACTTCTGTATCAGCGGTATTAAAAGCACCTGTCATGGACTTAACAATATAGTTTACTACCCAACCACCGATTACACTGTAAAATGATAGAATTAAATAAGAAGCTAAAATGCCTATACCACCAACCCATGCCCATTTTTCCTTAATTTTACGATAGGCACTGATGGCATTTAATTGAGTATGTCTACCTAATATTAATTCTGCCAACATTAACGTAAAACCCACTAATATTAGTATAGCAAAGTATACTAATACAAATGCACCACCACCGTTTTGACCAGCGGTATATGGGAACTTCCATAAGTTACCTAGACCTACAGCTGAACCAGCAGCAGCAAGTATAAAACCAACTTTAGATCCCCATTGCTCTCTGTTTTGTTGTTGATCATTTAAATTCATGTGCTTACATCCTCCTTATGACTTTAAGATTAGTATTAAATATAATAAAGTTTTTGTATCTACTAAATCACTCTTTAATAATTTCCAAGGTATACACCTTAAAATAGGTGTAGGATAAATTTATAAAGATTGAATTATAAATACTAAACTTTGTTAGATTAGAGATATGAACAACAAAGAAAGAAAACGATTTCCCAGCCATTAAAAAAACACAGTAAAAATTTCCAAAAATAATACAAGGTATAAAAAAAATTAGCAATTACAGTTTTTAATTATATAACTGAAAGATACAGGATGCAAGCGTTATTTTTTTAACATATAAAAAATTCAGAATAAATAAATAAAGTTTACAATTTATCTTGATTTCGGTAAGTTAAAAAAAGTCATATTTGATAAATTAGATATAACTTTTTTAACTTACCTTGTTAAACTAAATCCATAAGAATCATGGTTGTGATAATAATTTAAGCTAATAGTGCTTTTAAAAGAACATATGTTCTTTTGTGAGTCAAAAAAAATTAACCTTCTTTAAAAAATGATATTCTCCACTTTCCAATAATCCTTTAGTAAGCTCTTTTCTATATAGAACCAATTTTAGAGACACTCCATATTCCTCCGCCAATTGATAATCATTTACTGCATATTTTAAAGATTCTTCAAACATTCCAATAGGCATAAGTAGATAGGCTGCAAAGGCATGGGCTTGAGCTTCATTTTTAGCAATAACGGTTTTATCTTTTGTAAAATAATTACCACAGTGTTCCATTATGTGCAAGTACTCGTGGCTTAGTTTATAACGTTCTTCTTGTTTGTTTTCACATTTTCCAATTAATAAGTCATTACCAATAACACAACCATGAGTTAGGTTTTCTCTAATTATAATTTTGATATCTTCACCATAAATAAGCTGTTCAATTAATTCTAAAGATATTGGAAATTGCTTTATTTTATGATGATACAAAATTGCATTGGCTTTTTGTGCTAATCTAATGTACATTTTTATCCTCCTGAATATAATAATCTATAGTCTATCATTAAATTAATAATATAAATTAAAGCCTTTTTATTTTAGTCAATTAATTGATTTTATTATTGTGCACAATTAAGTTTTTTATATGTTATTTATTTCTTTTGCTTTTTTTAAACTCAATAAATTCTAAAAGGTCTTTTTTTTCTTCATCAGTCCAACTATGCCAATCTTCAAAAGCTACCCTTAAGTTTGGGTCAGATAAGAGTTCCATCAATTGATCATCTACAGAGGGGGTATCTTCTCCCAATAAATAAGAAATAGAAGTATTAAGGGCTTTTGCAATTTCTTCTAATCTTTCTAAAGATGGATTACTTCTCCCATTTTCTATATCACTTAGAAATGAAATAGAAATATCGGCTTTTTCAGCCAACTCCTTTAGGGTTATTTTTTTTTCTTTTCTTAATGCTTTTATTCGAATTCCAACCTTCATTTTATCACCTTTTTCGCAAATAACGTATTAATTTAATTATAACAAATAAATTTATAAAAATAAATGATAATTTTTACGTTTTTTACGTAAAAAAGAGATTGAAAGAGTATTCTGCTGTAAATCAGTTGTAAAGTTTAATAAATCCCGTAAATGGGGCTTTCAAAAAATTCGATATTTGCGTAAAATGTATTTATCGGTACAGAACATACGTTCTAAAAAAGGTGTTGGTCAATTAAAGTTAATTATAGTATCGATTGAAATAAAGAAACTGCATATTTTTTTATGGTGGAGTTACGTAAAAATCGAAATTTTAATTAAATTAAAACATGATGGGAGGTGAGTTAGTTTGAAATTTAAGTTAGTAATAAGATCACCAAGTTGAAGAGTTAGTGAAGGTAGGGTGAAACCAGCCACAATTGGTGTAAGGGGGACAAAAAATGAAGCCAAGTGGAATATTGCCGGTACAGAAAAACTTATATGACAGACTAAGAAACTTTGATACCTTAATGGGTAAGGTAGTGGGAATTTTTGATGATATACAAGGGGAACAAAACTTACCATATGTTTCTTTTGGTGAAATTACTTCCACTGAATATGTAACTAACGTTTTAAAAGGGGAAGAAATTTTTCAAACCCTACATATTTATGGGGGAACAAAAACTGAAATTGGAGAGGTTATACATGAAATTGAAAAGGCTTTAAAGGAAGGTTTTTCAATACAAAATTATGATTGCCATATGTGTAGAATACAAGCAATCGAAATATTTGATAAACAAAATGAAGATTATTTTCAAGGAAAAATACAAATTAAACTAAAAATTACGGAGGTGCTTTAAATGGCAAAAGGAGTAGATTTTATTATTAAGGTAGGAAATAAAGTATTAGGTGGACAAAGAGGTGCAACATTAAACAGATCAGCGGAGGTAATAGATACAACAACAAAAAACTCAGCGGGTTGGAAAGAAAATGAAGCCAGCTATAAAGAATGGTCTATTGTATCTGATGGTTTATTAATTGAAAATGATGAGGCTTTCCAAGCTTTAGAAAATGCTTATATGAATGGGGATAAAGTAGTAGTAGAACTTTCTACAGCTGCTGGCAATAAGTATACTGGTGATGCTTATATTACAGACTTCCCAATTGAAGCTCCATATGATGACAGTGCAACCTACAGTGTTACTTTACAGGGAACTGGTGCTTTAAATAAAACAGTGGCATAGGAGAGATAAATAATGAAAAAGTCAATTGCAATTGAACTTGATAAAGTTAGAAATTTAAGGTTTAGCACAAATGCCATTTGTCAACTGGAGGATTTACTGGGTAAACCCGTTAGTGAATTACAAAATGGTGCAGGTTTTAAAGAGTTAAGGGCAATGTTATATTGTGGTCTAAAATGGGAAGATACAAGTTTAACATTGGATCAAGCTGGTATTATTATGGACGAGGCTATGGAAAACCAAGGTATTAGTTACTTAAGTGAAAAGTTGGCAAGTGCCATTCAACTAGCTTTACCCGATAAAAAAAAATAGCTGAAGAAAAGGATGAGTTCTTAAATGAGGAGGATATGTTTAAGTTAGCCACCAGCTATTTAGGCATATCCTTCTTAGACTACTATGATGCCACCCCCAGAGAAATTAGCTTAATGTTTGAAGGGCAGGCAGAGAAGAAAAAACAAGAAATAGAGATGCAAGAACTGGCAACCCGCATAGCCATAATAAACGCTATGTCTAAAAAGAATTACAAAGTTTTTGGTAAAGAAAAGGAAGTAAATAAGATGGTAACTATTGAAAACAAAAGTAAAGAGTTGAATTATTTAAAAAACATGTTTTATTAAGTATTGGAGGTGAAAGGGATTGAGCCAAGCTGAAACTGAGATAAAAAGCTTAGAACAGAGTATAAGGAATTTTTATGGTGAAATTGATAAAAGTGTATTGGCAGTAAAAGATTTAGGCAAAGAGATAACTGAAGTAACCCCAGAAAAATTTATTGAATTGGGTAATAATGTGAAACAATTGGGACCAAATTTTACAGATACAATGGGCTCGTTTCAAACTGCAGTATCTGGTGTGGGTGAAGCCCTTACAAGTTTTGGTGGAGAAGTTTTAACCAGTGACGGCAACTTGATAACCTTATTGGGTAGCTTAGAGACAGTATCTTCGCAGGTAGGCACTGCTTTAAATCCTTTTATTACTGATTCAATTGGTTTGTGGAACAACTTAAAGGATACTGCCATTAGTTTGGGTTCTGCCTTTGACCAAACGGTGGAGGTTTGGGATCAGTTAAAGTCTGTTGGTGGGGGGATAATGGAGAATTTATCGTCTGTACAGTCGCTATTTTTATCTATTCCAACTCCTGTGCTTGCAATTGTTGCAGCTGTAGGTGCCCTTGTGGCTATATTTTTATATTTATGGAACACCAATGATGAGTTTAAAGAGGCTGTTACAGAAATATGGAATAACATATTGGAAAAAGGAAAAGAGATTTTTGAAAGTCTTAAGAATACACTAGTGATAATTTGGGAAGGTGTTAAAGAAGCTTTTGTTATTGTATTTCAGGGATTAATGGATTTTTGGGCAACTTGGGGGGATTCCATATTAGAAGCTGGCAGAAGCATATTTGAAAGTCTTAAGGATGTATTTCAAACTATATGGGAGGGAATAAGTAGTCTTTTCAAGGTTATATTTGAAGGTCTTATGGAGTTTTGGCAAACCTGGGGTACAACGTTAATGGAGTATGGGTCAGAAATCTTTGGAACAATTAAAGAGATTTTTGAAACAGTATTTAATGCCCTATCAGAGTTTTGGGCAACTTGGGGTGACACAATTTTAGAGGTAGCAGGAAGTATATTTGAAACACTTCGAGAAGTAATTCAAACAGTGATAGAGGTGATAGGAGAAGTCTTTAAGGGTATATTTGATGGTTTAATGACCTTTTGGGAAATATGGGGAGAGACAATATTGGGTGTTGCAACTACTACTTGGGAACTTATCTTCATTGCCATTAAGACCGCAATAAATTCTGTGAAGGATATTATTAATATTGTTCTTTCAGCCCTTAAAGGAGACTGGGCAGCAGTATGGGGGCACCTAAAAAGTTTTGTACTAAACATATGGGATGGAATATATAGCGGAATTAAAGGTGTTATCAATTTAATTATTAAGGCCATTAATGGAATGATTAATGGAATGAATAAAATAAGTATGGATGTTCCTGATTGGGTACCGATAATTGGAGGCAAAACTTGGGGCTTTAATATACCCAACATTCCAGCTCTTGCCACTGGAACTAATTATGTGCCAAGTGATACTTTAGCATTCCTCCATAAAGGTGAGGCAGTTGTACCTAAAAAATATAACCCTGCTTTAAATGGTGGCGGTGACGCAAATAACAATATCACCATTTATCTTGATGGTAGAAGGATTTATGAAGGTATAGACAGCTTCTTAGGTGGAAAAGTGTTGGGTGGTGTTTAAGATGTGGAAAATTACAGTAGGTAATGATGAAGTACAGAATAAAATAATGGGTATTTCTGTATCGGAAAACTTAGGTAGTCAAAATAACAACTATAAGTTAAGGTGTAAGGAAATTGATAAACTCTATCATTTTAAAGAGCTAATAATTCAACAGGGAAACAAGAAGAGGTTTGGGGGTATAGTTTTACAACAGGATTTTAAAGACATAGGGATTAAAGTATGTAATATTTCTGCTACAGATTACAACCATATATTACAAAACCGTATTGTTGCTGAAAATTTTGTTAACATGAAGATTAGGGATGTACTGGTGTTTTTATTAAGTAAATATGCCCCCGAAATAACAACAAATAACTTAAAGCCCTGTGAAGTTATCCTTGAAAAAATTAGTTTTGACTATATCACTTTAAGCGAAGCCTTAAAAAGTATTATGGAGTATATACCCAACTGGCATTATTATATTGACCAAGATAGGGACTTTCACTTATTCTCTGTATTTGAAAGAAATGGTGTAAGCTTTGTAAAGCAATCCAACGGAAAATATAACTTTCTCTATAAAACTTTAAATGTGGATTATAGTGCTACAAATATTGTAAATAGAGTATGGATTGTTGGTAGTAAAAGGGCAGCCAGTAAAGAAGTTACGCAATATTTTTTAGGGGATGGAAGACAAAGATACTTTAATTTAGCATATGAACCTAATGATGTTGCTGTTTACGTGGATGGGGAAATGAAAGAAGTTGCTATAGACAAAGATGCTAATAATAAGGATTTTCTAATAAGTAAGAAAAACAAGTTGCTTTATATACCGGAAAATATAACTACTCCCTTTATAGGTGAAATAAGGGTAGTCTATAAACCTACCATTCAAGTAATTGATTTCTTTGAAAATACCCAATCAGAGAACCCGTACCTAATTGAAAAAATTATTAAAAATAAAAACATCACCGATAAAATGGCAGCAAGGCAATATGGTAAAGCAGAAATTAGAAGGCACAGTAAAGTAAAGACTTATTTGAAATTCTCCACTAAGGAGGATATTAAAATTGGTGAGAGATGTTTTGTCAAGATTGATGAATATGATGTTAACGGATATTTTTTAGTAACACAGGTGAATACCGAAATAAACCCCTCTGAAACTGTAAGGGGTGTAGAACTGGAGGAGATTTAATGAAGTTATCTGAATACCTTCAACAACAGGACAAGCGGGTAAATGCTTTGGAAAGTACAGATATGGAGGACCTAAACACTATAGCAAGAATAAAGAAGTTATACAATGACTTAAAGGTTACTCAAGTAATTAGGGTTTCTGTAGCTAGTTATCACACTTGTAGTAATACGTTATTATGTAGCCCTTCTTTAATCAATACCACTTCCTTTGATCGTGTAACTTTCTATTAAAGGGGGTGATGGAGTGATTACAGACTTTTTATTAAACAAAATTATTAATAATGTAGATGAAGCTATTACCCATATAGCTTTAGGAACTGGTTTAGAACCCAGTTCCTCTGATACTAAGCTGACTGGAGAAGAAATACGTAAGGTGGCTGATAGTTATATAGATCAAAACACAGTTATAAAAGAGTTGTATTTAGATGAAAACGAAGGAAATGGTATACAATTCACAAATCTAGGTTTGTTTGGAGAGGGGGCAACTTCTGAAGTAGATACAGGGGTATTAATGTCTGGGGGAAGAATGGATTTATTAAAGGGAAGCAAGCAAAGTATGACTATTTCAGTGGAAATAACAATTGAAAGGGCGTGATATTAAATGACGTACAATAAAACTAAATGGGTGGATAATGAAACTCCTTTATCTGCACAAAATCTTAATAAGATTGAGGATGGGATTAAGGGTGTGTATGATGGGCTTGAGGGGCATAAGGAGGATTACGAGATATTTAAAGGTGATTTATCTATGTTAGAAACAACTGCAAAGGATAGTATTCCTAATATAATTAATGAACTTTTTACCTCACTCAACAATGGAATTCAGTCAGTCAGTAATGGTAAGACTGAAATTGCTACCGCTATTGTTGGGGTGGACCCAAACTTGCAAGCAAACGGTAGTGAAACTTTTTCAGCATTGGCTAATTTAATAAGAAGTATACAAACGGGGAAGAAATGGGCATTGTTTAATGGAACTGCGGCTACTATTGTGGGAACTAATGGAGAAATTACTGTAACGGGGTTGCAATTTAGACCAAGTATAGTTATGGCTAGCGGTGATTATCCTCAAAACAACTGGTTTACTAGTTTTTTGATAGAAGGACATTGGGCATTACATGGATATGGAAATACATTTCATCAATCAGGTTTTATGTCGTTTGGTGCTTCTGGAACAAGCACATATAATTCTATATTAAACAACTACATTGTAAGAAAATATGAGAATAATTCTATAACAATAAAAACTCAAACTGTAAGTGTCGGGTTTAGATGGTGGATATTAGCAATAGAATAGGAGGAATAATATGAAAAGAGGAAGTTTAATTATTTACGATAATAGTGGTAGTGTATGGGTAAATACCGGAGATGCAGAAGGTGATGTTTTACCCCATACACTACCCGAAGGATTACCTTATATTATTACAGAATTTGGAGAATTGGATGGAAAAATAGTACAAAGGGTAGATGTAAAAAGTAAATCTTTAATTATAGAAAATATAGCACATGAATTAACTGACGAAGATATTGAAATTAAAAGATTACAACAAGAACTACTTGATGTACAAGAGCAATTAGTTAATTTGGAGTATGAAAAAATATTAAACTAGGGAGGTATATAATTATGATTTATACATTATTAAAGAACCTTATAGCTAATAGAAGGTATGAAAAAGTGGACATGAATAATAAACTTGATGTGTTTCTATCATCTGATAGAATTACAGTAGAACAGCATAAAGAATTGAGTAAACTAGTTAATACACAATAGCAATTTATCATTATACTGTTAAATTCTAATAAATAGTTTAACTCAATTAAACCAAAAGACCATAACCCACGGTTATGGTCTTTCAAACAACTTAAGGAGGTGTAAACCATGAATAAACCAAATAAAATAATAATCCATCACAGTGGGACGGATGAAGGAACATTTGAATCAATAAAACAATACCATGTAGAAACCAACGGTTGGAGGGATATTGGGTATCATTATTTAATTACTACCGATGGTAAAGTTTATGGAGGAAGAACAGAAAATGCAATAGGAGCCCACACAAAGGGAGAAAATACATCATCTATAGGCATTTGCATAGTGGGTAATTTTGATAACTACAAACCAACAACATTGCAGTTGGAAGGATTAAATACACTAACAAAAGAAATATGGAGTAGATACGGTAAAATACCACTGTATGGACATAATGACTTTGCCAACACAAGATGCCCAGGTAAACTATTTCCATTAGAAGAAATTAAAAAAAGTTTGGAGGAAAAACATTACCCATTAGAATTATCCAATTGGGCATATAAACCCCATGACTGGATTATAAGAAAGGGAGTTTCAGATGGCAGTAGACCAAGACAACCTATTACTAGAGAAGAGGTATGGACAATGTTATATAAATTAATGGGTGATTAGTATGGAGTATAAAAACATTTTAAATTTTATAAGTGCAGCTATAGGAACAACATTAACATATTTACTGGGAGGATGGGATAACGGAATAAGAATACTGGCACTTTTTATTACAATAGATTATATAACTGGTTTTATGAAGAGTATATACATAGGAAACTTGTCTTCTGAAATAGGTTGGAGGGGCTTAATAAAAAAAGCAGGAATATTTATAGTGATTATTTTAGCCCATCAATTGGATACAATCACAATGGCAAACAATCCGATATTTCGCACGATGGCAAGTTACTTTTATATAGCTAACGAAGGAATAAGCATTACAGAAAATATAGTAGAACTAGGTCTTCCAATACCCAGTGGAATAAAAAAAGCTTTAAAAAAATTAAAAGAAAACAACGAAGAGTGTAACTATAGTAAAGAATAAAATAAGCAAAATATATTAAACTGCGCCTTACAAATATTAATATTAAATTTATGGGTGGGGTTTTTATATTATCTAAAAAATATTAACCATTAGTTTTTAATAAAATAAAAGCCACTTCCAAAAGTAGAAGTGGCTTTTATTTATATGAGGGTGGATGATCAATAACATCTACCCTTTAACTTAGTGTGTTGTTTTATTTAAATAAGTTTACAACCCATTGATAAATACCTGTACCTTGAATAAATACTATGAAAATAGCAACTGGTGCAACGTATTTAATTAAGAAACCCCATACTCTCATAAGTGGGAACTTAAGTTTACCATCATTTGTAACTTCTTTATAGGCATTGTCAAGACCCCATACCCAACCAATGAAGATACATAATAACATACCACCTAAAGGTAATAATACGTTACTTGCAACGAAGTCAACAGAGTCGAAAATGTCTAATCCTTTAATTAACTTAATATGAGACCATGTTCCAAGACCTAAAGAAGACGGAATACCCATTATGAATATGATAAGTCCAAGACCGATACTTGCAGTTTTACGATTCCATTTCCACTCATCAACTGTATAAGATACACAAACCTCAAGTAATGAAATAGAAGAAGTTAATGCTGCAAACAGTACAAGTACAAAGAACAATAAACCAAAGATTGAACCTAAAGGCATTTGAGCAAATACTGCTGGTAACGTAATGAAAAGTAATCCTGGGCCACCAGCTGGGTCAAATCCAAAAGAGAATACTGCTGGAAGAACAGCAAGACCAGCAATTAAAGCAATAGCTGTATCTAATAAAGGAATTTGAACAGAACTATCAATAATGTTTTCATCTTTACCTAAATAACTACCATAGGTAATCATGGCTCCCATACCTAAACTTAGGGAGAAGAATACCTGACCCAAAGCCGATAGGAATACACTACCATTAATTTTAGAGAAGTCAGGTACTAACATAAACTTAACACCTTCAATTGCATTAGGTAATGTTAATGAACGGAACATAATTAAGATCATCATAACAAATAATGAAGGCATTAATATTTTAGAATATTTTTCAATACCACCACTTACACCACCAATAACGATTCCTAAAGTAAGAATCATAAAGATTGCATGATAGATTAACGGTTGTGTTGGATTAGTAATGAAGTTAACAAAGAGTCCACCTAAAACTTCTGGGTCGGTAATATTAAATGAGCCTGTAACAGCTTTAACAATATATCTAATTACCCAACCACCAACAACACTATAGAATGATAATATCAAGAATCCAGCTAAAACGCCTAATCCACCAACCCATGCCCATTTTTTTCTTAACTTTTTATAAGCACCAACAGGACTTAATTGAGTATGTCTACCAACTACTAATTCTGCCATCATCAAAGTAAAACCAACAACAAATAAAATTGCGAAATAAAGAAGAACGAAAGCTCCTCCACCATTTTGTCCTGCCATAAATGGGAACTTCCAGATGTTACCTAACCCTACGGCTGAACCAGCAGCTGCAAGTACGAATCCAATCTTAGAACCCCATTGTTCTCTAGTATTTTTTTCATTTAAACTCACGATAATCGCCCCTTCCAAAGATAAAATTTGTGTTAATGGTAAAGATTTACGAAAGATTCACCTCCTGTAGTTTTAGCAAACCGACCAACTATAATTCGTGGTAATAGCTTACCCATAAAAGATAAAAATTAGTTCAAAATAATATATTTTGTTCAAAAACTTTGGTCGAATTTGAGATTAATCTTAAATGTATGAAAATTTAAAATATTTATATTTCATAATTATACATGCACTACAAGTGTTATGCAAGTGTTATTTTTTTATCAATTTTTTTTATAAGATAGGTGAAATGAAAGGGTTGGTCATATTTAGTATACTATTATAAATAAAAGCTTTTATGAAAATCTCTAAAGAAAGTTATTTAAATTAAATTTTAGGTAAAATGTATTTTAAGTGGGATATTATGAATAAATTTACTTTTTTGAAAAATAAACCATAGATCTAGCAGGACAAGTTAAAATAGTAAAGAATATATAAAAATGGAAACAATGAAGAGGAGATTAAACAGTATATTTATTTAAAATTATTAAACCTACATTATATATACGAATAAATTTAAAGTATCATAATTTACCAGTACCTCATTAAAAGTAGTAAAAAATTAATATGTCCATTGAGAAAATTGCAAAATCCAGTTTAGATTTTGGGAAAATGACAACTGGGTAGGACGATTTTCTTAATATATAAAAGGAGGAGTTAATATGAAATTTTTTATTGACACTGCAAATGTAGACGAAATAAGGGAAATTGCAGGATGGGGAATTGTTGATGGAGTTACCACAAATCCATCTTTAATTGCTAAAGAGGGAAGAGACTTTAAAAAAGTAATTCAAGAAATTAGTGAAATTGTTGATGGACCAATTAGTGCTGAAGTAGTTAGTGAGACAGCTGAAGAAATGCTCAAAGAGGCAGAAGACTTAGTTGCAATACATAAAAACATAGTAATAAAAGTACCTATGACTGAAGAAGGGTTAAAGGCAGTTAAAGGTTTTTCTAGTAAAGGTATTAAAACTAATGTAACACTAGTTTTTTCGGCTGCTCAAGCATTGATGGCAGCAAAAGCTGGTGCTACTTATGTTAGCCCGTTTGTAGGAAGATTAGATGATATTGGGCATGATGGAATGGATCTAATTAAAGAAATTGTGACTATATTTGCAATACATAATATTTCTACAGAAGTATTAGCTGCAAGTATTCGACATAACCTTCATGTTATTAATGCAGCTAAAGTAGGCTCTGATGTTGCTACTATACCTTATAATGTTTTCAAACAAATGGTAAAGCATCCATTAACAGACTTAGGTATAGAAAGATTTCTTAAAGATTGGGAAAACGCCAAAAAATAGATATGAAAAAAGAGCAATAAAAGTATAACAATAAAAAAATAAAAAATTTTAAGTAGGGAAGATAAAAAAAGATAAAGTAGAGAAGATTTAATAGAAAAATATTTAAATAGTAAAAAAATAAAAACTTATATTAATAATAAGGGAATATGAAATTGATAAATCCTTTAATAAATCCATCCTTAAAAATTTTAATAAATAAAATAATCTAACTCTTAACTTAAATGAACTTAAGAAAATTATGTAAGGGCAAATCGTATTTTAGTATTATAAATACATTAAGATTTGCAAATAATTTTTTTAAGTTCTTTGTTTTTGTGTAAGTGTCAGTTAAACATTAAAACATATAATTAAAAGTAAATTTATCAGGGCTTGTTATCGGAGGGTAATTTGTAATGATTATACTAATAGGTAAAAAAAGTTGTGTATTGAAAACATTTGCCAAAATATTTGTATTTAGTATAATATAAATGGATGTAACTAACTATAAAATGTGATACAATATATTGCAGAAACGTACATAAGTGTCATTAATGAGTAATATATGACACAATATATTGTGATTAATAATGACAAAGAACAATCTTAAGGAGGATATATTAATATGGATAGAGACTTAGCAATGGAACTGGTTAGAGTAACGGAAACTGCCGCATTGGCAGCAGCAGGTTATATGGGTAGAGGGGATAAAATCGGCGCAGATCAAGCTGCTGTAGATGGTATGCGAAAAGCATTCTCTAGTCTTTCCATTTGTGGTACGGTGGTAATAGGTGAAGGAGAGTTAGATGAGGCTCCCATGTTATATATTGGAGAAAAAGTAGGTTGTGGTGAAGCAGGTATAAGAGAAGTGGATATTGCAGTAGATCCTTTAGAAGGAACAACCTTGATCGCAAAAGGGTTACCTAATGCTATTGCAGTTGTTGCTATGGCACCAAAAGGATGTTTATTACATGCGCCTGACACCTATATGAATAAAATTGCCGTTGGACCAAAGGCAAAAGGAAGAATTGATATAAAAGCACCAATTAGTCAAAACCTTACAGCAGTTGCAGAGGCTTTAAATAAAAACATTGGGGATTTGACTGTAATTGTACAGGATCGTCCTCGCCATGATGACATCATTAGACAGATTAGAGAAGCAGGGGCTAGAATTAAACTCTTTAGTGATGGAGATGTGGCAGCTGCCATTGCTACAGGGTTTGAAGATACAGGAGTAGACATTTTACTTGGAGTTGGGGGAGCTCCAGAAGGTGTTATAGCAGCAGCAGCCCTTAAAGCAATGGGGGGAGACATGCAAGGAATACTTCAACCAATGAGTCCTGAAGAGTTTGAAAGATGTAGACAATTGGGGTTTAAAACAGATGAAGAAATATATAAGGTATTAACTTTGGATGACCTGGTGAAAGGTACTGATTGTTTATTTGCTGCTACAGGAATTACACAAGGAGACTTATTAAAGGGAGTTGTTCACAAAGGAAATGGAATGGCAGAAACCCATTCAGTGGTAATGAGGGGTGAAACAGGCACTATTCGTTTTGTAACTGCAATTCATCGATTAGATAAAACAAATATTTTACAAGAGGTATTAAAAAAGCATAGGCTAGTATAATACAAATGGGGTGAAAGAGATGGATCGAAATTTAGCACTTAATTTAGTAAGGGTAACAGAGGCGGCGGCTCTGGGGGCTGCTAAACATATGGGCAGGGGCGACAAAAATGCAGCAGACCAAGCTGGTGTAGATGGTATGAGAAAAATGTTTGATACAATTAATATTGAAGGCACAATTGTTATTGGAGAAGGTGAAATGGATGAAGCTCCAATGCTCTATATTGGTGAAGTAGTAGGTAGTGGTGGCATTAAAGTAGACATAGCAGTAGACCCTGTAGAAGGTACAAATTCCGTATCTAAGGGGTTACCTAATTCGATTGCTGTGGTGGCAATGGCACCAAGAGGTTGTTTGTTGAATGCACCTGATATGTATATGAATAAAATAGCAGTGGGCCCTAAAGCTGCTGGAAGAATACATTTAGATGCACCAATATATAAAAATTTAAATGCTACAGCAGAAGCCCTTAATAAAAGTATAACAGATTTAACAGTAACTATGTTGGATAGACCAAGGCATGATGACCTAATTAAACAATGTCGTGAAGCAGGAGCTAGAATTAAATTATTTAAGGATGGAGACGTGGCAGCAGCCTTAGCTACTTGTTTTACTGATACTGGGGTAGATATGTTGGTAGGTATTGGGGGAGCGCCAGAAGGCGTAATTTCAGCAGCGGCTTTAAAATGCTTAGGGGGAGAATTTCAAGGGAAGTTAATACCAAGCAACGAGGAAGAAAAACAACGATGTATAAAAATGAAAATAGATGTCCATAAAGTACTATATATGGAAGATTTAATTAAAGGTAATGAAGTTTATTTTGCTGCTACAGGTATTTCTGATGGAGAGTTATTAAAAGGAGTTATCTATTCTGAAAAAGGGACAGCTAAAACCCATTCTGTTGTAATGCGATCTGAAACAGGAACTATTAGATTTGTAGAAACAATTCATAAGCTAAATAAAAAGCCCAAGTATGCTTTTTAAGCAACTTTGTATATTTGTATTGACTAATGTTACTTAAAATGATAAAATTTCAATATTCAAGGGACAAATGGAATTTTGTCCCTTTTTAAGACAAAGTTTTTCAGGAGGTGTTTAATTGAATATTGAAGCAATAGAGGGAATGAAGCTTCAGGAAATAAAAGAAATTGCTAAAAGTATGGGTATGAAGTATACAACAAAATATAAAAAAGATGATATTATAAAGTGGATAAAAGAAAATCAACAGGTTGAACCAATAGAAACGTCTCAAGAAGTGGAAGTAAAAGAAACAGAAGTAAAAGAAACAGAAGTAAAAGATACAGTACAACAAAAGCAGGCGAAGCAACAATTTAGACAAGAAATAATAAATCAAGGATTACCAGAACGCTTATCGGATGAAATACCTGCTGGGGAAGAAGTAAATATAGCAGAAGGAATCTTAGAGATTCATACGGACGGATACGGCTTTTTAAGAAGAGAAAATTATCTATCGAGTGATGATGATATTTACATTTCTCCTTCACAAATAAGACGTTTTAATATGAGAACAGGAGATAAAATTACAGGTATAACAAGACCTCCTAAAAGCGGTGAAAAGTTTAAAGCCCTTCTCTATGTAAAAAAGGTTAATGGAATGGAGCCAGAATCGGCTACAAAAAGACCTAACTTTGAAGACCTTACCCCGATTTATCCCAATGAAAGAATAAACTTAGAATTAAATAGTTCAGAATTATCGACTAGATTAATAGATCTCATTGCACCTATTGGAAAGGGTCAAAGAGGTATGATTGTTGCGCCACCAAAGGCAGGTAAAACAATATTACTCCAAAAAATTGCTAATAGTATTTCTATAAATTATCCTGAAATACAAATTATTGTATTGTTAATTGATGAAAGACCAGAAGAAGTAACGGATATGCAACGGTCAATTAAAGGAGAAGTAGTATATTCTACCTTTGATGAATTGCCTAGTCACCATATAAAAGTAGCTGAAATGGTATTAAACCGTGCTCAAAGATTGGTGGAACATGGAAAAGATGTTGTTATTTTACTGGACAGTATTACAAGATTGGCAAGGGCATACAACTTAACAATACCTCCAACGGGAAGAACATTGTCTGGGGGCTTAGACCCAGGGGCATTACATAAGCCCAAAAGATTTTTTGGAGCTGCCAGAAACCTAGAAAATGCAGGTAGTTTAACTATTATAGCTACAGCTTTAATAGAAACTGGTAGTAGAATGGATGATGTCATTTTTGAAGAATTTAAGGGAACAGGTAATATGGAATTACATTTAGATAGAAAACTTTCTGAAAAACGTATTTTCCCAGCTATTGATGTTAATAAATCTGGGACACGAAGGGAAGAATTGTTATTAAGTCAGATGGAATTAGAAACTATATGGAGTATCAGAAGGGCATTAGGTAATAATTCTATACAAGAAGTAACAGAAAAAATTGTTAGCTCTTTAGTAGAAACTAAGCATAATCAAGAGTTTGTGGAAATGTTTAAGAAACGGATTTAATATAATTATTTGTTGCAACTATTATTTTTGTATGCTATAATGTAATAGTTATTTGCCTATTGGCTAGTAAAGTAGTGCTAAAATACAATTTACTTAATTGTAAAGATATATAAGCGCAATGGAAAGAAGAGGTGAAGATAATGAAAAAGGATATTCATCCAGAAGTTAATGAAGTTGAAGTTCACTGTGCTTGTGGCAACAGTTTTAAAAGTATTTCAACTAAAAAAGAAATAAGAGTTGAAATTTGTTCAGAATGTCATCCATTTTTTACTGGTAAGCAAAAAACAGTTGAAAAAGGTGGACGTGTTGAAAAATTCAATAAGAAATTTGGTATGTAATTTTATTCTAAAGAATTTATCAAGGTTGGAAGGTAACTTCCAACCTTGATTTTTTTTAGTAAAATTCTAATTTACAATAAAATAAATATTTAAGTAATATTTTTTAAGAAGGTTTATAAAAACATACTTTAATATTTTAGTATTATAAACTATAATGAAATTAGTACGATTCTAAGGAGGAAAAGATAGTGGTTGACATAATGGAGTATTCCAAGAATGGAAGTATCGAAATAATTGTTGGACCCATGTATGCCGGCAAAAGTGAGGAATTAATTCGACGTATAAACCGAGCTAAAATTGCTGATTTGAAGGTGTTGGCATTTAAGCCTAGAATAGATAAACGTTATTCAAAGGACTGTATTGACTCCCATAATGGAAAGCAGTTTCCTTGTGTTGCAGTAGAAAATACAGAAGAAATGATGTCAGTTATTAATAATGAAAATTTTGATGTATTAGCAATAGATGAAGTACAATTTTTCGGGGAAGAAGTTATAGAAGTTTGTCAAGAGTTAGCGGATAGAGGAAAAAGAATAATTTGTTCTGGTTTAGATATGGATTTTAGAGGAGAGCCCTTTGAGGTAGTGCCTAAAATAATGGCAATTGCCGAGCAAGTTATAAAGCTTACTGCTATTTGTATGGTTTGTAAAACACCAGCAACTAGAACTCAACGTTTAGTTAATGGACAACCTGCAAAATATTCAGACCCAATTATTTTAGTAGGTGCATTAGAGTCTTACGAAGCTAGATGTCGTAACTGTCATCAGGTGATTAAATAAGCTTAATGTTTTATTATTTAATTAGAAAGCCCATGATAAAATAAGTAAATACTATATACACTATCTAATAATAAGTGCTTATATTACATATTAAAGCTTATTAACTAAATTCTTTTGTATTTACAGGAGGCATCGTATGGCAAATATTTTAATGACGGTAGGACTAATTGGAATGGTGATAGGGGTAATAGCTCCAGTTTTTCGTGTACTTAATAAAAAGTCTAAAACCACTAAATGGCAGGTTATATTAGTGCTTATTTCTATTTTGATATTTATTTTAGGTGTAGTAATAGGACTATCATAATAATTAAATATAAGGCAATAATAAAAACGGGTACTTTCATACTTAATATGAAGATACCCGTTTTTATTTATAATAGAATCGGAAGTAGTTATACCAATCATTTTCTTGTAATTTTGGTGGATCAGTATTTGTCATATTGAGGAGATCATCATCCTTTCTTACTAAATTCTTTTGTACAATTAAAAGTTTAAAAAGTGTAATAAAAATAGTAAATGATAATAAAAAATGATTATATTGATTGGAGGGAACTACCGGATTCTATTTAATTATATTATAAACCATAAAACAAAAAAAATAAAGCGAAATATTTAAAAAATATAAAAAATTCTGAATAAATTTATTTTTTTACACTCTTTACTAACACATTGACTATTATCTATGTATTGTGGTATAAAATATATATAGACACATATCTATATATGGGAGGTGTTAAAATGAAGGATTTGGTTGAAATATTTAAAGCACTATCTGATGAAAATAGAATAAAAATACTTCAAATGCTTTCAAATGGCGAACTTTGTGCATGTGATATACAGGATCAATTCCAGTTAACACAACCCACCATTTCCCATCATATGAAGGTATTAATGCAATCGGGATTAGTAGAGAGTGAAAAAAGAGGTAAGTGGATGTTTTATTTTATTAGCAAAGAAAAGGTAGATGTGATGTGTCAATTCATTAAAGAAATAACTTGTGGTAGTAATACTTATGCTGGTATAACTTCTCTTTGTGATTGTGATGAAACTAGAAGAAAATAGGAGGGGTATTAAATGGAAAAAACAATTGAAATAAATATTTATGAAGGACCTATGTGTTGTAGTACAGGAATATGTGGGCCTTCTCCAGACCAAAAATTAATTGAATTGCAAGATACTATATTAAAAATGGAAAAAGAGTTTGAAGAAGTAAAGATTAATCGATACACTATGAATTTTCAACCCCAACAATTTATGAAAAATCAAGAAGTTTTCTTAAAGGTAAAAGAACATAAGACTGAGTTTTTACCAATTACAACTATTAATGGGGTTATTGTAAAGGAAAAGGGTTATCTATCTTACGAAGAAATTAAAGGAGAAGTTATTAAGCTAAAGGAGGCGTAATAATGGAGAAACTACCAAAGTATATATTTTTTTCTGGTAAAGGTGGTGTAGGAAAGACTTCTATGGCATCTGCAACAGCAGTGTATTATGCAGAAAAAGGAATAAATACATTGTTGGTTACAACAGATCCAGCTGCTAACTTATCGGATGTTTTTGAACAGGAGATAGGTCATAAAATAACTGCCATAAATGGTGTTAATAATCTTTACGCAATGGAAATAGATAGTGATGAGGCAACAGCAGAGTACAGAGAAAAGGCATTAGCCCCTATTAGAGAAACCTTTGGTGATGAGTTTGTAAAAATTATGGAGGAACAGTTAAACTCTCCATGTACAGAGGAAATGGCTACTTTCGATAAGTTTACAGATTTTATGGATAGAGACGATTATCAACTGGTGATTTTTGATACAGCACCAACTGGACACACTATTCGTCTACTGGAACTACCTGTTGATTGGTCTAAACATATTGAAGAAAGTGCAAAGGGCATGGGACAGACTTGTATGGGGCCAGTAGAAAACATTATGGCTTCAAAGGAAAAATATGACAGAGCTGTGGCGTTACTTCAAAACAAAGAAACTACTAATTTCATATTCGTCCTACAGCCAGAAGCAACCCCTATTCAAGAAACCCATCGTTCAGCTAAAGAATTAAAAGAAATAGGAATCCATACCAGTATGGTAATTGTTAATGGCATTATACCAGAAGAAGAATTGCAAAATACCTTCTTTATAAAACGGGGTGAAATGCAAAAAAAATATATACAACAAATAAATGAAACTATACAACTTCCTAAGTTAAAGATGTATCTGTTGGCTGAAGAAATTAGGGGTGTAGAAATAATTAGAGAAGTTGGAGAAATGCTATATACACAACAAAAGGTGGTGAAACAGATTGAAACCACAAACTAAAGTAATAATACCAACAGAGGAAAAACCGAAACTCGTTTTTTTTGCAGGAAAAGGTGGCGTGGGGAAAACTTCAATGTCGTGTATTACATCAGTATATTTAGCCATGAAGGGGTACAAAACTTTATTGTTAACCACAGACCCTGCTTCCCATTTAGCAGACGTATTTGAGCAACCAGTAGAGGAACAAGTTACAGAAATTAAAGGGATAGAAAATTTATTTGCTTTAAAGATTGACCCTAAGAAGGCAGCTGAGGTCTATAAAAACCAAATAATTAAAGAGGCTGAGGGTAATAATTATTCTGATGATATGATGAAGGCCCTCCATGAAGAATTGGATTCACCCTGTACAGAAGAAATGGCATCTTTTGATCGCTTTATAGATTATGCCGATGCAGATGAATATGACGTAATAATATTTGACACAGCCCCTACAGGTCATACATTAAGATTGCTAGAACTCCCCATGAGTTGGGAGAAACAAATAGAGCTAAAGTCTGCCATGAATACGGTTAATGAAGGGGATTTGAAGGCTCAAGAGCGTTTTAAAAGAGTAATTAAAAGAATGAGGGATAAACAACAAACCACATTTAGTTTCGTATTGTATCCTGAAAATACACCTATACAAGAAGCCTATAGGGCGATACAAGAGCTTAAAGGAGCAGAAATAGAAACACAATTGGTGGTGGCGAACCTTGTTTTACCTGAGGAAGTTTGTACAACTGAATATTTTAAAAAACGTAGAACTATGCAGGAAAAACATTTAAATGTAATATATGACAAGTTTAATTGCGAAATTTTACAAATGCCTCTATTAGCAGAGGAAATAAAGGGTTTGAATACTCTAAAAGAAGCAGCTTATGTACTTTATGAATAATGGGTGTAGTATTTCACTTTAGATGAAAAGAAAAGTAATTTAAGGAAATTGTCAAAAACACCTAAGTAATAGTAGGGCAATTTCCTTTAAATAAGAAAGGGGAATAATAAATGTCAAATAAGCAACAAAAAGAAGCTGGGCTAGATTTTTTCAGTAGATATTTAACTGTGTGGGTGGCATTATGTATAGTGGTGGGGGTTGCTATCGGACAATTTTTACCGATAATTCCGCAAACTCTTGCAAAATTTGAGTATGCACAAGTATCTATACCCGTGGCTATTTTAATTTGGTTAATGATTTATCCTATGATGTTAAAAATTGATTTTACCAGTATTGTTGAGGCAACAAAAAAACCAAAGGGTCTTATTGTTACTTGTGTTACCAACTGGCTAATTAAACCTTTTACAATGTTTTTAATAGCTGGGTTTTTCTTTAAAGTAGTTTTTAAAAACTTAATTCCTATTGACTTGGCTTCCGACTATTTAGCAGGAGCAGTTTTATTAGGGGCAGCACCATGTACAGCTATGGTTTTTGTATGGAGTCATTTAACAAAAGGAGATGCTGCTTATACGTTGGTTCAAGTGGCGGTAAATGATCTAATATTATTATTTGCCTTTACACCAATTGTAGCTATTCTATTAGGTGTTTCTAATGTTGTTGTACCGTATGATACATTAATTCTTTCTGTAATTTTATTTATTGTTATTCCATTGGTGGCAGGATTTTTATCAAGAAATTATGTTGTTAAGAGTAAAGGAATAGAATACTTTGAGAATGTATTTTTAAATAAGTTTAAAAACATTACAATAATTGGACTTTTATTAACTTTAATCATTATTTTTGCTTTCCAAGGAGATGTTATTTTACAAAATCCTTTACACATTGGATTAATAGCAGTACCTCTTATTATTCAAACTATATTTATATTTGCCATTGCCTATGGATGGGCTAAGGCATGGAAGTTATCCCATAGTGTGGCAGCACCAGCGGGGATGATTGGTGCTAGTAACTTCTTTGAACTAGCTGTTGCTGTTGCCATTTCTCTATTTGGTTTAAATTCTGGTGCAACTCTTGCTACAGTGGTGGGGGTATTGGTGGAAGTACCATTAATGTTGGCTTTAGTAAGGTTTGCCAACAACACAAGGCATTGGTTTAAAGAGCCTCAATTAGGTAAATAGAGTAGATTTTGAAAAATAAAAAACAAATAAAAAAGATTATTAAAAAACTATAAAAAATGGAGGTTAAAAAAATGGAAAAAGTAAGTATTTATGTTATTGGATTAAGACCAGCGGGTTGTTGTTGTGGGCCAAATGATAGTTGTGAACCAACTAGAACGATATTAGATGATTTACAAGACTTAAAGGCTAATATACAACAAAAAGAGTTAGGTCATAAGGTAGAGTCTTTTAAGTTTATAGATTTGTTTTCAAAGGGTTTAGATTCGTTACCACAAATAAAGAAAAAAATTGAAGCACAAGAAGTATCCATTCCTTTGGTATGCTTTGGTGAAGAAGTTATCTCCAGTGGAGAAGTTAATATTGATGCTATTATTAATGCTTTAGATAAAAAGTAAAAAAGTAGATAAATTACTCACTGATTACCCCCTTTAAGATATTCAAGGGGGTATTTTTATATAAAAATCTATACTTAATAATAAATGTATGTACCCACCCTACTATGCAATGAAGAATAAAATAAAAAAATATTTTTGTGTTTTACAGAATTCTACATTTTTTACAGTTTGATACTAGTATAATAAATAAGGTATTGGGATTATAACAAATGAAGAAGGTAATTGATAAACTAGGAGGGGGATAAAAATGTTTTTAAAAATAGTTACAGTGTTATTGGTATTTTCAATTGTTATCTGGAACTTGGGACAAGTTTATATGATTATTCAAGAGGAGGAAGAAAATAAAATATTATATTAAGGAATTACAGTTTTTTAAAAATATACACTTTTTTTCATGTCATTTAAATTGTTATAACTAACGGTTTCAGTGCATTGAAAAGAAGTGTTTTTTTTTGATTAACTCACATATTGTGGATAAAATGTAAAGTTATAAGCAATTTCAAAAAAATACTTACATTTTTTTTTGTTATATTTTAACCCACATTTAAAAGTAAAAAGTTGCATTTAGTGTATAAAATTTTTAAAAAAATTAAAATACAACTTAATAAACAAGTCAACTGATTAAAAACACCTATAATTTATTAAAAAAACCCTAAAATTTTTATGTAAAAAACGATAAAAAAACTGCTTGGTTATAAAACCAGCGTTTTGACTAAAAAAGATATTCTAATTATAATAACAAATATAATCACTATATGTGAATGATACAACAGAAAAGAGGGTTTGGTGTGGGATGTAAAATAAACAAAAAAAATTTAGTGGAAGAAAAAGTTAAAGAAAAGAAAGAGACATTAGATTTGGTTAAAGAAAAAGCTAAAAAACTAATTAGTGATGATATTGACACAGAAAAATTAAAGGAAATGATTAAAAAACTAAACAGCTAAGTCTGTTAGCTGTTTAGTTCATCTTGTGTGCCCAGCATGGGCGATAACTTGGCGGTGAAAGTCCGCTGTGGGCTTGGTAGTGGGAACCACTAGCCGAAGGCAAGGGTGTCCACCGTGAGGTGGAATCTGAAGGAAGCCTTAGGCAAAACCTCGGTCTGAGGT
>CALJEQ010000041.1 GCA_938074565.1 uncultured Alkaliphilus sp. | reverse complement strand
GGATAATGGTGTATCATTAGAGTAGTCCATAGTGTGCACCTTCCTGTAATTGGTTATTTTGTGGTGATCTAATTATATTACAGTTTGGTCCACTATGGATTTTTTTCTATTAGTTCAATTTAATTATACAATGAAGCAACTATTCTTTTAAATCAATTGAGGTGAAAAAGTGAAAAAGGAATTAGATGTAATTTTAAATAGTACCCATGATGCTATGATTGCTGTTGATATAGAAGGTAAGATAACATTGTTTAATCGGGCTGCGGAAAAAATAACGGGACTATTTGAAGAAGGTGTCTTAGGGAAGCCTATAGATGATGTCATCAAGAGTACACGACTACCATATGTTTTAAAAACGGGAGAGCCTGAGTTGAATCAAAAACAACCTTTAGGCAATACCTTTATTATTACCAGTAGATTACCTGTAAAAGATGAGGTGGGAGGTGTAATTGGAGCTGTAGCAGTTTTTAGAGATATATCTGAAATAATGGATTTAACTGATGAAATTTATAAGCTTAAAGAGTTTCATAGTTTATTGGAAGCTATTTTTAATTCTACACAGGATGCCATTACTGTATGTGATGAAAAGGGAATACATGTTTTAGTGAATCCTGCTTATACTCGATTAAGTGGATTATCGCAAAACGAAATGATTGGTAAACCTGCTGCTGCTGATATTGTAGAGGGTGAGAGTATTCATATGCAGGTGTTAAAAACTAAGAAGCCTGTAAAAAATGCAAGGTTAAAGGTGGGTCCCCATGGAAAAGAGGTTATAGCCTATGCTGCCCCAATTATTGTTGATGGTAACTTGCAAGGGAGTGTAGGGGTTTTACACGATATAACGGAGATAAAAAAGTTAAATAGTGAGTTGATAAAGGCTAAACAAATTATACGAAAACTTGAAGCAAGATATACTTTTGATGATATTATTGCTAAGGATGAAGGTATGTTGACAGCTATTGAAAAGGCTAAAGAAGCTTCGTTGACCCCTGCTACAGTGTTGTTAAGGGGGGAGAGTGGTACTGGTAAGGAATTGTTTGCCCATGCTATTCATAATATGTCTAATCGTAAGTATAGTCAATTTGTTAGGGTTAATTGTGCAGCCATAAGTGAAAGTCTTTTAGAGAGTGAGCTTTTTGGTTATGAAGAAGGCGCTTTTACTGGGGCTCGAAAGGGTGGTAAAATTGGTTATTTTGAAGAGGCTCAAGGTGGAACAATTTTTCTTGATGAGATTGGTGAAATCCCCATAAGTACGCAAGCTAAACTATTAAGAGTATTGCAAGAGAAGGAAATTATTAGGGTGGGAGGTACAAATCCAATCCACATTGATGTGAGGGTGATTGCCGCCACTAATTTACCTTTAGAGAAGGCTATAGAAGAAGGGAAGTTTAGGGAGGATTTATATTATCGATTAAATGTTTTTCCTATTTTTATCCCTCCCCTTAGAAAAAGAAAAAAAGATATTTATCCGTTAACCATTCACTTAATTAAAAAATTCAATGAGGAATATGGTAGAAATGGTGAAGATATTTCTTCAGAGGCTTTAGAAAAACTTATAGATTATGATTGGCCCGGTAATGTGAGGGAGTTGCAAAATTATATTGGTCGAGCCATTATTAATATGAAATATCATGAGAGACAGATAACTGTTGATCAATTACCTAAGTTTTTCGATAACGATCAAGCTTTATTTGTAGTGGAAAAGGAAAAGCCTAAAGTAAAGATCGATGATAGCAAAACATTAAAAGAAATGGTTGAAGAAGTGGAAAAGGAAGTTATTGTTAATGCAATTAAAAAAAATAAGGGGAATCGTACTCTAACTGCAAAAGAGTTGGATGTATCTTTGAGAAATCTTTATTATAAAATTGAAAAATATAATATAGAAATGTAATGAAAAAAATTGCATAGTAATGTGCAATTTTTTTCATGCAATAAACTGCATGGCAGAATGAAAGTTGGGTAAATTAATTATAAACACCAAATTTAGCCATTGTCCAATGTTGAAACTTCAACTATAAACTTATTTTTACACAAACCCTAAGTTGGCATACCTTTTGCACTATTATATTGTGTACAAAAGTAAGTATTATTTAAACTAAATTTATAAAAACTATAGTAGGCTTTAATAGAGTAAATTGTTTTTACGTTAAAATAAGTTAAAATGAAGACGTTATATAAATCATTACATATAAATTAAGAAGAGGTGAAGGAATGAGAGAATATGTATTAACCATCAACCCTGGTTCTACATCAACAAAGGTTGCAATGTTTAAAGGTGAAGAAAATATTTTACAAACTAATTTAAGTCATTCCCCAACAGAATTGGAAAAGTACGAAAAAATAGCTGATCAATTCGATATAAGAAAAGACATCATTTTAAAATGGATGGAGGAGAATAATTATTCTCTAGAAAGTCTAATTGCAGTTGTAGGAAGAGGCGGACTATTACGACCAATGCCAGGTGGAGCTTACAAAGTGACAGAAGCCATGATTAAGGATTTAAAAATTGGTTTTCAAGGTGAACATGCTTCAAATCTAGGTGGACTTATTGCTAAGTCAATTGCTGATATAGCCAAAGTTGAAGCTTATATTGTTGATCCTGTTGCTGTTGACGAGTTTGAAGATATAGCAAGAATTTCTGGTATACCGGAAATAGAAAGAAAATCTTTAGGACATGCCTTAAATATTAAAGCAGTTGGACATCGGGTGGCAGCAAGTTTAGGTAGAAAATTTAATGAAGTAAATTTAGTGGTTGCCCATTTAGGTGGAGGTATTTCCGTAGCACCAGTTAAACAGGGTAGACTAATAGATTATAATAATGCCAATGAAATGGGACCTTTTTCACCAGAGAGAACTGGTGGTTTACCTGTGGGTGATGTGGCTAAGTTATGTTTTTCGGGAAAATATACCCACTCAGAATTTAAGAACAAGCTGAGGGGCAAAGGTGGTTTAACAGCTTATTTAGGAACAAATGATGCTAGAGATGTTGAAAAAATGATTCAATCTGGAGATGAAAGAGCAAAATTAGTATTTAATGCAATGGGATATCAAATTGCTAAAGAAATTGGTTCTATGTCAACTGTACTTCAAGGAAAAATAGATGCCATTGTTTTAACTGGTGGTTTAGCATATTCAACAAGGTTAACGGAGCTAATTAAGGAGATGGTTGGGTTCATTGCACCAGTTGAAGTTTATCCGGGAGAAGATGAAATGAAGGCTCTAAATGAAGGGGCTTTGAGGGTAATCAATGGTGAAGAAAAAGCTAAAATTTATGAAAATGAGGTGGCTATAAATGATTAGAAACTTTCAAGAAGTAATGGAAATTGCAAGGGAAAGAGGGCCAAAAGTGATTTCTGTAGCTTGTGCCCAAGACCCAGAAGTACTAATGGCAGTAAATTCTGCAAAACAACAAGGGATTGCTGATGCTATCCTAGTTGGAGATCAAGAAAAAATTATTGCTATTGCAGAAGAAAACAATATAGATTTAAGTCAATTTGAAATCATTGATATTAAGGATTTAGCAGAGGCTTCTTTAAAAGCAGTGGAATTGGTATCAACAGGAAAAGCCCATATGGTGATGAAGGGTTTGGTGGATACATCTATTATTTTAAAGGCAGTATTAAATGCAGAAGTAGGGTTAAGAACTGGTAATGTTTTAAGTCATGTTGCCATATTTGATGTTCCTGGATATGATAGATTGTTTCTAGTAACCGATGCGGCTATGAATATTGCTCCTGATTTACAAACTAAAAAACAAATCATTGAAAACGCAGTAGAAGTTGCCCATGCTTTAGATATTGACCAGCCAAAAGTAGGTGTCATTTGTGCAAAGGAAAAAGCTAACCCTAAAATGCCTGATACAATGGATGCACAGGCTTTAGAGGAAATGAATAAGAATGGCGAAATTAAAAATTGTTTAGTTGGAGGCCCTTTTGCCCTAGATAATGCAGTTTCTGTTGAGGCGGCAAAACATAAGGGAATTGATCATCCTGTGGCAGGTTATGCAGATATTTTAATGTGTGGAGACATTGAAGCAGGTAATGTATTGTATAAATCGATGGTATTCTTCGCAAACGCTAAAAATGCAGGTGTAATTGTTGGTGCTAAGGCTCCAATAATCTTAACATCAAGAGCTGACAGTGAAGAGTCTAAATTATATTCCATTGCTATGGGAGTATTAAGTGCATCAAAATTATTTGGTTAATTAATAGATAAAAAGTAACATGGAGAGGTGGAAATATAATGAGTGAAATCTATCGTATTTTGACTATAAATCCTGGTTCAACATCAACAAAAATTGCTATTTTTGATAATGAGAAACCAGTCTTTGAGGAAGTATTAAGACATTCTACAGAGGAAATAGAAAAGTATGAAACAATATTTGATCAATATGAGTTTAGAAAAAATGTTATTTTAGAAACTTTAAATGAAAAAGGGATTAATTTAACTAAACTGGCTTCTGTTGTGGGTCGTGGAGGTTTATTGAAGCCTATTGCTGGTGGAACGTATAAAGTCGATGATAACATGTTGGAGGACTTAAAAGTTGGGGTGTTGGGAGAACATGCTTCAAATTTAGGTGGGGTTCTTGCTTACGAAATAGCTTCTCAATTAAACATTCCATCTTTCATTGTTGACCCAGTTGTAGTGGATGAAATGAATGACATTGCTAGAATTTCAGGTATGCCAGAAATTGAAAGAAAAAGTATTTTCCATGCACTAAATCAGAAGGCAGTAGCAAGAAGAGCTGCAAAAGAAGCAGGGAAAAAATATGAAGAAATGAACTATATTGTTGCCCATCTTGGCGGAGGCATCTCTGTAGGTGCCCATGAAAAAGGAAGAATTGTTGATGTAAACAACGCTTTAGACGGAGACGGTCCTTTTTCTCCAGAAAGATCTGGCGGTCTTCCTGTTGGCGACTTAGCTAAACTTTGTTTTTCAGGTAAGTACACCCATGCAGAAATTAAGAAGAGAATTAAAGGAAATGGTGGACTAGTAGCATATTTAGGTACAAATGATGGTAGAGATGTTGGTAAAATGATTCAAAATGGAGATACTAAAGCTGAAATCATTTATAAAGCCATGGCTTACCAAGTAGCTAAAGAAATTGGTGCTTGTGCAACTGTTTTAAAAGGAAAAGTAGATGCTATTATCTTAACCGGTGGTATTGCTTATGATAAAACCTTTATCCAATGGATTAAAGACAGTGTTAGCTTCATTACAGAAGTAATTGTTTATCCTGGTGAAGATGAAATGATTGCCTTAGCAGAAGGTGGTTTAAGGGTACTTCGAGGAGAAGAGGAAGCAAAGTCATATAAATAAGGTGATGTAATGCTAAAGGATAACAGAATTAGAATGATTATTGGTCATTACGGAAGTGGTAAAACTGAATTTGCTGTAAATTACGCCATTAATCTTGCTAAAGAAGTGGGTAATGTGGCATTAGCAGACTTAGATGTAGTAAACCCATACTTTAGAAGTAGAGAAAAGTATGAACAATTACAACCCTTTGGTGTTAGTGTTCTTTCAAGTTATGTTAAGGGTTCTGGGTCAGATTTACCTGCTGTTTCAGCGGATGTTTTAGCACCCTTACAAGATAAGGTCAGCAACATCATTTTAGATGTGGGTGGAGACTCTATGGGGGCTAGAACATTAGGTCGATACAAGGAGTATTTTGTACCTGGTGAATATGACATGTTTTGTGTTGTTAATGCCAATAGACCAGAAACCCAAGATGTGGCTGGTGTGCTCCATCATATTGACACAATTGAAAGGGCTGCAAGGGCTAAAGTAACTGGGTTAATAAATAATACCCACCTACTAAGGCATACAACAGTGGAGGATGTGATTAAAGGTCAGGAACTTTGCAAAAAGGTTTCTGAAGTTCTAAATATACCTATTAAATATATTGGTGTTATTGAAGCACTGGTGGAGGAATTACCAAAGGACTTAGAAGGTACAGTATTACCAATTAAAATGATTATGAGGGAAGATTGGATGTAATTGTTTTGCTGGAGGCTAAATGTCGATGAAGGCATTTTGATATATACCTATATTTCAAGGAGGGTTGTAAAATGGCTAAAAGAAGAGGTATAGTTAAATTTACAGAAAACAGATGTAAGGGTTGCGAACTTTGTACGACGGTTTGCCCTGTAAACATAGTAAAAATGAATAAATGCAAAATTAACGTTAAGGGGTATCACCCTGCTACAGTTGATGAAATGGAAAAGTGTATTGCTTGTACCAACTGTGCAACAATTTGTCCTGATGCTGTAATCGTTGTTGAAACTATAGATGAAGAAAAATAGATAACTTTGTAAGGAGGGAAAATGATGGCTAAAGTATTAATGAAGGGTAATGAAGCTATTGCAGCAGCAGCTATTAAGGCTGGTTGTAAACATTTCTTTGGATACCCAATTACACCACAAAATGAATTACCAGAATTTATGTCTAGAGAATTACCAAAGATTGGTGGAGCTTTCGTACAAGCAGAATCAGAAGTAGCTGCTATTAACATGATTTATGGAGCTGCTGGAACAGGTGCTAGAGTTATGACGTCTTCATCTTCGCCTGGTATGGCGTTAAAGCAGGAGGGAATTTCTTACTGTGCAGGTGCAGAATTACCATGTGTAATCGTTAACATAAGTAGAGGGGGCCCTGGTTTAGGGGGTATTCAACCTTCCCAAGCAGACTACTTCATGACTACAAGAGGTGGAGGTAATGGTGATTATAGACACCCTGTTTATGCTCCTGCTACATTACAAGAAGCTGTTGATTTAACGATGGAGGCATTTGATGTTGCTGACTACTACAGAACTCCAGTTATTGTAATGGGAGATGGTATGATCGGTCAAATGATGGAGCCAGTAGAGTTTAAAGAAACTACAAGAAGAGATCTTCCAGTGAAGGATTGGGCAACTACAGGAACTGAAGGTAAGCGTAAACCAAACATCATTAACTCTTTAGCTTTAGACCCTGCTGAATTAGAAAAGCATAACTTTAAGTTAGATGCTAGATATAAGGAAATGGAAGAAAAAGAAGTAAGACATGAAATGTATAAAGTGGAAGGTGCAGAAGTAGTTATGGTGGCCTACGGTACTACTGCAAGAATCGTTAAAAATGCCATTGATGCCCTTGAAAAAGAAGGTATTAGAGCTGGTTTAATCAGACCAATTACATTATGGCCATTCCCAATGAAGGCTTTTAAGGACATTCCTGAAACAGCAAAGGCACTTCTTTCAGTAGAGATGAGTACAGGTCAAATGATTGATGATGTTAAAATTGCCAATGAAGGTAAATTACCTGTTCATTTCTTTGGAAGAACTGGTGGTATGATTCCTGCTCCAGAAGAAATAATGGATAAGGTTAAGGAAATTTTAGGGGGTGGAAAGTAATGGCTGTTGTATTTGATAAAACTGAAGGCTTAACGGATAAACAATTTCACTATTGTCCTGGATGTACCCACGGAATTATCCATAGGCTAGTTGGTGAAGTATTGGTGGAACTAGGGGTTTTAGGTAAAACCATAGGGGTAGCACCAGTAGGATGCTCTGTATTGGCTTATGACTACTTCAACTGCGATATGCATGAAGCTGCCCACGGTAGAGCACCAGCAGTAGCTACAGGAATTAAGAGGGTATTACCAGACAATGTGGTATTCACATATCAAGGAGACGGGGATTTAGCTTCCATCGGTACGGCTGAAATTATTCACGCAGCCCACAGGGGAGAAAAAATCACTACAATCTTCGTAAATAATGCTATTTACGGAATGACTGGTGGACAAATGGCACCAACTACATTAATAGGGCAAAAAGCTACAACTGCGCCATTAGGTAGACAGGTGGCTACTACAGGTATGCCTTTAAAGATGTCAGAAATGCTTGCAACAATTGATGGTGCTGTTTTCGTTGAAAGATGTACAGTTCATAATGTAGCAGGTATTAGAAAAACTAAAAAGGCCATTAAAAAGGCTTTTGAGGTTCAATTAGAAGGTAAAGGTTTTGGTATTGTTGAAGTTCTTTCTACATGTCCAACAAACTGGGGAATTACACCAGTTGAGTCTTTAAAATGGTTAGAAGAAAACATGATTCCTTACTATCCATTAGGAAACTTCCGTACACCAGAGGAGGGTAAATAATATGACAGAAAAGATTATTATGGCCGGTTTTGGTGGTCAAGGGGTTATGTCCATGGGACAATTATTAACTTATGCTGGAATGATTGAAAACAAGCAGGTTTCTTGGTTACCATCCTATGGACCAGAAATGCGTGGAGGTACAGCTAACTGTGCGGTAATAGTATCCGATAGTCCAGTGGGTTCTCCAATTATTACAGGCGATGCTACGGCTGCCATCGTAATGAACTTACCTTCTTTAGTAAAGTTTGAACAAAACTTAATACCAAAGGGTAATTTAATTATTAATAGTTCTCTTATTGAAGAACAACCCAAAAGAGACGATGTAACAGCATATTTTATCCCTGCCAATGAGATTGCTAATGAAATTGGTAATAGTAAAGTTGCTAACATTGTAATGCTAGGTGCATATTTAGAATTAACAAAGGTTGTTTCTGTAGATTCTGTAATTGAAGCTTTGAAGAAGGTATTTGGACCAGATAAACAACATTTAGTACCATTAAATAAAGAAGCTTTAGAGCGGGGAGCTGCTGCTGTAAAGTAAGTATATAATTTAAAAAAGGTAAGGGCATATGGATATTTTATATGTTCTTACCTTTTTATTATTAATTATATTGTATTTTATTCTTTATACATCAATCTGTTTTCCAAGAAATACACTTTATAGCGAAAATCTATTAAAGTTAAGTTTTGCAAAATAATAATAAACAAATGATTGTATATTAACGTATATTAAATAGAGATGAAAAATCAAAAGTAGGACAAGATTGAGTTTGTAACAACAATATGATAAAATATACTAAATAAGGCGTTTGGAGGGAGTTTATAACAGATGGGGAAATTATTTGGTACTGATGGCGTCAGAGGAATTGCAAATGTAGAATTAACACCAGAGTTAGCCTATAAACTAGGTAGAGTAGGTGCATATGTATTACTAAAGGAAAATAAAAATGCAAATGCTAAAGTTGTAATTGGAAAAGATACAAGACGTTCTGGAGATTTACTGGAAACTTCTATGATTTCTGGGTTCTTATCAATGGGAATTGATGTTATTTCCTTAGGAGTTATTCCAACTCCTGCTGTAGCTTATTTAATTAGAGAATTGAAGGCAGATTGTGGTGTGGTTATTTCTGCGTCCCATAACCCTGCTGAATATAATGGAATTAAATTCTTTGATCATCGAGGATATAAGTTACCAGATGAAATGGAAGATGAAATAGAAGGTTATATATTAAGAAATGAGGACGTATCACAACGACCAACGGGAGAAGGTGTTGGTACATTAACTCATTTTGAAAATGCAGGGGAAATGTATGTTAAATACTTGAAATCTACAGTTTCTAATGACTTAAAGGGTTTAAAGGTTGCAATGGATACTGGAAATGGTGCAGCCTATGAAGTAGCACCAAAGTTATTTAGAGAATTAGGGGCAGAGGTTTTTATTGTTAATAATCAACCAGACGGATTAAACATTAACTTAAAATGTGGATCTACCCATCCAGAGGTTGTACAACAATTAATGAAGGAAACTGGTGCTGACGTTGGAATTACCTTTGATGGTGATGCTGATAGAGCAATAGCTGTTAATGAATTAGGTGAAGTAGTAGATGGCGATTACATAATGGCAATTTGTGGTACAAAATTAAAAAAACATAATGAGTTACATAATGATACCGTTGTTGCTACTGTTATGAGTAATATTGGTTTAGATATATGCATGAAGGAACATGGGTGTAAGGTTGCTAAAACAAAAGTTGGCGACCGATATGTTTTGGAGGAAATGATTCAACATGGTTATTCTTTAGGTGGAGAGCAGTCTGGTCATATTATATTTTTAAAATATAATACCACAGGGGATGGTCTATTAACTGCTTTACAATTGGTAGACACTATTGTTGAAGAAAACAAACCCTTCTCACAGTTATCTAGCATGATGACTTCTTATCCTCAAATTTTAGTAAATGCCACTGTAAAAAATGAAAACAGAGAAGCTTACTTGCAGGATGAAGTAATTGTAAACGAAATTAAGAAGATAGAAGAACGTTTAGCTGGTCAAGGTAGGGTCTTAATTCGCCCTTCTGGAACAGAACCGTTAGTTAGAGTTATGTTAGAGGGCAAAAACCAAGAGGAATTAAATATTTTAGCTACAGGTTTAGCGAAAATGATTGAAGAAAGATTGAATTAAGGGTATAATAAAAGGGGTTAGTGGATTTCACTAATCCCATTCTAATAATGTGAAGGAGGAATGTGATGATAAGTAGAAAAAACTAAATAACTTTATCAAGCGCCAGGACTTGAATAGTACTTATTCAAGTTGACGAGGAACAGGGTTTATCGAGTTTTCGGCGGATGCCCTGCGGTGTTTTCACCACCGATAACAAGTCTACAAAGCTATTGAGGAATCGATAGTACAAAAAGGCTTAGGTGAAAGGTCTGTGAAGGGTTAAAACAACTTTTTTCAGAGGCTTTATTTTTGTGCGGAAATTTTGTTTATTATGAAATTTTAAGTAAATACTAAAAAATATAAGTTTTGAAGGGAGAAAATAACATGTGCGGAATAGTTGGATATATTGGAGATAAAGAAGCAACATCGGTATTAATAGAAGGTTTATCAAAATTAGAATATAGAGGTTATGACTCTGCTGGAATAGCTGTGTATGATAATGGTGGGGTTCATGTAAGAAAGTATAAGGGTAGATTAAATGTTTTAGCTGAACATTTAAAGCAAGAAACACTAACAGGTGTGGTGGGAATTGGACATACAAGATGGGCTACCCACGGAGAGCCTTCTGATAGAAATGCGCACCCCCACACTAATGTAGCAGGAAACATTGCAGTTATTCATAATGGTATTATTGAAAACTATATGAAAATAAAAGAGTGGTTAATAGAAGAAAAGGGTATTGAATTTAAGTCTGAAACCGACACAGAAATTATTGCCCACTTAGTTGATCATTATTATGAAGGTGATCTATTAGCTGCTGTTAATAAAGCTATTGAAAAAATGGAAGGTGCTTATGCAATCGGAGTAATCTGTAAAGATGAGCCAGACAAAATAGTAGCTGTAAGAAAAGACAGTCCATTAATTGTAGGACTTGGCGAAGGTGAAAACTTCATTGCTTCTGATATTCCTGCATTACTAAAATATACAAAACAAATGTATCTAATTGAAAATGATGAAGTTGTTCTATTAACTAAAGATGGTGTTACTATCTTTAATGAACTTGGTCAACAGATGGATCGTGAAATTTTCCATGTAACTTGGGATGCTGAAGCTGCTGAAAAAGAAGGCTATGAGCATTTTATGATTAAGGAAATCCATGAACAACCAAAGGGGATTCAAGAAACTTTATTAAGAAGATTAGATAAAGATAATAATATCGTTTTAGATGGTATTAAATTAACTAAAGAAGACTTAGAAAATATTAATAAGGTGTATATTGTAGCTTGTGGTACAGCTTACCATGCAGGCTTAGTAGGTAGATTTGCCATTGAAAAATTTGCTAAGATCCCTGTTGAGGTGGATGTAGCATCTGAATTTAGATATAGAGATCCTTTTGTAGATGATAAGACTTTATTTATTGCCATTAGCCAGTCGGGTGAAACATTAGACACTTTGGCAGCTTTAAGAGAAGCTAAAAGAAAAGGTGCTAGAATTTTATCTGTTGTTAATGTTGTTGGTAGTTCTGTAGCAAGGGAATCTGACGATGTATTTTACACTTGGGCAGGTCCAGAAATTGCCGTTGCTTCTACTAAAGCTTACACAACACAGTTAATAGCAATGTATTTAATTGCTCTTCATATGGCAAACACAAAGGGAACATTGGAAAGAGAAGGTTATGAAAATATTATTAGTGATTTAAAATTAATGCCTGAAAAGGTTCAAAAAATATTAGACGATTATACTAAGATTCAACACTTAGCTGATGCTCAATTTAACAATGAAAGTGTATTCTTTATGGGTAGAGGCGTAGATGTTAATGTTGCCCACGAAGGTTCTTTAAAGTTAAAGGAAATTTCTTATATTAATTCTTTTGCAATTGCAGCAGGGGAACTAAAACATGGAACAATTGCTTTAATTGATGATGGAACTCTGGTTATTGCACTGGCAACTCAAGATAGACTATATGAAAAAATGCTTTCTAACATTCAAGAAGTTAGAGCAAGGGGAGCTTATGTTGTCGGGGTGGCTAAAGAAGGTAATACTGAAATGGAAAAAACAGCTGACATTGTACTGTATATTCCAGATGTAATGGATGAATTATCACCAATTTTAAGTGTTATTCCTCTACAATTAGTTTCTTACTACATTGCTGTAGCAAGGGGCTGTGATGTTGATAAGCCTAAGAACTTGGCTAAGAGTGTTACTGTTGAGTAGGTAGGATAAGTTTAAAGCAGTTAGTTGTAGTTTTAAAAAAAAGTTGGATTGAAATCACCTTTATGTGGTAATATAGACACATAGAGGTGATTTTTTATAGCAAAAAGAAAAAGAATCATAACTAAAAATAAAATCCAAAAATTAATAAAAGAAGGCAGAGGTCAAGGAACAGGAGAAGAGTATAGACCGTGGTTATTAATCCAAGATGTACATTCTTTAGGACGAGCAACAAGGTTAAAGGGGATAAAGACTAATAGACAATATGAGTTTCTTTCAGATATAGAAAGAGACTATTTTTATATTCTTGAGTATTCTGATAATGTAGTTATTAAAGAACAATTCTCTTTATTACCTGTAGAAGAGACTTTATTAATAGCAAAATAAAGTGGAATAAAACATCCCGTGGATCCCAAAACTAACGAACCTGTAGTTATGACCACAGATTTTTTCAGAAGACGATATATTAGAGCAATTTACTATATATCCAATAATTGAAGAAATAGAAAAAAGTAAAAATAAAAACTTGAGACATCACATGATAAAAAGAATAAAAAGCTTTATACAGCCACTTCCAGATCATTTTGAATAGAAACCAAGCTATAAACTATGATTCGAAGGGGATATTTATCAAGAAACCCATAGAATTAAGTAGTAATTTAGAATTTATAGCTAATAATTTAGGCAATAAGTACACATCAGAAAATATTATTTACAAACATACTATATTTTCTTTTTATACACTTTTTTTACAAGGGATAGGAAACAAGAATTATTAAATGATATGAAATATAGGGATGGTAAAGGTTTATATACGAAGATAGGAATGGTAGCAGGGGGTATATGTAAAAAAGAAGGGATATACTACTGTCCAATATGTTCAAAGCAGGATTTAGAAGCTTATGGAGAAGTATATATTCATAGAGAACATCAGTTACAAGGCGTATTTGTATGTCCTCATAATGAAGCTAAATTAAAAAAATATGATATAGATAAAACTATTACTAGTAGAGTTGTTTTCATAAGGCTTGATGAAAGGAATTTGGATTTTAATGCAGAATATGAAAAAAATGAAAGAGTTAATTCAAGATTATTAGAAGTATCTAAGGCAGCGTACTATATATTAACCAGTAATATTCTTGAATTAAATAAAGATTTTATATCAAAAAAAATAAGAAACTTCTTTATAAAAAAGATCTATTATCAGGAAATAAAAGTATAAAAGAAAGAGAACTATACGAGGAATTTATTAGTTTTTATGGTGAATATTTTTAGAATTAATGGAGTCAAGCTTAGATAAAGATAATGAATACAATTGGCTTAAAGTTATAACAAGAAATTCAAATAGAACAGATCACCCTGTTAAGGCATATATTACTTATAAATTTTTTAATATCAAATATTAAAGGTTTCTTTAAAAAAGATAATAATGAGTATAATCCATTTGGAGAACCCCCATGGCCATGTTTAAATCCTATAACAGATCATTATAAACAAGATATGATATGCAATTTTAAGTTAACTTCTGATTATAATACTAGTAAACCTGTGGGTACATTTACATGTGATTGTGGATTCACATATTCAAGGAAAGGCCCTGTTACAACTATGAAGATAGATATAAAGTTGGAATAATAAAAAGAGGATAGTTGAAATAGATAGTCTAAGCAATTATTTTGTATATGAAACTGACGATAAAAACAATTTATATATTAATTTCTTTGGTGGATATGAAAGAAAATTGCTAAGGGGAGAATTTGTAAAGTATATAGCTTGGATTATAACCAATGAAAGTATATTAAAGATGTTTAGTAAAATAGGGCAGAATCTTTGGAGAGAAGGAAGTGTTAAGTACAATGTTTGTTTAAAGGCTTCAATATATAGGCTAGAATAAATCAAAAAGGTAATACTGGGAGAGTTTTACAAATAACCGAATTTAAAAGCAAGATCATAAATGCTAATGAAGTATATGTTATTTCAAAATATAATAAGCAGATAAGAAGGCTTGCAATTCCTAAGTTAAGAAATTATAAAAGATTAAAGGAATCCAATGATAAAACCATAAACCCTAAAGTAGATGGAGCTAAAAGTATTGAATCAGATTTTATTAATACAACAGAAACAGTACATACATATAAAAGTGATGTGAAAGTAAATAAAATAAAAAAAGGAGAATTCTATATAAGAGATATTGAAGATGAGAACACCCAAACATTCGAAGTGCAAAATGAAGCTTTAAGAACTACTGCTGATATAGGTGGAATAGATACGGCTAGGGGATTAGAGTATGAAAATATAGATAATGTTAGTATACAAGGAGAATTAGAAGAGTTTATGGAGATATTAAAATTGTTACAGGAAAAGCCCAATGTGAAAAGTGTTGAAGTTATTATAGATTATCTCCATGAAGGAAAAAGAGGAAAGAAATTTGCTTTTCTTAGTGATGGAGTAACACGAAGAAGGTATATAGTTGGTAAAATAGTTATGGATGATGCTATATATAACTTAATTGAAATAGAGAGAGAAAATAGATCATTATCAATATTACTTTTATATTCAAAATATAATATCGATTGGAATAAGGTATATTTATCAGTGACCTTAGGTGCAGTTAATAAAAGTGGAGCTTGGGATATACAAAATTTAAAACAGCTAGAGACTAAGAAAATATTTTACAAACGACTTAGGCATAAAACCGATAAAAGTAATATACATGTCAAATGTAATTATATATATAGTAAGTTACTTGGATAAACTAATATTGTGAATTAAAGCAGTCTAAATTATAAATTTATAGATTAAAGTAAGCTGTACTAATTTTTATATGAAGATATAATTGGAAACATTTATGCAGAAAAAACATAAGTTGTATTGATAGTTTATATAAATATCGATATAATTAAAATATCGATAAAGGTGGGAGTGGGTGGATATGAAAATATTTCCTATATATGAATTTCCTAAAGCAGATGAATTAAAAATTATTATGGACTTTATAGACCAAAATCAGCCGGTAGAATATGAGAAGCTGTTTGATGTGATTGGCGATACTATTATTAAAGCCAATTCACGAACAAAAATCACATTAAACACTTTGAAAAAGGTCGGCTTTATAGAAGGAAATAGACTGATAGCACTTTCATCAGCTACTCAAATATACTTAGATTTAAATAAATCGCTCAAAGAATTATTATTATATTTAATATATTTAAAAAAAGATTTATTTAATGATTGCAAAACAATTTATAGACTTATTGAAGGTTCGAAAGATAATATTGACATCATTCAGGAACTTTGGAATATAGGCTATACTGATAGCAAAAGAACAGCTCAAGAAAAAGTCTATGCTATAAAGAGATTAATTACTTTATGCCAAGACAATGAAAATCATAACCCGTTTAAAGAGTATGAGGATTATATTTCATTTTTAATTAAGCTACAAGAATATTATTTTAAATTAGCAAAAGATCAAAAAAATCATCCAGTTACTATTATAAGCTTTAAAAAAACAATGCTTGAGAGCTCAGTAAGTGAGAAAGAATTTGATCATTACTTTTTACGATTATATAACGACCCTATATTCGCTATAAATACTAGTTTTACTACCGTAATATTAGAATTTGCCAACGAAAAATATTATAGAATAGGAGATAAAGAGTTTTACTACTTTAAATTATCGGACAATATTATTTGATAAGAGACAGGGGGAAGCTAAATGGAAGATAAAATTACTCAACTGTTTAAATTTACCGAAGAAATTGATAAACAACGAATTGTAAATGAATTGAGCTCTATGCGTAATTCACAGCCTCCAAATCAACCAACCTTTATGGTTGGGCAAGAGAATGTTAAAAGTCAATTAATACAACAATTTGAAAGAAGCTTAAGTCATCGTACTTTTTTCTATACAGTAATTGTGGGCGAAGTTGGAGGCGGAAAAACTCATCTATTAAATTTAATTAAATCAACTTTTAGAGAAGATTTAAACCATTATGTAGTAGAATTCAGAACAGAAGAAACTAGTCAAGTACAATATAATTTTCCTAAGATGATAGTTGCTAGTTTATTTAAAAGATACTATGATGAATTTATTAAGGTTTTTGTAGATATTAATTTAAAAGAGGTTTACAATAAATACTCAAATAATGATTTAGCCTATGCCATAGGTAGCTATTTGGATGTATCTCCCAATTTAGCTACAGCAGTTTATCATATGCAAGTAGATGATAAAAAATCTTTCGCGATTAGAATTATAGGTGGATGTGAAAATCCAAAAGATCTTTCTAAATTTGGGATAAGTAAACTAACTGAGAAAGATTATATGGACATTCTTAGGTTATTTCTAAAAAATAAAAGCAGAAGCGGTTTTCTGTTTGTTATGTTGGATGAATTTGAACATACTTATACTTATTTTACACCTGCTAAAAGAAGAGACTTTCTGAAAGGATATAAAGCATTTATAGATGAATTCTCTAAAGGAAGTACCTACCCATTAATTTTAATTACAGCCGTGACCGAACAATCAGCTGAAAAATTGCAAGATAGGATAAGCAAGCTAGATACAGCCTTAGCATCAAGATTAAAACCTCAGACAATCATGCTGGAGGAATTTAAAATTGGTGATAACAAAGTTTTTGAAGAACTATACAAAGAAATTGCTAGAAGATATAAAATTGCATATGGTTATGAAGTTGGCGATACAGGTGCCATTAAAATGAGGAAAAAAATATTTGATAAATGGGGTTCTAACTCTGCTCAACAAAAAACCTATAGAGATGTGATTACAACTATGCTTAATATCATGGATGAAATGCAACGTAACAATGAGAGTTTTGAAAAGACTAATATATTAATTAATGATAAAATTAACATAGTAGAATATAATAATTCTTCATATGATCAAATAAAGAGAGAAGTAGAAGTAATATGGGAACATGATAAAAAAGCAAGACTTACTATGGTGAAGAAAGGTTTAGAAAATTTATTAGAATCCTATATTTTAGATTTTCAAAATAGAAAGGTTGGACTAGGGAAAGGAAAAGGTACTTCAGCTATATGTTTTTTAGATGATATTAGTGTAAAGAGATTTATTTATATAGCATTACAAGATATCAAAGGAAAATTAAAGATTTGTGATGAGATGAAAGAAGAACAACTAACTGAAAATGAATCAATTCTAAAAACTTATTTTTTATATGTTTCAGGAGAAGATGTAAATGAACAATTTAAGAATTATCCAGATATAAAGCCTATTAACATTGATATGGAACGATTAGATTTAATGGCATTGAGTTATAAGCATAACTTAGATGCAGACACAAAAGATATAATACTTAAATCACTAGAGAGGCTGGCCCAAAAATTAATAGGGGGAGGAAAGAATATAAATGTCTAATGTTTGGCAAATTTTAAAGTTCTATCTTCCTCCTGAGTTAGAAGGATTTATAAATGAACAAGAGAAACTGATAAAAGAGTTTTTAGAAGGCAATGGCTATGGATATAAATTTATAAGTAAGAACACTGTATTTTTAAGTAATGATAACATTAATTTAGATAACATTAGTTCTATTGAGTATAAATTTAAAGAGTTTTTTAGAGACACATTTGAATCGGAGTTAGATACGCTAAATATTGAAGAAACCACAGAATCGAATGATTCGGATTGGTATTATTATAAATTTATATTTTCTGATAAGATCCAAATAGAATACTTAGATATAGGTAAGACAGATTTAATAAATGGATTAGAAGAAGCATCTTCTGTAGATAACTCTATTGAAGAAAATTGCTTACTATTCCGTAGTAAAGATCAACAAGATATTTCAAGGAATAAGGAAAATTCGACAAAACAATTAACAAACATGCTTTTTAAAGATATCGACATAAAACTGGAAATTGTTGAGAAGAAAGAGATTGTATTCTCCTTTAGGACAAGTAATAGAAAAGAAGAAGATATTATAAAGTGTATTCAGTCCAGTGAAGATATTGAAATTGTGAATGAAGATATTGAATACAATCTTATTAAAGAGATAGAATATCAAAATATGGATAGCGATAAGCCATTGGTTCATGACTTAAGAAAAGAAAATATTATTGTGGGGCAGTTTAAAGTATACCTTGATATTGGTTTGTTTTTTTTAGGGTACATGAGAATAGATAAAGACATATATTTAACTATTAAGACCTTTGAATATGAAGTTTTAGAAAACCTTGTACAAGTATTTAGAAAAAAGATAACTGTCGAAAGCAATGCTAATTTACTATGGGAAAGGCTGAAAATTAGATATATTAATGGAGAATATCATGAAAAAAGAAAGAACCTAGTTGATAATCAATTATGCAAAGAATTTCTTGAGACATCAAAAAAAGACACTTTATCTGAATACAATAAATATGTAATAGAAAAAGTTTTAAGAAAAGGTTATTTGACAGAAGAAGAATATTCAAAAAAAGATGATAGCTTAGATGCAGCAATTAAAGATAATAAAAGTCTATCGCAATTTCTTCAGATGCACTTTATGATAGATAATGTGGAAAAACAATATAATTCTTATTGGATTAATTCATTAAGTAATAAAGTTTATGCTGAAAAAAAATCTAAAACAGATCCTCAAAGAATAATCGATAAAACCAATGAAATAAGAAAGATATATGCTCCAACTGAGCAACTATTAGAATATATAAAATGTTACTGGCATCAGAACTATGTAAAATTAGTAATAGAAGAAATTCAAAAAGATTGGAAAAGAGAAAATAAAAATTTACAAATAACTGACATTAAAGTGGATCAGCAGTTTAATTTAAGGACAAGTCATGAATCTAAAGAAACATCTATTGATATTGATGTTTTGGTGCGATTAAAAGAAATACACAGAGAAACCAAAGAAGAATATATTATTGCTATTGAAGCAAAACAAAAATCTAGTGAACTTATTAGTGCTATTAAAGAATTAAATACAAATAATAAAATTACTTATCAATATGGAAATATACTAGATGGATTTTTAATGATAGCATACTTAGATGATCTACAAGAAGAAATTAAGATGAAATTAGATGAAGTAGAATATAGTCAAGTTATATTTAAGTCTCAGCAAGAAAGTGAAGGGATGACAGATATTATAAAACCATATTATTTAAGTGTAAATAATTCATTTAACCGCTTAAAAGAAGAGGTTAAATTAAAGATACGAAAAATATGTGAGAAGAGAGTTAATTAAATGACGCATATATCTAAATTGGAATATATAAAGGAAGCTAGTTTATTATTAAATAATAGAAAAATAAGAGACTTAAAAATATTTTTTATCACTTATTGCATTAATATATGTTCAAAGAAATATATACTTCCTAATTGGAACAGTTATAAAATTGGAGACGATATTAAAATAATAAAAGAAGAAGCTACGAGATTAATTAATAAAGAATTGCTTAATGCTTGGGATGTAGAAGATAGTGATTATGAATTTATTATTTGGCATAAAAAATATACTCTTAATTATTTTGATAGCGATGTACTAGGAGAGATATATTTAATATGTTCACAAGATATACATCGAAAAAAGATGGGAGAGCACTATACTAGAGAAGATATTATACATTATATTATTAATATACTTCCTGAGAAAGAATTAAAAAACAAAAAAATTATTGATCCTTGTTGTGGTTCAGGAAATTTTCTTATAGAGATATTAAAATATAACTTCAATGCGTGCAAAACGCAACAAGAGAAACAACAAATAATAGAAAAAATGTTTATACAAAAATTCCTAGTAGGTATAGATATACAAGAAATACCTTGTTTAATTAGTAAAATACGGATGATTTTGACTACAATTGAATATACTGGTATATTAAATCCTGATTTGAATATGCCAGTATATCAGAAAGATAGTCTGAAAGAAAATTGCAATTTATTAAGCAGTGATTATGACTTAGTCATTACTAATCCACCATATCTAAGATATCAACTAATTAGCGAAGACTATAGAAACTACTTGAAAGAAAATTATATATGTACAAAAGGCAGATTTGACTTGTATGTAGTTTTTATTGAAAGATGCATTAAACTAGCCAAAGATAGAGGAAGGATTATTATAGTTACTTCTGATAAATTTATGAATGCCGAATACGGTAAAGAAGTTAGACAATTTATAACAGATAATTATTTTTTAGAAAAGGTACAAGATTTAAGAAAGATTTTTGCATTTAAAGCATCTGTATTATCAGCAATTTATTATATAAAAAAGACAAATATAAATAATCAAAATGTTATTTGGGAGCAAATTCAAGAAAATAATGATGGTTTTTTATCAGTTCAAAAAGGAAAAATCATTTTAGAGAATACTTGGCGTTATATACATAATGATGTATCTAAGATTATTAATAAATTAATAAGTAATAGGAAAGCTATAAAACTAGCTACAATTTGTAATATTTCTGTTGGGATACAAACAACTGCAGATACAGTTTTTTGTGAAAACTATAAGACACCTAAATTTAAAGAGGCTAAACTAGAAAAAGAGCTAATCTATCCTCTTTTAAATGGAAAAACAGTGCGTAAATGGAGAGTATGGAAACCAAACGATAATTTAAATGCAAAAGATAGAATTTTATATCCTTATATTAAGAATAATAATACAACTGAATTGATAGAATTGGATAAATTCCCTAAAACAAAAATATATTTACACAAACATAAAAAATTACTTACATCAAGAAGTTATATGGGTAATAAAAAATGGTATGAACATTTAAGTCCAAAATCACATTTCAAATTAGAGAAAATAAAGATTGTTACTCCGGATTTATCTTCAAAATGTAATTTTGCATTAGATACAGATGGATATTTTTGTAATGGAACAGTTTATTTTATACAATTTCGAGAGAATCAGAGTATTGAAGATTATATATATTTATTAGGAATATTAAATAGTAAAGTTATTGAATTTATTCACAAAAATGTTAACACAGTGCATTTAACATCAAAAAAGTATCGTTTTCAAACTAATACAATGAAGAATTACCCTATAATATACATGGATAATAAAAGTAAAGAGCATATAGAAATTAATGAATTAGTGAAAGAAATATTAAGCAAAAGTGAACAATGCGTATCTGATCTTGAAAAACGCCTAAATAAATGCATTTATAATATATATGGATTAGATGACAAGGAAATAAGTATAATTGAGTCATTTTTATAATGATGAAATAATACATATACATTTCTATTTATTTTAAGTAGATAGGGATAGTATTCTATTATAATGATGTGAGAAATATTTTAAAGATTATGTTTATGTATAAAGCAACAATCAAATTTTTTTATAAAAATAAATAATACAACAGTAATAAAGTACCAAATTTTGATTAAACTTTTTTTCGAAATTTAATACTTATTTTTACGAAAAATCAATAGATGAATAGATTATTTTTATCAAACTTTTTTATAAACCTATAGTTAGTGTAGTTTTATAATTACTGAAAAAGCATCTATGCAAGATATATGTATAAAAAGTAGAAATTCCCTTAATAAATCAGGCTAAGCCCTGCTTTATTAGGGGAATTCTTTTATTAAACGGATAATTAAATTAAAATTAAAATGAATAATTAGGTACTATTGACAATATAATACATGTAGTTCATTATAAAAGGTATCAGTAAGTTAAATAGTATTATTAATAGTTCAGTATTTAAGTTATTTAGTTAAGGGGGATAAACAGCTGAAATGAAAATGTCATTAAAATTAAAAATAATAATACCATTAAGCATTATTGCACTAATAGTAACTTCTTGTTTTTTATATGCATCCTATTTTTTTAATAATAGATTGGAAAGAATTTGGTTTGTTGAAGATAATTTGGCAGAAATACAGTTTGCAATCAAGGATACATTATTAGAAGCACAAAGTGGAATTTTAACTAGGGATGAAAGCTACACTATTAAAATGACAGAGGATTCATTAATAGTTTATGAATGTTTAGATGAAATAAAAGATATGATTCCAAAAGAGGTTTCAATAATTAGAGAAAAATATACAGCTATATTTGAAAAACTAGTTATTATCAATTCTTTATTTAATGAAAATAGAGTAGATGAGGGTAGTGTTGAACTTAGTAAATTAAAAGCTAGTTATAATGAGCTGTGGCAAATTATAGATGACATAGTTGAAGAAAACTCACAACTCCATTATACAAATATGGATAAGGTTAATTACTTTTTTATTATAACTGGAATTTTATCTGCTGTAATATTTGCAATAATTATTTTCTTTATCATTCCTAGATACATATTAAACCCCATCAAGTTAATTAAAAGTCAGGTTAAAGAAATTGCTGATGGTGAGGGGGATTTAACACATAAATTGTACATTAAAACAAATGATGAAATAGGACAACTATCTATGGAGTTCAATAGGTTTATAGATGCACAATCCATTTTAATAAAAAACATAGACTATAAGGCAAAATTGTTAGATCATTCATCAGTAGAATTGATGAAAACAAGTCAACAAATACTATCAGCTTCAGATGAAGTAGCAAGAGCAGTAGACGAGATTGCTAAGAGTGCATCGGATCAAGCAAGAGAAACTGAAGAAGGTACTGGTAATGTTAATTTGTTGGGGGACTTAATAACTAATAATCAACAAAAAATGATAAATTTAAATAAAGCTTCAGATGATGTTAATAGATTAAAAAATGAAGGGATAGAAATATTGAAAGATTTAGTTCAAAAAACAATAGATAATAACCTTGTGACAAAGGAAGTAAATATAGCTATTAAAGAGACAAATACCAGTGTAGAAAAGATAGAAAATGCCAGTCAAATGATTAAAAGCATTGCAAATCAAACAAACTTATTGGCACTTAATGCAGCTATTGAAGCAGCTAGAGCAGGGGATGCAGGAAGAGGTTTTGCTGTAGTTGCAGAAGAAATTAGAAAATTAGCAGAGGAATCCAAACAATTTACAGATGAAATAGCATTAGTAATTCAAGACCTAACAGAAAAAATTGAAAAAACTATAAATATAATGGGGACTGTAGAAGAAATTGTAGATTCACAAACCGAAAGTGTAAAGAGAACAAATAAAAAGTTTGAAGGAATAACAAAAGCCATTGAAGTAATGAAGGATGAAACTGGTGAATTAAACAGTTCAGTTGAACAAATGGTAGATAAAAAAGAAGGTATTATTATCAGTATAGAAAATTTATCAGCTTTGTCAGAGGAAAATGCAGCAGGAACACAAGAAGTTGCAGCAACTATCGAAGAACAAACGGGATCAATAGCTGAAATAGCTAATACAAGTGAAGTTTTAGCTAAACTAGCTCAAGAAATGCTAGTAAGTGTGTCTAAATTTAAATACTAATATATCAGTCAATTTTATAATAAATAAAAAATGTTGGGGGGTGTTTATATCCCAACATTTTTTTATGAAAACTTATTTATTAAACACAATTTTAAAAATGTACATAGATTATACCAAATAAGTACTAAACATAGTACTACTTAAATACCATAACCCTTTCTTCCAACGGTTTAAATTCTTTATCCCCTGCCATAGTAGTGGGGTTTCCAAAGGGAAGTTGAGCTATAAGTTTCCAATTGTTTGGTATACCCCATTGTTTTTTAACATCTTCATCAATAAGTGGATTATAATGTTGTAAAGAAGCCCCTAAACCTTCTACTTCTAAAGAAGTCCAAATTACATATTGAAGCATACCAGAGGATTGTTGTGACCATATGGGGAAGTTATCCTTATACAAAGGAAACTGATTTTGAAGACCTGCCACCACATCTTGATCTTCAAAGAATAGGACAGTTCCATAACCATTAAGGAAACTGTTAATTCTTTCTTTTGTTGAAGAAAAGTTATCAGGGGGAACAATTTTTCGTAATGTCTCCTTTGTAAGGTCCCAGAGATAATGATGATTTTCGCCTAACAGTAATACTACTCTTGCACTCTGAGAATTAAATGCTGAGGGAGTATGACTTACTGAGTGGTTAATGATTTCTTGTATTTTTTCATCAGATATAAGGGACTCATTAGTAATACCATATATAGAACGTCGGTTTTTTACTGCTGTATAAAAATCTGTATTCATTCTAAATCACTCCTACTAGATTATTAGTTTACTTTTTATTTACCCTATTGTATGAAGTAATAAACTAATATATTAGTAAGCATAAAAAATAGTAATTTAAATATTTTTATGGGTTATCTTATTTAGACCTTATTTTTATTATTTCACCATATATTTTTAGGTTATAAAAAAGCAGAGTTTTATGGTTTTATTGTATTAAACAACTGATTACTTTAGCATTATTTTCTATGCTATAATTATAAAAAAGTTACTATAATAGCTTTGTTAGTAAACAACTAATTTGGGGAGGTATGTATATATGAAAAAAAAATGGTGGCATGAATCGGTGGTATATCAAATATACCCTAGAAGTTTTAACGATTCCAATGGAGATGGAATAGGGGATATACAGGGAATAATCCAAAGGCTTGATTACTTAAAGGAATTGGGAATAGATATTATTTGGCTTAGTCCTGTATATCAATCACCAAATGATGATAATGGGTATGACATAAGTGATTATTATAATATTATGGATGAGTTTGGCACAATGGCTGATATGGAAGAATTATTAGAAGAAGCAAAGCAAAGAGGAATTAGAATTGTAATGGATTTAGTGGTGAATCATACATCAGATGAACATATGTGGTTTGTAGAATCTAAAAAATCAAAGGATAATCCTTATCGAAATTTTTATGTTTGGAGAGACCCCGTTGATGGTAAAGAACCCAGTGAACAAGGTTCGTTTTTTGGTGGTTCAGCCTGGGAATATGATGAAAAAACGGGACAATATTTCCTACATATATTTAGTAAGAAACAACCAGACTTAAATTGGGATAATGTAAATGTTAGAGATGAAGTTTATAAAATGATGAATTTTTGGTTAGATAAAGGAATTGGCGGATTTAGAATGGATGTAATTGATTTAGTAGGAAAAGACATCGATCAAGGGGTTATAGCCAACGGGTCAAATTTACACAAATATTTACAGGAGATGCACAAAAAAACCTTAGCTAATTATGAAGTTGTTACGGTGGGAGAAACACCCTTTGTAAATACTGAAATTGCAAAACTTTATTCTGGAGAAGATAGAAACGAATTGGACATGGTGTTTACCTTTGAACATGTTTGTTTAGACGAAGTACCTAATAAAGGAAAATGGAATTGTAGAAAATTGAATCTACAAGAACTAAAGCAAGTATTAAGTAAATGGCAGGTAGAACTACACAACAAAGGCTGGAACAGTTTATACTGGAATAATCACGACCAACCTCGGATTATATCAAGGTTTGGTAATGATCAAGAATATCGGGTGTTATCGGGAAAAATGTTGGCAATTTTGCTACACATGATGCAAGGTACCCCTTATATTTATCAAGGTGAAGAAATTGGAATGACAAATATTCGTTTTGAGAGTATAGACGATTATAAAGACATAGAAACCCTTAATATGTATAAAGAAAAAATAGAAAATGGCTATAAACATGATGATATAATGGAAACTATCTACATTAAAGGCAGAGATAATGCTAGAACTCCAATGCAGTGGGACGAAAGCGTAAATGCTGGCTTTACTGATGGGAATCCGTGGATTAAGGTAAATCCTAATTATAAAAATATTAATGTGTTGGAAGCATTGAAAGACGAAGATTCATTATTTTATCATTATAAAAAATTAATACATCTTAGAAAAACAAATGAAATAGTTATATTTGGAGACTATAAGCTTCTGTTGGAAGACCATCCTTCTATTTTTGCTTATACTAGGACTTTAGGTAAAGAGAAATTATTGGTGGTATGTAATTTTTATGAAGAGGAAACTAAGTTTGAATTACCTAAGGACATTAGTTATAAAAATATTGAAATTTTAATTAGTAATTATAAGGATTCTACCACTGATATTCAAAAGATTAATTTAAAACCATTTGAAGCAGTAGTTTATAAATTAACTAAAGAATAATATATTTGTTTTTCAACAGATAATTATCTTCAATTTATATTATTAAGAAGAAGTGATATATATTAAAATAAGCCTATATTTTAACGAATATTCTAAAATTTTCAACAAATGAATAACATTGTATAAAAATGCTTATAAAGACACTAATTAATATTGATTTAAGTTTCGTTTATTAGTATATCAACGATTTAATTATTAACAATTTAATAAATATCCGTTGACATTCTTTAGTAATAATATTAAAATAGATTTTAATATTATATAATTTGGTAAAGCGTTAAACAACTAAAGTAGACATATTTAAATTTACATATATATACATACAATGTAAATGCAATATAAAAATATGTCGAAGGAGCTTGTGGGATGGATCTTAAGTAATAAATTAAAACCCAACAGAAGCTCCCTCTACCAAATGATATTAATTAAAGGAGGTTATTTTATGAAGAATAACAACGGATATTTTGGTGAATTTGGTGGAGCTTTTGTATCGGATGATTTAAAAGCAGTACTAAAAGAAGTAGAAGAAAACTTTTATAGGTATGTTGATGATCCTGAGTTTAATCGAGAACTAACTTATTATCAAAAACAGTACATCGGAAGAGAAAATCCGCTATATTTAGCAGAAGGATTAACCCATCAAGTTGGAGGAGCTAAAATCTACTTAAAGAGAGAAGACCTAAATCATACAGGGGCTCATAAAATCAACAATACAATTGGACAAGTCCTATTGGCTAAGAGAATGGGTAAAAAAAGAATAATTGCAGAGACTGGTGCAGGTCAACATGGGGTAGCAACAGCTACAGTATGTGCCTTATTTAATATAGATTGTACTATTTATATGGGTGAAGTAGATACTAAAAGACAAGAATTAAATGTTTTTAGAATGGAACTGTTAGGAGCAAAGGTTGTTCCAGTAACCACGGGAACAGCTACACTTAAAGATGCTGTAGACTTAGCATTACAAGACTTTATCGAGAATGCTCGAGATACCTATTACTTATTGGGTTCAGCCTTAGGGCCGCACCCTTATCCAACTATGGTAAGAGAATTTCAGAGTATTATTGGTAAAGAAGCGAAGAAGCAAATACAAGAACAAGAGGGTAGGTTACCAGATTACATAGTCGCTGCTGTAGGTGGAGGAAGTAATGCAATAGGACTTTTTCATCCCTTTGTAGAAGATAAGAGCGTAAAGATTATTGGAGTTGAACCAGGGGGAAAAGGGCTACATACAGAAGAACACGCTGCTTCCATTTCAAAAGGGACTGTAGGTGTAATACATGGATTTAAGTGTTATACATTACAAGATGAGAAGGGAGAACCATTACCAGTACATTCAATAGCTGCTGGTTTAGACTATCCTGGTGTTGGTCCAGAACACAGTTACTATAAAAGTATAGATAGAGCAGAGTATGTAACGATAACTGATGAAGAGGCATTGGAAGCCTTCTTTACCCTATCAAAAACGGAAGGTATTATTCCTGCATTAGAAAGCGCCCATGCCATTGCATACGGAATAAAACTAGCGAAAGAACTAATGCCTGATAAAATTATCATTATTAACCTTTCTGGACGAGGGGATAAAGATGTAAAACAGGTTAAGGAAATTATGGAAGCCGAAGTAAAGTAGTTCTTAATAGGTGGGAAATTTATAAAATAACTGTTAAAAAAAATAAAAAGGCTACTGGTTAGATACCAATAGCCTTTTTACTTTTTTATTTATTTAATGTATTATCCTGTAGGTAGGTGGTAAGTCTACTAATCTGAGGAATAAAAGCGACTACAGCACAAATTAATAGATCTACACCAAGAAATGAACCATTATAAATCAGTGAATATAAGGCGACTGGAGTTCCTTCGGGTGCATATTCAGCAAAGAAGATAATACCTGATAAAAAGTGCATAAAAAACCTTCCCATGCCGCCAATGAAGCTGGATACCACTAAATTTTTACGATAGAGCCCCGCTAAACCTAAAAGACCAAAGGCAAGGGGATAATCTAAGAAAAATTGCGCCCAATGGACAACATAACCACCTTGAATATATTGTAAGAAACCATAGGCAAAACCTGCAATTATTCCTGGTATAGGTCCAAACATTACTGCAAATAAAAACATTGGCAACATACTGGCAGGGGTAATACTTCCTCCTTGAGGCAATTTGTATAATCGGATATAAGATAATACAAAAGAAAGGGAAATACAAACACTTCCATAAACAATCATACGGGTGGTAAATTTTACTTCTTTACTTTTCTTTAAGAAGATTAGTCCACCAATTCCAATAATAGCGAGAAGAATTAAAATAGATAGGGTTGTGGAATTGAATTCTAGTAATTTTTTAAACATCTGTACATCCTCCTAGTATTTAATCTTATTTATCACTAGGCATTAAAAAAACATGAAAAGCAAGCCTTTTCATGTTTGATGTCATGGTATAGCTTCCCTACGCAGGCATTAACCTACAGGTTCAAAGGGTCGGATAAATCCTCTCAGCATAAATGCACCCCTAGCGATAAATTATTTATTTAATTATATTATAACATAAATGTTGAAAAAAGATAGACTATAAATGAATAATATAATAAATATAGTTTGAAAAGTAATTGAAAAAGCAATAATAACACTAGATGGGGAGGTATTAATAGAGGAAATATGATAAAATAAGAAATAATAGTAATTATAATTATTATATAATAAGATCAAACTAAGTTTTAAAGATGAGGGTGTTAAAGTTCGTTAGTAAAAAAATTATAAGGGAGGATCTCTATGAAAATGAAGACAAATGAAACTGTAGGGAGTAAAAAGTATACGATGAGAGAGGAAATAGCCAACAGTATCACCCACGGCATCGGCGTATTGTTCAGTATTGTTACTTTAACAATTCTTTTGGTTTATGCTGTTCAACAAAGAAGTGTCATCTCAATTATTGCTTTTAGTATATATGGATTGTGTTCAATTGCTTTATATAGTTCTTCCACCCTTTATCATAGTTTTCAAAAGGAAAGCATTAAAAAAATATTGAGGGTGTTTGATCATTCGTCTATCTTTTTGTTTATAGCAGGTACTTATACCCCAGTAACTTTAATTGCCTTAAGGGGTTATTGGCGAATTGGACTATTAACAGCTGTGTGGTTAATTGCTACAGCTGGTATTTTATTTAAAATACTGACCTTTAAGAACTTTGATAAACATAAAGCCATTTCTTTGGGACTTTATATTTTAATGGGGTGGTTAATGATAATAGCCATTAAGCCAATGATGGAAATGATGCCAATAGGTTTTTTTGGTTGGTTACTGGCGGGTGGGATAGTTTACACCATCGGTACCATCTTTTATGCTGTTAAAAAGATTCCATATAATCATGCCATATGGCATGGGTTTGTATTAATGGGAAGTGTTTTTCATTTTGTGGGAATCTTTCGTTATCTTGTAATAGGTTAAAAAGAAAAGAAAAAAGATAATAAGAAATTTAATTTAGATTAAATAATCTTTCTTTAAATTTTAAAAACTACTGTTTGAAATAAAATATTGTTGGTATAAACATAGTATAAGAAATTTAATTTCTGAATAGTTATAATAGAGCCTAATTTAAATTAGGCTTTATTTAAAACATAATAGTTAACATACTAACTATTAATAGGAAAAGAATGAATAACAATAATATTTTATTATGGGAGGAGGATTATTTATGGGTTTTCTACAAGATTTATTACCTATTTTTAAGAAGCATCGACTAGACTTTAAAGAAATGAGGAGAGAGGTGGGGGATATGGCTACCTTTACCTTTAAACCACAGGAAAAAATAGAATGGAAGTCAGGTCAGCACGGTATTTTTTATATAGATCATGTTAAGTTCAAAAAATCATCTAGAGCTTTTAGTATAGCTTCTACTCCAGATGAAGAAGAATTAATGATTTCAATGAGAATTGGTGAAAATCCCAGTGAATATAAAAAAATATTGACAGAAATGAAGGCTGGTACAGGAGTAACCATGAGGGGGCCCATAGGTCCATTTTACATCTCAGATTCAAAGCCAGTATTGTTTATAGCGGGGGGCATTGGTATTACCCCTTACAGGGCACTATTGAAGGATTGTATTGATAACCCCAATAAGATGCCAAGTAAAATAGAGTTACTTTACTTAGATAGCAAAGAAGAATACATATATAAAGATGAGTTAGAGGAAATAAATAAACATCCTTTAATAAATATAAAGTTCCTTAATAATAGGGAAGAGCTTATTAATGGAATAAAATATTTTACAGAAAACCATAGTAATGTTGCCAGTTACTTTGTATGTGGTTCCAGTACAATGACCAACTCAATTAAAGGATTATTGAAGGAACAGGGAATAAAAAAGAAAAATATTAAAAGTGATGTGTTTATAGGATATTAAAATCAGCCCCCTTACTATGGGAAATATGTAAGGGGGCTGATTTCTATTTTAGATAGAATATAAAAGTTTGATAAAGACTATATTTTAGTTGTTTCCTTTAATTTGTAAGTTAGTGAAATTAGATAAATTAACAGTAGGAGAAGGGCTATCAAAGTACTTAATTTTAACTGTATCTCCTTCTTTAGTTAAAGGTAACTGATTACTCATTGTAAGGGGAGCAATCAAAATTTTATCTTCCATTGTATCCAGTAATAAATAATAGTAAGTGGTGGAATCAACAATAGAACTTCCTATTCTTAAAACTGTACCTTCTAATTCTACTTCATTATGAACATTTTCAATTGGTGACCACTGACCTCTATCTCTAAGACGACTAACATAATTGGAGCTGGCTTGATTTTTTGTTTCTCCAATACCAACAATACTATAGTCCCTTACATTAACAAAGGCAAATTGTTTAATTAGACCCTGTCTATCCAATAAGGTCATATAGTAGGTGGGTTCACCCTCTAAATTAATTAGGATGGGGAAGGTGGCAGTATATTCAAATTGTTGAACTGCTCCTTCTGCTGACTTCATAGCTGCATTTTCAGTTGCACCAGAAATTCTATATAATACAGATTCTTTAGTTCTTGTATCCAATAACATAAAACCGATAGTAGATTCATCTGCTCCAGCGGAGGTAATACCAGTATAGTAGTAACTTCTACCTTCGTTATAGACTACATTTGTACCACTGGTGGTTTGAAGCATTCCTCTCTTTGAAGGATTCCACCAACCATTAATTAATTTACCCCAATAGTTTACTTGTTTAATTGCCATGTCCATTGGAATTGCCCTATCTACCCAGTCGGGCATATTTTCTAAATCATACTCTTCTATTTCTCCTGTTTGTGGGTCTACAACTAAAACCCCTACGGCATCAGCCCCAGAAGTTCCTAGCGTGTTTTTGTATAGGGTAACCACCCAGTAGGGGTTAAAATCATCATCTAGTTCAAAGGAAAAGTCAGTTAAACCCACATTTCTATAACCAGAACGATATATTTTTCTTTTAAGGTCATCACCTAAATAACTACTTGGTTGATATTTTAATTGAATAGGTGAGCCATTTATTTCTTGTACTAACCTAACATCCCTTTGATTAGCAGCATTTATAATGACATAGCCTGGTGTACCCTGTTTATTATCCATCCATCTGAAAAAACCTGTGTGTTCTAAAGGTGCCACATAATATAGCTCACCATTAACATGGTTTGCCCAAAACTCCCTTAAAGTCACTTGACTACCTAAAGCCAGGTTTTCACCCAAACGTTTATCCCCAAGATTAAGGGCCATCTTAGGGGTAACCTCTGGTAGCCGAGAGAGGTCTACAGGAGAAATTTCTGTAGAAAATTCTTTTTCTGTAACCCCTCCTAATAAGGCTCGCTTATTTTGATGCTGAAAAATAGTGGAACTTCTGAAGAATTGTCCTACTGCTACTAACATAACTAATCCTACTAATAATAAGCTGTAATAAGCTATTTTGTGTTTTGATAAAAGAATAATTATTCCAGCTATAATTGATGTTATAATGAAAAGCATAAACAATGATAAGCCATAGTTTAATGACCAAACTGGCATAATCAAATAATCGATAGTCAACAATAATAGAATGGCAAAAAATATTGTAATGTATGCGATTGTTTTTTTCAATGGTGATCCCCCTTATAATATATTTAATTTAAGCTAACTTGCTTAAAAAAGCACCCTTGATGAATAGTTAATAAAAAGTTAATAATTGATTTAGTAGCAGTTTATAATAAACAGTTACAATTATAATAGCATAAAACTAAGTGAACTGGGAGGTAAATTATGAAAAAAAAATGGTTAATTATTGGTGTAGTGGCATTGCTCATTGTTGGAGGGCTATATGTTAAGGGTAGTGCAAAAAATAATAGTAAATTTATTGAAGTGAAAACAGCGTCAGTAGAAGTGGGTGATATACAGTCTTATCTATCTACCACTGCTACAATTAAGTCTAAGGACAGTAGAGAGTATTATGGGTTACAAGCTAAAGTTAGTGAGGTTCATGTGAAGGTGGGGGATCATGTAAAGGCAGGGGATTTATTGGTTACCTATGAAACCCAAGACTTAAATACAACTTTAAGGCAAGCAGAAATACAGTACAACAACGCAGTCCTACAAAAGCAAGAGTTAGTTAATCAAGATAAACAAATAAACAGTAAAATTAAAGAGTTAGAAAAAGAAATAAAAGAACTAGAAGAATCTAATAACCCGATGGAACAAGCAAAAATAGAAACTTTGAAACAACAAAAAAATAGTTTGCAACCTGTTTCTAAAGAGAGACTACAACAGATGGAAAATTCAGTTGAATTAGCAAAACTTCAAGTAGATTCAACAAAACAAAGAATTAAAGAAAATAAAGATCGTATTGTGGCAGAAAACAGTGGTGTTGTTACAGAGGTAACTGTGGTGACGGGGGCAATGGGTAATGCTATGCAACCTGCTGTTGTGATACAAGATATAGAAAATTTAAAAGCAGTGGCTTCGGTGGGTAGATACGATGCAAATTCAGTTATAGTTGGGCAACAGACAATTGTGAGGTCAGGTAGTGAAGTTCTTAAGGGAGAAATTTTATTTGTTGATCCAGTTGCCAAAAGATCTATGTCAACTGCTGGAAGCGAAACCTTATTAGGAATAGAAATTGATATTTTAGAAAAATCTGGAAGCTTAAAAGTAGATTTTGGTGTAGATGTTGATATATTATTAGGTGAAGCTAAGGAAACTGTTAAAATACCAGCTGAAAGTATCAGAACTGATCGTGATGGACGTTATTATGTATTTGTAGTAGAAGATCAGCAAGCTAAGGAAAGAGACATTGTTGTAGGTCTTCAATCTGATATGGAAGCACAAGTAGTAGGAGGGCTTGAAGCGGGGGAAGTGGTTATTTTAAACCCTAGAAGCTCTATAAAAGAGGGTACTTTTGTTAGTGAAGAAGTAGGGGGAAAGGGCAGATGATTGTTGTAACGGATTTAGTAAAAACCTATAAGTCAGGGGATGAATCTTTTAATGCGTTAAACAAAATTAGCCTTCAGATAAATAAGGGAGAATTTACGGCAGTTATGGGACCTTCTGGTTCTGGTAAATCAACTTTAATGAATGTATTGGGTTGTCTGGATCGTGTTAATAGTGGTAAGTACACCTTAAATGGTAATGACGTTTCAAGTATGACAGATCAAGAACTGGCACTAATTAGAAATAAAGAAATTGGTTTTGTTTTTCAGGCTTTTAATCTATTACCACGGATGAATATTTTAGAGAATGTAGAACTGCCAATGACTTATGCTGGTATTCCCTTTAAAACCAGAAGACAAAAGGCAATGGAAGCATTAGAGAAGGTTGGTTTAAAAGATAGGGTTACACATAAGCCTAATGAAATTTCAGGGGGACAAAAACAAAGGGTGGCAATTGCTAGGGCGATTGTAAATAATCCTAATGTAATTATGGCAGATGAACCTACAGGAAATTTAGATTCTAAATCCTCCATAGAAATAATGAAAATTTTTCAAAACTTAAATGATGAAGGTGCTACTGTTATTATGGTTACCCATGAACCAGATATTGCACAACATAGTAAACGAATTGTAAGTTTTAGAGATGGGAATATAGTAGAAGATATGTTGGTAAAAGATAGAATTTTATTATAAGGAGGGGCAGAATGAATTTTATAGAAAATGTTAAAATGGCTTTAATTAGTATTAAGTCAAATAAAATGCGCTCCTTCCTCACCATGTTGGGGATAATTATAGGAATTAGTTCTGTAATCACTATAGTTTCTCTAGGACAGGGAGGGCAAAAAGCAATTACAGGTGAGTTTGAGAAGATAGGAGCAGCCACAGTTAATATTAAGGTGGAGAGAAACAATGCTCAAATCGGCGATTATATAAACTTAGAAGATGTAAAACAGATTAAAGAACGGGTGGAAACAGTTCAATATATTTCTCCATCAGCACAAAAAATGGGTATTGTAGTTACTGATAAAAAGACCAAGAGTGCTATTATCAGTGGAGGAAATACTGACCTATATCATATAAATAATGTAGAAGTGCTTTATGGAAGATTCTTCAATGAAAGAGAGTATGAAGAAGGAAGACCTGTAATTGTCATAGACGAAGGTGCTGCAATTGCCCTTTTCGGATATGAAGACGTAGTGGGTAAAAGTATACGAATAGGTAGTCATACCACTGCTAGAAAGGCTACAATTATTGGTGTAACAAAGGGCTTCTCTACTCCTTTTAGAGGTGGAAATACTGAAAATTTTCCTGCCTTTGTAACTGTACCCATTACCTATTTGAAGAACTTATATCCTGACGATTTTTTAATTGATGAAGTTGCTTTAATGGCAATTACTCAAGGAGAAGGGGAAATGGCAGGAAATTCAGCGGTAAACATATTAGAAGCTAGACACAACAATAGAGGAAGAGACATTTATAAAGCTGAAAATGCCTTATCTCAATTGGATCAAATAAATAATGTATTAGGTATATTCACTGCCTTTATAGCGGCGGTGGCAGCAATATCTCTTTTAGTGGGTGGAGTTGGTGTAATGAATATTATGCTGGTTTCCGTTACAGAACGAACTAGGGAAATTGGTATTAGAAAAGCCATCGGTGCAACTACTAACAATATAATGATACAATTTTTAATGGAATCCTCTATCTTATCTTTAATAGGGGGCGTGATTGGAATGATTTTGGGTATTGTAGGAGCAGAATTAATTGGAAGTTTAGCAAATATATCTCCTTCTTTATCCATAGCTTCAGTGGTGGGTGCCATAGTATTTTCATCAGTTGTAGGAATTTTCTTCGGAATTTATCCTGCTAAAAAGGCAGCGGCATTAAATCCAATTGATGCATTACGTTACGAATAAGAAAGGGGAGAGGGTTAATGTCCATAAGGGATCGACTAAGGGCTTCTTATGTAGCAATGTTGGTTATTCCAATCACATTGTCCGTTTTAGCCGCAGTATTTATTGCTCAAATATACATTCGTCAAATAGAAGCAGTGTATGATACTCCGTTTACTGAACGGTCCATTAGAGAATTTATGGATAAAGACCCTCAACTTGTTGAAAAAGTTAGACAGATTTCACAAGGTGATCCTAATAATATAGCAGATTTGGAAGTAATACAAAATCTAGATATAGAACTAAGTAAAGTTAATGCAGGTATTGTTATTGGTAAAAACAATGAAATTATATACACTTCAGAGTTATTTCAACATGTGGAGTTTGATGGTAAATTACAAAAGTTTGGTTCTTTTATTAAAGAGAAGCATGAACGTGTATTAATAGATAACAAAATTCATTTAATTAAACAACACGATTTTTATTTTGAAGATGGTAGTTTTGGCAGTGTATACTTCATTATTAATATGAGTTTTGTAGCCAATAATTTTAGGTCATTTATTATTACTCTATTATTGGTTATTGTGGCAATTATTATTTTAACTAATGGGATATTAACCTTAGCTGTATCTAGAAGTATTCTAAATCCTTTAAAGGCATTAGAAGAAGCCACTAATCAAATAAAGAAAGGAAATTTAGACTTTGAGGTACAGTGTCATTCAAAGGATGAAATCGGTCAACTTTGTGATGCATTTGAGGACATGAGATTAAAATTAAAGGATTCCATAGAAGTACAATTACAATATGAAAAAAACAGGAATGAGTTAATGTCTAATATATCCCATGATCTAAAAACTCCTGTTACAGCAATTAAAGGTTACGTGGAAGGAATTATGGATGGCGTGGCGGATTCTCCTGAAAAAAAGGAACGCTACATTAAAACCATATACACTAAGGCAAGTGACATGGATCGTTTAATTGACGAATTACTACTTTATTCAAAGTTAGATATAAAAAGACTTCCATTTCATTTTGAAAAAGTAAATATGGTACAATTTTTAGGAGACTTAATGGAGGAGTTGCAGTTTGATTTAGAAGGCAAGGGCATCAAACTACAATTATATGAAGATAAAAATATTCCATTGGTGTTAGCGGATAGAGAAAAACTAAAAAGGGTAATTGGGAATGTTATAGATAACGCAGTTAAGTATATGAATAAAGAGGACGGCAGAATAGAGGTTCATTTAATAAAATCAAATGGAAAAAAATCTGATGTTTTAATTGAAATAAAAGATAATGGACAGGGTATCCCTCAAGAATTTCTACCCTTTATTTTCGATAGGTTTTATCGTGTTGACCCCTCTAGAAATATTAATACAGGTGGAAGTGGTTTAGGTCTAGCCATCGCCAAGAGAATAATTGAAGAACATGGGGGATCAATATGGGCTACAAGTGAAGTAAACAAAGGAACAAGCATATTTTTTACTTTAAATGAAAGTACAGAAAATAATAGAGGTGAAATTGATGAAGAAAATTTTAATTATTGAGGATGAAATTACCATAGCAGAACTACAGCGGGACTACCTAGAAGTAAATGGTTTTTCTGTTGACATTCAACAACAAGGTGATATAGGACTGAAAAAAGCCTTAGAAGAAAGTTATGATCTAATTATCTTAGATTTAATGCTACCTATGATGGATGGCTTTGAAATATGTAGGCAAATTCGTAAAGTAAAGGACATTCCTATATTAATGATCTCTGCTAAAAAAGAAGATGTAGATAAGATTAGGGGTTTAGGTTTGGGAGCAGATGATTATATAACAAAACCCTTCAGCCCCAGCGAATTGGTGGCAAGGGTTAAGGCGCACCTCTCTAGATATGATAGACTTTCTACAAACAAAAATAATGGTGAGAAAGAAGAAATCAAAATTCGTGGGTTAAGTATAGATAAGACGTCAAGAAGGGTTTTTGTTAATGAAAGGGAAATTACTTTAACCACAAAAGAATTTGATTTATTGACTTTATTGGCATCTAATCCTAATAGAGTTTATACAAAGGATGAATTATTTGATAAGGTGTGGGGAATGGAGTCATTAGGAGATATTGCCACAGTAACGGTTCACATTAGAAGAGTAAGAGAAAAAATAGAACTAGACCCTTCTAACCCTAAATATATTCATACCATATGGGGGGTAGGATACCGCTTTGAGTTGTAACCTATATTAATATTTTTCTCTATAGAAGAATTGCCATTGGATATGATGTCAATTAATTATAAAAATATAAATAATAAGATAAGGAGATAGTATTAAACTATCTCCTTACTATTTCAGATTATAGGTAAGTCAAAAAAATTTAGTCTAGATTAAAACACCAGTTGAAGTTTTAATAATCTTTCCTTTACTTCATTTATTATTCTTATTTCATCTTCTAGGTTTTCGGCTTCAAAAGTTACCGAAAGGCGTATATAGGGTTCAGGGGTGTTCCAGGGTACAGAACAAATAAAAGCTTTTTCTAGTAAATACATGCAAAAGTCATCGGCGTTGTTAAAAATAGTACCATCCACTGTGCCTTTAGGAATAGGAAGATAACAGTAAAAGGTGGCTTTGGGTTTTTCTATATTAAAACCAACTTCCTGTAGGGCTTCAACTAAAAGATCAAATCTTCTTGAATATCTATAGCAGTTTTGTTGGATAATTTCTGGATGGTTTAAAGCATAGACACCAGATTTTTGTATTCCTCGAAATTGACCAGAATCAGAATTAGCTTTAACACTTCCTAGAATATTAATGGCTTCTTGATTACCCGCAACAAAAGCCAATCTCCAGCCAGTCATATTAAAAGCTTTAGATAAAGAATGGATTTCTACACCAACTTCTCTAGCTCCATCTACTGATAAGAAACTGATGGGTTTTTCACCATCAAAGGTTAAGGGAGCATAGGTAGAATCTGCCACCACTACAATATTATTTTTGTGGGCAAACTCAACTACTTTTTCATAAAAATCCTTAGTAGCCACTTGACCAGTGGGGTTATTGGGATAATTTATATATAATAACTTAGAACGGTAAAGAATTATATTGGGTATATTTGTAAAGTCAGGATAGAAATTATTGGATTTTGTTAATGGAAGACCATAAACTACTCCACCTAAATAATTTGTGTGGGTGGCAATTATAGGATAACCAGGTAATGTAGTGAGGGTAATATCACCTGGGTTGATAAAGCAAAGTGGTAACATAGACAGTATCGACTTTGCACCAATTCCATGTAAAATTTCTTTAGAAGGATTAAGATCATCTATACCAAAGACGTTTTTTAGATAATTGGCAGCCGCCTCTTGAAATTCTTTAATGCCATTATCAGCATACCATCTATTTTCTGGTTTACCTGCCTCGTTGGAAAGAACATTAACTATTTCAGTATATGCAGGTACATCAGGCTCTCCAATACCCATATCTATTAGTTCTATATTGGGATATTTTTCTTTTATTTCTTCTTTGGCCTTTTTAATTTTCATAAATTTGTAGTCTTCTTTTGCGATGTCAAAACTTTGGTCTCTAAATCTATCAGCAATTAAATCTACTATAAAACCCATAGGCAGACACTCCCTTTACTGGTACTTAAATAACTAATTAGCTAATATATAGAATAGTTTATTCTTTATATTACCAATAGGTTCATAGGCTTATAGGGTATTTAGGATGATATTTGTCTTAAAAGGTGGATGTTATAAAGAAATATTTCAATAAAGGAATAGTAAAGGTAATATCGAATTTATATTGTTAGACAATAATATTGGAGGTTTCAAAAATGTTAGAACTTAGATTAGAGAATGATTGGAAGGGTTTATTAGAAAAGAGTTTTGATAAACCTAATTATTTGAGTTTGAAGCAATTTTTAGCTAAGGAATATGAGGAAGCGACTATATATCCCAGAAAAGAGGATATTTTCAATGCCCTTAAGTACACATCTTATCAAGATACGAAAGTGGTTATTTTAGGACAAGATCCTTATCCTGGGGAAGGACAAGCCCACGGTTTTAGTTTTTCTGTTAAACCTGGTATAGATATACCTAGATCTTTAAAAAATATCTTTAAAGAATTAAAAAATGATCTAGGTTGTGAAATACCTAATCATGGCTATCTAGTGAAATGGGCAAAGGAAGGTGTTTTATTATTAAATACAGTGTTAACTGTTAGGCATAAACTACGAAACTCCCATAAGGGAATAGGTTGGGAGTGTTTTACTGATGAAGTAATTACTCTATTAAATAATAGAGAAAAACCTGTGGTATATATTTTATGGGGTAAAGACGCCATTGTTAAGGAAGCACTTATTACTTCATCCCATCATTTAATTCTAAAATCCCCCCATCCCAGTCCGTTGTCTGCCAATAAAGGATTTTGGGGCAGTAAGCCTTTTTCTAAGACAAATACTTTTCTAAAAGAAAGGGGTTTTGGAGAAATAGATTGGAGAATTGAATAAAAATGAAAAAATATAGTATTATGATTGAAGATAATGAAATTTTATATACGCTGGTAAGGTCTAAACGTAAGACTATAGGAATCTCCATTGGTATTAAGGATGGGGTGAAGGTGGCTGCACCAAATCATACATCTAAAAAGCAAGTTGAAGAAGTAATCTATAAAAATACCAAATGGATACTTGAAAAACTAAAAGCTTTGGAAGATGTAGTAGTACCTAAAATACAGTTTAAAGAAGGGGCGTTATTTAATTATTTAGGAGAATCTTATATAGTAAAAGTAATGAAAAACCTTAATAAAAAGAAGGATTATGTCGAACGGGAAAATGGTTATTTAGTAGTTTATATAAAATGTGAAGATAGTGAAGATAATATAAAGAAGCTCTTATTATTGTGGTTTAGGGAAGAGGCTAATACGTTTCTAAAAGAAAGACTACATTTTTTCAGTAATAAAATTGGTTTATTCCCCAATGATGTAAAAATAAAAGATCAAAAGGCTAGGTTTGGTAGTTGTAGTTCTAAAAAGAATATTAACTTAAATTGGAAACTGATTATGGCACCTGTAGAAATTATTGATTATGTTATTGTACATGAGTTATGTCATTTAATGGAAATGAATCATTCTAATAAGTTTTGGAGTTTAGTTGAAACTTACATGGAGGACTATCAGGTTAGACGAAAATGGCTAAAAGAAAATGGTAACTATATTGGTTTAATATAAATAACAAAAGAAAGCAAAAAATTCAGCACCTTACGTATTTTTATATACGTTGTGGGTGGCTGAATTTTTTATTCTTTAGATTTAGAGATTTTTATCAGTATTAGTTTGTTTAACAAAGGTTGTCTAGAACTCTATTAAGATACTCTCTAAATTGTATCAGTTCTTTATCACTAAAGCCCTTCATTGCCTTCTCTATTGTTGCATCACTAACTTCTTCAAGTTGAGGTAATAATTCTTTACTTTTAGATGTTAATCTAATAATATGGGATCGTTTATCTTCTGGGTTATCTTCTCTATAGATCCAACCATATTTAATAAGACGATGGATAATACCTGACATAGTTGGTCGATCGCTATTCAGCCTTTCAGCAATTGAAGCAGATGTAAGTGTTATATATATATTGTTATTATTTTCTTGGATAGAGACATCTTTAATAACAGCCCATTGAGAAGAGGTGAGGCCAATAGTACTTAATTGTTGGTTTAATTCCCATTTTGTTTGACGGGATGCTTTGCTTAATAAATACCCTAAATTATATTTCATATATATCCCCCCTTATAATGGTTAGTATAATAACTATATACAAAAAAGTCAATAATAAGTTAATGAATTAAAAGGATATATGCATTAATTATAGAAGTATATAATTATATATTATATCTTTTGTGATTTTTAAGTCCTAAAACAAAAGTAACAAGTTAATAAATATTTAAATAATCGTGGTTTTTTTAGTTTAATATATTATATAATCGAAGTATAATTAAAGAATAAAATAAATTGTAAATAGTAGGGTATTGGATGAGTGAACTTTTCCATACTACGTATTAATCCCATCATAATATAAATTATAGAGAAGTAGAACAGTCCACCAAGATGAGATTAATGGCATAGAAGCTGAATTTTATAAATAGTTTATAGGGGGATATTCATGCATGGGATAAATTATTATTATGATACAAAAGATGAAAAAAACAAGTATACTAATAAAAGCAGGTGGAAACTTAGTTGTTTTTTAAAAGGTGATAATACAAATATTGTGAAGATAATTAGTTTATATATGCTAGTTTCAATAAGTTGGATTTTGATTTCAGATAAAATAATAAGTTATTTTTTAGAAGATATAGCCAATAAATATAGATTGTTCCTTAAAGGAGCTTGTCTTGTTATTATGAGTGTAATTACAATCTACCATCATGCCAGTAGAAATATAAGAAAAATAAAAGATTTGGAACATAAGGTAAACATTTATCAAAATCAGTATGAATTTGTTATTAACAATACCACAGATGGAATTTGGGACTGGAATGTGGTAACAAATCAAGTCATGTTACCTGTTAAATGGAAAGAAAGATTAGGGTATGGAGTAAATGAAATACCTGATACTGTTATGGCTTGGGAAAATCTAATACATCCTGAAGATTATGAGTGGGTTACGGAAACCCTAAATGATTATATTAGTAAAAAAACACTTGAATATAATGTTGAATATAGAATGGTTAAAAGAGATGGTAGTATTGTTTGGATCCAGGATGCAGGGCAAGCCATATGGGATGCAGATGGTAAACCTTTACGTATGTGTGGTACGCATACTGATATTTCTGCTAGAAAAGAAGCAGAAAAGCTTTTATTTAGAATGATGGAAGAAAATCAACAACTACTAAGTAAATCATTGGAACATGAACGGCTACAAACAGAATTTTTTGCTAATATATCCCATGAATTTAAGACGCCATTAAATGTAATTTTGGGTACAATACAATTATTGGATTATTATACTTTTAATTCACCATCAGAATTTGACCCCAAGCAACTAACAAAATGGCTTCCAATTATGAAGCAGAATTGTTTTCGATTACTTAGATTAATTAATAATTTATTAGATATTACAAAGCTAGATTCAAATGCATTTAGTATAAAATACAGCAATTATGATATTATACATGTAGTAGAAGAAATAACTCAATCTATAGCAGTATTAGCACAAAACAAAGGAATAACTATTACTTTTGATACTAATGTGGAAGAAAAAATTATGGCGTGTGATATAAATATAATAGAGCGAATTATATTAAATTTACTATCAAATGCTATTAAATATACAGATGTGGGAAAAGATGTTTTTGTTTCTATTTTTGATGAAAAGGAAAATATTATTATTTCGGTAAAGGATACAGGGCTTGGAATACCTAGAGATAAATTAGAAACAATTTTTGAGCGTTTTAGACAAATCGATGGGGCTTTATATAAGAAAGCTGAGGGAAGTGGAATAGGATTATCTTTAGTAAAGAGTCTTGTATGCGTATTAAATGGTGAAATTAGTGTGCAAAGTACAATTGGAGAAGGTAGTCAATTTAATATAAAACTTCCCGTAAATATTTTAGAAGAAGATAGTATAGACTTAAATAATAATGATTATAACAAAAATCTTGTTGAAAAAATAACTGTTGAATTTTCTGATATATATACCATTTAGTCAATAGATTAGTTTAAGATTTTAATAAATAATGAATTTTAAGTACAAAATATAGTTATAAATAAAAAAACTCCTTTTCATTTAGAAAAGGAGTTTTTTTATGTTGACTTAAAGACTAATATAACCTTTAAACTGTTAGTGATCTTCCATAATTAATTGATGTTCTTTATTAAAGAAGGTACGATAGCCCAATTGAACAAATATAATAACTGTAAGGGCAACACTTCCCACAATACCTAACATGATGGCTATTTGATATTCTATTGCGGTTAAAGGAGAGACACCAGATAGTATTTGACCTGTCATCATACCTGGTAAAAAAACAATGCCCATACCCACCATAGAATTGATGGTGGGTAGAATGGCAGCATCAAATGCGTTATTTACCATTTCTTTGGTGGCACGTTTAGGGGTAGCTCCTAGCATTAAGGCCGTTTCCACCAAGTTACTTTGATCCCGTAAACCGTCTATTAATCTACTGACTCCAAGTGATATTCCAGTCATAGAATTACCTATAATCATTCCTGCTATTGGTATAAAGTATCTAGGGTCATACCACGGAGAAATATTAATAACCACCAATAGGAAATAAAGCAAGCTAAAAAGAGTACCAAAAACCATTGAAAAGGCAATAACTCTTTTAATTTTTTTACTTAATTTATTCTTCATTCGTTTATATATGTTTGAGATTGCAAATGTTTCCATTACTATTATTGTAAGTATTGTGTATAGAGGGTTTATATTATCAAATAGATAAACAAGAACGTAACCCGTTAAAATTAACTGTAATGTCATTCTTACTGTGGAAATCAAAATTTCTTTTTCTCTGGGTATTCCTTTTAAACGAACAATAAATAATAATAAGATAATAAAAAGATATGCAGAAGCCATTTGCCACATTTGAAGTTGAATTATACCGTCCATGTTTACACCTCCTCTTGATTTACTATTTCACCATTCTTAATTTTGATAAGAGTATCACCAAAGGTATGGGCAATTTTTTTGGAATGAGTGACCATAATAAGGGTTTTATCTCTTTCTTTACAGTAGGTGACTAACTTTTCAATGATCATTAATTCGGTATCTTCATCTAAGGCAGAAGATGGTTCATCTAATAATAGAACATCTGGGTTCATTAAAATAATTCTACCTAAAGCTAATCTTTGTTTCTCACCACCGGATAATTTTTCAGCAACATTATCTAATGCCTTTTTTAAGTTTACAATTTCAAGAATTTTTGTAAGTTCTTCATCAGAAACCATTGGCTTTTCTGAAAACTCTAGACCTATTAATAAATTATCTTTTATTGTTCCTTTAAAAATTCCAGGAGATTGAGGAAGCATCACGACTTGTCTCCTTAGTTCAATTGAATCCATTTCTGTAAGAGGTATTTTGTTATAGAAAATAGTACCCTTATCAGGACTAATTAATTTATTTAACATCCTCAGTAGCGTTGTTTTACCACTGCCACTTTCGCCAATGATACAAGTTATTTTATTATGTGGAATAATTAAATTCTCTATATTTAGTATATTTTTGTATTGCAATTTTTGAATTTTAAACATAAAAACCCTCCTTATTCTTCTAACTCTTTTATTAATTCATAGGCTTTATTCTTAGCCTCTTTTAAAATGACTTCCCCTTTGGGGGTAATGGAGTAATACTTTCTTATTTTACCTTTATAATTTTTTTCATATTTAGTTAATAGTTCGCTTTCTTCTAGACTATGGAGTATGGGATATAGAGTACCGGGACTAATCTCATAACCATGTTCCCGCAATTCTTCCATCATCCATGTACCGAAAAAAGGTTCTTTTGCAGCATGATGAAGGATATGGATATGGATAAAACCTAAAAATAATTTACGTAAGACTTTATCTGACACTAATTAGTCCTCTCCTTATAATTAATTTAAACTTATTATCGAATTTAGTTATCGTATTTAGATAATTATATCATGTAAATTTATATTATAAAAGAGACCTTAATAAGTTGGTTTAAAATAAAGTAACTCCTTTAGTTGTAAAAAAAATTAATGAATATTTGTAATATTAATAATTCAATTTTAATTATTATATTCAAGGCTGGTAATTAACAAAAAAGTTAATTTGACCCATTTATGCACATGTGGTACAATTAACATTAGTTATATCTGTTTGTTTACTAGTGAATTAAACAAACAAGTATTAAATATAAAGTAATAATTCAAAAACTAAAGGAGAAAACACATGAAATACATTAAGGTTAATAAGCCTACTGCAATGTTTTTGATACTAACACTTTTATTATTTAGTTTAATTTTTACGTCATTGAGTATAAAAGTAACATTAAAACCTAACAACAGTACAGATGAACTTATTTTCTCAGCGGAAACTGCATATAAACATATGCCTAATATAGCTAGTAAACCTCATCCTAGAAATAGTAAAGAGCATTATCTTGTAAAAGAATATATTATAAATACTATAGAGAGTTATGGGTTAAGACCTATTATTCAAGAGGAGTATATTGCAGAAGAAAACATACTTTCAAAACCATCCCTCCTAACAAATATTATGGTGAAAATAGAAGGGACTAATTCTTCAGGGGGTGTTATGATTGTAGCCCATTACGATTCGGTTCCAACTTCACCAGGGGCAAGTGACGATGGAATAGCAGTAGCATCGATGCTTGAAAACATAAGACTTATTAAAAAAGGAGATTTATTAAAGAATGATATCATCTTTCTATTTACTGATGGGGAAGAAGAGGGGCTTTTAGGTGCTAAAAAGTTTGTAGAAAGTCACCCTTTGATGCAGGAAGTAAGTTTTGTCATAAATTTTGAGGCAAAGGGAACCAGTGGGGCAATGTTAATGTTTGAAACAACTCAAGGAGATTATTTCACAATTAGAGAATTTGTAAAGTCTAAAAATAAGGTAATTAGTAATTCTTTATTAAAAGATGTATATAAAATGATACCAAACGATACTGACTATACTTGTTTTTCTAATGCTAAAGTACAAGGTTTAAATTTTGCTTTCATTGGTAGTCCTTGGAATTATCATACAATGTCTGATTCTTTAGAAAATATAAGTATGGACACTTTTCAACAACAAGGAAGGATAATGCAATCTCTTATTAAACATTATGGATCAATAGATATTAATAATCTACAGTCCACTAAAAATGCAATTTACTTTAATTTTCTTAATTATTTTGTTGTATATTCACAGTTTCTTTCATACTTTTTTATGTTAGTAATAGTTATTTTTGGAGTAATGGTAATAACTCTTAGTATTAAATATAAGTATATTAGTATAAGTACTACGTTAATTGCAGTTTTAGTCCATAGTATAATTGGTGTAATGATATATAGTATTTTTCCCTATTTTCAAAAGTTTTTAGCTTTATTTAGTAGGGAACTTGAAATTAAGTTTATGAGTCATACATATTCTTCTTTAGGGCTTTTACTGGGGGTAGCTCTACTTATACAGTCAGTAGTAACTGCTATATATAGTATTATTAGTTATAAAATTAATTATAAAAACATTTATGTAGCAAATATAATTGTATGGATGATAATAACATTAGCTTCAATTAGAATCATTCCCACTGGAAATTATATATTTTACTGGATGACTTTGTTACAAATAGTAGTATTATATATTTTAATAGTGAATGAAAAAAGACAACATGTATTTAGTAGCAATGAAGCACTATTTACTATAGTTCCTGTAATATTACTTATACCTGTTTACTATCCAGTAATTACCTTGGCAGCTCAATGTATAGGTGCAAAAAATTATAAATCTATAATTGTATTTATAGTGGCTATACTAGGTTTTATTTTTCCTCATTTATTAAAAAACCAAAAAAGATGTTGCTTTATAATATTATTTTTATTAATATCTGGAGTATCTCTTTTAAGATATGATTATCTATATCCTGTTGTTGATATGGGAGATCCCAGTATAAATCTAATAGGTGGGTACGATAATAAACTAAGGTACATTTATGATAACAATGAAGGTACTAATAAATGGGCTATTGCAGATAAGGATATTTATAATTTTATAAAATTATATGATGATGATGAGTATAGGATAGAAGATATAGAATATGGTTCCATCAGTTGGGTGAAGGATGCACCCTACTTAGATATACCAAAAACAGATATTGAAGTCATACAGGAAGATGTTAATATAGAGAAAGACTTAAAAACAGTTAAGTTAATTATAAAAACAGCTCATAATGAAGCACCTTTTTATATTTTTACAAATAATGAAGATAAAAGGATTAAAGAAATAGTAATAGATAATGAATATATATTTTCTACATTAAATGGAGCCTATATAAATATTAAAGGGGAAGACAATATGACCCTTCAAATAACATATAAAAATAATAAAGAGCTAAATCTTAAATGTATAGAGATTATTGATGATATTAATTATATTAAAGATACAGAAATGTTTAAAAAGATAAAAGATTCTAAAGGTAAAATGGAGTATCGTATAATATTTTATGATGTTTTCAGTATTTAGCGTTAAAAAAGAAAGTCTCCGCAGCGCCTATAGGCACCTCATAATAATTCTTCTACCACAATGACTAATCTCATAGTTTTGACAAAAAACACAATATATTAAAAGGAGAATCGATATGTAATTAAATATAATATAATTAAGAAAAAATACTAATAAAATACTAATAAAATAGAAAAAAAGACCTTTAATATTATATGTAAATTTTACATTACAAAATTAATATTAAAGGTCTTACTCAACTATAGGTAAATGGGTTAGATGAATAACTTGTGTTAGAAGTAATGTCTGTACTACTTGTTAACAACCTGACCCAAAAATCGCTTAGTACGTTCTTCTTTGGGTTTAAAGAATAGGTCTGTAGGAGGTCCTTCTTCCACAATGACACCTTCATCCATGAATATTACTCGATCTGCCACATCGCGGGCAAAGGCCATTTCATGGGTAACAATGATCATAGTCATATTTTCATCAGCTAATTTACGGATAACGCTTAAGACTTCCCCCACTAATTCAGGGTCTAAAGCAGAGGTTGGTTCATCAAATAAAATAACTTTTGGATTTACTGCCATTGCTCTTGCGATGGCAACCCTTTGTTGTTGTCCTCCAGAAAGGGAAGATGGATAACTATTTCTTTTTTCAGATAATCCCACAATAGTCAAAAGGGATTCCCCTAACTTAAGGGCTTCCTCCTTAGGTATCTTCTGTACCACCAGTAGTGATTCAATAACATTCTCTAGGGTGGTTTTATTTTTGAAGAGATTATAGTTTTGAAATACCATAGCAGTATTTCTTCGTAAAGCTATAATTTCCCTTGAACTAAGCTGTTGGGCTTCTGTAGAAATATTATCAATACTGATGCTACCTTTTTCTGGGATTTCCAGGTAGTTTAGACATCTTAAAAAAGTAGACTTGCCAGAACCAGAGGGGCCAATAATAACCACCACTTCCCCTTGTTTAACTTCTAAATTTATACCCTTTAATACCTTAAGATCACCAAAGGCTTTATGCAGATTTTTTGTACTTAACATGTTAATCACCCTTTAATATGCTTTATTCAATCTAGTCTCTAATTTATTTTGTAAAAAGTTAATACACAAAGTAATCATCCAAAAAACCAACAGTGTTGCTAAATAGCTTTCAAAGAAGCGATAGGAGGCTGCAGCAGACATCTTAGCCTGAGCTAACATTTCAGCAACTCCTAGTGTAAAGGCTAGTGAAGATTCCTTTAACAGACTGATATATGAATTTCCCAGTGAAGGGATTGCAACCCTCACTGCTTGGGGAAGAATAACCCTTCTCATAGCCTGCATACGTGTCATTCCTACTGATAAAGAGGCTTCCATTTGTCCCTTATCGATTGAATTAATAGCTCCACGGATAATTTCAGCCATATATGCACTACTGTGGAGACTTAAACCAATGATGGCAGCTGAGTAGGCCGTCATCTTTGCAAATTGAGGAATGATTTGAGGAACACCATAGTATAGTAGAAATAATTGAGCTAAAAGTGGAGTTCCCCTGAAAAAAGATACATAAATCTTTGAAAAAAGATACAAATACTTTAATTTAAAAAACCGTATTAATGCCAATATAATACCTAAGGCTAACCCGAAGGTCATGGATATAGTGGCTAGAACTAGAGTTAAGGGAACAGCCCTCAAAATCCGTGGAAAAACTTGCAACATATAGGAAAAATCAATATTGCTGTTCATTATTCATCACCATTTCTAAATTATTTGCTGGTAATATCTACAGAAAACCACTTATTTGAGATTTCATTTAAAGTTCCATCTGTTCTCATTTCAATAATGGCTTCATTAATGATTTCAATTAAAGCTGCATTTTCTTCATTGTTAACGAAGGGGAAGGAGTTTTCTAAAGGACTAACAGGGTCTCCACCCAATTGTAGGTCTAAACCAGATTTTTGAATATTAATAATAGCAGCCAGCTTATCGTTCATTACAGCATCAATTCTACCCAACGATACATCCTGTAAAGAACCAATAAAGTCTTCATAGGTAATAACTTCAATTTCATTATTTACATCATAATTTTTTATTAATTCTTCGTAATTAGAACCTAAACTAACACCAATTTTTTTACCTTTTAGATCTTCTAGACTTTTAATACTTTCATCACCATTTCTAACAATTAACTGTGCTCCAGAAAAAACATAGGGAGTAGGGAAAAGATATTTTTCTTTTCTTGCTTCTGTCATGGTAATTTGGTTGGAGATAGTATTAATTCTGTCGGTATCTAACATGCCGAATAATCCACTAAATTCAGCTGTTTGGAACTCGATTTCATAACCAATTCGTTGACCTAATTCAGTCCATACATCAATTTCAAAGCCATCTAACTTACCATCAGTATTCATAAACGTAAAGGGTGGATATCCACCAGATGTACCAATTTTAATAATCTTTGGAACTCCATTGGTTTCATTTACTACTGTAGTAGGATTTGAACGACAACCAGCCATTACCAGCATAACTAATAGGACTATTGAAACAACTAAAATATGTTTTCTTTTAAATAACATTTTATTTCCTCCTTTTAATTCATAGTATTTTGATTGGAAAACTAAGGTTTAATTTTAGCACTTTATCTTGTGGTGGTCAATATGAAATATTTGAGACAATATTGATAAATATAAAATGTACATTTATTTGTGCTTGTTCATAAATATATCTCCACCTTCGGGAACATTTTCATTAGCTAAATAGTTATTAGCCATGGTGGATAGTCCGATATGAGCCAATAGCCCAATTGTTACAATTCCTGTTAGTAATATAATTTTTTCTTTTCTCTTCAATGGATAACCATTTTTAAGGGTATAACTTATGAAGGAAATAACGATGCCTAATGGTATTAGGTAGGAAACATAGGTTGGACTTTCTTTAAAATGAGAGATTCCTCCGCTAATCATACCTATTCCAATCGCCAATGTTAAAGAAACTGCTATCAAACGAAGGACTTTTCTTAAAGAAGCTTCTTTTTTATCAATTACAAACTCATTAACAAATGACCCTGAACTAAATAAAATAAGGCCAGTGAATAGGATAATGGAGTACCGTACATAGTTAAAGGGCATAAGGACAATACCACTTGAAACCATACCTATTCCTAGAAAATAAATTACATAAATAAGATACATGGGTATTAGTTTTTTGAACATATTTGTTTGTTCCTCCTCTTTAAAGTCTAAGAATTTTATTATAGATTTTTTTCTAGTTTAAATTTAAATTATGAAATTTCCCTTAAGTGATAACCCCCTCTATGAAAAGATAGTTATATACTAGAGCAATTTCCATGCCAAATTAAAATGTTATATTTTGCTATTGCCTTCTTGTCTGTAGAGCATTCCATTAGTAATGTTCTTTAATTATATAAGCCCAATTTTTTTACATAGTTGAATATTATATTTATGTTTTGTAATTTACTAGTGTTATTTCATACACTAATTTGGTGTTTTGATACAGTGATTAAATGTAGGAGGGAAAGATTAAAACAAGAGTTAAAATTTTATTTACTAGTGGATAAAATTAGGTTAGAATTAAAATGACTGACCAGTCAGTTTTGTAATGATTCAAATAGATGGAGGGAAAAGGATGAAAAAAAGAATGCTTTTATTAGTACTTATAGTAACATTAGTAATGATGGCAATGGGTTGTAGTAATAAACAAAACAAGGTTAATGCTGACAATGAGGTGGAAACAGAAGAATATACTCCTGTAGAGATTGAAGTTGTAAAGTTAACTGAAATTTCAAATGAAACAAATTTAAATGGAAAGATACATCCTCAAAAAGAAATAATGGTGTTACCTAAGTTACCCGGTAAAGTAAACCAAGTAAATGTTACAGTGGGTAGTGAAGTAAAACAAGGGGATATACTGTTTATCTTAGATGATAAGGATATTAGACAACAGGTTGAACAAACTAGGTTATCTGTGGAAATGGCAAAGATAAACTATGAAAGAACAAAAGAGCAAATTGATGCTGCTAAGTTAAATTATGAAAAAGCAAAAGAACTATATGAACAGGGACTAATGAACAAAAGCCAATATGAGCAAGCCCAAATGGCAGCTTCAGAAAAGCCATTGGAAATTTCAAAGATACAATTACAACAGGCAGAATTGGGTTATCAACAGGCTTTGTCAAATACAAATAATACTATTGTTACTGCTCCTATTAATGGCATCGTGTCAATAGTTAATGTAAAGGCTGGAGAAATGGCATCTAACGCACAACCAGCAGTTATTATAGTAGATACAAAAGAATTGAAAATAAAAATAGATGTTACTGAAAATACCATTAATAAATTATTGGTGGGACAATCGGTAAAGGTGGAAATACCTGCTATTTCAGTGGGAGGATTAACGGGAAAGATAGAGTCTATATCACCTGTGGCAGATGCAAGAACCCGCCTATATCCGGTACAAATTAGTTTAGAGGAAAACACCCATCCAATAAAGCCTGGGATGTTTGCCAGTGTAGTGATTGCTACAGAACTGATAAATGAGAGTATTGCAGTTAGAACAGAGGCAGTATTAGACAAAGATAACCGTACTTTTGTTTATGTAGTAGAAAATGATATGGCAGTTGAAAAAGAAGTTAAGATAGGAATGGAAACTAAAAGTACTATTCAGATTATTGAGGGGCTTAATGTAGATGAAATGGTTATTGTTAAAGGACAACAATTTGTTGGTGATGGTTCAAAAGTAAAGGTAGTTAGAGGTGAAAAATAATGAATTTATCAACATTATCAGTAAAAAGACCTGTAACAGTGGTAATGATTACATTAATTGTTGTCATTATGGGGGTGGTGTCATTAACGAGATTACCTATAGACCTTCTGCCAGAAATAGAAATACCAGTGGTGGCTGTGGTTACTTCTTATAATGGAGCAGGACCTAGAGAAATAGAAGAGTTGATCACAAAGCCTTTAGAAAATGTTATTTCCACTGTTAATAATATTAAAAGTGTTACTTCTACGTCTTCAGAAGGTAATTCAATTATTATAGCTCAGTTTACCTTTGGAACAGATATGAACTTTGCATCTTTAGATGTAAGAGAGCGTATAGATTTAATTAAGGGAATGCTCCCCAGTGGTATTACTGCTCCTATGATTTTAAAGGTGGATCCAAATTCGATGCCCATTATGCAAGTGGCTGTGGCGGGAGATGAAGATTTAGCAACTTTACAGTCATTTGGAGAAGATATTGTTAAGTCAAGACTTGAAAGACTTGAGGGTGTAGCTTCAGTTAATGTATCAGGTGGTCAAGAATATCAGGTGGAAATTGTTACTAACCACAATAAAATGATGGGCTATGGAGTAACAATGGATCAATTAACTCAATTGTTACGGGCAGAAAATTTAAATCTTCCAGGGGGAGAAATAACTAGAGGGCAACAAAGACTATCCATTAGAACACTAGGCGAATTTACTGACCTAGAGGATATTAAACAATTAATGATTCCACTTTCCACAGGAGGCAGTGTTCCTCTTGAAGAACTAGCGGATATTCAATTAAATTATAAAGAAATTAATGCTTATTCAAGGGTTAATGGACAGAGAAGTATTAATGTGTCGATTCAAAAACAATCGGGTACTAATACTGTAATCGTAGCCAATCAAGTTAATGAAGAAATTGAAAAAATTCAATTGAAATATCCCAATATGGAAATTTCAGTAATGATGGATCAATCAGAATATATTCAACAATCAATTAATAATGTAATGAGAAATGCTTTGATAGGTGGATTATTAGCCATTGTAATTTTATATTTGTTTTTAAGAAATGTTAGAACCACTTTAATTATAGGAACGGCTATACCTATTTCAGTAATTGCAACTTTCATTTTAATATATTTCAATGGAATTACGCTGAATTTAATGACTTTAGGAGGATTGGCATTAGGGGTAGGTATGTTGGTGGATAATGCCATTGTAGTATTGGAAAATATTTATCGTTTTAGACAAGAGGGATTTTCAAGAAAAGAAGCGGCAATTAAAGGTGCGAATGAAGTAGCTATGGCGGTGGTGGCTTCCACCTTAACAACAGTAGCTGTTTTTCTTCCCATTGTGTTTGTTGAAGGAATAACATCAACAATCTTTAAACAACTAGCCCTTACTGTATCCTTGTCGTTAGGAGCGTCTTTAATGGTTTCACTAACATTAATTCCAATGTTGGCATCTAAGTTGTTAAAGGTGGAGGAAAAGAAAGAGCAAAAACGACGAGGAATTTATTGGATGATGGATGCTATTTATAATGCTTTTGATGGCTTGTTTAAAAGTTTTGAAGAGGGTTATAAAAAAATCTTAAAGAAAGCCCTTAGTTTTAGAAAAACAACTATTATGATTGGGGTACTGGTTTTCATTCTAAGTATGACCTCAATTGTTAAGATAGGAGCAGAATTTTTCCCACAAATGGATGAAGGGCAATTAACAATTAAAGTTAGCCTACCTTTGGGTGCTACATTAACCAGTTCAAATGAAGTGGTTAGAGAGGTGGAGGAACTACTACAAGACATAGATGAAATAGTAGGGGTAGCTTCCACAATAGGTTCTTCAGGTAATAATTTTGTAGGTAGTGCATCCATCAATAGAGGGACGATAACTGTTTCTTTAAAACCTATTAGAGAAAGAAAAAGAAGTACAGGAGAAGTTGTAAATGAAGTACGGGAAAAAATTAAAGATATTCCTGGTGCAGAAATATCTGTTGAGGCAGTTTCTAATACAATGAGCTTTAGTGGTGGATCAGCTCCCATTAGTATTTCTATAAAAGGAGATGACTTACAACAATTAAAGGCAATTGGTAATGATTTTGTGGAAATAATAAAGGGTGTAGAGGGAACGGAAGAAGTTAAAAATAGTTTGAATGAAGGTATACCAGAGTTGCAAATTCAACTAAATAGGAACTATACATCTCAGTATGGGTTAACTGCTGGACAAATCGCCTCTTCTATAAGAGGGATGATTTCGGGACAGGTGGCTACTAGATATAAAATGGATGGTTCTGAAATAGATGTTATTGTTAAGGGGGACCCCTTATACAAAGAAGGAATAGCAAGGTTAAATGAATTATCCATTGCATCCCCATTAGGGTTAAATGTTCCGTTAAATCAAATTGCAGAACTTACAATTCAGCAAGGTCCTGCTTCCATCAGTAGGGTAGATCAAGTTCGGGTTATTTCAGTTACCAGTGATATAAGTGATAGAGACTTAAGAAGTGTAGTGAAGGATATAGAAGAAAAACTAACAGAATATCAACTACCAGTGGGATACAGCTATATTATTGGTGGAGAGAATCAGGAAATGGTAAAGGCTTTTAGTGATTTATCATTGGCATTATTGTTGGCGGTGGTTTTTGTGTATATGATTCTTGCATCTCAATTTGAATCATTGCTTCACCCTTTTACAATTATGTTATCTGTACCATTGGCTTTTGCTGGAGGGGTACTGGGTTTATTTTTAACGGGTAGATCATTAAGTGTACCTGCGTTTATTGGAGTAATTATGTTGGCAGGGATAGTTGTTAATAATGCCATTGTATTAGTTGATTATATTAATACACGAAGAAATGCAGGGGAAGAAAGATGGGAAGCCATTTTAAATGCAGGACCTATTAGACTTAGGCCTATATTAATGACGACATTAACAACTGTATTGGGTCTTTTACCCCTTGCTTTAGGAATTGGTGAAGGAGCAGAAGCGCAAGCACCAATGGCTACAGTGGTAATTGGCGGATTGTTACTTTCAACTTTATTAACATTAGTTTTTATTCCTGTTATGTATACAATATTTGATGACTTTAGTCTTTTTCTAAAAGTAAAAGTCTTAAAAAAGAAAGCCTCTACAATATAAGTAAAGGGGACATATTATGAGTATAACAACAAAAGAAAATAGAAAAAAACAAATTCTTGAAATTGCTATTAAAGTATTTTCTGAAGAGGGCTTTCATAAGGCTAAAATAGAAGATATAGCCAATAAGGCGAATATTGGAAAAGGAACGGTATATCAATATTTTTCCAGTAAAAAAGATCTTTTTAAAGAGATGGTGGAATATTGTATGCTAAACTACAACACTCGGTTGGAAAGTATTGTTACAAGTGAACAACATATTAGAAATAAACTATTAATCTTAGCATCATTTAATGATGATTTTGTAAGAGAAAATTTTGATATGGCTCAAATTTTATTATATCAATCAGATGTAGTTTCTAGGGAAATGAAACAGTGGATCATACTAGAGAAGACAAAAACCTATGGGTTAATTGAAAAAATGATTGAAATTGGCATTAATAAAAAAGAAATACGACAAGACATTGAGAAGAACGTGGCAGTATCATCTCTTATTGGTACAATGAATCAATATTTAGGAAAAAGAATTGTTATGATGGGTCCAGCTATAGAGAAAATAGATTATAACCCATTGGTTAATTTCTTTATGAAGGCATTACAATAATCATAAGGCTCATCCTTTAATAATAGAGGGTGAGCCTTTACTATATGTTCGTTAGTCCAGCCTTTTGGGCAATTTCAAGGGCTTTATTAAACTCATTGTTTGTTATACCTTCACTAAGTTCTTTGTAATAAAATGCTTTAAATTCTGGAGAATATTGGGGCATAATATTTACATAAGTTTCTTTGGACAATTCCGTTGCTATAAATTCCATAATTTTTTCAGTGCCTGCTAAGTTTTGAGGCATAACTAGATGTCGAATTAATAAACCTTTATAGGCTATACCATCATCATCTAATTTTAAATTACCCACTTGACGGAACATTTCTTTAACTGCGTTAGTAGTAATTCTATAGTAGTTTTTAACCCCTAAATATTTTTCTCCTAATAAATCATCTGAAAACTTTATGTCGGGCATGTAAATGTCAATGATACCCTCTAATAATTTTATAGTGTCGGTTAAGTCATAACCATTACTATTATAAATAATAGGAAGTTCTAATCCCTTTTCTGCTGCAATATAGATGGCTTCAACAATTTGAGGAACAATGTGACTTGGGGAAACTAAGTTTATATTATGGCAACCATTTTTTTGGAGGGACAACATTGTATTAGCCAGTTGATGACTGTTTATTTCTTCACCTTCACCACAATGACTAATTTCATAATTCTGACAAAAAACACATTTCATATTACAGTGGGAAAAGAAAATTGTTCCAGAACCATTATCCCCCACCAGTTCAGGTTCTTCACCAAAATGAGCAGCAGACCCAGAAATAACAACCTTTTCTAAGGTTCTACAATAACCTGCTTCCCCCTTAAGTCGATTAACTTCGCATTGGTGGGGGCATAAAACACAGTTTTTAAGCATGTTTTTAAATACTTCAACTCGTTTTTTTAGTTCACCGTTTTTGAATAATTTCATATAACTAGGTGGCTTCATATTTACTCCTTAAATTCTATATAATTTTTTTTATTTCTTTTTTTCTTTATTATATTTCCCTAACAAACCAAGTATATACAAAGCTTTTACTTGTCGAAATAAGTCATTAAAAATTTGTAGTAAGTTGTAAAAAAACATGATAATATAATATTAAATATGGTTAACTTGATAAAGGCAAACTTTGTTAAAACAAAGGACGCAAAGCCACGGGTCTAAGGCGAAAGCTAAGATAGCCGGGTTGCCGAGGAAAATATGAGAAACTTCATGTTGCTTTCGGCATGGGGTTTTTTGTTTTTTGAAGTAACCGTAGAAAGAAATCAAATAATATGAAAAGGAGCGAAGCAAATGACGAAAAAACTAGTACATAAGTTTATAAGTTTTTTATTGGTTTTTCTTTTTGTATTTCAAATGGGTGTTAGTGCCTATGCTACTCAACCAAAAGGTAGAAATCCATTGGTGGTGGGGAAGGAGAATATAAACCGTATTGTACCAAAGCAAAATATGTCACAGGAAAGACCTGATCCAAAGAAAATAGTTAATAAGAAGCTTAACCATATACCTAAAGGGTTATTAGATAAGGATAACCGACTGGAAAAATGGTTGGACAAAAAAGAGTTAATTAGTAGTAGAACTAATAACTCTAAGACTTTTCTGAATGAAAATAGTTCAAAAACCAGTGTAATTTTCCTCGAACCCATTCATGTATTAGATCAGAATGGTGAATTTATTGATATAGATAATACACTGGTGGAAGTAAAAGAAAAAAATATAACAACATATAAAAATAAATTTGGAATATATGATGTAAGATTTTTTACAGAATCAGAAGAAAAAGCTAAATACCAAATACAAAAAGATAACATTATTTTAGAGATGAAGGCATTAGATACAAAGACTAAGGGTGTTGTAGTGGCGGAAAATAAAATATTATATCCTGCTGAAACAAGAGGTATTGAATATCTCTATACCGTTAATAACACAGGAATAAAAGAAGATATAATACTATCTCAATACCTATTTAAAAATACATTTAAATATGAACTAGATATAAAGGGTTCTGTAGATATACGCTTAGAGGAAAATATCATTAATGTATATGATAAATCTTCAAAAGAAGTTGTTTATGTTATATCTGCCCCTTACATGGTGGATGCTGAAGGAAATATAAGTCATAACCTAACTTTAAAACTTAATAAAGAAAAGGGGAAATATATAGTTACATTAACTGCCGATGATGAATGGTTAAAGGACCCCTTAAGGGTTTATCCTGTAATGATTGACCCTACTGTAAAAATAGAGGGTTCTGGTAAAATACAAGATACATATGTTCAAGAAAGGGGTAAATATGCTCAATCTACAGATTTTATGATTTATGTAGGTTATGACGATGGTATCGCCAGTAGAAATAAAGAATTATATAATAATTGGAAACAAAGAACACGGGGTTTTATGCGTTTTCAGTTACCCACTGGAATAAATGAAAATACTAAAATAGAAAAGGCTGAATTAAACCTATATAAATATACTGGCTGGAGTAGCCAAAGTAGAAATGTTGTTGCTTGGTTGGCAAACAGTAATATATCAGTAAGTTCGGCGGTATGGAATAACCAACCTCAGTATACTTCCCCCAGTGCTAAAGCCACCATTGGTAGTGCTAAGGGCTGGACTAAATGGAATATTAGAAATATAGTTGAATCTTGGATAGGTGGAAGCCCTAATTATGGCATTGTCTTAACTATGGAGGACGAGTATGCACAAGCCGATTGTTTTTACTCCTCTGATAATTCAAATAATAAGCCATATATAGAAATAACCTATGATACACCTCCAAAACCACCAGCAGAACAACCTAAGGTAGGGGATTTGGATTTAGTCTTAGAAAGAAACGATAAAATGGAAATAGGGGTTGCCTATGGTAGGGGAAATGTTTCCAGTAGTGCAGAAAAAAATAAAGTAACCCTTAATTATAGACTTTTAAAGGATGGACCTCAAGGCAGTAAGATAGAACAAAACATTAGTCAGTTACAGTGGGAAACACAGTATTTTAATTTAGAGTTAAATAAAGTTTATTGGATTGAAGTTGAACTTGTTGTAGAGGAATGGGTACAACCTCCTCCGGTTACAGATTCTGAGGGTAACGTAACACAACCACCGGGTTACTTTGAAGAAGTTTTAAGAAAGAATATGTTTTCTGACGAATTTCTAGTCTATGAAGTACAACCGGGGGATACATTAAGAAGAATTGCAACCCATTATCTTCAAGATGGTAATAAATTTAACGAGATAATGGAATTAAACAAGCTAGATTCTGAAGTATTAACTGTAGGTCAAAAACTGTTTATTAAAACTAATATAGAGACTTTATATAATTATCAACAACCAAGTGAAGTAAATCCAGAAATGGAAATAAAGGATACAAACACTGGCATTAACCCAATTAATACAGAAATTGTAGGGCAGTATATTAATCCCCATACTGGTGGTTTTATCTATCAAGAAACAGACTTTAGTTTTCCTCATTTTAATAGAAATGTTACTTTCACAAGGGCATATAGTTCTACCTTGGAAAATCATAAAAGTGCATTAGGGGATAAATGGGAGCATAACTTTAATAAATATCTGTTCTTCTATAATGATGGAGTTATTGGCTATAACACAGGGGAAGGTAGTCGAATATACTTTAGGGAAGATGGTAGTGGAAAATATATCACCAATGCCCCCAGTTATGATGTCTTAACTAAAGTAGACAAAGAATATGAAATTAAAACAAAGGATCAACTTACATATAAGTTTAATGAGATAGGACTGTTGACGGCTGTTGTTGATGAAAACAATAATACAATTACTGTAGACTATAATGATAGTGATTGGCAAACTGAGATTAAAGATGCTGTAGAACGTACTATAACTCTACAATATTTTGAAATCGACTCAAATTGGGCTGGAAATATAAGAACTGTTACTTTACCTAATAATACAATTCTTAATTTCCGCTATAAAAAAGAAACAAATAATCTTAACGAGTTTGATGATGGCCATAGCCAAACTACAAAATATAGTTATGATAGTAATGGTTTTTTAAAATCAATTCAAGAACCAAGAACTAACATTCCTATTAACAATGAATATGATGGGGAAGGAAGGGTACAAAAACAAATTGATGGAGAAAAAAATACCATTACCTTAAGTTATGCTTTAGGAAGAACTATCCTAAAGGATGGAATGAATTTCCAATACCAATACAACTATAACGAAAAAGGATGGATGACAGAAAAGGTTTATCCAGATTCAAAAAATGAAAAGTTTTTAGATTACGATAACAAAGGCAATTTACGTTGGTGGATGGATCGTATGGAAAAAAGCCATCAATACACTTATAATTTCTTAGGTTACATTACTTCATATGAAAGACCAGAGGATGGAAGAAAAATAGAATATAGATATAAAAATGGTTACCTTAAAGAAACCATTGTAGACTTTGAAGGCAATAAAAGAGAATTCGACTACGATGGTAATAACCTAAAGGAAATAAGGGAATTTGTTAAAGAGGGGGATGAAACTAAAATCCTTTCTACTAAATTTGAATTTGATAGTAGAGGATTGTTAAAGAAAGTTCAAGATCCCGAAGGTATAGCTCAGAATTTTGATAATAGTAAATATCCTTATGTTATGGAAGTAAAGGATTCACAAAATAATGCATTTACTTTTTATTATGATTCTTTAGGTAACAACATCGCCCATGTAGATGCCAACAAAAACGAAACAAGAATGACAGTAGATTACAAAGGAAGAGTTATTAATGTTCTTTTACCCAGTACACCAGAGATAATAAGATTATCTGGCTACACCTACGATGCCAATGGGTATCTTTTAGGGGAAAGTGGTGCACGAATTATGGGAGATGGTGAACCACCCCATACAAGCTATAGTTATGATGGTAATAATCGTTTAATTGAAACAAAAGACCCCTATGGTTATGTAATAAGATATGGGTATGATGCCAACGGTAATATTTCATGGGAAGAAGACCAAAAGAAAAATCGCACCACATATAAATATAATAATATAAATTTATTGGAAGAAATACGATACCCAGGTGCAGAAACAACCCCTGTTAAGATGGAATATGACCCTCTAGGTAATTTAAGTAAAGTTATTGATGCTGAAGGTAACTGGACAGAATACCAATACGACTATCATATAAATCAAGTTAAAGAAATTAATAGACCACAGGGGTATAATATTCAATACACCTATGACAATATAGGAAATGTCAAAGAAGTACAACAACCAGATAAAACTACTATAAAATACCAATACGATGAACTATATCGGTTAACAAAAATAGAAAATCCCGCAGATATTACAAAAGAAATTAAGTATGATAAGGCAGGTAAGATAAAGGAAGTATATGAATCAACAGGAAGAAAGACTGTTTATGAGTATGATGAACTAGGTAATCTAATAAACACTATTGAAAGTTTTCCATCTACAGCACCACCTGTAAACTCTAATTATAGTATTTTAAGCTATAGTTCATCTTTAGAAAATATGGGGCAGAATAGTTTTCAACAGTATCTTAACAGTATTAGTAGTTCAAACGTAATTACTTATCAAACAAGGTTTTCATACGATGCCAATGGAAATTTAAAGACCTATATAGATGAAGAAGGTAATGTAACCCAGTATCAATATAACGAGCTAAATCAGGTGGCGAAAACCATTGATCCATCAAGAAGAAAAATGGAATATTTCTATGATGAAGATGGAAATATCTCTAAAACCATTGATGGAGAAAATAATATTACTATACTTCAGTATAATGCCAACAATCAAGTGGAGTCCATCTATATACCAGATGAAAGTGTACCCACCACATTTCATTATCTTTATGATGAAAGAGGACAACAAAGAGGGTATATTGACCCAATGGGGAATTATACCGAATATCAATATGATAAAAGAGGTAGATTAGAAAAAGTAATTAACCCCAATAAAGAAATAACCACCTATCAGTATGATAGAAGTAGTAGGTTAAAGAAAATAGTATATCCAAATAATCAATATAACGAATATGAATATGATGGTCTAAATCAACTTCGACAATATAAAGACCGCAGTGGTGTAATCCATGAAATGACATATAATTCAATGGGACAACCAAAGGAAATAAAGGATAACGTAGGTAATCGTGTAACTTACACCTATGATGCCCTTAGTCGAGTACAGAAAATAGAAGATGTTTTAGGAAGAAGTCAAGTATTTACCTATGATAATCACCATCGTGTAAGAACAGTAAAAGAAATTGATGGAAACATCACAACTTATGAATATGATCCTAGGGGAAGAGTACAAACAGTAATAGATCCAGAACAAAAAATAACAAGATATAATTACAGTGGTACAAATCAAGTAACTGAAGTAAATCTTCATGGTAACAGAAGACTTAGTTATCAATATGATGCATCTGGAAATATAACTAAAATAACTGACCCTATGGGACATTCAACGGAGTATAAATATAATAACAACAACTTAGTGGAAGAAATAATAAACAGTAGAGGTTTTAGTAAAAAGTATCAGTATAATGCATTAAACATACTAAAGACCGTCACCGACGAAAGAAAAAACACCACCCATTATGATTATTACCCTGGGGGACAATTAAAAACAATAACTGACCCAAGAAATTATAAAACAGACTACACATACGATCCATTAAACAGAATAAAAACCATAACAAATGCCTTAGGTGAGACAACAGAATATAGCTATGATGTAATGGGGAATGTTAAACAAGAAAAAGACCCTAGAGGTAATGTTACCCAGTACACCTACACAACAAGAGACCAAATAGAGAAAATAATAAATGCAGAAGGTAATATAGTAGAAAGAAAGTATTACCCAAATGGTAACCTATGGAAAGCTATTGATGAAGAAAATAGAGTTACAGAGTATCAGTATGACCCAGTCCATAGACTAACCCAATTGATGGAGCCTAATGGTTATAAAAAGAATTATGTCTATAACACTATCACAGGAGATATAGATACAATCTTTGATAATGCAGGGCAAAGAACCACCTATACTTATGATAAAATGCACAGACTACTTACAGAGACAGATACAATAGGAAATGTAACTAGATATACCTATGATAATTATGGAAATCTTCATAGTAAAACTACTCCAGATGGAAATACCATCACCTATGGTTATGATGCCTTAGACAGATTAACCAGTGTTTTAGACCCAGAAAATAAACTAATGGAGATTAAATATGATTCTGTAGGGAATATAAAAACTTTAAAACAAACGGATAATGTAGTGTTGGAATACATTTATGATCCAGCTAATAATATTGAGAAAATTACAGATTCATTAGGAAGAATTACTGGATATACTTATGATGCCAATAACAATATGCAAACAATGTTAGACCCATCAGGTAATTTATTTAATTATCATTACGACCCATTAAACAGACTACAAGCAGTAACCGACCTGTTGGGTAATGGTAACCAGTACAAATTTGATCCATCAGGAAACCTTAGCCAAACTATAGATGGAAACAATAATGTTACCCACTACAATTATAATAAATTAAATCAGTTGGAATGGGTGAAGGACGGAGAAGGTAACACCACTCGGTATACCTATTATAAAGATGGACAACTAAAAACCATGACGGACCCAAGAAATAACACCACCACTTACACCTATAACTCTGGAGGGCAAATGGAGAAATTCATAAATCCTTTAGGAGAAATAAAGGAGTTTAAGTACAACACATTGGGACAGGTGGAAAGAGTAATTAAACCCGATGGAAAAGAAATAAATTATATGTATGATAAATTTAATCGATTAGATAAAGTTATCTACCCCGACAAAACTTCAGTAGAGTACCAGTATGACAATTTAAATAGAAAAACCGCCATGTTGGATGAGAACGGGGTAACAGAATATCAATACGATCATATGGGAAGATTAACTTGGGTTTCTGATTATTCTGCTGAAGAAGTGTCCTACGAATATGACGAGAGAGGAAGAAAATCTAAAGTAATTTATCCAGATGGAAAGTATGTAACCTATCAATATGACAATAACGACAGGCTTACCACTGTAACTGATAGGGAAGGAAGAACAATTACCTATACTTATGATAATATTGGAAGAAGAAGTACAACAAAATTACCAAATGGAATAACCACTACCTACACTTATGATGAAGCTAATAGAATAAAAGAAATTACCAATGTAGATGCAGGTGAAAAAGTTGTAGCAAAATTCCTTTACCAGTATGATGGGGCAGATAATAGAACAGTAGAGGAAATATATAAAGAAGATAAATATTACAAAAGAGAGTATAGTTATTATAAAAACAACACTGTAAAGAGTATGGTGGAAACTGGAGATAGTCAAATAACCATCAACTATAAATATGACCCAGCAGGAAATATAAGCGAAAAAGTAGAAATAAAGGATGGAGTAGAA
>CALJEQ010000040.1 GCA_938074565.1 uncultured Alkaliphilus sp. | reverse complement strand
AGAAAAGTTGGGATATAAGAGTATTAGTAAGAGGTATCAGTTAATACATTAGTTCCTAATGAACCGCCAAGTACCGAACGGTATGCTTGGTGGTGTGAGAGGTCGGTAGGTAAAATAATTATCTACCTCCTACTCGATTTTTTGACCGTGAAGAAGGTGAGCTGAACCGTGCCAGTAAGTAAAGATACAAAAGTACTAACTTATGATTTAATAAAGCTAGAGAACTGTTGATATAACTCCTGTCTAGATATTGTGGTTTCGAAACAGTACGCTTCGCCTCCACCAATAAAAGATGAAAACCCACTGTGAAAACAGTGGGTTTTTTGTGTGCGACAGGCAGGTGCATATAGAAACGATAGCTATCTGTTCTAAGAATTAAACCTGTGTTGTCAATGATATTCTGAGAAAAAAACAGAGCATATAAGCTTAAAATGTTTCAGAGCACTTCTAAATGAAATATTAATACAGACCGGATTTTAAAGTATCTATAAGGGTCTTTAATAAATCCATTTCAACTAGTTTAAGCTGTGATAATACAATCTTAATTTTTTCCAAATTACTTTTTTTATTTGTCATCATACATTTTAAAAATAAATTTCTAATAAGTAAACATTTATTTTCTATTTCTTTATAATTGTTGTATAACAATGATGCATCGGATAAGTATCCTAAACTACTTAAATACTCTAATCTTTCCAACATAACTTTTTTGTGTTCCCATAATACATGAAAGGGTCGTACATCATACTGAAAATTACCATCTGAGATCTTGGTAATATATTCTGAAAGAATATCATAAATTTTAATTCCATATGTACAATTTTCTTTCCAGTATGAATCACTACGTTTCCAACATTTTTTCTCACGGTTAGTTGATTGCAAATAATCTTCTAAATCCAAAATAAGAGATTCTATATTAAATTCATAACCATATTTATCTCTAAAATTAATTAATTCTATTCCATTTAACCAATCTAATTCCCCGTTAAGTGATCCCCCAAATGCATATTCTATATTGTTATAACCTAATATTAATTCATCGTAGGAGATTAATTCATATGAATACTTTCCATTTTTAAAATTATCTGCAGCATATAATATTCTTGATTCGTCATCATAACCATATAAAAAAATAGGATGCAATAGGTTGGTTTTACCATACCAATCACTATACGCTGAAACATAAAATGTATTTACATTAAAATGTACATAATATCCAAGATCAATTGATTGTAAAATAAACTTTATAATAGAATCCCAACCGTTACTTACTAATTCTCTGCTTATTCTTTGATAATATATCCAAGGACATGTCTTCCAGAGAAGTGTTGAGTAAAAATCAATTCGAAATCCAAAATCATTTTTTTTAGGACTTTCTAATAAAACGAAATTATTTATGTACCATGGATAAGCTTTATCATAGTTTAATATTACAGATAATAAATCTGCCTGATATGGATAACAGGTTATTGGTGGGTACTTCATAGGTAAGACTTTTGTTTTCAAATATATTCACCTCTCGTTATAAACTTAAGCAAAGTTATGATTACTATCTAGATATAGCAAATTGAGATATTTAAGTTTCTGCCTTTATAATTAAAATTAACGATGTTATTTCATATATAATATAATAAAAGGAATAAATTATAAAGCATTTTCTTTAATATAATAGTAACGATTACCCTCTTATCGTTTGATTGTATCATAATTTACATATTTTGCATATGTTATTTAAGTAGAAGTCAAAGGGATGTTTTGGTTGTCTTTTGTGAACGAAACGTCCCTTTGACATTTTTGAATCAATAAAAATATATTAAAAATAAATAATAATTTATTGTAAAACAATAAAACTAATGTTAAAATGTATTTAACAATAAATAAGTGAGGTGCTTTTATGAAACGAGAAACACTTTTTTTAAAGTTCGTTGTTATTCTTATTGGAATTCCGATTCTTGCTCTGTGTATATTGGGGTTACCTTGGTTAGCTAATAATCCAGTAAATCCAGCTTACGCTAATATACTATATCCCATCGTAATAGGTATATATATATCAGCGATACCGTTTTACATTGCATTGTATAAGGCTTTTAGACTTTTAAACTATATTGACAAAAACATTGCTTTCTCGGAACTATCTGTAAAGGCCTTAAAGCATATAAAATACTGTGCAGTCACAATTAGCAGCTTGTATGTGGCAATGATGCCATTCGTTTTTCTTGTAGCAGAGAAAGACGATGCCCCAGGCCTCATAATATTCGGAACGTTCCCTATCTTTGCTTCAATGGTAATCGCAGTATTCGCTGCTGTTCTTCAAAAGTTATTAAAAAATGCCATAGATATAAAATCAGATAATGATTTAACGATATGAGGTGAATAACATGGCAATTATAATCAATATCGATGTAATGCTGGCTAAAAGAAAAATGAGTGTAACAGAACTTACAGAGAAGGTTGGAATAACAATGGCGAATCTTTCAATATTGAAAAATGGAAAGGCAAAAGCTATCAGATTTTCAACTTTGGAGGCAATTTGTAAAGCCTTGGGCTGTCAGCCTGGAGATATTCTAGAATACGAAAGTGACGAAGACATTCTTTGACATTGTGGAGAAGGCCAGTAGAAAATCAAAAAAATAAAGGTATAATTTAAAAATTATAGAATATTTAAATTAAAATAATTGTGTTAAATAGGAGGTAAGATGATAAAGGTATTTAAAAGTATACTATGGGCTCTATCTTTAACTATTTTATTGTTAGGTGTACCTAGATTAGCAGGCATGATGGCTAGTACCTTTAATTATCAAGCAATTGATCCAGATGGATCATATGCATGGGTATCAGTACATCATATCCTTCAGGCTCTATTTTTTGTCATCTTAATTTTTGGTATAAATAGAATTAAGCCCATTGAATTTGGCTTTGGATGGGGTAATAAAGAAGTAGGAAAAAAATATCTCTTATTATTTTTTAAATTCTTTAGTATCTATACAGCTGGAGCTTTTATAACAGCAGTTTTGACAAATTCCTTTCAACCATTTACATATCCTCTAACATACACTAATATCATTGGTCAAATGGGCTTCCAGCTATTATTATCAGGTCCATCAGAAGAACTGATTTTTAGAGGATTTGCTATTACTATGCTGGCACTTGTAATTAAAGGTAAGATTTTTAAAGGGAAATTGAGTATTGCAAATCTTGTAGCAGCAATAATATTTGGATTAGCCCATGTAGGTTTTTCATTTTCACCCTTCCAAATAAGATATAGTCTATTTCAAGTCATCTATGCAATTATACTAGGAATATTTTATGGTGACTGTTATGAGAAAACTAATAGTGTTTTTTACCCCATGATTATGCACAGTTTTACAAATGTTTTAATGGTAGGCATTACGGTAATTTTATCTTTTATTCTATAAATGGAAGAAATGTGGTTTTTAATGTTTTTCTTACACAGACCCAATAAATAAGCCTATTAATAAAAAACTTGTAAACATTACCATAATGAACTATAATTACTATATAAATACAAAGGGGGTTAAAAAATGATTATTACTACTTGCTAATTAATTTTCTATAGAAAGTTAATAAAAAAGAAGCCAACACCTAGTTAATTAGGTCTTTTTGTGTTCTTTTTTGTATAGAGCAGGTGTAAGAGTCATTATAGTTAAAACCCCAATAATATAGATTGTTTAGGCAAATGTGTTTTGTCTAATTAATATGCTTATTAAATGATTGATATTATATGGAATTGAAACTGTAGAGGCTTATGCCTTTTTACAGTTTTTTTTATTGGGACTAATCTATTGTCATCAGCAAAAAGCCTAATAAATAGACTAAGAGAAATAACAGATTATTTAAAAATAGGAGGTATTACTATGACAATAAAAGTACGATCATATAGCAAGTCAGACTTTAAATTAGTAAGTGATTTTTTAGTGGAAACTTATCAACCAGGAGGTAAATATTTAAATTGGTTACAGCCAAGATGGGAATATATGAATTATCATCCTATTTTAGATGAAGAAAATCTTAATAAAATTGGTATATGGGAAGATGATGGGAAAATTGTAGGAATAGTAAATTATGAACACTACTTAGGTAACACTTATTATTCTATTAACCCCCAATACAGCCATTTAAAAAGAGAAATGATAGCATATGGAGAAAAACACTTATTAGGTGATTCACTTAATCCAGATAAAAAATATATAGCATTGTATATAAAAGACTTTGATCATGAAATGGAGGAAATCGCAAAAGAAAAGGGTTATGAAAAAAATGACGGTGATTTAGAGTATTGTACTATAACACAGTTAATAATACCAAAACCATTTCCAGAAATAAAATTACCAGAAGGTTTTAAACTAAAAAGTCTAGCTGAAGATAATAACTTAGATAAAATAAGTAGAGTTTTATGGAGAGGTTTTGAACATGAGGGAGAACCACCCGAAGAAGAAATAGAGGGAATAAAGTTAATGCAATCTGCTCCAAACTTTAGAAAGGACATAACCATAGTTGTAGAAGCGCCAGATGGTAACTTTGCGGCTTTTTGTGGTATGTGGTATGATGCTACTAATAAGATTGCCTTTGTAGAGCCAGTGGCAACAGACCCAGATTATCGCAGAATGGGTCTAGGAAAGGCAGCAGTGATGGAAGGAATTAGAAGATGTGGTGAGTTAGGAGCTACAGTAGCATACGTTGAATCAGCATTACCCATTTATTTAAGCATTGGTTTTAAAAAGGCTTGTGGTTATTATCCTTGGGTAAAGCATTTTGATAAATAGTAGAATGTGTTTTCTATAATAAGTTAAATATAAAGTATTTAAATTATCACTTCAATATGATATAAATATATAGTAAATACAAATTATAAAAAGGAATGATGTACTTGCTAATATTTTCATTAGGACTTTCACTGGCAGTTATTTTGTATTTAGTTAATAAAAAGGTAAACATGGGGTATTCCATGTTAGTAGCCGCCACCCTATTGGCATTGTTAAATGGAAGAAGTATACAGTATATTATAAAAGTTTTATATGAAACCATTACAAGTCATTCCACTATTACGTTGGCTTTAACAGTAGGGCTAATATCAGTTTTAGCACACTTAATGGATAAATATCTAATTTTAGATAGAATGATAACAGCTTTAGAAACTATATTAAGAAGTGCTAAGCTTACCATATTACTTGCGCCATCTATAATGGGGACATTAATTGTTTATGGTGGAGCTTTAATGTCTTGCCCTGTGGTGGGAAGGTTAGGTGATAGGTTATCTGTTACTAAAGATGAAAAAGCCACCATAAACTTACTTTTCCGACATGGGCTTTACCTTGTTTTCCCATTAACACCTGCCATGATTCTAGCAATAGAATTAGGTGAATTTGCTGCTTGGGATCTAATTAGAATTCAGCTACCTATCAGTTTAGTTATGTATGCATTAGGTTATATATTCTTTGTTAGAAATTATAAAGATCCTGAAATTAAAAAAGTAGGTAAAAGACAGTATTTAAAGGCAATATTTCAGTTTTTATTATATGCTTTACCTATTTTAGTAAGTTTATTGGGGGCATTGGTTTTATCGTTACCATTTTATGTATCATTATTACTAGGTATTTTAATTAGCATTATTATTAATATATATGATAAGAGGATAGATACCAAATATAATACTGGAGAGAATACCCTAAAAACCATATATAAGGGAATTAAAATTTCTTTAGTTGTTGCAATTGTTGGTATTATGTTTTTTAGAAATATCGTAACGGATATGGAGGAAATTTACGTTTTTGTTGGTAGTCTCTTAGATAGGGGTATGCCTGTAGAGTTATTAATATTTATAGCCAGTGGGGTGATCTGTTTATCGCTGGCATCACCACAACCAGGTATAGCAATATTATATCCCATCATATTACCCTTAGCTCCTAGTTATGAAATAAAGTTACTTTATGCTATGTTTATATTTATCACTTCATTTTTATTTTACTATATCTCACCATTGCATTTATGCCAAGTTTTAACGTTGGAATACTTCGGGGTGGGATTAAAAAAGCTTTATAGAAACTATATGTATTTAATACCACTAACATTTCTTTCTATGCTGGTTATATATGTAGTAAATATTTTTTAGTGTTTTATTCAGTTCAGTTTGTATAATTTTATACTTTATCTATAATCTAAATCCATTGCAAAAGCAGTGGATTTTTTTCATTTAATATAAAATAAATCTAGGGTGTTTACATAGACAAGAACAATTAATTTATATTTTAAAGGATTATATTTTATTAATTTTTCACAATATCCTATTGACATAAAACTTAGTTAGATATATAGTTAATTACATAAGTAACTAACTAACCAAATAAGGAAGGGGGTACATCCATTGATACTAAACTTTAACAGTGAAAAACCTATTTATTTGCAACTGGCAGAGGCGATAGAAGATGATATTTTAAAGGGAATATTTGAAGAAGAAAGCCAAGTGGCTTCTACTACAGAAATTTCAGTAAGATTTAAAATTAATCCAGCAACAGCAGGGAAGGGAATAAACCTACTGGTGGATGAAGGTATTCTTTATAAAAAAAGGGGTGTGGGTATGTTTGTTTGTACTGGAGCAAAAGAAAAAATCCTTACTAAACGTAAGGAAGCTTTTTTTGAAGGATATATAGTTACATTATTAGAGGAAGCTTCCAAGTTAGATATATCTAAAAGTGAGATAATTAAAATGATAGAAGGGAGTAAGGGAAAATGCTAATTGAAATAAAAAACCTAACTAAAAATTATAGAGAAACAAAGGCATTAGATAATGTAAATATAGAAATAGAGCCAAATAAAATTTATGGGTTATTAGGCAGGAATGGAGCGGGTAAAACAACATTATTGGACTTAATAACTAATAAAACATTCCCCACCAGTGGAAATGTAAAAATAAATGGAGAACTTGTAACAGAAAATGATAAAGTTTTAAGTAATGTTTTCTATATGGTTGAAAGAAATCTATATCCCGAAGGTTTAAAAGTAAAGGAAGCATTCAAATGGACTAAAGAGTTTTATCCGTCATTTGATATAGAATATGCAAATACATTAGCCAATAAATTTGAATTGAAAACGAGCAAGAAAATTAAAGAACTATCCACAGGTTATAAATCTATATTTAAAGCAATAACAGCCCTTGCTTCAAATGCTAAAATTATTTTTTTAGATGAACCAGTATTAGGTCTTGATGCATTTCATAGGGATATGCTTTATAAGGAAATTTTAGCAAACTATATAGAAGAACCTAAAACAATAATTATTTCCACCCACTTAATAGAAGAAATTGCTGATATTTTAGAAGACGTTATAATTATTAAAGAAGGAAAAATTATAATGAAAAAACCTGTTGAAGAAATATTGGCTTCTGCCTATGGTGTAGCAGGTGAAGAAAAAAATGTAGATGAATATATAAAAGGTAAGAACTACATTGGTGTAGAAACAATGGGGAAATTTAAGACGGTGACAGTTATTGAAGAGACGAGAGATGAGATATTAGCAAAAGAACTTAACTTAGAATTTACTAAAGCAGAATTACAAAAATTATTTATAAGTTTAACTAACTCATAGGAGGGATTTATATGAATACTAGTTTAAAAGTAGCAAAGTATCAATTAATGGATTTTAAAAAATCAGTTTTAGTATATTATTCAGTTGTAATAGCATTGTTATTAGTAATACCCTTTATGCTTAATCAAATTAACGGTACTACCATAAATTTTAATGGTGGTGGAGGTTCAGCTATAATGGTTTTTGTAATAGGCCTGAACAGTTTTAAAAGTAGTTTTAAATTTATGCAGGCAAATAATATATCCAGAAAGAAATTTTTTATGGGTAATATTATATCACTGGTGACATTATGTGGAATTATGGCTTCGATAGATTACTTATTGGGGACTGTACTAAACTCCCTTACACCTTATGAAAGTATATTTCATCAAATATATTTACAAAACAGATTTTTAGATAAATTACTTTGGTCATTTACAATATTAACTCTTTTTGCAGTAATAGGATGGACTATCAATATGTTTTATTATAGGTCAAACAAATATATGAAGATAATGATTTCTATAGCTCCAGTATTTTTAATAATGTTTATTAGTTATTTAAATCGCTTTACAGACGGAGAATTAATAAGGAGCATAAGTAGATTTTTATTATCAGCCTTTGGGGTGTCGGGGGTATTAAATCCTTATATGGCTGTTCTAAGTTTTATAGTTGCAACTGTTGGTATTAGCGGATTAATATATCTTCTAATATATAAAGCACCCATAAAGGATTAGTATAAATTGACTTATTAAAAACTAAAAATATTAAAATAATTACCCACTGAAATAAAAAGTGGGTTTTGTGTTTTATAGGTTTATATAAGTTAGGATATTTTCGTTGAAATTTAGAGTAGTTTGAAGGGTATAACTGTTTTTTGTTGAATATTTAAAAATATATATTATATTTATTAAGATTTATTATTTTATTATGAGGAGTGTAAGACTATGAGAAAAGAACTTAAAATAGGAATGGTTGCAGGGGGGGTATCAATACTTTTAAACCGTTTTACCTCTACACCAGATTTTTTATTGGGTATGTTAACAGGTATATCAATTTGTTTTACTATAGTAGGTCTATTATCAAACAATAAATACAAAAAATTAAAAAGTGCAAAATCTTAAATATTATAAATTCAAGGTTTTTATAAGTTATTAAAAGAAATGGCAAATGTTTTTTCAAAAAGCTTAAAGTATGAAGAATAAATAGGAGGTTATCTATGAGACGGGTTTATTCACCAGGTTGTGCGTTAATGATTTACAAGCCACAGTTGGCGGAAGAAATGTTAAACTTTTTAAATAAAGAGCTAGGTGAAATAGAAGAACATCTTATATGTTGCCAACACGAACCAAATCTTGAAATAGATACACAAATTATTAACACCTGTTCGGGATGTGATAGAAGATTCAGAAGTATTTATGAGGGAATAACCACCATATCACTATGGGAAATTTTAGTTGAAAGTAAAAGTTTTCCTTTTCCAGATTATAAGGGATTGGAAATGACTTTACATGATGCTTGTCCAACCCGCACCGAAGAAAGGGTATACACATCAATTAGAGGGCTATTAGAAAAAATGAATATAAAAGTTATTGAACCTAAAAATACCCGCAATAAAGCAATCTGCTGTGGTGATAGTTTTTATGGGGTTTTACCTGTAGAGGAGGTAAAACAGCAGATGAAAAAAAGGGCAGAGGAAATGCCCTGTGAAGATGTGGTGGTTTATTGTGTTTCTTGTATTAAGTCAATGCATATAGGCAATAAAAAGCCCCGTCATATTATTGATCTTTTATTTGGTAAGGAAACCAGCATTGGTACTTTTGAACCTGATGAATGGCATAGCGAACTACAGAGGTTTATAGATGCCCATTAGTATAAATTAGTATATTTTAATGAAATAGAGAAAAACAAGAAACAAAAAAACCTCCTTTCCAACTTAGAATTAATACTAATTCTTTGTAAAAAGGAGGTTTTATTGAATTTAATAATTTAATTTATTCTTTAACTAATTAAAATACTTACTTTTTATATCTCAAAATTATAGTTTGAGTATTGGCATTCCATTCAATCTTCATTCCAAGGTTTTCCCCTACGAATCTTAGGGGTAGCATAGTTCTTTCGCTAATAACCATTGGAGGAACATCTAAAGTCATGTTTTTTCCGTTAACTACAGCATTTTTATTGTCTATCCATAGGTTTAATGTAGTTGTTTTATAGTTTAAATCTAGTCTTCTTTCAGCACTATCCCATTTAATAGTACCACCTATGGCATCCATAATAGCACGAATAGGTAAGAGGGTTCTACCATCAATAATTACAGGGGCAATTGAGTCATTTTGTGGATCTATTTTCTTTCCTTGTCCGTTTACATAAATAGTAGGGCTATCAATTTTAAGTTCTATAACACCATTATACTGTCCTTGAGCTTGATTATAAAGGGCTAGAACCTCTTCTTCTTTTAAAGCATAGTCAAATAACATAAATTCGTCCATACTTCCTTTAAATGTTTCAGTTTCGCTTTTACCAATACGTAAATTTCTAGATGATTTCGCTAAAACTTTAGAATATTCAAGTATTTCATCAGGTACATACTCAGCATCTGACAATCTGCCATCAATATATAGCTTTTCTTCAGAACCATCAAATGTAACAGCAATATGGGCCCATTTTTCTATAATTTGAGCAGATTCATTACGTTCATTACCGTAAAATTCAAAAGTATAATTATAATAATCTTCTCCAAAGCCTAAAAAAGATTGAAAACTTGTTCCGCCATAACCAAGTTCAAACAATGCCGCCGGCCAGCCTTCAGCAGTACCTTGCTTATATAGTATTGGCCATGAGATTTTATTTTCATCGGTATTAAGTCTAACCCAGACAGATAATGAAAGACCTTTGGAAAAGTTCAAATTACCAGTATTGGATAAATCAATATGACCACCACTAAATTCTACTCCTTTACCAATTACTCCATTAGTGAAGGTAACACCACCTGATTTTGTACCATCATGGTTATTACCTGAAACATCTTTATAATTCTCCTCAAAGTTTAGATGGACAATAGGTGCTTTTGATGTCCCCTGTGCAAATACAAATCCGCTATTGAGTAATATTCCAAAGGAAAGACTCATCACCAGCGATAGAATTAATAATTTTTTCATTTTATCCCTCCTAATAAAAATAAATAACTAAAATAATAGAAACTTTAATACTAAGTTAAGATTGATTATATCAAACTACAGGTCACATTCATTTCTTATATTTGCTTAATAATTTTTATAAAATTGCTATTCGTTATTTAAAATAGAAAAAGAACAAAACTGTAGGATTCAGTACTAATACTAAAAAGTATTGATACTAAATCCTACAGTTTTGTTTTGAGGGCTTAGGGCTATAGTGATTTTAAATATGCTAATGGAGTTATACCAGTCCGTTTTTTGAAAACTGTAGAGAAATGGCTCTGTCTAACAAATCCACAAAGATGTGCAATTTCATTAAGAGAGTAGTGCTTTGTTTTAATCATTTCTTGTGCCTTTTCAATCTTAACGTCAAGTAAATAAGAATGGGGAGTTTTTCCTGTTTCTGCTTTAAATATTCTTATTAAGTGATATGGACTAAGGTTAGTTACCTTGCATAAATCATCTAGGTTAATATTACTATTATAATACTCCCTTAAAAATTCGATTGCGATATTAACATGAGATTTACTTTCATATTCTTTTTCAAATATTCTATAGGAGATATTACTTTTTAAATCCCTTATGAGTTGTATACTTATTTGAACACATATACTATCCATCATAAGAGTTCTTCCTTGTTGAATAGTTACAACTTCCTGTGTAAAAAAATCTAATAAATCTTTTAGTTTTTTGCTAAATAAATGAGTTTCATTATAGAATTGAACATTGGTTTTTCCACAAGCGTTATAGGTAATGTTTTGTAATAATTCTTTATCAATAAATAGAGCTATATATTCCTTTGTAGGCAGAAATTCTGGTTCATTACTTTTTGTTTTAGGGTTCACAATATTAACTTTAAGGGTTTGACCATAATTAACAGGCATTACCCTATTGTCCTTTAAAAAATACTGTTTATTTTCTATTTTCAATGGTGGGGGTTGAGTTGTAGGAATGACAAAATGATAGTTATCAAAGTATGTTTCCATGTTTAAAATGTAGAAACTTGGCTTAATTAAACTAATATTCTTATGAGTATATTTTTTAATATCTTTTGGAAAATTATTATTGGTTCCCATTAACAATTCATTTTCTAATTTTCCCAAAAGCTTCCCTCCCCGTATTAACAAAAATAAATCTAATTATTTCAATTGTAACATGGCTATTAAAAGTATAATAGTTTTTTATAAAATAATTATATTAAAGTTATTATAATTCCTGTCTTTCTAAACAATAAATTTATAATTAAAGGTGAAAAGCAAAAACCAATAAAAAGAAATAAAAAAACACAGGATAATAGGATGTAACAGCCACCTATATCCTGTGTTTCCTTTAATCTTCGGTATTCATAATTACCTTTACTATAGCATTATTGTTAATAGCAAACTGAATTAGAGCTGCATCAATAAGTGTACCTTTTTCATAGGTTTCTTTAACTATAGTAATATCTTCTAAAAGTTTTTTTCCACATAGATGATTATACCTTTCATCAATTTCAATAGTTAAATCAACTTCGTCTTTAGGATTGACTTCACTATCAACTATCTCTTCTATAGTCTCTAAAATTCTAGTAGGATAATCATTTGATTCTACAGCCTCCGTACCTTCAGTAGGATATTCATTTAGCTCTTCTACAGCCTCTAGATTTTCTGTATGTTGGTCATTTAACTGCTGTATAGAAGCTAGTTCTGATTCTAAGATTAATTTATCAGTAATAAAGTTGGTTTGTTGTTCTTCGTCGTCATCTTTACCGTCTGACTCATTCTTTAAATCAGTTTGTACAACACTATGATCTGATGTAGGAGAAAGGTCCTCAGTTTCTTCTTTGTCGATGTCTACAATAATGGTATTTTCCATATTAAGTATTTTGTCTATTTCAATGAATAGATTATCCACAATAATACCAGTTATATTAAAAAAATCATCCATCTCAATAGAAGTAACTGTACCTACTTCCTTACCATCTACAGTATATACCTTTTGAAGTGTACCTGTATAAATCATGTTTATATCATTAGTGACTTTTAACATGATGGCATCGGACCCTATGTGGACATCTTTAATAGGTATGTGTACATATTTATCAGTAAACTCACAGTATAAGGCAGTTACTTTATTGTTATCATATATTAACCCCTTCAAAGTACCTAAAGTTTTACCAGTATCCAATGAAATAACAGGTTTTTCTGAAATTTTGATTACCAAATTCCTCACCTACTTTTTATAAGTTATTTGCTGTATCTCTATATATTCTGTAATACATACTACCGATGATATTGTGATATTCAGCAGTATCTGGTTTAACACAATAAAAATCATTACCAAGATAATTATTTAAATAATTAAATAGAAGTTCACTACCGCCACCGGAAAAAATTGCCTGGTCGCAGTTTCCAATAAATTTGGTCTTAACAAATTCTCTAAAATCTTTACTAAGTTCATATGCAAAACCATCAAACACATCATCTACAATAGCTGTTGTATCAATAGTTTCACCTTTTTTTGCTTTGAGGATTTTATTGTTATATCGAATCATGTTATCCACATCATATGTATAAGGTTTTCTGTCTAATTTTTCTCTAAAATTATTATAAAGCATCATAGATACTTTTTCATAGCAGTCTAACATACCTTTTTCAAAGGTGTTCACCCCAACAGATTTAAGTCCATTAAAGGCAGCAACATTTATTTGACCTGAACCAATATCAAAAACTATTGTTTTTTTATTATTCAAATATTCATCTTTTATTGTTCCGCTTTCATTCACTGAATAATGGAAAAAAGTGGCTATACCTTCAGGGCAGATGGTAACACTTTCAATATCAAAAACTATTTCTTTAATAACTTCTGAAGTGTTATTGGTATTATAATATAACACCTTAACATTACCCTTTAATAGTTCTCCATTTTTGTTAGATACATATTCCACTAAAGGTTGATTAATAGTGATGTCAACTGACTGTTGATTCTTTTCATATTTAGCAAAGTTTGATGCAATTCCTGAGAAGATACAAAATTTAATGACATCATCATTATATTTTTTTTCATACCTGTTTCTATCTCGTATCAAAATACCTTTGTTTTCAGCTGCTTTTCCTACAAGTTTTTTACCTAAAGATTCTCCATCCTTAATGATTTCCACTAACATATGGTCAAAGTCAATTTCTTGTGATTCTGACTGTAAATTAAATAAGTCAAAGCTTGTCCCATAATCCAATTCAATTCCAGGCTCCGATATAATGGTAGGAAAACTAAAGGGTTTTTTTCCCTCTTCCATGACTTTAGTTAGTCTATTACCACCATCAACATAAAGACGAATTTTGTTTTTCATCATTTTACCTCCTAACATCATTTACGAAAAAATATCCCATCTTATGTCAAATATATCGTAACAATACCTATTTTTCCTATAGGTCTACGGTATGAAATTAGCAAAAATTGTTGAAATTTCAAAAAATAAGTGATATTTTTAGATATATATGGTAAGAGGAGGATCAGTTATGGATGTTTCTACCAATCAGCATAAAGATGATTTCCAAAGTTGCATAATAACAACAGGCGTATCCTCATTAAATTATTATTATGAGAACATACTGTCTTTTGAGGAAAACAGTTCATTAGTATATAATTATATGAGTGTAACCAGTATTAAAGAAATTGCTAAAGCGGATGATTACAAGGTAGTTATAGATTTCTGTGACAATAATATAAAAGAAATTGTTTTTGAACTTTTAAATTATCTTTTACCCTTTAATACTAAGATACATGCAACAGTGATATATAACGTAGTTCAAACTAGTGAAGATATAGAACAATGTATGGTTTTACTTAACCGACTAGATAAACATAAATTGATTACACTAGAAATTGTTAATAAATCATCAGAAGTACCAAAAGATAAAAAATCGAATTCTTGGATTAAAAAAATAAAAAATGCCTTCTTTTTTACAGGAGCAGGTAATACTGGGAAGACATCACTGATTTCTGCTCTAAGTGAACTATGTAATGAGAAGGGGCAGACGGTTGCCTTAATAGATCTTACAGAGAATAATAAATTGATTAATTATTTTACAAATATATATCCACTGATAGGTGCAAATCTTCAAGCAAATATTATTAAGGAAAAAATAAAAGATAAGAAAGAAGTAGATGTTTATACTCATAATTATAAGAACTTAATAAATAGTGCAGATGAAAGAATACTGTGTGAAGCTATAAATAAACTTAGTTTCATCTATGATTTTGTATTTGTAAACGCAGATATAAATACTGTTTATACGAAAAGCGAAATATTTAATTTAGGAGAGAAAATCTTTATTGTACATGACTTTATGCCAACAAAAATAAATAGTGCAAAACAAATTTTATTAAAGTTTGATGAAGCTGGAATTAATACGAAGGGTACTATCTCATTGGTATACAATAAGGTCATTAATTGCTACTTTAATATTGGATTTATTGAAGAAAAAATGATTTTTAAGAAAGTAGATAATAAAAGATTAGTGCCTTTAGTAGATTTAAACTGTGAAACCTTTGAAATACCCTATAGTAAAAAGACAATGAAGGCAATGATAAATCATATCTCCAATAAAAAGAGTATCATTAATCATGTTGCTTATAGTTATAAAAGAAATACAGAATATATCTATAAATACATTAATAACATACCATATGTTGAAATGGGTGATGTTGATGTTATTGAATATGCTAAAAATTCGTTTCATAATATAGTACAACATACGTATATAAAAAAAATAAAAGAAGAAGTAAATAAATATATAACAAATACTAAAAAAGTTACATCTTATTTATTACATTTCAGAATGTTAGAAAAGCATTAAAAAAGTTATGTAAAACAATTCTAAGCATATTTAAAAAAGGCTAAACAAATTAATATAACATAGCACAATAAAAAACCATGATTAGTTATTCACTAACATGGTTTTTCTTTATATCTAATAAATAATATTATTTATAAACTTAAATAAAGAGTAAATATCTACTTAATCTTTATTTTTATAGTTTTACCCCAGTCACTAACAGTCAGATCATTTTTAGCCCTTATTTCGTAAACATATTCATCAGTTGTAACACCAATATGCTTATAAATAAATGGAGAAACATCTTCTTCGGTTATAAAATACTCCGTTAGCAATTCACCATTTACCAGTATTTCATAGCTTGAGGCACCTGCTACGGCATCCCATGTTAAATGTACTTCGTTCTCTACTTTTTTATCATCGAAGGAAAGTCTTGGGGTTTCAAGAAGTGTATAAACGGTGAAAAGCTCACTCCAAGGACTATAACCATCGGGGCTTATTGCTCTAATTCTATAGGTGTGTTCTAAACCAGGAGTTAATTTATTATGAACATAATTAAGATTTGTACCCCTATCTAAAATTACACCGTCCACTTCTAGTTCGTAGCTGGTGGCTCCTTCAATAGCTCCCCACGAAACACGTATTCTATTATCTTCAGGTCTAATTGTAAGTTGTGGTATACCAAGGAAAGTTCCAACTGAAATTTCTTCACTCCAATGGCTTATACCACCTTGATTTTTAGCTCTTACCTTACAGGTATAAACAGTGAGGGGATTTAAATTAATAACATCGTAAGGATTAGTAACATCATAAAAAATCGTATCTCCCACCATCACATCATAGGAGGTTGCACCATAAGAAACTTCCCATGACAGTTTTATAGTGGTGTCGGAGGCTGTTCCCGTTAAATTTGTAGGGGGTAGAGGTATAGTCCACTGGTTTAAAGGTAAAGAATAAGCACTGGTAACTTCATCATTTTTAGCCATAACCCTAAAGGTGTATAGACTACCAGCTGTTAAACCAGAATAAATATAAGAGGCTTCTTTAGTAGTAGCAATAACAACACCGTTAACTTCAATAACATATTCGTTGGCAAAAGCCACTTCATCCCATGATAATTCTATCGAATCATCTATAGAAGAAGCCAGAAGATTCATTGGTGTTTCCAGTAGGGTCCAAGTCGATACCATTGTACTCCAATCACTGGTTATTCCAGTATCATTTTTAGCCCTAACTCTGTAAGAATGTAAAGTAGAGGGGTTAAGATTTTTATGAATATATGGAAGTGAAACACTTTCTACTATTTCACCGTCTATCTCTATATCATAGGTAGCTGCACCATCAACGGCATCCCAATTAACTGTAATACTATTACTGGTGGCTATAGTGGAAATGTTGGAAGGTACTGAAAGAAGCCCGTAAGCAGGTATAAATAAACTCATATTTATAACCTTAGTTTCAGTATTATCAGCAGTTGCGATAACTTGATATGTTAAGTTTCGATCCACTAAAGAAGGCTCTATTTCCACTTGCCAAGAAGTTTGTTCATCTTGTAAGGGTTTAATAGTGTCAAGAGTAACTTCTTGTTGTTGTCCAGTCACAAGTTTAAGGTCTTTAGGAAGAATAAGATTTAATACCAAATTATGGGCACTGATGTTTCCTGTGTTTTGAACATAAGCTGTAACAGTGAAAGGGTTGGGGTTATAGCCTTTGTCTGTAACTTCAATGTTGGTGGCGGCAGTAACACCTAAAGCTAGAGGCGGTCTTGGGTCAATATTCATTTCGCTTAAACCATAATATGTAACATATTCCTTAGTTTCACCAGGAGAAATTACATTAGAATCCCAATAAATACCTATAGCACTGTCGGTGATGGTATCATTAGGGTTTATAATGTAGTTCCAATTATTAGTGTACAGGTTATACCAGTTGGCAAATTGTACCCTAGTGGGGGGATTAATAGGAGATCTAAGTAATGTTCCGTGGGCGATAACACTTGGGTTAGCCAAATTATCAAATGCCTGCCAAAACTCTGGTATGTCTCCACCAGAAAGCTCTAGTTCTTTAGATATAGAACCTACTCCATGAAGTCGAAATGGAGCAGTATCGTTATCACCCAGCATTGTATCCATCATAATTCTTAGCCCAACACTTTGATTTACAACATCATTGTTTTTGACAATATATTTTACTTCAATAGTATCGTCTTTTAGAGAATTTGGGTTTTTTACTATAGAAATGACCTGCTTTACACTGACATTTCTTATTGTACATTCGGAAGTATTACTAAGGCTGGTGTTGTCTATGGTGGGGGGCTGAGTATTGGGTTTATAGACATAGTTTCTACCATTTAGTTGGATGGTGGTGAAGGAGGACATGGGATTAGGATGACCAAATAACAAATTTTTATAGTTGTCATTTGGGTTTTTGGGGTCACCACCTGTGGTGGCTAAAGAATATCTCCCTGCATTGGTGGTTTCATTTGTTGCAACTGCAAATTCTATGTATTGGTTATGTACAGTAAAGTTATCATATCCAAAAGAATTAATTCTAACCTGTTGTATATTTTCTTCATTAAGTAGGTTTTGTTTCCACATAAGATATTCTTCATATTCATTATATTTATCCGATGGGGAAGAGGAGATTACAGTGTTGGAAAAAACAAAACTTCCATTAATAAGACTTAAAATAAGGATGATTATTAAAAATGAGAACTTTTTAGATGTCTTCATCATTAAAACTCCCTTCTATAATTTTTTGAATTTAATGTAATTTTATAGCAATTGAAATTAAATAGAACGGGAGGATAACCCCCCGTTTAAATCTATTAGTTTTTTAGAATATCTACTTTTTATTACTACTAACTTTTTCACTTTCATTATTATTGTTATTATTGTTTCCATTTTTGTTTTCTCTGGAAGAAATTACAAAGTAAATATTAACAATACCTTTTTCGTTGTAGACAGTAACTTTAGCAGTTCCATTTTTTAGGGCAGTAATATTACCATCTTGATCTATTGATAATCTATCTCCGTCAATAGATAACCATCTTAGGTTTTCGCAAGTCTGTAATTCATTACCTATATTTTCACCTAAGACATCCACTAAGTTAATAGAAGAATCAATAGCAACATCCAGTCTTAACTCTGCCTTTCCATTACCTTGACGTAAGTTACTTTGGGCTTCTGTTAAAATCAATTGAATGGAATTTAATATGCCTTCACTATAAGTAACCACTTTAGCAAGTTCATCTATTCTTGCATTAAGCTCTGGTCGGTTAGTGGCTTGTAAAGTCATTAGCATTTCTTTGGCTGTACTAAACTGTGAGTAAACTTTATTAAATTCGACTAGTAATTGTGCAACTTCTGCTTTTGAGTTAAGTCTGCATTTAATAGTAAATTTTCCAACTTAACTATATATTCCTTTTCAGTTAATGAGGTTTGTTTTGTTGTATCGATGACATTTTGAACTAAATTCAGTCTTTCTTGAAGAATATTCTTATCAGTAGGTGAAATCATTCTGTCTACAAACTCTTGTGCCATGTTCACTTCATCTTGATTAATGGTTTTTTCAGCTATACCTACTTTAAGTTCAGCTTGTACTTGAAGTGATGTATTTTGTACAAACACAAGTCTATCATACAATGCAGATTTTTCATTTTCATCTAAAGGTAGAGTTTCTAAAGATTGTATTAGTTTCTCTAATAACCCCTTAGTAGCTTCTTGAATAGCTAAGTCATCAGCAGTTTCTTCTAACACCACTAACTTTGCAGTAAACTCCCAAACATCAATTATATTTTGTAGAGTATTTATTCTTGTTTGGAATAAAACTTTATCTTCTTCAGTAGTAACTGAAGGAATAAGTTCTCTTGCTGTATTAAGTGTAGTTTGAGCATCATTAATTTTCTCTAAAGTTTTTATCCCTTCCAATAAGGCTTCTGTTTTAGTTAAAATTTTATTAACTTCTTCAGCAACGCTTAATGTTGTTACAACTATAGGTTCACTCCAATCACTAAATCCACTGGAGTTTTTAGATCTTACCCTATAAGTATATTGGGTTTTAGGAGATAATCCAGTGTCTATAAAGATGGTATCTAGTTGGTTATCAATTTCAAAACCTTCTAAATCAACCTCATAACCTGTTGCTCCTAATACTTCTTGCCATTTAAGTGTTATTGTACTACTTGTGGCAGTTGCAATAACATTTGTTGGCATAGCTGGGGCAGTAGTTAAACCACCGGGTCCAATAACGGTGTAGTTTACTGTTGAAGGTAGGGAATCTGTAAGCCCATTATTTACAACTAAAGTAATTTTTGTTGTACCAACTGGAAGGAGAATAGAAGGTTGAGGTCCAAAGGCTTGTCCTCCATTCCAAGTCCATTTATAGGTTAAGGGTAGTCCATTTGGGTCATAGGAATTTGTACCATCCAGTATCAGCTTTGCCCAGTCAATATTTGGTGAATCAATAGTTTGATCTTCACCTGCTACAGCAATAGGCATACCTTGTATTCCTAAAATTTCAACATCTTCTACAATGGGAGATGCAACTGTTGAGGTAGCCAACTTAACCTCCATCTGTAGAAAACGTCCACTAAGTCCTGTTATGGCTTCATTGTTGTTAATAATAACATAAGTATTATTATTTAGAGAGTCAATATCATTTGCAGCCCTTGCCTTTACTGTTACAGATGTATCTTTAGGTTCTTGGGAATTCCATAATACTTTGTTCCATTTAAAGTTATCAGTTCCACTGTCGTGGGTTACGGTCCATTTTCCTTCGTGGGCAGTTACATTTTGTAAGTTAAAGCCTGTCATGTCACTATATGTATACGGGCCACTACCAGTTGCATAAACCCCTTCAATTTTTCCATCTGTGCTAATTTTAAATGTATTGTTTGAACTGTTACAAGTCACCCATATATAACCGTCTCCATCAACACCAACACCAATGGGGTTAGAGCCTCCACTGTTACCAATGCTTATGGTGAATATATGTCCTCCATTAGGGTTAAATTTACTAACGGTATTATTTATAGAGTAGGCAACCCATATGTTACCATCACGGTCAACGGCAACTCCACGTCCGCCACTACCACTTCCGGTGTGATTTGTATATTTTTTAGTAGCTGGGTTAAATCTTACAAGATAATTTGTTGAATATCCTGCCACCCAAACAATACCATTTTTATCAACCACAACACCATAAGGGTCAACACCTATGTTATATGAAGCTACAAATGTATTGTTATTTGTATTTACTTGATCCAATCTATTGGGAGTACCACGACCCGAAGACCATAGATAACCATTACTGTCAATAGCAGCACCATAAGGATTTGCCGGTACACTTACAGAAGTCCCAGTAAGTTGGTAGGTTTCTGGGTCTACAACAACATATTTACGATCGTTATACAATCCTACCCAAATTCTTCCTTCTTTATCAATTGCTAATGCTCTTGGAATACTATTGGTACTACCTACCTTTACAACTGCAAGGATAGCTTCATCTTGACCAAAGGGAAGAATTTCATTGGCATCAATACGTCCGTTTCCATTAAGGTCTTTAGAGGTATCAATTTTACCATTGTTATTTTTATCTACGCCCCCATCCATGGCAATTTTTACAACAGTTCCATCTTCACGATTAGCCACCCAACAGTTACCATCTTTATCAACTGCTGTTCTGGATGGACTGGCACCCACCCTGTAACGGCCAACCTCTTTACCTGTACGGGTATCAATTTTTGATACAGTTCCTTCCCCAGCATTGGCGATCCAGATATATGGGAAAACAGCCGCATCTTTATTTAATTGCAGTTGATCTGCAACTTCATTATAATTAACTCCCCAAAGAGTACCTCTATCAAAATCTAAATTAGTTGTATAAAGGGAATTAATCTCTTCAAGAACTCTATAGCTGGCGTTGGCTTTTGCCATTAAAGAACCTTGATGTAGAATTTCTGCTTTTATAGAATAGTTAGCTTCAGAAGAAGTATCTGCTGTAAAACTACCTAATTCAATAGCACTTTCACCATTATTTAATGTTGTAGTAACTGTATTAGTATATACAAGATTATTTTCTGAATCGTATACACTACAGATAACATCTACATTTTCAACAATATTAGTTTCAGTTTTTAGTAATAGCCTCATTGAAGGAGACACTGGCTTACCAACAAGAGATGCACCAGGGGTTACTTCAAGGGCTGAATCGGTGTTATTTAAGTAGGCAGATAAATTTAAAGGTTTAGAGTTAGTAGATACAATTTGCCCGCTTTCATTTTTTAAATTAACCTCAACTGTATAGGTTCCAGCAGAGTTTAGGTCTGTATTCCAAAAATATCTTCCATATACATCTGATGGAATAACTGTTTTCTCTCCACTGGGAGATATGATGCTAACTTGGGGTGTAATATTACGTCCTGTAAAAAGTGGTACAATTTCCACTTTAGCTTCAGTATTGAACGTATTAGATTCTAAACCATCTACAATAAGTTTAACTTCTTTAATTTGTGGAACAGAATGGACATTGCTTTCTTCTGCAATTATGTCAAGGGCTAGAGCAGTTTGATAAGGGTCGTTATTCCAACTACCGTTAGTATGTTGAATAGATAAAAGGTAGGAAGGAATATCCTTTACTTCTTGCCATCTATCTTTAGCCAGTCCTTGAAATGCCATATAAGTAAGGTCAACTGCTCCCCAGTTTCCATTAGAAACTTTTTTGCTTATTAACCATTCAGCAGCATTATTTAATTCAGTTGACATGAAATTTCTAGTTTTTTCTTGGTAAACTAAAAGGGTAGATCTTACTATACCAGTTAAATAAACACTTCCAGGAGAATCTTTTACAAGTCCCCAACTTCCATCAGCGTTTTGTGTTGAAAGTAAGTGGAAGGTAGCTAAAGAAGCTTCTTTATCATAGCCAGTGGTATTTAATAAAGCATTTAATGCTAAAGCAGTGGTTAAATTATCATTAGAACCCCCTGTTGTTACGCCCCAACCGCCAGACTCACTTTGAATACTGACTAGATTTGCAATTTTATCTGCTGTAGCCATATCAGCTATATTAAGGTGCCTAGCAAATTTTGTATTATTTATATTTGTGTCGGATTTTATCCAAGATAAGGCTACATTGTAGTTAGTTGAGAGATAATTGTAGTTACTAAGGAACTTAGCAACGGTAGCAGTAGTAAGGGATTTTTCCTGCAATGAAACACCCCAACTTCCATCAGTTTCTTGGTTTTGTTGTATCCATTGAAGGGCTTTAGTAATACTGTCGGTGGCTACGATGCCTGCAAAGGATTGAATTGGTGAAATGAATGTGGTGAATAAAAGGGTGAACAGTATAATTGAACTGGTAATTCTTTTTTTCAAATGAATCTCCTCCTTTTTTCTTTTGTAAATTTTAAAGGTAAATTTAATTAATTATTTCAAGGAAAATGAAATACATATTGATAACATACAATCAAAGATAAGACCTCCTTCCTGTGTAACAAGTTTGGTAAATTTTTTTAAAAAATTGGTAATTTAATTAACTTTTGAAAAAAATACCAAAAAATACATATAACAATATCTTCTTTAGTTTTTTGTAAATTCCTTCAAAATTTAAAAAATTACAAAAAAAATTAAAATAATAGTTTTTTTTGTAAAAAACTACATAAACATACATAATTACATTGAAAATAAGTAATTAATAATATATGTTTATATATGTATTGTGTTATACGTGTTAATTAAATATGCCATACATTCAAAGTATCTTATAATAATGGAAAGAGTGGTAAATAATTAAATCGAACACTTTTTAATATTTATTTTAAAAATAAGTTGCATTAAATAGTAATATATGTTATTCTTATTAAGAACTTAAATTAATAGAAAATAATGTAACACCAATATATTTCAATAGTACTTAATTACTTAACAAATAAGTATACTTATCGAGATTTTATTAGTGAGTTATTTCAATAAATTTAAGAATAAAAATTCGGAGGTATACATTTATGAATGGTACAGTAAAATGGTTTAATGCAGAAAAAGGATTTGGATTTATCACAGGAGAAGATGGAAATGATGTTTTTGCACATTTCTCTCAAATAAACTCAGGTGGATTTAAAACTCTTGAAGAAGGTCAAAAAGTTTCTTATGACGTTGTTAAAGGACCAAAAGGACCTCAAGCAGAAAATATTACAGTTCTTTAATTAGCTAATATTTTACCCCTTGAATAGTTATACTATTTAAGGGGTTTTTAGTTGTTTAGAATTATAGTAGTACAAAAACAGATTAACTAAAAAAACATAAATACGGAAAGTGCAGTCAGTTGTATTACTATTTAGTAGATACAAATTGCCAGTCACTTATAAAGGAGAAAAATGATTTTTAAAAATTTAAACATTATAGAACCTATTTTAAAAGCTTTAAAAGTAGAAGGGTATGTAAACCCTACTCCCATACAAGAAAAAGCTATTCCAGCTATACTTGAAGGAAAAGATTTAGAAGGATGTGCTCAAACAGGTACAGGAAAAACAGCGGCTTTTACCATACCTATCCTACAACTTCTCTATAATAATAAGCTAGTTTCAAAGGGGCCTAAAAATATTAAAGCATTAGTATTAGCTCCAACTAGAGAATTGGCTATTCAAATAAGAGAAAGCTTTAATGCCTATGGTAAGTATACAGGGCTAAAGAATACTGTTGTTTTTGGTGGAGTTTCACAAAAACCCCAGACCGATGAACTAAGGGCAGGAGTAGACATTTTAATAGCAACACCAGGTAGACTACTGGATTTAATGCAACAAGGTTATATAAGTCTAAAGCATATAGAGTTTTTTGTGCTTGATGAGGCAGACCGAATGCTGGATATGGGTCTTGGACCTGATGTAAAAAGAATTATAGCAAAGCTTCCTAAGGAAAGACAGACAATGTTGTTTTCTGCTACCATGCCTCAGGAAATATCAAAATTAGTTAATTCTATTCTCATAAAACCAGTAAAGGTAGAAGTGACCCCCGTTTCATCTACTGTTGACATTATTAAACAAGCAGTATATTTTGTTGAAAAGAAGGATAAGAATTCTTTACTTATTCACCTATTAAAGGATAAATCTATGGAATCCGTACTTATATTCTCAAGAACAAAACATGGGGCAAATAAGATAACCCAAAACCTTGTTAAAGTGGGAATAGAAGCACAGGCTATTCATGGGAATAAGTCACAGAATGCAAGACAACAGGCTTTAAACAACTTTAAAGAAAAGAAAATAAGGGTCTTAGTAGCAACGGATATAGCTGCAAGGGGAATTGATGTAGACGAATTGTCCCACGTAATTAACTTTGACTTACCCGAAGTGCCAGAAACTTATGTACACAGAATTGGACGTACTGGTAGAGCTGGAGCAGGAGGAGTTGCACTTTCCTTTTGTGATGGGGAAGAAAAAGAATATCTTAGAAACATTCAAAAGACAATAGCAAAGGTAATACCAGTGGTTGAAGATCATCCATATCCTATGAGTACTTTAAGTATGAGTATAGATACTTTAGGGGTAGTTAAAAAGAGAGATAGTAACAGGAAAGATAGTAACAGGAGAGATAGTAACAGGAGAGATAGTAACAGAAAAGATAGTAACAGAAAAGATAACAATAGAAGAGATAGTCTTAAAAAAGATAGTCTTAAAAAAGATGGTTTTAAGAAAAATAGTGATAAGAAAGCATATGGGGAAAAGCCCCGTCAAAGTGATTACTTTAGGAAGAGTACAAAAAAGATCTAATCTATGCCAACCTATTGAAATTTACCTTGATTATAAACTTGCTATTAACAACTGGAATATAAGCATGTTAGGTTACAAACCTAGTATGCTTTTTTTAGATTAGAAAGCAATATAATCCTTTGATTTTTCCCCTACAGTATGATAAGTTAGTTTCATGGCTTACAGTATAAAAAGACAATAGACAGTATTTTAAACATTAAGTGAGGAGAAATCATGAATATACATAAGCAATTAAAGACATATTTTGGTTACGATAATTTTAGAGTAGGACAAGAAAAACTTATAACAGGGATTTTGGAAGGAAAAGATGTATTAGGAATCATGCCTACAGGTGGAGGTAAATCCATTTGTTATCAACTACCAGCCATTATGATGGAGGGGGTAACAATTGTTATTTCACCCCTAATATCCTTAATGAAGGATCAAGTAGATACATTGAATGAAATGGGAATTAAGGCAACTTGTATAAACAGTACCCTTGAACAGGAAGTATTGATGGAAAGAATAAATGAAATAAAAACAAACCAATATAAATTAATATATGTAGCACCAGAACGTTTAAATACAAATGTTTTTAAAGATACCATCAGACAATTAAAAATATCATTAATTGCTATTGATGAAGCCCATTGTATTAGTCAATGGGGTCATGACTTTAGACCAAGCTATGTCGAGATTCCTAAATTTATTAATAACTTTAATAAAAGACCAGTGGTGGCCGCCTTTACAGCCACAGCCACTAAGGAAATAGTATTAGAAATCAAAAAATTGATAGGTTTACAAAATCCTTTAGAACTAACCACAGGTTTTGATAGATCTAACTTATTTTATCAAGTTGTTAAAGTAGGAAATAAGTTTAATTATTTAATCAACTATCTAAATAGCAATTTCCAAACAGAAACTGGAATAATTTATTGTGCAACGAGAAAAACAGTAGAGTCCCTTGTAAATAAGCTAAGGGAGAAGGGTTTTTCGGTTGGTGGATACCACGGAGGAATGGATACAGAAGAACGGGAAAAGATTCAAGAGGATTTTATGTTTAATAGACTAAGGATTATTGTAGCCACCAATGCTTTTGGAATGGGTATCGATAAGCCAGATGTACGATTTGTTATCCACTATAATATGCCTAAAAACATGGAAGCCTACTATCAAGAGGCTGGTAGAGGTGGACGGGATGGAGAAAAAAGCCAATGTATTTTAATGTATTCACCGTCAGACGTTATTAAACAAAAACTAATAATGGAAAATGAGTACAGTGTGCCAGAACGGGAAGTATTACAATATAAAAACCTTCAATATCTAGTAGATTTTTGTCACACCAACGATTGTCTACGTAATAAAATATTAACTTATTTTGGAGAAACAATAATAACGGATTATTGTGGAAACTGTAGTAATTGCTTAGATCAAGCAGAAATGGTGGATATTACTGTTGAAGCTGAAAAGGTATTATCCTGTATATATAGAGTTAATCAAAAATACGGAGTTAATATTGTTATACAGGTTTTGAGGGGATCAAAAAATAAAAAGCTATTAGAATTGGGTTTAGATAAGGTTTCCACCTATAATATAATGAAAGACTATAATGAGCAAGTAATAAGAGAAATTATAATGACATTAGTTGCAAGGGGATATGTCCATAATACAACTGATAAGTTTCCTGTACTAAAGCTAACATCAAAATGTCGTGAAGTGTTTAAGGGGGAAGTAAAGGTCTTCCACAAAAAAGAATTAATGGAAGCAACAACATCTAAAAAAGAAGTAGAGAGAAAAAGTAGTAAATCAGTTGTTGAAGGTTTTAATGAAGATCTATTCACTCAATTGAAGGAATTAAGATATAGCATAGCCAAAGAGAAAAAATTACCACCTTATATGATATTCCATGATAAGACATTGAAGGAAATGGCATCTAGTTTTCCACAGTGTAAAGACTCTTTTCTAGAAATAGATGGGGTAGGTATTAAAAAGTTTGATAACTATGGAGAATTATTTATAAAAGTGATTCAAGATTATTATACTACACAAAAAAATAGTGATTGTTAGATGACTTCATAGTATAATAATCATTGAAGTAATGAAGAAGTTACTGTTTTCATCACTTTGGTAAGGCGGAAAGGTTATTCTACTATATAATAATTATAATTTTAGAGGGGGTTAATATGAAAAAGACATTTGAAATTCAACAACTAGTTAGGGCATCTTTGTTGATAGCACTAGGAATTTTATTACCACAGGCTTTTCACGGAATAAAGGAAGCAGGTCCAATCTTTTTACCAATGCATATACCAGTATTACTTGGAGGATTCTTTGTTAATCCAATCATTGCACTTTTAATTGGAGTTATAACGCCAATTTTAAGCCATTTAATAACAGGTATGCCACCTATTCCATTCTTGTATGTAATGATGCTTGAATTAGGGGCATATGGTTTTTTCACATCATTACTTTATAAGCATACCAAAAAGAACGTTTATTTGTCATTAGTTTTGAGTATGCTTATTGGTCGGGTTGTTAACATTGTTGGTAACTATGTAGTGTTACATATGATATTAGGCAGACCATTTAAATTACCAGTTGTAGCCACTGGACTTTTCGTAAAGGGATTACCAGGAATAGCTATTCAATTAGTGTTAATACCATTGATAGTATTTGGTGTAAATAGAGCTTTAAAAGGAAGGGTTGGAAGATTTGAAGGATAAAGAATTTTTTAATAGTATTGCAGATAAATGGGATACTATATGTAGTCATCCTACAGAAAAAGTTAATTATATTATGGATAAAATTCAATTAAAGACAGGTGAAGCTGTACTGGATATTGGAAGTGGAACAGGTGTGGCAATACCATATCTATTAGATAGAGTTGGTGGGTCGGGGAAGATAACTGCTTTAGACATTGCTGAAAAAATGATAGAATTGTCTAGGCAGAAAAATAACTACCCTAACATTAATTTTGTAGTAGAAGACTTTTATAATTATAATTCCCTTCAAAAGTATGACTGTATACTAGCCTATTCCTGTTATCCTCATTTTAATGATAAACAGCTTTTTTTTAAGAAAGCTAAAACCCTTCTAAATGAAGGAGGAAAGATTGTTGTTGCCCATGTAGAATCCCGTCAAACTATTAATAATAGGCATAAAGAAATAGAGGGGGATATTAAGTCAGATACTCTTTCAGCTGTTGAAGATACAGCAAAAATCATGGAAAATGAGGGTGTAAAAATAGTTTACACAGAAGACAACTGCAATTATTATATTTGCATAGGTAGTGTATAATTAATACAGTTAAGTATTATAAAAAAAAACAGAAAATCCAGTGGGGAAAAGGTCTTATCAACTTTCCTCCCACTGGATTTTATAATATATCATCCCCTATAAGCTCATTAATAGCTTCACGACTATAATTAATAATTAGCTCCTTTGGAAAATCCATTTCTTCAACAGCTTTAATACAATTAGAAAAGTCACCAATAGAAAAGGAAAAATGAGCATCACTACCAAATATTACTTTAACTTCATGGATTTTACATAGCTTCAACAATGTCTTGACGTTATCTTTAGCCCCTTCTCTAAAAGTAGTGGGGTTTAATGAAGAATTATTAATCTCAAGAGCCACGTTACTTTCTTTAGCAGCCTTCACTAAAGTTTCATAATCAAGAGGAAACCTAGAATCATCGGGATGACCAATAATTTTTACAAAAGGATTTTCCATAGCCTTTACTAATGCATTAGTATTCTGTTGAATTGTACCACAATCTAAACAAGGGGTATGTAGACTGGCTATGGCATAATCAAGTCTTTCCAAAGCATCATTAGGCATATCAATATTTCCATCGTAATCAATAATATTTGCTTCCACACCTTTTAGCAGAATTAAATCTCCTATTTTTCTTGGAACTACTGCTAAGTTAAAAAAATAGTACATATGGGTGCTTCCAGGCATGGCAGGGGCATGGTCAGCTATTCCCAATACTTTTAAACCCATTTTTTGGGCACGGGCAATCATTTCTTCCATACTACTAAAGGCATGTCCACTAACAATTGTATGGCAGTGAATATCTATTAAAGGTTCCATATATTCAATCCTTTCATTCTCTGTTTGTTTGCTATTAATTAAATTATAGCATATCTTTACAATTTTGAGTAATACCTAATGGAAGTAAGAGAAATGAAGCCATTTAAAGTGATATTTTTAAAATGGGATAGATAAAAAGTGATAATTATCCCTAGCACTTCATCAAGGTTTATGATATGGTTTAATATAAATGCTATTTTTTATATAATAGTTACATTTTTATTTATAATAATTCCCTTTATAAATGGAATAGTAACATTAGCGATAATAACAAGGAGGAAACAAAATGAGATTAAAAGAACTTGCAGAAAAATTACAATCAGATTTAGAAGCTGGCACTTTGAATTTTATAATTTTTCAACAAGGTAGACAATGGAAATATGAAGTGTATGACAGTAATAGTGATTGTGTAAATGAAGAAGCAGAAAAGAAATACTTAACCATTAAAAACATGGTAGACGATAAAGCTGTTATAGTGAATGGAAAAAACGACTTTAGTTCTTATGATTTAAATTACATACAAAAGCAAATTAAAAACTTAAGAAAGTAACACAATTATAAGAACTCCCATAATCATGATGTATTTACCCATGATTTAGAAAAGGGAGTTCTTTTTTTTCATTGTTTTTATTTAAGTCGAAGATGATATAGATGATATAAGTTCTTTTAGCCCTTTTTCCAATGGGTACTGGGGCTGCCATTGCAGTATATTTCTACATTTAGTTATATTATAAAAGCTTTCAAATATATCGCCCTTTCTTTGTGGGTTAAGGTTGGGTTGTTTATTAAATTTCAATAGTTTTGCCATCATATTATATAAATCAATAATCGAAGTTTTTTCACCTGTTCCAATATTAATAACCTCTTTACTGGCTTTATCTATTGAAAGTAAATTGGCAGTAACAATATCTTTAACATAAATAAAATCCCTTGTGGCATCACCAGTACCGTTAATATTAGGGGGGATATTTTGTAACATCTTATTAAGAAATATAGAAATAACCCCACCCTCACCTTCACTACTTTGTCTAGGACCAAATACATTAGCAAAACGTAAGATAGTATAGTCTAAAGGATATAAGTCGCAAAATAATTTAATATAGGCTTCTCCCGTTAATTTTGACAAACCATAGAAAGATTTACACTCCAGTGGATGTATTTCATCTATACCTAAATATTGAGGCTCACCATAGACTGCTGCTGATGATGCATATATTATTTTTTTAACACCTGGTTTAATACATGCATTTAAAATATTTATTGTTCCTAATATATTAATATAAGCATCATTCACTGGATCATTAATAGAATTATGAATACTAATTTGAGCAGCAAAGTGAAAGATAACGTCAAATTTTTCTTTATTAAATATATCAACTAATTTAGCATCTGTTATATCGATATTATAGAATTTAGCTTGTTTATTAATATTTATTATTTTACCAGTAGATAAATTATCGATAACTGTTACAGTGTGTCCTTTTTTAATGCATTCGTCGCATAAGTTAGAACCGATAAAGCCTGCTCCACCAGTAATTAATATTTTCATAATTTTCACCAACCCTAACATTTTTAAAACACCTAATCTTTACAGTATTATACTATGCTGAAGGTATATAAGTGACTTCTCCAATTATAAAATATTAAAGAAAACAGAATGTTATTTTTAAAGTGAGGGAGTAAATAAACATATATAATGTAGGATACTTGTTTTTAATATGATATGATTGAAGTAATACGTAAGTTATGTAAATCTACTAACTAAGAGGTGAATTATGGAAGTAAAAGTTGTGGATGATAAGACATCCATTAATAAATATGTAAAGTTTTGTAAAGATATATATAAAGATAATATTTACTATAGGGACATAATGAGTCCCACCCTAAAAAGCATATTATTAGGAAAAGCAGAAATTTGTAAAAGTAGCATCATTAAACCCATTCTTATTTCTGATTCTGGGGAAATTGTAATGGTTTGTACCTTCGCTATAGTTGACAGGATGAAGGATACATTGCAAATAGCTTACTTTGAAGCATTGGAAAACCAAGAAGAAGCACTGGAAATAATGATGACATATGGCAGAAAAATGGCAGAGGAACATGGTATTAAAAAAATCTTAATTGGTCTTAATTTTCATGTTAACTATGGATTAGGTCTTTTGGCAAATAACTTTCAAGAAGTACAAACCTTTGGTGGTGCATATAACCCACCTTACTATATAGAATATTTTAAAAAATATGCCCATGAAGAAATAAATTTAGTTAGTTATATAGGTAATGTAAAGGATTTTGATTTTGGAGTTAAAGAAAGATTAATGAAAAAAGTTACAGCAAAGTACACTGTAAGAAAAGCTGACTTTAATCAAATAAAAAGAGAAGCAGAACTTTACACCAATATAAACAACGAAGCTTTTAAACAACATAAATTCTATTATGAAAGAAGATTAGAAGAAGATTTAGAACTTTTCAATGATTTTAAATTACTATTAAAGGAAGAAAACCTATTATTTGTTGAGGATGAAGGTAACCCCATTGGCTTTATGCTGTGGTATCCCGATTTTAACGAACTAATAAAGCCTAATGAGACAATGGGATCAAAAACCATTATATGGAATAAGTTGTTTTCCCATAAAATACAACGTTTTAAGATTGTAGAACTAGGGGTAGTTCCTGCCTATCAAAAAACCGGTGCTGTATTAGCACTGTTTAATCACTGTTGGCAAATAGTTAAGGATAAATACCAGTATTGTGAATCTGGATGGATTTTAGAAGAAAACTATGCCTCAAAAGGTTTTGGGCTTCGTTGGGGGGATAAAGAGTACAAGGAATATAAGGTTTTTTTAATACATTTATAGGAAAATGGAGAGTAACCAATGTTTGAGGTCTATTATAAAGTAGCAGAAATACCCAACATATGGGATGAAATAGTTGGTAATAACCCTTTTTTAAAAAGAAAGATATTACAACAATTGGAAAAACTAAACCCCTGTAAACAAGCCTACCATATAAATATAGAAAAAAAGATAGCCTTAGTTTCATACAAACTGAAAATAGATTTATTCACCTTCACAAAGTCTTTTACATTGAAAATACCCCTGAACATTATTGGAATACCATTATCCGTATCAAAATGTGGTTATGCTGTGAAGGGGGAAGATGGTTTAATTGAACTTAGTAAGTATATAACCACCCTAAAGGGATTTTATGTGGTTTTAAATGGAGATGGAAAATTAAAAATATCTAGGGGTAATACCTTACCCACCTGTAAAATGGAACTTAAATGGAATAACTTTAATCAATATATAAACAACAAGAGAAGTAGTTATAGGTATAGGGCAAACAAAGCAATTAAAAAATTTACTTCAATTAAAGTAGAGGAATTACAGGATAACAAGTTATTCAATGAAGAAATGTATAGTTTGTATGAAAAAGTATTTCAACAATCAAAGGAAAAACTAGAGAAATTAAATATAGATTTTTTTAGACAATTTCCTGCCAAAATAATAACCTTTAAAAGTGAGAAAAAAACCGTCGGTTTTGTACAGTTAATGGAGAATGATGAAGAACTTATTTTTCTTTTTGGAGGATTTGATAATAAATATAATCTACAATATGATTTATATATGAATATGCTTCTACAAATAGTGAGATATGCTATAGAAAAGGGCTTTAAAACCATTGACTTTGGGCAAACAGCAGAAGAAACTAAAACCAAACTAGGAGCATTGCAAATTCCTAAATATATGTACCTACACCATAGTAATTTTTTAATGAAAACCACAATAAAAGCTCTAGTAGAGAAATTTTCATACAAGCCCTATAAAGTAATGCACCACGTTTTTAAGGAGGTGGAAGATGAAGGTACTATTGGTAAAATGCCATAAAAAAACGTTGTTTTCAAAATTAGAACCCATTGTTACAGAGCCACTGGAACTAGAGTATTTATCCACCCTTCTTACCGAATTAAAAATACAACATAAAATATATGATCCTTTATTAGAAGGTAATAATTTTAAAAAAGTCATTAGCAATTACCTTCCTGATGTGTTGATATTAACAGGCTATATTACTGCTGTTGGTGAAATAATTAGGTTTTCTCAATATACAAAGGAAAAGTACCCTACTGTTAAGGTTATTGTTGGGGGAGTCCATGCCGAAGTGAATTTTGAAGATTTTTTTGTTGATACCATAGACTATATTGTTCATTCGGATGGTATAAATACATTAAAGGAACTTATAAAAAGTGAATTTAGTCTTAATAAGGTAGTTGAAATTAGAGGAATAGCCTTTAATGATGGTGGTCAGTGGCGGGTTAATGAGAAAATAGCCACCTGCATAGAAAAAATACCATTACCAGATCGAAGTTACTTTATAAAGTATAAAAACAGAACTAAATATATGAATTATAGTCCTATGGCAATTGTAAAAACGGCATTATCTTGTCCATTTAATTGTCATTTTTGTTATTGTAAACAGTTGAATATGGGACAGTATGCCACCAGAAGTATTGAATCGGTGGTGGAGGAAATCAGTGAAATAGATAGCCCGTATATATGGATTGTAGATGATAGTTTTTTAATAGATAGACAAAGAATATTGGAGTTTATTAATGAGATAAAAAGGAAAGAAGTCAATAAGAAATTTGTTGCTTATTCTAGGGTGGACTTTATTGCTAACAATGAAGATCTTATTGGTGAACTGGCGGGTATTGGTTTAATAGAATTAATAGTAGGAATGGAGGCAGTGGAGGATGATCTATTGAAGGATTTCAATAAAAATTCCTCAATCCATGAGAACACAAAAACTGTAGAAGTATTAAAAAGAAATGGTATTCTCTTAACGGCTTTATTTATTACAGGTATAGATTTTACCACAAAGGATTTTAAAAAAATGAGAAGGTGGATTCGTGAAATGGGGTTGAAGAGTTATACAGCTTCTATTTTTACCCCCATTAAAGGAACAGCCCTTTATAATGAATATGAAAATAAAATAACAACAAAGGATTTCAGTAAGTTTGATTTTCTGAACCTAACGTTACCACCTGTTCATATGAGTAATCTTCATTATTATTTTCAGTTTTATATGATCTATATAGAGCAGTTTTTCCGTAGTAAATATATTAGAGGATTTGTTATTAATCAATTAAAAAATATATTTAAATTTGGAGGACAACATGACTAAACAAACCATATGGGATTTTTGGGCAAAGAGGTATGAGAACCTATGGGTTCAAAGAGTTTCGTTAGCCCCCACAAGAAGAGAAATACTCATATATTTAAAAAACATTTTAGTAAAAGATAAAAAGTATAAAATATTAGATGTGGGTTGTGGAACTGGACAACTGCTTAGGGATATACAACAATTTGAAGGCTATAACCTTCAATTATACGGAATAGATTTTTCAAAGGAAATGATTGAAAGGGGAAAAACACTGGGGGGAGATATTAACTACCAACAACTGAAGGTGGAGGAGTTGGAAAAGATAAAAGATACCTTTGACATTGTTATTTGCACCCATTCCTTCCCCTACTATAAAGAACAAAGGGTTGTTTTACAACAATTTAGAAGATTATTAAAGGAAGATGGTAATTTATTGATGGCACAGGCTTCACAAAATGATTTTTATGATGCTTTAGCAATGTTTTTTGTAAAGTTCACCACTGGCAGTGCCAAATACCCAAGTGTGGGAAATATGAAGGAAATGACAGAGGAACTTTTTCTATGGGAGAAGGTAATTAAAATAAAAGAAAAGTTTTATATGCCCTCAATTTACTTTTTTATACTGAAAAAGGGGATGAAACATGAATATTCTACTAATTAGACCTAGACCCGATAAAGAAACCATTGGTTTGCAACATGTGATGATTTGTGAGCCTTTGGAGCTGGAATATATTGCAGGTAACATTGATAGGAAAGATGCAAACATAGAAATTATAGATATGATTATTGAAAAAAAGCCATTGGAGTATTTTATACAGAAACATCAACCATACATTGTGGGAATCAGTGGATATATTACCCATGTAAATGTTATTAAGAACTATGCAGCCCAAATAAAGAAAATAAAACCCAGTTGTAAAGTTGTGGTGGGGGGTGTTTATGCAGAGGTATTGCCTCAAGATTTTATCAGTGAAAATATTGATTTTATTATAGAAGCCAATGGGATAAAAACCTTTAATACAATTTTAAACAACATAGACAATATAAAGATAAACAATAGAAATATAAACAATATAGACAACAGCATTAAAAACACAATAGGGGAAAAAGAGATAGAGGGTGTTTATAGGGTAGGTCACACAAATATTAAAGAAAACAATTTCCCTTATAACATGCCCGATAGACAGAAGGTGGCTAAATATCGCCATAAATATTACTATATGTTTCATAACCCCTGTGCTTTAATAAAGACCTCCTTTGGTTGCCCATATACCTGTAATTTCTGCTTTTGTAGAGAAATCACAGATGGTAAATACTTTGCTAGAAGTATTGATTCAGTGATAGAAGAATTAAAGGGAATTCCAGAAAAAGAAATATATATAGTAGATGATGACTTTTTATATTCTAAAGAGCGGATACTGGAATTTTGCCAAAAGTTAAAAGCCAATAATATTGAAAAACATTTTTTAGTTTATGGAAGGGCAGATTTTATTTATAAAAATGAAGATGTAATTAAAAACTTTAGGGAAAGTGGACTAAGGGCAGTAATTGTTGGGTTAGAATCCTTTAAAAATGAAGATTTGAATAAGTATAATAAACGAACAAGCTTATTAGAAAATGAAGAAGCTATCAAAATACTGCAAAAACATGATGTGGTAGTATACGGTACTTTGATATTAGATATGGATTTTTCTACAGAAGACTTTAAAAATCTTTATAATTGGATTAAGAAGATGAATTTAATCTTTGTTAATCTTCAACCCCTTACACCATTGGAGGGAACAGAAATTTATAATTTATATAAAGAAGATTTTATTATTCCAAAGGAAGAATATGAAAAGTGGGATTTAGCCCATTTGGTGTTACAACCTAAAAAAATGTCTGTTAGAAGATATTATTTTGAGATGATTAAGCTTTATTATAAAATAACCATGAGACCCCAAAATGTAATTAAATTGATAAAAAAACATGGAATAAAGGAAGTTTTAAAATTATCTGTGGGAAGTAGTTTTGTAACATTACAATATATAAAGAAAGTAATAAGGGGGAGATAAAATGAAAAAGTTACTATTAATTCAATCCACCCCCTATGACTCCAATAGAAGACCCATTAAAAAGAAAAAATTATATTTTGTTGGTTTGGGCTTACCCCTATTGGCGGCGTTAACCCCAGCAGACTGGGAAGTGGAAATAGTGTTGGAGACAATAGAAGAAATTCCCTTTGACACTGATGCAGATGTGGTGGCAATAGGCAGTATGGGACATGCAGTTATACGTACCATAGATATTGCCACAGAATTCAAAAATAGGGGAAAGACAGTAATATTAGGGGGATATATGGTAAGCTTGATGGCTGAGGAAGCTAAAAAGCATTGTGACAGTGTTGTTATAGGTGATGCCGAAAATGTTTGGCAAACTTTGTTGAAGGATTATGAAAAGGGTACATTAAAGGCTTTTTATAGGGAGGAATTAAAGTCCCTTTCCACTCCTTTACCCCGTTTTGATCTAATACTAAATAAAAATATTGGAGATTTTTTACCAGTACAGGCGGGTAGGGGTTGCCCCAATACTTGTAGCTTTTGTTCTGTATATTGTCTTTATAAAAATAGTTATCTAAAGAGGGATATTTCAGAAATTGTAAGGGATATTGCCCATGTAAAGGAACTAGGTTTCAATAAGTTTCTGCTATTAGATGATAATATTATTTCTGATAGGGATTATATGATAACCCTATGCAAAGAAATAAAAAAGTTTAATATGCAGTGGACTTCCCAGTGTTCCATCGCTATAGCTAAAGACCCAGAACTGCTGAAAATTGTGGCAGAAAGTGGTTGTATTGCTTTGAGTTTTGGTTTAGAGAGTATTTCCCAGGAAAGCTTGAATTATATGGATAAAGCGTGGGCTAACCCCAGTGAGTACCCAGAATTAATTAAAAAAATTCAAGAGGCTGGTATTGACGTTTCAACGGAAATGGTGGTGGGGGCTGATGGAGACACCCTAAAATCTATAAAAGATACTGGGAAGTTTATAGAGGATAACAAGATTGTTGTGCCAAGATTTTATATATTAACCCCAATTCCTGGTACTAAATATTACGATGAAATGAAGGAACAAAACAGGATTCATAACCATGATATGTATTCTTATAATGGTAGTGAAGCTGTGCATATTCCCAAAAACATGAACCCTCAACAGTTGACAGATGCCTATTGGCAATTATATAATGAGGTTTTTTCTTTAGGCTCAATCTTTAAAAGGACTATTTTTAGGAAGGACTTTATTAAAAGAATAGATAGATATTTGTTTTATTTTATGGTGAATTTGTACTATAGGTATCAGATAAAGAGGAGAATAACACCAAATATTATTTGATATGGGTAATATTTGTTGGGAAATACAAAAAATAGGTGATTTTATAAATCATCTATTTTTGTATTTTATAAACATAATTAAGTATTAATATAAGACATAGTATTTAAAGAAGTGTCTCAAACAAGTTAGGTTTTCTATTTTGGTAATGTATGTACCAAAACGAGAGAAATTAATTGTGTATTTTTGTATAAATTAAATTTTAAAAAAATCAATTATGTAAAATTAGGTAGAAAGTTACTGTTGTATGGTGTATAATATGGATATTTAGAATATATAACAATTTTAAAATATATGATAAAATTTATGTGTAAAAATTAAGCTAGTTGTAGCATTCTCATTAAAGGAGGGTAATTATTATGAATTTTAAGACTTTAACGGAAATAATTAAAAATAGAATAACGGAAGATGAAAAAGGTATAGTATATATTAAAAAGGGTAAAGAAAAAAAAGTAACATATAGACAACTTTTAATAAATAGCTTGAAAATACTTGGTTACTTACAAAGTAAAGGTATTGGATATAGAGATGAATTAGTAATTCAACTAAGGGATAAAGAAGATTTTCTTAACGTTTTTTGGGCAGGTATATTAGGAGGTATAGTAGTAATTCCATTGAGTGAAGGGAATAACGAAGAACATAAACTAAAATTTTTTAAAGTATGGGAAAAATTAAGCAATCCTTACTTAATATGTGATGCGGAGCAATACGATATTTTATCTGAATATGCAGGTAACAACGGAATTGATACTACAGAAACTAAAAGAAGATTAATTGACATTAGAAATATTGATGAATATGAAATAGAAGGAAATGTTTATAATTGTAAAGAAGAAGATATAGCATTTATTCAATTTTCATCAGGTTCAACGGGGGATCCAAAAGGCGTTATATTAAAACATTCTAATCTAATTGCAAACTTAGATGGCATAATAACAAATGCTAATATTAGTAAAGCCGATAGTTTGTTAACATGGATGCCATTAACACATGATATGGGGTTAATTGGATGCCACTTACTACCAATTACCCATAATTTTGACCAAGTACAGATAGGTACAGCAGATTTTATAAGAAGACCAAGTATATGGTTGGAAACAGCAAGTAAACACAAATGCACAATTCTTCAGTCCCCTAACTTTGGTTATAGATATACTTTGACATATATGAAAAGAACAAAAACAAATGAATACGACTTATCAAATGTAAGGCTTATTTTTAATGGTGCAGAGCCTATTTCTGCGAACTTATGCGAAGAATTTTTAAATGAAATGAAGGATTATAATTTAAAATCTTCTACAATGTATCCAGTATATGGACTTGCAGAAGCATGTCTAGCAGTAACTTTTCCTAATCCGTTAGAAGAAAAAATAACTACCGTAATAATAGACAGAAGAAAAATGAATATAGGTGATGAAGTAAAATATTTACAAAACGAAGACTTTAATTACTCCGCCACATTCGTTGATGTAGGTTATCCAATTAAACATATAAACTTAAGAATAACAAACTCGAATGGGGAAGTATTAAAGGAAAATTTTATAGGTTTCATTGAAATAAAAGGGATTAATGTAACAAGCGGCTATTACAATATGGAAGATAGGACAAAAGAAATCATAAACGAAGAGGGTTGGTTAAACACTGGAGATTTAGGCTTTATGAAAAATGGCCGACTAATTGTAATAGGAAGGTATAAGGATGTGTTGTTTTTAAATGGACAAAACTACTATGCCCATGATATAGAAAGAATTATTATGGAAGTAGCTGGTGTGAAATTAACAGAATTAGATGTTGTAATAGGAAGTGCGGTTGATTATAAGAAACAAATAGAAGAAGTAGTAGCTTTTGTTGTTTATAAAAAAGATTTAGCCAACTTTTTAGAAGTAGAGGCTAATATAAAGAGAGAAGTAAACTTGAAAATTGGCGTACAAATTTCTTATGTAATTCCTATAAAAAAGGTACCTAAAACAACAAGTGGAAAGGTTCAAAGATTTAACTTAATACAAAAGTTTAATGAAGGTGAGTTTAATTCAGTCATAAAAGAACTAGATGAACTAAGGGATAAAAAAAGTATAAAAATTGTCGAAGAATTAGATGAAATAGAAAGAAATATTTTATCTATATGTAAAGAATTTTTAAGAGATACTGATTTAAGTATAGATGATAATTTCTTTGAGGTAGGTATAAATTCATTAACATTAAATCAAATTGCTATCAGTCTTCAAGAAATTTATGGCAGCAAAATAAATGTTGTTGATTTTTTTTCTAATACATCTATTAGAAAATTAGCAAAACATATTAAATATGGCGATGGATTAAATGCTAAAAGCATAGTTAATTTTTCTAATGACTCACAAGAAAATAAAATTGAAGAAATAGCAATTGTAGGTATGTCATTGAGAGCTGCTAATATAGATAATTTGGAAGAATTTTGGGACTGCATAATTAATAATAAGGAAAATGTAAAAGATTTTCCTGAAAACAGAAAAAATGATTTGTCGATATTTTTACAAAAAGAAGGATATAGTTTAGAAAATATTAAGTATCATAGAGGTAGTTATTTAGACGAGATAGATAAATTTGATTATAAATTTTTTAAAATATTACCGATGGAAGCAACTGCAATGTCACCAGCTCAAAGATTGTTTTTAGAAACGGCAGTTAGTGCCACTGAAGATGCTGGGTATAAGGATTTAAAGGGTACAAAAACAGGAGTGTTTGTTGGATATATAGGTGATTTAGATGGATATAAATATCAAAAAATACTAAAATCATCTCAGGATAGAACTACACCAACTGGTTGTTTATCTACTAATATTGCTGGTAGAGTATCATATTTATTAGACTTAAGGGGCCCAAATTTAATGATTGATACCGCCTGTTCATCTTCTTTAGTTGCTTTAGACCTAGCATGTAATGAAATTAGAAATGGTAGTTGCGATCAAGCTATTGTTGGTGGAGTTAGTATTAAGACGATACCTTTAGATGATGGGTTTAGAGCTGGTTTTGAATCAAGTGACTATAGAACAAGACCTTTTGACGCATTAAGTAATGGTACAGGAGAAGGTGAAGGGGTTGTAGCAATAATGATAAAACCATTAAGTGCTGCAATAAATGATAAGGATAATATATATGCAGTAATAAAAGGTAGTGCAGTAAACCATGATGGAGAATCAATAGGATTATCCGCACCTAATCCTGTGGCACAAACGGAAGTAATTTTAAGAGCTATAAATAGAGCTAAAGTTGATGTAAATACTATCAGTTATTTAGAAGCCCATGGAACAGGAACACCTTTGGGCGATCCTATTGAAGTTCAGGGGTTAACAGAGGCATATAAAAATTTTACAAATCAAAAACAATACTGTTCAATTGGTTCAGTAAAAGGAAATATTGGTCATTTATATGAAGCGTCAGGTCTTGCAAGTGTTGTAAAATGTTGTTTAATGATGAAGTATAAAAAAATACCTGCGTTGGTAAATTTTAAAAAAGAAAACGAAAAAATTAATTTTAGCCAAACGCCATTTTATATAACCAAAGAGGTTACAGATTGGGTTCCTATGGCTGGGATTAGGCGATGTGGTATTAGTAATTTTGGTTTTTCGGGAACAAATAGCCATCTTGTTTTGGAAGAATTTAATTATGATAATAAATTGGAATTATTTGATAAAAATTACGGTTTTAAGATATTTACTATAACCGCAAAAAATAAAAAATCACTCCTCGGTTTAATAAAAAAATATGTAACATTTATTGAAAATAATAAAAATGTGGATTTCAGCGATATGTGCTATACAAGTAATGTAGGTCGTGAACATTATGAAGTTAGATTAGCTGTAGTCACAAACTCAAAAGAAGATTTATTAGATAAATTAAAAATTATTGACAAAGGGTTTAAAACAAGTCTTAAAAATAAAATATTTTATGGTGTTCATAAAAAAATAAAAGAAAGATTTAATACGACAAAATTAATTAGAGAGTTGAGAGAAGAAGATATAGAATTACTTAATGATAAATGCAACAAACTAATGGAAGAAATTGCTACTTTAAATAGAGAAGAGTATTTAATTAGGATAGCACAGTTATACACAAGAGGAGCTAATGCTAATTGGGCTTTATTATATGATAAAAATGCAAAAAAAATACACATACCTACATATGAGTATGAGAAATTGAGATGTTGGCCTAGCTTTGATTCATCTCAAAAACATTAAAAATTAAGCAATAGGGAGGTTTAACACGAATGAGTATTATGACATTGAATGAAATTATAGTAGAATTGACAGATCTATTATCAAAGTATACAAAAATTGAAAAAAGTGAGATAGATATCGATGAAGATCTTACAGAGATTGGTGTTGATTCAATTATATTTACACAGATAAAAAAGGACATTTTAACTATTTTCGGTGTAGACATAGCATTTACTAAAATATACAAAGAATTAAATACCCTATATAAGATTTCAGAGTATATAAGTAATAATTCTGAAAACTATGAAGAAGTATACTTAAATGAAGAAGAAATAATTAATAATGGTAGTGAAAATATATATAAGAATACAGTTCTTACTAATAATGATTATTTAGAGTTGATTAGCTTATTTAATTGTCAACTACAAATAATTCAACAGCAAAATAACATTATATCTACAATATTTAGTTCTAAGGATAGTTTAGATTCTTTAGACAATAACAAAGAGGATTTGTTTAAAAGTGCCAGTAAAGAAATTCAAGAAGCTTTAGATGAGATTGCTGTTGTAATAGATAATAGTAAAATTAGAGCTGAAGATAAAGATTTAAAAGATATGTTTAACAGTCAGACAAAACTAATTGATGAACATAAAGGGATGATTTCAGTAAAGCTAAATCAACTATTTAATGAAGGCGATATATGGAATAAAAGTATAATATTAAATGAAAATGAAACACAAGCAAAAACAGAAAGGTTAGGAGACAATATATTATCAGTATCGTATAGTAAAAATGAAGAGATAGAAAATGAGGTTAAAAATATTGAATATTCCCTAACAAAGGAACAATTAAATTTTTTAACTCAATGGGAATTAACAGGGGGCAGCTCTGCATTTAATGAGGCAATAGCCATTAAAGTATTAGGTAATTTAGACATTAAATTATTAGAAGAAAGTTTAAATAAAGTAGTAAAGAGGCACGAAGCACTAAGAACAATAATTGATAATAAAAACAGCACACAAACTATATTGAATGATGTTCAATATAGTTTAGAACTTATTGAAATAAGAGATGAAAATGCAAAACAACTAATAGAAGAAATAATTAAACAGGAGTTTTTGTTAGAAGATGTACTATTTAGAGTGAAAGTTATTAAAGAATCCCATGAACAATATATTCTTGTTATAGTAGTACATCATATAATTGCAGACGGGTGGTCATTAGGGGTTCTGTATAATGAATTAAAAGAATTTTATAATAGTTACTTTACTGGGAAAAAGGTAGATATTAATATTCCAGTTCAATTTAGAGAATATGTACAAATTAAAGAAAAATTAATAAATAAGAATAGAGATTCAGAAATATTGGCAATAAAGAGTATCAGTAAAACTGGGGGTTATTTAGATTTAAGACAGAAATTTTCTATTAGTAACAGGGAAAAATTTGGTGGAAGATTTGAGTTTATAGAAGATGAAATAATGTTAAAAAAACTTAGAAAAGTGTCATCTAAAAATAACACTAGCATTTTTAACACTATGTTGGCTTTATTTATAGGTTTCTTAAGTAAGGTTTCAAAAAATAAAAATATTACAGTTGGAATTCCGTTTGCAGGACAAAATATAATTGGTGCAGAAAGCCTAATTGGAAATTGTGTAGAAATGATTGGAATAAATTTAGAAATAGAAGATAATTATAGCTTAAATAATATTTGCAATAAAGTAAAAGATTATTTTAAGGAATTTGAAGATAATAGTTATTTTAATGCTATAAACTCACATAACAACTATAATGTAGTATTTAATGTAAATAGGAGACCTGTAGATTACAATTTCCACGAGACACAAATTGAATATATCTCAACTGAAATTTCAGAAAGCAAGTATGATTTGTATGTGGGCATTTTGGAAATGGACAACAAATTAAACATAAGATTTGATTACAGTAAAGATATATTTGCGGAGGAAACTATAAATAGATGGGTTAAATATTTTAAATTAATGCTAAAGGCTGTGGTTGAAGAAAATAACAGTCCATTAGAAGAAATTAATATAGTTGATACTGAAGAAATGGAACTTATTACAAATAAATTCTCTACTTTTAAATGCGGATACATAGAAAGTAAATTAGGAGAAGAATTAAGTAATTATGGAATATTAAATAAGGAAGAATCAATCAGAGTTTTTATTTTAGACAATGATATGAACATTACAGGCATAGGAATTATAGGTGACATATATATAGGAAATAATGAATTAGAAATATATAATACAAATAAGTTAGGTCGCATTCTTGAAAATGGTGAGTTAGATGTATTGGGTGAAGAAGAAAAGCAAGTAGTTATTAAAGATAGATATATAAGTCTTTATAAAATTGAGGAAAAAATTAGAAATAACACTAGGATTATTGACACAGTATGTGAATATGATAGCGATAACTCTGAAATTATAGCTTATATAATTGAAAAAGAAAAAATAGATAATGTTTCAGAAATTATAGAAGAATTAAGAAAAGAACTACCAGCATTAATGATTCCTTCTAAATTCATTAAAGTTAGTGATTTAAGTGAAAGAATAAATGGAGAAGTAGTTCAATACATTGAGAAAACAACTAAAACTGAAGATATAATGATTAATATATGGAAGGAAGTTTTAGATGTACAAAAACTATCTGTGGAGGATAATTTCTTTGAACTTGGTGGAAATTCTATAAAAGCAATGAAACTTTTATCGAAGGTACAGCAAAATTTCAATAAAGATTTTTCAATAAAAAAATTATTTGAAAATCAAACTATAAAAAAATTATCTGGGGAATTAGATTCTATAGACACTAGTGAAACTATGTATAATAAAATAGTAAAATTAAAAAATAGCGAATATTATGATGTATCTTCTGTACAAAAAAGAATGTATGCCTTACATAAGTTAGATATGGAAAGTTTAAATTACAATGTTCCATTTGGTATGATAGTAAAAGGTGAATTAAACATTGAAAAGTTAAATTATACAATTAACAAGATTATTGAAAGACATGAAACTTTGAGAACTTATTTTGAAGAGATAGACGGAAAAGTTTTAATGAAAATTGTAAAGGGTTACACATTAAATATTGATTGCGAAGAAAAAGCTTCTAGTGAAGACGAAATAAACTACTTAAATAATAAAATAATAGAATTTGTAAAACCATTTAATTTAAATAAATTACCACTGCTAAGAGTTAAATTATTAAAATTATATGAGAAAAAATATTTTATTTTAATTGATTTTCACCATATAATTTTTGATGGAGCAAGTTCGGTAGTATTTGCAAAAGAGTTTTTATCTATATACAACGAAAATGAATTATCAGAATTAGAGATACAATATAAAGATTATGCTGCTTGGAATAATAGTTTTTGCAATAGTAAAGAAATGCTAAAACAGGAACAATATTGGAAGGAAATATTCAATGATGGTGTACCTGTATTAAATTTACCAATAGATTATAATAGACCATTAAACCAAACATTTAAGGGACGGAATATATCATTTAATATAAGTGAAAAGATAAGTAGTTCAATTGATGAGTTTTGTAAAATTTACAATATAACTCCATACATATTCTTTTTATCAAGTATTAACTTGCTATTATCAAAATATACGGGTCAAGAAGATATTGTTATAGGAAGTGTAGTTGAAGGTAGAAAAAATTTATTTACCAGCAATTTAATTGGGATGTTTGTTAATACAATAGTAATGAGAAATAAGCCAATATCAACTAAAAGTTTTATTGAATTTTTAGAAGATGTTAAAAATAATACTCTAAATGTTTTTGATAATTCAGATTATCAATTTGAAAATTTGGTTAGTTTAGTTGATGGAACAAGAGATTCAAGTAGACATCCTTTATTTAATGTATTGTTTGTATTCCAAAATAATCAGATACAACAATTAAATACAGAAAAACTGGAAATTAGCAGTTACGAAATAAAAACCGAAAGTTCAAGATTAGATTTATCATTTGAAATAAGAAAAGAAATAACTAATTATAAGTGTAATATTGAATTTAATAATGAAATATTTATGATTGAAACAATTGAACGTTTAAGTATACATCTGCAAAACTTAATGGAAAACATATTGAAAAATGCAAAACAGAAATTAAAAGATATTAAGTTATTAAATAATAGTGAACGAAATCAATTGTTATTTGAATTCAATGAAGACGTAGTTAATTATCCTAAGAATATGACAATACAACAATTGTTTGAAGAACAGGTAAATAGAACTCCAAATAATATTGCTGTAGTATATGGAGATGAAAAGCTTACTTATAGTGAATTGAACGCTAGAGCCAACCAATTAGCAAGAATCCTTAGAAAAAAAGGAGTTGGACCAAACAGTATAGTTGGTATTATGGTTGAACGTTCAATTGAAATGATAGTAGGTATTTTAGGTATAATTAAAGCTAGTGGTGGATATTTACCTATTAATATAAGTTATCCAAAAGAAAGAGTAGAATATATTTTAGAAGATAGTGAAGTAAAGTTATTACTATTAAAAGGGGATATGCCTTCTAATATAATATATAACGGCGAAACTATTGACTTATTAAATGAAACAATATATACAGAAAGTAATCTAGACCTAGAAAATATAAATTGTCCACATGATATGGCATATATAATTTATACTTCAGGTACTACAGGAAAGCCAAAGGGAGCAATATTAGAGCATAAAAATGTAGTAAGGTTATTTTTTAACGATAAGAGTTTATTTGATTTTAATCAGAATGATGTTTGGACTATGTTTCACTCCTACTGTTTTGATTTTTCTGTATGGGAGATGTATGGAGCATTATTTTATGGAGGTAGACTTGTTATTGTTCCAGAGTCTATAGCGCAAGATTCAAAAGAATTTTTATGTCTACTGAAAAAAGAAAATGTAACTGTATTAAATCAAACACCATCAGCTTTTTATAATTTATCTAATGAAGAAATAAAAATAAACGATAAAGAAATTGTAATAAGATATATTATATTTGGTGGTGAAGAATTAAAACCACGAAAATTAAAGGAATGGAAAGATAAATATCCAGATTCAAAGCTAATAAATATGTACGGAATAACTGAGACGACGGTACATGTCACCTATAAAGAAATAACTGAAGAAGATATAGAAAAAGGTATAAGTAACATTGGCAAACCAATACCTACACTGAGTGTCTATATAATAGATAATAATCTAGATTTAGTGCCAGTAGGCGTAGTAGGTGAATTATGCGTTTCGGGAGAAGGTTTGGCTAGAGGATATTTAAACAGAGAAGAACTAACCAATAAAAAGTTTATTACAAATCCATTTATGGATGGGAAAAGAATGTATAGGTCTGGAGACTTGGCTAGATGGTTACCTAACGGAGAATTAGAATACTTAGGAAGAATAGATCAGCAAGTGAAGATTAGAGGACATAGAATCGAGATTGGAGAGATAGAGGCTACAATAAATGAGCATTCAGGCGTAGATAATAGTCTAGTTACGATAAAGAAAGGAAATATGGAAGAGACGAGTTTAGTAGCTTATGTAATACCAAAGACAGATACAGAATCTATTAGCAGCATGCAGGAAATTAATGAAAATATTGAACAAGTAGAACAATGGGAAGAAGTTTTTAACGGTGTTTATAGTAAAGTATTGGAAATTGAAGATAAGAAATTCGATATTGTTGGTTGGGATAGTAGTTATACTGGAAAATTAATTTCAGAAAATGAGATGGCTGAATGGTTAAATACAACAATTGAAAGGATTTTGAGTTTTAAACCTAACAGTGTATTAGAAATTGGATGTGGAACAGGTATGATACTTTATCGTGTTGCACCCAACTGTAATAGTTATTGTGCTACTGATCTTTCTGCAAGAGCTATAGATTATGTGGGAAGTGTTATTAATAATGAAAACACATTAAGAGATAAAGTTACATTAATTAATACGAGTGCAGACGATTTTTCAAGAATTAGTGGGCAATATGATTTTGTAATTTTAAATTCAATTGTACAATATTTCCCATCTGTTGAATATCTGGTAGATGTGTTAGATAAAACCATAAATACCTTAAAATCGGGTAGTATTATTTTTATGGGAGATATTAGGAATTACTCACTGTTAAGAGAATTTCATACATCTACTACTCTGTTTAAAAATACAGGAGAAGTAAACTTATTAGATTTGAGACATCAAATAGAAAGAAACATTGAGATGGATTCGGAATTAGTTATAGATCCTATGTTCTTTTATGCATTGAAGAAACATTTCCCAAGGATTACTCATGTAGACATATTGAATAAAAAAGGTAAAGAAAACAATGAACTTACTTTATTTAGGTATGATGCAGTGTTATATATTGAAACAGAAGGACAATGCCATCAAGAAACTACTTACAACTGGCAAAAAGATAGCTTAGACTTACAACAAGTAAAAAATATTTTAGAAGTAGAAAAACCAGAAAGATTAAGCCTTATAAATGTACCAAATAGTAGGATGCAAAGAGTTAGTATTGAAGTTGATGTTTTATTAAATAGTTCTAATTTACGTAACTTAAACGATATTGTTGCAGAGGTAGATAAAAGACTTACAAATGATGGTGTTAATTTTGAAGAATTTAGACAAATGGCTAGCTTAGATTATGATGTAGAGATTCTTTGGGCAGGACAGTGTAAAAATGAATATTATAATGTTGTATTTATTAGAAAATCACATGGGGAAAATATAGTTAACTATGCTTATTCTAATTTGGATTATTGTATAGAAGATGACTATAAATTTAGCCAGTTTACAAGTAATCCACTAAAGGCTAAATACTTAAAAAACTTCATTTTAAACTTAAAAAACCATCTTAAATCAAAATTACCAGAATATATGATACCAGCATATTTTTTACAGTTGGAGAAATTTCCTTTGACACCCAATGGTAAAATTGACAAAAAAATGTTACCAGAACCAATTTTAAATCGTAATATGAGTGTTAAATATGAGGCAACAAGAAATAAAATCGAGGAAAAACTACTGTCAATATGGAGAAAAGTATTAGGTGTGGATAAAATAGGTATAAATGATAACTTTTTTGAATTAGGAGGTCATTCATTAAATGCTACTGTTGTTACCAGTGAAATTCATAAGGATTTAAGTGTAGAAGTACCATTAAAAGAATTATTTAAAAATCCAACTATTAAAGAATTAGGCTCGTATATAGAAAATTGTAGCATTAATGTTTATGAAACTATAGAAAAGTGTGAAGAAAAAGATTTCTATGAAACATCATCTTCACAAAAAAGAATATATACTTTACAACAACTTAATAAAGAAAGTATAGCTTATAATATGCCAGCAGCATTTGAGTTAAAGGGAAACCTAGATGTTAAAAAAATTGAAAAAGCTTTTAATAAGTTAGTAGAAAGACATGAAGCACTTAGAACTTATTTCACTATGATTGATGGTGAAATATTGCAAAAAATTAACGATGTTTATGATGTTATGCTAGAAGTAAAAGAAGTATATGAAAAAGATGTGGATACTGTTATAAAAGACTTTATAAAAAGTTTTGATTTAAGTAAGTCACCATTATTCAGGGTGGAAGTGGTTAAATGTAGTGGAAAAAACTATTTATTAATTGACATGCATCATATAATTTCTGATGGTACATCAGTAAGTATTTTAATAAAAGAATTTTCAATGTTTTACAATGGAATAGAACTAGAGCCTTTAAGGTTGCAGTATAAAGATTTTGCACAGTGGCAAAATAAATTCTTAAGTTCAGAAAATATTCTAAAAGAAAGAGAATATTGGAAAAATACTTTTAACAATGAAGTACCAGTATTAAACCTTCCCTATGATTTTGAGAGATCAGAAGATAAAAACTATGAAGGTGACTATGTAGGTTTTTATTTGGATGAAGAAACAACCTCTAAGTTAAGAAATATTGCAAAAGAGTTTGAATGTACAATACATATGGTCTTGTTGTCGGTATATAATATTCTTTTATCCAAGTACAGTGAAAAAGATTGTATTGTAGTGGGAGTACCTGTAGCTGGAAGACCCCACGCAGATCTTCATAATATTATTGGTATGTTTGTAAATACTCTAGCATTAAAAAATAGCCCTAGTGTAGAAAAGACGTTTAAAGAATTTCTTAAGGAAGTAAAAGAAAATTCCATAAAGGCATATGAAAATCAAAACTATCAATTTGAAGAATTGATAGAAGTAATCAATATTAAAAGGGAAAAAGGAAGAAATCCTTTGTTTGATGTTATGTTTAATATGGTAAATTCTGATTATGTTGAAGACATTGAATTAGATAGTGTAACTTTAAAACCGTATATTATTGAAAGTACAATATCTAAATTTGATTTAACACTAATTGCAAAAGAGACAAATGATATTATAGAAATGAGTTTTGACTATTCTTCTAATTTATTTAAAAGATCTACAATAGAGAGAGCTGTTAAGGATATTATGTTGATATTTGATGCAATATTAAAAAATACAGATGTTAAGATTGATAATATAAATATTCGTAGTGAAGAAGATATACAATATATACTAGAAGAAAACCAGTATTTGGAAGATATTAAAGAACAAGACTTTCTATTTTAATTTTAATGTAAAAGTATAAATATTCTAACAAGGAATTGCTGATTAAGTATATGGGGGTAGAATAATGAAAGATAGTAGTAAACTAGATGGTTTCGTTGAAAAAGATGAACTATCAAAAACATACTGGGAAAGTTTAGATTTAAGTACGGAAAAAAGAGGGGAAATAAAATATGACTACATATCAATAGAACAGTATACTAAAAATACAAAAACTTTTTTAATAGATAATGCATTAAGTGAAAGGCTATTAACAATCACTAAAAAAAATGACTTTCCATTATATTCTATATTCCTAGCGGGTTTAAATATATTACTTTATAAATATACCGGTAAAGATGAAATAGTAGTCGGTATACCCATGTATTCTTCTAATATGAAGGAAAGTGAAATTGTAAAAAATACAGTTTTACCTATTGAAACTAAATTTAATGAAAAAATTGATGTTAAAAATATTATAGTTGAAACTAGAGATAAAATATTAAAGACCTATGAAAATAAATATATAAATTTAGAAAATTTATTAAAAAACTCAAATATATGTAGAAGTGTAATGGACTTAACACCAATTAATATTGCTATTAATACTTTACATATGGATAAATATATTGAGTATATTACTAATTCTAATAAAAACCAAATAACAGTTTATATAAACAAAACAGATAATTGTATATTAGATGTATCAGTAATCTACAATGCAGCTTTATTTAAAGATGAGACAATTGAGTTTTTTGGTGAAAGATACTTAAGAGTTATTAATGAAATGATTAGTAATTTTAGTCAGTGTGTACAAGACATTGATCTTTTATCAGAAACAGAAAAACATCAGCTTTTGATTAATTACAATAACACAGTTACTAATTTTCCAGAAGAAAAAACTCTTCATCAGATTTTTGAAGAACAAGTGGAAAAAACACCAAATAGTATTGCAGTATCCTATAATGGTGAAGCTCTTACTTATAAAGAATTAAACGAGAAGTCTAATCAATTAGCCAGACTACTTAAAGACAAAGGGGGAAAACCAGACTCCATAGTGGGTATTATGGTAGAGCGTTCTTTAGAAATGATAATAGGAATAATGGGTATTTTAAAGTCTGGAGGGGCTTATATGCCAATAGATTTAAACTATCCAAAAGATAGAATTTTGTACATGTTAGAGGATACCCAAATAGATATATTACTAGTAGATAGTGATATTACGGATTTTGAAAGAACAGGATTAGATTTAATAAATCTTAAAGAAGATAGCGTTTATTTAGGAGATAGTAATAATCTTTTCAATTCAAATTCTTCAACTGGGTTAGCATATGTAATTTATACTTCAGGTTCTACTGGACAACCAAAGGGAGTAATGATTGAACACAAGAGTGTCGTAAATTTAGTTACAGGATTATATGAAAATATTTATAAGTATTACAATGAAAAATTAAATGTTGCACTTGTTGCACCTTATGTCTTTGATGCATCAGTACAACAAATATTTGCTGTATTATTGCAGGGGCATACTCTTTATATTACATCTAATTCTGAACGATTTAACGGAGAATGTTTATTAGAGTTCTATTCAAAATATAATATACAAATTTCAGATGGTACTCCTATTCATTTAAGTATTTTAAATACAGTTAGTAATGAAGCATTTCAAAGGCTTAATTTGAAACAATTAATTATTGGGGGAGATGAACTTCCAATTGAGACTGTGAGAGAGTTTTTAGGTAAATTTGGTTCTAATAAGCCAATAATTACAAATGTATATGGACCTACCGAATGTACCGTTGATGCAACTTATTATCATATTAAACCTAGTAATTTAGAAGCTATACAAAAAATACCAATAGGAAGACCTCTTAATAATTTTAGTATATATATACTAGATAAAGATAAGAAGATTGTTCCAACTGGGGTAGTTGGTGAAATTTATATTTCGGGACAAGGTTTGTCAAGAGGATATTTAAACCGACCTGAATTAACAGAGGAAAAATTTATTTATAATAAGTTCATTGAAAATAAAAAAATGTATAAAACTGGAGATTTAGGAAGATGGTTATCTGATGGAAGTATAGAATTTTTTGGAAGAATGGATAATCAAGTAAAAATTAGAGGTTTTAGAATAGAGTTAGGAGAGATAGAAAACCAGTTGTTAAGCCATAACGATGTAAATGAAGCAGTGGTTTTGGCGATAAAAGATAATAGTAATGAAAAATATTTATGTGGATATATAGTAGGGAATAAAGTAGATACTATAGAAATTAAAAATTATTTAAAGCAAAGGCTACCTGAGTATATGGTTCCTACTTATATTATACATATTGAAAAAATGCCTATAACATCAAACGGTAAAATAAATAGAGAAGCTTTGCCTAAACCCCATATAGATGAATTAACTACTTCAGAATACGAACTACCAAGAAATGAGATAGAAGAAAAATTAGTACATGTATTTGTTGAAGTGTTAGGTACTAAAAAAGTGGGAATAAATCATAGTCTTTTTGACTTAGGTGGCGATTCTATTAAAGCTATCAGGATTATATCTAAATTAAATAAGTATGGATATAAGTTGGATGTTAACGAATTATTTAAGGGAAGCATTAAAGAAATAAGTAGTAAAGTAGAAAAGAAAAACCTATCTATAAGTCAAGATGTTATTATAGGTGAAGTAAAATTAACACCCATTCAAAAATTATTCTTTGAAAAAAACTATACAGATATGCATCATTGGAATCAGTCTGTAATGTTGTTTAGTCGTGAAGGGTTTAGCGAAGATATAGTTAAAAATGTTTTTGAGGAAATAGTAAAACACCACGATGCACTAAGAATGGTGTATAAAAAAATAGATAAAAAAGTTATACAAGTAAATAGAGGAATAGATGATAAATTATTTGATCTAATTATTATGGATTTCAGTAATACAGATAATTATTTAGAATCTATAGAAGAACATTGTAATAAATTACAGAGTGGAATTAATATAGAAAAAGGGCCGCTTCTTAAATTAGGATTATTTAAGACTTCTGAAGGCGATCATTTATTATTTATAGTACACCATCTTGTAATAGATGGTATATCATGGAGAATTTTGTTTGAAGATTTTTTAATTGGATATAGACAAGCATTAAAAAATGAAAAAATATTATACCAAGATAAAGTCAATTCCTATAAGGATTGGGCTGATTATTTATATGAACAAGTACATTGTAAAATTTTACAAAATCAACTTAGTTATTGGGAAACTATTGAAAGAACAACAATCAAGGATTTACCTACTGATAAAATATGTAGTAATGAAGAAAATGTATTAAATTTTTATGATAATGTTATTCTGGAGTTTACTGATGAGGAAACTGAAAATTTAATAAAACGCTGTAATATAGCTTATAATACAGAGATAAACGATTTGTTATTGACTGCCCTTGGTATGACAATAAATCAATGGACATCCCATGAAGATATAATTATTGACTTAGAAGGACATGGAAGAGAAAAATTGGAAGGAGATATAGACATTAGTAGAACCATAGGTTGGTTTACTACACAATATCCTTTGTTATTAAATATTAAAAAAAGTGAAGATGTGCCATATACTATAAAGAAAGTAAAGGAAACTTTAAGGCATGTTCCAAACAAAGGAATTGGGTATGGTGTTTTAAAATATTTAGACGGTGAAAGAAATTGGACTACTAGAGAATCAGAGATAAGTTTTAATTATCTGGGAGAATTTAATGAATTATTAAATAATGAGATATTTGAAATTTCTAATTTATCATCTGGTAATTCCATGAGTCTAAGAAGTGAAAACTATATTAAATTAGATATTAATGGTATTTTAGTTAATAATAGGTTAATGATAACGTTTAAATATAACAGAAAACTATATAATAAATCCACAATATTAATGATTAGTAATCTTTATAAAGAAAATTTGCTGTTAATAATAAAACATTGTAAAAATCAGAAAACTGTAGAATTAACTCCTTCAGATTTTTCAGATAAAACATTAACATTAGAAGAACTAAATTATTTAAAACAGAACTACGAAGTAGATAAAAAATTATTAATAAAAGACATTTATAGTCTTACACCTATGCAGGAAGGTATGTTATTTCATGCATTAATGGATAGTGAATCAGTAGCTTATTTTGAACAGATAATGTATACAATTGAAGGTGAATTGGATAATAAAATAATTCAAGAAACTTTCAATATCCTTTTAGAAAGATATGACATATTAAGAACTGTAATTGTACATAAAAATCTTGAAAGTCCTAAACAGGTGGTTTTTAAAGATAGAAAATCTAATGTTTACTATGAAGACTTAACTCGGTTAACGAAAGAAGAAACAGAAAAATACATTAGAGATTTTGAGGCAATAGACAGTAGCAAGTTATTTAACTTAAGTGAAGATATATTAATAAGGTTATCAATATTAAAAATTACTAACAATCATTACAAGTTAATATGGAATACACATCATATAATAATGGATGGGTGGAGTATATGGATAATAATGAAAGATTTTTTTGATATTTATTATTCATTAAAAAGTAACAGTAAAATAAAGCTTAAAGAACCCACTCAGTATATAAACTATATTAATTGGTTAAATAGTCAGGATAAGGAAAATCCAAGACTATTCTGGGAGAAATATTTAGAAGAATATAATACTGTAGCCCATTTACCGTTTGAGAATAAGAAAACATCAAATGAATATGACAGTAAAGAATTAAAATTTACTATTAATAAAAGTCAAGTTGAATCTTTAGAAAAAATATGTCAGATTACTAAGACCACATTAAATACAGTAATTCAAACTGTATGGGGATTATTACTACAAAAGTATAATAACTCACATGATGTTGTATTTGGTGCAGTTGTATCTGGTAGAAATGCAAACTTAGAAAACATAGAAGATATGGTTGGTCTATTTATAAACACTATACCTGTTAGAATTAAAGTTGACAGAGATAGCTCGTTTATAGACATATTAAAATTGGTTCAAAAAAGTTCATTGGAGGTTAATAAGTTTGACTACTATCCACTTGCAGATATACAAGCTATTACAGATGTTAAAGAAAAATTGATTAATACTAAGATTACATTCCAAAACTATTATATTGATGAAAATTTAAAGAATATGAAGTTTTGTAATGATCTAAACTTGAATATTAGAGACATAAAAGGTATTGAACAAACTAATTATAATTTTAATATTAAAGTTATACCAGATAATGAAATGACAATGTTATTTTCCTATAATGGTAACTCTTTCAGTGATGAAGATGTAAATAACATAAAGAATCATTTTATTAATATTATAGAAACTATAATTCATAATTATGATATTAAAATTTCACAAATTGAAATTGCTACTGAAGTGGAAAAACATAAAATATTAAATTCTTTTAATAACACAAGGGCAATTTATTCTAAACATAAGACAATTAATCAAATCTTTGAAGAACAAGTAGAAAAATCACCACATAAAGTAGCAGTTTCATATAAAAATAAAAATATAACTTTTGATGAGTTAAATAAAAAATCTAATCAGCTTGCTAGGCAATTAAGAAACAAAGGTATTGGTGGTGACTCAATAGTAGGGCTAATGTTAGAAAACTCTATTGATATGATGATAGGAATAATAGGAATACTGAAATCAGGTGCAGCGTATCTTGCATTAGAGCCTCAAAATCCTGCAAATAGAATCCAATTCATATTGAAGGATGCTGGAGTGAAAGTGTTAGTAACTTCCAGTCAACTTAATAGTGAAGTGATTTTTGCTGGAGATATTATAGATATAACAAATGAAAGTCTGTATATAGCAGAAAACAGCAATCTTGAACGTATTAATAATTCAAATAATTTGGCATATATAATATATACCTCTGGCACTACTGGAAATTCAAAAGGTGTAATGATAAGGCATTACAGTTTGGTAAATTACTGCACTGCTATAATTGAAAAAGTTAATATTACTTCAGAAGATGAAACAGCATTGTTATCATCCTATGCTTATGACTTAGGATATACGTCATTATTTACAGCTTTATTAAGCGGAATAAAATTGAACCTAATGTCAGTAGAGGATTACAAAGATCCTATAAAATTAATTAATCATCTACAAAAAAATATTACTTATGTTAAAATGACTCCATCACTTTTTAATATAATTGTTAATAGTAAAGACATAGATAAGTTATTTGTAAAAAGTAAATTAAGATTAATTATTTTAGGTGGAGAGTCAATAAATATTAAAGATATTGAAGAATTTGTTTCTAGAGATAAGAAAAATCAAATAAGTATAATGAACCATTATGGACCAACAGAAAGCACTGTAGGCTGTATTACAACTATGATTGATAAGAACAACTTAAGTAGCTATGATAATGTTATTGGCGAACCTATTAATAATACAAGAATATATATATTAGATAAAAATAATAATATTTTGCCTATTGGTATACCTGGAGAATTATGTATAGTAGGAGATGGATTAGCTAGAGGTTATTTAAATAAAAATGATTTAACTGTTGAAAAATTTATTAACTCTCCATTTAATCCTGAGGAAAAAATTTATAAAACAGGGGATATGGCAAAGTGGTTACCAAGTGGGAAAATTAAATTTTTAGGTAGAATAGATAATCAAGTTAAAATAAGGGGATACAGAATAGAGTTGGGAGAAATTGAAGATAAACTCCTTAGCCATAAATGTATCAAAGAGGTAGCAGTAGTGGTTCATAATAAGGAAGATAACGATAAATTTCTATGTGCATATCTAGTATTTGATGAAGAATTGGATAAATCAGAAATAAAAAAATATTTAAAAGAAAATTTACCAGAATATATGATACCTTCATCTTTCGTGTACTTAGAAAAAATGCCATTGACCCCTAATGGAAAAATAAATAGAAAAGCTTTACCAAAACCAGACATTGATGGATTCATTATAGGAGAATATGAGGCCCCTAGAAATGAGTTAGAGAATGAACTGGTGGGATTATTCAAAGAAGTGTTGCAGATAGAACAAGTTGGGATAAGTGATAACTTTTTTGAACTAGGGGGACATTCACTAAAGGCAACAATACTTATAAGTAAAATACATAAATATTTAAACGTAGAACTACCATTAAAAGAAATATTTTCAAGACCTACCATAAAAGATATAAGCAGTTATATAAAAGACTTTAGTAGTAATATATATCAAGCAATAAAAAAGAGCGGAGAAAAAGAATACTATAAAACATCATCTGTACAAAAAAGAATGTATATGGTACATCAATTAGAAAAAGGCGTATTATATAACATGCCAGTAATATATGAATTAGAAGGTAATGTTAATGAAGCCAAAATAGAAAATATATTTAAGAAGTTAGTTGAAAGACATGAAACATTAAGAACTTACTTTGAAAATATTAATGATGAAATAGTGCAAAAAATCGATAGTAGTTATGAGTTTATCCTTAAAGTACATGAAGATAATACAAACGATGTTGAAGTAGCTTTTAAAAACTTTGTAAAAACTTTTAAATTAGATGAATTGCCACTATTTAGGGTAGAACTATTGAAAAATAAGAATAAAAAGTATCTATTATTAGATATGCACCATATAATAAGTGATGCAGTGTCTATGACAATATTAATCAAAGAATTTGTAGAATTATATAATGGAAAAGATCTGGAACCTTTAAAAATTCAATATAGATGTTTTGCAGAGTGGCAAAATGAACTGTTAAAATCTAAAGAAATTAGAGAGCAGGAAGAATATTGGATAAATAAGTTTAATGATGAAATACCAATTATAAATCTGCCATATGATTTTAAAAGACCAGCAGTACAAAGTTTTGAGGGAGATACTGTTAGGTTTATTATAGATGAACCCGTTACAAGCAAGTTAAAAAACTTAGCAAAAGTAACTGGAAGTACATTGCATATGGTATTGCTATCAGCTTTTAATATTTTATTATCAAAATATGGTCAAAATGAAGATATTGTAGTGGGGGTTCCAATTGCTGGAAGACGACATGCAGATATTCAAAATATTATGGGTGTTTTTATAAATACATTACCTATGCGAAGTAAAATTGTAAAAACAAACAATTTTTTACAATTCTTAAATGAAGTCAAAGATAATAGTTTAAAGGCTTATGAAAATCAAAATTATCAGATTGAAGAACTTATCAACAAGGTTAATGTTAAAAGGGATACAAGCAGAAACCCTTTATTTGATGTAATGTTTAATTCAGTTAATGTAGGTTATGATAGAGAACTTAAGATGAATGACCTGACATTAAAACCAATTTTGATGGAAAACAAAATATCTAAATTTGATTTAACGTTAAGGTTAGAGGAAACAGATAATATTTTAGATTTTAGTTTAGAGTATTGTACCAAATTATTTAATCAAGACACTATTATTAGATTCGGAAAACACTACATTAATTTATTAAATATCATAAGTGAAAATATGGAATGTAAAATTGAGGAAATAAGCATTGTAACAGAAGAAGAAAAACACAAACTATTAAATGACTTTAACAATACAAAAGCATATTATCCAGAGGAAAAAACAATACACCAATTATTTGAAGAACAGGTGGAAAAAACACCAGATAAAATAGCAGTGGTATTTAAAGACAAGAAATTAACATATAAAGAATTAAATGAAAAGTCAAATCAACTGGCAAGGAGATTAAGGGAAAAAGGTGTACAAGCAGATACGATAGTAGGAATAATGGTGGAAAGATCAGTAGAGATGATGATA
>CALJEQ010000039.1 GCA_938074565.1 uncultured Alkaliphilus sp. | reverse complement strand
ACCTAATGGGAAAATAGATCGGAAGGCATTACCAAAGCCAAGTGTAGATGGATTAGCAGTTGAAGAATATCAAGCACCACAAAACGAAATAGAAGAAAAACTAGTAGAACTATGGTGCGAAGTATTAGGGCTTGAAAAAGTGGGGATAAATGATAGTTTCTTTGATTTAGGAGGACATTCATTAAAAGCTACTATTTTATCAATTAAAATACATAAGGCATTAAATATAGAAATCCCTTTAAGGGAAATATTTGCAAAAACTACAATTAAAGAACAAGCAACATATATAAAACAAAATAAGTCTACTATATGTAATGATATACAGCCTGTTGAAAAAAGAGATTTTTACCCTTTATCATCAGCTCAAAAAAGGTTATATGTATTAAGTGAGTTAGAAAAAAACTCAAGAGTATATAATATGACACAAGTAATGGAAGTAGAAGGTATATTGGATAGAAGTCGCCTAGAAAACACAATAGAAGCATTAATAAATAGACATGAAGCTTTTAGGACATCTTTTAAAGTTGTAGATGGTGAGGTAGTTCAAGTAATAAATAATGAACTAAGTTTCAAATTAGACTATATAGAATGTAAAGAAGAAACTGTAGAAAACAAAATAAAAGAATTTGTAAAACCATTTAACTTAAAAGAAGCACCCTTATTAAGAATTAATATAATTAAAATAAGGGAAAATAAGAATATACTAATGTTTGATATGCATCATACTATTTCAGATGGTGTGTCATTAAGTATTATTGTTAGAGATTTTGTGAGATTATACAACTGTGATAAATTACCTCAATTAACAATTCAATACAAGGATTTTTCTGAATGGCAAAACAATTTATTTAAGAGTGGAAAAATAGAGTCTCAAGAAAAGTATTGGTTAGAAGTATTCTCAAATGAAATACCTGTATTAAATATGACAACAGACTATCAAAGACCACAGTTACAAAGTTTTGAAGGTAGCAATGTAAGGTTTGAACTGGATGTTACATTGACTAGAGAGCTAAAAGAACTAGCAAACAAGTTAGGTTTAACATTATATATGATACTTCTAGGGATATATAATATATTATTGGCAAAATATAGTGGCCAAGAAGATATAATAGTAGGATTACCGATTGCTGGAAGACCCAGTGGAGACCTAGAGAATGTCGTGGGAATGTTTGTAAATACTTTAGCAATGAGAAACTATCCAAGAGGAAGTAAGAAAATAATAGAATTCTTACATGAAGTAAAAGAAAATTCTTTAAATGCTTATGAAAATCAAGATTATCAATTTGAAGAACTGGTGGAAAAATTGGGAATAAGAAGAGATTTAAGTAGAAATCCAATTTTTGATACTATGTTTGTTTTGCAAAACTATGAAATTGATGAACTAAAATTAGACGATTTAGTCTTTAAACCTTATAAACAAGATCAAAGTGTTTCAAAATTTGATTTAACATTAAATGCAGTAGATTTAGGTAATGTTATAGGTTTTAATTTAGAATATTGTACTAAGTTATACAAAAAAGAAACAATTGAAAAACTAGTAGAGCGGTTTAAAAAAATTATTGAAAGAGTTGTTAATAGTACAGAGGATAAGTTGGAAGATATTAAGATTTTGGAGGAAGAAGAAATAAGTTCTCTTGAAGCTAAAATTACAGCTATTGAAGAGAGTATTAATGTTGAGTTTGAATTTTAAACAGTTTAAAACAGAGTTGTATTATTTTTTTGAAGTTATGTGAATAGTAGGAATGGGTAATACCTAATGAAATTTAAGTTGTACACTAACAATGTTAAGGTATTACCCATGAAATATAACAAAAAAGGAGTTGCAGCATATGGAAAGAAACATTAACATTATGCAAACTTTAGATAAATATAAAAAGGCAAAGGAATACTGGTTAGGCAAACTAGACAATCAGATTGAAGAAATAGTTTTGCCTTACGACTATAAAAAGACTGTAGGGTATAAACAAGATGAAGTTATTCAAAGTCTTGATGTTAATATTACGGATAGATTATTTACATTAAGTAAGAATGATGATGTTGCACTTTATATGGTTTTGGTAGCAGCTTTAAATACTTTAATATTTAAGTATACACAGCAAACTGATATTGTAATATGTTCACCTATATATCGAACGTTACAAAATAATAATGAAGTAGAGTATAATGAAACAGTGTTCTTACGAGAAAAAATTAATAAAGATGTTTCCTTTAAAGAATTACTTATGGCTGTTAGGCAAACAGTAACCGATGCGTATAAGAATCAACATTATCCATTAAAAGAGATATTTAAAGAAATAGGTATTAGTGAATATAATAATAGTTTATCCAAAATAATGTTATCTTATAAAAATATTCATGGTGGTGAATCAATAATAGAGAGTATTAATTCTAATGAAATTGATATAGTAATTGAAATAATTAAAAATGAAAAAGAATTAAGCTTTAGATTAGTGTACAATGCCAATCTTTTTATGATGAATACAGTTTTAAAATTTCTAAAGGGATATTGTAGTTTAATAAGCCAAGGGATAAATAATTTAAATATAAAAGTTGGCGAAATAGACATTATTGATGAAGAAGAAAAGTATATTTTATTATATGATTTTAACAATACATCTAAACATTATCCTAAAGATAAAACAATACAACAGTTGTTTGAAGAACAAGTAAGTATAACTCCTGAAAATACAGCATTAGTATTTGAAGGTAAAAAGTTAACGTATAGGCAACTTAATGAAAAATCCAACAAATTAGCTAGGATACTAAGAAAAAAAGGAGTAAAGTCAAATAGTATAGTAGGCATTTTAGTAGAACGTTCTTTTGAAATGGTAATAGGGCTAATAGCCATTTTAAAAGCAGGAGGAGCATATGTACCCATAGATCCAGAATACCCTAAGGATAGGATAGAGTACATGTTAGAAGATAGTAACGCCAAGTTACTTCTAACACAACCTTGGCTTATTCAAAATTTAAATACAGAGAAAGAAATTGTTTATATTGATAACATAAATATGAGTGAAGAAGAAGTTGCTAATTTATACAACATTAATAATCCAAACGATCTAGCATATATGATATATACATCTGGAACAACAGGTAAGCCCAAAGGTGTAATGATAGAACATAGGTCTATCATTAATACACTTTATTGGCGGATAAACTATTATCAATTCGATGAATTAAATAAAGTATTACAAATACCATCTTTTTCATTTGATAGCTCTGTGGAGGATATATTTACACCCCTTTTATCTGGAGGTAGTGTATACTTAGTAGATGCTAAAAAAAGATTGGATGTAAAATATATAGAAAAATTTATTTTTAATAATAAGATAACGCATTTTCTTGTAGTACCAAGCCTATATAACACATTACTTTCAGAATCTAATAGTAGTTTACATACATTAACAAGTGTTACAGTTGCTGGTGAAAGTACAACTAAAGCTTTGCTTGAAAAACATTTTATGAAATTAGGTAATACAAAATTATATAATGAGTATGGACCTACAGAAAATAGCGTATGTAGTACAGTATATTTATTTAAAGAAAGTGATAAAGGTAATAAAATACCAATTGGAAAACCAATATCAAATACATATATATATATTTTAGATAACAATAACAATTTATGTCCAATAGGGGCTTCAGGAGAATTATGCGTTAGTGGTGCTGGTATTGCAAGGGGTTACTTTAATAGAAAAGAATTGACTGAAGAAAAGTTTATAGATAATCCATTTAAAAAAGGGGAAAAAATGTATAAAACTGGCGATTTAGCCAGATGGTTGCCAGATGGAAATATAGAATTCTTAGGGCGTATTGACCATCAAGTAAAAATACGGGGTTACAGAATAGAACTTGAAGAAATTGAGAATCAGTTGTTAAGTCATAAAGAAATTAAAGAGGCAATAGTTATAGCAAAAGAACAAAATGATGGTAATCAATATTTGTGTGCATACATAGTAAGTAATAAGGTTTTACCTACACTTGAATTAAAAGATTACTTAAAAAAACTACTTCCAGAATATATGATACCATCACATTTTGTGTATATTGATAAAATCCCCTTAACCCCTAATGGAAAAATAGATAGAAAAGCATTACCAGAACCAGATGGAAATATTAGTGCGGAATATGAGGCACCCACTAATGAGGTTGAAGAAAAATTATCAGAAATATGGTGTCAAGTATTAGGGGTGGAAAAAGTAGGTATAAATAATAACTTTTTTGATTTAGGAGGACATTCACTTAAAGCAGCCTCCTTAATGGCAAAAATTCATAGAGAATTTAATGTTGAAATTCATTTAAGTGAAATATTCAAAACTACAACAATAAAAGAGTTGGCTAAATTAATTAATAGTAAAGAAAAAAATAAATATAGTGAAATACAACCAGTTGAAGAAAAGGATTATTATCCAGTGTCATCAGTGCAAAAAAGGCTATATATACTCAATCAACTTGATGAAAACTCAATAACATATAATATGACACATATAATGGAAATTGATGGAGAATTAAATATAGAACGTCTAAATGATGCAATTAAATTATTGGTTAAAAGACATGAATCATTAAGGACATCATTTAAAAATTTAGACGGTGAACCAGTACAAGTTATAAATAAAGAAGTTGATTTTAGAGTAGGATACATTAAAGCTAGTGGAGATGAAATAAGTAATCGAATAAAAGAATTTGTAAGACCTTTTAAACTAGACGAAGCACCCCTATTAAGATTAAATATAGTTGAAGTAGCGGATAAAAAGCATATATTAATGTTTGATATGCACCATATAATATCTGATGGTTTATCAATAGATATTTTAGTTAAAGATTATTTAAAACTATATAATGGAGAGATATTACCTGAATTAAGAATACAATATAAAGATTTTTCAGAATGGCAAAATAATATGATAAAACTTGGGGAGTTAGAAAAACAAGAAAAGTATTGGTTAGAGGTATTTAATAATGAAATACCTGTATTAAGTATGCCTACGGATTTTCAAAGACCCCAAATACAAAGTTTTGAAGGAAACAGTGTAAATTTTGAAATTAATGAAGGTTTAACAAAACAAGTTAAAGATTTTTCAAATAAAATAGGATTAACTTTATATATGACACTTTTAGGAGCGTATAACATACTACTTTCTAAGTATAGTCAACAGGAAGACATTATAGTTGGGTTGCCTATAGCAGGCAGACCACATGCAGATTTAGAAAACATTATTGGAATGTTTGTAAATACTTTAGCCATGAGAAATTATCCAGAAGGTAGAAAAACTGTTATAGAGTTTTTGGAAGAAGTAAAAGAAAATGCCTTAAAATCATTTGAAAATCAAGATTATCAATTTGAGGAACTGATTGAGAAACTTGAAATGCGTAGAGATTTAAGTAGAAATCCATTGTTTGATACAATGTTTGTATTACAAAATACCGAAATAGAGGAATTCAAATTAGAAGGTATTAATGTTAGTCAATATAAACAAGTTAGTAATATAGCGAAATTTGACCTTACATTAAATGCTATTGAATACAATGGGAAAATAGCACTTAATATTGAGTATTGTACAAAGTTATTTACAAAGGAAACCATAGAAAGATTAATGGACCATTTTATAAATATACTTACAAATATGGTTAATAACCCCAAAATGAATATAGCAGAAATTGAAATGTTATCAGAAATTGAAAAACAACAGATTTGTATTGATTTTAATAATACAAAAACAGAATACCCAAAAGAAAAAACTATTCATGAAATTTTTGTAGAACAAGTAGAAAGAGCACCAAATAGTATCGCACTAGAATATGCTGATATACAAATTACTTATAAAGAATTAAACGAAAAGTCAAATCAAGTAGCAAGAGTTTTGAGAAAAAAAGATGTTAAACCTAACACTATAGTAGGAATAATAATGGAACGATCAATAGAAATGGTGGTAGGAATATTAGCAATACTTAAATCTGGTGGAGCTTATTTACCTATAGATCCAGAGTATCCTGTAGAAAGGATAAAATATATGCTGGAGGATAGTGGAGTAGACATTATTTTAACAGAAAATAAAAAGATATTTGCAGATGAAATAAATGTAACTAGTATTTGCATTAAAAATGAAGTGATAGATGTCGAAGAGACATCAAATCTAGAAATCATAAATAGCTCAAGTGACTTAGCTTATATTATTTACACGTCTGGCTCTACTGGTAAACCTAAAGGAAATGAAACTATGCACTATAACGTGAATAGAGTTGTTAAGGATACAAATTATATAAATATTACTGAAAATGATATATTATTACAATTATCAAATTTTGCATTTGACGGATCGGTTTTTGATATATTTGGAGCATTATTAAATGGTGCGAAACTTGTAATAATGGATAAGGAAAATATTCTTGACATAAGAAAATTAGGTAATGTCATAGTTACACATAAAGTAAGTGTTTTCTTTTTAACAACAGCATTATTTAATGCTCTAGTAGATAACAATATAGAATGTTTAAAGAATGTTAGAAAAATATTATTTGGTGGAGAAAGGATTTCGGTTTATCATACTAAAAAGGCATTGGATTATTTGGGGGAAAATAGAATAATACATGTATATGGTCCAACAGAAAGCACTGTATTCGCTAGTTATTATTTTATTAATAAAATTAATGAAGCTTATGATACTATACCAATCGGAAAACCTATTTCTAACACTAATATCTACATCTTGTCTAAGAACGGTAAACTATGCCCAATTGGAGTAGTAGGAGAATTATGTATATCTGGTGATGGTTTAGCACGAGGTTATATTAATAACAAAGAACTAACAGCAGAAAAATTTGTTTATAATTTACATGAAATTGGGGATCGGGCATATAGAACTGGCGATTTAGCAAAATGGTTACCTGACGGTAATATAGAGTTTATTGGAAGGGTGGATCATCAGGTAAAAGTAAGAGGACATAGAATAGAACTGGGAGAAATAGAAACTTCATTACTTTCTCATTTGGATATAACAGAGGCTTTAGTGATGGCAAAAGAACAAACTGATGGTAATAGGTATCTTTGTGCATATTTTGCAGGTAATAGATCTCTAACAAATATAGAAATTAAAGATTATTTAAGAAAAGAACTTCCAGAGTATATGATACCATCATATTTTATTCAGATGGAAAAATTACCATTAACCTCAAATGGAAAGATAGATAGAAAAGCTTTACCGGAGCCAGATGGATACATTGATACAGGAGTAGAATATAAAGCACCCACTAATAAAATTGAAGAAAAACTAGTAGCCATGTGGAAAGAAGTATTAGGTGTTGAAAAGATAGGTATTAATGATAACTTCTTTGAACTAGGAGGGCATTCATTAAAAGCTACAACTTTAGTGGCAAAAATATATAAAGAATTAAATATGGAAGTACCTTTGAGGGAAATATTTCAAAAAACTACTATAGAAGAACAAGCAAAGCTATTAAAGGGAATAAGTGTAAAAGAATATAGTTCTATACCAGCAGTGGAAGAAAAAAGTTATTATACTGTATCATCTGCACAAAAAAGGTTATATATACTAAATCAAATAGAAGGTCAATCTACAACTTATAATATGCCTATAATATTGGACGTTAAAGGAAAGTTAGAGATATTTAAATTAGAAAGTGCAATTAATATATTGATGAAGAGACATGAGTCATTAAGAACATCATTTGATTTAGTAAATGGTGAACCAGTTCAAGTAATACATAAAGAATTAGAGTTTGGAATAGGTTACCATGAAAGTACAGAAGATGAAGTGATAAATAAAACAAAAGAATTTATTAGACCATTTGATTTAAAAGTAGCACCGTTGTTAAGGGTAAACTTAGTTAAAATAGCAGAAGAAAAGCATATATTAATGTTTGACATGCATCATATAATATCAGATGGTGTATCTATGGGTATTTTAGTTAAAGAGTTTATAAAACTTTATAAGGGGGAAGGCTTACCTGAACTAAGAATACAATATAAGGATTTTTCAGAGTGGCAAAATAATTTGATAAAGACAGGAGAAATAAAAGAACAGGAAAAATATTGGTTAGAAGTATTTAGGGAAGAAGTACCTGTATTAAATATGCCCACCGACTACCAAAGACCACAACTACAAAGTTTTGAAGGAAGTAGCATGGGTATAAAAATTGATGAGGCGTTGACCAAAGAGTTAAAAACTTTATCAAACAAATTAGGGGCTACACTATATATGACACTATTAGGTGCATACAATATATTACTATCAAAGTATACTGGACAAGAGGATATAATAGTGGGTTTCCCAATAGCAGGTAGATCTCATGCAGATTTATCAAGTATTATTGGAATGTTTGTAAATACTTTAGCAATGAGAAATTATCCTGAAGCAAGAAAAACTGTAATAGAGTTTTTAGAAGAAGTAAAAGAAAATGCAGTAAAAGCATATGAAAATCAGGATTATCAATTTGAAGAACTAATAGAAAAATTAAATCTAAAGAAGGATCTAAGTAGAAACCCATTATTTGACACAATGTTTGTGCTACATAATGAGGAAATGGAAGAAATAAAAATAGAAGGTATAAGCTTAAAGCCTTATAAACATGAAAACAGTATAGCTAAATTTGATATGTCATTAAATGCAGTAGAA
>CALJEQ010000038.1 GCA_938074565.1 uncultured Alkaliphilus sp. | reverse complement strand
GCTAAACCGTTAGATCGCGCAAGTGGTGCGCGGGTTCGAATCCCGCCTTCTCCGCCAGTTTTATCCGGGTGTAGCGCAGTTTGGTAGCGCACATGGTTTGGGACCATGGGGTCGGGAGTTCGAATCTCTCCACCCGGACCACTAAATTATATAAAATGGGCCTTTAGCTCAGTTGGTTAGAGCGTCCGGCTCATAACCGGTAGGTCCGGGGTTCGAGTCCCTGAAGGCCCACCATCCATTTTATATAACATCTATAGACTAAGTAAGGGCTCATAGCTCAGCTGGTTAGAGCGCACGCCTGATAAGCGTGAGGTCGGTGGTTCGAGTCCACTTGAGCCCACCAGTTTATCAAGCCCAGATAGCTCAGTCGGTAGAGCAGGGGACTGAAAATCCCCGTGTCGGTGGTTCGATTCCGCCTCTGGGCACCACCAATAAGAACTAGTGTATGTTTACACTAGATTTTTTTATGTCTATAGTCTGAAAAAAATTATTATAAGTTAGAATATTGTTATTAAACACAGAAACCCCAGCAGGCTGACGTATTTCTGAATACGTTGTGTTTTGCTGGGGTTTATTTTAGAAATAATATTCTATTTCTAGTTAATAAACATATTAAATTATAAATTATAATTTACAAATTACATTTATTTACCATTTAAAACTTCTTTAATTAGTGCATTAAGAATGTTAATTACATTCATAAGCCCAGTGGGAGTACATAAGTCTACAACCATAAAAGGTTGATTAAAAACCTCGGCAGTCTCTATTTCCACGGTTTTTAAATCAAATATATATTGAAGATTTTTTAAGTTAAGATAAAAAAACGTTTCTTTTGTTGGTAAGATAGTTTTTTGTAGAGGTACTACAATTTGAAAACTACCATCAAGAGGAAGCCACTTAAAATCATAGTGAGGTGTATAATGTACTTCTTTAGGTAAATGAGTTAGTCGAGTTGTTTTTCCTGAAACTTGTAGACTATTCTTTTTGATACATATATCATAGGGATGATAACTAAAGTTAATAGGGTGCTGATTATGACGCATTGTTAAAAATGTATTATTTAGTAGGTAATTTACTTTGGGAAAGTGATCAAAAACCCCCGCAACCTTAGCTAGATAATAAATGTCTTCATAATTATGAAGTAATATGGTTTTTTCTAATGCAGGTGTCTTAGAAAGCACATACTGCTTATATAGTTCCACACTATCTTTTCCATTGATGGTATCACTTCTATTAATACCTAAGAAATTTTCTACAGTCTTAAGTTTAAAGTTATCTAAACTTAGTTGAGACTTACATTTTCTTAGGTGATAAAGTATATCAAAATGATCTATCTCTTGATGGTCCCAAGAAATATTGTATTTTTTAAATCTTTCTTTTAAAAAAGGATAATCAAAAGCAACACCATTATAAGTGATGAAAAATTGAAATTGTTGCATTTCTTTATGAAAATGAAGTAGAAGTGACTTCTCTTCTTGAGGATTTTCAGCAAAAAATTGTTTAACTACTATTTGATTATTAGAGGGATAGAGTATACCTATTAAAATAATATTATGGTATTTAGAACTTAGCCCTGTTGTTTCAATATCTAAAATACAGAAACTATTTTCTTTTAGGACCCTATTATAGAAAGAAGGCATGGGGAAAGGTTCATTTATCGTATAGTTTTTTATTTTCATAATAACCTCCTGCATTTACTGTTAACTTTTACGTATTCAATATTAATAAATATATATTTATTCTATCATATCTTTTAATTGTGAGAAGGTTAATAATGTAATAAAATTGTACTATATAGATAATATACTTTAAAAGATTCAATATACTACAGTTTAGTTCAATTAGTATTAGCAACAGTTATTTTAATATAAAGTAGCAACTTACAAATATTGAGGGTATTAAATTCCCTAAATTGATAAATTTATGATGAAAGAGTTTCGTTAAAGTCAAAACAAGAGAATACTTGTTGATAAAAGTAGAAATTATTATAACTTATCCACATAATAATAAAAAAACTAATAGGTTAGGTGGATAAATTATTTTTCAATATTATTCTATGATAAGAAAGTAATTAAGAGGTGTATAATGAATAACAAATTACTAGACAGCTTAAACCCGCAACAACTACAGGCAGTAAAACATAAGGATGGCCCTTGTATGGTCTATGCAGGTCCAGGTTCAGGTAAAACCACTGTAATTACTTATCGTCTGATTCATCTAATCCATTCTTGTGGTGTTAATCCACAAAATATATTGGTAATTACTTTTACAAAAGCCGCCGCAGAAGAAATGAAAGCAAGGTTTGAAAAGACTAATGAAATAAATAATAGAAGAAACATGGTAAATTTTGGAACGTTTCATTCAGTATTTTTTCGTGTGATTCGTAGTTACTTAGGTTATGATTTATCAGATATTCTATCAGAAAAAGACAAATATATATTGATAAAAAATATTGTGAAGACCCTCAGTCTACAACATGGAGAAGATGATGAATTTATCAAAGAAATAATATTAGAATTAGGGTTATATTATAGTAACTATCTAAAACGTGAAGAGTTTATTCCCAGTACAATGAGTAAATTAGATTTTGATAGATTAGTTCATTATTATGAAAATTATAAGCAGGATAATAAAAAAATAGATTTTGATGATATGTTAATTAAATGTTATTCACTATTAAAATCTAATGCCAATATGTTAGAAAAACTAAGGAAACAATATCAATATATACTAATTGACGAATTTCAAGATATTAATATGATTCAATTTGAAATTATTAAATTACTGGTATCGCCATTGAATAACGTTTTTGTTGTGGGAGATGATGACCAATCAATTTATAGCTTTAGGGGAGCGAATCCTCAATTCATATTAGAATTTGATAAGATATATCCCACCACTAAAAAGATTATTATAAATGTCAATTATCGCTGTCAAAAGAAGGTTATAGATGGAGCTAATACGTTAATAAGTAAAAATCTAGTTCGAGTCAGCAAAAATATTGAAGCTTTTAAAGTTTCAGGCGGAAATGTTGCTTATTTTAGTCCAAGAAGTCGGGAAGAAGAAAAAATGGAAGTGTGTATGATGATTCAAGACTGCTTGCAAAGGGGTTATCAATATAGTGATATAGCAATTATTTTTCGTACCAATATTTTAGCTAATGGTATGGTAGATGCACTATTAGATCACCGTATACCTTATTATTGTAAGGATCAAGTCTATAATATCTATGAACATTGGGTGGCAAAGGATATTTTAAGTTATCTAAGGTGTGCAAATAATATTGTGGATCGGGATGCATTAAGAAAAATAATTAATAAACCCACTAGATATATTCCAAAGAAAGCATTGGAAGAAGCTAATAATTACCATAAGGATTTAATTACTTCTTTAAAAGTAAAAGGAAGCTTATTACCTTATCAGATTAAATTATTAGATCAATTGGAATTAGATTTAAAAACGATTAGTACATTATCTACTTCAGATGCTATTAATTATATTAGAAGTGGGTTAGGATATGATGAATATATAGAGAACTATTGCTTAGAAAAGAAAATAGGTAGTAATTCGTTTTTTGAATTATTAGATGAGTTAGAAGAGGTGTCAATTAAATATCCTTCCCATCATTCATTCTTACAGCATATAGAAGCTTTTAAGGATAAACTTAAAGAACCAAAGAAAAGGGAAGTAGGGAAGGATGAAGTACATTTATTAACCATGCACAGTGCAAAGGGATTAGAGTATGGTGTGGTAATTATTGTAGATGCTATAGAAGGTATAATCCCCCATAGTAAATCATTAGAAGTAGATGAACAATTAGAAGAAGAAAGAAGGCTGTTTTATGTCGCCATCACAAGAGCAAAAGAGGAATTGTACATCTACGCTCCTAAATACCGATTCGATCGAAAAGTTAGTGCTTCTAGATTTATAGAAGAGATGCAATATGATACACCTGCTAAAGAAGAGTTAAAAGTGGGCAGAGAAATATTTCATAAAGTATTCGGTAGAGGTTTTGTTGAGGGAATGACTGAAAAAATAATAAAAATTCGTTTTGCTAAAAATAATCAAGTAAAGGATTTGGATGTGAATATTTGTTTACAGAATAATATTTTTAGAGAATAGCATCCAAAAAGACAATTTATATAAATGAGTACTAATTGTTCAACTAATAAAAGATACGGTTTCCTTAACCGTATCTTTTTAAACTGTGCGCCCAGCATGGGCGCGAACTTGCTGGTGAAAGTCCAGTACGGGGGCTGGTAGTGCCAACCGTTAGCCAAGAGCAAGGGTGTCCATCGTGAGGTGGAATCTGAAGGAAGCTGGAGGCAAAGCACCGAACCGAGGTAC
>CALJEQ010000037.1 GCA_938074565.1 uncultured Alkaliphilus sp. | reverse complement strand
GTGGTATTTGGTTCCCTTGCTAAGGGTGAATTTGCAGCATATTCGGATATAGACTTGTTAGTAATTTTGTCAGAAAGCCCCCTTTCCTTTAGGAAAAGAATAGAAGAGTTTTACGAGGGCATCTCTATGGAATTTGAAGGGCATTTTCTAAGCCCTATCATTCTTACAGTTAGAGAACTAAATAACTTTAGCCCCCTTTATCTTGCCCTCCAAGAAGGCTATATCTCTTTATACGATAAAGGAGGTGTTATTGCCAAGATTATGGCTAAAGTAAAGGAAAAGCTGGCGAAGGGTGAAATAATTAAAAAAGAGGGGTATTGGAGGATTGTTAATGAGTCGTTTTCGCTTAGTTAGAGATTATCTTAAATTAATTATGAAGCACATAAAAAGGAACAATAAAAGAGGAGGTGGTAAGAATGGGTTTTAATTTTACATACTTAGAGCCAAGAGTAGTAGCTGAGATTGGTTGTAATCACATGGGCAACCTTGAGATTGCAAAAGAGTTAATATACTTGGCTAAAGAGTGTGGTGCTGGATATGTAAAATTTCAAAAAAGGGATGTTGATTGGTGGCTTAAAGTAAGACCAGATTGGAATAATCCTCATCCTCAACCCTGGAATGCTTTTGGTGATACATACTATGAACATAGAAAAAAATTAGAATTTACTTTTGAACAGCATAAAGAGTTGAAAAATTATTGCGAACAAATAGGAATTGTTTATACTACTTCAGTTTGGGATCTTAACAGTGCCATCGGGATAGTTGAACTTAATCCACCCTTTATTAAAGTACCCTCTGCATGTAATACCAATTTTGAAATGTTAGAATTTTTAAGAGACGAGTATAAAGGAGATGTACATATTTCTGTTGGCATGACCACTAAAGATGAAATAGAAATGATTGTCAAATTTTTTGAGGAGAAAAATCAAGCAAAAGAGAGGCTTGTCATCTATGCTTGCACTTCAGGTTATCCTGTGCCTTTTGAAGATGTGGCCCTTTTAGAGATAAAATATCTATATGATAACTATTCGGAAAGAATAAAAGAGATAGGTTTCTCAGGGCATCATCTGGGTATTGCAATAGATATTGCAGCATATACTTTGGGAGCCAGATGGATAGAAAGACATTTTACAAAAGATAGAACATGGAAAGGTACAGACCATGCTGCTTCTTTGGAACCACCTGGCTTAAAAAAACTCATCAGAGATTTAAATGCTGCTTACAAAGCCTTAAGATACAAAAAAACTGATTTGCTGGAGATAGAAAAAGAACAAAGAATTAAACTAAAGGAGATTAAAAAATGATAATAGCTTTTATACCTGCGAGAGGTGGTAGTAAGTCAATTCCCAAAAAAAATATAAAGTTGTTTTGTAATAAACCACTTATTTATTGGAGCTTATTAGCATTAGAAAGATCAAGTAAGGTCGATTTAATATATGTAGCTACGGATGATGATGAAATCAAAAGTACTGTGATGAGTTTCAATTTTAATAAGGTGATAATATATGACAGAGATCCAGAAAATGCTACTGATTTTGCATCCACAGAATCAGTAATTTTAGAATTTTTGGGAAAACACTATTTTGACGAAAACGACTTATTTATCTTAGTTCAAGCAACAAATCCTTTTATTACATCTGAGGATATAGATAACGCGATCGAACAACTAATTAAACAAGGAAGTGACTCCATGTTATCTTGCGTTAGGATTAAAAGATTTCTTTGGAATGATGATGGAACTCCTCTTAATTATGACTTTATGATGAGGCCAAGAAGACAGGATTTTCATGGTATTTTAGTAGAGAATGGTGCTTTTTATATAAATAGGGTAGGTAATATAAAGAAATATAAGAACCGCTTAAGTGGTAAAATAGCCATATATGAAATGAAGGAATATTCCTTTTTTGAATTAGATGAGGAAGATGATTGGATAATTGCTGAGAAACTTATGTATAAGCATATTCTTTCAAAGAGGTCTATACCAATTATAAAGCTTTTTCTTTCAGATGTAGATGGAACATTGACCGACGGAGGAATTTACTACGGTGAAAATGGTGAAGAGCTGAAAAAATTTAACACGAAAGATGGAATGGGGTTTGAACTTTTACGTAAAGCAGGTATTAAAACAGGATTAATAACTCGCGAAAATTCAAAAATAGTAGAATTAAGAGCAAAAAAGCTTCAGGTTGATTATCTATACATGGGAGTCAAAGATAAATTTTCTGCAGTTAGGGAGATATGTGAGAAGGAGAATATTTCACTTGAAAATGTGGCATATATAGGAGATGATATAAATTGTAAGGAAGTACTTCTTAATGTTGGTTTATCTGCCTGTCCAGCGGACGCGGCTGAAGAGATAAAAAATATACCTAACATAATAAAGCTTTCTAAAGAAGGGGGCAAAGGAGCTGTCAGAGAGTTTATTGATATAATATTAGGTAAATGCTATGCTTAATAATTTCATAGACCAAGTCATAAAATTTCCAATATGGAAAAATGATGGAAAATCTTATGTAAAATTAAATGAACTACAAAAGCACCAAATCAAAGAATTTTTAAATAAGGTAAAATCTGGGATTTATAAATTTGAAAAAAATCCTTGTCTGTGCGGTAAAACTAACGAAGAGCTTGATGTGGTCATCTCTGAAAAGGATAGATATGGAATACCATGTGAAATAGTTTTATGCAGAAATTGTGGATTGATTAGATTAAAGGAAAGGCTTGATAATTATTCAACTGTAGAGTTTTACAAAAATGACTACAGAAATATCTATGTAGGAAAAGAAATAGCATCCGAAGAATTTTTCCTCGATCAAATTAAAAGGGGCGAAACCTTTTTAATCCTTTTTGATAAATTTGTTGGCATCAACAATATAAATACTGTTTTTGAAATAGGATGTGGTGCTGGTGGTATACTATATCCATTTTATCTGAAGGGTAAAAAAGTCTCCGGATGCGATTTTAATGAAAATTACCTAAAATTTGGAATAGAAAAGGGACTTGATTTATACTTGGGAGAGGTTAATACACAAAAGACACCTCATAAATCGCAGGATTTAGTGATTCTTTCTCATGTATTAGAACATCTAAATAATCCAATCGAGGCAATGAACAATATTATAGAATTAGTTTCCGATGGAAAGTACCTAATTGTGGAAGTACCTGGAATTTTTTACATATCAAGAACCTACTTTAATCCCATATTATATTTTCAAAATGCGCATGTATATAACTACTACTACTACTACTTAAAGATTTTTTTTGAAACCTTAGGGCTTGAAGTTTTATATGGGGATGAAAGATGTACATTTCTATTAAAAAAACCATTAGGCTGGACACGTAAAAGAGTTACAGCCATTTTTGATAAGAATATGCAATTGTGGGCTAAAAAGGTAGAAGTGACTCTTAAAAAATATTACTTTATTCACTTGTTAAAACTCAATCCTTATTATATAAGAAGAGGATTTATACATCTATTGGATGTTCTGGGGCTAAAGGATCCAATTAAAACATTAATCGCCAAAATTAATAAAAAATGAATAAAATTGTCATTCAAAATTTATCTATCACCTTTTTATCTAAGGTAGTTACTTTTATCACTTTTTTATATATTGCAAGAGTATTGTCCGCAACTGATTATGGTATTTTTGTTTACATTAATATGATATTATCACTCTTACCTCTATTACAACTTGGTTCTATGAATGGTATTACAATTTTACTACCTAAAAAAATAGTTGAAAATAGAAATACTGCAGAAATGTACTTTTGGAGTTACAACATATTGTCCCACTTAATACAATTAATATCATCATTTGTTCTTATTCTTATTGATATAAGTTTAAATAGAGTGATTTTATTTGTTATTATGTTAAACTATATATTATCTAAATACTATGAAAACATACAAATATATTTATTATCTTATCTAAAATTTCAAAAAGCTAATATTATTAAGATATTTGATCAAGTTTTAAAACCTTTATTTATATTAGCTTTATTTATGCAAAATCCAACAATTGAAACTATTTTTCTTGCTAATTTGATAGCAAGTTTAATAACTTTTTTTGTTTCAAACTATTTTGTTAGATTTAAACTCTATTTGCCTGATCTTAAAGTATTTAAAAGTATTATTAAGGAAATTTATTTTGTAGGTTTTTTTGTGTATTTGTCTTGGGCAATAGATATGTTATTTAGAACTGTAGATAGATGGTTTATTTCACAGTTTTATTCACTTGAAGAACTTGCAACATATGGTTTTGCATCGAATTTGAGTATAAATATTTGGTTATTTGCCATGAGTTTTTTTTCTCCATATGCTCAACTTCTTTATAAATACGTTGCTGAAGCAAATTTCATTGAAGCAAAGCGAATTATTGATACTACTAATAAAAAATTGTATTTGTTACTTTTAATTCTTTCTTTAGTTGCGATTGTTTCATATCCATTCCTATTAAAACATTTTATTCATAAGTATTTTGGGACAGAATATTTATTTTCTATTTTAGTTATAGTATCAGTGCTTCTATCTATTAACAATATGTATATCTACTATATGATAAGCAATGGTCTTTATTTAGTTCTTCTTAAGTATCAAATAGCTATATTACTTTTAAATATTTCGCTTAATAGTTTATTTGCTTTTTTACGATTAGATATTATTTATTATAGTTATTCTACAATTTTATCTTTAGGCTTGTATTTTGTATTAGTGCGAAGATTTTATCTTAATGATATTGCATTGAAAGTAGGAGGTGAAAGATATGCAAAAATATAAAAAAATTATAAAAAGTTTTATTCCACCACTATTTTTAAATAAGATGTCTTATATAAAAAACTACATTCATTTTTTAAGATACAAAGATTTAATAATAAAAAATTCTGAACTAAAAGATATTCATAGAGGAAAAAGATGTTTTATTTTAGGTAGTGCACCATCAATAAAAAAAGAGAACTTAAAACCGCTGAAAAACGAAATAGTAATTGCAATGAACAATTTTTATGTACATGAGGATTTTTTAGAAATAATGAATGGAAATGTTCAAAAATATTATATAGTAGCACCGATTCATCCACCGCAAACCGAAGTCGAGTGGAAAATGTGGTTTGAAGACATGGAAAGGCACGTGCCAATAAACACTATTATGGTATTTGGACTTACTAGTTATAGATTTAATATAAAATATATTTTGGAAAAATATGGGCTTTTCAGGAACCATACCGTCTACTGGTATTTTGCTGGAATTCCAGTCAATGAATACTATAAATTTAAAGAATCTCATATATGTTTCCATAATATGGTATGGGCAGCTTCATCTGTTAGTACATATGCTCTTCTATTAGCTTTATACATGGGCTTTGATAATATATATTTATTGGGTGTTGATCATAATTATGTTTGTATTGAAAGGGAAGAAGAGTATAGATTTTACAAGTCATCTATTCATCAACAAAAAGAACATGAAAGAATGAATTTTAAGAAATCAGATGAGTTTTTTGCTACAGGTAAAGTTTTTTTAGAAAAAGAGATAATTGCCGAGATGTGCAAAACAGCAAAGATATACAATTGTTCAAAAGAGAGTTTGTTAAATATGTTTGAAAAAATAGATTTTAGTAGCTTGTTTTAAAATAAAGCCTTGGAGATATATAAGGACGAAGAAAAGATTATGCATATTTCTGGATATATGTTCCCAATAAAAAAAGAGGGTCTTCCAGACACTTTTTTCATAAAACCCACTTCCTGCTGGGGATGGGCTACGTGGAAAAGGGCTTGGCAACATTTTGAAAAAAATCCCAAAAAACAGATAAATCTCTTAAGTAAAGATCAAATAAAAGACTTTAATTTAGACAATTCTTACAACTATTGGGAACAGCTAATTCTTAACTATAAAGGTAAATTGAATACATGGGCGATATTTTGGTATCTAAGCTGTTTCTTGAAAGGAGGATTATCATTGCATCCAAGAGATAGCCTAACTGTTAATATTGGTCAAGATGGATCAGGAACGCATTTCAGGTCGTCTACAGATGTGTTTAAAGTTGAGCTTTCTAATAGGGATAAATGGGAGTTTCCCAAAGAAATCA
>CALJEQ010000036.1 GCA_938074565.1 uncultured Alkaliphilus sp. | reverse complement strand
AGTAGAAATGGTAATGCCAGGAGATAACATCACAATGGAAATCGAACTAATCAGCCCAATCGCAACAGAAGAAGGATTAAGATTTGCGATTCGTGAAGGTGGTAGAACAGTAGGAGCAGGTGTTGTTGCTTCTATCATCGAATAGTTTGTAAAATATAGTCTAACTATATATGTAGTTTAATTTAGAAGAAGGGGTTACTCTTCTTCTAAATTTTTCTTAATTATTAAGATTTAAATTTAAGAGTTAATTTACTACAAATTAGACTAGGTTAAAGCCAGTTACATATTTATTTAAAAAGAGATGACTATTTATTGTATAATAGGGAATAATACATGGTGATAATTGGTTATTATACAATATAATGTAAAATACTTAGTGAAAAAGTCAGCTTTTTGAAAAAAAATAAAAAAAGTCTAATAAAAACTTAAATTTAGGCTTGATATTTTATTCTAGATGTTATAAACTATACTAGTTAGTGCAAGAAAGGACTGCGATGATGCGGAAGGTTGCTGAGTTGGGAAATTTTCGCGGAGAAATGTCTTGATCAAAGAATCGGGCGACGAGGCTAATATGCATGGGTATTTTCAAAAAATATCAACACACCCGGAACAGTGTATAATGGTCTAGGTCGTACGTAACAGAAATCACGTGCGATGCAAAGGAGGGGAATACTATGGCTACAGCCAAGAGTAAGCAAAAAATTAGAATTAGGTTAAAGGCGTATGATCACAAAGTACTAGATCAATCAGCTGAGAAAATTGTTGAGACTGCTAAAAGAAGTGGTGCAGAAGTTTCAGGTCCAGTACCACTACCTACTGAAAAGCAAATCATTACAATTTTAAGAGCGGTTCATAAGTACAAAGACTCTAGAGAGCAATTTGAAATGAGAACTCACAAGAGATTGATCGACATCTTAAACCCAACACCAAAAACTGTTGACTCATTAATGAGATTAGATTTACCAGCAGGTGTTGATATAGAAATTAAGTTATAGGCAAGGGCCTAACACTAAGATAAAGAGATGGTTTTTATTCATCCTGTCTTAGTATGATTATACGGATAGTGTAATCCGCTGTAAGATTATAGGAGGTGTAAATATGAAAGGTTTAGTTGGAAGAAAAGTTGGAATGACGCAAATCTTTACTGAAGAAGGTGTAGTAATTCCAGTAACAGTTATAGAAGTAGAACCTAACGTTGTAACACAAGTTAAGACAGTTGACACTGACGGATACAATGCAATTCAAATTGGATTCGGTTCAATTAAAGATAAAAATGTAAGTAAGCCTTTAAAAGGTCATTTTGCAAAGTCAGGTGTTATAGCAAAGAGAAAATTAATGGAATTTAGAGCTGAAAATGCTTCTGAATTTACAGCAGGTCAAGAAATTAAAGCTGACCTTTTCCAAGTTGGAGAAAAGGTAGATATTACAGGAATTTCTAAAGGTAAAGGATTCCAAGGGGTTATTAAAAGACACGGACAACGTAGTGGTCCATCTGCCCATGGTTCAAGATACCATAGAAGACCTGGTTCAATGGGAGCTGCAACATTCCCAGGTAGAGTATTTAAGGGTAAAAAATTACCAGGTCATACTGGAAATGTTCAAATTACAATCCAAAACCTTGAGGTTGTAAAGGTAGATGTTGAAAGAAACGCTCTTTTAGTTAAAGGGGCAGTACCTGGACCAAAGCGCGGATTATTAACTATTAAAGAAACAATCAAAACTGGAAAATAATCTAACTAGAGAAAGGAGGATATAGCATGCCTAAGGTAGCTGTTTTAAATGTTTCAGGACAACAAGTCGGTGAAATGGAATTAAATGATAATGTATTTGGAGTAGAAGTGAATGAACACGTGCTTTATGAGGTTGTAAAAAACCAATTAGCAAACAAAAGACAAGGAACTCAATCTGCTTTAACAAGAGCTGAAGTAAGAGGTGGAGGAAGAAAACCTTGGAAACAAAAAGGAACTGGTAGAGCAAGAGCTGGTACTATTCGTTCGCCACTATGGTCAGGCGGTGGAGTAATATTTGCACCAAAGCCAAGAGACTACAGATATACTTTACCAAAGAAGGTAAGAAGGTTAGCTATGAAATCTGCATTAACTTCTAAGGTAAATACAAATGAATTAATCGTATTAGATGAATTACAATTAACAACACCAAAAACAAAAGATATGATTAATATTCTTAACAATCTTAATGTGGATAAAAAAGCATTAATCGTGATGGCTGAAAAGAATGAAGCCGTAATTAAGTCAGCAAACAACATTCCTGGAGTAGAAACTGCACTTGTTAACACTTTAAATGTATATGACATCTTAAAGTACGACAAGTTCATCATTACGAAGGATGCTGTTGAAAAAGTGGAGGAGGTGTACGCATAATGACGAATCCACACGATATCATCATTAAACCTGTTGTAAGTGAACAAAGCATGACTCAAATGGCTGAAAAGAAGTACACTTTTGTTGTAAGCAAAAGAGCCAACAAAACTGAAATTAAAAAAGCTGTTGAAAAGATATTCGGAGTAAAAGTTGACAAAGTAAATACCATCAATATGATCGGTAAATACAAGCGAATGGGTGCCAATGTTGGGAAAAGAGCGGACTGGAAGAAAGCTGTTGTTAAGTTAACTCCAGAAAGCAAAGAGATCGAATTCTTTGAAGGCATGTAACCCATTGACTCGAAATATGAAGGAGGGAAATTTAAATGGGTATTAAAAAGTTTAATCCTACTTCACCAGGGATTAGATCAATGACTGTTTCTACCTTTGATGAAATCACAAAAGTAGAACCTGAAAAATCTTTGTTAGAAACGCTAACGAAATCTGGTGGTAGAAATGCACATGGTAAGATTACCGTTCGTCATCGTGGTGGCGGAGCTAAAAGAAAATACAGAATTATAGATTTCAAGAGAGATAAGGATGGTATTGATGCTAAGGTAGCGTCAGTAGAATACGATCCAAATCGTTCAGCAAATATAGCATTATTAAACTATGTAGATGGAGAAAAGAGATACATCATCGCTCCAAACGGATTAAAAGTTGGAGATGTTGTTCAATCTGGTCCAGATGCAGATATTAAAGTAGGTAATTCACTACAATTAAAGCATATTCCTGTAGGTACAGTTGTTCATAATATTGAAATGAAGCCTGGTAAGGGTGGACAAATCGCAAGAGCCGCTGGTAATGCAGCTCAATTAATGGCGAAAGAAGGAAAACAAGCATTATTAAGATTACCTTCTGGAGAAATTAGATATATCAGTATTGAATGTAAAGCAACTGTTGGTCAAGTAGGAAACCTAGAGCACGAAAACATTACTATTGGTAAAGCTGGTAGAAAAAGAAATATGGGTATTAGACCGACTGTAAGAGGTTCTGCAATGAATCCTAACGACCATCCACACGGTGGAGGGGAAGGTAGATCGCCAATCGGTAGACCATCACCAGTTACTCCATGGGGTAAACCAGCTCTTGGATACAAGACTCGTAACAAGAAGAAAGCTTCTAATAAGCAAATCGTATCAAGAAGAAAGAAATAATTTGAGGGTGGAGAAATCTGCATCATAATACTCTGAAGGGAGGAAAAAACATGAGTAGATCAGTGAAAAAGGGACCCTTTATTCATAAAGGTTTATATAAGAAGGTAGAAGAAATGAATAAAAATGGTGAGAAAAAGGTAATCAAGACTTGGTCTAGAGCCTCCACTATTTTCCCAAATATGATCGGACATACATTAGCTGTACATGACGGAAGAAAGCATGTACCTGTATATGTAACTGAAGACATGGTTGGCCATAAGTTAGGAGAATTTGCTCCAACAAGAACTTATAGAGGTCATGACGATAACGATAAAACAACTAAGAGAAAATAATCTAGTTTTCATTAGGAAAGGAGGTTGTCATTGTGGAAGCAAGAGCAATCGCTAAATTTGTACGAATCGCTCCTAGAAAAGCACAACAAGTAGTAGATATAGTAAGAGGTAAGCAAGTTGATGAAGCTTTAGCAATATTAAAGTTTACTCCAAAAGCTGCCGCTCCAATTGTATATAAAGTAGTTGCTTCAGCATTAGCTAATGCTGAAAATAACCATAACATGGATAGAGAAAGAATAGTTGTTTCTGAAATTTTCGCTAATCAAGGACCAACGATGAAGCGTTTCAGACCAAGAGCAATGGGTCGGGCAACAACTATCAGAAAGAGAACAAGTCATATTGGAGTTGTTCTAAAAGAAAAATAGAATCAAGGAGGGAAAAGAATGGGTCAAAAAGTTAATCCTCATGGGTTAAGAGTTGGAATCATCAAGGACTGGGATACAAAATGGTTTGCCAATAAAAAAGATTTTTCCGGTTTCTTATTGGAAGATCACAAGATCCGTGAATATGTAAAAAAGAAGCTTTTCTTGTCCGGAGTTTCAAAAACTGAGATCGAGAGAGCTGCTAATAATAGAGTAAAAGTTAATGTTCATACTGCTAAGCCAGGTATGGTAATTGGTAAAGGTGGTCAAGGTGTTGAAGATGTAAGAAAAGACCTTGAAAAAATCACTGGTGGTAAACAAGTAGTAGTAAATGTAGTAGAAATTAAAAGACCTGACATCGATGCTCAATTAGTAGCAGAGAATATTGCTTTTTCATTAGAAAGAAGAGTTTCTTTCAGAAGAGCAATGAAGCAAGCTATGCAAAGAGCAATGAGATCAGGAGCTAAAGGAATCAAGGTAGCAACTTCTGGTAGATTAGGTGGAGCTGAAATGGCTCGTACAGAAGGATACAACGAAGGAAATGTACCTCTACACACATTAAGAGCAGACATTGACTACGGATTCTACGAAGCAGATACAACTTACGGTAAACTTGGAGTTAAAGTTTGGATATACAAAGGTGAAATACTACCAACTAAAGGTAGAGTTGTTGTTGAAGAAACAGAGCAAGCTCCTAGAGTAGAAGATAAAGCTAAACGGGGCAGAAAAAGAGAAGCGAGATAGCTATCAGCCTTATAGGAAGGAGGAATAGTGCATGTTAATGCCTAAAAGAGTAAAACGTCGTCGAGTTCATAGAGGCAAAATGGCGGGTCAAGCCCTTAGAGGGAATAAAGTAACATACGGTGAATATGGAATCATGGCTTTAGAGCCAGCTTGGATTACATCTAACCAAATTGAAGCTGCCCGTATTGCTATGACTAGATCTATTAAAAGAGGGGGTAAAGTTTGGATTAAAATTTTCCCTCATAAACCAGTAACTAAGAAACCAGCTGAAACTCGTATGGGAGCCGGTAAAGGTTCACCAGAATTCTGGGTAGCAGTAGTTAAGCCAGGTAGAGTTATGTTTGAAATCGCTGGGGTATCAGAAGAAAAAGCAAGAGAAGCAATGAGACTTGCAATTCATAAATTACCTATCAAGTGTAAGTTTGTTACACGTCAGGAATTAGAAGCAAAGGGTGGTGAAGCTGATGAAAGCTAATTCTTTAAGAGATATGACTGATATTGAATTAGATCAAAAATTAACAGATTTAAAAGCCGAATTATTTAATTTGCGCTTCCAGTTAGCAACAGGCCAGCTTGAAAACCCTTTAAGAATTCGTAATGTCCGTAGAGATATTGCTAAGATCAAAACAATTGTTCGTGAGAGAGAGATAAAGCAGGTTAAGGCGTAAATCATATTGTTGTGTAAGAAAGGAGGCCAATTTCATGGAAAGAGGGCTTAGAAAGACCAGAATCGGTCGTGTAGTAAGTGACAAAATGGATAAGACGATAGTTGTTTTAGTAGAAGACTTTGTACGTCATCCCTTATACGGAAAAGCCGTTAAAAGAACTATTAAGTTTAAAGCTCATGATGAAATGAATGAGTGTCAAATGGGAGATCGTGTGAAAATCATGGAAACAAGACCATTATCTAAAGATAAGAGATGGAGACTTGTTAAAATCGTTGAAAAGGCAAAATAGGCTTAAAAGCGAAGGGAGGTTTTACGATGATTCAACAAGAGTCACGTCTTAAAGTTGCAGACAACTCTGGTGCGAAGGAGTTACTTTGTATCCGCGTACTAGGAGGAACAAAAAGAAGATATGCTAGAGTAGGTGATGTTATCGTCTGTTCAGTTAAAAGTGCAACACCAGGCGGAGTTGTAAAGAAAGGCCAAGTAGTTAAGGCTGTTGTTGTAAGAACTGCTTCTGATATTAGACGTAAAGACGGTTCATATATAAAGTTTGATGAAAATGCTGCGGTAATCATAAAAGACGATAAGCAACCGGTAGGAACTCGTATATTTGGTCCGGTTACAAGAGAACTAAGAGAAAGAGATTTTATGAAAATCGTTTCATTAGCGCCAGAAGTATTATAATCAAGGAGGTGTCATGAAATGCATGTTAAGAAAGGTGATACAGTAGTAGTTATTTCCGGTAAAGATAAAGGAAAAAAAGGAAAAGTGCTTCAATCTATTCCAAAAGAGAATAGAGTAATTGTTGAAGGTGTTAACATAATCACAAAGCACCAAAAGCCAAATCAACAAATGCAACAGGGCGGAATTATTAATCGAGAAGCACCGATCCATGTATCAAATGTTATGATCTTTGATAAAAAAGCGAACCAAGGTGTTCGAGTAGGATATAAATCTTTAACTAATGGTGATAAGGTAAGAGTAAGTCGAAAGACTGGAGAAGTTTTAGATTAAGCCTGAATGAAGGGAGGTACATTTCAGAATGTCTAGATTGAAAGAAAAATACAATAATGAAATTGCTGCAGCTTTAATGGAAAAGTTCGGATACAGTAATGTTAATGAAATTCCAAAGCTGGATAAAATAGTAGTTAACATGGGTGTTGGCGAAGCTAAAGACAATTCTAAAGCATTAGAAGTGGCAGTAAAGGAACTAGGAATGATTACTGGACAAAAGCCAGTATTAACTAGAGCTAAAAAATCTGTTTCTAACTTTAAATTACGTGAAGGCATGCCAATAGGTGCTAAAGTTACTCTAAGAGGAGAAAAAATGATGCAATTTGCTGATAAGCTAATTAACATTTCACTACCTAGAGTAAGAGACTTTAGAGGAGTAAATGTTAATGCTTTTGATGGAAGAGGAAATTATGCATTAGGACTTAAAGAACAATTAATTTTCCCGGAAATTGAGTACGATAAAGTTGATAAAGTTCGAGGAATGGATATTGTTTTCGTAACAACTGCCAAAACTGATGAAGAGTGCCGAGAACTATTGAGATTAATGGGAATGCCTTTTGTAAAGTAAGGTAAGGAGGGAAAATAGTGGCGAAAAAATCTCTGATCGTTAAACAACAAAGAAAGCAAAAATATAAAACAAGAGAATATACAAGATGTAATATCTGTGGAAGACCACATTCGGTATTAAGAAAATTCGGTATATGCCGTATTTGTTTTAGAGAATTAGCTTATAAAGGCCAAATACCTGGGGTTAAAAAAGCCAGCTGGTAAATTGGGGAGGAGGTAAAGAATATGACAATGACAGATCCAATTGCAGATATGCTGACCCGTGTTCGAAATGCTAATGCAGTGAAACATGAAACTGTTGATGTTCCTGCTTCAAACCTTAAGAGAGAAATTGCAAACATCCTTTTAAACGAAGGATTTATCAAAGGGTTTGATGTCATTGAAGATGGTAAACAAGGTATCTTAAGATTACAATTAAAGTATGGTAAAAATAAAGAGAAGGTTTTAACTGGTATTAAGAGAATTTCAAAGCCAGGTCTTAGAGTATATGCTAAAAAAGATGAAATGCCTAGAGTTTTAGGTGGTTTAGGAGTTGCAATTATCTCAACTTCAAAAGGCATTGTAACTGATAAAGTTGCTAGAAAAGAAGGCGTTGGTGGAGAAGTAATTGCATACATCTGGTAGTAGCAATAAACTTATAAGGAGGTGCAAGTATGTCAAGAATAGGTAATAAACCAATTGAATTACCACAAGGTGTTGAAATAAATGTAGATGGTAATAATAAAGTTACAGTAAAAGGTCCATTAGGAACATTAAGCGAACAAATTAGTAGAGATATTAAGGTTGAACAAGTAGAGAACTTATTAAATATTGTTAGACCAACAGATAACAAAAAGCATAAGTCTTTACACGGTTTATCAAGAACTTTAATTGACAATATGGTTCAAGGTGTTACTAAAGGATACGAAAAGAAATTAGAACTAGTAGGTGTTGGATACCGTGCCAACAAGCAAGGAAACAAGCTTGTATTAAGCTTAGGTTATTCACATCCAGTAGAGATGATAGATCCAGAAGGCATTACTGTAGAGGTGCCAACACAAACTGAAATCCTTGTTAAAGGAATCAATAAACAGCAAGTAGGTAACTACGCTGCTAAAATTAGAGAGAAAAGAAAGCCTGAGCCATACAAAGGTAAGGGAGTTAAGTACGCTGGTGAATTTATCAGACGTAAAGAAGGTAAGACTGGTAAGTAATAAGAAAGGAGTGGTACTAGGTGTTTAAAAAGGTGAACAAGAACCTTACAAGAAAAAAAAGACACACAAGAGTCCGTGGTAAAGTCTCTGGTACTCCTGCACGTCCACGATTAAATGTATATCGTAGTTTAACTAATATCTACGCACAAGTTATAGATGATGTTGCTGGCGTTACACTAGTAGCTGCTTCCAGCTTAGACAGTGAAATCAAGTCTAAGGTAGGGGCTACAGGTAATCAAGAAGCTGCAAAGTTAGTTGGAGAATTAGTTGCTAAGAAAGCTTTAGAAAAAGGAATTGAAACAGTTACCTTTGACCGTGGTGGATACATCTATCACGGGAGAGTTAAAGCTTTAGCTGAAGGTGCAAGAGAAGCTGGACTTAAGTTTTAATAAGAAGGAGGGAAATAGATGCAACGTAATAAGTTGATAGATGCAAACCAACTTGATGTTAAAGAGCAAGTTATTGATATAAGACGTGTTACCAAGGTTGTTAAAGGTGGTCGAAACTTTAGATTTGCTGCCCTAGTAGTTGTAGGAGATGAAAATGGCCATGTTGGAGTTGGAACAGGTAAAGCTATGGAAATTCCAGATGCTATCAGAAAAGGTATCCAAGATGCTAAGAAAAACTTAATTCATGTACCAATTGTTGGAACAACAATTCCTCATGAAACGCTTGGACACTTTGGTGCTGGTAATGTATTAATCATGCCAGCAAGAGAAGGTACTGGTATTATTGCAGGTGGACCTGTTCGTGCCGTATTAGAGCTAGCAGGATTAAAAGATGTAAGAGCTAAATCTCTAGGAACAAACAACTCAAGAAATATGGTGAACGCAACTATGGATGGATTAAAGCAATTAAAGAGAGCTGAAGAAGTTGCGAAACTAAGAGGTAAATCCGTAGAAGAACTCTTAGGTTAGGAGGGAAAATCCATGGCAAAAGCGATTAATATAAAATTAGTAAGAAGTATAATCGGTTCTTTACCAAAGCAAAGAAAAACAATCGAAGCTTTAGGTTTAAAGAAAATCGGTCAGTCAGTAGAAAAGCCTGACAGCCCTCAAACAAGAGGAATGATCGATATCGTAAAACATATGGTCGAAGTAACTGAAATCTAATGGAAACAAAGGAGGTGTAGACATGAAGTTACATGAACTTAAACCTGCTAAAGGGGCTGTACGTGATACTAAGAGAAAAGGTAGAGGTACAGGAAGTGGCCTTGGAAAAACTGCTGGTAGAGGTCATAATGGACAAAATGCCCGTAGTGGTGGTGGAGTTAGATTAGGTTTTGAAGGAGGGCAAATGCCTCTTGTTAGAAGAATACCTAAGAGAGGTTTCACTAATCCATTTAAAAAGCAATTTAACGAAATCAATGTTGAAGATTTAAATAGATTTGAAAATGGCACTGAAATCAATGCTGAATTCTTAAAGGAGCAAGGCTTCATTAAGAAGGTTGAAAAACACGGTATTAAGATTTTAGGAAATGGTAACTTAGAAAAGAGCCTAACAATTAAAGCTCATAAATTTACCAAAGCAGCTGTTGAAAAGATAGAAGCTGCTGGAGGAAAGGTAGAGGTGATTTAAGGTGATGTCAACCTTAAGAAATGCTTGGAAAATTCCGGACTTAAGAAGCAAAATCGTCTATACTTTCATTATGGTAGTTATATTTCGTTTAGGTTCCGTGATTCCTGTACCAGGAATTGATGTTAATTATGTAAAAGCGTTAGTATCACAAGCTGGTCTACTTGGAATATTTGACTTGTTCTCAGGTGGATCTTTTGGAAATATGACGATTTTTGCCCTAAGTATTACACCATATATTACTGCATCCATCATTATGCAACTTCTTACTATCGCCATCCCTAGCCTTGAAGAATTGGCTAAGGAGGGTGACGACGGAAGAAAGAAAATTGCTCAGTACACAAGATATGCAACTATCGTACTAGCAATAATTCAAGCTGCAGGTACTAGTATTGGTTTATTTGGTAGCGCCTTAATCAATAGAGATCCCTTTAGCGTATCAGTGGTTGTCTTAACACTGACTGCCGGAACAGCTTTCTTGATGTGGTTAGGCGAACAAATAACTGAAAAAGGAATAGGTAACGGCATTTCACTAATCATTTTTGCTGGTATTGTCTCAAGAATACCCTCAAGTATAAAAGAGACATTTTTCCAATTAAGGCAAAATACACTATCACCTATATCTCTAATTGTATTTTTAGCACTATCTGTAGTGATTATTGCAGCAGTTGTTGCCATTCAAGAAGGAACTAGAAAGATCCCTGTTCAGTATGCTAAGAGGGTTGTTGGAAGAAAGATGTATGGTGGACAAAGTTCCCATATACCATTGAAAGTAAATCAATCAGGAGTAATTCCTGTAATCTTTGCAATGTCTTTATTATCTTTTCCACAAACCATAGCTTTGTTTTTCGGTCAAGACAGTGGGTTTGCACGTTTTGTTCAAACTTGGTTGTCTCCAGCCAGTATAAACATATGGGGAGTAGTATTATACTCTTTCCTTAGTGCTGTACTGATTATATTTTTCACTTACTTCTACACTGCGATTACATTTAATCCTGTGGAGATTTCAACTAATATGAAGAAATATGGTGGTTTTATCCCTGGAATTAGACCAGGTAAACCTACAACTGATTACCTTAACAAGGTATTAAATAGAATTACATTAGCTGGTGCTGTGTTCTTAGCTTTAATTGCACTTATGCCAACAATTATCATGCGTATTACAGGTATGCAAATTGCCTTCGGTGGTACAGCATTGTTGATCGTAGTAGGGGTTGCACTTGAAACAATGAAACAAGTAGAAGCACAGTTAATGATGAGACACTATCAAGGTTTCTTAAAGTAGAAAGGACTCATGGGGTTAACCCCCATGAACCTAAACTTTTTACCGGGAGATGGTACAATGAGACTAATATTACTTGGCCCTCCAGGGGCAGGTAAAGGAACACAGGCAACATCCATTGCCACTGAGTTTAATATTCCTCATATTTCTACAGGAGATATATTCCGTTATAATATAAAGGAAGGCACTGAACTTGGGAAAAAGGCAAAGTCTTTTATGGATCAAGGTTTATTAGTTCCAGATGAGGTTGTTGTTGAAATTGTGGAAGATAGAATCAAGCAAGAGGATTGTGAAAAAGGATTTTTGTTAGATGGTTTCCCAAGAACAGTTCCTCAAGCAGTAGCCCTTGATGAAGTAATGAATAAGATGGGTGTTAGTCTAGATAAAGTAATAAACATCCAAGTAGATAAAAATATACTTGTAGAAAGAGCTGTAGGTAGAAGAATATGCAAAGGGTGCAGTGCTACCTATCATATACAGTTTAATCCCTCAGCAACAGAAGGTATCTGTGATAAGTGTGGAGGAAACTTGTATCAAAGAGATGATGATAATGAAGCAACGGTAACTACAAGAATAGATGTATATCTAAACGAAACATTACCGTTAATTGAATACTATGAAAACAAAGATAAATTAACTGTCATCGATGGTCAACAGCATATTGATAAGGTATTTGAGGATATTGTCAATGTGTTGAGGAGCGAGAAGTAATGATCTATCTCAAGTCTCCACAGGAAGTAAAAGTCATGCAAGAAGCTGGAAAAATAGTTGCTGAGACTCATGAAATATTGAAAGAAGCAATTAAACCTGGGATTACAACTAAGCAATTGGATGAACTGGCTGAGGCATTTATACTTAAGCGAGGAGCCTTGCCGGCCTTCAAAGGTTATGGAGGTTTCCCTGCCAGTATTTGCACCTCAATTAATCATGAAGTTGTTCATGGTATTCCTGGATTAAAATCATTAGAAGATGGCGATATTATCAGTATAGATATTGGTGTAGTCCATCAAGGATACTATGGTGATGCAGCAAAAACCCATGGAGTAGGCAAAATAGACCAACGAGCTCAACAATTGATAGATGTGACAAGAGAGAGTTTCTATGAAGGAATAAAATTTGCGAAAGAAAATTATAGACTTTCTGATATCTCCCATGCTATTCAATCATACGTTGAAGCACGAGGGTTTTCTGTAGTCAGAAATTACGTGGGGCATGGCATTGGAACTAAAATGCATGAAGAACCACAAATTCCCAACTATGGTCCTCCAGGGAAAGGTCCTAGATTAAAGGCTGGTATGGTTTTAGCAATTGAACCAATGATCAATGTAGGGACTTATGAGGTGAAAGTATTAACTGACGGATGGACAGTTGTTACACTTGACGGTGAATACTCCGCACATTATGAACATACGGTGGCTATTACAGTGGATGAACCTATCATTTTAACAAAATGCTAAAGCATAAATGGGGTGACAATGTGGAATATAATAATTTTATTATTGGTCAGGTGGTAAAAGCAACAAAAGGCAGAGATCAAGACAGAATATTCATTATAGTAGGTATTATTGATAATGAGTATGTATTGATTGCAGATGGTGACTTAAGAAGAATTGAGAAACCTAAAAAGAAGAAAATAAAACACCTGGCAAAGTTTAATGTTATTTCCCATGATGTGAAGGACCGTATTACAAACCAAAAGAAGATGAATAATGCTTTTATCAGAAGAGAGCTTGAAAGATTGGGAGTTAAGTCCCTGGATTAAGATAGGAGGTTTGATTGCCAAATGTCAAAGCAGGATGTTATTGAGGTAGAAGGTACGATAAAAGAAGCACTACCCAATGCAATGTTTATTGTGCAGCTTGAAAATGGGCATGAGATCTTAGCACACATATCAGGCAAATTGAGGATGAATTTTATTAGAATTTTACCGGGAGATACTGTAACGGTGGAGTTATCGCCTTATGATTTGACTCGTGGAAGAATTACTTGGAGAAAGAAGTAGTTGAGGAGGGATTTAAATGAAGGTTAGACCATCAGTAAAACCTATTTGCGAAAAATGTAAGATTATCAAAAGAGATGGTAGAGTTATGGTAATCTGTGAGAATCCTAAGCATAAGCAAAAACAAGGATAAATTTAATGTTTATCTAGTATTTTACTAAACTTAGTGATATAATATAAAATTGTGATAATTAGTTTTATGGGAGCGGCTGCTCAGTATTGTACTGGACACCCAGGAACTAACTATATATATTAAAGTGCAAAATTTCATTACATGAAGGTATATTTCAATTGTTTATAAAAGATTTAGGAGGTGTAATCTTTAATGGCCAGAATAGCTGGGGTAGACTTACCAAGAGATAAAAGAATAGAAATCGGTTTAACTTATATTTATGGTATTGGGAGAAAGACTTCAAACGATATATTAGCTAATGCAGGAATTAGCCCTAATACTAGAGTTAAAGACTTAACTGAGGAAGAAATTAATTCTTTAAGAAAAGAAATTGATACTTATCCAGTTGAGGGAGATTTAAGAAGAGAAATCGCTCTTAACATTAAGAGACTTAGAGAAATCAGATGTTATAGAGGAATTAGACATAGTAAGGGATTACCTGTAAGAGGACAAAAGACTAAGACTAATGCTCGTACTCGTAAAGGTCCTAAGAGAACAGTATCTCGTAAGAAGAAAAAATAGTAGATAAGGAGGGATTAACGGCATGGCAAAGGTTGCAAAAAAGAAAACCGTTCGTAGAAGAAAAGAACGTAAGAATGTTGAACGTGGGCAAGCTCATATTCAATCAACTTTTAATAACTCAATTATTACTTTAACAGATATGCAAGGAAATACATTGGCTTGGTCTAGTTCGGGTCAATTAGGTTTTAAAGGATCAAGAAAATCTACTCCTTTCGCTGCTCAAATGGCTGCTGAAGCTGCTGCTAAAGTTGCTATGGAGCACGGATTAAGAACTGTTGAGTGTTATGTTAAAGGTCCAGGAGCTGGAAGAGAGGCTGCTATTCGTGCATTACAAGCAGCAGGTCTTGAAGTGAATTTAATTAAAGACGTTACTCCAATTCCTCATAACGGATGTAGACCACCAAAACGTAGAAGAGTTTAGTTAAGATTAGGAGGTGTAATAAATGGCTAGATATACAGATGCAGTATGTAGATTATGTCGTCGAGAAGGTATGAAACTTTATCTTAAAGGCGATCGTTGCTACTCAGATAAATGTGGAATTACAAAAAGAAATGTTCCACCAGGACAGCATGGAGCAAGTAGAAAGAAACTTTCAAACTACGGAGTTCAATTAAGAGAAAAGCAAAAAGCTAAAAGATTCTATGGCGTATTAGAAACTCAATTTAGAAAATATTTTGAGATGGCTGATAAGCAAAAAGGAATCACAGGTGAAAACTTGCTAAGAATCTTAGAATCCCGTTTAGATAATGTTGTATATAGATTAGGCTTAGGCACATCAAGAGCAGAGGCAAGACAATTGGTAGTACACGGACATTTTACAGTGAATGGTAACAAAGTTGATATTCCATCATACTTAGTTAAACCAGGTGATGTAATAGCTGTAAGAGAGAAGTCTAAGAGCTCAGAGAAGTTTAAAGGAATTGCTGAAAGCTTTAATGGCGCTGTACCAAATTGGTTAACAGTTGACATGGAAAAGTTAGAGGGAAAAATTGTTTCATTGCCTTCAAGAGAAGATATAGACCTACCAGTTGCTGAAAATCTAATCGTAGAGTTATATTCTAGATAATATTAATTAGAATCAGTTACCCTCAAGATAATAGTAAATAGACTTAAAGGAGGGTTTATAAGCATGATTGAAATGGAAAAACCTAAAGTGGAAATAGTTGAGGTCAGCGAAGATAATACTTATGGTAAATTTGTAGTTGAACCTCTTGAAAGAGGATATGGAACTACACTTGGGAACACATTAAGAAGAATTATGTTGTCTTCACTACCAGGGGCGGCGGTTACTTCTATTAAAGTTGATGGAGTAATGCATGAATTTTCAACCATCCCTGGAGTAAAGGAAGACGTTACAGAAATTATTCTTAACATGAAGGGATTATCTGTAAAACTTCATGGAAATGAACCTAAGACCATCCGAATTGACGCAGAAGGAGAAGGATCAATAACTGCTGGTGATATTATCGCCGATGCAGATGTTGAAATTCTAAATCCAGAGATGCATATTGCTACTTTGGATAAAGATGCTAGGTTTAATATGGAAATTAATATAGCTAAAGGAAGAGGCTATATTTCTGCCGAAAACAATAAGCATGCCGGAATGGCAATTGGGATAATTCCAGTGGACTCTATATTCACACCAGTAAGAAAAGTAAGCTATTCAGTTGAAAATACAAGAGTTGGTCAAGTAACAGATTATGATAAATTAATCATAGAAGTCTTCACCGACGGTAGTATAAAGCCCGATGAGTCAGTTTCATTGGCTGCTAAGATAATGAATGAACATCTTAATTTATTCATTACATTAACTGAACATGTAAACGACGTAGAAATCATGGTACAAAAAGAAGAAGATAAGAAGGAAAAAGTTCTTGAAATGACCATTGAAGAACTAGATCTTTCTGTTCGTTCTTATAACTGTTTAAAGCGTGCGGGAATTAATACAGTAGAAGAACTTACCTTAAAGTCTGAAGAAGACATGATGAAGGTAAGAAATCTAGGAAAGAAATCCCTAGAAGAAGTGCAAAAGAAGCTGGCTGAATTAGCTTTAGGCTTAAGACCCAGTGACGATTAACAAGTTAGAGGTAAGGAGGGATCCACATGGCTCAGTATCGTAAACTAGGACGTGAATCTGCCCATAGAAATTTGATGCTAAGAAACTTAGTAACAAGTTTACTTAAAAATGGTAGAATTGAAACAACAGAGGCAAGAGCAAAAGAAACAAAAAAACTAGCTGAAAAGATGATTACCCTCGGCAAAAGAGGAGATCTTCATGCCCGAAGACAAGCATTAGCTTTTATTACAGAAGAGACTGTAGTAAAGAACTTATTCGAAGAAATAGCGCCAAAGTATCAAGAGAAAACTGGCGGTTATACTCGTATAATGAAGCTTGGACCAAGACGTGGCGACGCAGCAGAAGCAGTAATACTTGAATTAGTTTAAGATAGATGGAGGGATTAAGTGACAAGCTTAGTCCCTGTTTTTTATTAAATAAATAGTAAATATATAAATATACTATGGATAATATCATTGTATATTTACACATAATGATGATGAAATATAGGCATATTCCCTTAAATAGGTTATAATTAAATTAGAAATAATTACATTCCACTAATCAAAGTCAACTATGCTGTTTAGCAGTAATGATTAGCTATTTAATAAACAAAAGAAGGGATAATTTATGGGACAAATGATTACTACCGATAAGATTAATTATCATTATAATAACAATGAAAAAGAAGTACTGGCGTTAAAGGAAGTTTCCCTTGATATTAAAGAAGGCGAATTTGTTGTGGTTATTGGACATAATGGATCAGGTAAGTCTACTTTTGCCAAACACCTTAACGCACTATTATTACCTTCATCAGGAGAGGTAATTGTAAAAGGATTAAATACAAAAGACGAAGATAAAATATGGCAAATTAGACAAATAGCAGGCATGGTTTTTCAGAATCCAGATAATCAAATTGTGGCCACCATTGTTGAAGAAGATGTAGCCTTTGGTCCTGAAAATTTGGGTATAGCGCCGGAAGAAATAGTTAAAAGGGTAGAAGAAGCCTTAAGAAATGTAGATATGTTTGAATTCAGACAAAAAGCACCTCATATGTTATCTGGCGGACAAAAACAACGGATTGCTATTGCAGGTGTAATTGCTATGCGTCCAGATTGCATTGTATTAGATGAACCAACAGCTATGTTAGACCCCTCTGGGCGTAAAGAAGTCATTAACACAATAAGGAAACTTAATAAAGAAGAAAACATTACCGTTGTCCATATTACTCATTTTATGGAAGAAGCAGTGGATGCAGACCGTGTTATTGTTATGGAAGAAGGTAATGTAATCCTTGAGGGTACACCAGGGGAAGTTTTTTCACAGGTGGAAAAACTAAAGGCTCTAGGGTTAGACGTTCCACAGGTCACTGACTTGGCCCACGAGCTTATTAAAGAGGGAATAAATATTTCCAAAGATATACTAACTGTAGATGAGATGGTGATGAAACTATGTCAATTAAAATAGAAAACCTAACCCATATTTATAATCCAAAGAGCCCTTTTGAAACAATAGCACTAGATAAAATTAATCTAGACATTCAAGTGGGGGAGTTCATCGGTTTAATTGGGCATACAGGTTCTGGAAAATCCACCTTAACACAACACCTTAATGGGTTACTAAAGCCAACAACAGGAAAAATTTTTATTAATGGTATGGATATTACAGATAAGTCAGTTAAGATGACAGACATTCGTAAAAAAGTAGGATTGGTCTTTCAATATCCTGAACACCAATTATTTGAAGAAACGGTTTATAAAGATATAGCCTTTGGTCCAATGAATTTAGGTTTATCAGAAGCAGAAATAACTATTAGAGTTAAAGAAGCAATGGAGTTGGTAAAATTACCTTACGAAGGATTAATAGATAGATCACCCTTTGAATTAAGCGGTGGACAAAGAAGAAGGGTGGCAATAGCAGGCGTATTGGCTATGAGGCCAGAGGTATTGATACTTGACGAACCAACTGCTGGACTGGACCCTAAAGGTAGAGATGAAATACTTTCACAGATTAAAGAACTTCATAACCAAATGGGTAATACCGTAATATTAGTATCCCATAGTATGGAAGATATTGCAAAACTGGTTGATAGAATAATTGTAATGCATAAAGGTACAGTAGCTTTAATAGGAACAGCAAGGAATGTTTTTCAGCAGGTGGAAAAACTTGAGTCCATTGGGCTAGGAATACCTCAAATATCTTATTTAATGAAAAAACTAAAAACAATTGATCCAAACTTTAAGGATGATATATTTACCGTAGAAGACGCAAAGGAAGAGATACTTAAATGGATAAGGAGAAGGGAAAATGCTTAAAGATATTACTATTGGTCAATACTACCCAACAGGATCTTTACTACATAGACTGGATCCCAGAACTAAAATTATAGCCACCTTTGCCATTATTGCAGGTCTTTTTATTGGTATTAATTTCATATCTTATGGGTTGGTTACCTTGTTCATCTTTGCTTGTATATTTATTTCTAAAATACCAGTTAGATTTCTTGTAAAAGGACTTAAACCCCTAAGAATTATTATATTAATTACCTTCCTAATAAACATATTTATGACCAGTGGAGAGGTTATATATAGCTTTGGTAGATTTAATATTACTAGAGAAGGTTTATATTTAGGTACTTTTATGGCAATTCGACTAGCTTTATTGGTTATAGGGACATCATTACTTACCCTTACCACATCTCCAATAACCTTAACAGATGGGATCGAAAGCCTTTTAAAACCCTTTAAAAAAATTGGTGTTCCAGCCCACGAGCTGGCTATGATGATGACTATAGCCCTTAGATTTATACCTACACTGCTGGAGGAGACAGACAAAATAATGAAAGCTCAAATGGCAAGGGGAGCTGACTTTGAGAGTGGTAATATCATCAATAGGGCAAAGGGATTAGTCCCACTATTAGTCCCACTATTCATTAGTGCTTTTCGTAGAGCTGATGAGCTGGCGATGGCAATGGAGGCAAGGTGTTATCGGGGTGGTGAAAATCGCACCCGAATGAAACAATTGAATATGACTGGTGTAGATTTTATCAGCCTATCTATTGTAGGTATTTTATTAATTTTATTAATTTATATAAGAATAATAGCTTAAAAATTATCTATATTGGTAAAACTAGAAAGTGAAGCGTGATTAAGTAAGAATAGGAATGATATTGTGAGAAACATCATGATTAAAATTGAGTATGATGGAACCAATTACAACGGTTGGCAAATACAACAAAATGGAAAATCAGTTCAAGAAGAAATAATAAAGGCATTAAGTAAGTTATCAGGTAAAGATATAATAGTACATGGTTCTGGTAGAACTGATGCAAAAGTTCATGCAAGGGGTCAGGTGGCTAGTTTTCATTTAGAATCGAGTATCCCAATAGAGCGATTGCCTATGGCTATGAACACCTTTTTACCTATGGATATTAGTATCAAAGAAGCACAAGAAATGCCCAATGACTTCCACGCTAGATATAGCGCTATAGGTAAGCGTTATACATATCATATTTATACTGGTAGATATAGAAGTCCCCTTATTAAAAATTACGCTTATCATGTGCCTAGACCACTGGATTTAGATAAGATTCAACAAGGTATTAATTTATTAATTGGTACCCATGATTTTAGAGGATTTATGTCCAATGGTAGTAGTGTTGAAAATACCGTTAGAACAATTCACTCTATTAATCTAGAAAAAAGAGATGATAACCTATGGCTAACTTTTGAAGGTAGTGGATTTTTATATAATATGGTAAGAATTATGGTGGGAACACTAGTAGAAGTTGGAATATCAAAGAAAACATTAGAAAATATTAACAATGCATTAGAAAAATTAGATAGAAAATATGCTGGGCATAAAGCGCCACCACAAGGATTATATTTAGATAAAGTATTTTACCCCTTGACACACTAGGGTGGTTGTATTACAATATAAAGAGCGTGTATAAATGATCCACTAGCCCCGGGTCTTTGCACATAGATTATACGAAAACAATAAGTAATGAATATGCTTATAAGTAATCAAGGAGGGAAAAAGATGAAGTCATATATGGCTAAAGCCAATGAAGTTGAAAGAAAGTGGTATGTTGTTGATGCAGAAGGTAAAACATTAGGTCGTTTATCTTCACAAATAGCAACAATTTTAAGAGGTAAAAACAAACCAGAATATACACCACATGTAGATACAGGAGATTTCGTAATTGTTATTAATGCAGATAAGGTTGTATTAACTGGTAAAAAGTTAGATCAAAAGGTTTATACTTATCACACAGGTCATCCAGGTGGATTAAGAGAGATTCCTTTTAGAAGAATGATGGCAGAAAAGCCAGAAAAAGTAGTTTATAACGCTATCAAAGGAATGCTTCCAAAGACAAGACTTGGTAGACAAATGGTTAAAAAATTAAAAGTATATGCTGGTGCAGATCATAATCACGAAGCTCAACAACCAGTTATGCTTGAAATATAGTAGAAATCGGAAGGAGGAGTTATTGATTATGGCAAAGTTAGCTTATTATGGAACAGGAAGAAGAAAAAAATCTATCGCTAGAGTAAGATTAGTTCCAGGTGAAGGGAACATTACAATAAATAAAAGAGATATTGAAGATTTCTTCAATTATGAAACATTAAAAAGAGAAGTAAAGCTTCCTCTTACTTTAACTGATACATTAAGCAAGTATGATGTAATTGCTACTGTAAATGGTGGAGGTTACACAGGACAAGCTGGTGCATTAAGACACGGTATTGCAAGAGCATTAACGAAGTCTGATGAAGAATTAAGAACACCTTTAAAAAGAGCTGGTTTCTTAACAAGAGATGCTAGAATGAAGGAAAGAAAGAAATACGGCTTAAAAGCAGCAAGAAGAGCTCCACAGTTCTCAAAGAGATAATACAATACAAAAAACAACAACCCCCCGAAACCAAGTGTTTTTGGGGGTTTTGCTATGTCTAAAATTGTTTAAAAATGAGCTAAATTTTTACGGTAATATACACACAATACACAAGTAACACACACTTTTTTCAATGAAATCATATTAAATCTATAGCATCTATCGATTCATTTTATTCATAATGGAATCAATCTCTCTATTAAGATCATTAACTCTATTATTAATACTTTCAATATCCCTAGAAAAAGTAGGGTCTTTAACCCGACCATTGTTGTCATCTACCATTAATAATTGAATTGCAGATAGATATTCTTTAGTCTTTTCATTGTGATTCTTAAATAAATCAAATTGAGTTACTAAGGCCTCTGCATCTCTTCTATTCTCCATAATTAAAACCTCCTTTGAATATAAGTTACTACTTTAAATATTTTCCCCCTACTTAAAGTTAAAAATACAAAAAAATAATTCTATATCTTATTTAATAAAATCATAATAATAAAAATATATAGAAGGTAATCTGTATAGGTTCAAAATTAAAACCATATATATAATAAATACATGGTTTTAAGGAGGGGTAACATTGAAAATAATCATCATTAAAAAGATACACTTGAAACTTTTAGTGGCACTTATTATTATCATATCTTCATCAATATTACTTTATAATATGCTTGATAAATCGTTGGAAACAGCTGTTATACCAAGCACAACAAGAACCGTAGTAATAGACCCCGGTCATGGGGGAATAGATCCAGGTGCAGTGGGAAAAAATAGTACATTGGAAAAAGATATTAATTTAGAAATAAGCCTTTATCTAAGGGAATACCTAGAACAAAGTGGTGCTGTAGTTATACTAACTAGAGAAAAAGATGTAGGATTATACGATGAAGAAGGAAGTATAAGAAATAAGAAAAACCAAGATTTAAAAAGACGTAAAGATATTGTAAAAGATAGCAATGGTAGCCTTTTTATAACAATACATTTAAATAGTTTTACACAGTCTCAATATTATGGAGCACAAGCTTTTTATCCTAAAGATAATATAGGGGGAAAAGAATTAGCTAAGGTCATTCAAGAAGAACTAATAAATGTATTAGACCAGCAAAACAAAAGAGTACCCCTACCAAAAGACAATATATACTTAATCAAAAACATAAATATACCCACAGTGTTAGTAGAATGTGGTTTTTTATCTAATCCACAGGAGCTTACAAAATTAAAAAATAAAGAGTATCAAAAAAAAATAGCATGGGCTCTATATGTTGGAATACAACGTTATTTTAATGAAAGCTATTAAATAACAATGTGGATAAAAAATGTGTATAATGTGCATAAGTATGGTTGTAAAATTAAAATGAGCATATTAAAGTATTTAACTTGTTAAAATACGACAATAAACTACATAAAAAATGTGTATAACTTTTAATGGTTATGTGGATAAATAAAAATAGTAGGAATAAATCCTACTATTATAATGTCTTACCTGGAATAACAATGTCAATTAAACCAATTACTAATGCTCCAAGCAAAGCTCCAACTAATGTTACCCTCATTACAGGTACAAAAAATTGTGTTGCATATATTACAATTGCCGCAACGATAAATCCTGTAAAGCCTCTACCAAAGGGGGATGCATCAAGTTTTGCTACACGGTTAATTAAGTAGTCCATAACTGTTATTACTGCTGCTGCAATAAAAATACTCCAAATGCCACCAATACTAAAGCCAGGAGTTAAAAAAGCAGCCACAGCAATGACAATTGCTGATAAAAAAAATCTTAGAATTAAACTCACCCAACTTTTAGATGAATTAACTCGAGTATTCCTTCGTTCTTCAGACATTCTCATCACTCCTTTTATAAAATATATGATTTAATTTTATTAAGCGATAAATTTAACTTAATACTATATTTTGTTTTTGTTGTTAATTTTATTCTGGTAAAATTTTTAGTAATTTTACATCAACATAGAATTATTTTAAGGAGGAATAAAATGAATAAAAAAATTAAAATACTGATAATACCTAAGAAAATATTACTGTATTTAATTATTGGTTTTTCTCTTATTCTTGTACTTGTATTATTTAATAGATATAGAGCAAATATGATGGTATGGAAGCATAGGGAAAATAATAATGCTCCAATAAAAGAATATGGAAATGTAGCAATTATAATTGATGACTTTGGAAATGTAGAAGGTGGAACACTGGAAATGCTAGACTTAAAAATACCTTTAACTTGTGCAATAATGCCATTTCTTAAAAAAACCGAAGAACATGCTATATTAGCAAATAGTAAAGGGCATGAAGTTATTATTCATATGCCAATGGAACCCCATAAAGGAGACCCAAAATGGTTAGGAGAGAAGGGGATTACTAGTAAATTGTCTACAGAAGAGATAAAGGCTATTACAAGAGAAGCCATTGCAGATGTGCCCCATGCAGTAGGGTTAAATAATCATATGGGGTCAAAGGCTACAGAGGATCCAAGGATAATGGGTGCAATAATAAGCGTATTGAAGGAAAATAATATGTATATTATTGATAGTAAAACCAGCATTAAATCAGTAATTAAGGAAGTGGCTAATGAGTATGGAGTACCAGTAATTGAACGTTCTATTTTTTTAGATAATGAAAAAAATATAAGTGAAATAAAAAGGCAATTAAATGAGCTAGGGAAAATAGCAATTCAAAAGAAAAAAGCTGTGGCAATAGGGCATGTAGGCCCCGAAGGAGGACTTGTTACGGTGAAAGCCATCAATGAGATGATTCAACAGATAGAAGGAATGGGAGTAAAATTTGTAAAGGCATCTGAACTATTTATCAATTAGTGTATTCTCAATTTAATGCATTCTATACATAATAACACCCCCTCTAACAAGAAGGGGGTGTTATTATAATTCAATAGGTATAGAAGAATTGAAACGATTCATATAATGATTATAAATTTCAGGAAAATCAAAATCAAGATGCTCACCTAAATGAATATAGCGGGCAAATACTTTAATATAAGTGGCTAAAGAAGCATAGTAGTCTTCTTCCTTTAGTGAGTACCTTAAAGAAGCAATATCATCAAAGATTGTAGCGAAAAGTTTGATCATACTTTCTTCTTTTTCGACCGCATTTACAGCTTCTAAATCTATAATATTGAAGTTATTAACATTTCCAATAGATAATAAAAAGCCTAAAGCATCTAAATAGTTAATGAATATTTTATCTTTGGGTAAATTTGTTTTAACATTTGAATATTTATAACACTTAGTTAAATGTGCTATTTCCGATGTCTTTACCTGAAATGCTAAAAATCTTAAGTCGAATATGTTTTCTTTACCTAAAGAATCTTCCTCAAAATCTGAGATGCTTCTAATGGTATGCTCCATAATTTCTTGAATTTTAAATAGTTGATGTAGTTCCATGTATATCTCCTCCCCCGATAGATATATATTCTAATACTAGTACTAGATACTAATATATAGTTAAGAATAATTATACCAAAATTTTAACAATTGTAAATATAAATTTATTATTAATATTGTGAATTTGTTCCTGTGTCGAAAAATGTCAGAAAAAAATATCAAATAATAAACACATTAAAGAAGGTATACGTAAACAGACATAGAATATTAGTATAAGTACAAAATTTTCTAATAATTTTAAAATTGTAGTCAAATTATATATGAGGGGTGTATTCTATGGAATTGCTTAATTTAAATGATGATAATGACAATCGAGGGATAAAGCAAGTTTTTAAAGATTTAGCTACAATAGGTAACTTGTTTAAAAACAATAGTGTAAATTTATTAGGTAGTCTAAATAAATCATTTTACAATATAGAAGACTATAAAAGTCATTATATGTTGGCAATTGAAAAACTTGAAAATTGCATTAAATCTGGAAATCATGATGAACTTCCATCAATATATTGTGATTTAGTAAATGTAAGTTTTCATATGAAGGATTATAGTCAAGTAAGATATTACTCCGAAAAGGCATATAAATTTGTAACATTCAATAAGGTTAATAGTAAAGATAATATTATGAAAAATATAATATGTCTAGAGTTATTAAGTTATGACGAAGAAAAAAGATATGCCAATTTATTAGAAAAGTCCAATAAAATAAAAGAATTATTAGAAAGCTGTGATAAGGATATTTTAATAGGAATTATGATGTTAGAAGCTAAAGCTAATATGGGTCTAAAAAGATATAAAGAAGCCATTGAAATATATAAAAGCCTATTACAGCAAGAAAGCTCATTAGATATTAATAAAAGAAAAGCTATTTATCTACAACTATCAATAGCTTGTCGGTACGTTGGTGAAAAAGAAGAATCTAATACTTATTTTTATAAAGCCTGTAATGTAATTGATTTACAACAGCAAGATCTATATATACAATTATTAATAGAACAAGCCGAACGAAACTTAAAAACGAAACATTATGATGAAGCTATTTCTGCTCTTCAAGAAATAGGGGGGATATTAGAGGGACATTATATAAATGATGGTTTGTTAGATGTATATAGTCTTATGGGGGAAGTATATGCAGATATGGGAAATTTAGAAGAAAGTAAAGATTGTTTTGGTAAGATAAAGAATCTTTTACAAGTAGTTTAGTACTTAATTAGTCTTTATTTATAACAAGTTTGAAATACATATAAGTTTTACTGAAAACTAAAAATCCATTTCATTGAAAATAAAAATGGTAATTGTTATAATATTATAGTAATATTAAACAATTATGAAGAAGTGGAGTGAAGTTGATGCAGGAGTCAAATGAAATTATTATAAAGAAAATAATAATGCATATTTTAGATGCAAATGTTGGTATGCCTATATTATCTAATACAGAACATCCAGATAATGACGATATAGTTGAATTTTTAGAGAGTCACATAATAAAAATACTAAAAGATCAAAATTTAAAACCCGCTACTTTTAATAATGAAGACAACTCAGTTGTGGGTTTTTTACAAGAAATAGATGAAGATGATACTATGTTTATAGAAGACACAGGAGAGATGGCAAAGTTAATATATAATACTATGATGAAGAACCCAGATATTCCATCGGCAGACTTGGTATTCTGTACATTTGAATTAGAACAACAAAACTATATAGCAATATTGAAGTTCAATTATAGATATTCCTATATTCACTACACAGAGGACAGTCAGGAAGGTAGAATTAACAGCATTATAAAACAAAAAACTGCTTTACCAAATGATTCACAAAAAGCTGATGAGGCAGCAATTATTAATCTTACTAATATGCACATTCAATTGGTGGAAAAAGAGTATGAAATAAATGGGGAAAAACAATATTACTTTTCTAAACTGTTTTTAAAATGTAATAACAGACAGTCAGAACTGCAAAAAGCAAAAAACTTTAAAAAAGCAACCGAGAATTTCAATAAAAAGTATTGCAATCAAGATATGCAAATAGCAGATGAATTTGGAAAAGAAGTTCTTAAAAGTATAGAAGAAACAGGTAATATTGATATTCCTCAAATTACAGAAAAAGTTTTCAAAACAAATCAAGAAATGAAGGACATATATTTAGAACACATGGAAAAAAACGGATTTGTAGAAGAAAGTTTAGAAATTAAAGAAGAAGTGGTAAGAAAAGTATTTAATAAAAGGAAAATTAAAACTGATAATGGTATAGAGATTAATTTATCATTAGAGCAAGAAAATAATAACTTAGAATTTATTAATAACTATGATGGTACTATAACTATTATAATAAAAAATATTAATTCAATTTCCTATAAGTAGAAGAAGCTTGTAATGAAATTAATGGTAAAAATGCATATAAATACATGTAAATACATGCTTAGAATGGTGTTACTGATAATAAATTAAATAATGATATTATCATAAAACCAGTAAGAAAGGTTAGTTAATTAATATTACTAGCCTTTCTTGTTTTTTGTAGAGAAGATAGTAATACTTATATTAACAATATTTATACATTGAACTGAAAAAAAGGATATGCTATACTAATATCAACTAACTAAGGTTAGTAGGTGTTATTCTAATCTTATAATAAAATCATAGGGAAGAGGAGTGAAAAAAGATTATTAATGAAATTATACATAAGACATAGTCAGAGAGATTTGGAATAGGCATTAATAATGCTATTAAAAATTTGATTAAACTATAGTTTTTAAATTTATTATAAAAGAAAATAATACAATGGAGGAATGACAGAAATGAAAAGTATACGTAATAAACTTGTCTTGTTTTTCACAGTAATACTTATGGTGGCTTGTGGTAGTTTAGGTGGTATAGCTTTTTTTAGTGCCTCTAACGCTCTAGAAAAAGAAGCAGAATCAATGTTAAGAAATAAAGCTTTAGACACAGTTGAAATTGTAGAGCAATGGAAGACTGGTTTAACTAGGTCGATGGAAGTAGTTGCCAATACCATTGATGTAGATGATGAAGAAGAAATGTTTGAGATTTTAAATAATCAAGCTAAAAGGGCAGGATATAATTGGATTATATTCGCAGATTTATCTGGCATTGCAAAGTTTGATGACGGTAGAACAGTAGATCTTAGTCATCGTGAATATTTAAAAATATCTTTAAGTGGAACTTCAAACATGTCTGAACCAATTATTAGTTCGGTAAATGAAGATAAAGCTAAATTAGTAATGGCAGTTTCGAGTCCAGTATACAAAGATGGGAAAATAGTTGGAGCTTTAATAGGACAATTAAGTGGTGACTACTTAAATACAATTATTACTAATGTTTCTTTTGGTGAAACGGGTTATGCCTATATGAGTAATAAAGAAGGAAAATTTATTGGGCATAGGGATATAGATTTAGTCTTTAATCAATTTAACCCAATAGAGGAAGCAAAAACTGATAAAGAATTAACTGGTTTAGCTCAGACTGTAACTACTGCTATTAACAATGGTAATGGTAATGCATCATATCTTTTTAGAGAAAAAACTAGATATGCAGGCTATGGGACTATGACAAATTCATGGATCATATATACAGCTATGGAAGAAACAGAGATATTGGCACCAGTAGTAGCTTTAAGAAGATATTTTATATTTACAACCCTCCTTATTCTGTTAGCAGGGGTGGCAATAACAATTTTTATTGGTAATTCCATTAGTAAGCCAATAATAGCAGTAACACAGTTTTCAGAAATAATTGCTAATTTGGATATAAGAAGTGATGTACCAGATGCTTTAATAAATAGAAAAGACGAAATTGGCCGCCTTTCAAAAGCCTTTCAATTAATGGTGGAAAATGTACGTGATTTCATTAAACATGTGGTGGAATCAACTGAGCAGGTGGCGGCATCTTCAGAAGAATTAACGGCAATTTCAGAACAGTCGGCAATGGCATCAGAACATATTTCAGCTTCTGCAGGTGAAATGGCTGAAAGTTCAGAGAAACAGTTAAGTGAAATATTAAATGTTTCTTCATCAATGGAACAAATTTCTGCCAGTATTGATGAAGTGTCTAATAATGCAAAAGAAATTAATAAATTGAGTGTAAATGCTATGGATAGATCCCATGCAGGTAAAGAAGGTATTCAAAAGATTATTCAACAAATGACTAATATCAGTGGAAGTACTGAAAAAGTTCAGAAATCTTTAGTTGATATAACAGAAAGTTCAAAACAAATGAATCAAATAACAAATGTTATAAAAGGTATTGCAGAACAAACCAATCTATTAGCATTAAATGCTGCTATAGAAGCGGCTAGAGCTGGGGAACAAGGAAAAGGATTTGCTGTTGTTGCGGATGAAGTAAGAAAGTTAGCAGAAGAATCACAGTTATCTGTTAATAAAATTAATCAATTAATTAAAGAAAACGAAACTAATATTGAAAATGCCAATAACTTAATGATGGAAGGTTCAAAAAATGTTGAAGAAGGAATCAAAGTTGTTACGATTACAGATAAAACATTTAATGAAATAACTACATTAGTTAGTCAAGTAACTACACAAATTAATATAATAACTAGTTCGATAATACAAGTAGCTACAGGCAGTCAAGAAGTAGTAGGAGCTACAAATGTAATAGAAAAAATGAGTCAAGAAGTTTCTGGTCAAGTACAGAATGTGTCGGCAGCAACAGAAGAGCAAACAGCTTCTATGGAGGAAATTTCTTCTGCAAGCCAAAGTTTATCTAGTTTAGCCCAAGAATTACAACAAGCTGTTAATAGATTCAAATATTAACATAGTGTAAATAATAAAATCCACTGGTTAAAATAATCGGTGGATTTTATTTGTTTCATATGATAACATAGATGCAATTGAGTTTTTTTTGAAATCAGCTTTGATGATAGTTTTAATCCCTTAATAAATGAATATTTTTATATACATAAAAATAATTAATATACCAAAAACCATGTTAAAGAGAATACAACATATGTTATAATAAAGTATATTAATTACATATGTTTATATAGTGAATAGAAATAAAAATGAAGAAGATAGATTTAAAAAGATTATCATATTATTATATCTAAACAAATAAATATAACTTAGTTACCTTTTTTTTGAGGTGCTAAAACAATAAAAAAGCTGATGATTAGGGAGGACAATAAAATGAAGAGTATCGGTAGACAATTATTGCTTTTTTTCTCTTTATTATTATTTTTAATATCAGGTGTATTTGGAACATTTACTTATTATACTACCTATAATGCTGTTAATAAAGAAGTTAAAGAAGTGTTACCTCAAAGAGCAGAAGATGTGGCTAAAATTGTTCGAGGAAAATTAGATTTACAGTTAATGGAGCTTGATTCTATTGCTAAGAAAACAGAAATTGTTAGTATGGAATGGGAACAACAAAAAGCTTGCTTAGAAGAAGAAATGAATAGGACAACTTTTCATGAAATAACAGTTATTGATCCAACTGGATTAGCCTACTATCTTGATGGTAAAGAAGAAAATTTAAGTGAGCAAGAATATGTTAGAAGAGCTTTGAGTGGAGAACCAAACTTTTCAGATGTTATTATAAATCCTTCAAACAGTTCATCTATAATAATGGTTGCAACTCCAATAAAAAAAGGAAGTATAGTGATTGGAGCCATCATTGCTAAAATGGATGCCAATGAGTTAAGTCGAATTACCAGTGATGTAATTTTTGCTAAAACAGGTTATGCCTACATATTAAATGGAAAAGGAACAGTAATTGCCCACAAAAACAGAGATATGGTATTTGAAGAATATAATCCAATTGAAACTGCCGTTAATGATCCATCAGTTAATAGTTTAGCGGATGTTTTTACAAGGATGATTACAAATTATAATGGGTTTGAAGAGTACAATTTTAATAATAGAGACTTATATCTTGGGTATTCAAGAATACAAGGTACAGACTGGTCTGTGGGAGTTACAGCACCCAAAACTGAAGTATTAAGTGCGTTGCCAAGTTTACAGAAGAATATTTCTGTTGTTTCAATGGTGATATTGGCTATGGGAATAATTATTGTGTTTATTATTGGTAAATCTATTACTAAACCTATTATATTTGTAACCAGTTATGCAGAAAAAATGGCTCAATTGGACATAACTACAGATATATCACAAAAATATAAATTAAGAAAAGATGAAGTGGGAAGACTATCCAATGCTTTTCAAGCAGTTACTGATAATTTAAGACTTTTTATTAGACAAGTTATGGAATCAACAGAACAAGTGGCTGCATCATCAGAAGAATTAACCGCAATTTCTGAACAGGCAGCAATGGCATCAGAACATATATCCAGTTCTGCAGGAGACATGGCTGTAAGTTCTGAAAAACAACTGAATGAAATTCTAAATGTTTCTTCTTCAATGGAAGAAATCTCTGCAAGTATAGATGATGTATCTAATAATGCAAAAGAAATTAGCAAATTAAGTGTAAGTGCTTTACATAAGTCCAATGATGGAAAAGAAGGGATTCAAAGAATAATTCTACAAATGACAAGTATTAATAGTAGTACACAAAAAGTACAAAGTTCTTTATTAGATATTACCGATAGTTCAAAACAAATGAATGAAATTACAAATGTAATAAAAGGAATAGCAGAACAAACAAATTTATTGGCTTTAAATGCAGCCATAGAAGCGGCTAGAGCAGGAGATCAGGGGAAGGGCTTTGCTGTTGTTGCAGATGAAGTAAGGAAACTAGCAGAACAATCCCAACTGTCTACTAATAAAATTAATCAATTAATACAAGAAAATCAAAATAATATTGAAAAAGCCAATGAATTAATGATGGAAGGATCAAAAAATGTTGAGGAAGGAATAGAAATAGTTAACATAACAGATAAAACATTTAATGAGATAGCCACATTAATTAGTGAAGTAACAGCCCAAATAGATATAATAACGAGTTCTATACTTCAAGTGGTAACAGGAAGTCAAGAAGTGGTTATGGCAACAAATGAAATGGAAAAAATGAGTCAAGAAGTATCAGGACAAGTACAAAATGTGTCAGCAGCTACAGAGGAACAAACCGCATCAATGGAAGAAATCGCAGCCGCCAGTCAAGGTTTATCTAACTTAGCACAAGAATTACAGAAAGCAATTGGTAAATTTAAAATATAAATATAAGGTAAAAGGTTGGTCCATCGTTGGGTAGTAAACGGTGGATTTTTTATTTTACAAAAAAAACATGTTATATACACTATTCATCAATAAGTTCCATTATTTATTAATTCAAACTTAAAAAATAACAAAACAAATTGATAAATTGTTCACATATATATTTTACATGTAAGTAAAATATGATATAATAAGTAAAAAAATGTATGAAATAGAATAGTGTTTTTTAACAGTTTAATTTTAACAATTCTATTTTAGGTAATTCATTTAATGAAGCATATATGAAAGGAGAGGGAGGTACATTTTATTGTAAAACATTAAATAATTAATAGTTCGTTTATAACAATTTGGGGAGTTGAACAAATGAAGAGTATTGGGAATAGAATTATTATTATTTTTATAGTTATTTTGTTAGTATCGTGTGGAAGTTTAGGAGTCATATCTTATTATACTGCGGCAAAGGCATTAATCCATCAGTCAGAAATGTCGTTAAGGTATAAATCTTCAGATATAGCCACCATTGTAGAAACATGGATGAACGGGCAGATTAAAGAAATGGAAATAATTGCTTCTGTAATAGATACTGAAGATGAAGAGGCAATGTATAAAATACTAAATAGTCAGGCTGATCGAATAGGGTATAACTTCATTATACCTATAGATACTCTTGGTAAAGGAAAGTTTGATAATGGTAGAACAGTTGATTTAAGTAGGTATGAATTTATTCAGCAATCTTTAACGGGCACTTCAAATATAACAGAGCCAATGATGAGCTTTATTGATGATAATGATGAAAAACTGATAGTGATGGTGTCAACGCCAATATATAGAGAACGCAAGGTTATAGGTACTTTAGTTGGACAGATAAATGGTGAACATTTAAATAATATTATTGCAGATACCTCATTTGGTGAAACAGGATATGCTTTTATGATAAATAAAGAGGGTATAATTATTGGACATAGGGATATTAATTTAGTAATTAATCAATTCAACCCAATAAAAGAAGTTGAGGATGATCCTGAACTTGAGGGATTAGCCAAGTCTATAACAACAGCACTAAATAATCATAATGGAAATGGACAATATCTATTTAGAGGTTCTATTCGACATGTGGGGTATGCCAACATACCTAAAACTTCTTGGATTATCTATGCTGCTACAGAAGAAAAAGAGATTATAGATGAAATAATGGATCTGCGAACTTATATAGTAATTACAACCATTATTATCCTTTCCATAGGGGCAATAATTACATACTTATTAGGGCGTTATATAAGTAAACCGATTGTGGAAGCCACAGAATTTGCAGAAGTAATAGCAGACCTTGATATTAGAAACGATATTCCCCTTGATTTGAGAAAACGCAAGGATGAAATCGGGCGATTAGGGAATGCTTTTCAATTAATGATTGTTAATATTAGAGGGTTTATTAAGCATGTAGTGGAATCATCTGAACAAGTGGCGGTATCATCAGAAGAGTTAACGGCAATTTCACAACAGTCTGCTATGGCATCGGAGCATATTTCCAGTTCAGCAGGAGAGATGGCACAAAGTTGTGAAGTACAATTAAATGATGTGTTAGCTGTTTCTTCCTCAATGGAGGAAATATCCGCCAGTATAGATGAAGTATCAACTAATGCTAAAGAAATTAATCAATTAAGTATAAATGTGCTTGATATGTCTTATGCAGGTAAAGAGGGAATACAAAAAGTAATTTTACAAATGACTAATATCAATGACAGTACTCAAAAGGTACAAAAATCTTTAGTTGATATTACTGAAAGTTCAAGGCAAATGAATGAAATTACAAGTGTTATTAAGGGTATTGCAGAACAAACGAATCTATTAGCATTAAATGCGGCTATAGAAGCAGCTAGGGCGGGGGAACAAGGAAAAGGATTTGCCGTTGTTGCCGATGAGGTTAGAAAACTAGCAGAAGAATCCCAGCAATCTGTAAATAAAATTAATAAACTAATTATAGAAAATGATACTTATATTAGTAACGCTAATTTATTAATGATGGAAGGTTCAAAAAATGTAGAAGAAGGAATTGATATTGTAAACACAACCGATAAGACTTTCAATGAGATTTCTACATTAATTGGAGAGGTATCTAATCAGATTAATTCCATCACCAATGCAATTTTTCAGGTGGCAACAGGTAGTCAAGACGTGGTGGTATCCACCAATGAAATGCAAACAATTACTGAAGAAGTTACTAATCAAGTTCAAAATGTATCAGCTGCAACGGAAGAACAGACAGCTTCTATGGAAGAAATAGCTTCTGCCAGTCATAGTTTAGCTAACTTAGCTGAAGAACTTCAAAAGGCAATTAATAAATTTAGATATTAAATAATTTAATCTACATAATAGATAAAAATCCACTGGTGTATAAACCGTGGATTTTTTTATATAAAACTTAAGATACTCAATAGATAAAAAGGATATACTATAGGTAAAATCGATAGGGAGTTGATAGAATGCAAGTTAAAAAGTTATCTTATAAAACTGCTCTATATATACCTACTGAATATGGAAATGATACTCAAATACCTCAATATAAAATAGACAATCTAATAGACATGTCCCTTAAACGTTTAATAAAAATAGGGGGTGGGGCGACAGTAATTGATGGAACAGGATATTGGCATAAGGACAATGAAGATGAGGTAGGAAAAATGCAAACCAAGTTAATAATGTGTTATGTAGAGGATATAGAAGAGGGAATAAGTACATTAAAAGAATTGGCACAATGGATAAAAAAAGAAACCTTTTCAGAGGCTGTATGCTTTGAAATTAATAACAGTTTATATATACTTTGATTAATAATATTATTATTTGATGTATAACAACTAGTACATTCATTTAACTATATTAATTGATAGTAAACTCTAAATACTTAAAATACAGGTAAAGGATGGAGTAACATGAAAATAGCAATTTTGGGTGCAGGTTTAGCTGGTTTAGCATGTGCTATTACATTAGAAAAAGAAGGAGTAGACTTTACAATATTAGAAAAGAATAGTGAAGTTGATGATCGGTTCATAAATGGTGAAATATTTCTTAATATATTAAATCCCCCCATTAGCGACTGTATATCCTATCTCACACAAGAGTTTGGAATCCACCTTAAACCAGTAGGGCATATAAAGGAATTAATCGTCTATTCAGAAAATGAAAGAGCTGAAATAAAAGGAAACTTAGGGTTTAACGTAGTAAGGGGAAGAACTAGTCAGTCCATAAGTAAGCAAATGCAAAACCAACTTAATAAAACAATTAACTTTAATTCAAAATATTCCTATGAAGACTTACTTCAAGAATACACCCATATTATATTAGCAACTGGCGATGGTGCCCATAGCGAGGAACTAGGAAATTATAAAACCCATTTAACGGTATCATTATGTGGAATGATTGTTGAAGGAGAATTTGATCAGTTTAAAGCTATGACATGGCTTAATAATAACTATGCACCTCAGGGATATTGCTATTTAATTCCAATATCTAAAAAAGAAGCTAACCTTGTGGTGGCTTATCCTGATTATCCAGAAAACCGTCAGTATGATAGTGCAGTTTTATTAAAGAATTTACATAAACAGGTACAATTAGATATAAAGCAAGAGCTTAAAGAAGTAGATAACTTTCAAATTACTAACTACAAAATAGGACTTTGTAATACACCTAGAATAGGAAATACTTTTTTTGTAGGTAATTGTTATGGTGCGATAATGCCTTTTTTAGGATTTGGTCAATTCTCTGCCATAATGACGGGAGTTTATTCTGCATATGATATATGTGGAAAAGGGAAGTATGAAAATTTAGTAAAAGAATTAAATAAAAGTTTTAATGATTCGTTAATATTAAGAAAAGGAATGGAGCATTTAGATAATAGTAAGTTTGACCTGATTGTAAAAAATTTAAGTGGTGAAGTAGTACATAAGATATTTAACTCAAAAAATGTAGATTATTTGAATATAGTAAGTCATCTTTTAAAACCTGTTATAAAGCTGATAGATAAACACTAAAAATAAGATAGAACATACTATTTAATAATTATCTCCTTTGTGTAATAATAGTTAATAGAAAATATTAAATTACAGAGAGGGGCTTTAAATGAAGATAGAAAGATTTGTTGTAGGCATTAATGAAACGAATACCTATATTATTTATGATAGCACTACCTTAGAAGCCATTGTTATAGACCCAGGGGACGAAGAAAAAGTTCTAATAAAGTACATAGATAAAAACAATCTAAAACCTATTGGAATTATACTAACTCATTATCACCATGATCATATTGGAGCAGCAGATGAAGTGAAGAAAAAATATGATTCTCCAATTTACGCCCATAAAAAAGAGGTGGAAGGTTTAAAAAATCCAGAGTATAATCGCTCTATGATTAATAGAAGAAAAAATATTTCTGTAATTCCAGATGAAGTTTTTTCAGAGGGAGCTATTATTTCAGTAGGAAAAGTACACTTAGAAGTGATACATACTCCAGGTCATACTCCTGGTGGTATTTGCCTTAAAGTAAAGGATAGCAATATTATTTTTACAGGAGATACTATATTTAGTGATGATCTAGGAAGAACCGACTTAGAAGGCGGAAGTGAAGAAATGTTGAAAAAAACAATTACTAACAAGGTTTCAAAGTGGAAAGATGATATTATTATTTATCCTGGGCATGGGGAAAATGCTTTAATGAAAGATGTTAAGAATAGAAACATTCAATATTTAAGTACAAAGAAGAAGTAAAAATAGTGTCTTTACTGTTAAAAGTCAGCACCCAATATTCATATATCGGGTGCTGGCTTTTATTGTCGATATTTGACGACAAAAATAGAAAGGATTTTTCTATTATTTACCGAAACTGTTAGTAAAGGGGAATGTATGAATATTATTTAACACATTAAAAAAAGGGGGATATACATGAGAAAAAGAATTATTTCAATGTTTTTAATCTTAATTTTATTAGCTTTTAATGTTCCAACTTTTTCCCACTCAGGAAAAACAGATTCAAGTGGAGGACATAAGGATAATAAAAACAAAAGTGGACTTGGAAGCTATCATTACCACTGTGGAGGTAACCCAGCACATCTACACAAAAATGGGGAATGTCCTTATAGCACTAAAAAAACTTCAACAACTTCAAAAACAACTTCAACAACTGCATCAAAAGTGGATAAAGCCACAATTAAAGCAATACAAACAAAGTTAAACAGCTTAGGTTATAAATGCGGAACACCAGATGGGATTATGGGAAATCAAACTAAGGAAGCGATTAAGAAGTATCAAAAGGATAAGGGACTTAAAGTGGATGGGCAAATTAAGCCACAACTAAAAAAGGCCCTTGGGTTAGAGTAATATAATTAACAGTTAAATATATAAAATGGAATAATATCATTGTTTAGTGGTATTATTCCTTTTTTATTACCGAATGTTAAGCTTATCCCTCTGCATATAATTGAATGTATGTATATAGGGAGGGATTATAATTGAAACGGTTTTTCTTAAGAGGAAGTTTATACATTGTAATAGGGCTAATATGTATTTTAGGTGTTTACGAATTAATTAATTATAACAAAAGTCTTTTCACCGGAGAAGTAAGAGGTTTAAATGAATACAACCAATGGGAATATTCAATGATAAAAGCAAATCCAGATTATGATGATTTAAAAATATTAGTTGATATTTCAGAGAAGAGATTGTATTTATTAAATGGAAATGAGTTAATAAAAAAATATCCTATTGCCAGTGGAAAGTTAGAAACCCCCTCCCCCATAGGTTCATGGAAAGTAATAAATAAAAGACGAATGGGTAGTGGTTTTGGAACAAGGTGGATTGGATTAGATGTTCCTTGGGGACTTTTTGGAATTCATGGAACCAATAAACCCAATTCCATAGGTAATGATGCTTCGGCAGGGTGCATACGTATGAGAAATAAAGACGTAGAAGACTTATATAAATATGTAAAGCAAGGTACACCAGTAGCAATTGTTAATGGAGTTTTTGGTCCCTTTGGATATGGATTGAATCCTATTAAGCCTGGGGACTTCGGTTCAGATGTTATTGAAGTACAAAGACGTTTACAGGCTTTGGGTTACTATAAAGTAGACCACTTAGATGGAAAGTATGGCCCTTACATGGAGGATGCACTATATAGTTTTCAGAAAGATTATGGATTACCTAAAAATCCAACTATAACACTGGAGACCCTTAAAGCGTTGGGGATTGTTATTATGGAGTAGCTTAGAAATAAGTTACTCTTTTACGATTTACTATAACCGATCCTTCTTAAAATCAACATACAACTGCCCATCAGAAGATAAGGTAGCGATAAATATATCATCTAATTTATTAATATTTAAAGTCATAAGCATACTATAAAGCCACTCATAGGACAAGTTATTTTCATTTAAAATATCTTCTTGAATTTTTCCATCTCTAATAATTTCTAAAGACAGACCTTTTTTATTGGTTAGAATATTTAAATCTTTTGAAGTAAGGGGTAATAAACTACTTTTCTTTAATACGCTCAATTTACCGTCGGGTTCCAATATAGCATACTCCACTTCGCTAATATTAAAAACATCCTTACTCCTTAATTGCATCATTAAATCATCTTGATTATATCTTATTTTACTCATGTTTTTTTCTAAAATTTTTCCTTTTTGTATTATGATAACAGGTTCTCCTTCAATAAGTTTCCTAAGAGTAATACTTTTTAAGATAAAAACATCAGTAATATAGACAAGAAAAGCCATAACAATGGCACTAATTAATACATAAAATCCTTTTACTTCAGTAGCAACAAAAGCACCACCAATTGTACCTAAAGTTATACCGATAACAAAATCAAAAAAAGTTACCTGTTCTAAGAGCTTTCTTCCAATGAGGCGAGTTAAAATAAGTAAAAGAAAATAAACAACAGTAGGGTTTAAAATTGCCTGATAAAATTCTCGTAAATTTATCAAAGAGAGATCACTCCAAGAAGAACTAATTTTTATTAAACATAGTATTCTGTATAGATTACTTTTTTATTCAAAATAGAATATATGAATATTTTTTTCTAATACAATCCAATAATTACTTAGTAAATACTTTGGAAATAGGAGATACTATTTGAGAAATTATTTATTAGGAGGATAACCAATGAAAAACATTGCCAGTAAGGAACTAAACTATGTTAAGGACTTTTTATCATGGGAGATATTAAGTTTAAAAAAATGTAATCAATATGCACAACAAGAAACAAATCCACAAAGAAAGCAACTACTAATGGATGCTGTAAATATACATCAAAAAAATTATATGAACCTATTGAGTTATGTTAATCAAGCCAATGCACAACAACAAAATACAAATATGACAAATAACAATCAAGGAGGTCAGATGAACTAATGAATACAGAACAAACAATGACTTCAAAGGCAGGGGTATTAAAGATTGGTAAAACAGTTTCTAATGAATTGCCACAAGTAAAAGATGCAAGTATAAATGTTAGAGATAGATTAAACGATGTTTTACTAACAGAAAAACACAATCTAGTTAGTTATCAAACAGGTATAAATGAAATGATTGATGATAATTTAAGACAAATCGTAATCAATAATTGAGACCAATTACAACAAATTCATACAAGATTTTTCAATGAAATTTTTAACCTTGGAGAATACCAAGCAAATGTTGCAACTAAAATAGAAATACAAGATGTGGTAGATATTTTTACAGGCTATCAATCGCAATTTCCCACACAACAATAAGAACATTAATATATGTCTTTTTTACAGCAACTGAAAATCAAAGTTGCTGTTTTTTTATGTTGAAAAATTACACGCTTAATTTGTATCTAGAAAAATCATTGATAAATTAAAAAATGTTTGTAAAAGTACCAATAATTATATTGAAAAACACCAGTATAAAAAAGTATAATGAGTAAGGAAGAAATATTTCGAGACTAGAAAGAGGTATAAACTAAGATGAAAAAAATAAATTTAACAGAAAGTAATATATCTAGGGTACTACTGAAATTAGCCCTTCCTATAATGGGGACTTCCTTTGTACAAATGGCATACAACCTAACGGATATGTTTTGGGTTGGAAAGTTAGGGAGTCTTTCTGTTGCGGCAGTGGGTACGGGAGGTTTTTTTATATGGCTATCAATGGCATTTATATTTCTTTCGAAGATAGGGGCAGAAGTTGGAGTAGCCCAAGCTTCAGGTCGAGACGATATAAAAGGAATTAGAAGTGTTATAAAAAGTGCTATTCAAGTTAATGTAGGGCTTGCAATATTGTATGGTGGTATTTTAATTATATTTAGAAAGCCATTAATAGAATTTTTTGATATAGGTGATGCCTTTGTAGTAGATAAAGCCATTACTTATCTAGCAATAATTGGTGGAGGGATGGTTTTTAGTTTTATAAATCCCGTATTTACAGCTATATTAAATGGATACGGTGATAGTAGAACCCCCTTTAAAATAAATGCTATTGGACTTATAATTAATATGTTTTTAGACCCATTATTAATATTAGGGGTAGGTCCATTTCCCGCACTAGGTGTAAAAGGAGCAGCATTAGCAACCGTATGTGCCCAAGGGGTGGTAACTTTAATATTCATTTACAACATGAAAAAAGACCCCGTATTATTTACAGGTCTAAAACTGTTACAATTTACAGAAGGTAAAAAAATTAAAGAAAATACCCGATTAGGTTTGCCGGTGGCATTACAAAGTGGATTATTTACTATATTTGCAATGTTTATAGCAAGAATAATAGCCCAATGGGGAGCAACACCAGTTGCAGTGCAGAGAATAGGTAGTCAAATAGAGGCAATATCATGGATGACTGCTGGAGGGTTTTCAACAGCTATTAGTGCCTTTACAGGGCAAAATTATGGAGCTGAAAAGTGGGATAGAATTAAAAAAGGTTATTTTACAGCCCTTTTCCTTGTAGGCATAATAGGAGGGTTTGCAACTTGTCTTTTAATATTTGGTGGAGAAACAATTTTTAGAGTTTTTCTAAAAGAAGAAGAAGCAGTTGTTTTAGGAATAAACTATTTAAGAATATTAGGCTACTCCCAATTGTTTATGTGTATAGAAATCACCACAGCAGGAGCCTTTAATGGATTAGGTAAAACCGTTCCGCCTTCCATTGTAGGAATCATCTTTAATGCATTAAGAATACCAACAGCAATGTTATTATCTTCCATTGATAGTCTAGGGTTAAATGGCGTATGGTGGAGTATCAGTTTAACCAGTATGTTTAAAGGTGTCATTTTAACAACTTGGTTTATTATTGTTTTAGGTACACATTTATCTGTCCAATCTTCTAAACAAAATAAGTTTGTGGTAAACCAATAGAAAATTTAATTTAATTACAAATATCACAGAGAAAGAAGAATGATTAATCAGATTTATTCTTCATTAAAAAAAATCAGCACCTTACGTATTTCTTTATACGTTAAAGTGCTGATTTTTTGTTGAATCTTTTTCGTTTCAATACTTATGTTATCATAGCATACTTGATAAAAAAATTGCATAGAAATAATCAAAGTTTTATGCAAAGTAAAGGAGATGAAGAATATGTGTGGTATTGTAGGTTGGATAAATCTAGAAGAAAATTTGACAGAAAAAAATATAATAATTGAAAATATGACTAATACATTAGTTAACCGAGGCCCCGATGGGTTTGGAGTTTATAGTAGTGAAAATGCACTATTAGGTCATAGAAGACTAATTGTTGTTGATCCAGAAGGTGGAAGTCAGCCCATGACTAGAAAAGTGGCAGATAAAACTTATACCATTGTTTATAATGGAGAGTTATATAATACGGAAGAGTTAAGAAAAAAACTACTAGATAAAGGATATGAATTTCAATCATATTCCGACACAGAAGTCTTATTGGTTTCATACATTGCTTGGGGGAAAGATTGTGTAGAAGAATTAAATGGAATATATGCCTTTGGAATATGGGATGAAGCCGAAAAGCAACTTTTTATAGCGAGGGATCGATTAGGGGTGAAGCCATTATTTTATACAGAGAAGGGAAATAATTTTATTTTTGCCTCTGAATTAAAAGCCTTGTTACAACATCCTATGGTGGATCCCATTATCGATGAAGAAGGAATAATGGAAATTTTTGGATTGGGGCCAGCTAGATCACCAGGAAATGCTGTCTTTAAAGACGTTTATGAAATACCACCAGCCCATTGTCTCTTATTAGACAAAGACAGAAGGAAGCTGAAACAATACTGGCAATTAGAAAGCCAACCCCATGAAGAAAACCTAGAAACTACAATAGAACATACAAAAGCTTTGTTGGTTGATGCCATAGAACGCCAATTAGTATCAGATGTTCCTGTTTGTACATTCTTATCAGGTGGATTAGATTCCAGTGCTATTTCTGCCATTGCCGCCAATTCATTTAAAAGGGAAGGCAAAGGTCAATTAAATACTTACTCTATAGACTATGTAGATAATGATATTCATTTTAAACCCAGCGAATTTCAACCTAATTCTGATAAAGTGTGGATTAAGAAAATGACACAATTTATTAATTCTAATCATCATGATATGGTAATAGATACTCCACAACTGGTGGAAGCATTGGATATAGCCATTAAAGCCAACGATTTACCTGGTATGGCAGATGTAGATTCTTCTTTATATCTATTTTGTAATGCAGTAAGGGAAAATGCAACAGTGGCATTATCAGGGGAATGTGCCGATGAGATTTTTGGAGGATATCCATGGTTTAGAAGAAAAGAAGACTTAGAAGCAAAAACATTTCCTTGGTCAAAAGCCACTGCTGAAAGAAAAAGTCTTTTAGGTACAAATTACAGCAAAGTCCCATTAGAAGAATATGTGGCAGCAAAGTATGAAGAAACATTAAAAGAAGTACCACGACTATCGGGAGAATCAAAGGAAATACATCGGATGAGGGAAATTTCCTACTTAAATCTAAAGTGGTTTATGATAACCCTTTTAAATAGAAAAGACCGTATGAGTATGGCAAATGGTCTAGAGGTACGGGTTCCATTTGCAGACCATCGCATTGTAGAATATGCGTGGAATATACCTTGGGAAATGAAATACTGCGATAACAGAGAAAAAGGACTATTAAGAAGGGCATTGGTGGGCATCTTACCTACAGAAATTTTAGAAAGAAAAAAGAGTCCATATCCTAAAACCCATAACCCAGCTTACTTATCAGCAGTTAAAAGAAAAATGGAAATAATATTACAAGATCCTACTTCGCCAATTTTAAAAATTATTAATAGATCCGTTATAGGGGATATTGTAAACACTGGAGGAGTAGCCTTTGGGCAACCTTGGTTTGGTCAATTAATGACAGGACCACAGTTATTAGCATACCTAATACAAATAAACTATTGGATGAAGGAATACAAAGTACAAATACAATAGATTTATAACATTATAAAAGTACTGGTCAAAAAGTTTTATAAGATCAGTACTTTTTTATAAGAAACCCTACTAAGAAACACTTTCCAAAATACTAACGTGATAGCCAGTTGCAGGGCCACCAACAATGGTATCAAGAATAGGGTCAAGACCTGAAACATTTGCTACGCCAATAGAATGCTTACCCTCGGAGGAAAAAGAGCCAGTTAGTTTAACTTGGATAACTGCCTTTTCACCAATAGCTAAATCTCCAATGCTCCAAGTAATACTATTTCCAACAAAGATAGCACATCCCTTAGAAATAGAATTAAGTTGGACGTTTTCAATAACATCCAAAAGAATTAAATCTGCCATCACCACATTGCTAATTCTACCTTTACCTATATTGGTTATGTGTATTTCTATTAACCATGTACATTGAGTATTAACTGGGGCTGATAAGGGACCATCAGATATTATTTTTATTATTGAAAAACTTGGAAGTTCATAAAGTTTATGTGTCATAATAACCCTCCTTAAATAAATAATGGTTTACTACTATTTTATTCACTAAAATAAAGAGGGTGCTTAACACATTGATTAAATGTCCAAAATTTTCATTAGTTCACCACCATATTCAATACCAGTGGCAAAACCAATATCCTCTAGTATTATTTTATTACTTCTATTTTCAAAAAGTTGAACATGTACTTTTCCAGTTAAACATTCATTAACCAATGGAATCATCTTTCCATTTCTAGGACCTTTACAAAGTATAAAAGAGTCTGAATCACTTTCTGTTTGTATTTTAAGTGTATGGGTTTTATTTATTAAATTTATTTTTACATTATTATTTTTCTCTTCAATTTTTATTGTAGAGCCATTCATTGTAGTAAATTGATAAAAAACACCACTGGCATAAAAACCCACCAAAAAACCTCGAAAGTCTGTAAACCAAAAAGGAATATGACCAATAGAACAGCTTAAAGAAGTTTTAGGATGACTAAAGTTATTAGATTGAATCCAAATCCAAGAAATGGGGAAGGAGTTACCCCAATTTTTCTCTATATAACCCTTACCATTATTAAAATTATGAACAGTACCATTAATTGTTAATTGCCCTGATATATCCATATCCATAACACATACCTGACTATAACATTGCATAAAAGGAATAAAATTAAAAGGGCCCATACTGCCAGGGGAATAAATCTTATCCTGCCAATTGAGTAAGTTAGAAAAGTTTAAACTTCCTCGCATGTTTTGTTGTGAAGTAACAATAGACAGATTAATTCCTTCTAAAGAAAAAGTATTATCATTGATCTCAACAGAAAAAGGGGAATGAGTAGCATTAAAATTATCCCATAAAAAACGATGATAGTTATATTTAACAGAGTTCCCTTCTAACACTTGAAGAAAGCTGTGGGATTCCTCTTTGGAATTTCCCCAGAAAACACCAGGTATAAAAGCAAAACTTTCAGTGGCTTCCTTATTAACAATTTTAAAATACCATCCTTCAAAACGATTCCACAGGGTTTTTCCATGATATAAATTAGGTTTAAACATTTGTTTAATCAAAGTACTACCCTCCTTCTATAAAAAAACAATTATATAATAGATTATTTACTACAAACAGAGGATTTAAACTTGTTTAATAGGATAAAAGGTGAATGGACAGGTAATATTATTATTAAACCATTAATTTGCAACATTTGTAACAATAAGTTATAATGTTTAAGAAAAACAGAGGAAAGATGGTGTTAATTAAGATGCAGTATACAGGAGAACGGGTTATACCAGAAGTAATGAACCCTAAAAATGGACATTTATTGGAACATGTAGCAAGATATGAATTTGCAAAATCCTACTGTAGAGGTAGAGTTTTGGATATCGCCTGTGGAGTCGGTTATGGAATTGATATTTTACTAGATGGGCCTCAAGAGGAAAAAATAACAGAAATTGTTGGTTTGGATGTCTGTCAAGAAAGTATAGAATATGCCAAACATATGTATGGATTTTTAAAGGCAACTTTTTACCAACAAGATATTAGTGAAGAAAATCTATATAAAAAATATGGAACCTTTGATACCATCATCAGTATGGAAACCATCGAACATCTTCAAGATGATTATGGGTTTATAGATAACCTAACAAAACTATTAAAGGATGATGGTACACTAATTATATCTACCCCCTTTGGTAGAGGTCGGGGAAAACCATGTGGTTGTCCATTTCACCTACATCAATATGTAGAAGAGGAATTTCTTGAACTATTAAAGCCTTTTAAAAAAGTAATAATGTATCATCAAATAGATGAAACAATAGAAATTCCACAAGCTGATAAAAAATATTATCTAATGGTGGCGGTTTGTGAAAAATAAGTTGAATTTAACATAGCATTAACGTATAATATAGAATAGACATAATAAATTTAATAGGTGATGGAGTTCGCCTTTAACCACTGCCCAGCAGTTAATGACTCCTACAGTATAAGTTTTTTTGTGCTGTAGGGGTTTTTTGTTTGTCTAATGAACAAAATAAAAAGATAAAGGAGCGTAATAATATGGCATTTAGTTTAGCAATGGTAATTTTACTAGGTTTAATAGCAAACAAAATTTTTACTAAAATGAAACTACCAGGTCTTTTGGGAATGTTGTTATTAGGGGTAATAATTGGTCCCTTTGGTTTTAATATCATTGGGGAAGAACTTTTAAAAATATCGGCAGACCTTAGAAAAATAGCATTAATTATCATTCTATTGAGGGCGGGACTAGGAATAAAGAGAGAGACGCTAAAAAAGGTGGGAAAATCAGCATTTAAACTGAGTTTTATACCTGGATTGTTTGAAGGCTTTACTATTTTATTTGTAAGTAGCTACATATTAGGCATATCCAAAATAGAAGGAGGAATATTGGGATTTATTATTGCTGCTGTTTCACCAGCAGTTGTTGTCCCTCAAATGCTAGATTTTATTGAAAGAAAAAAAGGAGAAGTAAAGGGAATACCAACCATTATTTTAGCAGGAGCATCCATTGATGATGTAGTGGCTATAACCATTTTTACAGCCTTTTTAGGTCTTTATGGAGGAAGTAATATAAATTTATTTAAACAAATTGCTAACATTCCCCTATCCATTATCATAGGTATGTTGTTGGGGTTTTTGGTAGCAATCCTACTTATTTACATATTTAATCGTTTTGCCATTAGAGATACAAAGAAAACCTTAATGATTATTGGAGTCGCCATTTTATTAACTACCTTAGAAGAAGTACTACAAGCCATAATACCAATAGCTAGTTTGATTGGTGTTATGACTATTGGTTTTATATTATTAGAGAAAAAACCAACAGTAGCTGAAAGATTAAGCCGAAAATTTAACAAGGTTTGGGTATTTGCTGAGCTATTACTTTTTGTTTTAGTAGGGGCACAAGTAAATATTTATGTGGCCCGTGATGCAGGGTTTTTAGGATTATTTATTATTACCGTTGGACTAATTGCCAGAGGTATAGGGGTATATCTTTCATTATTGGGAACAGACCTAAATATTAAAGAAAAGCTTTTTTGTATAATATCCTATTCTCCAAAGGCAACTGTACAAGCAGCCATAGGAGCAGTTCCTTTAGCAGTAGGCATACCTTCGGGAGAACTAATATTGGCATTGGCAGTATTAGCTATAGTTATAACAGCACCTTTAGGAGCAATAGGCATAAAGTATGCAGGAGAGCATTTTTTAGAATAAAAGCAATGCCCAATAAACAATATTGTTGAATTAGGAGGACGTAACATGGAAAAGGAACTAACCATTAAAGAAATGCAAAAAATTGTAGATGACTACATCGGACAATTTAAAGAAGGTTATTTTAGCCCCTTAGCATTAATGGCAAGACTGACGGAAGAAGCAGGGGAGTTAGCAAGAGAAGTAAACCATTATCATGGAGAAAAGCCAAAGAGAAAAGATGAGCCCCATAATACCATAGATATGGAGTTAGCAGATATAATGTTTATTTTGGTGTGCTTCGCTAACTCACTAAATATAGATTTAGAGGAAGCTTTCCACCAAATGATGAATAAATTTAATACAAGGGATGCTAATCGATGGACAAAAAAATATTAAACAAGAACCACCTAAACTTGAGGTGGTTAGACCGATGAAAGATGTGTTTTTTCTTAGTCATAGCAAAAATCAGCCCCATCATGTATGGCAATGGTGGCTGATTTTTTTATACAATAAACCCTTCAAGGTTCATAGCTTTATTTATCTTATTAATGACAAAATAACAATAATACCACCAATACTCCAAGTATAGTAAGAAAAATAATATAACTTTTCCTTTTTAATTAAGTTAATTAAAGTTCTAATGGCAAAGATTCCAGCAAGAAAAGCAGAAAGAATACCCGCCAATAGAATTCCAAAGGTTAAATCTCCCAGACCTACCTCCAAAGCATCCTTTACCTCAAATACAGTAGCCCCTAAAATAGCAGGAATTGAAATTAAAAAAGAAAACTTTGTTGCCAATTCTTTATTAAATCCCCTTAATAAAGAACCAACTATAGTAGAACCAGACCTTGAAATACCAGGGGTAATGGCAAGTCCTTGAAAAATTCCAACGATAATGGCATCCAACCATTTCATTTGATGGATACTTCTTTTACCTGTATGTACCCTTTCTGCCAACCACAACAAACTACCAGTTACAATTAAGGCAGAACCAATAATAATCTGTGAAGTATAAAAACTTTCAAAAATATCCTTAAATAAAACTCCCATTAAACCTGTGGGAATAGTGGCAATAATAATATAAAGCCCCAAACGTCTATATTCATTATTAAAATGTAAGCCCTTACCAGTAAACAACTCAACAGCAAGTTTAAAAAACTCTACTATAATATTATAAATATCTTTTGAATAAATAAAAAATACAGATATTAAAGTACCAAAGTGTAGCATTACAGTTAAAAACAAAATACGTTCTTCAGGAACATTTAAAATACTTTGGGTAACAGCCAAATGACCAGAACTACTAACGGGTAAAAATTCAGTTAGACCTTGAACCAATCCCAATATAATCGCTTTAAATATATTCATGTAATCACCTCCTTAAAAAGTATATTCACTGATACTAATTATAAAACATAAAATGGAATAAATCACTAAAAATTACCCAAAACCTTTTATAATATAGAAAGAAATATAATACTGAAGGGAGGTTATAAAAATGCAAAAACCCAATGGACTAAAAATAGGAGACACTATAGGTATCGTTGCCCCTTCCAGTCCAGTTATACATAAAGTAATAGAAAAAGCAATAAAACAACTAGAGGCATGGGGTTATAAAGTAAGAGTAGGAGATAGTTGTTATCAAAAACAACGGTATTTGTCTGGGGCAGATGATGTTAGAGCTAATGACATCAATAGGTTCTTCAAAGATAAAGGGATAAAAGCAATTCTTTGTTTAAGAGGTGGCTATGGATCAGCAAGAATTTTGCCTAGTATAGACTACAGCACCATAATAGAAAATCCCAAAATATTTGTAGGCTTCAGTGATATTACCAGTCTACACATAGCCATAAATAAATATTGCAAATTGGTAACCTTTCATGGACCGATGGCAATAAACATAAGCGAAGGACTAGACTATTTTACAAAAACAGAATTATTAAGGATGCTTTCAACAGATGCCCCTTTTTATAATTTAACTAATCCCAATGGAGAGGTCTTTAAATCCCTAGTAGAAGGAGAGGCTATAGGGGAAGTTATAGGAGGGAATTTGTCCATCATTAACTCTACTTTAGGAACTCCTTATGAGATCAATACAACCAAAAAAATATTATTTATTGAAGAAATAAGCGAAGAACCCTATCGCATAGACCGAATGCTTACTCAGTTAATTTTATCGGGTAAACTTCAAGCAGTTTCAGGTATTATTTTAGGAAACTTTCATCAGTGTGAAGGAAAAGATGCTGAAAGTAGCAGTTTAATGGAGGTGTTACTAGAAAGATTAGTTCCATTAAAAAAGCCCACCATATATGGTGTTAAGGCTGGCCATTGTATGCCCCAATTAACAATCCCCTTTGGGCTACAAACCTATATTAACCCCCTAAAAGGGATTATTAGAATAGAGGAGAGTGGAATAAAAACATGATAGATTATAACAATATTTTAGAAGAAGCTAATCAATTGAAAGATTGGCTTATTAAAGTAAGACGCTATTTTCATAAGTTTCCTGAATTATCAACAGATGAAAAAGAAACCAGAAGGGTAATTATTCAGCACTTAGAAAAACACCAAATCCCATATAAAACTTTTACAAATCACTATGGCATTTTAGGATTAATAGAAGGTGCAATTCCAGGAAAAACAGTAGCCCTTAGAGCAGATATGGATGGGCTCCCTATTAATGATAACAAAAAGACCTCATATACTTCCACCATAACTGGAAAAATCCATGGCTGTGGCCATGATGCCCATATGACCATCCTGTTGGGGGCTGCCATAATATTAAATAAGATGAAAAAACAATTAAAAGGAAATGTAAAACTAATTTTTCAACCAGCAGAAGAAACCATTGGTGGGGCAAAGCCAATGATTCAAGATGGTGTGCTGGAAAAGTCAAAAGTAGATGCCATTTTTGGTTTACATGTCTCACCAGAAATACCAGTAGGCAAAATAGGTGTTAAGTATGGACAGATGAATGCATCCTCCGATAATATAAAAATTATCATAACGGGTAGCAGTACTCACGGTGCTTATCCCCATGAAGGCATAGATGCCATTACCATAGCAGGACAAATAATAACAGCCCTTCAAACCATAGTAAGTAGAAATATAGACCCTAGAGAGTCGGCAGTAATAACAATAGGAACAATAAACGGTGGTAGTCAAGGTAACATTGTTGCCCAGCAGGTGACTATGACGGGCACAGTTAGAACTTTAAATCAACAAGTTAGAAAAACAGTGCTTAATAAAATAGAAGCCATAATAAAGAATATAGCGAAGGGAATGGGGGGCGAAGGAGAACTCAGTATAAAAGAAGGGTATCCAACCTTAATCAATAATGATAAAACGGTAAATATTGTTAAAGAAAATGCTATAGAATTATTAAACAAAGAAGCTGTAATGGTTTTAGAAAAAGCCAGTTTAGGGGTGGAGGATTTCTCATATTTCCTTCAAGAGGTACAGGGGGCTTTTTATCGTTTAGGAAGTGGAAATGCAGATAAAAATACCACATATCCTGTTCATAGTGATTTATTTGATATAGACGAAGATTGCCTGGTTACAGGAGTAGCCTTGCAAGTAGTCAATTGTCTTAGAATATTATTATAAAAAAATAAAAGGTCTTGTAAAATTTAAGACCTTTTTTGTTATAATTAAGAAAAGGTTATATAAAATACAAGTTTTTACTCCAATGACAAGAAGGGGGAATAGAGAATGAAGGACAATAAATTAAAGAGGTATAATATTTACATAGAAGGAGAATGGATAAACGCCTATAACGGTGAAACAATAGAAGTACATAATCCTGCCACAGGTGAAGTCTTGGGGTATGTTCCCAATGGGGGGGAAGCTGAAACCAAAGAAGCAATAACAGCGGCTGAAAAAGCTTTAAAAGAATGGAGAGAACTGCCAGCAAATGTTCGCAGTGGTTACTTAAAAAAAGCATTTCACATTATGATGGAACAACAAAATGAATTAGCTGAAATAATAACCTTAGAACAAGGAAAACCATTAAATGAAGCTGTGGGAGAAGTACAATATGCAGCAGGTTTTTTAGAGTGGTATGCAGAGGAATGTAAACGGGTATACGGAGAAACAATACCTGCATGGAGCCCTAATAAAAGAATGATTGTTATTAAGCAACCAGTTGGAGTGGTGGCAGCTATTACACCGTGGAATTTTCCTGCTGCAATGATTACAAGAAAAATGGCACCAGCTTTAGCGGCAGGTTGTACAGTAGTCCTTAAACCAGCCACCCAAACACCCTTAACAGCCATAAAATTATTTGAGATATTTGAAACAGCAGGAATACCTAAAGGGGTAATTAACCTAGTGACTGGTTCAGCTAAAGCAATAGGAAAAACCTTAATGGAAGATGAAAGAGTAAGAAAACTTACCTTTACAGGATCAACAGAGGTGGGAAAAAAATTAATGGAACAGTCAGCTAAAACGGTAAAAAATCTTTCATTAGAGTTAGGCGGACACGCACCCCTCATTGTATTTGATGATGCAGATATAGATAAAGCCATAGAAGGGACCATTGCATCAAAACTAAGAAACTGTGGTCAAACCTGCATTGCCTCCAATCGTTTTTATGTACATGAAAAAGTTAAAGAACAGTTTATAAAAAAGCTGAAGGATAAATTAAAAAATTATAAAGTTGGAAATGGAATGGAAACAGGTGTTGAAATCGGTCCATTAATTGATGGAAATAGCTTTGAAAAGGTAAAGGAACACATAAAAGATGCACTGGATAAAGGAGCAACATTAGAATTTGGCGGTAAAGCTCACCACAGTGGAATTAATCATAAAGGTGGTTATTTTATACAACCTACCCTATTATCTAATATAACTAATCAAATGCTTATTACCAAAGAAGAAACCTTTGGGCCAATAATACCCGTTATTACCTTTGAAACAGAAGAAGAAGTTATAAAAATGGCAAATGACACCAATTATGGCTTAGCAGCATATTTTTTCACAGAATCACTTTCAAGGGCTGTAAAAGTAGCAGAGAAATTAGAGTTCGGGATTATAGGCATAAATGATGGGAAAGTTTCATCTCCACAAGCACCCTTTGGAGGTTATAAAGAAAGTGGTATAGGCAGAGAAGGTGGACATTATGGAATTGAAGGCTTCTTAGAGACAAAATATATTTCTATGAAAATCTAATTAAGGAAGGTAAAAACTATTTAAAAACTTTTTTTAAAAACAAATAATAAATGCCAAGTTTAAAATGCAATATAATTAATAGAGATTAAAAGGAGAACTAAGACCTTTTAATCTCTATTTTTTTATGAGTGAAAGTAGTTTGAAAGTTAGAATACTATAAACAAGATAAGTAATACCAAATTTTACAACTACCAAAACAATTATCATTATTATATTACAAATAGTATAGGTAATACTAAGATGAGGAAATGGAACTATTAATACTATTTACTCTAAAAGTAATATAATTTGGGAGTTGAAAAAAATGCTGATAATATTTGTTCGAGCCTTTATATTATATTTTTTGGTTGTTGTGGTTATGAGAATGATGGGAAAGAGGCAAATAGGTCAAATGCAACCCTTTGAACTAGTTATTACCATATTAATTGCTGAATTAGCGGCAACACCAATGGAAAATACCGCCATACCTTTAATTAATGGAATCATCCCTATACTTACTCTACTAGGGGTACAAGTGATAGTCTCTTATCTATCAATTAAAAGTGAAAGTGTAAGTAATATCATTTGTGGTAAACCAAGTATAATCATTAATAAAGGTGAAATAGTACAGTCAGAGTTAAGAAGATTAAGAATTAATATGAATGACCTACTAGAACAGTTAAGATTGAAGGAATACCCGAATTTAAGCGACGTAGAATTTGCAATAATGGAGACTAATGGAAATTTAAGCATTATACCTAAAACCAGTAAAAATAAAGTTGTATTAGAAGATTTAAAGATAGATAAGCAACAGGAACAACTTCCTGTAACTATAATACTTGATGGAAAACTACTTACAAAAAACTTAGATAGCACAGATCATAATATGGATTGGTTAAATCAACAATTAAGAAAGAATAATATTAGTAAAATAGAAGACGTATTCTTTGCCTTTTTTTCCTCTACAAAAGAGTTTCATATACAAAAAAGGCAAATATCTTAAGGAGGAAATATGAAAGTTGTTATAATAACTACAATTATATTAATATTATTTTTTACTGGGGCTCTCTTTTTTTCTCAATATGTTACTATAAACAATGAAAAATTATTAACTACCATTGATAAATTAGATAAAGCCATACTAGTAGAAGATTGGGAAACCGCAAAAGGACATTTAGATAACATCAAAGAAGATTGGAATAAAGTAAATACAATATATGAAGTTTTATTAGAGCATTACGATATAGACTCCGTTAATGTTTCATTGAATAAGATAGAGAAATATATGGAAGTTGAAGAAAGAAATTTAATAATAGGAGAGGTTACACAACTGAGATTTATAATAGATTTAATTAAAAAGAGAGAAACCTTTACTCTATCAAACTTATTGTAGGTAGGTAATAAATAAAGTAGCAGAGGTGAATAATTGTTATAACCTTTGTTACTTTTTTGTATATTTTCTAGAATTATATATTTCTCTTTACCCAACACCTGCAAAATTATACAATATAAATTAGATTTGTTAGAACAAGTTTTTTAGCTATAAGTGTTTTGAAAGGAGCGGTAAAAATGAGTATTATAGAGAAGAGTTTAAAATTCCATGAAGAAAATTTGGGTAAAATATCCGTTAACCCTAAGGTGAAGGTTGAAACAAGAGAAGACTTAAGTTTAGCCTATACACCAGGAGTTGCAGAACCATGTAAGGCAATCCATGAAGATAAAGAAAAGGTCTACACCTATACATCAAAAGGAAACCTAGTGGCAATTGTATCAGATGGTAGCGCAGTTTTAGGATTAGGAGATATAGGTCCAGAGGCAGCTATGCCAGTTATGGAGGGAAAAGCAATACTATTTAAAAACTTTGCAGATGTAGATGCCTTCCCAATTTGTTTAGATACCAATGATGTTGATGAAATTGTTAAAACAGTAAAATACTTAGCCCCCACCTTTGGAGGAATCAATCTAGAAGATATTTCAGCCCCAAGATGCTTTGAAATTGAAGAAAAACTTAAAGAGATATTGGATATTCCAGTATTCCATGACGATCAACATGGTACCGCTATTGTTGTACTGGCTGGCTTAGTAAACGCATTAAAATTAGTTAATAAAAGTTTTGAAACTATTAAAGTAGTTATTAATGGAGCAGGTTCGGCAGGTATTGCCATAGGAAAGTTACTGTTAAGAGTTGGCGTAAAAGAAATAATTTTAGTCAATAGACAAGGCATCATTCATGAAGGAGCAACATTCAATAATTTTTATCAGGAGGAAATGGCAAAAGTAACAAACAGACAACAACTAAAAGGCAAATTAGAAGTAGCTATGGTAGGTGCAGATGTATTTATTGGAGTATCTGCCCCCAATGTGGTGACAAAAGAAATGGTTACCTCCATGAATCCAGAGGCCATCGTATTTGCTATGGCAAATCCAATACCAGAAGTATTACCCCAAATAGCCGAAGAAGGTGGAGCAAAGGTGATTGGAACAGGTAGATCAGATTTTCCAAATCAAATTAATAATGTATTAGCATTTCCAGGAATATTTAGAGGTGCTTTAGATGTAAGGGCATCTGAGATAAATGAAGAAATGAAAATAGCAGCAGCTTACGCTATTGCAAATATAATTAATACCTCTGAATTAAATCCACAATACATTATTCCAGACCCTTTTGATAGAAGGGTAGTAGAGAGGGTAGCAAAAGCTGTGGCTAAAACAGCCATTGAAACAGGAGTAGCTAGAAAATAATTTTTCATTAGGCTAGATTAAAATAAAAATAAAAAAAAGGAATTATTAATGGCTTGGTGTGGAAAGAATATAGTATTAAGAAGTTTAATACTTCTAATAATTAAATAGGAGTGATAAACATGGATGTAAGAAGGGCACAAGAAATAATATCAGCCAATGAAAGAATTCCTGTACATTATAATGGACAATCCATCTGGATTGCGGGTGTAAACCCAACTAGAAATACAGCAGAAATTAAAACAGATATGTTTGCAACAGATACAATGGAAGTTTTATTAACGGAATTGACTGAAGTAAACTAATTAAATTAATAAAACTGATGAAGGACCCTCATTGTCTTTAATCTATTCTAGGGATATGCCATTAACATATCTCTTTTTTTATTTTTGTAATAAAATTTAAATATGTTTTCTGACTAAAAAAAATAATATTGGAAATGTTATAAGTAAAATGTACCCAAAAGAGTATCGTGGAATAGAATATAAAATGAAGGAGTTTCTTAATGTTCATATCAATGGTATTTATCAGATAAAATAACTACAAATTATTTTCATAAAGTAGGTAATGAAAAAATAAGATAAAAAGACCATATTTTATTTAGGTGTTGAAATATTTATTTGGTAGGTGTATAATATGAGTAAAAATAGTAAAAGTTGGAAAAAACGAGGGGAGGTTACTAAAGGAATGTCAGATTACTTAACTATATTGGATAAGACATACGAAAATGAGCTTCAATTTGGTTTTGAACTTAAACTTATCTATCAAAAGCTGAAGATTTTGCTTATGTTAAAAATTAATGAGGAGTATAAAAAGCAACAAGCAAAAATGATTAGTAAAATCCAAGAAACTAATAAAGTTATTTTTGATTTCTTGAATCATTTGGCAACAAGCTTAGATAGTCTTTCAAAACACCAAGAAGTAATTATGAATAAAGAAATTTATCTAGACAAGCTCTCAAAAGTCGAAAAACTATTAGACAAAATACAAAATCAACTTTTTAGCATACAAGAAATATTAGAAGAATTAAGTATTAGAGAAATTAATAGTAATAGCTTAATCCCTGAAAAAAATGCTACAAATAGAAATATGAATATATTAATTGCTATAAGAAGTAAAATTGATTCAATTGATGAATTAACAGGAGATACAAGAGGATATAGACAAATAAATAGAAAATATAATTATTACAACAATACTCTTTTGGTGATCAGTGGGATATTCATATTAATTGCAATTATTGGGCTTCAATGGATGCCAAGAAGTATAGCTGGCGTTTGTATTGGAGCAACACTAATAGGGATATTGGGGATATATAAAGATAAAAAATATATCATTAATACATATTTCCCCAAAGAAATAGACTGTGAAAAACAATGAAGATGGAGTCGTAAATGGCTAATACCACTGAGGAAAATATAACAGATTTACCAAAAGAGAGAAGTCATATAAAAGAAATTACAAAAGGAACAGGAAGTCTTATAGATAAAACAGGTAATTACGCCCATAAAAATAACCTGCCACCAGTAATGACATATTCAATGTTTGGCATACTTGTAGCATTTATAGCAATTATAATTATAACTGTTTGGCCTAATATAGACACTTTTACACGGTATTTTTCCATTACAGCCATTAGTGTTATTATAATGGTATTGAGCAAAATGGCATTTAGTGTATATAAAGAGCATAAAGAGATAGATCTTAGAAGTCAAAAACGAAATAAAAAACCTAAACAAAAAACCTAAATAAAAAACTGAATAATAAATCAGAAATCAAGAGGTAATTACTCTTGTTTTTTTTGTTTAAATTCCAAACATGAAGACTAAGCCTATAAAATATTATTGACAAGTTATAAAAAGAAGGTTATTATAATAAAGTGATAACAATTATCAATATCATAAATTACTTATTATCAAAAGGAGGAAGTTTTCAAATGAAAAAGTTTATCGCGGGTCTATTAATAGGTGCAACATTAATGAGTGGTGCAGTTTATGCAACAGGGGCAAAACTTGAAGTATCTCTGCAATCATTAAAATTCTTTATTAATGGAACATCAACTCAACAAAGTGCCTTTATCCATGAAGGAACTACATATGTACCAGTAAGATTTGTATCAGAAAAACTAGGTAAGGAAGTAGTTTGGGATGGAAAGACCCAATCAATTACCATTGGCGAAAAGGGAGAAACAGCAACACCAGTAACTCCAGTAGTTAAAGGTGTAAGCTACGAAGATGGAACGTATAGAGGTTTCTTTGCAGACAGAGGCGATATTCAAGTAGCTGTAGAGTTCAAACTAGAAAACAATAAAGTAGCTTCTATTTCCTTTAGACAATTATATTATGGAAACAAAGATTATCGTACAGAAAAAGAAGACCAATTAATTGTCGGACTAAAAGGACAACACGAACAATTAATTAACTACCTTGTGGGTAAAGATATTACAGTAAGTCTTTCAGATTTATATAAACCTGAAAACATTGTAAAAGAAAATGTAGATACTTTTACAGGGGCTACCCTTAGATCAGGTAAAGTAATTTCTGCTGTTAGAGATGCTTTAAATAGAGGGGTTTATAAATACTAGAATAAGTATAGTTTAAACATAGTTGGTTAATATAATAGGTTTAAACTGTAGTATTAATAGAATATGTATTAAAAAGAGGGTTTCATCTCAGTCATAGATGAAACCCTCTTTTTATAGAATAAATGGGTAAAAGAAACTGTACAAGAAAAATCTATAGTAATTAGATCGAGTTAATAGTTTACAAGATACATATGTGTAAAAAACAATAATGTGTATATATATAAATAGTAGGGTTTAAATAAGTACAGCGTTAACTATCATGTTGAATACTAGTTAAATGTATAGTATAATTTGAATATAATAAATGTAACGGGTTAGCTGTAGATAAAACATTTTTTATGGAGAAATTTTAAATTATAATAAATGATTTTTTACACTAACAAACAGAGGGGGTAAGAATATTACATGGAGGTACTAACGCCAGGGGAAAAAATAAAAAAACTTAGAGTAGATATTGGACTAAAACAAGAAGACATCACAAATGGAGAGGTTTCAAAATCTTTAGTAAGTATGATTGAAAGAAATAAAAGAGGGCTAACGTGGAGTGTTGCAAGTTCCATTGCTGACTGTTTAAATAAATATTATAAAAATATGGGAAAAGAAATAACTCCAGAATTTTTAATGGAAACAGAAGTAGATTGTGTAACAAAGGAGATTCATGAAGATTTAGCCTTTTTAAAGGAACAAGTTGCATTAAAAAATTGTGATCTAAAACTAACTTCACAGGCTATAGACAAAATTATGGGTTTAGTAAATCAATGGAATTTACATAAAGAAAAAATGGAGTTACTACTTATCAGAGGCGATTTTTTCTACTACAGTTATCAATATAATTGTGCCATAAGGGATTACTCTGATGTACTAATCTATTACGTTGAAGAAAAAAGGTATGATGATATGGCAAAGGTCTATAACTATATTGGTTCTTGTTACCATATGTTGATGATGATAGACCAAGCTATAAACAATTATTCAAAGGCATACGACATCACTGTAGAACATAACATATTAAACAAAGAAAAAATAAGAATGCAAGCAAGTTTAAACTTAATTATTTGTTATAGAAAAATACAAAAATATGATATGGCACTACAAAATATAAATAAATTAAAAGAAACCCAGTGGAAAAATAACCAGTTTTATAATAAATATTATGGGCAATTGTTTCTATTAGAGGCAAATACCTATAGAGAACTTAATAATAATGAACGAGCAGAAAAGTTGTATAATAAATTAATACAGATGCAGGATGAGTTAAGTGTCAATACTTTGTTTTTAGCATATGAAAATTATGCAATATGTTGTATTAAATATAATGAAATAGAAAAGGCACTGGACAATGTTGAAAAAGCCTTTAATTTAATAGAACAAGTTAATCCTAATGAAAGTTTATGGATATACTTAACTAAATCTAAATGTTATTTAGAATCAGATAGATATGATAAAGCATTGGATACTTTAAATGAAGGAATTGTATTAGCTAGAGAATTAAATAATAATGAAATGGTTATAAATTTTAGGTTTACTTTAGCTGAAACATACATCCTATTAAAGGATTATGACAATGCTTTAAATCACCTAAGGGACGCTGAAAAATTCATAATAAAAAGTAATATAAATGCAAAAGAAAATGATTTAAATATTTTATTAGGAGAAGTATATTGTCTAGCAGGTGAAGTAGAAAAGGGTGTAGAATATATGACCAAAGCTAGAAAAAGCTATTTATCTATAAATCATTATTATATATAGGGGGTCTCTTATGAAAAAATTAAAATGTTTATTGGCGTCTATATTGATTTGTTCTTTTCTTTTGACATGTATTGGTTTAACGATGAAAAGTCTTATTAATAATAACATTACCACCTTTGGTGTTCTATTTAGCACTATGGGTGATCCATCTCCTATTAGAGACTAACAATTACACACTACAATGTATAAGAGATTAATTGATGGTAATATAAGTGATAACTCATATTTTTAGAGAATTAAAAGAGTTATATTTAATTAAAGTAAGTGAGGCCTTAGGACTATAAAAATAGACCTAAGGCTAATTTATTATTAAGGACTATTTACAAACCCAAGGACAAGTATTCCCATCAACACTATATTTACAACGGGGCAAACAATGATAACAAATATTAACTTTTACATTTTTAGTGGCTTTATTCACCCATTCAGGGTCAGCTAAAAGACCTCTACCCACTGCCACCATATCAATCATGTCATTATTTAAAAGATACTCGGCCTGATGAGGTTCCTTAATACCAAAAACACAAGCAACAGGAATATCTACTTCATTATGCAGAGCAGTTCCCATATAGGTGATATTCGCAAAAGGAAAATCTTCTGGCACAGCAATGTTATTACCACCGATACCAGCAGATACATTTAACAAATCAACACCTAGTTCCTCTAACTTTTTAGCAAAATATTTATCCTCCTCTAAAGTAGGGTCATTTACCCCGAAACGATAGCAGATAATAAAATCATCTCCTGTAGCAATTCTTACCTCTTTCACAATCTCCATAGGTAACCTAAGTCGATTTTCCAATGAACCACCATATAAATCTGTTCTTTTATTAACTTCCTTAGAAGTAAATTGACTAAGCAGATAACCGTGGGCACCATGAATTTCAACCCCATCAATACCAGCTTCCTTAGCCCTTACAGCAGCAGATACAAAGTCTTCTTTTACCTTTTCAATATCTGCAATAGACATTTCTAGGCATACCTTATCTTCCATCTCAACAGCCGTAGAAGAATAAACAGGAGAACCTACAGACTTCATACCAGCATGAACAAGTTGAACAATAACAACCGTTTCTTCATCATGACAATTTTTAGCTATTTTTTGAAATTGAGGGACATGTTCATCCTTCCATAAACCCAGCATAGTATCAATGATACGCCCTTCCTTAGCAATGGCAGTTGCTTCCACAATAATTAAACCAGTACCCCCCTTTGCCCGCTTACCATAATGATCCCCTCTATTAACGGTTTCAAACCCTTCATCATCTGCCCAATTAAAGCATACTAAAGGGGGCATTATAATCCTATTTTTAACATTATGTTGATTAATTTTAATGCTTCTATTGATTGTACTCATAAAATCCCTCCAAGTGATAGATTTTTATCTATATTATTTTAGCATAAAAAGGCTTGGATTTCTATTGACATCACCAGTAAGTGGTAATACAATAGGGATATAAATACATATGAACAGTTATTCATATGTATAACGGGGGGGGATGAATAATGGGAAAGAAATTGATAGAAGTATGTGAAATACAATGTATCCATGAAGAAGACGTAAAAGTGGCTAAAGATAACATGTTAAATGATAATACAATAAATGAACTAACGGAATTTTTTAAAGTCTTTGGGGATGCCACAAGAATCAAAATATTACATGCTTTATTTCAAACGGAAATGTGTGTATGTGATATAGCTGCGGTACTAGAAATGAATCAATCCGCCATATCCCATCAACTAAGGGTATTAAAGTCAGCAAGATTAGTTAAGTTTAGGAGAGAAGGAAAAGTCATTTATTATTCGTTAGATGATAATCATGTTATAGATGTGTTGCAACAGGGGTTAGCCCATGTAAAACATCGTTAAAAGGGGGCATATTAGTATGGAAGCAATCACAAAACAAGATATGAAAGAGGTTACCACCTTAATATTGGTGGAGGGAGTAGACTGACCTGAGTGCGCTCTCAAGGTTGAGAAAAGTGTAAAGTTGGTGGATGGTGTAAAAGAAGCAAACCTAATTTTTACTTCTGGAAAATTAATAGTAAAACATTTAGATAATATAGATCAAAATGATTTAATAGAAGCCATTGAATTCACAGGTCATAAAGGAAGAATAATAACTAAAACACTAATGACCAGTAGACAAGATAAAAAGGAAAAAACATTATGGTACAAAGATAAAAAATTAAGACTTACCATTATATCAGGAGTTTTATTTACCATTGCAATAATATTAAATACTCTAAAGGCAGAAAAAGAAATTATAGTACCCCTTTATGCTCTATCCATACTAATAGGTGGGTACTATATTGGAAAAAGTGGCTTTAATTCTCTAAAAATGTTTAGTTTAGATATGAATTTTCTAATGACAGTAGCTGTGGTGGGGGCAGCATTTTTAGGGGAATGGTCAGAGGGAGCAGCTGTGGTATTTTTGTTCTCTGTAGGAAACACTTTGCAAAACTATACAATGGGTCAAACTAGGAAATCAATTGAAGCATTAATGGAGCTAGCTCCAAATGAAGCCCTTTTAAAAGCAGGGGAAGAAGAAATATTAGTTAATGTTGAAGATCTTAAAATAGGAGATATTATTATCATTAAACCAGGGTCAAAAATTCCCATAGATGGAGAAGTTATAAAAGGGTATTCTACCATTAATCAAGCCCCCATAACAGGAGAATCTATACCGGTTGAAAAACAAGTGGGGGACGAAGTCTTTGCTGCCACCATTAATCAACAGGGACTATTAGAAGTAAAAGTAACAAAATTAGTAGAAGATACAACCCTATCAAAAATTATGAATATGGTTGAAGAGGCACAAGGTAAAAAAGCACCTTCACAACAATTAGTAGATAACTTCGCCAAATATTACACCCCAATAGTTGTAGCTTTAGCGGTGGGTGTGGCAATAATTCCTACTTTAGTTTTTGGTTTAGACTTTGAAATATGGCTTAAAAAAGCCTTAATATTATTGGTTATTTCTTGTCCTTGTGCCTTAGTAATATCAACGCCAGTATCTATAGTTTCGGCTATAGGTAATGCATCACGGCAAGGAATATTAATAAAAGGAGGGGCTTATTTAGAAGAAACTGGTAGAATTAAATGTATTGCCTTTGACAAAACAGGAACATTAACAGAAGGTAAATCTAAAGTGATGGATGTAGAAATATTAGAAAACAACCAGTCTATTAACTTATTAGGAATAGCAGCTGCTCTAGAAAAGGGATCAGAACATCCTATTGGTAAAGCATTTGTAAATAAAGCTAAGGAAAAAAATATTAATTTCAATCTTAAAGTAGACTCATTTGAAGCCCTCTTAGGTAAAGGGATTAAAGGTATAGTAGAGGGAGAACTTTACTATTTAGGGAACAATAAATTATTTGAAGACGTAAATATTGATTTCACAATAAAGGAAAAAATACAAAATTATCAAAATACAGGAAAGACAGTTATACTAATGGGAAATAGCAAAAATATTATTGCTCTCTTTACTGTAGTTGATACCATAAGGAAAGACAGTAAAAAAGCTATTAGTTCTTTAAAGAAAATTGGGATCAACCATATTGTAATGCTAACAGGGGATCATGAAGTTACAGCAAAGGCAGTGGCAAACCAAGTAGGAATCGAAGACTATAGGTCAGGGTTAATGCCAGAGGATAAATTAAAATATGTTGAAGATTTAGTAAAACAAGTGGGAAAGGTAGCTATGATTGGAGATGGAATAAACGATGCTCCTGCTTTAGCCACTGCCACCGTTGGAATAGCCATGGGGGTAGCAGGGACAGATGTTGCTTTAGAAACAGCCGACATAACCCTTATGGGAGATGATTTAACTAAAGTTGCTTATGTAGCGGATTTAAGCCGTAGAACCTTGAGGATAATCAAAGAGAATATATGCTTTTCTGTGATTGTAAAACTAGCTTTTATGATATTGACCTTTTTAGGTATGGCTAACTTATGGATGGCAGTGTTTGCAGATACAGGAGCGGCAATCATCGTTATATTAAATGGTATGAGATTATTAAAGAAAACAAATGAATAAAGAAAAACACCTAAAAAGTATAAGTTGTTTATGGATAACAACTTATACTTTTTTTAAATAATAATAAAATACATAAAAAACGGTCTAATACACATTATATAAAGAGGGTAATATTCAACAAAAAAGAAAACGTATACTTAAACTAAGCGAATCGATAAATAATATCAAAAAATAAAAATTACTGTTTAAAAAAATGGACAAGGGTTATAAATATAGTGCATAACAAAAAAATAAAATTATAATATATAGGAGGTACATAAAATGACACAAAGAATGGTAGGTTTAAAAGCACCACATTTTGAAATGAAAACAGTAGATGGTGAAGGTAAAAATTTTGGTAGAGTTTCACTGGAAGACTATAAAGGGAAATGGTTAGTAATGTTTTTTTATCCATTAGATTTTACTTTTGTTTGCCCAACTGAGATTAAAGGATATAATGGAAAAATTGAAGAATTTAACAAATTAAACGCAGAAATAATAGGGGTAAGTACAGATAGCGAACATTCCCATAAAGCTTGGATTAATGCAGCCCATGATCAAGGGGGATTAGGGAAATTAGCATTCCCATTGGCTTCCGATATGACTCAAAAAGTAGCAAGGGACTATGGAGTATTGGTAGAAGAAGAAGGAATAGCTTTAAGGGGATTATTTATTATAGATCCAGAAGGAATATTAAGATATTCAGTAGTACATGACCTAAACGTAGGAAGAAGTGTGGAAGAAACCCTAAGAGTACTTCAAGGATTAAAGGCTGGTGGGTTGTGTCCAATTGATTGGAAGCCAGGAGATGAAATGTTATAATAACATGGTATTACAGAGTTTGATGGAAACATCAAGCTCTTTTTCTCGTGTGCCCAGCATGGGCGATAACTTGGCGGTGAAAGTCCGCTGTGGGCTTGGTAGTGGGAACCACTAGCCGAAGGCAAGGGTGTCCACCGTGAGGTGGAATCTGAAGGAAGCCTTAGGCAAAACCTCGGTCTG
>CALJEQ010000035.1 GCA_938074565.1 uncultured Alkaliphilus sp. | reverse complement strand
CAAGAGATAATTTTGTAAATTTTATGAATAGAAAAAATGATGATAAATGCTTAGATTGTAAACCGTTAAATAAGTATACAGATTCAAGTTTAAAAGAATTAATCCATAAGCAGTATAATTTAGAGGAATTTAAAGAGATGTCGCCTAAGGAGAAAAATTTAATAATAAAGAAGATATATCAAACAACAGGTGCAAGTATTCGTCAGATAGGACGGGTTATGGGGATAGGAAAAAGCATAATTGAAAGAGCAATAAAACAAGACAATTGAAACGTCCCCTTGTATCTACAAGGCTCAACAACTGCAAGTAAATATTGTAGCTTCAACGACAGTGATATTTCAGAAGAACAAGACACAAAAAGAGGAAAACAGCATAAAGAAGCCATTAAGAAAGTAAATAACAAGATGGAAAAAGTTAAACAGTTACATGAAGAAGGACATGGAAAGCATGATATATCAAAACTAACAGGAATAAGTATGACCAGTATAAACAATTATCTTACTGAAGGTTATAGTCCTGTCCATGGTCAATATGGTACTAGTCGACCAGGACTGTTAATGCCCTTTAGAGACGAAATACTAACATTAAGAGCAGAAGGTATAACTTACGAAGAAATTACAGAAAGACTTCATTCTAAAGAATATAATGGAAGCGTTGCAGCCCTAAGAGGATTTATTTCTAAGGAAAAAAGAATTACTAAGGATTTGATTAAATATCAAGAACCATCAGAGTTGATTGACAAGCGACTAATCTATCAGTTGCTATATAAACCAATAGAAAAAATCAAGGGGTTGTTAAAGGAGCAACTAGATGAAATTATAAAAAAACATCCTGTCTTATTAAAACTACTCAAACTATTTCCGATTTCAAGGAGTTATTATCAAGTCGTAAGAGTACTGAACTTCCCATTTGGATAGAAAAAGCACATGCGCTAGGATTAAAAGAAATAAATAGTTTTATAACGGGTATTAAAGGAGATTATGATTCAGTAAAAAATGCTATAGATTATTCCTATAATAACGGATTAGCTGAAGGAAGTGTAAATAAAATCAAAACGATTAAAGAATTATGTATGGAAGAAATCATTTTAAGATGCTAAAATATAAAGTTCTGCAATTAGAAGCATTGAAATAAATAAGTAATACTAGGGTTATAAATAATATATTATCATTTCATTTTATGCATTGAAATCTAATAACTTTGGAAAGAACCTCTTTTACGCTTACGAAACAATTACAACATTTTCATTATTATAACAATAATTCGATGTTTTTCCAGAAAAGTTTCAGATTAGGAAATATTTAAGAAAGTAAGTAAACAATAGTAGAATGCTAATTTAAAAGGTTAAAGAAGATGATGTTACACAATTGTAAGAAACATGTAATGTAGATGAAATTAAAAATCAGTTACCAATATGATACAATTGATATTAGTAATGATAGATATTGTGTGAATTAATATTTGATGATTTAATGAATCTACAGATGAGAAAATATGAAGTTTCATATGGATCATTAAGGAGGATTTAATGTGCTAAAAAATAAAATACTACTGTCTCTTTTATTAATTAGTTTATCGACAACCTCTGTTATAGGGAGTACTAAGATTAGCCTAGAGGAACAACTAAATGATACAGTCGCTTTACCCATCAATTATCAAGACAAGGTTTTTAATGGTGGTACTTATGTTTTAATACAAGATACATATAAGGTTGTACTTAAGAATAATACAACGTATCTACCTATTCGCTTAATGACCTATGCCTTATCAAAGGAAGAAGAAGTATGGGAAGCCCATTGGGACTCTAAAAAACCCGATGAAGTGATGTTATATTGTTATTCTAGACCTAAACTTGCAGAAGGAATCTATAGCCACGGGACTGAAGCGAAAATCAAGATCCACTTAAAAGTGGGTAGTAAAAAGATGATCTACAATGGAGAGGCAATTGAATTATCAGCAACACCTGAAAAAATTGATGGAAGAATGGTTCTTCCGGTAAGAGCTATTGGAGAAGCCTTGAAAAAACAAATTACTTACAAAAATGGATTAGTTTTTATTTCAAATAACTCCCTAGCCATAGGTGATGCTAAAGCAGAAGTAGTTATAAAAGATTTGAAAATGAGATTAGAAGATCCTAGAAAGCAGATATATCCTAGTGCTTCACCTAACGCAGTTGTTAATATTGAGGGAAAAACCTATTATGTATCCAATGAATACGATGCTAAGACAAACATGACTACCCAAAAACTTTATAGACACGAGGCAGGAAAGGATGCCGTGTTAGTAAAGCAGATGCCAAGTTATATTAGTCTACAACAACCCTTTGTAAAGGATTCCTTCTATTACTTTAAAAAGAATGATAATAGATTTTCTTTGCATGTCTTAAATTTAAAAGAGCTTAAGGAAACTAAGGTTGCAGATTTAAACAGTGATTTTGGGGTTCCTACATGGGTTTCAACGGTGGTTTCTAAAACAGGTAAAACCTATTTAACTGCCCATTATGGTGACTTTACAATGGGACATGATACCCTATTTGCTATTGAAAATGGGAAATCAGAAAAATTAATGAATGCTAAGTTATTTACAAATTTGATTTTTGAAGAAGGTAAAATTTATTACAGTACCATGGAAAACTACCCTTCAGGGGATAACTTATTTGTGTATGATGAAAAAACAAAAACCATCAGTAAGCTAGGGGAAGCTGGTTATGTTTATGACATTAATAGAACCTTAACGGAACAAGGTGGTACATCATATAGCATTTCAATGGGAATTACCCTATTAGATGGTAATTTATATACCATAGGGTATGAAGCTAAGACGAATAAGACTCAAGGCCTTTATAAAATAAATAACACAACGAATCAAACAAAGAAGCTAACAGAGTCTACCTCGCAATTTTGGATTGTTAAGGATAAAATCTACTACGTAGATAATAATAGTTATCTACATTCTATGGATTTAGAGGGGAACAACAGAACCATGGTAGTTAATAGTCCAATAACAAAGATTAAGTATAATCATGAAAATTTCTACTATACAGTATCTAATGGTTTTTACAAGTATACCTTAGCCACTAGAGGACATTCATTAATAAGCTCTAAAAAGGTTAAAGAATTTTTCATCCACCCATCACGAATCTATGTTATTATAACTGGCTATGATGCAGGACTATATAAAATAGAAAATGGGTCAATGGTACAATTGGAAAATCAGCCTATTCGTCAGTCTTTATTTGATGGAGAATATATGATTTATGAGGGGATTTATGAAAAGAATGTTAAAGTAGTTCGTTAGAAAAAAAAATTAAAAGAAAATATATTAATACCATCCGTGTTTTTGTTGAAAAAGAAATTAACAGATAAAACCTCCAAGGAAGAAATAAATTTTCTGCCTTGGAGGTTTTTTTATTTCTAGTTAGGAAAATTTTAAATATTTGTTGTGGAATTTAGTTGAAATGCAAAGAGTTTAGAGAATTTAGTATTATTGATATTAAGCATAGTAAAGGAAAAAAAATGAAGTGATTTAAAATTATAAAGAATGTAATGAACCGAAAATTGATTATTACTTATAATCGAAATCTAAACTAATTGAAGTGTACTAAAACATATTGGAGAATTTAAATAATTCGGTTTAAAGTCATTGACACTCCGCTAATTAATTAGTACACTAATAATAAGCACACTAACGAAATCGGCTTTTTCTAGATTTTTGAGCACCAAAATGGAGTATAATTAAGTTTAACTATAATCGCATATAAAAACCATATTACTCACCACTATGGAGGTAAACAATAGGAAAAGTGTTAGTAACAAAAATAATATTTGCTTAGAATTATTGAGAAGGTGGAGAAAATATAAGTGGAGGTAAAAATAGTGGAACAGCAAGTACTTCAAATTTCATTGGGAATGGTAAAAGCTTTTATAATAAAGGGAGAAAAACATATATTAGTAGATACAGGTTTGCCAAAGAATTACGATAAGATTATAAAGTTTTTTAATAAACATAGTATTGAACCAAGTGATATAGGATTAATAGTAATTACACATAACCATACGGACCATGTAGGCGAGTTAGTAAAACTACAAGAACTTACTGGTGCTAAGGTTGTTATCCATAAAAAAGAAGGAATAAACTTAAGAAGTGGAAAAAGTACTCCTGTAAAACCTATTACCTTAGGAGCTAAACTACTTTTTAAGGTAATGAAAGAACCGAAAGCAGTCTTGTTTGAGCCCCATATTGAAGTTGAGGATATGATGGACTTAAGTGATTTTGGTATAAAAGGTAAAATACTTCATACACCAGGACATACTGATGGGTCAATATCAATAATTTTAGAAAATGGTGAAGTGATAGTTGGGGATATGATCACAGGTAAACAAACCCAGAACAAGTCAAAGGCAAAACTTCCTTTTATAGCTAATGATCTAAATGAAATTAAGAAAAGCTTACAAAGACTTGTACAAGAGGGCGGAAAGATGTTCTATACATCCCATGGTGACAAATGTGATGTAGAAGCTGTTAAAGAACTCTTATAAGTAGGATTTTTATACTAATTGAATATTAAGGGCGATTTGAGGTAATTTGTTTAAATGAATTAATGAATTAATAATTTATTATGCTACATTATTTCAATCCAGACTTTCAGTATAAAGTAATTTAAAATCCACTTAAACTGTGTGATGATAAGTCGTTAAAACTAAGAGATAGGGGAGGCTAGTAAATATGAAAAAAGTCATAGGAATTGTTGGAAGTCCAAGGAGAGAAGGGAATGTCAGTGCCACAGTAAATGAGGTTTTAAAGGGAGTAACTGAAAAAGGAGCTAGTACTAAAGTATACTATGTTAATGAAATGGACATCAAAGGATGTCAAAACTGCATGAATTGTAGGAAAGATGGTATGTGTACCATAGATGATGCTATGGGAAGTATTATAGAAGATATAAAGGATGCTGATGCTGTAGTCATAGGAAGTCCTGTTTATATCTGGCAGGTGTCAGGACAGACAAAAGTATTTATGGATAGAATGTACCCTTTAACTGACGAAAATCATAAGCCAAGGTATGGAAATAAAAGATTAGTTATGGTGTATACCCAGGCGGCTCCATTTGAGTTCTTTTTTAAAAAATATTTTAAGTACATGAGAAAGGTTTTTAAAGATATGGGACTTAACCATTTTAAAGATGTTATTGTTACAAAATGCATTGAACCAGGTGTTGCTGCTAACAATCAAAAGGCAATGAAAAAGGCCTATAATACTGGCAAAGCATTGAGTCAAGGCTAATAGATATATCATTGGCAAGACGTATTATAAGAGATTATAACTATAAATTTTCATAGTCTTCTTTCATAATATCTTTTACGTATTTAAAACAATTTGAATCGATTGCTTTACCTAATAAAGATTTTGCTAAATTGTACTTTTCCATGGAAAGTGCAATATATCCACCTGTGTAGTTACTTATTGGAGAACCAATTCTTCCAAATCCGTAAGTACCATATAGCTCCTCTTTTTCGTACAATAGTGTTTCTAACACAGTATCCATATTTGAATACTTTTCAAACCATTTAAATCCATCAGAAATAAGATTATTCTTTATATCATCTATAACCAATTTAATATTGTCACCATATTGCTCTATATACCATATATCCATAGGCACTGAAAAACTAAAATATTAAATATTTAGTTGCTGAAATTAATTCCATTATAATTTAGTAAGTATGTAACATATAAGCATTATTTATAGAGTGTTTTTTAGTAAGTACAACATATGTTATATACAACTTAAAAAAGAAGGGAATTTTGTAATGAAAATTAAATTGAGAGCTTTACTAATGTTATTATTAGTTACAACTATTTTATTATCAAGCCTCCAGACAGAAGTATATGGAATAAATACAATAGAACTTGAGGGGAAAATGGTAAATGGAAGATTTTTAGTACCAATGAGAAAGAATACAAGGGGACGTTTCGATTGTCCTTCAAACACCAATATGCTATTTTAGAATAGGGTAATAAAATGGCTAGACAAGCAAGAAAAAAGAGTAGTACAGGAATATATCATATAATTTTAAGGGGAATAGACGGAAGTGTATTTTATCAAAAAGAATAACAAAAACTATGAGTAGGTGAGTAATCCCGAAGAATCCCGAAAAAAGTTGAGAATAGGGGGATTGGAGATTACTCACCTAAAAAAATGCAATTTATAATGATAATTCAAAAAAGCAAAATTTGTGACTGATCTAATAATTTATAAAAACTTAAATTTTATTAAACGATAATTTAAAAAACGTTTAAAGCCTGTTTAAAACTCCATTGTGAGAACTTTAAATAGGCTTTTTGTATTAGGAGACTAAAAAAATAGTTTGATTTTCAAACGAAATTTACAGGCGAAACAACTATAAATTTCGCCTGTACCCATGTGTATGAGAATTTGCAAATTACATAGCGAATTTTTGATTAATAAAAACAAAGATTTAAGCACAACAAAAAAAGGTGAAGTTTTACACCTAAAAAACATAAAAAATGTATAAATATTAATTATTAATGTATACTTTTCCTATTATTCTAAAATTCCTATTTGTATACTCTTCTTCCGTAATGATAATTGGTGAATAGGTTGTATTAATAGACTCTAAAGATATATGGTAGTCTGTTTTTTTGAATTTTTTACATGTGAATTCACCGTCAATCTCAAACACTCCTATTTCTCCATTTTCCAATGTTTCTTGTTTTTTTATAAAAATAATTGAACCATCATTAAAAAGTGGTTGCATACTATCTCCTTTAATAGTAAGTGCAAAATCAACTCTTGAATCTTCTTTTGGCACAGGTATTAATTTATCATGTTCGGCTAATGACATAATTGGTGTGCCGGCTGCGACTCTGCCAGCAAGAGGAACTACTTTTCCTTTAAAAGTTTGTTCAGTTATCTGTACTGTCATGTTGTTGTTTATTGTTTTGTGTTTAAATTGTTTATACTTTAAAAAATCTATAACATCATCAATATCTTTATCTGTAAGGTCTTTAATAAGAGAAATAATAGCTTTAGTTCTTAGATCAAAAGAATCATTATTGGATTTACCTGTAAGTAGCCAATCTGCCGAGACTTTAAATGTTTCACAAAGAGCAATAATAGTTTGGGCAGATGGCTCATATTTACCGTTTTCATATGAACTTAAATTGCTTTTTTTCTTACCAATTAATAAGGATAGTTCGTCCATAGTTAATTTGTTTTTAGTACGTAAGTAATTAATTCTCTCTCCTATTGTTTTCATATGTGTTAAAACCCCCTTTAAGTATTAAAAAAAGTTAAGATAACTAAACAAATATTATTGACATGTTCAGATAACTGAACTATAATATAAATATAGTGAATATGTACACCTAAGAATTTATCAAAATAAGTTGCAAAAAGCAATGAAAACTCACCAAAATGCCTTCAGTTGCATTAATAAAAAAATCTTCTAAAGCACACCTCGCTTGGTGCTGATTAATGAAAATGAATGGAGGTAAGTAGATGAAAATGCTAAGGAAGCTTTTGAGATGATTGTTCGTGCTAAACATCATGCAATAGAGGAGTTTAAAAAGAGTGAAGATTCTTTAGAAAAAGTTAAACTTGAAGGTAAAATAAATGGTTTAAATGTGGCAATTGATATTTTAGCGGACAAGTATTAATAAAGATTAAAAACCAATTAGGAGGGATAATTATGGTAGGTGATGTATGGGATTATGATAGCATGCGTGTAAGGATCATGTCAGGTGAAAGAAGAATAATGATAATGTTTACTTCTCATGATGATTATTTGGAAACATTGAAAAAAGGATTAAGAACTGGTGCGTCAGTTGTATTTGATGCAGATACTTTAAAGATTGAGAGGTTTATTTAGAGAAGGAGGAAGGAATATAAAATGAGTAATGATGTCACTGCTATTGAAAAGTTAGTTGATGTGTTTGTTGATGTAATTTGGGACGAACTTAAAGAAAATGACATTACTGTAGGAGATATAGAAAGTATAACTTATAAACTTAGTGAAGGAATCAAGAAAAGAGCAGACAAGCAAAAATTGAAATAATCGTTAAATACTCTAAAAAGGAGGCTTGTGGATGAAGAGAAAAAGAAAGTTAACGGATTATGGAATTGAAGCAAAAAAAAGATTGTTGGAATTAGGCATGACACAAAAAGAATTAGCTAAGAAAATAGGCGTAAGTGAGAGCTACTTAGCGGATGTGTTTTATGGGGAAAAGTTAGGAAAGAAATATATCTCTAAAATAGACAGGCTGTTAGCTAGTAAAAAGAATAGAGAATTAAAGGGGGTGATATAGTTGTCTAATATTGAAATAGATAACAATGCTTTTTTAGATAAATATAGGGCTACTTTAGAAAGGGCTATTAGTGATGAATGTAATCATTGGGAGAAGTCGGAAAGACAAAGAGTATACATTAAACACAGACTAGAGATTTTAGAAAAACAAAGGGATGGGGCTTTGGATCAAAAAACTTCCCTTAGTATAGAATTTTGGAATTTGATTTTAAAATATTCAAGTGAAATAGAAGCATTAAATGATGTGATTGACATGCTGAATAAGGAAATAGGAGAAAATCTTGCTTTGGTTAAAAAGTATAGAGATTTAGACGTTAAAAGGTCATATGAACATCATAATAAAAATTTGTTTAGAGAGGAGGAGGCAAAAAAATAAAGTTGGAGCTTTAGTTTTGACGGACTAGCTCCAACTTTAAATAAAAAACATATTAAAAAACTTCTAAGTTAGTATATCAAAATTTATTAAGTAATTCAAGGGTTTAAAGGGGGGCAGGTACTTGGAATATTTATCAGTAAAAGACGTAGCAACTTTGCTAGGTTGTAGTCAAAGAGCTATTCAAATCAAGATAAAAGATGGGAAATTAAAGGCAGTAGAAACTAGAGGAGAAGGGAAGAGAACTGGCAAAACAGAGTACAAAGTTCCTATTTCTGCTCTTGACGAAAAGGCACAGAAGAAGTATCACACAGCTAAAAAAAGACAAGATAGTAAGCTAAATAAAAAAGAAGAAACTGCTGTCACAACAATAGAAGAACTAAGCTCTGCTGAACGAGAGCAGATAGTAGAAAGGCAGAAGGTTGTGGAAGAAGCAATCCGTTTTCGGAATTTAGGAAAGAAGACGGAAAATGATGAAATATTTGTTGAGAGGTACAACAATGAAAATCCTCATGGAACTATTTCAGTCAGAACCCTTCGTAAATGGATAAGCGACTATAAGAAGCTAGGGGCGATTGGTCTATTGGATCAGCGAGGCAAATCCAATAAAGGCAGATGTAAAATTAATGAGGTGCTATGGTCTGTATTTGCTGACTACTATCTTGATGAAGCCGAAAAGACAGTTTCCTTTTGTCACAAACTAACGGAGACGTGGGCGGAGTTAGAGCGACCTGATCTATTGCCTATGCCAAGTAGAAGTACTTTTGAGAGAAAAGCTAATCAGTTGCCTTTAGCAGTTGTTAAATACTTTAGAGAGGGTGACAAGGCATATCAAGATAAAGCTATGCCATACATAGTCCGTATATATGACGATTTAGAGAGTAATGACATATGGGTTGCAGATAACCATACATTCGACTTCATGACTCGGTACGATGATCGGGAGAAGTCCCACCGTCTTTATGTAACCTTTTACTTGGATGTACGAAGTAGAAAGCCTATGGGGTGGTATGTGACGGATAGCCCCACAAGTGATGCCAACCTCTTTGCTCTTAGAAAGGGAATTGAGAAGTATGGAATCCCTAAACAGATATATTGCGATAACGGTAGGGAGTTCCTGGTGAAGGACATCGGAGGTCGTGGAATAAGGAAGAAAGCTAAGTCTAATCAAGCAGCTACAATATTAGAACGATTAGGAATTGAAATGAAAAATGCAAAGGTTAGAAATGCAAAGGCTAAGATAGTAGAACGTACCTTCAAGGAGTTTAAGGAGCAATTTTCTAAGCTTGTGGACTCCTACACAGGGGGCAACATCCTTGAAAGACCAGAGAGGCTTAAAGAAGTTCTTAAAACCCCTGAAAAGCTCTTAAAGGACGGAGAAATTGCAGAACTCTTTGACACTTACATAGAAGGTTGGTTTAACAAACAGCCTCAAAGTGGTAGCGGTATGAATGGAAGGTGTCCAGATGAAGTTTATGCAGAAAATCTCTTTACTAAAAGGGTTGCAACTAAAGAAGATTTAAATCTTATGATGATGCGTTGGGCAAATCTTCAAACGGTTAACAGAACAGGGGTTAAGCTAAAGTTATACGGACAGGAATTAATTTACTGGAATGAAGAGCTTATTATGCAACATCAAGGCAAAAAAGTCTTTGTAAGGTACAACCCAGAGGACTTGAGAGAAGTAAGAATTTACGATGAGGAAGACCGTTACATTATGACGGTTGAATCTGCCTCAGACACGATTTTGTCCTATGGGGCAGACAAAGAAGATATTAAGCAGGCAGCCTCTAAAATAAATAGCGTAACTAAAACTGTTAAGAAATATAAAGAAATTAATGACATTGGTGTTTACGAAAACACTGATGCATTAGAGTTAGTAATGAGAAAATCAAAACTTAATATTGAAGAATCTAACTATAAATTTGAACCTAAAGCAATTCAGCCAGTAAGACTACAAGAAAAGACCATATATGACCAGCAACTTGACAAGGTTGTTGGTGGTGATGAAGTAGTTATAGACATGCAAAGGATGATTGAAAACGCAAGAAAAAAACGATAGGGGGAAAATAATATGGAACAAATGATAAAGAGGTTAGAAGAGCAAATTAAAGAGTCTGGAGAGAGCCAAAGCAGTATTTCAAAGAAGATAGGTATTTCACCTGCTGCATTGTCTCAACTACTAAATGGAAAGTATCCCAATCCTCAGACATTAGAATCTAAGATAAGTGACTTTCTAGACATGACGGAGCAGGTGGAGAGAATCGCTAAGAGACCTGATTTTGTCATGACAAGCCTTAGTAAAAAGGTACTGGATGTAATTTCATACTGTCATATTCAAAAAGACCTAGGATTAGTCTATGGTGATGCAGGGATCGGCAAGACGGAAGCCATCAAGGAGTATGAGCGGGAGCATAGTGGAGTGATAGTCTTGAGGGTATCTAAGGCATTTTCAAGAGAAAAATCCCTTTTAAAAATGATTGCTAGGAAGCTTAAAGTAGCGGAAAACAATAAAATAGAGGATATGTACATGGACTGTGTGGAGAGATTGAGAGGCACTGACAAGGTTTTGATATTGGACGAAGCTCAACATCTTCCTCACTCGACAATAGAGCTTATAAGGGACATATATGACGATGCAGGTATAGGTGTTGTCTTTATAGGAAATCACGAGGTTTATAGAAAAATGCATGGTAAAGGCGAAGCTGCCTTTGCACAGATATTCAGTAGAATCGCTATGAGAAAATGCATTCTTACCTCCCATGTCCAAATGGAAGACATTAAAATGTTGTTCCCAGCACTGGATGGGGAAGTTGAGTTAAAATTCCTTCTTGGAATAGCACAAACCAAATGGGGGATTAGAGGCAGCGTTAATTTATTTTTAAATGCCTCTAACAATAATGACATTACATACAAAGGTCTTGTTGGAATGGCTAAATACATGGGTGTTGGAGCTTAGTATGAGTGCTATGGAACGGTTAGGCATTTTTCTTGATAAAGTAAAACTCCCAGTACAAATTAAAGCAGCAGCTACAGTTTCTGGAATGTCAGAAGAACAGATAAAAGAGATTTTGAAGAATTCAAGTTTTGAAGTGATTCAAGATAAAATTCAAGAGAGGGTGGCGTAATGAAAAAGATATTAATGGGAAGAAAAGTTTTACTATTTAATAAATTGTACAAGCTATGTGGACTAGCTGTGGTATGTCAAAACGGGAAAATAGCAGGGTTTGAGTTGGAGGGTTTATCTTGGCAACGAAAGTAGATATTAAAAAATTATTAATTAGTGGGTGCTGTATGATATGTGTGTTGTATCAAGGAAATAAAGGAGAATGTGAAGGGCAGATAGAGAGTAGAGGTTGTTTAGGGTTTAAAAAGGTAAAAAAAGAGTGTTAAAGGAGTTATTCGTATGAAAGCAATTTCAACAACTCAAATGAAGAAAATATGGGCGACTGCAAGTGAACAAGGCATAGGTAAAGAAGATTTATATGCATTAATATATAGAGAATCTAACAAAGAAAGTATGAAACAATTGACTTGGACGGAAGCAAATAAAGTGATTGATGCACTGGTAAAACCTAAGAAAAATCAAAAGAGAACTGATATAAGTGGTAGGAAATGGACTAAGGCACAGAGACAAACTATTTATAGGTTAACAGGCGAGTTAGGTTGGAATGATGACAATAACAGAATTAATGGTTTTGTAAAAAGAATGTTTAAGGTAGATAGGGTTGAATGGTTGGATGCAGACCAGTGCAGTAAACTCATAGAAATACTTAAAAAAATGATTAAAAGGATAACTAAAGAAAAGGACGGTTATGAAGCATGATGCCATCTAAAGAAGTTTTTTATAAAACAATAATGCAGATGTATGCCGAAAGGCAAAAAAGAAGAGAAAAAGAATACTTAGGGTATGTAACTAGTGCCGTAAGCAGGATGAAACCTAAAAGAAGTAAACACAAGAGAAGGGGTTGCACTGTTTAAAATAAAAGGGGGATTTTAATTGTTCAATCTTAAAGTTTTATTAAAAAACATCTTTGGATTATGTAATAGTCAAGGTTGTTTTTCAAAAAGTGAGTATGTTGTAGATATTCAAGTTGATAGTACCACTTCTATTAAAAGAAATTTATGTGAACACCATCTTCGAGATTTAATTGGGCTAAATCCTAAAATAAATAGTGTAAAAGATGTAGGAAATTTAGAATGATGAGTGATGCAATGAGATTTAGACAGAAGTTGTATAAGGAGTATTTAGATCATTATAAAGAATTGACCAAAAAGGATGAAAGGTATAAAAAAACAGTACAGTTGATAACAAAAAATAAAGAGCGATTTATGTCAGGTATACCGTTGGAACAAATAATAAAGGGGGAAATAAGATGTTAGAAAAAATTATTAAATACTATACTATGAGAAGGTTTGGGACAACCATACATGTTATGGAAGTCCCAAAAGGGGCAGGTAATGACTTTATTATTACAGCTTGTATTGGTGATAGGGCTAAAAGGCAGCCATTAACGGAGATAAAACATAAGTGGCTAGAGGATAATGGTCATAAAAGAATAGGTGGTATAAATGGAGGATTCTTTGATAATACAAGAATTCTGCCATATGGACTTTTGTACATTGACAGTGGCTTCCTCTTAGGAAATAGTTGGGTAAATGACTCCTTTTTAGAATTGATTCATCAAGACGGAAGGTTGCATATAGATGATGTTGCTGTAAATGAATTTAAGTCAAAATATCCAAGAGCAAATTGGGCTATAAGTTTAAGCTACAGTCTGATAATTGATGGAAAAATAAACATAAGAAATAAAGAAAAATTTTCATGGGCAAACACTGCTGAACCTAGAACATTATTTGGTGATAATGCTGAAAAGTATATCTTTGTAGTAACAGAGGGGCGTTTAACAAATGAAAAAGGTCTTACTGCTGATGAATCAGCACAATTGATGTTAGAACTTGGTTGCAAAACTGCCATAAATGCAGACGGTGGAGGAAGTTCTGCAATGGACTTAGAGGGTAGAATACAAAATAAATATTATGCAAATAGAGCTTTGACTGATGGAATTTTAATTTATGCAAGACCAGGCGTTAAATATAAAATAGAACGTGGGAATGGTGAAGCTAAAAAAAATATACTCTTTATAGGAGATCCTGGACATGGTGGAAGCGATAGGGCAAATCGTGGAGCAACAGGTTACATCGAGGCTGATGGGGTATTAGATGTAGCCCTATTCTGGAAGACTCTTATGGAGAAGGATGGATATAAAGTTAAGCTAACTAGAGAGATAGACAAGACATTATCGCTTTACGATAGGGCAGAAATGGCTAATGGGTGGAGTGGAAATTTCTTAATAAGTTTTCATACTAATGCAGGAGATCCATCCGCTCATGGGATAGAGACTTTTTATACCTTAAATAATGAATGGGGCAATAAACAACATAGCGAAGAAGCTAAAAGGGTTGCTACTATTGTTCAAAGGCATATGGTACAAGCTACAGGATTAAGAGATAGAGGGACTAAGACTAGGCTAGTGACGACACAAGGAAGTCAAATTCAAGGTAAAGATTTTTATGCTATGACGAGGCGTAGTAATATGCCAGCCATCATAGTTGAAATGGGTTTTCATACAAATTCAAAAGAAGAGGCATTATTGAAAACTAAAGAATTTAGATTGAAGTTAGCAGAGGCTATACATGCAGCCGTGAGGGAGGCATACCCCCTTACTTCCTCTATATCTCCAGTTACAACAAAAAAGGCTGATACATTAGAAGTTACTGCCTCTGCCCTTAGAGTACGCACCGATAAGATGGGGGAAGAAATAGGGATGTTGCACAGGGGAGATATTGTTGAAAAAATAGGGGAACATCCAGATAAGGACTGGCACATAGTTAGAAAAGGAAGATTGATTGGTTTTGTTTCAGCAGATTTCTTAAAATAAATATTTTCAAGGGGGATAAATAATGGGATTAGCACTAAAGAAAAATAAAGGATTTAAAAGTCATTTAAAAGTTGTTCAAAAACCATTAAAAATACAATATAAATGTCCTCATTGTCAAGGAGTAGGTTTTAGTCAAGGGGAAGATGTTAGTTGTTACCATTGTGCTAAAAAAATAGAAATTAAAACTATTCATTTAGCAAAGGTACATTGTTCAAATTGTTTTGATGGGTACGACATAAACATAATAAATGGGTTCAAAGAAACGAAGTGTAGAAGCTGTAAGGGGATTGTAGATTTGTTTTATAACAATAAAAAAGGATACTTTATTTCAGGGCAGAGGAGGTAGTTAAATGAATAAAGAAGAGTGGAATAAAGTAGAAGAAGAACTTAAGCATTTTTACAATCCAATAAAGCTAAACTGCGATGGATACGAAATAACTATTATTTTACAACAACTAAAACCAATGAAAAATGGTATTGTACTATATGTAAATGGAGAAATTCACGGTAAATGGATAATCGAGGATTGTGAAGAGAGAAGAAGATTCTTTAGACCTATTAAAAAATCTGTACTTAAAGGTAAGCAGAAAGAATTTTTTATGAAGGTATATAGAACTAAAAAACAAAGACAAGAGTTTGAAGAGAAAAACAAGTATACTGCTTACAGCTATATTTGGACATCGTTCAGAAGTTTAAAGAGACATCTAATTAATAACAACAAAGAAATAAAAAGAATTGTTTAAAAATTTAACACTTGCATAATTATTAAAAAGTATTTATTATAAAGAGGTGGTGAATATGAAATGGATTCAAGAAATAAAAGAAGATGATCTAAAAGACACTTGTTTAGAAATATGTGAACTTATTGGATTTAACAACACATTAAAACTAATAAAGAATTTTGGGGGGAGCGAGCTTTACATCCCTAAAATAGAAACAATAGCAAAAGCAAAAAGAGACGTGGCAATATGCAAAGAGTTTAATGGATATAATTATAAAACACTAGCAAGGAAATATAATCTAACAGAGAGACATGTTAGGGAAATCTGTAGAGATGTTGTGGAAAAGAAAAAACAAGAACCAATTAAAAATCAAATTTCCATATTTGACTTGAAGTAAAGTCCTGAAACACTTCATTTAAAATTTCATACATAAAACGTTAAAATCGTAGTATAAGGAAAAAACCTTGTACTACGATTTTTTTATTTTAAATTTAAGGAGGGATGTAAATGCATCAAGCAACAGTAATAATTGTTGTAGCTGTAATGGTAGAGGCTGTAGTTGAAACATTGAAACTACAAGGTGAAAAAATGAGTTGGGACAGAGTAACAGCAATAGCAATAGGACTAATATTAGCTGTAGGAGCTAATATAGATATATTTGTCCTATTAGGTGTACCCCTTAAATTTTCATTGATGGGGAATATAATAACTGGACTAATAATTTCTAGGGGGGCAAATTTCGCCCATGACATTCTACAGATAGCCTACAACATAATGAAAAATAGCAAAGTCTAGGGGACGAAGGGGGGAGAAGGGAATTAGCGGAGCAACTTTATTAAATATTGGAATTAACTCAGTTTTAGGTATTGTAGTAGCTTATGTATCGTGGAGTCTTAAAGAACTTTACTATAATACCAAAGTTGGGAAAGAAGAAACAAATAAAAAAATAGAGAAAGTAACACTGGACTTGGAAAAACACATTAGAAATCAACCTAAAGATTATGTTTTAAAAGATGAATTCAATAGAGAAACAACAAAGTTAAAGGAAGATTTCACGAGAGAAATAAACAAACTTGATTTAAAACTAGACAACGTTAGGTCGGACATAGCAGAGTTGAATAAAAATGTAGCCTTATTAATAGGCACTATAAAAGGGGAAGGAGCAAATAGAAATGCAGGCTAATGAAGCTAAAAAAAACAGAGGATGGACAATGCGGATTTTAGAAAGAACATATCCAGAGGGGATGGATCAGGAGACAATTAAGAAACAATTAATTGAGTTACAATTGACACCTTCGGCAGCAGATATGAGAGGGGTAGTGGCTTACTTGCAGGACAAAAGGTACATTAAAGTGACTAGGGTAGGAAGTGGTGTACTAGAAAGGGAAGTTATTGCATTAACCGCTAGAGGGGTGGACTTATTAGAAGGTAATATAGACAGGGACTCTGGAGTGGATTTAGGTGACTAACAGAAGAAAACACTCTAAGATTGATGGGTTACCACAGGAGCTTATATCAGCTATAAATGATGCAATAGTCAATAGAAGAAAAACTTACAAAGAGATTGAAGAATGGCTGCAAGAGAAGGGTCATGATATAAGCCAGTCATCAGTTCAGCGATATGGGAAGACATTTCTAACAAAATTAGAAAGAATCTCAACAGCAAGGGAGCAGGCAAAAACGATAATAGAAACATCCAGTGGTCTTAAAACTGAAATGTCAGAAGCAACTTCCACAGTAGCTTTTCAACTCTTAATGGAAATGTTAATCAACACAGACAGCAAAGATGTAGACAAGAACACTTTAAATGCAATTAAAACTCTAGCAACATTGGAGCGAAGTACCGTAGCAAGGGAAAAACTGAAAATTGAGTTTGATAAAGGCGTTTCAGCTGCAATGGACAGGGTGACGGAATCTCTTAGAAAAGAGCTAGAGAACCACCCAGACATATTACAAAAAATTCAAGAGATTGCAGAGGAAGTTAAGACTAATTTAAAGACAGCTTAAATTAGCCTATATTAAATTTAATGGCATTATAAACCGAATGGACATGATTAATTTTTAAACACAAATTAAACGAATTTAAACATCTTTTAAATGGCATTTACAAGGACAGGGTGTCAATCTTTTTTCATGCCCTAAACCTTCCGACAAAAATGGGTAATAAGGAGAGTGGAAAGCTGTGTGGCAAGATCAAGTAAAGGATTTATATTTTAAAGAACATCTAAAAATAACAGATATAGCAAATAAACTAGGTATAACCAGAAAAACTATCTCCACATATCTTTCTGGTTGCCCAGGATTTAAGGAGGAAAAGGAAAGAAGAAAGATAGAAAACAAAGCAAAACGCCCAGAATACAAAAAAAACTGGGACAAAGAAAATCGTGGTCTAGTAGAGGCTGCTCGATTAAAAAGGCAACATGAAATAGATGTTGCTGTTCTATCCTCAGAGAAATACTATTAGGGGGGATTAAATTTGAGTGATCTCCTTATAAATAGGCTGGCAGGAAAAAGACCAGTCAAGTATCAGGCGGCAAGTGATAGTTTTTGGGAATACTGCAAGCTTATGAATCCTAAATTTTACAAAGATTCTCGCCCTCACCTTAGAAGGATAGCTGATAATCTACAGGCCTTATACGAAGGCAGGATCATTAAGTTAGAGGGAGAAACGGAATGGACAATATATAGTCCAGAAGAGGCTAGAGCAATTAAAGAGAAGTACAAGGAAGGGGAATATCTAGTATGTAAGAAGTTGATGCTAAATGTTCCCCCGCGTCATGGAAAATCTTACATCATGAGCCTATTCACTCAATGGATGCTAGGCAAGGACAATGAAAACAGTGTAATTACTGTAGCCTACAATGAGACTCTGGCAACTAGGTTTTCATCTAATGTTAGAGATGGCATAGATGCCACTAAGTTGGATGATAAAATCAATATTTTTTCAGATGTCTTCCCTAAGACAAAAATCAAACACGGTGATGGCTCTAAACAAATATGGTCACTTGAAGGTCGTTTCTTCAACTATCTGGGGACGGGCTTTGGGGGTACTATCACTGGTATTGGTTGTAGAATTGGAATCATTGATGACCCTGTTAAAAATGCAGAAGAAGCGTTTAACGACAGGGTTTTAGAGAATCAATGGGCATGGTATACAGATACTTTCCTTTCAAGAATTGAAGAGGGAGGCATACAGATCGTAATAATGACAAGGTGGTCTACAAAGGATCTATGTGGCAAACTCTTGTCCAGTGAAGAAGGAGCAGAATGGTTTGAGTTAAAGATGAAGGCCTGCTTAAATGAAGAAAAAGGGGTTATGCTTTGTTCTGATCTCTTAAGTTTTAAATCATACAAGGCTAAGAAGAGGTTGACCTCCCCAGAGATACATGAGGCTAACTATCAACAAAAACCTATTGATCAGAAGGGAGCTCTTTACGGTAAGTTCAAAACTTACGATGTTGTTGACGAAAGTAAGTTTGAAAGAATAATTTCATACACCGACACCGCCGATGAGGGGAAGGATAATCTATGCCAAATCATTGCAGGGGTAGTTGGGCGTTATGGATACGTGAAGGATGTATACTATACAGACGACCCTATGGAGGTAACCGAAGGGGAATCTGCTAGAAGATTAGACATACACGACACTAGAGAAGCTATTATAGAAAGCAACAATGGCGGTCGTGGCTTCGCTAGGAATGTTGAGACAAAGCTAAAGAAAAGAAAAAACAAGCGGTGCAATATTAACTGGTTTCACCAGTCCAAAAATAAACGCACTAGGATATTGGTTAATAGTGCCAATGTCATGGATCAAATCATAATGCCAGAAGGCTGGGAAAAGAAATGGCCAGACTTCCATCAAGCTATTTCAAGGTATCAAAGAAAAGGCAAAAATAAATTTGATGATGCCCCAGACACTTTAACGGGCATAGTAGAGGTCATTAATGGAGATGTAAAGCTAAAAACAAAAATAAAGTTCATAGACAAGAGGAAATTTGGTTTATAAGGAGGTGTATATATAAAAATGTTACAGTTATCAAACTTTGAACCATCTCCAGCAAATGTTAAATCAATTATTGATAAGTTTAAACAGAACCAATTAAATCGGCTTAACAAACTATGGGACTACTACGATGGCAAAAACATTATTAAAGACCGTACAATGCAGACTGGTAAGCCCAATAACAGGTTAGTACATGAATATTGCAAATATGTTACAGATACAGTGTCAGGGTATTTTTTAGGTATAAATGTAAAGTACACCTCTAGTGATGAAGAATACTTAAAAGCTTTCATTTCAATTGTAGAAGATAATTTTGAAGAGGATGAAAACTTAGAACTTGCAAAGCAAGCCTCCATTTTCGGTTATGGAGTAGAAATTCTTTATCAAAATGAAATAAGTAAGACTAGATTTAAACGGGTAGACCCACGAAGCACTATTTTAATATTTGGAACAAGCATTAATTCTTTTCTACTTGGTGCAATTCGTTTTTATAAAGAAACTGGACTTGATAATAAAGAAACAGAAATTGCTGTAGTATACACAAAAGAAGAAATCATCACTTATAAGAAAACTGATGAAGTTTATGAAGAAATAAATAGAGAAATACATTATTTTAAAGAAGTACCAGTGATCGTTTATAAAAACAATGAAGAAATGAAAAGTGACTTTGAAGGTATTATTGACCTTGTAGATGCTTATGATAAGTCTCAATCGGACTCATCAAACGACTTTGAATATTTTACAGATGCATATTTGATAATAAGTGGACACGCTGGAGGGCTTGATGATCAAGACGAGGATGAAGATAAAGCATATAGAAACATGCGACAAAGAAGGGTTATGTTTCTTGGAGAAAAAGGAGCTGCCCAGTTCCTTACGAAGACAATTAACGACACAGCTACAGAAAACTATAAGGATAGGCTAAATAGCGATATTCATAAGTTCTCCATGACTCCAGACTTGTCAGATGAGAAGTTTGCGGGTAATTTATCAGGCATAAGCATAGAATTTAAGATTTTACCGTTAGAGCAACGTACAAAAATGAAAGAAAATAAGTTTAGAACAGCTTTAAAGAAAAGAAGAGAAATTATAACTAATATTCTGAATGCTAAAGAAGGTACTAGTTACGATTATCGTGAAATCAAAGAAGAGTTTAAACGTAATGTTCCAAGAAACACTAAAGAACTTACAGAAACCATCATGCAGTTTGCCGACAGAATCAGCGACAAGACTTTATTTGAACTGCTTCCTCAGATTAAAGATGCAGATGAAGAAATTAGAAGACTGCAAGAAGAAAGAAAAACCGATGACAATAATCAGTATAACGTATTTGAAGTAGAGGAAGAAGAAAATGAATAACATTAAGTATTGGACAAATAGGTATCTTTTGCTAGAACAAAGAAGAAAAAACGATAGTGAAAAACTTATATCTAACATTCAAAATGAGTTTAATACAGCTTTAAAAGACATTCAAAAAGGAATTGACGACTGGTATAAGGCTTATGCTACTGAAAATACTATCTCAATAGACCAGGCTAAAAAAGTCCTTAATCGTAAAGAAAAAAAGGGGTATATAGATACCATAGAAGATTTTCTGAAAAAAGCTAAAGTACAAGACCCTAAATTTGAAAAGGAGTTAAGAAATAGGTATATTAAAAGTCGTATTAATAGACTAGAGGCAATAAAAAATCAAACTTCTATACAAATAGAGATACTTGGAAAGTCTCAAGATATAAAAACCTTTAATCACTTAATAAAGGTCTATGAAAACTCATATTATGAAAGTTTGTACGACTTAGGCAAAGGCGGATTAATGGTTAACTTCAACATTCGAGATACTAAGTTAATTGAGTCAATTTGCCGAACTCCGTGGAGTAGTAAGAGTTTTAGCGAAAGGGTATGGGGTAACAACAAGAAGTTAATTAAAGAAGTTAGAAGTATCCTCTCACAAGGGGTAATTACTGGAATAGACGTACATCAAATGTCAAAAAAACTAGCAAAACGTATGGATGTAGCTTCATACAGAGCTAAAACCCTTATTAGGACAGAGACAAACTTTGTGCTGAATCAAGCTACGGCTGACAGCTACGAAGCAGCAGAGTTAGAAGAATATCAATTTTTAGCCACATTGGACACTAGAACCAGCACAATATGTCAGAAGTTAGATAATAAAACATTTAAAGTTAAAGATAAAATGGTAGGTGTTAACTATCCACCAATGCATCCTAACTGTAGAAGTACAACAATACCTTTCTTTAGAGAAGATATTGGAACAATAAAAGACAAAAGAACTGCGAGGGATCACGAAGGAAATGCCATAATGGTAGACTACTCTATAGATTATGCTGAATGGTTTAAAAAATATATACAGGCATATGTGTAAACGAACCTTGAGGGGTTCTTTTTTAATACAGAAGAAAGGATTTGATAAAATGAAAAAGTATTTATTAGATTTGAATAGGACGATGGATTTACAACTATTTGCAGACAATCCAGAAGGAGATAATCCAGAAACTGGTGGAGAAGGAACTGGTGGAGGTAGCCAAGAAAAAACATACACACAAGCTGAAATTGATGAAATTAAAGCTAGTTGGGAGAGGGAACAACAGGGAAGACTACAGCAGGCAAAAAATGAAGCTATGACTGAAGCAGAAAGGTTAGCCAGTCTTTCAGAAGAGGAGAGGGTTAAAGAACAATTAAAGAAGCTCCAAGAAGAAAATGAACAGTATAAAACAAAAGAGCAGCAGTCAGCTTTAGAAAAAGAGGCTGTAAAATGCCTAGAGGCTGAAAATCTACCTGCCTCTTTGGTCAATATAGTAATAGGAAAAGATGCAGAAACAACAAAAACCAATATTGCTGCCTTTAAGGAAACATACAATCAAGCAGTACAGCAAGCAGTAGAGGCTCGGTTAGCAGGTAAAACCCCAGACTTAGGGGGAAAAAAGGTTACAACAGAAAAGGATGAAATAGCAAGTCAGTTCTCATCAGCACTTAAAGGAGGATATTAATTATGCCATTAAACACATTAGAGTATGCAAGTATTTTTCAAACGGAACTCGACAAACAAATGATTGAGCTTAGCGTAACAGGAGCATTGGAAGTCAATAGCAAAATGGTTAAATATAATGGAGGTAATGAAGTTAAGATTCCGTCAATTATAATGGAAGGGATGACTGACTATGACCGTTCAACGGGTTTCGAGGAAAGTGGAGTTAGTTTGAGTTGGGAAACCCACACCTTAGACCAAGATCGTCAAAAGTCATTTATGCTAGATGCAATGGATATAGACGAAACAAACTTTGTATTATCTGCTGGAGCGGTAATGGGTGAGTTTCAAAGTGTACATGTTGCACCAGAGGTGGATGCTTATAGATTTAGTAGAATTGCAGAAAAAACAGCAGATTCAGCTAGAACCCTCACTCTTACCAAATCAAACATTTTAACAGAACTTAAAAGTGACATAGCGGCGGTGCAAGATAAAATTGGCGAAGCTGAACCATTACTGATTTACATGTCCTATTCAAACGCTGCATTGTTAGATCTTGCAACAGACATTCAAAAATCATTATCAGTTATAGAATTTAAATTAGGATCGATTAATTTAAAAGTGAAGGCTATTGATGAAATCCCAATCATTAAAGTACCAAGCCAAAGATTTAAAACTAAATGGATAAAAGGTGAAAAAGGATATACCTTTGATGAAGACTCCAAAGAAATTAATTGGGTGATAATAAATCCAAAGGTTGCACCTTGTATTACGAAAACAGAAAAAATTAGAATATTTACTCCTGAAACGAATCAGAAAGCAGATGCCTGGAAGATCGATTATAGGAAGTATCATGGGATTATCTTACCTAAGAATAAATTAAACGGTATTAAAGTGAATCTAAAAGGTTAATTAAAATGACAACTACAATTTTAGAGAAAATAAAAATAATGGCTGACATCGAAGACCAACATGATTTAAAGTTAAATGTAGTCATAGAAATGATGGAAGCAGAGGTCAAAAACTTCTGCAACTTAAAAACAGTACCCCAACAGCTAGAAAATACAATAGTTGAAATGGTGCTTGAATATCTAAAAAGTAACCCAATGGGAATATCCCAATTTGAGGGTAAAAACGTAAAAAGTATATCCAGAGGGGACACAACAATCCAATACGCTACAACAACAGGTAATATAGCAGAAATTATAGAAGGGTATCATCAAAGGTTGATACCCTTCCGTAAGCTTAAAATGAGGTGATGAGATGAATCCCTTAGAACTAACTTATTGGGACAACTGTAGCATTTATGAGCTTGAAAGAACAAAAGTAAAAAGTATAACCCAACAGGAATGGGTATTAAAGCATGAAAATATAAAATGTGCTTTATCAGCAACTAAACAACCTAGGTCAGCCCAAACAGAGTCAGAAAATCAAATCATTGCTGATTACACCCTGTTTATAAATGACAGTGTAGAGGTTAAGGCTGGAAGTAAAATCGTGTGCAATGGACATGATTTACGAGCAGGCAAACCTTTAGTCTACAAAGGCAGCCATCAAGAAATTCCATGTTATTTTGAGGAACGAGCTTAATGGGTAGGTTTGTAGAATTTGATTACAGGGAATTGAAAGATTTTCAAAAGGAACTGAAAGCCCTCATCAATGAAGGTGAACAGTTTCTTCATCAAGCTATAAACAACCTTGCCCTTAGAGCTATAGCCAAAATTAAGCGAAGAACACCAGTGGACACTGGAACACTTCGTAACGCCTGGAGGGTTTCTTTAGCAAGAAAAGTAGGCAATAAATATATAGCTGTAATTGTAAATGAAACTGCCTATGCCGAGTATGTAGAATACGGACATAGACTTAAAGGAAGAGGTCGAGGGTCAGCCAAGGTTAAAATTGCCAAAGGAAAAAAGAAAAAACATCCTAAAAACAAAGCTAAGATAGTAAATGGCTTTGTTAAAGGTCGCTTTATGATGACCATTTCAATGTGGGAGATTGAAAAAGAAATGGAACAGATCATAAAACGAGAATTTGAAAAATGGTTAAAGTCGAGGTTGGAAAAATGATTCCAGAGATACAAACAATAATTTATGGGATAGCAGCAAAATTAGAGGAACTATTTGAATTTGAAATATACATCGAAGAAGTAGAACAACACATGGAGACACCATGTTTTTTTATAACGTTGCTAAACGCTATGATTGAAAGTGGACTTACAAAAAGCTCTACTGAGAGCTTGTTTTTAGATGTACAATATTTCAATGACTTAAAATCAAAAAGCAAGAATTTAGACTTTTTAGAGGTGCAACAGAGGCTTTTAAGAGAAATGGAATATATTAGTGTAGAGGGTAAGATAATCAAGCTTAATAATAGAAAAACTCAAAAAGTGAATGACATCCTACATTACTTTTTTGATGTGGACATTCGTTTTATGGCTATTAAAGCTGAAACTAAAATGAAAACTCTTGAAAAGGAAGGTGGCATAAATGAGTAATGTAACTGAAAAGAAAGCAAATACAAAAGAAAACAGTTATAACAAAAAACAGTTTCTAACAGGAGAATTTTCTGCATTTGATAAGGATATTCTCAAGATCATCCTTAAAGATGACGTAAAGTATACAAAAGAAGAAGTTAAAAAGAAGTTAGAGGAATTTAAGAAAAAGGAAGTGAAATAGATGCCAGCTAAATGGGAAGAACAAAACAAAGTTCGCCCTGGAGTGTATGGTCGAAATACATCAGATTTCGACCATAGCAACGCTCGGATAAGCGACAGAGGAGTATGTGCGTTACCACTTCCTCTTGATTGGGGTTTTCAAGGTCTAATACCCATAAAGAGGGGGGAGAAGATTATAAATAAAATTGGGTATACCATCAATGATGAAGAAGTAAAGGTTGTTAGAGAAGCTTTTAAGAATGCTAAAGTTATCTATCTATATAACCCTTTAAAGGGAGGGGCAGAAGCTACTAAAGTAGTAGGTGAGTTAACAGTAAAAGCGAAGCTTAAAGGAAAACGGGGCAACGATATAACGGTTGCTATTGAAAGAAATTTGAATGATACGTTTGAGGTAACTACCTTTATAGGAACAACAGAGGTAGAAAGACTCACTATTAAAGAGGTTAATGATTTAGAGAGTGATTTTATTAATATTGAAGGACAAATTGAAGAAGCAGCAGGTATAAAGCTAGAGGGGGGAAACTCTGGTACAGCCACCAATGAAGATTATATAAAATTTTTGCAAGAGGTAGAAAAAGAAGTATTAAGTATAAACGCTATTGGTTATATAGGTCAAGTAGAAGAGATTAAGGAGTTGTTTTTAAGTTTTACAAACCGTATTAGAGACCAAATAGGTCATAAAATACAGTGTGTGCTACCTAATTACTCCGAAGCAGATAATGAGGCGATATATTCTGTTAAGAATGGAGTGATTATTAATAATGAAGAACTTAAAGCAGAAGACTGTGTAGCCTTTGTTCTTGGAGCTGTGGCAGGGGTAAATTTAAGACAATCATTAACTTTTTTCAAATATCCAGGGGCAACACAGGTTACTGGTGATTTATCTAATGAGGATATTGAAGAAGCACTTTTGAAGGGTGAAATTGTTTTTACTATGGCTAGAGATAAGAGCGTAATCATCGAGCAGGACTTAACAACACTGAAAACTTTTTCAGTAGAAAAACCTAGAGTATTAAGGAAAGGGAGACCATCAAGAGCATTAGATGCTTTTGATAAAGATGTAGACGACCTTTACTATAATCATTATATAGGTAAGTTAGATAGCAATGATGACGATAGAAGTATATTAAAAAATGAAATTTTTAAACTTTCTAAAATGTATGAAGAACAAAGAGCATTAATCAATGTCAGAATAGAGGATTTTGAAGTAGAAGAAGGAACAGAAGCAGATAGTGTTTATTTAGCTTATAAACTACAGCCATTAGACTCAATAGATAAAATCTATAAAGAGAGGGTGATTAAGTAATGAGTGATGTTATTTTAAAATCTAAAGATGCCATCTCTGGCAAAGCAGGTCGAGCTTACGCAATTATCAACGGAGAGAGGCATCTGTTATTTACTATAAAGAAAGTTAAAATATCAATGGAAAAAGAAAAAGTTGATGTTAAGACAATTGGGCGTAAAGTAACAGGAAAGAAAGCAACAGGCTTCAATCTAAAAGGAGAGATGACAATACTAGAGCCAGAGGACATTTTTACTCAAATGACTCTTGATTATCTTAAAACAGGCAAAGATTTATATTTTGAATTACTAATAATAAATGATGATCCAGCCTCTGATGCAGGTAAAAAAGAAACTATTGTTAAAGATTGCAACCTAGACAGTATTACTTTGGCTGAATTAGACACAGATAAAGATATTTTAGATCAAGAAATATCATTTAGCTGCGAAGATGTAGAGTTATTAAAACGCTTTAATAAATTAAGCTATTCACCAAACTAAAAATTAAGGAGGAATTAATATGAGTTTTCAAGCCTTTATGAATAAAGCTAGAAGAGAAAGAAAAAATCATCAAGAGGACTTTAAGGTATCAGATGTATTTGAAGAAAATTTCAAGTTAAAAACAATCAGCTTTTCAACCCTATCAGCATTAAGAGAAAAGCATTCAAAATTAGAGTTTATAATAAATGAAAAACAAGAAAAAATGCCAGTAAAAAGGACAAACGAAGGGACACTTGCATTAGATATATGTACAAAGGCTATAGTACATCCAAATTTAAAAGATGCTGAACTACAAAACTTCTATCAGGTTATGGACGAGATAAGTTTAGTAGAAGCTATGCTAACGACAAGTGAAATTTCAACTATTGCGGATAAGGTGTTGAAAATGTCAGGACATTCTGAAAGCATTAATGATGTTAAAGAAAAGGCAAAAAACTAATTTTGGAGGATAGTGGGGAGGCAGTATATGCCCACTATGCCCTCCACAAATTGAGAATATTACCCTCCAAATTTGCTAATCTACCTCTTTATGAGAAAGCATTTATAATGGCAAGTATAGATATTAGAGTACAGGATGAGAAAAAAGCGGCTGAAAAAGCCAAGGGAGGGAAATAGATGTCTGTAGGGACTACACTAAAATTGATGGACAGCTTTACAGCACCAATGCAAAAAGTCTTTTCAAGTCTCGACAAAATGTTTGAGACACTAGAAAAGGTTAATAGTAGTTCTAGAAACTTAGAACTAGACAATGCTATGAGGGAAGCCAGAAACTCCATTGGTGCTGCAAATGAAGCCTTAACACAAATGGGGCAAAGCCTCGAAGGGGTTAATACTAGATCTGAAAGTTTGTTTTCAAGTTTCAAGAAGTATGCCACAATAAGTGCCTTAATTGAAGGTGGAAGAAGGGGATTTAACAGCTTTCTTAATTATGATGATGCAGTTAGGCAAGTAATGGCTACAAAGAATGATCCATCAGCAGAACTAAAGCAGACCCTAGACCGTTATACCTCAGCCTATGCAACTGGGGGATTAACAAAAAAGGACATTGCAGAGGGTTTCCAATTTACATCCCTTGCAGGGTGGGGTGTAGAAGAATCAGTTTTTGCAATGCCAACGATGAGAGACATAAAAAGAGTAACTGGGGAAGGTTTCGGAGAAATGTCCGACTTAATCACAGATTCCATGACCCCGTTAGGATTAGCTGTAAATGACCTTCCAATTTTTGCTGACCAAATGGCAAAAACACAGAGTATATCAAACACCAACATGAAGCAAATGCTAGAGGCATATCTAGGAGGAGGATTTAAAGGTGTTCAAAGTGGGAAAATGAGTATGCCAGAACTAAATGCACTTTTAGGAGTGTTTGGTAATGCAGGAATAAAAGGATCGGAGGCAGGAACACAAGTCCGTAATATTATGAATGGACTGTACTCAACAAACAAGAAAACCCAAAGAATATTAGACAAAATGAGTATAACCACATATGATAAAAGTGGAGAATCTAGAAATGCTTTTGATATACTTCAAGAGTTTGGTACAAAGCTAAACCAATATGATGATATTAGTCAAAAGAAAATTATATCGGGCATGTTTAACGTTTACGATGAGGTAGGACTTAATGCCCTTATGACACAGTTGGATAAGCTAGGTGACTACAAAACCCAGATTGAAAACTCAACAGGAGCCTTAGACAGTATGATACAGATAATGGATGGAGGAGTCGGTGGGGCTTTAAGGGGGTTTTTATCAAACTTCAATGTGTGGCTTAGTGGAATAGGTTCAGCTTTAGAGCCTTTAGGTATTCTCTTATTTAGCTTCCTTCAATCTGACTTTGCAGGAACTTTCTTTACAATACTTCAAGTCCTTGCATTGGGGATAGGTGGATTAGCATCGGTCTTTTTATTGTTATTTACCATGATAGACCCGCTGACCCCACTTATATATGGATTAATAACAGCGTTAGGAATATTATTTTTAGCAAAAAACATGGAGCTATTACAAACTAAGTTTCAGACTCTATTAACTCAAAGCTGGATAGCAACAAAATTAGCTGAAATAGGTGTGCAAAACTTGTCATTAAAAACTATATTAATGTCAATACCGATTTTATTAAAAGAAGCTCTAATAAATATATTTAAAACAAGCACATTACTAGGTGTAATTGTGGTAATAGGTTTGGTAATCGTTGTATTACTTGCACTGGCTCAAAAGTTTGATTTTATAAGGGTTGCAATGGTCAAATTTATAAATGCCCTAATAACAGGAGTAAACTTTTTATTGGACGCAATATCAAAAATCCCCTTTATAGGGGATAAGGTGGGTAACTATCGTATTTCAAAGCTAGATGAAGAAACTGCTCTAAAATTCACTAATCCATTTAAACTGCCAGAAATGCCTGATTCAAACGGATTAGCATTAGACATGCCAGACTTGAATCTTTCAGATAAAAAGTTAAACATAGGTTCAGTAGATAAAGTAGGGAAGATAGATAAAGAAGTAAAAATATCTGATGAAGACATTCGGTTAATGAGGGATGTAGCAATGAAGGAAGCTCTAATACAACATAACAACTTCAAAATTGAACAAAACAACTCTTTTGGAGATGTAAGAGAAACAGCCGATACCAATGCAATTATGAGACATTTAGAAGACATGATGGATGAAGAAATTACCATAAGCTCAGAGTTAGTTTATAATCTTTAAATTTCCAAAACACCCTAAATATGATAAAATATATTTAAATACTTAATTAGGGGTGAACCTATGCAAATCACAAAAATCAAGCCGAATTTATTTTTTAAGTGCAAAGAAGAAAAAGAATTTTATAAGTCAGCAAAAAATATAATAGGTAAAAAGATAAAGCAGATACCAAATATTGGTCTAGGCTATCTGCAAGGGATAGATATTTTAGACCAAAATGGGTACGTTGGAAATGACAATATATTTATTTTCAGACATGAAAAAGGAACTGTATTTAAGATATTAAATATAGTACAAAACACAGGATATATTTTTTATATAACAGAAAAAGATGTTATAAGAATTACTTTTATAGATGGTGAAGAAGTTACACAAAAAAAATCTGTGATAGGAAGAAGTATAGCAGGTGCTTTAATAGCTGGTCCAGTTGGAGCTGTTGTTGGTGGATTGAGTGGAACAGGAACAAATGTTAAACAAGGAGCTTATATGGTTGTAGAAACTAACGAGGCTAAGAAAATTATATTTAAATTGAAGCCAGATACAAAACTAATCTTTGAGACTAAGTTTAAAGTAATATTTAAAAATAAAGTAATTACAAGTCTTTTATAATACCCAAAATTGGGGGTGTTACAATGAGAAATGGTGTGTTTTTCAGCTATAAGAATGAAATAATAAGGTTGCCAGTAAATCCAGCCACAATTAGAGTAAAGGAAAAGGGAAACAATAAAACATATCAAGTTCTAAAGCTAGGAGAGATTAATATTCTTGGAAATAAGAGCCTGACAGAGGTGGACTTTGAGGTACTCCTTCCAGGACAGATATACCCTTTTGTAGTTACTAAAAATGACTTTAGGCTACCAAACTTCTACCTCTCAAAGTTTAAAGAATATGAGGAAAGTAAACAACCCGTAAGACTAATAATCACTGGTGACTACCTAGACATAAATATGCTTGTAAGCATAGAGATAATGGAGAAGGAAGTAAGAGCTGGTGAAGAAGATGATGTTTATATCAATATAGAATTAAAAGAATATAAACCCTACAGTATGGACACTTTCATTCCTGTAGTTGAAAATGGAAAAGTAACTAAATTATATGTTCAAAATAGCAACACTAGACAAGATACACGCCCTCGTACTACTGAATATGTAGTACAAGAGGGGGATGATTTCTACAGAGTAGCAAAGCGACTTACAGGTGATTTTGAGAAGGCTAAAGAGGTAGCAGCCTTTAATAAAATGAATGTAATAGACAAATTAGTACCAGGGCAGGTGGTCAAATGGAGCTAATGATAGAAAGTAGGGGTAAGGTCTATGATGTAAGCCATCTATGTTCTAATATAGAGTGGAAAACACAAATTAACCAAACAGCAACATTAAAGGCAAGTATTCAAAAGGTTAATTTCCCCTTTTTTGAGGGGGATTCTATCATGCTTACAGATGTAGATAGAAGGCTATTTAAAGGCTATATATTTACTAAAGAAAGGGATAAAGCTCAAGTAATAGATATTACTGCATATGACCAAATGAGGTATCTTAAAAATAAAGATACATTTGTTTTTAAGAATAGAACTGCTACTCAGATGATCCGCCATATATGCACTCAATTCAATTTGCGAATGGGAGTAATGGAAGATACTAAATTTTTAATCGAATCAACTATTGAGGATAATAAAACCTTGATAGATATTATCCAGGGGACACTGGATAAAACACTAATAGGTACAAATGAAATATTTGTATTTTATGATGACTTTGGAAAGTTAAACTTAAAGAGCTTTAAAAATTTGACCACAAACTTAATAATAGGAGATTATAACTTAGTTACTGATTTTAAATATAAGACATCCATAGATGATGATGTCTATAATAGAATTAAACTATTTAGGGACAACAAAAAACAGGTAAAAGAGAAGTCTATCTTGTCTTTGATAGTAACAGTATAAAAAGATGGGGAACCCTACAATATTCTGAGAAGGTTAAAGAAAATATGCCAGAGGGAAAGGTAAGGAACTTAGCAGAAACCCTATTAAAAGCTAAAAACAGATTAAAACGGACATTAACCTTAGAAGCTATTGGAGACAGCAGCTTGAGGGCAGGCAATTCAGTATTGACAGTTATTGAAAACCTCGGAGACATTAGCCTAAATCAAATGATGTTAATAGAGAGCTGCACCCATAATATAAAAGGTTCTCACCATACTATGACATTAAACCTAATGTATGTATAGGAGGTTTGATATGATTAAGCAGATACAACAAATAGTACAAAATCTTCTAGAGGCTAAAAAGCTGACAGATGACGCTACAGGTGAAATTGAATCTATAAGCCCGTTAAGGGTTAAAATAGATAGCCGATTTATAATAGATGAGTCTTTTATAACCCTACTATCTTATATTGATAGAAATACCTTAAATGCAGGAGACAAGTTGCTACTATTAAGGGTTAGAAATGGTCAACACTTTATCGTTTTAGACAAATTAAAATAGGATTTAAACACTGTTTAAATGGTGTTTAAATTGAAAGTGGGGAATAAAGATTGATTCCACAAAACATTGACTTTGAAGAACAATTAGAAGTAGGTAATATGCCATCAAAGACATGGAGGATAAACAAAGATAAGTTAAGGGTTGAAGATGAAACTAATAATTTAGAGGCTGTTAAACAGACAATTGATATTATATTAAGTACAAGGCGTTATGAAGACTTAATTTATCCTGATAACTTCGGGCATGAGCTAGACACTTTAATAGGACAGGAAGTTTATTTAATTGAAGCAGAAGCACCCAGAATGATTAAAGAAGCTTTGTTAATAGATGATAGGATAATAGATTGTATAGATTTTATCTTTAGACAAGGGGCTGAAAGTGATGAAATTGTAGTAAGTTATACAGTTGTGACCATATATGGAAACATCGAGATAGAAAAGCAGTTAGAGAGGTGAGGTTAGTGCCTAAAGAAACCTTTGAAGAGATTTTGAATGAAATGTTAGATGAAGTACCACGAGGCTACGATAAAAGAGTAGGCAGCATGATCTATAATGCACTTGCTCCTGTAGCTTTAAAATTTGCAAGTAAAAACATAGAAATAGAAGAACTAGAAAATCAAATTTACCCAGACACCTCAAGTGGGACATGGCTGAGAAGGGAAGCAAAGGTAGAAGGTATTGAACCTAAAGAAGCTCGTGCGGTTCAAAGAGAAGTTGTTTTTATACCAACAGAGCCACCGCTTGAAACACGTTTTTTTTCTAGTGATGGTTTATTTTGGAGATTTATAGAATCTAATACAGTTGTGTGTGAAGAAACAGGAACTAGAGGCAATAGAACTCCTGTAGGTGATAGATTAATACCAGATAGTAATATAGAAGGCTTGGAAAGTGCCACACTAGGAGAAATCAAGCTAGTAGGAGCAAATGAAGAAGATGAGGAAAGTCTAAGAAGTAGATTACTGGATGCACTAGCAAATAAAAAATTTAATTCTAATAAAGCCCAGATAAAATCGTGGGCTAAAGAAATACAAGGAGTGGGTGATGCCTTAGTCATTTCTTTGTGGGATGGTGCTAATACTGTAAAGGTAGTAATAATAAATCAAGAAAAGCTACCTGCCGAAGAAGCTTTAATAAATGAGGTGCAAGAATACCTTGACCCTATTACCGCACCAGGGCAAGGTGAGGGGCAAGTGGACATAGGTACAGTTGTAACAACTGAATCTGCTAAAATATTAAGTATAGACGTTAAAGTTAAAGTAAAAGCATTACCCGAGAATCTTCCTCTAATCAGTGATAAATTAACTGCATTACTAGAAAACTACCGTAAAGATATAACATTTGAAGCTGACCAAGTAATCTACAATTATATTGGAAGTCTTATATTTTCAGTACCAGAGGTTGAAAACTATAAGGAGTTAGAATTAAACAATAATATAGAGGACATAACAATTGAAAAAGGCTATGTTCCTATATTTAATGTAGAGGTGCTACCTTATGAATAACTATAAAGATATAAAGAATCTACAGCCTGTAAGTGTAAGGGAAATAAAAGATTTTGATGTAATAGCAGCAGGACAAGTTAAAGTATTTGAAAGACTAGTAGAGAAGGTCAATAAATTATTTGACAACTCTTTTTTTAATTCCCTTGATTTAGAAGGTGTAAGAAGGTGGGAAAGAATATTTACCATTCAGCCTCTTGGGACAATTGAGATGAGACGAAACGCCATAATAGCATACAGGAGAGGAAGAAACAAACTAAGTGGAACAATAATTAAAAATATGTCTTTATCCTACGAAAATGGAGAGGTAGAGGTTTGGTTTGATAAAGAGAAACAAACCTTAATGATTAAGTTTACTTCGCTTCAAGGCATCCCAAAAGGCTTTGAAAAGCTACAGGAAATACTTGAAGAATTAAAGCCATGCAGGATGCCGATTGAATACCTATTTAGTTATTTACTTATAAAAGACATTCATAATGTAATGACTTTAGATACGTTAGAAAGTACAACTTTAGACAAATTTGCTTTTTAAAAGGAGGGATATAAATTGAGTATTTTAACTAGCTTTTTAAATTTGTTTAAATATGATCCTGTTGCAGATAAGGAAAATACATTTAATATAACAACTGCACTCAATGAGAATTGGGACAAACTAGATAACAAAATTGAAGAAATAAGTAACACAATAGAAGGGATAGAAGCCCCTGTAACGTCAGTAAATAGCAAGACTGGGTCGGTAATTTTAAATGCAAATGATGTGGGGGCAGCAACACCATCAAGCGTAACAATAGAAGTAGAAACTCATATAATGAATCCTTTACCCCATGAAATAACTGACCCTATCACTTTAAAGAGATACAAGGCAAATTTAGGGGTAAGGGATGGTGCATGGGGCATAATCTATCAAAAAGTGGAGGTGGAAGAGTAGATGAATGATATAGAATTTTTACCGCTGGCGGACAAATTAACTCTTGATGAAATAAAAAATGAAATAACAAAAGAATATAAGCATATGCACCGTGATGGTTATATAAATACTACTACACCTGTTTTACATGAATTTACAAGTGTAGATGGTAGTGGTTATATAGACTACATAATGATACGTGCTATCGCTGGTGGTAATACATGTGAAATAGAACTAGAGGTAGACGGTCAAATTTTACACCGTTCAGCAAGTCAGAATAACGCTTCTTGGGAGCCTTTGACTGGGTTTGGTGGATTAATTAATATTGAAAAATATGGAATGAATCAATTTCTGTTTGCACGTTCTGAATTCGCTTCACCTAGCAACCTCGAACGTAATATTTATCCATATAGTCAAATATCTGCGGGTAGAAAAATGGGGTTAAGCATGAGTTTCACTGAATCAAAAATAAGCTTAATAACTCAATCAATAAAATTCAATAATAATTTTAAACTAAGACTTAAAAATACAGGAATAGCAAGTTATCTATTAATTGGAGGAATTATATAATGAATAAAAAAGTAGTCAGTGAAAGTTATGAAGTTACATTTTGGGGGGCTGTTTTCAAAACTGAAATATATGAGGATAGCACTAAACAAACTTTTTATATTGGTTCTGAATTTCAGTATAAATGTAGTAATACAGAGGAAGGTATTTTGACTGTAAATATATTAAATTACTTAGGAGAATTTCAGTCACATGTTAATACTGAAATTGAGATTTTAGTAAATGGAGAAGAAGAGTCGGGAGTATATCTAATAGAAAATGGTACTGTAACTATAACTGAAAGAACATTTCCAAATTATACACATATTTTGTTAAGAAGCAATTTCCCCCATTTAGGGGAAGGCACTTATAGTGTCTGGTATAATCCCAACGAATAAAATTTTGTTTAAAAGTATTACAAATTATGTTTAAAAATTAATTAAAAATACTCTTGAAATAAAACTGTGGATAATGTATAAAAATTAAAAGAGCATTATTCACAGTTTTGCAATTTATTCTGATAAAATTTGCTATTTATTTTGAAACGCTACAGGAAGAAATCTATTCTTAGATAACGAAGATCGAAGAGTATTTATAGAGAAACTTTTAACTGCCAAAACTAATGGAGGATTTAACTTGTATGGGTACTGTTTAATGGATAATCATGTTCATTTACTCATGAAAGAAAGTGAGGATATAGGGACTAGT
>CALJEQ010000034.1 GCA_938074565.1 uncultured Alkaliphilus sp. | reverse complement strand
TAACACTTTGCCAAGAAAAATACTCCATTATCTTACTCCAGATGAATCATTCGAAGATCACTTAAGAGAGATTATATACGACTAAATATCCATAATATTACAGTTTAAAAATTAGTTCAATTTGCTATTGCAATTTAGGATTGTTTTTTTAAATCCATTCTCCTCCAATTGACAAAAGAAATGGTTAACACATATAATAATATTAAATAAATAGAAAACTTAAAAACCAAACAAACTCAAGGAGTGGACAATATGGATAAGTTTCCAACAAATAATTTTCAAGAAGTAGTGGATGATGTATTAATTCGACATAGAAGTATTCTAGATATTCTAACCAAATTACAGGAAAGTTCAGCAAAAATCAACCGTGCTGTTGCCAAATCGGCTACATACTGTGGTTGTATTCAAATTCATGTAGAAAAGCAAGAAGTTCCTTCTGACGCTTCCTATTCTCAACTTAAGGGCTATATGAATAACCATATTAAAGGAGAATTGTGTGATATTTGCAAAGAAAAAATAGAACATGAAATATCAACCAATTTCTTTTATTTAACTGCTATGTGTAATTTATTTAAGATTGATATTGAAGATATGTTAACTAACTACAATGAACAATTAAAAGCTTTAGGAAAATATCGCTTATTATAGTAATAAAACAAAGGACTGAATAACACTTATACAGTCCTTTGTTTTATTTATATTTGTCTCCCCATCATCACTTGATCTTGCAACCTGGTTAGTCCTTCTTTTATCGCCCTTGCTCTAATTTCCCCAATTCCTTCAACATCATCTAGTTTTTCGATGGATGCCTTTAGAATGTTCTGAAACTCGCCAAACTGTTTTACTAAATTTTCAATAACAACCGAGGGTAAACGGGGTATTTTATTCAGTAACCGATAACCTTTTGCAAAGGCTGAAACGTCCAATGCAGTTACATTATTTTCATAGCCTAGAATCTTAGCAATATTCGAAAGGTCTAATAGTTCTTCTGAGGTTAAACTCTTTATTTGTTTTAATATAGCTGTAGAATTAAACTCTTCGTTTAGATTATAGTCATTAATTACATTCATTCCGTCTTCTTCCACGTTAGCAACCAATTCTTCCAACTGCATACTTATTAAGCGCCCTTCATTTCCTAATTCACAGATAAATTTCTCTATCTCATAAACAATTCTCATTACCATTTCAGTTCTTTGTAAAACCACCACAACATCATAAATCGTCACAAGGTCTTCATATTCTAAAGCACTTAGATGATTCATTCCCAGATTTAAGGCTACTTTATATTTCTCTAATGTCTGAATAGCTTGATTTGCTTTAGTTAAAACTCTTCCTGTATCTTGAACTATATATTTATTATAACCTTGGTATAGTGTAATGATATTTCGTCTTTGAGATATTGAGATAACCACTTCTCCCGTTTCTTTTGCCACCCGTTCTGCAATTCTATGGCGTATACCTGTTTCCGAAGAATGAATGGATGGGTTTGGTATTAATTGTGTATTTGCATATAATATCTTTTTTACATCACGATTTAGTATAATTGCACCATCCATTTTTGCCAATTCATATATATAGGCAGGGGAAAAATCTACATTTAAAGAAAATCCTCCATCTACAATATCCATCACTGCGCTACTGTCTCCTATTACAATTAACGCCCCCATTTTACCCCTTAATATGTTTTCTAATCCTTCTCTTAATGGAGTTCCTGGTGATAACATTTTCATTGTCTCTAAATATTGTTTTTGTCTTTTTTCTTCCTCTTTCAATGAACAACAACCCTCCTTAATCAATACCTACATAGTTTATTTTTATTCTTACCTAAAATAGACTATATTAACATATTAATTGTAACTTATTCTAAATATTTCCTATACAACCTAAAGCCTCTTTAATATTATTAACACCCTTTACAGCTATCTTTTTAAATTGAATTAGCTTACTTATATTTTTTTCTGGTACAATACAAGCAGCAAAACCCATTTTTTCAGCTTCTTTCACCATCTTTTCCAATTGAAGAACAGGTCTAATGTCAGCTGTTAAACTTATTTCTCCAATAACTAATAGTTTTCTTGTTGCAATAGTAATGCCTTTAAGACTAGAATATATGGCAGTCGCCACCCCTAAATCTGTAAAAGTTCCTTCTAATTTTAAACCACCCACAACATTAATATACACATCATAATTCATTAGAGGTAGTCCTAATTTTTTTTCCAATACTGCAATAATTAAATTTAAACGGTTTAGATCTATTCCCACCGCAGTTCTTCTAGGAAACCCCGTATTAGAAGGTGTTACCAATGCCTGTATTTCCACTAACAAGGGTCTTGTTCCTTCCACAGTGGCCACCACCACTGCTCCCTCCGATTCTTCTGTTAACGATTCTAAAAACATTGCAGATGGATTAGCCACCTCCACTAACCCCTCTTGTTTCATTTCGTAAACACCTATTTCACTGGTGGTTCCAAAACGATTTTTTAAGGCCCTTAATATGCGGAATTCTTGGGTTCTTTCTCCCTCGAAATGTAGCACTGTATCCACCATATGTTCTAAAACTCTAGGCCCTGCCAAGTCCCCTTGTTTGGTTACATGGGCCACAATAAACATAGGTATATGCGAACTTTTTCCTATTCTCATTAAATTATTTACACATTCTTTAACCTGAGAAACACTTCCTGGTGCTGAAGTTAATTCTTCCCTATAGAGGGTTTGCACAGAATCTATAATAATAAAAACAGGACTCATTTCTTCAATATACTTTTCAATTGTATCTATGTTGGTTTCTGATACAACATATAATTCATCTGTTAAGGCATTTAGCCTCTCTGCCCTCATTTTTATTTGTTCTTCTGATTCTTCTCCAGAGACATATAGTACTTTACCATATTTTTCAGCTATTTTACCTCCAGCCTGTAAAATTAAAGTAGATTTTCCTATGCCTGGCTCCCCTGAAATAAGCGTTAAAGAACCCTTTACCATTCCACCACCCAAAACCCGATTCAGTTCTTCATTCTGGGTGTCATATCGTTCATGGGCACTGGATTTTATGCTTTGAATTGGTTGAGGTCGTGTTTTACCTACAATTGATGGAGATCTTTTGTTTTCTTTTTTATTTATTAGTTCTTCCTCTAAAGTTCCCCATTGATTACACCCAGGACATCGACCTAACCATTTTGGGCTTTCGTAGCCACACTGCTGACATAAAAACTTAGACTTAGTTTTTGCCATGCCATCACCTGCCCTATTTTATTTCATTATTTCATTTTAACATACTCTACTACAATTTTAAAACCTTCCATAAAAAATAGAGACCTTAGGCCTCTATTTTTTTCACCACCAACTCTTCATCTATTAAATCCAGCATTACTTTATTTCCCTCCGAGATATTTCCTTTTAATAATTCTTCTGACAATTTATCCTCCACCATTTTTTGTATAGCTCTTTTTAATGGTCTAGCTCCAAATTGTGGATCAAATCCTTTATCAGCTATATATACCTTTGCATCTTCTTTAACCTCCAGCTGTATATCTAAACCACTTAAACGTTTATTTAAGTCATTTAACATTAAGTCAATAATCTCTCCTATATGTTCCCGCTCTAATCCGTGGAAAACAATAATATCATCAATTCTATTTAAGAACTCTGGTCTAAAGGTTCTTCGTAGTTCTTCCATAACATTTTCCCTCATCTTTTCATATTCACCTTTAGCATGATCTGTTTCTTTTGCAACAAACCCTAAAGTCCTTTGTTTTTTGATGGTATGGGCTCCTACATTTGAAGTCATAATGACTACAGTGTTCTTAAAATCTACTGTTTTTCCTTTAGCATCAGTTAAGCGACCATCATCTAATATCTGTAATAGTATATTAAACACATCTGGATGGGCTTTTTCAATTTCATCAAATAGAACAACAGAATAGGGATTTCTTCTTACCTTTTCAGTTAATTGCCCCCCCTCATCAAACCCAACATAGCCTGGTGGTGATCCAATGAGTCTAGAAACCGTATGTTTTTCCATATACTCTGACATATCAATTCTTATCATGGCATTTTCATCACCAAACATTGCTTCTGCCAACGCTCTAGACAGTTCTGTTTTACCCACACCTGTGGGCCCTAAGAAAATAAATGAACCAATGGGCTTTTTGGGATCTTTTAGTCCCACCCTTGCTCTTCTGATTGCCTTTGAAACCGATTTTACTGATTCTTCTTGACCAATAATTCTATCATGTAATATTTCTTCTAATTTCAATAACTTTTCCGATTCTTCCTGTTGTAACTTATTGACTGGTATTCCTGTCCAAGTAGATACAACCGTCGCAACTTCTTCTGGTCCTACAACAGTTTGATTAGATGGACTTACTCCTTTCCAGTTATTTTTTCTATTCTCTAATTCTTCTTGTATTTGCTTTTCTTGATCTCTAATTTCGGCAGCTCGTTCATAATCTTGTATGCTGATAGCCTCATCTTTTTCACTCATGAGTTGTTCTAATTTATCTTCTAAATCTTTCAAGTCCGCAGGGGCAGTAACCATTTTTAAACGTATTTTAGAAGCTGCCTCATCTATTAAATCAATGGCTTTATCGGGTAAAAATCGATCAGTGATATACCGATGGGATAGCTCCGCAGCTGCCCTCAATGCTTCATCGGTAATCTTTACTCTATGATGGGCTTCATAGCGATCTCGTAATCCCTCTAATATTTTTATTGAATCTTCTACATTAGGTTCTTTTATTGTAATGGGTTGAAAACGTCTTTCTAAGGCTGCATCTTTTTCCACATGCTTTCTATATTCATCCATTGTGGTTGCACCAATAACCTGTATTTCCCCACGGGCTAAAGCTGGTTTTAAAATATTTGAAGCATCAATAGCCCCTTCTGCTCCACCTGCTCCAATTATTGTATGAATTTCATCAATAAATAAAATAACATTACCCGACTGTCTAATTTCTTCCATTACCTTCTTTAATCGATCTTCAAATTCACCTCTATATTTTGAACCAGCCACCATTGATGCTAAATCCAATGTAACAACCCGTTTATCCTTTAACAATTCTGGTATGCTTCCATCTACTATTTCTTGGGCTAACCCTTCTGCTATAGCTGTTTTACCCACCCCTGGTTCACCAACTAGACAAGGGTTGTTTTTAGTTCTTCTACTTAATATTTGTATCACTCTTTCTATTTCTGTACTTCTACCAATAACAGGGTCTAACTTACCTTCTACCGCCAACTGATTTAAGTCTCTACCGTATTGATTAAGGATTGGTGTATTACTGCTATTGGGATTATTATTTTCTATTGGGGTATGGTTTGAGTTTTTACCCATGTTATTATTCAATAATTTTAATACCTCTTGTCTAACTTTTTCTAAATTTAAACCTTCCTCTAAAAGGATTTTTGTACCTACACCTTCGCCTTCCCTAAGAATACCCAAAAGTAAATGCTCTGTACCAACATAAGTATGACCTAAGGTTCTTGCTTCAGCAAATGCCAGTTCAAATATTCTTTTTGTTCTAGGGGTAAATCCAAGTAGTTCTCCTTTTTCATTTCCATAACCAACCATAGACACTATTTTATTTTTCGACTTATCTAAATTAACCCCCATATTCTTTAATGTGATGGATGCAATACCTTCACCTTCTTCAATTAGTCCCAGTAATACGTGTTCTGTCCCCACATAATTATGTCCCATATTCTGTGCAAATTGTTGGGATAAAACAATTACTTTTTGTGCTCTTTCTGTAAATCTATTAAATATAGACATACCAATACCTCCTCTATTATAGGGTGTTTCTAATTAGTTCTGCCCTCTTTATGTCTCTTTCTACTTCACTTAGTTCAGCATTATAATAATCTTGCATATGCCCTATTTGAATTAATGACATTAATTGATTCATTTTCTCCAGGGTAACTTCATTTAATAAACCCAATGCTATACCTAATTTCACATCAGAAATCAACTTCATCGCCTCATTGGTATTTAATATACGGGCATTTTTTAATATTCCATAGGATCTAAATACTTTATCCTCCAACTCAATTGGCTTCTCCCTCAACAAATTCTCCCTCATTAATCTTTCCTTGTGGACAATTTGTGTTGCTACATCCTTTAAGTTCTTAACTATCTCCTCTTCTGTAATCCCTAAAGTAATTTGATTTGAAATTTGAAAAATATTTCCTAAAAACTCAGTTCCTTCACCATAAATTCCCCTAATTGTAATGCCTATTTGACTGGAGGCTTGAAGAATACCATTAATATAACCTGTCATATTTAAAACAGGCAAATGCATCATCACTGATGCCCTTATCCCTGTACCTAAATTGGTGGGGCAAGAAGTTAAGTATCCCAACTGTTCATCAAAGGCGTATTTTATTTTCTCTTCAATTAAATCATCTATCTTATCCGCTAAGCTCCATGTATCATCTAATTGTAGTCCAGGTAAAAGGCATTGTATTCTAATGTGATCTTCTTCATTAATTAATACACTAATACTTTCTTCTTTATTAATTAACATACTACCTTTTATTGTATTCTTGGCTAAATCTGGACTTATTAAATGTTTCTCTACATATTTTAACCTTGTTATTTTATCCAAATCTTTAATTAATAATAAATTAAAATCATTTTTTAAGTTGGAATTACCTTCAATAACAGCTTGATGTACTTGATTAATAACTTCCTCTCCTCTTTTTTCATCAAGTAAATAGGGAAAAGGTAATTCCTCCAAATTCCGTGCAATTCTAATTCGACTACTAATAACAATATCTGCTTCAGGTCCCGTTTCCTCTAACCATTTAGGCATTCCTATCCCTCCTACATTTCATTTATTTCCTGTTCTAAACCTTTAATGGTATCTCTAATTTCAGCTGCCACCTCAAATTCTTCCCTTACAATTGCCTCTTGTAACTTATTCTTTAATTGTTTTACTTGTCTTTTTACTCTAATGACACCACCAGTTCGTTTTGGAACTTTTCCTATATGATTGGTATTACCTTGTATCCTACGAACTAAGGGGTTGATTTTTTCTTTAAAAGTTTCATAACATTCATCACAACCCATTCTACCTGATTGTTTGAATTGACTTAGCGTATATCCACAACGTTGACATTGAATTCCATTGTGATAATTCATATTAACCTGTGGATGAAGATTATTTTCTAAAAGACTTGCAAAAAAGTTGGGGATAGAAAAATGATGTTCTATAGAACCACCATCCTTAGCTTTAGCACACATTTCACATAAGTGAAGTTCTTCTTTTTTGCCATTAGTCATCTTTGTCATATGAACAACTGCATTTCGTTTCTTACACTCATTACATAGCATAATCCACCCTCCTATAATAAAAAGTTTATACTATACAAATATAGTTACCATCATCTAAACAGCTTTTTACTTTTCTTTGACTTTATTATAAATAAAAGTTTTTTTACTCTCAAATCCCATTTATTATAAAAATTTCCCAAAAATAATTATTATAAACAAATGATTTAATAAAATATAATTTTTCTAATGATTACTTTTATTTTCTTGTTTTTAAATATGTATATGTATATCCCTTATTTTTTTATTAAAATATTAGTAAAAACTGCTGATAAGTATTAATAGCACCTACTTATAAGCAGTTTTTTGTTTTCTTATTTATTTTCTTCTAGCATATATCTGATATTTAGCTCCACTACCTGTCCCCTTTGGTAAATACTGAAACTGATGATTGTCTAATATACGAAAAATTTGATCTGCTTGATGGGCATCATTACTATCCATAGTAATTAACAGTTCATCTTCATGGTTAACATTCTTTATTGTATGCAATAGTTTTTGGTTATCACTAGGACCTAATTCCCCTGAAAAATCAAGTAAATATTGAGGCATATATAATCACTCCTTTCCTATTTAGTTTTAATTAAAAGTAGAAATTATCTCAATGTATTTTTTGGCAATTTTTTTAACTAAATCTAGTCTGTTTAACCTAAAAAACCAGCAAGGCAATGTATTGAAATACATCTACTTGCTGGTTTTTAATATAATATATATTCTATGTTGTTTCGTCAATTAGGATGTTTTAAAATAAAAACTATATTTATTCTTTAGCTACTTTAGCAGCTTCCACAATCTTTTCACTAATCATTTGAGGTACTTCTTCATACCTTACAAAGGACATTGTAAATACCCCTCTAGCTTGAGTCATTGAACGTAGGTCTGTGGCATACTTAAACATTTCAGACTGAGGTACTTCTGCTATAATTAACTGACCACCATTTTCCTGTGGTTCCATACCAATAATTCTTCCTCTTCTTTTATTAAGGTCTCCCATTATATCTCCCATATACTCTTCCGATACACAAACCCGTACCTCAACAATTGGTTCTAGTAATATAGGTTTTGCCTGTTCTATACCCTTTTTAAAGGCTACAGAAGCGGCAATTTTAAAAGCCATTTCTGAAGAGTCAACATCGTGGTATGATCCATCATATAATACTGCTTTAACGTTTACAACTGGGTATCCTGCTAAAACCCCTGTTTCCAAACATTCTCTTATACCTTTTTCAACAGCAGGAACATATGCCCTCGGCACAGAACCTCCAAAGATTTCCTCTGCAAATTCAAAGTCAGCAGTTGCAGGTTCAAATCTAATTTTTACATCTCCATACTGTCCATGCCCTCCAGATTGTTTCTTATGTTTTCCCTGAACATCTGCTTTGCCTTTTATAGTTTCACGATAAGGTACTCTAACATCACTTAAAGTAACCTCTGTACCAAACTTATTTTTTAATTTACTAACAATTACTTTTATATGAAGTTCTCCTTGCCCTTTTATAACCGTCTGTTTAGTCTCTTTATTTCTATTAAAGGAGAAGGAAGGGTCTTCATCCACCAGTTTGTTTAATCCTGCACTTATTTTTTCTTCATCACCCTTTGCTTTAGGCTCAATTGCTAAATATAACTGGGGCTCTACAAATTCTATTCCACTATATATAACAGGCTCATTTATACTACATAAGGTATCCCCAGTGGATGAATGCTGAAGTTTTGCAACGGCTGCTATATCCCCAGCAGAAACTTCTATAACTTCTATTTGATTTTTCCCCCTCAACAAGAAAGGCGTATTTAGTTTTTCTTTTTCATCTTTATTAGCATTTAATACCTCCATATCAGAAGTTAAAGTACCTGATATTATCTTTAATAATGAAATTTTTCCCACATAAGGGTCAACAATTGTTTTAAATATCTGTGCTGAAAAGGGCTGATTTTTTTCTAAGGTTCTTTCAACTATTTCATCATTATATGGGTTTTTCCCTTGCTTTGGTGGCATATCCTTTGGAGAAGGAGAGAAATCATTTATCATGTCTAGTAATGTATGTATCCCAATATTTTTTGAAGCTGATCCACAAATAACGGGTACAATATCTCCATTTAATATTCCTCGTCTTAATCCTACTTGTATTTCTTTTTCAGTGAACACCTCTCCTGCAAAGTATTTTTCCATTAATGCTTCATCACTTTCTGCCACAGACTCCAGTAGCATCTCCCTAATAGCCATAGCTTGTTCCATTAGTTCTTCTGGTATTGGTTTATCTATACAATCTTTACCGTTATATTCTCTAGCCATCATTTTAGCTATATTAACATTCCCAACAAAGTGTTCATTATTTCCTAATGGTATTTGAAATGGTGCAATTTTTTTACCGAACTTTTCTCGTAATTCATTTAATACTTTTTCAAAATCTGCATTATCACGATCCATCTTGTTTATAAACATAAATGTTGGTGCCTTTTTTTCAGCAGCAAAGTCCCAAGCTTTTTCTGTTCCAACTTCTATCCCACTGGTGGCGTCCACAAATATAATAATGCCCCCTGCAACTTTAATTGCACTTTGCACTTCTCCTATAAAATCGAAATAACCTGGAGTATCAATAAGGTTAATTTTATGATCCTTCCATTCAATAGGGATTACTGATGTACTAACAGAAAAACTTCTTGAAATCTCTTCTTTATCGAAATCTGAAACAGTATTCCCATCTTCTACTTTACCCATTCTATTAATTAGTTTTGCGGTATATATTGCTGCTTCTGTAGCTGTTGTTTTACCACAGCCACCATGTCCTAATAAAGCGATATTTCTAATCCGATCTGCTTCGTATCTTTTCATTATATTACCCCCTAATAATGTAAGATTTGGAAATTTTCAATTTAAGTAAATATTCTATACTTTCTGATAAACTCCTTTTTTTATAAAAATATATTTTAAACTCCCCCTATCAAATTTATATGTATTCTGTCCTACAATATTACTCTAAGTATAAATTTACTGATTACTAATAGCCTTTACTATTAGTTATGGGTTTTAAGTTAAAATTTTTTATATGTTATTGTTTAAAAACCTCTACGTGGTTAACCTATATATATATTAAAAATTAATAAAATAATTGAAAAATTTACATCTTTACATTATTTTGTATTTAGTTATTGTGTTATAATATACTTGTAAACATTTAAATTTTCTTTGCAAATCAAAGGAGGAAGCATCTATGAGCATTAAGTTTCGACCAGAGATTAAAGATTTAGTACCTTACAAACCTGGAAAGCCTATTGAAGATGTAAAAAGAGAGTACGGTTTAACGGAAGTAATTAAACTTGCTTCAAATGAAAATCCCCTTGGTTCATCACCTAAAGCAAAGGAAGCCATCCGTAAGTGTCTAGAGGAATTATATTTGTATCCTGATGGAAACATCACTGACTTAAGGGATGCGCTGGCTAAAAAATTCAATATTAAATCTAGTCAAGTTCTGCCAAGTAGTGGTTCTGATGAAATGGTGGACATAATCGCTAAAACCTTTATTAACCCAGGGGATGAAGTGATTCTTGCCGATGTTACTTTCCCAAGATACCTAACTACTACAAAAATGATGGGAGGTACTCCTGTTATTGTCCCACTAAAAGATTTTACATATGATCTTGAGGGAATTAAGAGTAAAATCACTGATAAAACACAATTAATTTGGTTATGTAATCCAAACAATCCAACGGGTACAATGTTTACAGAAAAAACACTTATTGAATTCTTGGACGCTGTACCAAAAAATATTGTTGTAGTCTATGATGAAGCTTATATTGAATATGTTACAAGAGATGATTATCCAAAAGATAGTATTGCTTTATTGGATAAATACCCTAATATTCTTCTTTTAAGAACTTTTTCAAAAATTTATGGTCTAGCTGCCCTTAGGGTTGGATATACCATGGCTTCTGAAGAAATTATTACAAACTTAAATAAAGTTAGAGGCCCCTTCAATGTTAACACTTTGGCTCAAGCTGCTGCCATCGCTGCTTTAGATGATGAAGAGTTTATTAAAAAAAGTTATGATATTAATGTAGAAGGTAAAGAATATTTATATAAAGCCTTTGAAGAAATGGGTATTCAATATGCTCCATCTGAAACTAACCATATCTTCCTTGACTCAAAGAAAGATTGTCAGGAAGTATTTACAGCGTTACAGAAAAAAGGTATGATAATTCGCCCTATGTATGGTACCTTCATACGTGTTTCTATTGGTACTATGGCGGAAAATAGACGGTTTATTGAATTATTAAAAGAACTTTTATAATATATAGTTAAGTTGCTAAGTAATGTACTTGGCAACTTTTTTTATTTTAATTCCTATATATATGTTTATAAATTTTTATGTTATTTTATTTTTTTTATATACCCATTAGTTTTAGTTTAAAGACTTTTTTAAAAATTTCTATTTATTCTAACATTAAAGTTGTTAGATTATTAACTAACAATGTTTCCTAAATTGCAATAGCAAATTGAACTAATTTTTAAACTGTAATATTATGGATATTTAGTCGTATATAATCTCTCTTAAGTGATCTTCGAATGATTCATCTGGAGTAAGATAATGGAGTATTTTTCTTGGCAAAGTGTT
>CALJEQ010000033.1 GCA_938074565.1 uncultured Alkaliphilus sp. | reverse complement strand
GTATAAAACAATACCAACTATAATAATAAGCCTAAGCCTATCCCTTTCAAAGACCTCTGGAAGTCTGTTAAACACAAACATTTGAATAGGGGCAATGTACAATCCCAACCTGTCTGCAATAGTAGAAAACTTAAAAACTATCATAAGCAAAAGGAAAGAAAACAGGGAAGCTAAGGATATTACGCTTTTCTCATAAGAGTTTTTTGTAATCCTATCTCTATAGACTAAAAACAAGAAGGCTGGGATAATGTTCATTAATATTCTTATTAAACCACCTTGAGAGTGCATGACTTGTGCTTGCATAACTTGAGTTATATAAAGATTTATCATGCCTTCCAGCCTTGGCAAGGCAATGAGTATAAAAAGTAAGGTCGTTAAAGAGCCTATTTTTATCTTGTTCTTAACGCTAATGTTAGGAAGGAGTAAAAGAAATAATAAAGCGGAAATAGCGGTTATATGAAAAAAGGTAGCCCATGTTAGGGCAAGGACGGTGCGAAATAGATTTTTTTCAAAGAAGAAATACATAGCAAGAAGCACAAGGCCAATAGCCACCGATTGCCGAGTATAACCCATGGCTACTACAATCACCAAGTAAGGTATGGCAATCAAAAAGGCAAGGGTTGGATTTAATTCCCTGCTACAAAATTTCCATAACCCATACATAAATAGGGCTCCACATACTAAATTGACAAGGTATGTACCACCACCAATCTTATAGGATATCCAATTTACAAGGGCATATCCTGGGTCAGTATAGGACAAAAATTCAAAAAAACCTAAAACTTCAGCTTGATTGTAAATAATTAAATAATTTTCCCAATCCGCCCCCACTTGGTGTCTAAAACCTATTATTAATGTGTAAAATATAGCTAAAAATAAGAGAATTTTTTTACTTTCAATTCTAAGTAGCACTAATAGGGCAGGGATAAGATACATAAGGGGATAGATGTTTAGGATTCTATCTATAAAATTCTGAATCAACATCTTGTATATTTGTTTATTAATTTGTTCATTAAAATAGAAACTATACGCTTAGCTGCTTTTCCATCACCAAAAATTTCAACTTTTTTAATCATAGATTTATAAAGTTCCTGATTATATAGAAGATTTTCGGTTTCTTGCACTATTTTCTCTGGGTCCGTACCAACAAGTTTTGCCAATCCAGTTTCAACTATTTCTGGTCTTTCTGTGACTTTTCTTAAAACTAATACTGGTTTACATAGAACTGAAGCTTCTTCTTGAATTCCACCAGAATCTGTAAGAATTAAATAAGAACAATTAAGTAAATGAATAAAGGCATCATATTGTATTGGTTCTAGTAATTTTATTTGAGGGTGATTTGAAAGAAATCTCCTAACAGTGTTTCGTACGTTTGGATTCAGATGTACAGGAAAAACTAATAATACATCACGATTTCTTTCAACTATTATTCTTAAGGCTTTACAAATTTGTTCGATAGGATATCCAAAACTTTCTCTTCGGTGAACAGTCACAACTATTAACTTATAAGGCAAAGGTTCTTTCTCACACTTTGTGGGTTCAGGTAGACCAATTTGAGAAAATATATTAATTATACTTTCAGAAATTGGTTGTTTTAGGATCCAATATATAGCATCGACAATTGTATTTCCCGCGAGAAACACACTTTTTGAATCAATGCCTTCTTGTATTAAATGCTTTACGGCCCTGATAGTAGGGGCAAAATGATAAGTAGACAGTACTGCTAAAATTCTTCTGTTTATCTCCTCTGGGAAGGGGTTATATATATCATATGTACGCAAACCAGCTTCTATATGACCTATAGGGATACCAAGATAAAACGCGGCTAATCCTGTGGCCATTGCAGAGGTAGTATCTCCTTGTACTAAAACTATATCAGGCCTTTCTCTTTTCAATACTTTGGTCATGGTGAGGATAATTTTAGAGGTAAGCATTGACAAAGTTTGATTTTTTTTCATTAAATTTAAATCTATGTCGGGATGGATTTTAAATAGTGTAAGCATTTGATCAAGCATTTCTCTGTGTTGTGCTGTTATACAAATTTTAATTTCAAATCTTTCTGGATATTTATTTAGTTCATAAATAACTGGAGCCATTTTTATAACCTCTGGTCTTGTTCCAAAGACACATAGAACTTTTATTTTATCTTTCATTGCTCTTTCTCCGTGCTAATTTATCGTATAGTTGTAATAAACGTTCAGCTTGTATTTCCCAAGCGTATTTGCTTTTATACACTTTATGAGCATGCTCTATAAAAGAACGCCATGTTTTCTCATCCCATTGAGATATTTCTTTTAAAACGGATTTGTATTGTTCTACATTACCGTACTCAACAACAAATCCAAGTCCATATTTTTCCACAAGTCTGTCTATGCCCATCCCCTTTGCAACTATTATAGGTCTGCCAAGAGCCATTGCTTCAAATACCTTATTAGGACTTGAAAAACGATGATTAGGTATTCTCGGATCGTAAGTAGCAAAAAGTACATGTGACGACTCATAAATAGCTAATGCCTTTTCATAAGGTATGCGCCCATAAAATCGTATATTATTAAAAGACTTTGCTTTTATAAGAATTTTTTCTTCATCACCTCCAAATCCCGCTAATTCCAATATCCAATCTGACAAATCTTTTATTGCATCTATCATTGTTATTAAGCCTCTTGAAGTATCAAGAAGCCCAACATAACCTACTCTGTAAGGTGGATGTAGAGGTGGTAATTTTGGCAAAGAGGTTATTTCAGGTGAATTGTAAACAAAAATGAGATTCCGAGGTTTAGCTCCAGAAATTTGATTTATCCTAGATTCATCAGCAAGAATTACAGCATCAGCAAGTTCGATAGCTTTTATGTCCATATATCTTATTATCTTTCGTATCCAATTAGGAATATTTTTAATCATGTCAGCATAAAAATCAAAAATATCGTATACAACTTTTTTTCTTAATATAATCTTAGCTATAAGAGCTGGTAGAATTGTATCAAAATCACAGGCATGTATAATGCTATAATTTTTACGATTTTTCCAAAGATATTTGATTAACTCTATTTGAAATTTAAGAAGACTTGGCAAGTTAGCCATTCCTGAACCAAATTTTCCAGCTATTGGTAGACGTTCTATTATGCCATATTCTTTCTCTTGTATTATAGGTAGGGAAGCAGACCGATCCCATCCTAGGACTACGATAGAGTAACCTGCTTTTTTAAGGGCAAGGGCTTCTTTTTCTACTCTTGGGTCTGGGTCTATTGGATTAGAGCGCAAAAAAAGTATACGAATCATAATATAATCTCCGAATTAAAAAATTCTCTGGCCAGCAACACAAGTTGATTTTCACCCCCACCATAACTAACTGGAGTTATCACTGACAAAATTTTCATTAGCTCACCTCCTTCTAAAATGAATCATTATTTACTAAAGACATAATTATTTACTCCTCTCATTGAATGGAAAATATTATAATCCATTTCTTCAATCCCCCCGTCTGATAAAATGTTATATGCTCTATAACCGAATTCTTTTAGTAAAGCTACGGCATTTCTTCTTAATGAGGGGTCTGGCAAAAGGTCATCTCCAAGGGTTTCCATAATGATGATAGGCGAGTAAATTTTCAATAAATTTTCTGCACCCTTTAGTGCCAAATATTCTGCTCCTTCAATATCAATCTTTATAATGGTAGGAGGTTTATGAGTTTTAATATATTCGTCAAGGGTTATAGTTTTTACTTTAATTTTTTCAGCAGAATCAAGCTCTTTTCTAAATATCAAAGAACTCCCGCCGCTATGTGAGAGAGTAGTCTTGTTATAGAATTCAGCCTCTCCAATCTTGTCAGAAACTGCCAAGTTATTGAGAAAGGTATTTTTAAAGTAATGAACCTTAGCATTCTCGCACAATAAGCTAAATATCTCAGGTAATGGCTCAAAAGCGTGTATTTCTCCTTTTTCCTGGTCAATGAACTCTTGAGCTAAAATGGTATAGAAGCCTAAATTGGCTCCAATGTCATAAAAAATGTCATTTTCTTTTAGTTTTTTTACCAAAAATTTTATAATTTCGTATTCAAACAGGGAACCAAAGAAAAGCAAACTACTTGAATCCACATCAAAAGGTGGAACATATATTTCCCTACCCCAAAAGGTTTTAGTTTTATATTTAAAGTTAATACCCAAAAATTTTTTAAGCATCTTACCCCAAACTTTGACTAAAGCTTTGTGTTTAACATAAAGAATTTTCTTAACTT
>CALJEQ010000032.1 GCA_938074565.1 uncultured Alkaliphilus sp. | reverse complement strand
TATCGGTCATATGGTTAAAATGCCGTGACAATAGCGAAGAGGTCACACCTGTTCCCATCCCGAACACAGAAGTTAAGCTCTTCAGCGCTGATGGTACTTGGAGGGCAGCCTCCTGGGAGAGTAGGACGTCGCGGTATTTTTTAATTAAACTGTCTATATAAGTAGGCAGTTTAATTTTAGTTGTTTATATGTTAATAGTTAGGGTAGATATTCTTGTGAATATCTGCCCTTTACTTATGTTATTAAATATTAGGAATGAAAATTAAATAGTACATAAATTGAATAACATAGATAAAAGCCACTCATAGATTATAAATTAAAAATAAATATTTTATAAATATAAATTTGCAGGATTTTTATAAAAAAAGTAGAAAATATATATAACGAAATAAAAAAACAAAAAACTTTAAGCAAGTTCACTAAAAACATTATAAATTGAAAAGGATGTGATGTTTTTATGCAAAACAAAGTAATTTATTTAGATATATATAGAAAACATAAAAAACAAAATAAAAAATTAGATTATAGCACAATAGATATTAAAAGCGATATAGATGATGAAGAACGCATAAAAACCTTAAACTTGTTTATAAAAGTTATTACCACCATGTATAAAGAATCTTATAAATAAAAACCCCTTATATAATAGACGTATTATATAAGGGGTTTTTATTTATTTACTTTTAATATCAATTCCACCCATTAAGGCTCTACAATAAATTTTAACAATCTTTTTATTAATTAGACTGCCATCCTGAACAGACTTAGTAGAAGATATAATTCCTCCTGCTGAACGATCTAATAATTCTAGTCCGCCTAAAAAAACTGATCCTTCACAAATAACTTTCACATCTCTAGGTACAATAATTTCAATTCCACCCATTACTGCAGTTAAGTCAAGTATACTTTCTCCATCTGGAATTTCAGCAATCGATAGGTCAAGATCAATACCGCCCATAAAAGCTATGTATGAACTACTTTCGAAAAACCATTGTTGTTTTTTCTTTTCAATACCACTCATAATAGCAAAGTTAGTTTTTCCAGAATTATTATGACCAAATATAAAACTTATACCTGCTAATATTAAAATCAAAGGCCAAATTAATTTCCATAAAATTGAAAAACTAATGTAAAACAAGCCTAGGTTTCTTCCTAAAAAAATAAAACCAATAAATATTATGACTATACCTGTTAAAACTTCACCTTTACTCTCTTTGTTGAATAAAAACTTTAGACCAAAGAACATCAATAATATTGGCCAGTAAGCTGAAATAATACTACTAATATTGATGTTAGTAATATTTAAATTATTCAAAAGAAGAGTAACACCTAATAAAACAATAACTAAGCCAATAACCCATCTGCTTTTTATGAAACCCATTTAAAAACACCCACCTTTATAATATGTATATTTACATTATATAAGATTATATAGAATAAACAAACAATTAATGTTTGTTTAAAAAAAATAGATAGAGAACGAAATAAAATATTAATAAAAATAAATAATTTAATAACTAATAAAAATCAATATTACTCTTATGTGAATAAACCTTATTAATTTTGATTATTATAAGTTTATATGGAGACTTTAATAATATAAATAAAACCAATAATAATAATAATAAGAAAGGAAAAGTACAATGAGCAATGATAAAAATATAAAAACACCAGCAATTAAAGATTTTCAAGATTCATATAATGAGGGATTTAGATGTATATTTTATGAAACTAATGAAAAAGATCATCAATTTACAGTATACTTAAAAAATTTCAATACAGAAAATATAAAAATTTTAAAATGTAGTGAAGGAGAAGGCGCACAACTAAAAAGTTACATAGATGAGTTATCATAATAAAAAATATATAAATGATGTAAAGGAGGCAATTAATGTGCAGAAAGGAACTTTACCAAAGAAGAATCAGTTTGGTTTTTTTGAAATAAGGTTGGAAAGCATTGGAGGACTTGGTGCTAATGTAGCAGGTAAAATAATTGCAGAAGCAGGGGTAGTAGGTATGGGTTTTAATGGATCAAACTTTGCAAGTTATGGATCGGAAAAAAAGGGTACCCCTGTAAGTTCATTTATTAGATATTGTGATCATAACCAGCCAGTTAGAATTAACAGTCCAGTTACAGAACCACATATTTTAGGGATTTTCCATGAAAACCTTGCTGCAAGGTTACCTATTACAGCAGGAGTAGATGCCAGTGCTACAGTAGTAATTAATACTGATAAAACGCCTCAACAGGCTAGAGAATATTTAAGACTAGTAGGTGGAAGAGTAATCACAGTTGACGCTATCAAAATTGCTTACGAAGAAAAAGTTAGAATGAATGTAGTAATGATTGGAGCAATAGCAAAAGCAATGGATTTTATGGACAAGAGTGCAATGATAGATGCTATTGAAGAAACCTTTGGCAAGAAGTATGAAAATCAATTAAAAGCGAATTTAAGAGGTTTCAATGCGGGCTTCGATAGAGTCGATATTGATCACTTTGATGAAGATGGAAAATTTCCATACATACCATTTAAAGAGACACAAGGGGATTGGGGTTATGAAAATGCTCCTATTGGGGGCATTATCATGGAGCCCGGAAATATCATAGTGAAAAATAATCAAACCAGTAGGCAAGGAAAAATCCCACTATTTCACGAAGGAAGATGTATTCATTGTGGTATGTGTGAAACAACATGTCCAGATTATTGCTTTAAGTTTGTCTCTAAAGAAGATACAAAATCAGGTAAAATGCAAAAATACAATGTAGGCTTAGACTATCAATACTGTAAAGGTTGTCTAAGATGTGTAGATGTCTGTCCTGTTGAAGCTTTAACAGAAGAATTAGAAGCAGAGCATGAGGTTGAAAAATTAACAGCTAAATTGTAATAGAAGGGAGATTTATTATGAGAGAGCAGGAAATCGTCTTTAAGAACGGTAATGAAATGGCTGCTTTAGCTGCCACCCAAATGAATTTTCATGTAATGGGATACTTTCCAATAACACCATCAACAGGAATACCAGAGGAATTAAGTTCTCATAAAGCAGAAGGACACCATGAAACTGTACTAATTCCAGCTGATGGAGAACATGGAGCTGCTGGAATTTGCTATGGAGCTGCTATAGCAGGGGGAAGAGTAATTAATGCAACCTCTGCAAATGGATTATTATATGCATTGGAACAACTTCCAGTACAATCAGGAACAAGAGCACCAATGATATTAAATGTTGTGGCAAGAACAGTGTCAGGTCCATTAGATATTAAAGGTGATCATAGTGACATCATGTATACATTAAATACAGGTTGGATTATTTTAATGGCAAAAGACCCTCAAAGAGTTTATGATTTTAATATAATTGGTACAAAAATAGCAGAACAACAAGAGGTAATGTTACCAGTAATCGTTACCAGTGATGGTTTCTTTACCAGTCACCAAAAAAGAAGAAACTATATTTTTAAAGATAATAAACATGTTCAGGAGTTTATAGGAGAATACAAACCCCAATATACAGCTTTAGATCCTAAAAAACCAGTTACCTTCGGCCCCTATATGAATGAACCAGATTTAATAAATAATAAAGTACAACTAAGTCGAGCTATGGATAAAGCTTATGACATACTGCCAAAGGTAATGGAGGAATATGGACGCTTAACTGGAAGATATTATAATATATTAGAAGCTTATAAAATGGAAGATGCAGAAGCTTGCTTATTTGTATTAAACTCATCCTTTGATACAGCTACAGAGGCCGTTGACTTATTAAGAAAACAAGGAAAAAAGGTAGGGGTTGTATCAGCTAATGTTATTAGACCATGGCCTAAAAAAGAAATTCAAGATATATTCAGAAATGTTAAAAGTTTATGTGTAGCAGACCGACAAGAAAGCTACGGAGCTAAAGCAGGAAATATGAGTATAGAAATTCGAGCAACATTAAAGGATGACTTAGAAAATAAGACATTAGTTTTCAGTAAAATTTATGGACTAGGTGGAAAAGAATTTTATGTAGATGATGCTGTTTTATTATTAGAAGAAGCACTACAAGTTGCAGAAAACGGCAAAGTAGATAAAGACTTTGATTATATAGGGGCATATGAAGGAAATAAACATTATGAACCAAAAAAACAAGTAGAAAATGTAGTTAGTGATTATTTTGAAAACAATCTAACAGTCGAAAAAGATGATGAAACGGACACATTAGTAGTTAAAGGAGTTAATACAAGAGAATTAACAGTAATGCCAAAAAGGATAGCTCCAGGACACCAGGCTTGTCCAGGGTGTGGAATATTTCCTAACTTAAATTTATTTACAAAAGGGTTAAAGGGATATGTTGTTTTTTTATTTCATACAGGGTGTGGAATGGTGGTAACAACAGGTTATCCATATACAGCATTTAGAACAACCTATATACATAATTTATTTCAAAATGGAGCAGCTACTTTAAGTGGAGTAGTGGAAATGTTCCATGAAAAGCAAAGAAGAGGCGAACTTGATAAAGATTTAGAAATTACCTTTGTTATGGTAAGTGGTGATGGAGGTATGGATATAGGAATGGGGCCTGCAATAGGTACAGCTTTGAGGAATCATAATATGATTATATTTGAATATGATAACGGTGGCTATATGAACACAGGTTATCAATTATCATATACAACACCTCACTTAGCAGAAAGTAAGACTTCTATTGTTGGACATGCATTTAAAGGAAAAAGCACTTTCCAAAAACATGGAGGAAGAAGTACATTCCATAAAGATACACCAATGATTATGGCAGGTACTCATATACCATACATTGCAACCGTAGCAGAATCTCATCCCGTAGATTATGTAAAAAAAGCTGCAAAAGCCCAGTATGTTGCTCAAAAAGAAGGGTTAGCCTATGTAAAAGCAATTTCAGCCTGCCCATTAAACTGGAAGAGCCCACCAGAAGAACAAAGAAGTGTAATAGGAACGGCCGTTGAAAGTTGTTATTTCCCATTGTTTGAAATATATCATGGAATTACAAAAATAACTTATGATCCAGAAAAATCTCAAAAGAAAATGCCAGTTTCTAAATATTTTGATAGAATGGGAGTTACAAAACACCTATTAACAGAAGAACATAAAGAAAATTTAAATAGCATACAAAATGAGATTGATAGAAGATGGAATAGATTAAAGGCATTGGACGAACATCCATTGCTATAAAAAATAAGTATATATTTGATAAATGAACTACTGTAGTTAGTAATAGTTAGGAGTAGGTTTTTTAGATAAAGCCTACTCCTAAATTACGAAAAACTCTTTAGTCACTGTAAAAACTCATAATACCTACGTATATCTTAACGGTGAAATTACTTAAATTTTGTTCAATATAAAAATATAAAAATTTAGGTATAAAAGAATAAATAATATTACATAATATACCACATAGTATAATGTTGACACAAAAGCAATAAACTGATATAGTATTAAAAGTTGCTTATTGAAACAAATTATTAATATTAATAAGCATTATAAATAATAAAACAGTTGACATAATACAAATACGATGATATGATATATAGACTGCTTCGGAGGAACAAGTTGAAGAAATGGTTTATTGGAAGAAGATGGATTAAAAATAAAAGTTGACATATTTAAATAAACATGATATAGTAATTAAGTTGCCATTTGATGGCGCTGGGGCGTAAGCTCTTGAAAATATAGGTCTTTGAAAACTGAACAGTATAGATTTAAGCCAGCATATATAAGTCATCTTAATGATGACACCCAGAAATTTAATTTATTAAGAGTTTGATCCTGGCTCAGGATGAACGCTGGCGGCGTGCCTAACA
>CALJEQ010000031.1 GCA_938074565.1 uncultured Alkaliphilus sp. | reverse complement strand
CGGGATAATGGTGTATCATTAGAGTAGTCCATAGTGTGCACCTTCCTGTAATTGGTTATTTTGTGGTGATCTAATTATATTACAGTTTGGTCCACTATGGATTTTTTTCTATTAGTTCAATTTAATTATACAATGAAGCTTAAAAAAACAATTTCAAAACTAAACAAAAAATAATTGACAAGTATATACCAATGTGATAGAATTGAAATTTTATTTGACATAAAAACCATAATGGGGTATACTATATGTAGTCAAAAAGCAAGTTTTAGGAGGTTATTATATGTTCAATATAGGAGATAAAATTGTTTACCCAATGCATGGAGCAGGAGTAATAGAGGCAATAGAAGAAAAAGAAATTCTTGGTACTAAGAGAAAATATTATATTATGAGAATACCTTTAGATGATATGAAGGTAATGATCCCTATGGATAGTATGGAAGGGGTTGGAATACGTCAAATTATTACTAAAGATGAAGTAGAAAGCGTAATTGCTGTTTTAGAGGCAAATGAAACAAAAATGCCTCAAAATTGGAATAGAAGATATAGGGCAAATATGGATCGTATAAAAAGTGGAGATATTTTTGAAGTTGCTGAGGTTGTTAGAAACTTAGTGTTAAGAGATAGAGAAAAATCTTTATCAACAGGTGAAAGAAAAATATTAAATAATGCTAGACAAATATTATTAAGTGAAATGATATTAGCCACAGGATTACCCTCAGATCAAGTGGTAACCATTATTGAAGAGTCCATCAAAGAATAACATTTGTACTTTTGTTGATTTTTGGAAAATATTAGTGTTAAAATGAATTGATGCCAAAATAATAATAGAAGATGATTTTAGAATTAAAAAAAGTGGGAATAATGATAGTTAGGAGGTGGTTCGATGATTAATAAAATTATAAGAGGAATATTTGCAGTGTTAGGTGCTTCAATGGGAGTCGTATTATTTGTTTTTGTTATTAATGTTTTATCATTAGTGGAAGTTCAAAATAGTTTAATCACTTATGTTACTGGAATTATAATTTCTTCTACAGTAAGTGGTGGTATTTTATTTCTTCTTTCTCCTTGGATTCTTAAACAAGGAAGAGAGTTGGCTAACTGGATTGAAAGAGAGTTAGCTAATGTTCCTGTCATTAATATTGTCTTAGGTTCAGTTGGTTTAATTGTTGGTTTAGTCATTGCCTATTTAATTAGTCAATGGTTTAAACTAATCCCATTAGTTGGAACAATTCTTTCTTTAGGGCTTTACGTCTTTATGGCATATTTAGGGGTAACTATTGCCACTAAAAAAATTGATGAGATTGTAAATTTACAAGTTCTTTTCAAGAAAAATTCTTCTAGAGAAAAAAGTGGTAAAAAAGAAACTAAGGTATCACCTAAAATATTAGACACTAGTGTAATCATTGATGGGAGAATCGCTGATATTTGTAAAACTGGATTTGTAGAGGGCCCACTAATTATTCCAGAGTTTGTTTTAGAAGAGTTAAGACATATAGCTGATTCAGCTGATTCTTTAAAAAGAAACCGAGGAAGAAGAGGATTAGACATCCTAAATAAGATTCAAAAAGAATTAGACATTGAAGTGAAAATTCATACTAAAGATTTTGCAGAACTTTCAGAGGTGGACACTAAGCTCTTAAAGTTGGCACAATTTATGGATGGAAAAGTTTTAACTAACGATTACAACTTAAATAAGGTGGCAGAGTTTCAAGGAGTTCCTGTGCTTAATATTAATGAACTGGCTAATGCAGTGAAACCAATTGTATTACCGGGAGAAGAAATGTTTGTTCAAGTCATTAAGGATGGTAAAGAGTCTGGTCAAGGTCTCGCCTACTTAGATGATGGGACTATGATTGTTGTGGATTGTGGCAAGAAGTTTATTGGTAAAAACATCGATGTTTTAGTAACCAGTGTGTTGCAAACAGCTGCTGGTAGAATGATTTTTGCTAAGCCAAAATCGATGGTGGATAAAACAGCATAATTTAAAAACCTTCATTAGTTGCTAGTAGGCAATTAATGAAGGTTTTTTAGTATACAAGGGCAATTTGTAAAAATAATTTAGAATCATGGTAAAATAAAGAAAAATATTATATAATAAAAGTTAATTGATTTATTATAGCAAGATTGAATGATGCGAAAGAGGTTAGTATACATGAGTAAAAATGTTAAAATTAAAGCAATTATTGTTGCAGCAGGCAAAGGCAAAAGAATGGAGGCAAATAAGAGTAAACAATATATCTTATTAAGAAATAAACCTGTTCTTACCTATACTCTAGAAGTTTTTCAAAATTGTAAAGAAATTGACGAAATTATTTTAGTTGTTGGTAGTAATGAGCTGGAATTTTGTAGGGAAAGTATAGTTAAGTCATATGGATTAACAAAGGTAACTTCTGTTATTGAAGGTGGTAAAGAACGTTATCATTCAGTACATAAAGGATTGATGGAAATTCAACAGGACTGTCATATCGTTATTATCCATGATGGAGCAAGGCCCTTTATAACAGAAGATATGATTGTGAGAAGTATTGAAGTAGCCCAAGAGACAGGAGCTGTCATCACAGGAGTACCTGTTAAAGATACGATTAAATTAGTTAATAACTACATGGAAGTATCCAATACACCAGATCGCAAGAATTTATGGGCAATCCAAACCCCCCAGACCTTTAAATATTCTATAATAAAGGACGCTTATGAAAAGGTGAACTTTGAGGAAACCATAACAGATGATGCCTCCTTAGTGGAAAGGGCAGGGTATCCAGTAAAAGTGATTATGGGAGACTATCAAAATATAAAGTTAACAACACCAGATGACTTATTGCTGGCAGAAGAAATATTGAAGAAGGGAGAATTGGTTTAATGTATAGGGTGGGCTTAGGCTACGATGTACACCGTTTAGTGGTGGGACGCAAATTGATTTTAGGAGGGGTAGAAATACCCTATGATAAAGGGCTTCAAGGCCACTCAGATGCTGATGTATTATTACATGCATTAAAAGATGCTTTATTAGGGGCCGCCGCTTTAGGAGATATAGGAAGACATTTTCCTGATACTGATGAAAAATATAAAGGGGCAAATAGTTTAAAATTATTAGAAGAAGTTGTTAGATTTGTGGAAGAAAAAGGTTATAAAATAAATAATGTAGATGGCACTATTATTGCTGAAAGACCTAAAATGGCGCCATACATACTGGAAATGAGAGAAAACATATCAAAGGTGCTAAAGGTTGCCATTGAAGATGTAAATGTTAAAGCCACCACAACGGAGGGTTTAGGCTTTACAGGTAAAGGGAAGGGAATTGCTTCTCAAGTAATTGTTAGTATTATAAAAAAATAACGACAAAGGGGGAATTTGACCAATGATCGAAGTAAAAGGTTTAAAGAAATATTTTAAGGATGTTGAAGCCCTGAAGGGTATAGAGTTTCATGTAGGAAAAGGTGAAGTTCTAGGTTTACTAGGAGAAAATGGAGCAGGAAAAACCACCACCCTTAGAATTTTAGCCACAATGTTAAAGCCCGATGGGGGAACAATAGTTTTAAATGGGAAAAATGTTGTAGAACATCCCCAAGAAATACGTAAAAACATTGGTATACTATTTGGGGGAGAAAGTGGAATTTACGATCGCTTAACAGCTAGAGAAAATATCGCTTACTATGGCGAATTAAATGATATGAGTAAAGAAGATATAAAAGAAAGAATAGAACATTTAGCAAAAATATTCAATATGGAGGAATATATAGACCGTAGAGCTGGTAAATTTTCAAAAGGAATGAAACAAAAAGTTGCTATAGCTAGGTCAATTATACATAACCCTTCTATTATGCTGTTTGATGAACCAACGTCTGGTTTAGATGTAGGTGGGGCTAGAATTATTCAACAATTTATTCAGACCTGTAAAGAAGAAGGTAAGACTGTTATATTTTCAAGTCATACAATGTCTGAAGTTGAAAAGCTATGTGACCGAGTGGCAATTATTCATAAAGGTACAATTGTTGAATCGGGTTACATAGATGATTTAAAACAAAAGTATGAAAAAGATGTAGAAGACTTATTCTTAGAATTGGTAGGTGAAAAATAATGAATTATAAACATATTTCTATAGTATTTAAAAAAGAATTGAAAGATATTTTTAGAGATAAAAGAACATGGATTGCGGGGGTATTAATACCAGTATTAGTATTTCCTTTAATGTTTTATTTAATGGGTATAGGTAAAACTAAAATGGAGAGTAATCTTCAAAACGATATACATATCGCCATTGAGGCTAAGGGACAAGAGGCTGAAATTATTGGTTTCATTGAAGAAATGGAAGGGATTATTGTAATGAAACCCGAGGACCCCTACTTGGCCTTAGAGAATGGTGAAGTTAAAACTGTTTTAGTATTAGGGGATAATTTTCAAGAGAATATAGTAAATGAAAAACCAGCAGAAATAAAGTTAATGTATGATGAAGTTAGCAGTGAGTCTTCAATGGCGTCTTCTGTAGTAGAAAATGCCATAAGGGCATATAGCGAAGGTGTAACCCTTACAAGACTAAGTAAGTTAGGTATTACGCCAGAAGTTCTTCAACCAACGGTTATTTCATGGGAAGCTTATGTACCAGAAGGACAAGAGTCTAAAGGTGATGGGGCAGTTTTAATGATGATGACATTCTTACTACCATTCCTATTAATGTTATATCCTGTTGTGGGGGGAATGCCAGCAGCTATAGATTTAGGTTCAGGAGAGAAGGAACGTTTATCCTTAGAACCACTACTATCAACAGGAGCAGACCGACTATCCATATTAATTGGAAAATATCTAACAATATTGTTGGCTTCTGTTATAGGGGTAGTGACCTCTTTAGGAGGTTTAGTTGCAGCTTCTAAGATTTCACCTGAAATGATGCCAATGGGTTTCAAAATTTCCCCATTAGCCCTTACTATTTTAATAAGTATTTCATTATTAATAGCAATGATGTTGAGTGGTATAATGTTATCAATCAGCGTTTTTGCAAAGTCTTACAAAGAAGCAGGTACTTATTTAAGCCCAATAACTATTATATTAATGATTCCAGCATATTTAACAATGTTTATGGACTTAAAAAGACTGTCTACCCCATTGTTCTTTGTTCCATTACTTAATGCAGTGCTACTTATGAAGGAAGTATTAGTGGATATTATTAATCCACTACATATAGCCATTACATTCTCAATGTGTATAGCATTAGTAGTGGCTTCCCTTGCATTTACAAAATATATGTTCAGTAAAGAATCGGTTATTTTTAGATCATAGGGGTAATACTATTAAATAAGTTATTAATTAAGTTACAATTAGAAGTTGACAATTAAATGAGATTTGGTTATTCTTATAAAAAAAGAATATCATAAAAACGAAGATAGGAAATAGTAAAAAAATGATGCTTTGTAGAGAGAAAATCCGTGGCTGAAAGATTTTTAAGCTATATTTTTTGAACCCGTCCTGGAGTTACTGACCAATAAAGGTCATTGTCGGTGGACACCGTTATGTCCTTAAGAGAATCCAAATGGATTAATTAGAGTGGTACCGCGGGAATAATATCTCGTCTCTAGCTATTAGAGACGGGATTTTTTTATTTTTGTATTGATAGGAAGGAGTATGAAAAATGGGTAAAAAAGATAAACAATTTGTAAGTGAAATTACGCAAATGGAAGTAGACTTTGCTCAATGGTATACGGATGTTATACTAAAAACAGATATGGTGGATTATTCACCAGTAAAGGGGTTTATGGTAATTAAACCCTATGGTTATGCCATTTGGGAAAATATTCAACAACATTTAGATGGAAGATTTAAAGAAACAGGGCATAAGAACTGTTATTTTCCACTTCTAATACCAGAAAGTTTATTAAAAAAAGAAGCAGAACATGTGGAAGGCTTTGCCCCAGAAGTAGCGTGGGTAACCCACGGGGGTCAAGAGGAATTGGCAGAACGTTTATGTGTTAGACCAACTTCAGAAACAATTATTTGTGAAATGTACTCAAAATGGTTAAAGTCTTATCGTGATCTACCATTTTTATACAATCAATGGTGTAGTGTTGTTCGTTGGGAAAAAAGCACAAGACCTTTTTTAAGAACATCAGAATTCCTGTGGCAAGAGGGACACACATTACACGAAACCTATGAAGAGTCCCAAGATGAAACCCTACAAATGTTAAACATTTATAGAGAAATGGCAGAAGAGGTATTAGCTATTCCAGTGGTTATTGGGCAAAAATCCGAAAAAGAGAAATTTGCAGGAGCCCATGCAACCTATACAATGGAAGCCTTAATGCATGATGGAAAGGCACTACAAGCAGGGACTTCCCATAATTTAGCACAGCATTTTACTACAGCTTTTGATATTACTTACTTAGATAGAGATGGAGAATTAAAACACCCATACCATACTTCATGGGGAGTTTCCACAAGACTAATTGGTGGAATTATTATGGTACATGGAGATAATCGTGGTTTGGTGTTGCCACCAAAAGTAGCACCTACTCAAGTGGTTATTGTACCAATCGCCAGTCATAAAGGTGGCGTTATAGAGAAAACAACAGAGTTGTATTCAGAGTTGAGAAAATCCTTAAGAGTAGAATTAGATGACCGTGAAAATTATTCACCAGGTTGGAAGTTCAATGAGTGGGAAATGAAGGGTGTTCCACTTAGAATAGAAATGGGACCAAAAGACATTGAAAACAACCAAGTAATGTTATTTAGAAGAGATACATTAGAAAAAGAAGCTGTTTCAATGGAAAACTTAGCTGAAACCGTAGAAAAATGGCTTCAAGACATACAAAATAATTTATTATTAAGAGCTAAACAAATGAGGGATGAAAAAACCTATTATGTTAAAAGTCTTGATGAATTAAAAGAAGTAATGGAGAAAAGACCAGGTTTTGTAAAAGCTATGTGGTGTGAAGAAAGAGAATGTGAAGACAAAATTAAAGCAGAAACAGGTGTTACAGTTAGATGTATACCATTTGAACAAGAAGAATTGGGAGACACTTGTCCTTTCTGTGGTAAACCAGCAACTAAAATGGCATACTTTGCAAAAGCATACTAATCTACCAAAAAGCCTCTAGTTTTCTAGAGGCTTTTTGACTAATAAAAACCCCCCATATTCGTCACTAGAAAAATTAAGCGACTGAACGTATTTATGTATATGATCAGTCGCTTAATTTTTTTCAAAAAATACAAAATATAACAAATTAGGCTATAAGTCTACTATTTTAACTTCTTTAACTAAAACAATGGTAAACATTAGGTTAAAATGCTATAATATAGAATATATTTCCTGTAATCTACATTAACAATGGGGATCTACAGGTTAATCAATACGGCAAGGAGGGTGTTATATGAAATTAAAAACCAAAACCCTGTTAATGATTATTATTCCAGTATTTATACTTTTCTCATCATTGACAGCTTATTCATCTTTTATACTATACCAAGAACAAAAGATAGCTGTAACTTCTTTAGCTGAATCCCTATCAAAAGAGTATGGAAATGTAATAAAGGCAGAATTAGAAGTATCGTTGGATGCTGCAAGAACCATTTCGGATATGATGTCAGGGTTCATTGAAATGGGAAACGTAGATAGAATGGCTGTAAACTCAGCACTAAAACAAGTTTTGGCAAATAATGAAGAGTTTCATGGTGTTTGGGTGGGGTTTGAGCCTAATGCTTTTGATGGAAGGGATAATGAGTATACAAATAGTGAGGGACATGATGAAACTGGAAGATTTATTCCATATTGGTATAAAGAAGGAAGTAATATAGAAAAAGGACTTCTAGAATTATATGATGTCCCAGGAGATGGAGATTATTATCTGCTCCCTTTAAGTTCTGGAAAAGAAACTATTTTGGAGCCATTTGAATATGAAGTAAACGGAAATAAAATTCTTATGACATCGTTGACGGTGCCGATAAAGCATGGGGGTAAGGTGGTTGGAGTAGCTGGAATAGACGTAACACTAGACCAACTTCAGGAGATAGCCAGTGGGTTGAAGTTATACGAAACAGGTTTTGGAAGACTTATTTCAAGTGGAGGTTTAGTGGTAACACATCCAAACAAAGATCGTATTGGACAAATGGCAGGAGAGTTTGAAAGTGGAGAGGCAGAAGCTATTTTACAAAAGATAAATAATGGTGAGGTTTTTTCTCAATATGCTTTTTCAGAATCTGCTAATAGTCAAATGTTTAAATCCTTCGCACCCATATCATTAGGTCATATAGATGGTTATTGGTGTTTTGGTACAGTTATATCGGAAAAAGAGATTTTTGCAGAAGTAAATGCAACAATTAGAAATATTTTAGCCATCAGCATTATTGCTTTAATTCTTATTTGTGGGGTAGTATTTTATATCGCAGGAAGTATCGCAAATCCAATTAAAGCAGTAACTGAAGTTGTTACTGGGTTAGCCCGTTTAGATTTTACCTTTGATGCAAGGGCAAAAGCAGTAAAATACTTGAATAGAAAAGATGAAGTTGGTGAGATGATTAGATCCATTAAATCAATGAGGGACAACGTAAGTGGATTTATTATAAAGACTACTGAAGTAGCAGAACAGGTTGCATCATCTTCTGAAGAACTTACAGCAACATCACAACAAGCAGCCACTGCTGCTGAAGAAGTTGCCAAGACAATTGAAGAAATTGCTAAGGGAGCAGGTGATCAAGCTAAAGATACAGAAACAGCTGCTGATAATGTAGAAGAAATGGGGAACTTACTGGAACTGGATTCGGTATATTTGATGGAGCTTAACAAGGCAACTATAGAGATAGACAAACAAAAAGAAGAAGGGTTTTCAATTTTAAAGAATCTTGTAGATAAAACGAATGAGAACAACGAATCGGTAAAGGCAGTGTATGAAATTATTATAAGCAACAATGAAAGTGCAGAAAAAATTGAAAGTGCAAGTGCTATGATTCAAAACATTGCAGATCAAACAAATTTATTGGCACTTAATGCAGCTATAGAGGCAGCAAGAGCTGGTGAGGCAGGACGAGGATTTGCTGTTGTTGCTGATGAAATAAGGAAACTTGCAGAACAGTCTAATAGTTTTACAAATGATATTAAAGTAGTAATTAATGAATTAAAAACAAAATCAATAGGTGCTGTGGAAACGATGCAAGGCGTAAGAGTCACTGTAGAATCTCAAACAGAGAGTGTGAAGGATACCGAAGGGAAGTTTATATTGATAGCAGAAGCTATTGATTCAGTAAAGAGTGTTATTGAAAAATTGAATCACTCAGCAGAATTAATGACTAACAATAAGAATAAAGTTATAGAACTTATGAATAACTTATCAGCAATATCAGAAGAAAATGCAGCAGGAACACAAGAAGCATCTGCATCAATGGAAGAGCAAGCAGCTACAATAGAAGAAGTCGCAAATTCAGGTGAAAGTCTAGCTGTTGTTGCAGAAGAATTGCGGGAGTTGATAGAAAAATTTAAAGTATAATTACAGTACATATTCAGTACATATTTACATAACATTAATAACGGCTGAAAGAATTCACAAAATTCTATCAGCCGTTATTCTGTGTATAAAATATATCATCATAGTATTATATATGTTATAATATGTAAATAATTTAAATAAATAAGTATTGAGGGTTGTTATAATTAAGTGAGGAAATTGCAATTGATTTTGAATTTATATTAATGCAAAAACCTCAAATATAAAAGGATATGGAGGTAGTATAAATTGAAGGTTAACTTAAAAAGAAAACTAGTATTAATTTTATTAAGTATTATAATGGTTATGGGAAATATAGCCTTTGGACAAGAAAGTACTGTAGTGATTTTGGGTAATAACTTAAATCAGCAACAACGGCAGGAAATGTTAAATGTTTTTGGTGTAAAGGAGACGGAAGTTACAATTTTATATGTCACAAATGAAGAAGAGAGAGCTTACTTAAAGGGGATAGCACCAGATAAACAAATCGGAACCCGATCTATTTCTTCGGCTTATGTAAAAAATTTAAGCCCAGGTGAAGGAATTAGTGTAGAAACCTATAATATTAATTGGGTAACGGCAGAAATGTATCAAAATGCTTTGGTTACAGCAGGTGTTACGGATGCTAAAATAATAGCAGCTGCCCCCTTTAGTGTATCTGGTACTGCTGCATTAACAGGAATACTAAAAGCCTTTGAGGAGTTAAGAGGAAAAGAAATTAGTGAAGAACGAAAACAAATAGCCAATATAGAAATGGTAAGAACAGGGGAATTAGGGGAACAAATAGGTAGAGAAAAGGCTTCACAGCTTATTAAAGAAATAAAAGAAGAAGTTGTGGAAAAAAAGGTGAAGAATCCTGCGGAGATAAAAAAGATTATTGTTGATATTGCAGGTCGCCTAGATATTAATCTTAACCCCCAGCAAATAGAAGAAATAACAAAATTGATGGAACAAATATCAAAACTTAACCTAAACACTAAAGAAATAAGACAACAATTGAAGGGTATAAGTCGTCAAATAGGTGATCTTGCAAAACAAAACGAAGAAGTGAAATCATTTTTAGACCAGATAGTAGGTCTTTTTAAGAAATTGATTGAATCAATCATGGGAATGTTGGGGAAATAAACAAAAAACCTTGCTTGTAGTATAAAAAATAATGGGTTATAATAGATAAATATAATATTAAAGGTAAGATATAGGAGGTTCATTATGTCAGTAAGGGTAAGATTTGCCCCAAGTCCAACGGGTTTTGTACATATAGGAAGTTTAAGAACTGCATTATATAATTATTTATTTGCTAAAAAAAATGGTGGTAAATATATTTTGAGAATTGAAGATACTGATCAAAGTCGTTTTGTTGAAGGAGCCATAGAGGGAATGTTGAAGGCAATGGCCTGGGCTGGCGTTAACCATGACGAAGGAGTTGTTATGGAAGATGGACAGTTGGTAAAAATAGGTGATTATGGTCCTTATGTTCAATCAGAGCGATTAGAGATTTACCAAGAAAAAATTAAAACATTACTGGACAGTGGTCATGCGTACCGTTGTTACTGTACCAAAGAAAGAATAGATGAAGTGAGGGAAAAACAAAAAGCTGCTGGTGAAATGCCTAAATATGATGGACTATGTAAATGTCTTTCAGAGGCAGAAATTACGGCAAAAACCCTAGCCAATGAGCCTCACGTTATACGATTAAAATTACCGGAGAATAGAGATATTCAATTTAATGATGTGGTTAGAGGAACAGTTGTGGTAAATACAGCAGATATGGATGATCAAGTATTGATGAAAACCGATGGTTTTCCTACTTATCACTTTGCAGTTGTAGTGGATGACCATTTAATGGGAATAACCCATGTTATTAGAGGGGAAGAATGGTTAATTTCTACTCCTAAACATATGTATTTATATGAGGCATTTGGGTGGAATCCTCCCCAATATGTACATTTACCAAATATTTTAAATGCCGATAAAAAGAAACTAAGTAAGCGTCAAGGCGACGTTGCAGTTGAGGACTTCTTAAAGAAGGGTTATTTACCAGAAGCATTGGTAAATTACATTGCTTTAGTGGGTTGGAGTCCAGAGGATAACCAAGAGATTTTCACCATGGAAGAACTTGAAGAGAAATTTTCTCTAGAAAGAGTTTCAAAAAGTGGTGGTGTATTTGATGTAAATAAATTAAATTGGGTAAATGCCCATTATATAAAAGAAAGTTCAGATGAAAAAATTACTGATTTGGCTATACCTTATTTAATTTCGGCAGGTTACATTACTGAAATTGAAGTTAAAGAGAGCTATGAATGGTTAAAGGAAATGGTTGCTGTTGTAAAAGAAAAATTATCCTATATGGCTGAAATTGTAGATCATGTTGATATATTCTTCAAAACAGAAATTAAGCCAGAAGATGATGAAGCAATGGAAATATTAAAGGGTGAGAATATGGTTACCTTACTAGATGCTTTTGCAAGTAAAGTGGAGGCGGCAGAGGTAATTGATGTGGACTTTGGCAAAAAAGCATTAAAAGAAATTCAAAAAGAAACTGGACTAAAGGGTCCACAGTTATTTAAACCTATTAGGGTGGCAATTACTGGGCAGTCCCACGGACCAGATATTAATCAAATAATAAAAATTTTGGGTAAACAAAACTTATTATCCCGCATAAACTATGTAAAAACACAATTAATTTAAAATAACTGGTTTTACTAGTTTATTTATGGGTACTAATATTTAAATATAAATTGTTAACCAATGGCGCAAGCTATCATAATTAAAGGCTAAGAACAGGAGAAGTAAATCTATACTTGTTTTCAGAGAGGAACCATCAAAGGCTGAGAATGGTTCTAAAAAAAGGTAGATTGAAATGCACCTGGGAGCTACTGCTTGAATTTTAGTAGGGCAGATCGGATGGTCCCGTTATAGACTATAAGAGGAATGATTATTCATTCAAATAGAGTGGAACCACGGAAAACTTCGTCTCTAGTGTATAGGCTAGATATGGAGTTTTTGTTTTTTTAAAAAAAATATAAATTTAAGTAGAGGGGTTGAGCATAGTGGGATTCTTTAAAATAATAAAGGAAGATATTCAAGCTATATTTGAACGGGACCCTGCCGCAAAAAATACAATGGAAGTGTTACTATGCTATCCTGGTTTACATGCGATAATAATTCATCGTATTTCCCACGGCTTATATAAAAGGGGATGGGTGGTACTTCCTAGAATTATTTCTAATTTGGCAAGGTGGTTTACAGGTATCGAGATTCATCCAGGAGCTAAAATTGGTAAAAAGCTTTTTATTGACCACGGAATGGGAGTGGTAATAGGAGAAACCAGCGAAATAGGAGACTGTGTAACTATTTATCAAGGTGCAACCTTAGGGGGAACAGGGAAAGAAAAAGGAAAGAGACACCCAACCATTGGTAACAATGTTGTCATTTCCTCAGGGGCTAAGGTATTGGGACCATTTAAAGTTGGCGACAATTCAAAAATAGGTGCAGGTTCAGTAGTATTAAAGGAAGTACCAAATGATTGCACAGTAGTTGGTGTACCAGGAAGAATAGTGGTTAGGAATAATGAAAAGGTGATACCAGCATCAACAGGTGTAGATTTAGAATATTCAAAGTTACCAGATCCGGTATTTGATGAACTACATGATTTGAGGAAGAAATTTTATGAATTAGAAAAACGTTTAAAAGAAATAGAGAGGAGCGATGGAAATGAAACTATATAACACACTAACGAGAAAAAAAGATGAATTTATTCCTATAGAAACAGGCAAAATAAAAATGTATGCCTGCGGTCCAACTGTATATAACTATTTTCACATTGGAAACGCTAGAACTTTTATGACATTTGATGCCATGAGAAGATATTTTCAATATCGTGGATATGAAGTAACTTTTGTTCAAAACTTCACTGATGTAGATGATAAGATAATTCAAAAGGCATTGGAAGAAAAGGTAGATCCCCAAGAAATTAGTGAGAAATATATAGAAGCGTATTTTAAAGACGCTGAAAGTTTAGGGATATTAAAAGCAGATATACATCCAAAAGTAACTGAAAACATTCCAGAAATCATTGATATTATAAAACAATTAGAAGATAAAGGTTTTGCCTACGCAGTAGAAGGGGATGTTTATTTTAATGTTTCTAAATTTAAAGATTATGGAAAATTATCAAAACAAAGCCTTGAAGATTTACAGTCTGGGGCGAGGATAGAAGTAAATGAATCTAAACAAAATCCTTTAGATTTTGCTTTGTGGAAGTCTGCCAAACATGGAGAACCAAGTTGGAAAAGTCCTTGGGGGGAAGGTAGACCAGGATGGCATATTGAATGTTCTGCAATGGTAAAAAAATACCTCGGAGATACAATAGATATTCATGGTGGAGGTGGAGACTTAGTATTCCCTCATCACGAAAATGAAATAGCCCAAAGTGAAGCTTCTTGTGGTGCACATTTTGCTAATTACTGGGTACACGTAGGTTATTTAAATGTAGACAATAAAAAAATGTCTAAGTCATTAAATAACTTCTTTACCCCCCGTGAGATTGCACAGGAATATGACTTAGAAGTAGTAAGATTTTTTATGTTTTCAGCCCATTACCGTAGTCCAGTAAACTTTAGTAAAGATTTAATAGAAGCAGCTAAAAATGGTTTAGATAGACTATACAATGCTAAAAATAATATTATCCACCTAATGGAGACAGCATCAGGAATAAATGCAGAAACCTTTGAAGGGGAAGCGTGGGTAAATCAATTACCCACCTATCGAGAAAAGTTTATTGAAGCTATGGATGACGACTTTAATACTGCTGACGGTATATCTGTTATCTTTGAAATGGTTAGATACATCAACTCAAATATTACAGTTGAATCCAGTAAAGGATCATTACAAAAGGCGTATGATATTTTAGTAGAACTTTGTGGTGTTTTAGGTTTGTTAGATAAAAAACAAGAAACTACTTTAGAAGAAGAGGTAGAAATATTAATAGAAAAAAGACAACAAGCAAGAAAAGATAAAGACTTTAAATTGGCGGATGAAATAAGAGATGAATTGAAGGCAAAGGGAATTGTTTTGGAGGATACACCGCAAGGAGTTAAATGGAAGAAGGCGTAGACTGATGAAAATCCCTCATCTTCTGCGTCACTGCAAAAATTCAGCACCCTTACGTATTAACTATATACGTTACGGTCGCCTAATTTTTTAGCTCCTTGAATCTAAAGAATTTTGATCAGTCTAAAGGCTGATAAAAATCCCTCGTTTGATTGGTGTTGCATAAGATAGCAGACTTCATTTGAAGTCTGCTTCTCAATAGATTGCCAATGGGACAAGAATAACTTATAATATTGTTAAACTAAAAAGGTAGGTTAGCTATGGAATTTTTAAATCATATAAATACACCAAAAGAAATAAAAACTGAAAAAGAAGCAAGGTTAATGGCACCTTTAGTATTAGCATATGTGGGGGATGCTGTTTTTGAAGTTTTTGTAAGAAATTATTTAGTACTGGAAAGAAATGTTTCAGTAAAGGTATTACATAAAAGTGCTACTCGATATGTAAAAGCAAAAGCACAATCTATAATAGTACATGCCCTTGAAAAGGAACTGACGGAAGAAGAATGGACAATGGTTAAACGGGGACGTAATCAAAAGTCAGCAACAGTACCTAAAAATGCAGACTTAACGGATTATCGTTATGCAACGGGTTTTGAAACGCTTTTGGGTTATTTGTTTTATATAGGAAAGACAGAACGTCTGATGGAAATAATGACAAAGGCAATGATTATTATTAACAATGACAGCCCTTCTGGTAGGGATACTTCGGTAAAGGAGAAGGGTTCAGATGAATAGTAGAGCTAAGGCGATGTTAATAGCAACTGTATTGTTATGTACACTGTTAGTTACTAAATCCCTATGGATTGACCCTGTAGGGCCACTGGAGGGGGACTATCTAAAATACAAGAACTATGCATTGAATATTGCGCCTTACCAACCGGGTATTTTAATTGTTAAATCACCAGTTATTGATTATAAAGTAGTATCTGTTAAAAAAATAAGTAATAGTGGTATTACTAATATTACCTATATAGATGAAAATGGAGAATGGGTGGAAGAAACGTTAGAGGGAGAATATAAAGCGAGGGTTAGAACCTATCTTCTTTCAGTACTACCCTTTAGGGATATACAAATAAGAGGAGGAAAAGAATAATGGAAGCAAAATGTAAAGTTACTTTAGTGACCTATACTCCAGAGCCAGAAAAGACCATTGCATCGGCAGCAAGGTTATGCTACTCCAGTAGTGATATACAAGGATTAATGGAGGGGCTTCAAGAAGAAAAAATAATTAAATTTATTGATATGTTGGCACAATTAGGACATGAATCTCCCTTTGAACATATTAACTTTACCTTTGGAATAGAAGGGGTATCCCGTAGTTTAACCCATCAATTGGTGAGACATAGAATTGGGGCTAGTTATTCTCAAAAAAGTCAGCGATATGTTCAAGAAGGACAGTTTCAATATATTGTTCCACCAGACATAAAAAAGACACCAAAAGCTCACCAAATTTTTGTTGAGGCAATGGAACAACAACAACAGGCTTATGATCAGTTGGTGGAGATATTATTTCAAGAACACTTTCAAAATTATCTGAATGAGGGGAAAACCGACAAACAAGCTAAATCTATGGCAGAAAAACAAGCAATAGAAGATGCAAGGTTTGTTCTACCTAATGCTTGTGAAACAAAGATTGTTGTAACGATGAATGCTAGGGCACTGTTTAACTTTTTTCATCATAGATGTTGTAATAGAGCCCAGTGGGAAATTAGAGGACTAGCCATAGAAATGTTAAAACAAGTACAGAAGGTTGCTCCTACTGTTTTTAAGTATAGTGGGCCAAATTGTGTAAAGGGCAATTGTCCAGAAGGAAATATGACTTGTGGTAAAATAAAAGAGGTCAGAGAGTTATTTAGTAAATTAAGTATAGAATAAGAAATTGATAATGGGATAATTCTTAAAAACAGGTAAAAAATAAAACTGATAATCAGGAAAATGAAGGATGTGATCTAAAATGGCCAATGATAAATTGGAGGGAAGAAATCCAGTTTTAGAAGCGTTAAAGTCTGGTAGAGAGATCGACAAAATATTTGTTGCCAAAGGAGCAGCAGAGGGTTCAATAAAGAAAATTATTGCAATTGCAAAAGAAAATAAAATACCAGTGCAACAGGTTGATAGACAAAAACTGAACGAAATATCAGAATCAGATTCCCATCAAGGGGTTATCGCTATGGTGGCAGCCCACGAATATAGTTCCATAGAAGATATTTTAGAGAAGGCTGAAAAGAAAGGTAAAGATGCCTTCATCTTAATACTTGATGAAATTATGGACCCCCATAACTTAGGTTCTATTATGAGAACAGCTGAAGCGGTTGGGGTAGATGGTATTATTATACCCAAAAGACGAGCAGTTGGTTTAACAGCAGTGGTGGCAAAGACTTCTGCTGGTGCAATAGAATATGTTCCAGTAGCTAAAGTTTCAAATATTGCCCAGACCATTGATAAGCTTAAAAAAATGGGGATTTGGGTAACTGGAGCAGATATGGATGGAGAAAAGGAACATTATAATATGAATTTAAAAGGTGCAATAGCCCTTGTAATAGGTGGTGAAGGCACTGGAATGTCTCGTTTAATAAAAGAAAAATGTGATTTTCTAGTAAAACTTCCTATGGTGGGGTCAATTACTTCCCTTAATGCCTCTGTGGCTGCTGCTGTACTGATGTACGAAGTTTTCCGTCAAAGATCTCAAGGCTAATCCTTATGGGGCGGGGGAAAAAATTGAAGGAATACTTACTAATAGATGGATATAATGTCATTAATGCATGGCCTCAGTTAAAAAGAGTTTGTGATGAAAGTTTGGACGAGGCGAGGGCTAAATTGATTGAATTGATGATGGAATATCAATCTTATAAAGCAATAAAAATTATTATTGTTTTTGATGCTCATCTTGTAAAAAAGAGTAGAGAAAAAAGCGAGATAATAAAAGGCATTGAGGTGGTTTTTACAAAAGAAAGGGAAACCGCAGATGGGTATATAGAAAAAAAAGTGCAGGAGCTAAGTCAAAGAAATAGAGTAGTGGTGGCGACGAATGATTGGTTGGAGCAACAGATGGTTTTAGGGGGAGGCGCCACTAGAATATCAGTAAGAGAGTTAATTATGGAATTTAAACAAATAAAGGAAAAAATAGACAAAAAGACAGAAGAAGACAAATTGCAAAAAGAAGTCCTTGCCAATCGACTTAATTCTTCAGTATTAGAAAAACTTGAAAAATTCAGACGGAAACTATAAAATGCCTTGTTGACTTTACATAATTCTATAGGTTATAATAGAAGCATGGTTTTTGGGCATTTTATAATGGTGGAGGCGATGTATGTGGGAGTTGGGATAGCTAAAAGAGAGATAATAGAAAGCACTACAGATATACCAGATGAGGCTATTGTTGAAGATGCGAAAAATGGTGATCTGATTGCTTTGGAATTAATTATTAAAAAATATCGTAATTTTGTACGAGCTAAGGCAAGATCTTATTTTTTAATCGGAGCAGATCGAGAAGATATTGTACAAGAAGGTATGATAGGACTTTATAAAGCTATTAGAGACTTTAAATCAGACAAGCTTTCTTCCTTTAAAGCCTTTGCAGAATTGTGTATAACTAGACAGATTATTACAGCAATAAAAACTGCCACAAGACAAAAACATATACCATTAAATTCCTACGTATCTCTAAACAAACCCATATATGACGAAGAATCAGATCGTACCCTACTGGATGTAATATCAGGTCATAAGATTACAGATCCAGAAGAACTAATAATATGTAGAGAAGAGTTAGGTAATATAGAAGATAAAATTGGTGAAATTTTGAGTGATCTAGAGTGGAAGGTATTAATGCTTTACCTGCAAGGGAGATCCTATCAAGAGATAGCTGGTGACTTAAATCGTCATGTGAAATCCATTGACAATGCATTACAACGGGTGAAAAGAAAATTAGAAAAATATTTAGAATTGAGAAATAGTTAAATAAAAATTTAAAAAACTGTATCCTATGTATTGACAACTATCTAGGATACATAGTAAAATATCTACGATGGAATAGTAGTATACTATTTTGTAATAAATAAGGCCTTGTAAAAAAGGCCTTAAAAATGTTTTTCATATAAGATCAAGATTTAGAAACACACGGCATCGTGTTCTTGATCTTAGATTAGAAAAGATATATTAAGCATACTGGTTATTTTCTTAATGTAGTTATGGTAAACAAGTTACTTACTTTAAGGAGGAGAAAAAAATGGCAAAAGCTAAATTTGAAAGAAACAAGCCCCATGTAAACATAGGAACAATTGGACACGTTGACCATGGTAAAACAACATTAACAGCAGCAATCACAATGACATTAAACAAGAGATACGGAACAGGAAACGCTGTAGCCTTCGACCAAATCGACAAGGCACCAGAGGAAAAAGAAAGAGGTATTACAATTTCAACAGCTCACGTAGAGTATGAAACACCAAACAGACACTACGCACACGTAGACTGTCCAGGACATGCTGACTACGTAAAGAACATGATTACAGGAGCAGCACAAATGGATGGAGCAATCCTAGTTTGTTCAGCAGCTGATGGACCAATGCCACAAACAAGAGAGCATATCCTATTATCAAGACAAGTAGGGGTACCATATATCGTAGTATTCCTAAACAAATGTGATATGGTAGATGACGAAGAATTATTAGAGCTAGTAGAAATGGAAATCAGAGACCTATTAAATATGTATGAATTCCCAGGAGATGATACTCCAATCATAAGAGGATCAGCACTACATGCATTAAATGATCCAGCTGGACCATGGGGAGACAAGATAATAGAATTATTCGAAATCGTTGACGAATACATTCCACAACCAGAAAGAGATACAGATAAGCCATTCCTAATGCCAGTAGAGGACGTATTCTCAATTACAGGTAGAGGAACAGTAGCAACAGGAAGAGTAGAAAGAGGAATCGTAAAGGTTCAAGATGAAGTAGAATTAGTAGGATTAGCAGAAGAAAAGAGAAAGCTAATCGTAACAGGAGTAGAAATGTTCAGAAAGCTTCTTGATCAAGCTCAAGCGGGAGATAACGTAGGGGTATTATTAAGAGGAATCCAAAGAACAGAGATCGAGAGAGGTCAAGTATTATCAAAGCCAAACTCAATCCACCCACATACAAAGTTTAAGGCAGAGGTATACGTATTAAAGAAAGAAGAAGGCGGAAGACATACACCTTTCTTTGATGGATACAGACCACAGTTCTACTTCAGAACAACAGACGTAACAGGAAGCATCAAGTTACCAGACGGAGTAGAAATGGTAATGCCTGGAGACAACATTACAATGGAAATCGAATTAATCAGCCCAATCGCAACAGAAGAAGGCTTGAGATTTGCGATCCGTGAAGGTGGAAGAACAGTTGGAGCAGGTGTTGTTGCTACAATTCTTGAATAATTAAGTCGTTCGTCTTAAGATGATTAATATACAGACTGTTGAAGGATTCTGAGTTTACACAATCCAAGGGACTAGGGGGTGCCTAGTCCCTTGCAAGTATAAACTGGCTAGCGTGTAAATATTAGGGCCGCTTATGAGGCATACTAAAATCAGTATCAGACATTTCATTTCAAGTGTTA
>CALJEQ010000030.1 GCA_938074565.1 uncultured Alkaliphilus sp. | reverse complement strand
TCCTGTTGACTTATATCCCTACCCCTCATCCATTCACTGTAGTCTTTGTATTGTACTCTAAGTTCTTCTAATTCTTCTCCCTTGTATAACCTAGAAAAATCTTCTATTAAAATATTCATGGTCATTCCATCGGATATGATGTGATGAATGTCCATCATCAGAAGGTTATTTTCTTCTTCTAATTCCACCACCATTAATCTTAATAGAGGGGCTTTAGAAAGATCAAAGGGACGTACAAACTCTGACAACATACTTTCTTTGTCTATTGTTTTATCTGCCTTCGTATATTCTACAGATATTTCAACTTCCTCTGAAATAATTTGTACTGCTTCACCCTCCATTACATGGAAGCTTGTACGTAATGCTTCATGCCTACTGGTGAGTTTCTTCACTGTTTCTTCAAGACGTACTTTATCCAGTTTTCCTTTAAGTTCTAGACACGTTGGCATGTTATAGGCTATACCCGTATCATCTATTTCGTTTATTAGGAATAGTCTTCTTTGGGTTGAGGACATGGCATACTTAGACTTCTTCGCAACCTTTGGAATAGGTTGGTATTCCTTTTGGCTATATTTTTCAATACAACCTGCCAGCCCCACCACCGTTGGGTACTGGAATATATCCTTTAGGGCAATTCTTATACCTACATTCTCTTCAATCATATTCATAACTGCCATTGCCCTTAAACTATGTCCACCTAGTTCAAAGAAATTGTCATACAAACTTACTTGTTGTACCCCCAATACTTGGCTAAAGGTTTCTGCCACCACTTTCTCCTCTTTCGTTACAGGGGCTGTGTATTCCTTAGTGCTTACCGCTTCTATTTCAGGTAGTGCACTTCTCTTTAGTTTTCCAGTGTTTGTTAAGGGAAGTTCACTTATCTCCGCCCAATATGCTGGTACCATGTACTCAGGTAATTCTTGTCTTATGGATTGTTTTATTTTGTTAATTATTTTTGAACAATCCCTTTCCCCCACTATATATGCACTTAAATATCTATCTCCACCTTGACGTGATCTAGCTACAACTGCAACATCTTTTACACCCTTCTGTCTTCTGATTATACTCTCTATTTCTCCCAGTTCTACACGGAAGCCCCTTATCTTAACTTGTTCATCTATTCGTCCCATATACTCAATATTTCCATCAGGCAACCAACGGGCTAAATCACCAGTTCTATACATTCTACCTTCACCGAAAATATTTTGAATAAACTTTTCTGCGTTCAGTTCTGGTCTGTTATGATAACCACGGGATACCCCCACCCCTGCTATGTATAGTTCCCCTGGCATACCTACTCCACATAATTCTTCTCCGTTTAATATATAAACCTGTGTATTAGCTATAGGTTTTCCAACTGGAATTTTACCATTTGAATCCTTATTTACATTATAAAAGGCTGTACATACGGTACATTCAGTAGGACCAAAAGTATTACCCACATTTGCATGTTTCAGTAGGTTATTAATATACTCATATTTTAATGTATCTCCACCATTTAAATATAGTGACACCTTATTAGGTATATTAATTCTATTAAATTCATTAAGCATTAGAGTTGAACAACTTATAACAGTAACTTCTTTTTCTGCAATGTATTTACATGCCTCTACCATATCAATAATTCTATCTTGGGGTAGTAATACAACTTTCCCACCTTTGATATGGGAAGGGAATAATTCTTCAACAATTGTATCAAAATTATAGGCGGATTGTTGTAACACAACCGATTGTTCTGAAATATTAAATTCCTTCGCAAAGGCTAAAACGTAGGATGTCCATCCTTTTCTTTCAACCATTACACTTTTAGGTTTTCCTGTTGAACCGGAGGTGGAAGTCAGATAAACCAAATCATCAATGGAATTTACTTTTTCCAAGTCTGTGTCTAATCCAGTGTATATATTTTCATCAAAGACATTAATAATGTTATAATTACTGTTAATAGCCGGTGCTATATTACCTATTAAAATAGCTTTTGGCTGACAATCTTCAAGAATATACGAAATCCTATCAACTGGATATGTAGGATCTATTGCTACATATGCCCCGCCAGACTTTATAATGGCATAAATACCAATTATCATTTCTATACTACGTTCGGTTATCATTGCAACCTTATCATTTGGTTTTATACCTAATTGCCGTAACTTACCCGCCAATTGATTAGCCTTTTTATTCAATTGATCGTAGGTCATAGATTTTTCTTGTATTTCCAAAGCTATATTATTAGGTGTTTTTTTAACCTGCTCTTCAAACAATTCTAAAACCGTTTTTCTATTGATAATATCCTCAAAGTAAGCATCAGTATAATTAAATTCATCCATTATAATCATTTTTTCTTCTTCATCCATTAGGGATATTTTAGAAATTTTTGTGTCTGGATTATCTAAAACATAATTTAATATATGAACATAGTGTTTTATAAAATATTTAATGCTTTCTTCATTAAAAATTTCAGTACAATATGTGCAATTAATTTGGTATTCTTCATCAATCTTTGTAATATCAATGTCAAGATCAAATTTTGATACAACCTTAATTACATCTGAATTCAGAACCTTAATGCCATTAGCATTAAATTCCTTATTTTCATTATTTTGTACAGCAAACATTACGTCAAACAATGGGTTTCTTGCCATATCTCTTGTAGTCACTATTTTTTCAACCAGATTCTCAAAAGGATATTCCTGATACTCAAATGCCTTTAGACAAGTCTCTTTTATTTCAGATAAAAATTGTGAATACCCTTTAGTAGCAATAGGTCTTCCTCTCATTGCCAAAGTATTTACAAACATACCAAACATAGTTTCTGTATCTTTATGGGTTCTACCTGCTATAGGGGAGCCCACCACAATATCTTCTTGCCTACTATATTTTCCCAAAGTAATCATAAGTGCTGATAGAAGTACCATATACTCTGTTACATTTTTTTCGCTACATAGGGCTACCAAATCTTTTCTTGTTTTCTTTGGAATATTATAGACAACTCTACTTCCTTCAAAGTTTTGATTTTGTGGTCGTGTATAGTCTAAGGGCATATCCAACACTGGAACTTCATCGCTAAATTCCTTTAACCAGTATTCCTCTTGTTCCTGTAAATTACGGGTTTTCATCCATTCACTATAATCTTTGTATTGTACCCTTAATTCATCTAATTCCTCTCCATTATATAACCTAGAAAATTCATCTGTTAGAATATTCATTGTCATTCCATCGGATATGATGTGATGAACATCTAGAAGTAATAAGTTGCTCCCATCATCTACTTCTACTACCTTTAGTCTTAATAGGGGGGCTTTGCTAAGATCAAAGGGTCTAACAAATTCAGTTAATATTTCATCTTTTTCAGATAACTTATGAATCCTAGTATATTCAACAGATATTTCGGCAGTATCTGAAATGATTTGCAACGCTTCTCCATCTATTATATGAAAACTTGTACGTAATGCTTCATGCCTAATGGTTAACTTCCTTAAGGTTACTTCAATCTTCTCTTTTACTAACTTTCCTTCCAGTTCTAAACATACAGGCATATTATAGGTTACACCAGTGTTATCTAGCTGATTAATTAAATATAATCTCTTTTGGACGGATGACATGGGGTATTTATTTTTCTTTTCAACCTTAGGAATTGGTTTATAGTTCTGCCCATTATTATTTTCTAAAAGGATGGCTAATCCTTCAACTGTAGGTGATTGAAACACTTCCTTCAACCCTATTCTTACACCAAACTTTTCTTCAAGTAGGTTAATCACCCTCATTGCCCTTAAGCTGTGTCCTCCCAATGCAAAAAAATTGTCATATAGACCCACACCTTCTAAGCTTAAAACATCTTCAAAGATCTTTGCCACAAGCTTTTGTTTTTCTGTCCTTGGGGCTATGTAATCCCTATTGTAAATCAACTTTATTTCGGGCAGAGCATCCTTGTTAAGCTTCCCATTTTTTGTCAACGGAAGTTCTGGTATTTCTGTCCAATATGTAGGTAACATATACTCTGGAAGTTCCCGCCCAACCGACTGTCGGATATTATCCATAGTTACTTCATTACCAGTTTCCCATACAATATAAGCTAAAAGATGGGTTTCACCTTCTTCACTTTTTCTAACGATAACAGCGGCATTCTTTACCCCCTGTTGTTTACATATTACACTTTCTATTTCACCTAATTCTATACGATAGCCACGTACCTTCACTTGTTCATCTATTCTTCCTAAGTATTCTATATTTCCATCTGACAGCCAACGGGCTAAATCTCCTGTTAAGTATAGTTTACCTTCTCCAAATGGATTAATAATAAATTTTTCAGTAGTTAACTCTGGTTTATTTAAATATCCCCTAGATAAACCTACGCCAGCTATACATAGTTCACCTGGAATACCTATAGGGCTTAATTGTCCATCGTTTATTACGTACATTTGAGTGTTTGCTATGGGCTTACCGATTGGTAAGTGAACTAAATTTTCAATATTGTTGGTACATTTATATATAGTTGCATCTACTGTTGTCTCCGTTGGACCATAAACATTATATATTTCCATAGAAGGATTTATTGCCATAACCGATCTTACAACCGTAGGTGTAAGTTCTTCCCCACCGATAACAAGTTTCTGTACGTTCCAATTATGTATTTTAGTTTCTAAAAATAACTTTAAATGGCTAGGTGTTCCATCCACAACCAAGATATTATTCTCATTAAAATATTGTAAAGTCCTTCTAGCTGATGACTTAGTTTCTTCTGATAAAACATGTAATGTATGACCAAAGAGTATTGGTGTAAAAATATGTTGAACAGAAGCATCAAATACATATGATGCCATTAAGGCAACATTCACATTATCTTCATAATTACTAAAAATGTATCTATTAAGTTCAAAACATAAATTAACTACACCTTTATGTTCTATCATAACCCCCTTTGGTTTTCCAGTAGTTCCTGATGTATATATAACATACGCCAAATCTTCCGAACTATTTACATTCTTCGGGTTGTCAATAGAACCATCATAGGCATCATCCGAATTCAAGTTCAACCTTAAAGCTGTGGTATTAATGTCATATCCCATATCACTTACTAATATAACTTTTGCCTTACAATCCTCTAAGATATATTCTATTCTACCCTTTGGGTAGGCAGGATCTATTGGTACATAGGCTCCCCCTGCTTTTAAAACACCATAAATAGCAACTATCATTTCTAAACTTCTCTCCATAAGAATTGCTACTTTATCATTTGGTTTAATCCCTAATTTCCTTAGTTTATTTGCAAGACGGTTGACCTTCTCATTCATCTGTTGAAAAGTAAGACTACTTCCCTCATACACCAATGCTTTTTTATTAGGGCTAATATTGACCTGTTCTTGAAAAATCTCCATAAGGGTCTTTTCCAAAGGATATGCCATCTTATTATCATTAAAATTATCTAATATGACTTGTTCATCCAATTCATTTAGTAATCTAATCTCACCTATTTTTTCCTCAGGTCTATTAAGTATTTCCTCTAAAACTGTGTTTATATTTTCTGCCAAGTAATGGATGCTTTCTTCCTTAAATAAAGATGTACAGTAGATATAATCTGCAATATATCCTTCGTCACTTACCCTTACATCTATACTTAAATCAAACTTTGCTGCCACCTCTTTTAATCCATCACATAGTCTAAAACCATCCACCTTAATATCTACTTTTTCATTATTTTGCAATGCAAAAAGTATATCGAAAAGTGGATTTCTTGCCATATCCCTTGAGAACACCACCTTCTCCACTAGATTTTCAAAGGGATATTCTTGGTTTTCATAGGCTTTCAAACAACTTTCTTTAATTTCATTTAAAAAGTCTATATATCTTTTATCTCTTAATAATTTTCCTCTAATAGCAATCGTATTAACGAACATTCCCAACATATTTTCAGTATCACGATGGGTTCTTCCTGCCACTGGTGAGCCTATAACAATATCCTCTTGTCTCCCGTACTTACATAAGGTAATCATTACCGCAGAAAGTAACACCATATATTCTGTTACTTTCATATGACTGCATAAAGACTCCACTTTTCTTCGGGTTTCCATTTTTATATTATAAGTTAAACGCTTACCCTCAAAACTTTGCATTAATGGTCTTTGGTAATCTAAAGGGATATCCAAAAGTGGTAGCTCTTCTTCATACTGCTTTAACCAATAGGCTTCTTGTGCAGATAAGTCTCTAGTCCTCATCCATTCGCTGTAGTCCTTGTACTGTACTTTAAGGGCTTTTAATTCTTCTCCGTTATATAACTTAGAAAATTCCTCCGTTAAAATGTTCATACTCATTCCATCGGATATTATATGGTGCATATCAAGTAAGAGTACACTTTTTCCGTCTTCCCCTTCTATGGCTTTTAAGCGGAATAACGGTGCTTTGCTTAAGTTAAAAGGACATACAAACTTAGATAACAGACTTTTTATATCAGTTATCTTATCTACTTTCTCATGCTCCATATTTATTTTATCTTCTTGTGAAATAACCTGCATTGCTTGTCCATCAATTATATGGAAGCTGGTTCGTAAAGCCTCATGTCTTGCTGTTAGTTTTTTTAAAGTTTCTTCTAATTTATTTATGTCAATTTTTCTATCTGTTTCCAAACATACTGGCATATTATACGCTACACCTGTTTGGTCTATCTCGTTAATAAGATACAGTCTTTTTTGAGCAGAAGACATTGGATATACATCTTTTTGTGGTGCTTTAGGAATATCTTGATATTCTCTTTTGTAGTTAGCAATACAGGTTGCCAGCTCCTCCACCTGTGTATATTGAAAAATATCTTTTATAGTTATTCTCGTGCCAAGTCGCTCTTCAATTAGATTAACCACCCGCATTGCCCTAAGACTGTGTCCACCCAACTGAAAAAAGTCATCCTTTAACCCTACTTCATTAACCTCCAGCACTTCACCAAATATGTCTGCAATAACAACTTCTTCTGGCGTTACTGGTGGGATATATTCTTTTGTACTTATTACTTCAATTTCAGGTAAAGACTTTTTATCAAGCTTACCATTTTTAGTTAAGGGAAGAACTTCAATTTCCTTCCATAATGTAGGAATCATATATTCAGGTAGTCTATTACTAATAAACTTTTGCACTGCCTCGGCAATATCCTTTTGTCCTTCTTGACAAACTATATAGGCACATAGATACTTATATCCTTCTTGACTATCTTTTGCCACAACTGCTGCATCTTTTATATGGGGATAACCACAAATTGCTTTTACAATTTCCCCCAACTCAATACGAAAACCTCTTATTTTAACTTGCTCATCCATTCTACCAAAGTATTGTATATTACCATCTGGCATCCATCTTGCCAAATCACCAGTTCTATACATATGACCATCACCGAAGGGGTTTTTTACAAATTTTTCTGCTGACAATTCTTGTAAATTTAAATACCCCCTAGAAACCCCAACACCAGATGTACACAGTTCTCCCGGAATACCTATTCCACAAAGCTGGTCACCCTTCATTATGTATACTTTAGTATTTGCTATAGGTTTTCCAATTGGAATATTACTAAAACCATCTATAACTTCATAGGTTGTTGTAAAAGTTGTATTTTCTGTTGGTCCATATCCATTAATAAAACGTATCTTCTTGTTATGTTTTTTCAACATGGCTACGTGTCTTTCAGAAAGTTTTTCACCCCCCACAAGTAAATAAGTAAGTCCATCAAATATACTGTAATCCTTTGAAACCAGTTGGTTAAACAATGATGAAGTAAGCCATAGGGTATTTATATTTTTCTCAATAATTGTTGTCCTTAATAATTCGTAGTTAATAATTATATCTTGATCTGCAAGATATAATTTACCTCCGTTTAACAATGCCCCAAAAATTTCAAAAGTTGATGCATCAAAGGCTATGGCACCTGTTTGTAGAACAGTTGTCTCTTGGTTTAACTCTATGTAATTTGTATTCTTCACCAATCTTACTATTGATCTATGTTCTATCATACTCCCCTTAGGCTCACCAGTAGTTCCAGAAGTATATATAATGTATGCTAGATCCGATGGTTTGTTAGAAGTTTTTAAGTTTTTCACATTTTCCATAAGATTTTTAACTACATTTTCATCTTTTATATTAATAATCGGTATTTCCTTGTTACACGATAAGCACGAACTGTCGCTGAGTATTGCAATAGGTTGGCAATCCTTTAATATATATTGAACTCGTTCATGGGGGTAGGCTGTATCAATTGGAACATATGCCCCTCCGGCCTTTAAAATACCCATTATTCCAACTATAGTTTCAATACTCTTTTTCATATATACAGCTACACACTTGTCCGTCCCAACACCCAACACTTTGAGGTGTACTGCTAATGCGTTTGCTCTGCTATTTAGCTCCTTATAGGTTAACACTTCATTATTGTATCCAACTGCTATATTATTAGGGGTTTCCATTACTTGTTTTTCAAATAATTCAACAACTGTTGCTTTTTCTGGATAATTGGTGGAGGTTACATTAAATTCTTCAATAATTCTTTTATTATCCTCCCCACTGGCGGTGTTTATATCTATAACTTTTTTCTCTGGATAATAAACCAGTTCATTTATAATTAACTCCAGTTGCATTAGAATATTTCTTACATCCTCTTCCCTATACATGGAGGGTATATACAATAAGCATAAATCCAAAGTGTCGTCTGCACTTGCCCTTAAAGTTAATGGGTAGTTGGTTTGTTCACGGATTTTTTCAACACCTATATTTATACCCTCGGCGGCAGAAATTACATTGGAATCTATATAATAATTTTCAAACGCATATACCGATGAAATTAATTTATTTCCCATTTGGGAGTTTCTCTGTATTTCGGCAAGTGAACAATACTCATATAAAGAACTATCATTAGCTTGACTACGTAATGTGCTTAAAAGATCTCTACATGTTATATCTTGATTAATTGTTACCCTCACTGGAATTGTATTAATAAATAAACCTACGGATTTTTCAATTCCCTGTAATTGAGGATTACGACCTGATACTACTTTTCCGAAGACAGCATCTTGACTATGGGTATAAAGCTGTAGCAATAATCCCCAGGCTGCCTCGACAACTGTACTTACTGTCATGCCTTGTGTAGCAATTTTCTTCTTTAACTTATTAAAATCTTCTTCTCTTATGGTGTGGCTATACTCTTTATTCTGTAGGTTCTCCTCGTTATCTATATAATAAGGTTCTATGTGGGCATTATTGGAATATCCCTCCAACAATTTTTCCCAATAGTTATATGCTGTTTTATGATCTTGTTTTTCTAACCAGTCAATATATTTTTGATAGGGTAGAATATCAATACGTTCCAACTTAATATTTTCTCTTAACTTTTCAATGGAACCACCCGCACTCATTTGTGAGTAATATTTAAGAAAATCCCCCAACAAAATGGATAGACACCATCCATCTATAATAATATGATGCATACTCCAAACAAATATATATTGTCCATTGCTTTTTTGTATTAATGTAGCCCGTAAAAGTGAGTCTTTTTCAAGGTCAAATCCACGGACAACATCATCTTTAAGTATCTTATCAATCGCTCCATCCTGCTGGTCAACTGAAATATCCCTTATATTAACTTCAATAAACTCTAATTTCCTCTTTTTAAGTACTACCTGTCTGCTTTTTTTCATCTTTGTGGTAAATAATGTCCTTAGTACACTATACTTTTCAGATAAAAGTTGAAAACTTTTGTCTGCAATTTCTTTGGAAAATTCACATGTTATTTTCATACAGATTTGTACAAAATAATTATGAGAATCCTTCTCCATCATATAATGATATAACATTCCCTCTTGAAGAGGAGATAAATTATAAATACTTTCTACCATGTTATTTATTGCTTTATTATTTTTATTATTTTTTTTCTCTTCCTTCATAAAATCCACCCTTCGTGAGTATTAGTTTTTTAGTCCTAATTCCCCACTACAATATTAAGATTGTCTTCAATTATTTGCCCGTCCAACATACGAATAAGTCTATTACCATATAATGCTGTATCTTCATCATGGGTTACCTGCACAATTGTTATATTTAGTCTATTGTTAATTTCTTTAAAAAGCTCCATTACTGTTTTACTAGATTCACTATCAAGATTCCCCGTCTGTTCGTCAGCAAAAATAATAGATGGCTCGTATATAATTGCCCTAGCTATGGCAACTCTTTGCTGTTGCCCACCGGATAACTGGGATGGGAAAGATTTTCTTTTATTACTTAATCCAACAATTTGCAATATTTCATCTATTTTATTTTTATATTTATCAACCTTCATACCATCCATAACAATTGGAAGTAAAATATTTTCCTCAACAGTTAAATTTTGAACCAAATTATAAAATTGAAAGATAAATCCCATTTCTTTACGTCTTAGTTGACTTTTTTCTTTATCTTTTATTCTATTTATGTCTTGACCCAAAATACTGATATTACCAGAAGTTGGTTCGTCTAATCCCCCTAGTAAATAAAGTAGTGTACTTTTTCCACAACCAGATGGTCCCATAATAGATACAAATTGACCCTTTTCTATAGTTATATCTACATTTTTTAATACATTGGTTATATTATCACCTGTTCCAAAGCTTTTACAAAGATTCTCTGCTTTTATGATTTCCATAAAAACACCTCCTATATTGGTATGATTTACTCGTATTTAATTTCTTTAATTACATTCATCTTAGAAATCATTCTAATTGGTACGTTTGAAGCCAGTAACATTGTCATAAGCATTATTCCTAATGTTACTAATAATGAGTTGTAATTTATATTAATATTAAGGTATAATCCAATACTAAATAGAAGTGATTTAAGGATGCTTTTAAGCCATAAACCAAGACCAACTCCTAATATACACCCTGTGGTGAAAATTCCAAAAGTTTCAGCTATAAGCATATTTTTCAATTGGGATTTACTCATAGAAACAGAATACAAAATAGCATATTCCCTTCTTCGTTGTGCAAAACCTAATACTTGATTGTTAATAATTCCGATTGCCGCTAAAACTATGGAGAAAAACAGTATTACCCAAACTAAAGATATAATTCCCCCCACCGATTGTTCTTGCATTTTAATGTATTCATCCACAGTTTCTACGCTTACATTGTATTTAACAAGTTCCTTTTTCAGTAGTTTTTTTGCTTCTGCTAAATCTTTAGATACCATTACATTTAAAGTAGCAGGAATATTGTTTAAATTTTCTATATAATAGTTTTCATTCATTACAATAACATTTCTTAAAGCTGTAAACATTCTTGCATCAACAAAACCAGTAACTTTAACCTTAATGCTTTCATTAAGCATATTTTCGCTTTCCAAAGTTATACTATCACCAATTTTGATATTATTTCTAAGGGCATAATACTCATCTACCAATGCTTCTTTATCCTTTATATCTTTAATGGTAGCTCCACTCTTATCATATATTCCCAATTGTGCCTTATCGAAGCCTGCAACAACTAATTGAGTATCTGTACCATCTAATTTAAATTTTCCTGCCATGTGATAAATAGGTTTAACATCCGTAACACCATCTACTTTATTTAAAAACTCATACTCCTGCTGTGTTTCTTGTAGTCCCTTAATTTGTATGTCTGCCTCAAATAAATTTTTAGCATCGCCAAACATACTGCTCAAAGAAAGGGATAACATATAAATAATTAGCATTATTGATAAAGTAATTGATATTAAAGTAACGTTTGAAGCAACTGTTTTACTATAGGAAATGTTTCTAAATCCAAGTCCTATGGGTCCACTTACTTTTGATGTTATAGAATATAAAATACTAGAAATATACTTTATTAAAAGTGGAATTATCCTTATTACTCCCCAAATTGCCAGTATAAAGGCTAATACTGCAATAGTAAAATTATATCTTACATTAAATAAATATAGCCCTACTGATGCCATAATTAAGATAACACCAAAAACTGAATCAAATTTAGATAAATTTTGAACAGCATCTACTTTTTCAAAAATTGTGTTTTTTATTGACATATTAGTTAAACGCATAACAGACTTTATTACATATAATATCTGTAAAACAACCGTAACCAAAATGGATACAGAAGCAAATGTTATGTCTATTACTGAAATACCCCCATCGGTATTTAAAGCTTCTGCATTTTCTACAAAGGCTGCAATAATTGGTTCACGAATTAAAAAACCCACAAATACTCCAAGAACTCCACCTATTAACCCGTACATAATGTTTTCACCAATTAACAACCAAGCAACTTTTCTTTTTGTTGCCCCAATGCTTCTAAAAGTTCCCATAACTGACATACGAGTTTCGACAATCATTTTAGAGTTGGATGAAACAACATAATAATTTAAAAGTAATACTACAACCAAAATAATAAGTAACATTTGATTAACTAAATTAAGATTTGCCTCAATTGCCTCATTATTTATTAAAGCTGACACCTTAAAATCATTACCATTATTATTTTCAAAAACCTTTATCGATTCTTCAACATTGGTATTTTCCTTTAAGTCCACCAATACACCATTAATTTTACCTTCTAAATCGAAAATATCATCTATACTATTTCTATCAGCCATAAATAAAACATTATTATTACCCTGTGTATAAAGACCACTGTTTTTAGCTATTGCTGAAATGGTAAATTCTTTTGTGCCAACAGCTGTATCAATAGAAACATTATCTTTTAATTTATAACCGTATTCTTCAGCTGTTTTTTTATCTATAATGATTTGGTAAGGGTTGTGTTCTTCTGGTAGTTTACCCTCCTCCAAAGTTAAAAGCTTTCCTTCAGTAAATTCTTTTAAATCAACTCCGTAAAGAATTATGTTTAACTCATCATCTTCTTTATTAATAAGTCCATATGTAGAATTGGTATATATTTGTTTATTTACATCTAACCCTTTCATATTGATTTCAGATTTCTCAAAATAACTATTACCTTTTTCACTACCGATTAAAATATCATAATTTTGATACGTACCGTAAAGGGTTTGTTTGTATCTATTGGTGATATTATCCTTAATAACAAAATTCATAAAAATTACAATAGTAGATAACATTAACGATACTATTATTAATAACCCTCTAACCTTATTTTCTTTGATATTTCTAAATATATGTTTCAATAACATACATTCTCTCACCCCTTCTTTGTTTTGCTATTTATCTTTACCATTAATATCTTAAAACACTACTAAGCACTTTACCGTTAAGTAACCTGTCTTATTATGAAAATAATTTATGTTGTATTTTATTAATGGGAGAGTTTAATAATTAACATATTCGACATAAAAATATCTATTCTGTTTAATTAGAATAGTTTTTTAATATAAGAGTTTACATTAATTTTTAATAATTTAACCAGACCTCCTTTTATATCTATAAATATCACATTTTTTACACATATATCGAAATTTTAATCAATAGTAATAATGACTTATCTTCTTTATATTACTATAGAAAATAGCTTAACACAATAAATATTATACATAATTTTCAGTAATTAACACGATTATAGACATAACCTGTCTAATAATATAATGATTGAAAAAAGAAATAGCCCTCTATCAAGATTGCTTTGTAAATCATTGTAATTTATCTGTTCTGCTTTTGATAGTTACAAAATCTATAAATTAATACATTCTATAGAAAACTGAAATATCCTTCTCTTATACATTAAGTACTATATAGCTTTAATAAAATAATTAATTTTAAATGAAGTAAAAAAACAATATTTTCAGATTTGTTGTAAAAAAACAGCGACTATAACGTATATGAAAAACGTAAAGTCGCTGATTTTTTTAATTGATACAATATACTGTTTTAAAATCAGTATAAGTGTTATGATAAATACAATAATGTTTATTTTTTACTACTCCACCACCGCAATTGCCTCAATCTCAACCCTAACATCCTTAGGTAACCTTGCCACCTCTACACAGGCTCTAGCAGGTTTATTATCTGTAAAATAAGTAGCGTATACTTCATTAATTTGGGCAAATTCGTTCATATCTTTAATAAACACACTAGTCTTAACTACATTGTTAAAAGTCATACCAGCTTCTTCTAAAATACCCTTTAGGTTCTCTAAACATTGCTTGGTTTGTTCTTTAATGTCTTCTGAAACTAACTCCATTGTTTCAGGAACAAAAGGAATTTGCCCAGAAATGAATAACATATTACCTACTTTTACAGCCTGTGAATATGGACCTATAGCTGCTGGTGCTTTTGATGTATTAATTACTTCTCTCATGTTTTACCTCCTATCCATTAACTCTTATTTCATCTAAATAATTATAGATGGTATATCGGGAGACACATAAAATTTTTGCTACATAATCTATTGCTCCCTTAATTAGGAAAGCCCCTTGCTCATCCAGTTTCTTTACTATATTAACCTTTTCTTCTTTGTTCATGTAAGCAACTGGTTTACCATAGTTTTCTAAAGTTTCAGAAACAATATTCATTAAAACATCATTTACATTGTTTGTAACAAAATCTCCCATATTCATTTCCATCTTAGAATCCGTCTGAATTAATTCTTCTAAAGATTTTTGTGCTACAACAAATTCAGAAATATCAATGTTTATACAAAGACAACCAATAATGTCTTCCTTTTCATCTCTAATAAACATAGTAGTGGATTTTAATACTTTTCCATCGGAACTTTTGTTTTTATAGTTTAATATATTATCTGCATCATTCCCCTTACGGACTGCTTTTAACCCCACATCCATCATTGGACTTCCAACAGACCGACCTGTCACATAGCCATTATATATTGCCACAATAGACTTTTTTGAATCACTTATTTCATGTAATACAACTTCACAATTTTTACCGATAGTTCTAGCAATCCCCTCCACCATTGGGATCATGCTTTTTAATATCGGATGTAATGCTTTTACCATTTTATCCACCCCTATTTTACAACGATATTTACTAATTTTTTAGGTACAGCAACTACTTTTACAACTGTAGCACCGTTAATTAGAGACTGGATTTTTTCATTATTCATGGCTAATTTCTCTAGATCTTCTTTAGATAGATCAGCTGGAACAACTATTTTATCCTTAACTTTACCATTTATTTGAATAACTACTTCAACTTCATCCTTTACTACAGCTTGAGGGTCATACTTTGGCCAACTTAATTGATGAACACTACCTTCTCCATTAATAATTGACCATAGTTCCTCTGTCATATGGGGAGCAAAAGGTGCTAACAGTATAATAACTGTAGATACGCCTTCCTTATACAGTTCTCCATTTATATTTTCTTTATTGTTTTCCTTATATTTATATAGGTCATTAACCAACTCCATAACAGCACTAATGGCAGTGTTAAAGTTGAATCTACCCTCAATATCTTCTGACACCCTTTTAATAGTATTGTGGATCATGTATTTAAGGTTTTTATCTTCTTTTGAAGGTGATGTCACTACGGAATCAAACATTTTATTTTCATGGGCTTCCATCACCAATCTCCAAACACGATTTAAGAAACGGAAACAACCTTCAACCCCTTGATCATTCCATTCCAAATCTCTTTCTGGCGGGGCAGCGAAAAGTACAAATAATCTTGCCGTATCTGCTCCATATTTTTCGATAATTACATCGGGACTAACAACGTTACCCTTTGACTTAGACATCTTTGCTCCATCTTTTAATACCATACCTTGAGTCAATAAATTTTTAAAAGGTTCATCAACATCAATTAATTGTAAGTCTTTGATAACTTTTGTAAAGAATCTTGCATATAGTAAATGAAGTATAGCATGTTCAACCCCACCAATATATTGGTCTACTGACAACCAGTAATTTCCTGATTCCTTCTTAAAAGGCAACTCTGTGTTTTTAGGGTCAGCATATCTTAAGAAATACCATGAAGAGTCAACGAAGGTATCCATAGTATCAGTTTCACGTTTTGCAGTTTTACCACACTTTGGACATGTCGCCTCCATAAAGGTTTTACTGGTGGTCAATGGTGATAACCCTTTACCTTTAAATTCAATATCCGTAGGTAGTTCCAATGGTAAATCTTCTTCCTTAACTGGCACTGTTCCACAATCGTCACAGTAAACAATTGGAATAGGTGTTCCCCAGTATCTTTGTCTTGAAAGCAACCAATCCCTTAAACGATAACTAACTGTTCTATTTCCTACCCCCAAAGCTTCAATCTTTTCACTAATCTTTTTATAGGCTTCTTCATTGGATAGACCGTTGAACTCCTGTGAATTAACCATGATTCCATCGCCATCATAGGCTTCATCTTCCAATTGAAGTTCACCTTCTACGTCAGAAGGTTGAATAACAGGAGTAATTTTTATGTTATATTTTCTAGCAAAATCCATATCCCTTTGGTCATGGGCTGGCACCGCCATAATTGCTCCAGTTCCATAGTCAATAAGTACATAATTTGCAATATAAATTGGAATTCTTTCACCAGAAACAGGATTAATACAATAGTGTCCTATAAATAGACCCTCTTTTTCCATTTCTGTGGAGGTTCTTTCTATATCTGACATATGTTGAAGCTTTTCAATAAGAGCATTAACAGCTCCTTCACATTCTGTTCCTGCCACTAATTCCGTCACATAAGGATGCTCTGGTGCTAGTACCATGTAATTAGCTCCATAAATAGTATCTGGTCGTGTTGTAAAGACTTTTAGCTTCTTATCAGAATTTTCGATAGGAAAATCTATTTCTGCCCCTTCACTCTTACCGATCCAATTTTTTTGCATTGTTTTAACTTTTTCTGGCCAACCTTCTAATTTTTCAATATCTTTAAGTAATTCTTCTGCGTAGTCTGTTATTTTAAAATACCACTGATTAAGAAGTTTTTTACCCACTTTACTATCACATCGCTCACATTCGCCCCCAACAACCTGTTCATTTGCCAAAACAGTTTCACAGGAAGGACACCAGTTTACCCTAGATTCTTTTTTGTAAGCTAAACCTTTATTGTAAAATTGAAGGAAAAGCCATTGGGTCCACTTATAGTAGTCTGGGCTACAGGTGGCTACTTCACGTTCCCAATCATAACTTAAACCTAAAGTATTTAATTGTTCTTTCATTTCTTGAATGTTTTTCTTGGTCCAACCATCAGGATGAATACCATGTTTAATAGCTGCATTTTCAGCTGGTAAACCAAAAGCATCCCAACCCATAGGATGAAGTACATTAAATCCTTCCATCTTCTTATAACGGGCAACCACGTCACCAATTGAATAATTTCTTACGTGACCCATATGTATTTTTCCCGATGGATAAGGGAACATTTCCAGTACATAGTATTTTGGTTGGTCATTTTCTACTGTTTTAAACGAATTACTTTCTTGCCATCTATTTTGCCATTTAGTTTCAATTTCTTTAAAATCATAATTAGACATTTTCTTCCTCCTCCAATAAATCTTATATAAAATAAAAAAACTTTCTTGTCATTTAGGGACGAGTAAAAACCCGCGGTACCACCCTAATTGACAGAAAGTCCACTTTCATGGTTGATATAGGAACCCCTCCTATAAGTGTTTACAAAGGCAAGTTCAACAGTTAGCAATATCGGTTTGCACCCTCCACCGACTCTCTAAAAAGGCTAAGTTGTCTACTACTCCTTCCACTATCCATCGCTACTATGTACAATTTGTTTGAAAGAATGTAACAATGCAAATATAAAAATAATTATTAGTTAAATTATATAATATTCTAAACAATTTTGTCAATATTTATAACTGTTGCATCTTTCCAAATTCTTTCTAAATTATAAAAAGCTCTTTCTTCTTCGTGGAATAAATGGATGACAATATCACCATAATCCATTAAAATCCATCCTCCAGTTTGATAACCTTCCTTATGTAGAGGAAAAACATTCAACTCTGCTAGTTTATCTTCCACTTCATCAGAGATGGATTTTACTTGTCTTGCCGATGAAGCTCCAGCAATAACAAAATAATCACAGATAGAAGATATATCCGATAGTTCTAATACTCTAATATCTTCCCCCAGTTTATCATCTATACTTTTAACAATTTCATACACCAAATCTAACCTTTTATTGTTTTCCATAATACTCCTCCTATGTTTTACATAAATAATCTTGCTAAAATAAATAAATAAGTACAATAAACGCCAAAAACAGCAAATCCTAATGGACGACTTATCTTCCCAGTTAAAAATCCTCCAACAGTTATAATAACCATTAAGAGTAGTGCTATTGGTAAATCTAAGTACAGGGTTTGTGGAACGTTGTAGATGGTAGCCCCCAACATAACATTTTGATAGCTAAGTACAATTCCTTGCCCCCCAATTTTACTGGATATACCAAGCACCATTACCATATTTAATACATTAGCCCCTATTATATTGCCTACTGAGATTCCCTGCTGTTTTTTAATAACTGAGGTAATAGCAGTAGTAAGCTCTGGTAGAGATGTCCCCAGTGCAATTAAAGTTAAGCTAACCACCTGCTCTGGAATGCCAATAATTTCAGCTATCTTTACACCATTACTTACCAGTAATCTTGCTCCAGCAGTAATAAACAAAGTGCCAAAAATGAACTTACTTATATATCTAAAAGAATGACTTCTATCATAAGTTACTATTTGAAGATCCTTATTAATATATTTGCCCCTTCTTGTAAATTCTAACACATTAATGGCAATGTAGATAGCAAATAAAATTAGAAATATATTTCCTTCTCCTGGGGTAATCATCCTATTAAATGCCAAGTAATACAAAACCATACATGTTAATAGCATAAAAGAGCTTTTGACTGAAAAACTAAGTTTTTGAATTAGTACAGGAGATACTATTGCTGTTAGTCCAAGAATTAAACCAATATTACAAACTATTGAACCAACAACATTTCCAACCGCTACATCATAATAGTGTTGATAAGTGGCAATTGATGAAACCAAAAGTTCGGGCAAGGTGGTGGCAATACTAACAATAGTAGCGCCAATCAATACATTGGGAATCCCCGTTACTTTAGCCAACCATACCGCTGATTCAACAAACCAGTCTCCACCCTTAATAATGATGAGTAGGCCCACAATAAATAGTAAAATAACCCCCGTAGTTCCCATATAATCCCCCTAATTTAGATATAGTTTGTTGGAATGTAATCATCATTATAAGAACACAAAATCATGATTACTTACTCATATTGTTATAAATATATTGAGTTTAACAAAATATATTCCAAAGTAAGGGTTAATATTTATTACTTAGCTAAGTCACTTCCAACAATCACTCTAATATCATTTAGAGGATCTTCTTCACCAATTTTTATTAACTGTTTAATCTTTAATAGTTTTCCAATTTCTTTTGCTTTCTTTTCTGATTTTTCATTGTATTCAATAAAAGAAACAGCTACATTTAAAGATGTATAATTACCAATTTCACTAACTGGAATGTTTGATTCTTCTAATTGTTCTTTTACTATAGAGGCTATACCAGTAACACCACAACCATTTAAAACTTCTACTTTGTAGGTAATTTCCTTTTCATCTGCTAAGAAGGTATTAATAATATTTTTCACTTCTGCTTCATCAACAACATAATAGGATACCCCACCAATAGAATCTGGTTTGCCTGGTAAGGTAATCTTATTAATTTCTTCATTCCTTAACCCAGCAGCTTTTGTTCCCATAGAAAGCATTTTAGTTTTTGGTATATTAGTGTGTACATTATTATAAAAAATTTCTATTAATTGTGGTATCTTTGTAATAGAAGAAGGAGAAAATGCTTTATCCTTTAAGGCGTTTACAAACTGTTGCTGTGCTTGTATTCTACCTAAGTCTTGATTTGCATATCCTTTACGAAAACGCATAAAATGTACTGCATTCCTTCCGTCCAATACTTGCAAACCTTTAGGTATATTAATATGTAATGGAGGGGAATCATGGCTATCAGTATACTTCATATGTACTGGTACATCTACCTCAACACCACCTAAGGCATCCACCACTTCCGCAACTGCTTTGTAATTAATCCTAACATAATGATGTACTTTAATATCCAATAACTTCTCCACTGTTTTTACCAGTAAATCGGCTTCACCATATGCGTGGGCATGATTAATCTTATCCTTTGATTTTCTTCCTGGTATTTCAACTCTAGTATCCCTTGGAATAGAAATCATCACAGGGTCTTTTCCTGCTGAATTCATACTTAACAACATAATAGAGTCAGATCGAGTACTTTTAACACTGGCTTTATCAACAGCATCTACTCCAAAAACAAGAATATTAATTCTTTCATTTTTATTTCCAAAAGGATTTAGAAACCCTAAAGTATTATTTTCATTATCTCCATTTTCTCCAGCTTTAATATTATTAATAAAATTACCACCTATTAAAAGTAGTATAATTATGGGAACAATAACTAACCACGTCTTTTTTCTTTTTTTATGTTTTTCACTTCTCATACGTCACCTCTTAAAATTTTCTACTTGTCTTAATAAATCATTTCTTGCATATATGGTATTAGGGTGCAATAATTTTTCTATACTTAAAACATAAATAATGGTATTATTTAAAGCCTGTAAAAGAGCTTTATCTAAATCTTCCTCCGCCAATAGTCTTAATTCATCCACTCCTGGGTAATTCCTTCCCACCTCAATAAAGTCAGCAAGGTAAACAATTTTTTCCAACTGACTCATGTTAGCCCTTCCAGTGGTATGATTTTCTATCGCATTAAGGATATTCGGATCACTAATATAAAATTCTTGTTGAGCAATATATGCTGCTACTTTTCCATGAAGTAGTTGATGGGCTTCTCTTAAAATATCATCTGCCACAACCTTTTTTTTATCAATATATTCCTTCAATTGTTCTTCTGAAAAATCTTTTGCATAGTCATGCAACAATGCTGCAATTTGTGCGTCTAATGGATCTTCCCCATACTTTTCTGCTAAATAACAGGCTGCATCCACCACCCCTAATGTATGTATATAACGTTTTGCACTTATCACATGTTTTAGTTTTTCTTTTATAACTTCTACCAACTTCGTCATTTCCTCACCTCTTTAGTCTGAATAAAGCTTATGTTTAATAATATAATTCTTTACTCCATCTGGCACTAAGTATTTAATAAAACGCCCCATTTCCACTCTATTTCTAATATCTGTGGATGAAATCTCCAAACTAGGTATTTTAATTTTAACTATATCCCCATCATATTTCTCTTTCAAATATTTAATTTTCTGGTCTAGGTCTATATAACTAAAGCCTGACCTAGTCACCACCACAAACTTTATTAACTTCAGTAATAATTCATGGTTTTTCCATGTATCTAACTCCATAAAAACATCTGTACCAGTAATAAAATAAAAATCTGTATTAGGGTTTTCTTTTACTAGTTCCTGTATTGTATCAATTGTATAAGAAGGACCTTTTCTGTTTATTTCCATTGAAGAAACACAAAATTTATCGTGGTCTATTACAGCGATCTCCGCCATAATTAAACGTTGATAAGCCTCCGTCACCTTTTCTGTTGTTTTATGGGGAGAAACTCTATTGGGAATAAACATAATTTTATCCAATTGTAATTCTTCCATAGCCGTTTGTGCAATAAATAAATGACCATTATGAATGGGATCAAATGTTCCCCCTAAAATACCATACCTTTTCTTTTTAATTTCATTTTGTTCACCACTAGTGTCCATTTCTACACCTCGTTTTTTGTTTCCTAGCTGGTACATTATACTACATTTTATCAAATAAATAAATCTTATGGAAGATAAATAAATATATTGTCAAATAAAATATAAGTCCGACACTCTCCCATATGGAAAAAATCCGACTTATATCAATACTATTATTCTCGTAATAAGTAGATATATTATACAAGTTATTTTTTTAATAAAACCCGTTATAAAGTTAACCAACTATAAATTGATTTCCACCCACTAGGTTGACTTTCTACTATAATAGCTGAAAGGTTATCATTGGCACCCCTTTCATACACCCGTTTTGTTAATGTTTTTAATGTCTTTTCTACATTCCAACTACATTTAAACGCAGTTACTATTTCATCATCCTCCAGCAAATTATAAAAACCATCACTACAAATAATAAAACCTGTTCCTTGATCCATTTCTCCCTTATCTTCAAACAACTTTATTTCATTGTAGACCCCAATGCATTGGGTTAATAGGTTTCGTTTAGGATGAAGTTTTGCATCACTATGGGTTATTTCTCCTTTAGCAACCAAATCCCCCACATAAGAATGATCTTTAGTTAATTGTTCTATCCTACTGTTAATTATTCTATAAATTCTACTATCCCCCACATGGATAATATGGTAATTATTTTTATAAAGAAATAATAGGGACAAAGTAGTACCCATTTTCTCATTACTAGTTTTCCCTTGTTCTAATATATACTGATTAATAGTCTTAACCATACTTAATAATGATTCAATAATTTCTGTGGTAGATTTATTATTCATCATTAACAGATGGGGGAGTTTCTCCTCCCACCATTTACTTAAAAATTGTATGGTGACTGCACTGGCAAATTCCCCTGCTGATAAGCCACCCATCCCATCAGCAACAACAAAAATTCCAAATTCATCACCCTTCCACGCCCCTATCTTTACTAGAATATGGTCTTGGTTATTCTTTTTTACCCGTCCTCTTTCACTGGTACCCGCCACTATTAATCTATTTTTAAATATCCCCTTCAATAGTTAATCAACTCCATTCTTTTGCTGCATTGAAAAAAGATACTCTTTATCAGCAAAAGCAATTCTGTCTTCGTCCTTTAAGATATAATCTATGTTGCTATTAATTTGAACACCATTCAAATAGGTTCCATTTCTAGAATTTAAATCTTTAATATAGTAATTACCATCTTTATATTGAATTTCTGCATGTACCCTACTTATGGTTTTATTTAATATTACATAATCCACCTGTTCCTTTAATTTACCTATTACAAATTGTTTTTTTGCGATTAATATTTTTTCCATCAGCCCCCCGTGTAGGCTAATTAGTTGGGGAGAAGTATAATCTATTTCTAAAATTTCAGTATCAAAACTTTCTTCAACTTTTTCATCTCTTTTAGAGGGTCTTTGTTGATGGTGATTTACCGAAAGGGGCATTTCCTTTGGTATATTTATAATCTCTCTTTTATTCATAATTAATGAAGATCTATTATTAGAAACTGGTTCTAGATTCTCCTTCACTAATAATTTTTTTAGAATAAGTAGATTTATAACCCCCACTAATAACACCAATCCCATTACCGAAACGGCATCGATCTTACCTGTAACTGTATTAATTAATATAGTTGTTTCTAGAAAAAGTAAAGCTACAACAATAAAGATAATTATTTCAGATAGAAGAATCATTAACTTTGTTTTTGATGAATATTGATATTTTACCTCTCCAGTGGAAGGGTTTATTTCTTCTCTTTTATTATTTTCTTTTTTTATAATTGCTTTTTTATCGTTTATTATTTCTTTTATCTTTTCTTTTTTAAAATCTTCGTTTGACCCTTTAAATTCTTGTTTTTCAGTAAAAAAATCATTGTATTGAGTTGAGTTTACAATAGAGTCTTCCAATTCTTGTCTCTTATTTGTAATGTACTCGCCTTTTATTTCTTTTGTCTTCAAATCCCGTAAAAAACTTAAGAACTCCTTTAAATTGAAGGTCTCTTTATTTAAATCACATAGAATTTTTAATAGAAAATGATCCCCCGTATCCTGTTGTAATTCCACAGAACCAATAAGTCTATTTACTAATTGTTGTAACGCAAATACAATACTTCCTACCTTTGAAAGAGAAGGGACATATAATAAACTAACTTGTAGACTTTCTGGATGTATAAACAAATAATCTTCATCAATAACAAAATTATCATGGTGAAGTAAATAATTTCCTCCCTGTAATACACCCTGCACAGTTTCAATTAGTATTTGTATTAGTTCACTCTTTTTTAATTTCTTTCTTGCAATTAGTTGTTTTAACTGTATTTTAGATGTTATATTGTAATATAAATACTTATTAGCATCTTTATGACGAAGGTCTAAAGAAAGCAGAGGATGAATGTCATTATTCAACATCATTTCAACTTGATAATCATGTATTTCATCCTTCATATTTAGTTCTAATACTAGATAACTTCCCTTTGCATCACTTTCATAAAAAGAAGAAAAGGGAATTTTAATTGATTTCTCCATAAATTACTCCTTTCACTATTTATTATCCAAGTTGTCCTACTATTAAAAGTACAACAGTACTAACCAACACAAAGGGGGCAAAGGGAATAAATGTTTTTTTATTTGCTTTACCTGCCACTAAAAGAAATAGTCCCACTACACCACTAAGAACAGATGCCACTAAAGCTACACTGATTACATTCCAAAGACCCATATAAATTGCCAAAGTAGCCATTAATTTTACATCTCCTAAACCTAACCCCCCCTTTGTAAGAAGGCTAATTCCTAACCCTAGACCTCCCATAACACAGGAGGCTAAGATAACTGTAATTAAGCTATTATCTTTGTTTAAGAAAAGTAAAACTAGACCTACTGTAACTCCAGCTATAATTACCCCATCGGGTATTATTAGACTTTTTAAATCATAAAAAGTAACTATGGCTAAAAATAATATTAATATTACATGAGTAACAAAAATTAAATCCATTATGCTCCTCCTCAGCTCCACCTAAACCTCAATCTTCTTATCTTACTACTGTAACTTTTACCTTAATTTTTCTATTAGCTGCATATTCTTTAGCATCACGAATAGACTTAATTTGTTCTTCTGTTAGTGCTTCATCTGGAATCACAACGTTAAATACTTTTTCTTTATAGTTTTGAGGTCCTATAGTGACTCCATTATAGGTTTTTACTGTATATCCTTCCAATTGTCTAATATCTGCTGTTAGTTGATAATATAAGCCTCTACCTTGATTACTACTTACTCTAGTATCATGGGTACGAATGGAAATAACTTGATTGTCCTTTAATATATCTATTATAGGGAAGTTTTCATCTAAATTCCTCCCTAACATTTTCTTGATTTCCCTGCCCCTCTGAAAAACCTTCAAACTCCATACATCATAACCAGCATCAATAAATTCATCCACTAAATCATTAGGAAACTTATTTTCACTAATTTCTACATCATTAAAATCTGATGGCAATGAACCCTCCATCCATGCCCGTAGGCTAACCCTCTGAATAATAGGTATTTCCGAGACAAATCTAATTGGTAAAGGTAATTTTATTTTGTATTTGACAATTAAATCTATGTTTTGATGATTTGATAAATAACTGGAGGATTTAAAATTCAACCCTGCCCAACCATCCATAATATTTAAAGATTTTAGCCTAATATCTATATTGTTTTGATTAGATGTAACAAGGTACTTCTTTATTAATTGTTTTACCACCGTATTACCAAATTGACTTTTTCCTTCATCGTATATATTAGAAATTAACCAGTTGGCAACATCCTCCATATTTTCTACTTCCTCAAAACTACCATAATCATCCAACGTTTCATCTAATTGTTTTTGAATTTCATTAATACCACTAACATAATAAAGATAGCTTATGTCTGATATTTCATAGGCTGTTTCTGTTAAGGCATGATGTATAATTTCATGTACATAATAAACTTTACTGAACATGCCAATAGTTAAAATTGCACATAATAAAATTGGTAGCACAATTGCCGCCTCAACAGTTATAGAACCCCTTGAATTATTTAATCTTTTTTTCATCACCCTGCTCCTTAATATCCCTGCAATAGTTCCATCTTGTAGTATACTTTGTCAGAGGTATTTAACTTAATCCCCTCCGATTTCTTTACTTGTCTAAAGAAAAGTACCTTTATGGAATAGGTTATATCCATCTTTACAAAAGTATTTGCCTCTTCCAGTGTAAATTGAGCTCCATACATGGGGTTCTTTTGAAGATTTAATTGAATTAAATCCTTTATCCTATTTAACTTAACTGTTGAGGTAAACCCAGGTCTAAGTAATAATATCCTTAAATAATCTTCGTAATGGAATTTCAATGTTTCTTTATTTCTATAAAAATTCACCGTTTCTCCCTTTAACAATTGTTTTGTATCTTCAATAGAATAATTCATTGACCAACCACACAGAATTAAAGTTTTAATAAGGGGCATTGCTGCCATTCCAATGGGGGCCGACAATTTGGTTGCTAAGATAGTAGCATTTTTTACAAGTTTGACGTCACTATACACATATAATAAGTTTGCAAAAAATCTAATTTTCATTAAATCCTTTTTTACGGCTGTTATGTTTTCTCTTTGAGAAGAATTACCATATAAAATATATTCCACCTCTGAATCAAAGAAGGCTACTCGACTACTTTTAGGTTGATTTCTTAAGTTATTCTGAAAAGGATTATGTTCTGAAACATTGCTTTTAAATATTCCCAAAATGTATTCATTTATATATAATTCATCCCTTATACCTTCCCCTACCGACAAGATATTTCCCAATAAACCCTCCAATAAAGAAAAAGATTCTTCGCTATAGCCTGACTTCTTGCCATTACTGTCAAACTCCACTAAAGTTGTAGAATTTCCTTTTCCAATACCTTTAGATGGTAGTAGGTTTTGAAGACTTTGTGAAATGATTAACTGATTTCCCTCATCTTCTTTAAGGAAATCATTAGCTTTTTTTGCAGTTTCTCTTCTCGTATCTGCCTCTGTTGCTTCCCCTAAGTCTTCTAGTTCTAGTTTCCATCTATTATAGGCGAACTTATAATTATATTGCATAACATTTGTATGGTATGTTCCTATCAATCCATTAAACCTATTGATTTGCCCTTCTAAACCAGACCTTCCCTGTTGTTGAATAATGGATTTCATTTGAGTCAATGTCGGTGTTATATTTTCTTTAAGTATTAATATATTATTGCTGCTAAGTTTTATAAGATTATTGAAATCATATTCTTCTGCTGTTTTACCATAGTCCTCCAGATCAGTTAATAGGGTCTTTGCTATGTCATTTCCTATACCTTCTTGAGGGTTATAACTTTTCTGCTTGAGAACTTCTGTCTTTTTCTTAACTTCCTCATTTTTTGCTTGAATTAACTTAGCTAATTGATTTATTTCAACGTTGTAAAGCATTTGGTTTTCTATCTTTTTCATTAGCTGATTTATTTCATTAATAAGTTGGCTTTGGGAACCTTCTATATTTTCATTTTCTTCCCTTATTTTCTGTTGCAGTTCCTCCATCTGTAATTGCAGATACACTTTTTCTTCAAGGGTGACTTTTTCCAAATCCTTAGTCAATTGATGTAATTCATTAGATAAATCTTCCTTTTGATTTTGATGGATAACTAATGCAGAAGTTCTTCCACCTATGGTACTTTCTATAGGATACACTTCTAAGAGATTAAACTGATTTACCTTAGCGATATTTTCTTCCAATTGTTTTTCTAAATGGGCTAATTCACTTAGTTGACGTTCCAGCTGAATTTTTTCCTTCATAATAGTTGCAGCTTCACTAATTTTTGAAACCTCCACCAACTTATCTATAAATTCTTCTGCTAATTTTTTAGGCCCTCTATATTTCATAAATTCAAGGATTTGTTGACGAATCACCTCATCTTCTGCCAATGGGTACAGGGAGCTTCCTTCTATTTCTTCAATCATAAAACTATAAATATCCCAAAATTCCCTTGAGTTAGTTTGAGAATCCCGTTGTTTTAACCCTACTTCCACATAGTCCCTTAAGTAGTCCCCCAATAGCTCATCTGGTAATGCCAAAGTAAAAAGACCATAATCTTCTTTAAAGGTTTTATCATAATATGACAAACTGGAATGAAGGGCATTGGCAGTTACTCTTTTTACCATTGTTTCACTGGTTCTGATTCTAGCCCCATCCACCAGTAGCCCTGTTAAGGTTATCATTAATAATAATGTAATACTTAAAAATACTGTTATTGCTCCTTTTTCACCCTTGGGAACTTGTTTGTTTCTGCTATTTTCGCTGAAAGTAATCACTGATTTTCTCCTTTACCAATACCAATAGTTCATTGTACTGTGTCTTTAGGTTTTTAGTTATTTCAAAATCATTCATTGTATCTAGAACAAAATCTACATTTCTTATTAGTTCAGCAGAATCCTTTACCCTAGATTTTGATGTTACTTTAGCTGTGTACCCATCTTTAAAATCTATAACTTCTCTAACAAAGGGAATAGGTATTTTATATTTAACTGATACTTCTACTGTTATTTCTTTGTGAATTATATAATCTTTATACTGAACACTGACTTTACTTTCTTTTAGTCCTAAGATGGATTTTTCTTTTAGTCGAGTCTTTAGATAATCTTCCACCTTTTTTTCCTTAATTGTCGTATTGTCCAACAACGTTAATCTCCAATACAAAGGGGTTTTTAAGTCTTTTAATTCCACCTGACCTGTTTTCATAAGCTGGGTAATATCTTGGTGGGACTGTATCTTCCCCCATACTTTTGCAGCCTCTTCCCCAGTATGATTAACCAGCGACTGTAAAGTGGCATATTGATATAAAATAATAAGGATATGTATTGCCACCAAAATTGTTACTATAATAAAGGGAAAAATAAGGGCAAGCTCCACTGTCATGCTACCTCTGTTTTTCCAAGTTATTTGTTGTTTTTTTTCGTTAAGTTGACCAACCATTTTCAACATCCTTTTTTTAAGAGGGAGGTGTAACCCGACACACTCCCAAACTTTTCTTACCGATGACTATTAATTTGATGGCTTTGCCACATCTTCAGGGTCTATTTCATTACCTTCAATACTTTTAAGTACTTTTTCAACAAAAGCTTTAATGGCAGTTCTAAACATTAAGGCTAAACCTACTAAAACAGCAATTAATAATACCAATTCCACAGTTCCTAAACCATCTTCTTCAATTAAAAATCTTTTTATTGTTTTAAGCATTTCTCTCCCTCCTTTCACTGTTTCTTCTATCGTTACATCATCATTAAAGCTAAAATAGCCGGTGTCATAACAATCATTAATATAGCAATAAACATAATCATTAGGGGTAATAATAGTTTTGTGGAGGCTTCTTCCCCCAAAATTTTCGCTGTGTTCTTTCTTGTAATCCAACATTCATTATTTAACAACCTTAACATAGAGATAATTTCTTCATTTCCCTTCTTTAAGTTTTGAATAATTAACGATACAAACTTAAAGATTTCTGGATTTCTACAACGGTTAGCAAAATCTTCGTATGCTTCTTCTTCCGACTTACCGTTTTTTATTTCCTGTAGAGTGATTCGCAGTTCTTTATATAAGGGTCTATCACTGTCACTTTCTACAGCAATTCTTTCCCACGCTTTTGAAACATTCAAACCTGCACTGATTAAAAGTATTAATTTACTTAAAAACTCTGGTAAATCCAATTTAATTTGTTCTTGTCTCCTTTTTAACTGCTGATAGACTTCTTTATTTAACCCATATATCACTGCCACCATCACCACTATAGAAAGTATAATGTAATTAAATATTGTCATCCCCTGGGCTACTGTAAACAAAGAAAGCAATAGTATTATAATTAGTAGGAATGTAACTTGATTACACCAATGAATTTTTGTATAATGCTTTCCCTCTTTACCTCCATAAATTTGATTAAATAATAAAACTAGTTTTTGATCGTAAATAGTATTATATTTGTAGCCCACCATCTCTAGTAAACAATAGCCGATACATAAAAATCCTTTAATTGGATAAATTTTTTGATCCACTCCAGAAAAATGTTTTTGATGTTTTCTAGAGACAAAGTATAGACCTATTAACCCCATAAGATAACCTACTACCCATATCTTTAATAACATTAACTACACCTCTATTTTGATGATTTTTTTACTTATGTACATGGCTATAATAAAAAGTCCAATGGAAAAGGTCATAATAACTCGTCCTAATAATGTATTGAATATTGGCTCCATATAATCGGGGGCACTCCACGTCAACACCAATATTAACCCCACTGGAATAATAGCAAGCATTTTTTGTTCAAATTTTCTTTTGGTTAACATTAAGTCCAATTCTTGTTGAAATTCAATTTTTTCAGTTATCATTTTTGAGGTGTTCCTCATTACCTCCACTAAATTTCCACCTGTTCTTTTGCAAGTTATTAATACATCCACAAAATTTACTATATCTTCAACGTGACTTCTCTTAGCAAAGTCTTGAAAAGCTTCCTCCACAGTTTCGTTCATTTCTACTTTTCTAGTTATGTATTGCAGTTCTTTTATAATATGGTTTTTCCCACTGGGATAAAGAATTTCCAGTTCTTTAGCGGCATCCTTTATGGCTCTTTCCAATGACTTTCCCACTGTTAATGATGTAGTAATCATATAAAGAGCTTCTTTAAATTCAATATTAAGTTGTTTTTTTTGTTCCTCTACCTTTTGTTTTTTTACATATGGTGGAAACAATAATGCCATTGGCGTTAATGCAAACCCTATAATAATGTTCTGATAAAATATGTATCCTACAATAACTAAAACTACACCAGCAAAAACCAAATATAGTAGACCCTCTTGTTTGCCTAATGGATATTGATTATAGTTATATAACAGACTTTTTTGAGAACTTTCCTTTATGATATTGGGTTGTATTTCATCATTAGTTATAGTGGTTTTTTTATCCCTCCAAAGAATAAAAAGGATCCCCCCTAAGGCAATAGCACCTATGATTAACAAAATACTACGAATAAACATCTTTTCACCCTATCCCTTCCATTCAATACCTGCTAGTTTTAATTTGAGGTTATTAATTAATTGGTTTTCTGTCCTCATTAAAGTTCCCCTCACTTTACCATTTGGTGTTTCCCCTTCTTCTATAAATTCAAATAGGGGATTTAATTGAACTTTTCCATTTTCAAAATTAACCACTTCAGTAATTTCCATAATTCTTCTAGACTTGTCTCTAATACGGGCCAAGTGAACAATTAAATTAATACCACTTGCCATCTGTTGACGAATTGCCTCTAAAGGAATGGGGGTTCCGCTTAACACCATTGTTTCTAGTCTACTTAGCATATCTCTAGTGGAGTTGGCATGTCCTGTTGATAAAGACCCATCATGGCCTGTATTCATGGCTTGAAGCATATCTATTGCCTCCATCCCTCTAACTTCTCCTACAACAATGCGATCTGGTCTCATTCTAAGGGCTGCCTTAATTAAATCTCTAATAGAAATACTCCCCTTTCCCTCAACATTAGCATTACGGGTTTCTAAACTTACTAGGTTTTTAACTTTTTTAATCTGTAGTTCTGCTGAATCTTCAATGGTAATGATTCTTTCATCAGCGGGGATAAAATTAGATAAAACATTTAGAAAAGTGGTTTTACCTGAACCTGTTCCACCACTAATAAATATGTTATACCGAGCCTCCACCATTTTTTGAAGAAATATTGCTACTTCCTCCGTAATTGTTCCATATTGAATTAGTTGTTGCAGGGTTATGGGGTTGTCTGGAAACTTTCTAATGGTGAGAATTGGCCCGTTTAAAGCAATGGGAGGTAAAACCACATTGATTCTAGCACCGTTTTCTAACCTCGCATCTACAATTGGTGAAGCTTCATTTACAACACGATTAACCTTAGCAACGATGGATTGAATCACATCATCCAACTTTTTATCATCTGTAAATCCTTTGTCCAATTGAATAATTTGTCCATTTCGTTCTATAAAAATATTTTGTGGTCCATTTACCATTATCTCTGTTATGGTGTCATCCTCTAAAAGGGGTTGTAATATATCTAATCGACGCATGGAATTAAAGATGACTTCCACAATTAGTTGTTTTTCAGAGAGTTTTAAATATGTATCTCTTGATTTATTGAATACATTTTTTTCTATTAATTCTTCAATTTCTTCATCGGTAGGATCTTTCATATAGTCAATGTTTTCTTTAATGCCCTCTTTAATCTCTTCTATTAAATGATTTAATTTTTCAGTATCCATCAAAAACGACTCCTCTAATCTACTTGCTTTTCAAAATCATGTATTACCTTATAAACCCCTTTAGCAAACTGACTGCCACTATTTAATATTATTTGTGAACCTCTTTTAACCCAAGCTTCTTGATCCTCTGGTAATTGATATTTTACTTGTTTTTCTCCAATATTTATTTCTTGATGCTGACTAAAACAACGATTCATCACCATAATAAATTTATCTAAGTTATTTTCTTGTGAATGAGGAAGTTTATCAATGACACTAAAAAATTGTTGAGCCTTAACCGTAGATACTAAGTTGGGGTTTATTAGCATCATTACGTAGTGGGATTGATTCATTACTTGTATTGTTTTTGTATCTAAATTACTGGGCAAATCAATAATTATATAGTCATACAACCCACTTTCTTTAAATTCAGTCAACATATATTCTATATCCGTTTCATTTATTTCTTCCCCTTCTAACGGGTTCTCCCCAGAAGCCAAATAGGCAACTTCTGTCAAAGGGTCTTTAGTCTGCATAACTTCCAACTTTAGAGAAATATTCTTTCTTCTATTTTTTATAAAATAGTATAGGTTTGAAAGATTATATTGACTTTCATTTCTAAAATATAGCTCCATTGTTGAAATACCTTCCAAGTTCAAATAAAAAACTTGCCTACCCATTTGTGCCAATAGAGTTGCGGTTGCCACAGCTACAGTTGTTTTTCCCGATCCTCCAATAGGTGAATAAATAGTAATTAATTTGCCATTGGATTTACTAAATTTATTATCATTATTTAGTTGTCCATCCGAAACAACGTCCATTAACGCCGTCACCAATGCATCACAGGATTGATATTTATTGATAATGGTAACTGAATCTATATCTAAATCTAATTTTCCGTTAGATAATATAAATACTTTTTTAACTTGTTGTATTTTTAAATCTTTACTGAACATTTCTGAACTAATTAATAAAATATCTAATGCTTTATTTTCTTTACTTAGCATATCTTCTAAATACTCTGTTCTAGAAAAAAAGCTTAGTTGAAATCGGTGTTGATAGTTACTAATTAAATATTCCTCTAAAGCTTCTAAGTAGCTTTTATCTCCATCTGCCACCACCATCTTTAATCTCATAAAAGTCCTCCTACTTACTTAAGTATTAAACTAATCTATTAATTCTTTATTTACCCTAGAAAAAGAGTAATGATTCCACCACTAAAAATAGCTAAAGCAAAGGGAAACTTATTGGCTTTATTATTTGATTTATTGGTATAGGGAATTATATCTCCCGTTAAAAAAATAAGACCTATATAAGTGATTAAATAAACTAACCTTTCCCTTCCATTTTTTCTAAATAACATAAAGATAATAGCTAAAATACCTCCACATAAAAAAGATGCCACCATTGTTTTAATAATAAAAGAGTCTCCTTTTATTGCCCCAATGGCTGAAAATAGCTTAATGTCCCCAGCACCTAATGCCCCCATTATAAAAAGGATCATTAATAATAAAATTGGAATTAATATTCCGTAAATAGAACTTAATCCTCCTGTTATTCCATTGTTTATAATATTTAATATAAAACCTATTAACATAAAGGGATATACAACAATATTCTTTATTTTATTGTCCTTTAAGTCAGTAAAAAGAGACATACTTAATACTATTAACACCAGTATGTCAGCTACTTTAAAAAATATATTTTGCAACATAAGTGTCTCCTCTAATTAAATGGGTGTCTTGTATGCTGTGTTTACTTCTTAACTTCTTTGAAGTTACTTTATAAACATTAATTCGATGTCAGTTTAAAAATTCCTTTATTTTTTTGTCGATTTTTGTATTATTTTGTCGAAGGGTAAGCATAGAAAAAGACTAACACCTTTTAAAATGTTAGTCTCTGTTTTAAAAAATTTATTTAGTTAATACTTTGACTTTATCTGCTTTTTCTTTCAAACCAATCATCATCTGTAGAAACTGTATTTCTTCCTTCTACTTGATCCCATTGGTAGCTTGAATTCATCATTTCACGTATTCTTACGTCTGATGTACTGGCAGAAGCAGCAACATTTCCTGTTGTTTTTCTTGTACCCCAACTAATGGTACACTCCACTGGAGGTTTAGAATTAAAAGATAAGAAATATAAATTTGGTGCAGCAACATGCTTACCTGCAATATCCCAGCTAGGAATAAACCACGGTCTTAAACTAGTGAAGGCAGTCATTTTTTCCAATTGTGAATTACTATCACCAAGACCTACATCAGCTATGCCAGTGGATTTGTATTGTTCAAATATTACATTCTTTTGTTTTAATTCACCAACATATTGTCTTACTCTTTCACCCGTCCAAGCACCCCCCAAGTAGTCTTTCCCATTTTTAGACCAAAATGGGTCTAATAAAGCTACCCTTGTAGGTAATAAACGGGCTGGTATTTCATTTCTATCTATACCTTGACTTACTAAGTAGGTTAATCTTGTTGCCATTTGATTACCTAGTGAATGTCCTGCTATACGAATATTGTTTCCTTTATAATCTGATAGAGCTTCTACGTATGTATCATAAAAAAGCTCCCCTACACTTTTTGTAAAATTTCCTGCTGTACTGTATGTACCGTCTTTCTTTCTCCATTGCATTCCTTTTGGTCCATTTACACTCCAAATTTTAGCCTCTGCAAACACTACATCGGTTTCATCGGCAAACTGATCCCAATAAAATATCCCAATATTCCAGCCAGCTTTTATCCATGCATCTGCTGCATTAACATCAATTCCATATGTAGCATCATTTTTTTTGTAATTGAAAGTTTCTCTTTTTTGACTTGGCACCGAATCCTTCTGCCATCCATGTACATAGATTACTGTAGGTTTTGATGGGTCATAATATGGATTTTGTGCCCCCTTTACAAATTTCTGTGAAACATTACCGTTTCCAAACCAGTAAAGTCCATAATCTAAACCTGCCACCTCACTAGCATGAGTTTCATTAGGTAGTAATATTAGCACTGCAATCAGCAAGCATACTCCCACTACTAATAATAACCCTCGTTTTTTCATAAAATACCCCCCTTTTGTCTTTTTCTATCTTTTTGTCATAAAGTAATGAAAAGGTTTTCCTAATCATATCTTTATTTTACAAAATATAATTACTTTCGTCAAATGTTTTTTCAGAATTTTATAAAAACGAAAAAAAATAAAGTGTATACTTTACTAATACCTTTATCTGTTATTAAAGCATATATATTTACATGTAAAAAAAATTATTTTATAACTATCCGTTAATCATGTTATTAGAAGATTTTCTATAACTTATAAAAAAAGTTTTAACAAAAAAAGCTAGTGGGATTTCCACTAGCGTCTTGGTAATTCAATTTTTGGATTTTTTTTAGATTTTCTATACAAAACAAATCTATTCCCTATAGCTTGAACGAATTCAGCCTTTAATAGTCCCGCAGCTTCATTGGCAGTTTCTTTTGCATCTAAAAGACTAGTTTCTAAAAGAGAAATTTTAACAAGTTCCCTTGACTCCAATGCTAAATCCAATTGCTCTAAAAAGCTTTCCGTTAAACCTGATTTACCAATTTGGGTAATAGGCTTTTCTGTATTAGCCAATCCCTTTAAATAACTTCTCTGTTTTCCTGTTAACATTGATCTGCTCCTTTTCTTAAACCTCTACTTCTTTTCTACTTTTTCTTCTATGAAGTTCGTATTCTTTTACTCCCTTTTTCCAACCTGATCGAACCTTTTCAACCGTAGTTGACTGTTCATTAATAACAAAATCATTTTTAGCTAAACAAAAATAGGTTTTGGCATTTATTTTGCAATTTTCACAGTTTATACAGTTCATACTAAATACTTGACCCCCGTCTCTTAATCGTAGTACTCAAATTCAATCTCATCAATTTTTACTAAATCACCATCATTAATTCCCAGTTCTTTTAGCTCATCGATGATTCCCCTCTTTCTTAATACCTTTTGGAAATAGGCTAATGAATCCATATCATCAAAATTAGTAGAATAAACTAATCTTTCTATAAACTTGCCTTCAACAATGTAAGTGTTATTTTCTCTACGAATAGTAAAGAGGCTAGTTTCTTCCTCTTTAAATTTGTATATTTTTTCTTCATCATCGCCTTCTATCACTGCTACTCTTAACTGTTCTTCTATTTCCTTCAATTTCTGTGATGCATATATCATCAATTCATCTAGCCCTTTATTGGTAACAGCAGAGATAGGAAACACTTTAATTCCTTTCTCCTCCAACACTTCCTTAACTGAAATTAAATTTTCTTCAGCTCCTGGAATATCTGTTTTATTAGCAGCCACAATCTGTGGTTTTTCTGATAATTTTTCGCTATAAAGCTTTAATTCTTGGTTAATCTTTTCAAAGTCATCCAGTGGATCTCTACCTTCAACTGATGCTACATCTATAACATGAATTAAAAGTTTTGTTCTTTCCACATGTCTTAAAAACTCATGACCTAAACCAACGCCTTCATGGGCACCTTCTATCAGACCTGGTATATCAGCCAATACAAAACTATCTCCATATTTAGTTGTCACCATTCCTAGGTTAGGAGTAATGGTGGTGAAATGATAATTGGCTATTTTAGGTGTGGCACTGGTTACTACTGATAGAAAAGTAGATTTTCCAACATTAGGAAATCCTATTAATCCTACATCAGCAATTAATTTTAATTCCAATACAACACTAAGGGTTTCACCAACTTCACCAGCAATAGCAAAACGTGGTGCTTGTCTTGTGGCTGTTTTAAAGTGAACATTCCCTTTTCCACCTTTTCCTCCACGGGCAACAACTTTACGTTCTCCATGTTCAGTAAGGTCTGCAATTACTTGTCCTGTTTTTTCGTCTTTAACAATTGTTCCAGGAGGAACCTTTAAAACTAAGTCCCTTCCATCACTTCCAAACATTTTTTTGTTTTTACCATCTTCACCATTATCTGCTGAATAATGCTTTTTATATCTAAAGTCCATTAAAGTTCTTAGACCTTCATCCACAACAAAAACTACATTTCCACCTTTTCCACCATCTCCACCCGATGGCCCACCAGAAGGAACATATTTTTCTCTTCTAAAGGCAACAGATCCATCTCCACCTTTTCCAGCCTTTAAGTGTATTACCGCTTTATCAATAAACATTATATCACCCTTAATTTATAATTAGATTAGTTAATCTTTAGCATTTTAGCTATGTAAATAAATACCCCAAAAGTAACAATTCAATAATTTTATTATATCAACTAAATCAGTACTGTCAACTATATTTATTATAACCAAACTTATTCCTTTAAACTCAACTGATTTTTTTAAAACAATTTTCATATGAAATAAACCCATCTATTGTAGAATATCTAGTAAAACAATTAAATATATTTAATAATATAATTTCAAAACTGGAGGAGTATTATGCTTGTTAGAAAAAAAATAAAATACTACATAAATACCTATTTAACTGTACTTGTAGTCTTGTTTTTTGTTTTAACCATCGTTTTATTTCCTGATGAAACGGTGAAGGCAGCTTATGATGGACTAACAACTTGGCTAACCATTGTTCTACCTGCCCTCTTGCCCTTTTTTATTGGCTCAGAACTTCTAATTGGTTTAGGGGTTGTTAAATTTATTGGTGTACTTTTAGAACCCCTTATGCGACCTCTATTTAATGTGCCAGGGGAAGGTTCTTTTGCCTTTGCCATGAGTATAACCTCTGGTTATCCTGTTGGTGCAAAAATCATCAGTAAACTAAGGTTAGAAAAATCCATTTCTCTTAACGAAGCTCAAAGATTAATATCATTTTGTAGTACCTCAGGCCCCCTTTTTATAATGGGAGCAGTAGGTGTTGGTATGTTTCAATCAACAGAAATCGGATTTTTTTTAGCATTTATCCATTATCTATCAGCTATTTGTGTTGGTCTTATTTTTGCATTTTATAAAAGAACACCATCAAAAGTAATGTCTGTTTCTAAGCCAGAGAAAAATAGAATTAGAGAAGCATTTAGGCAATTAGCTCGAAGTAGAAGAGAAAACCCACCCTTTGGTATACTAATGGGAAATGCTGTTAGAGAATCCTTCAACACTATTTTAATGGTGGGGGGCTTTATTATCATGTTCTCTGTAATCATTAATATATTGAGTGAAATTGGTGTAATTGAAGTAGCATCTCATTTTTTCCATTTTATACTTAGACCCCTCAATTTAAGTTTTGCTCTTATTAAATCCCTAATGGTGGGTTTCTTTGAAATAACTATAGGAAGTAAAATGGTGGTGGAAAGTGTTCAATCCACCCTTCTTAGTAAGATAGCTGTTGTAGCCTTCATTATAGCTTGGAGTGGCTTTTCCATCCATGCCCAATGCATCAGCCTTATAAGCGTAACAGACATTAATAACCGTCTATATTTACTGTCTAAATTGATGCACGGAATATTTTCAGCTTCTTTAGTTTATCTCTTGTATCCTTTGTTCTCAAATTACATTGAATTTTCAAGCCCTGTATTTCGTCATCAATATTCAGCTTTTTACCCAAACCAAATTCTTAATGTCTTTAAATTCTCCATTGAGTTATTTGTTATTATTGTAATCAGCCTTTTGCTATTTTCCATAACTATTTCTTTGCTTTTATCAATCAAACAATACTTGAATAAAAAAAGATGAAGCTTATTACTTCATCCCCATTAATTCACTGCGATTTTCCCTCACGGTTTCCATTAATTTAGATAATGAATTTTCTGCTGATGCCAACAATTCATCAGCATATTCTCTAGCACCAATGCGAAGTTCTTTTGCACTAATTTGTGCTTGATTAATAATTTCCTCCGCCTGCATCTGGGCGGTTCTTGTAATTTCATTTCCGTCCACCATCTCTTTAATATGCTTACTGGCTTCTTCAAGAATTACATCTGCCTCTTGTTGTGCTTCCACCAATATACGTTGTCGCTCCTCTTTAATCCACTGGGCTTGTTTAACTTCATCAGGTAGTTGTATTCTAATTTCCTTAATTAGTTCTAGTATCTCACCTCTGTCCACTAATACTTTATGGGCAAAGGGAATTGATGAGCCACTTTCAACAATATCTTCTAATTCTTCTAATAAACTTAATACCTTCATAGACATCCCCCTTATTGATTTCTCATCTCATTAAAGTTTTTTGACAATGGCTTTTTTAATTACTTCTGGAACTAATCCTTCGATACAACCACCAAATTTAGCTACTTCTTTAACTAAACTTGAACTTAGATAAGAATTTTTACTACTGGTCATCAGAAAAATAGTTTCAATATCTGGTGCTAGTTTACGATTCATTAAAGCCATTTGAAATTCATATTCAAAATCTGAAACTGCCCGTAATCCTTTTATAATTACTTTTGCTTGGTTTTCCCTTAGATAGTCCACTAATAATCCTGAAAAGCAGTCTACCCTAACATTAGAAAATGGTTTAACCACTTCTTTAATAAGTTCTACCCGTTCTTCTAAGGTGAACATAGGGTTTTTACTGGTGTTTTTTAGTACAGACACTACTACTTCATCGCATATATTAGATGCTCTTTGAATAATATCTAAATGTCCATTTGTTATAGGATCAAAGCTTCCAGGATATATTCCTATTTTCATTATTCTTTGTCCTCCCTCAACTGATAAAAGGAAATGTTGGTATTTCCGTAGTTGTTTTTTCTTGTACAGATTAGTTGAGTCATTTCTTCTGGAATATCGTCATTTTTATCATGCTCCACCACAATAATTCCCGATGTTTTTAAGAGTTTATTCTCCACAATCAGATCTAAAGTCTGGGTAATTAACCCTTTGTTGTAGGGTGGGTCCATAAAAATAACATCTGCCTTTACACCTTGTCCTACTAATCTTCTTATACCACTTAAAACATCTGTTGTTATTATCTCACTGGATGAAATTAAACGGGTTTTCTCTAAGTTATATTTTATAATATTTATACTATTCCTGCTTTGATCAACAAAATACGCCTTTTCTGCTCCCCTTGAAAGAGACTCTATTCCTAAATTCCCAGTACCAGCAAATAAATCAACTACTATACTATCCATTATATAATTTTGAATAATATTAAAAATCGATTCCTTTACTCGGTCAGAGGTGGGCCGAATATCCATTCCTTCAGGTGGCTTGAGTTTATGACCCCTAGCCTTTCCAGATATTACCCTCATTTTTCCACTCCTCTATCTAATAAATTAAAATATAATTTTCTATATTAATTAATAAGGTCTTTTAAATGCTTGAAAGCATAGGACTTAATTAACAAATTTTTCTATATATACAACCCAATTATGTATAATTTTTAATGATAACTTTATTACTATATTTTTGTTATTATAGCAAAAATACGTACTTATATACAAGTACATTCATAATAAACCATTAAATATAATGCAAAATAACCATTATTTAATAGTTTTAAACATATAAACTATCATTAAAAACTTTTATTACTAACTAAAAGAAATGTCATCATTAAGTTTTTCAAACTTCTCTTCTATCTTATTTTTCAGTTCTGGGTATTTTTCTAAATTTAATTCTTCATCCTCCAACAACAGCTTTTCTATTTGAAGTTCTACTTGTTTAAGAATTTTCATGTGTTTAAAGATGTTGGCTAATTTAAATTCTGGAAGACCATGTTGCCTTGTCCCAAAAAATTCTCCAGGTCCTCTAAGGGAAAGGTCCTTTTCTGAAAGTACAAAACCATCATTTGTCTCCACCATAATTCCCATACGTTCTTTTGCAATTTCTGTTTTACTATTGTGTAACAATAGACAGTAGGATTGGTATTCTCCCCTTCCTACTCTTCCCCGTAGCTGATGTAGTTGTGCCAATCCAAAGCGTTCAGCGTTTTCAATTAACATTACAGAAGCATTTGGTACATTAACACCTACTTCTATTACAGTTGTAGAAACTAAAATATTGATCTCGCCACTTTTGAATTCTGTCATGATGGATTCCTTTTCTTTGGGATTCATCTTTCCATGTAGTAAACCTACTCTATACTCCTTAAACACTGATAACGATAGTTCCTCTGCTATTTCAGTTGCCGATTGAGCCTCTATCTTTTCAGATTCCTCCACCAGAGGACAAACTACATAGGCTTGTCTACCAGTTAGTAGCTGTTTTTTAATAAATTCATAGGCTTTTTCTTTTTTGTCTATTTTAACTTCATAGGTTTTAATAGGTTTACGCCCCGGGGGCAATTCATCAATTATTGATATATCTAAATCTCCATAAAGTATTAATGCTAAAGTTCTTGGAATTGGAGTGGCTGTCATTACCAATACATGAGGATTTTTACCTTTACTGGCAAGAAATGCCCTTTGCCTTACTCCAAACCGATGCTGTTCATCAGTTATGGCTAGTGCCAAATTATTAAAGGCAACTCCCTCTTGAATAATTGCATGGGTTCCAACTACAACTTGAACTTCACCCGTTGAAATCTGTTCTAAAAGCTTTTCCTTTTCTTTTTTCTTCAAACTTCCCACCAACAATCCTACTTTTACCCCTAAAGGCTCTAAAATCTCTTTAATTGAAATTAAATGTTGTTCTGCCAAAATCTCTGTTGGTGCCATCATAACGCCTTGATACCCGTTTAAAACGGCTAAATAAAGGGCTAAAATTGCAATAATTGTTTTTCCAGAGCCAACATCCCCCTGCACTAGTCGGTTCATTGGTATTTCTTTTGTTAAGTCTAACATAATTTCATCCAAAGTTTTTTGTTGAGCATTAGTTAGTTTAAATGGAAGTTCTTTAATTAAATTATCTAAATCTTTTCTTCTTTCAAGGGCTATTCCATTCATTTCTTTAGTATAGTTTTTTTTAATCCTTAGTAGAGCCAACCTTAACAAGAAAAACTCTTCAAAAATCAACCTATATTTTGCTATTTTCAATGCCTTAGCTGAATCTGGAAAATGGATGTTATTTAAAGCAAAGTTCAAATCACATAAACGATTCTCTTTTAAAACCTTTTCTGGAAGATAATCTTTTATGTCCTTTGATACTGTTTCCAATAAACTCCTTTGTAAATTGATAAATTGAATCTGCTTTAACCCTTCGGTGGCGGGGTAAATTGGTAAAATCAGATCTGGGTTATCCTCACCTATGTCATCTACTAACTCAAAGGTTGGGTTAACCATTTCTAAACCATGTCGCCCCCGTTTCACTTCTCCGTTTACCATAATATGGCTTCCTGCTTTAAATTTGTTTTTTATGTATTGCATATTAAAAAAGGTGAGAAACAACTTACCTGTATCATCTTTTATTGCTGCTTGAAGTATGGAAAACCTACCTCTATTAGGTAACTTTCTAGCCTCTCCCATTACTTCTCCATAAATCGTAGTCTTTTCTCCAACAGTTAATTGATTAATCTTTTTAACATTTCGACGATCATTATAATCCCTAGGAAAATGATATAATAAATCTTCTACCGACTGGATTTTCAACCGATTAAGTTTTTGTGCTGTTTTAGGCCCTACCCCTGGTAATGCCTTAATACTTTGTCTAAGATAGTCCATTGTCTCACTCCTAAGTTATTTAAATCCCCTTAATAAAACACGAAACAAGAAAAGTTGATTTTACCTAGACTGATTAAAACCCTCATCTTCTTCGTTACTGTTAAAAGTCAGCAACCTTCGTATTACTGTATACGTTAGGGAAGCTGACTTTTACTGTACCTCGAATTTGAAGGTTTTAATTCATCTTAGTTTTTTGTATTTTTCAACAAACTAAGGGAAATAACAAAAACATATTTCCTTTAGTTTTATACTATATCATCATTATTCAACTGAAAAAATATAATAATATAAAGGTTGCCCTCCATAATATATTTCAATATCACATTGGGGGAATGCCTCTTCAATTTTTTCCATTAAAGCAGTTGCTTCTTCCTCATTTACTTCTTGACCATATAGTAATGTGATAATTTCATCATCTTCTGTAACAATATTATTAAGTAGCTCTAAAGATACCTCTTCTACACTTTTTCCAGCTGCTTGAATAGCACCATCACCGATTCCTAATATATCATCTTTATTAATAATAATATCATTAAAACTGGTATCTCTTACTGCATAAGTAATTTGACCTGTCTTAACATTTTTTAATGCTTCTTTCATTTGTTCTTCATTTTCTTCCCCTGTAGCCTCTGGGTTAAAAGATAACATAGCAGTTATCCCTTGTGGCACAGATTTTGATGGAACAACACGAATGGTTTTAGATGCTAGTTCTTTAGCCTGATTGGCTGCCATGATAATATTACTATTATTAGGTAAAATAAAAATAGTTTCAGCATCAATACTTTCAATTGCCTTTATAAAGTCTTCGGTGCTGGGGTTCATCGTTTGACCACCCTCTATAACATAGTCAACACCAAGATCTTTAAAAATTTTCGTTAACCCTTCACCCATGGTAACTGTAATGACACCATAGGGTTTAGTTACCTTTTGTTTTTCTATTACATCACCAGAATCCTCATGGGGTCTATGTTGTAACTTCATGTTTTCTATTTTAATGTCTGATAAATAGCCAACAGCTAAAGCATGTTCCATAGCCTTCCCTGGATGATTAGTATGGATATGAACTTTAACCACAGTTTCGTTACCAACCACCAATAATGAATCTCCTAAGTCAATTAATTTGCTTTTTAATTTTTCTGTATCCACTTGAGGACCATTAATAATAAATTCTGTACAATAGCTAAACTGAATATCCTCTAAGTTATCTTCTTGTTGGTGGGTTATTTCTACTGTCGGAATATCATCCACCGCTGTTACGTTACCTGTCAAACCTGCTAATGCTCCTATGTAGAAATATAATAGACCTTTTCCACCAGAATCCACAACGCCTGCATCTTTTAATACCTTTAACATTTCTGGAGTTCTTTTTAATGATTGTTCAGCAGCTTCAATTACTTTTTCCAAAAAAGTTACTAAATTAGTTTCTTTTTCAGCTATTTTAAGGGCTTCTTCAGCACTTTCTCTTGCAACAGTTAAGATTGTACCCTCCACTGGCTTCATTACAGCTTTATAGGCAGTATCCGCCCCCAGTTTTAACACATTAGCAAAATCCTGTACATTAAGTTTTTCTTTATCTTTAGCTCCTTTAGCAAAGCCTCTGAATAATTGAGAAAGTATAACCCCTGAATTACCCCTTGCTCCCATTAAAGAGCCATTGGCAAGACTATTTGCTATTTCCTCTAAAGATTCTGTTGTTTTGCTTTTAACTTCTTTTACTGCGGACTGCATTGTTAGGGACATATTGGTTCCAGTATCACCATCAGGGACAGGAAACACATTTAATGCATTTACAACCTGTTTATTATTTTCTAATGATTGTGCCCCTTCAATGATCATCCTCTTCAATAGTTGCCCATCAATATATTCTATTATCAACCTAGTACCTCCTTAACTACTTTTCAACTCTAACGCCTTGAACTGAAATATTTACTTTCTTAACTGTCATTCCCGTTAGGTTTTCAATGTTATATTTTACTTTTTCAATAATATTGTTGGCCACTACAGAGATTCTTGTACCAAATTCAACGATTACAAATAGATCAATTACAATTGTATCATTTTCTGTTTGTACTTTAACCCCTTTACTGGATTGTTCTCGTTTTAATAATTCTACTAGACCACCAGCAGCAGATTTAGCAGCCATACCCACTAATCCATAACACTCCATTGCAGACGCTCCTGCTATTGAGGCTAAAACATGATCATCAATTGTAATTGTACCAAGTTCGTTTGTTAATTTTCCAGGCATTATAACCCCTCCTTTTCCCTTTTACTTTTCCCTTTTATTTATGTATTTAATAATCTAATCTCTGTTTTTAATTTTATCTATTGTCTATTTAGGAATCGTATATATTTATTTTATATCAATTACTGTTAGAGTTCAACAAAAACCCTAAAACCTTCTATTTTTATCTTAGTGTAATTGATTTTATTAGATTAATTTCAATATTGTTATTGCAAAACTACTGTTAATATGTTAATATAATTATGTTTTTAAGTTTGCCTTGCTTGAAGGAGGTGTATATTATGGCAAGAGTATGTGACGTATGTAATAAAGGTAAAGTATTTGGTAGTCAAGTGAGTCACTCTAACCGCCACAACAAGAAAACCTGGGCTCCTAATTTAAGAAGAGTCAGAGCTATTGTTAACGGTACTCCAAAAAGAGTTAATGTTTGTACAAGATGTTTACGTTCTGGAAAAGTAGAAAGAGCATTATAATTAATTTTTAAAAAATCATAAAATGATAATATAAAAGCCGCCTCATTGTTGGTAGGCTTTTTATATTCTTCATTTTTATTAGAAGACGGTATTATTTAGAATTAAATATCTATATAAATTTTAAAAAAATATCAAGCAAAGCACTTTATTGGATAAAATGACTAAATAAAATATTTTATAGGATATTATAAGTTAAAAATAAATATACCAACAAACACACAACTACAACCAAAAATAAAAATCCAAAATTTAAAGGGAATCACATATAGCAATATACTAATTCCTATTACAGCAAAAACTAAACCTATAATATTTCCTAATGATAAACCGTGTCTTCTTCTTCTTCTGAACATTTCATCACCTACTTTTTATTTCTTCATTACATCATATTCAAAAACAGAAAAAATGCCACCCTGGAAATTTATTGTATTTCCAGAGGTGGCTTCTTTATTTTGGTATTTAGTTTTTGTAACACTATTTCCTTACTTATCTTTACTTTTACAAACCAGTAACACTCCATCTTCCACTAAGATAGTTGCATTAGTTTCTGTAAATTGGTTACTAATTCCTAGGGTGTTACCCCTTTCAAAGTTATGGTTTGTTAATGGGTATGCTAGTCCTTTTAACGTAACTCCCTTTACTTTGTTGGTTAATGGAATAATAGAAAGAAAATCCCCTATGCTACCTTCCATTTGTAAGTATCCATCGGTAATGGTTAATTCGTTATTTTCATCCATTAACTTCCCAACAATACCCCTATTTAACATTTTATTTAGTAACATAATATTACCTATACTGTGGTCCCACCTAGAGCCGATTCCCCCTATAATTGTAATACTATTAGGTTTTAATTCCATAGCATATTCCACAGCCAACTCAGAATCTGTAAAGTCTTTTTTAGTTGGAAACTTTCTTATTTCTACTCCTTTTTCCTTCATCCATGTTAAATCATCTTCTAAAATTGAATCTAAGTCCCCCACTAATAAATTGGGTTCTATTTCTAAAGCTACTAAAAATTTTGCTGCTCCATCTGCACAAACAATATAGTTATCTTCCTTAATTAACCCTTTAAGGAAGTCTAAGTTTTTTAAGTCACCGTTGGCAATAATTATTACCTCCATTTTCTTTCCTCCTATAAAATGGTTTTGTAAGCTGGTTACGGAAAAGTATGAGGGGTTTTAAAACTGAAAAAGAATGCTATAATACAGCATTCCTTCTCATTAATTCAACTGTTTGTGGAATATTATCACTATTAAATATTGCACTGCCCGCTACTATTACATTTGCCCCTGCTTTAGTAACTAAATGAATATTATCAGGTTTTATTCCACCATCTACTTGAATATCAATTGATAATCCTCTTGCATTAATCATTTTCTTTAGTTCTTCTATTTTACTTATAGTTGCTTTAATAAACTGTTGTCCACCAAACCCTGGGTTAACTGTCATTAAAAGTACCATGTCTAAGTCCTCTAAAACATACTCTAATACATTCAATGGTGTAGCAGGGTTTAATGCAACACAAGCCTTAACATTATGTTGTTTAATTAATTGAACTGTACGGTGTAGATGGATACAAGCCTCACTATGGACAGATATAATGTCAGCTCCTGCTTTTACAAAGTCTGGTATATATTTATCAGGGTTTTCAATCATTAAATGAACGTCAAATGGAAGTTTCGTCTTTCCCTTTACACTTTCCATAATTAAAGGACCTATTGTTATATTAGGGACAAAATGTCCATCCATTACATCTATATGTAACAAGTCACACCCTGCATCTTCCACTTTTTTAATATCCTGTAATAGATTTGAAAAGTCTGCTGATAAGATTGATGGCGCTAATTTTATCATTTTAGTACCTCCTGTTCTTTCTAATTTCTTCCAATAATTGCAAGTAACTGTCATAACGGGTTTTTGCTATTTCATTATTTTCTACAGCTGTTTTTACCCTACAATGGGGTTCATTTTCATGGATACAAGATTTAAACCTACATTCTTCTATAAATGGGTTGAATTCTCTAAAGGAACCGGCAAGCTCCTCCACCTCCATAAAATCAACTGTTAAAGAGCTAAACCCTGGCGTATCCACCACCCAACCAGACTCGTTATAGGGAATCAACTCAACGTGTCTGGTGGTATGTTTTCCTCTAGCTGTTTTAACACTTATTTCACCCGTTTGTAAAACTAAATTTGACTGTATACGATTTAACAGGGTAGATTTCCCTACACCTGAAGGGCCTGCAAACACTGTAGTTTTATTCTTCAATGTGTTTTTTAATAATTGAAGGGAATTTTCATCTTCTTTACTTGTAAAAATTATTGGGTAACCTGTTGGTTCATAAATCCTAATAATTTCATCCTTTAAGTTTTTATCGTCTATATCCATTTTATTGATATCTATAACAATATCTAACTTTTGACTTTCTGCTAGTACAATAAATCTATCTAGTAAAGAAAAATTGGGATCAGGTTGTGCAATGGCAAAAACAACTATAGCTTGGTCTACATTTGCCACGGGGGGGCGTATTAATTCCGTATCACGCCCCTTAATTTCTTCTACCATTCCCAGTTGCTTGTCTTCATCAGTAACAGAGAACACCACATAGTCCCCCACCATTGGAGTTAATTTGTTCTTACGGAAGATTCCCCTTGCTTTACACTCATAGGTTTCTCCGTTAAAATCAATATAATAAAATCCGCCAATTCCTTTAATTATCCTGCCTTCCTTCATTAAATTCCTCCTAAAAGTTTATGACTATTTGTTCACCATCTTTTTTACCATTTAAATAGACTTCAAATACTTGTCTTCCTGATCCCGAAGCATTAAATGTCACATATTGACCTTCTTTTTCAACATTATGCTTTTTATTAAATAATCTTTGTTTACCTGAAGAAGTTATTCTGAATATCTCTAAATCTACTGTTCCAGTATATCCTTCCAAATTGATTGTGATGCTTTTAACTGAGTTATTTACAGTAGTATCCTCATCATTATTCTCTTCATTAGGAGGTGTCTCTTCAACAGGGGGATCAATCTTTTCTGGACCTTTGCTGATGACCAAATTGATTTCAGTGTTTTCTTCCACTGCTACTCCTGCTTGAATACCTTGACTGATAACAGTATTTATAGGAAACTCATTACTAAATTCTTCTCGAATACTGCCTACCCTAAGTTTTAATTGTCCCAACGATCTTCTTGCTACTTCTAAATCAGTCCCTACCATATTAGGTATTGTTACAGTTACTTTTTCAGGGCCTTTACTTACCACAAAAGTCACTGCTGTCCCTTGAGCCACAGTTGCTCCAGCTCTAGGATTTTGTCTAATTATTGTTCCTGCCGATAAATCACTGAACTCATAAAGCTTTTCTCCTTCTGTTAAATGAGCATTAGTTAATATATAAGGAACATCTGCTTCACTTCTAAACACTATATCTGGCACTTCTACATCTTTTGTTCCAATACTGACTATTACCCTAACTCCATAGCCTTCCTTTACCATAGTACCTTCAGAAGGTGTTTGGGATATAATGTGATTTTCTTCCACTTCATCATCGTATCTAGTTTGAACACTTAACGTTAAACCCAGCGTTTCTACCAATGCCTCTGCATCTTCTTGACTCATACCAACAAAGTTAGGCACCTCAACTTCGGCTGTTCTGAATATACTTCCAAAATAATAAAATCCAAAAGTAAATAGTAACGCTGCTATTAGTGCAGCCACCACGCCATATATTACAATTGTTTTATTTACCTTTTTATTCTTTTTAGGTGGCTGATTTGCATTTGTGTTGGTATTTGTAGTTGTGTTGATATTTGTGTTTTTCTTTATATCTTCATCGCTAATGATAGGAATAATTTGCGTTGGTGAATCTTCTTGACTAACCCTTTGATGAAATGTTTTAGTATGAGGGTCATTTTTTAACTTCGTTAAATCATCCAATAATTCTTCAGTGTTTTGATATCTACTTGATTGCTCTTTCATCATCAGTTTTAAGATAATATCTTCTAATACTTGTGGTAATTTAGGATTTATTTCCGAAGGTGTTATTGGTTTATCTTGAATATGCTTTAAAGCAACAGTTATAGGACTATCCCCATCAAAGGGTACTTTACCTGTTGCCATTTCATACATCACGATACCTAAAGAATACAAATCAGATTTTTCATCGGTGTACCCACCCCTTGCCTGCTCTGGTGAGAAATAATGTACAGAACCAAAAACACTACCAGAGTTGGTCATGGTGGATGAACTGGCTGCCAAAGCAATACCAAAATCCGTTACTTTAGCCCGTTTATCATTTGTCACCAAAATATTATGGGGTTTTATATCTCTATGAATTATATGATTATGATGGGCATGTCTAAGTGCAAAGGCAATTTGTCTGCTATAATCGATTATTTCCTCAATGGAAAGCAACCCTTTTTCTCTTATAACTTCCTTCAAGGTTTTTCCTGCAACATATTCCATAACGATATAATAAATTTCTTCACATTCTCCAACATCATAAATATTAACAACATTTGGATGGGACAAGCTGGCAGCTGCTTGTGACTCTCTCTTAAATTTATCAATCAAGGCTTTATCTGATGTAAACTCTGGTCTAAGTATTTTAACAGCCACATAGCGGTTTAATAAATTGCACTTTGCCTTAAAAACCAAAGCCATTCCTCCGCCGCCTATTTTTTCTACTATCTCGTATCTATTTCCAAGGATTTTACCAATCAAGTCCTCACCTGCTTTCTAAATCATGGCTATTATTTTTAATAACGATAATAGTTATATTATCATAGCCTCCCCGTTGATTTGCTAGGGAAACTAATGTCCTACAGCACTCATCACAATCATCTATTTCTAATACAGTTTTTTCAATTTCATATTTATCCACAAAATTGCTTAACCCATCTGTGCAAAGAACTATAATATCGAAAGGTTTTAAGTCTTTTGTAAATATATCTACTTTTATTTGTTCATCCGTCCCCAATGCACGGGTTATAACATTTTTTTGAGGATGCTTCATAGCTTCCCGTTCTGAAATACTGCCTCTTCTCACTAATTCAGCCACTAAAGAATGATCTTGAGTAATCTGTTGTATTTCATTGTTACGGACAAGATAGGCTCTGCTATCACCAATGTGTCCAATAAATAATTTATCGTTGACTTTTAATGTTAAAGTAGCGGTGGTACCCATACCGTCACATTGACCATCTTCTTTCCCACGGCTTAAAATTTCCTTATTAGCACGATTAAAAGCTTCAAATAATATTCCTTTTACCTCTTCTTCATCTAGTTCTACTATTTCCGTGGAAATATATTTTATCATGTGTTCTTTAATCTTTTGAATTGCCAATAGACTGGCTACTTCTCCAGCATTATGTCCACCCATACCGTCAGCCACCATATACAGATGTAACCCCTCATTTACTATACAGTAATTATCTTCATTTATCTCTCTAACTTTCCCAATATCTGTAAGAACCCCAATATTCATTCATCACCCCTCCTCACCTTATATCTATTCGTGATCTTTCTTCAAAACCCTTCATTTTCTATCTTTTTCCTGTAAATGTCGATTCCTTAATTGCCCACAGGCAGCATTAATATCGGCCCCCATTTCCCTTCTAATGGTGACCTCTATACCGTGTTTCTTTAAGATTCCTTCAAATATCTTAATTTGATTATGCTGAGACTTTTTAAAGCTTCTTTCATCTACTTCATTAACAGGAATTAAGTTTACATGACAAAGAAGACCCTTTAAAAGTCTACTTAATTGATAAGCTTCATCTTCCCCATCATTAACATCTCTAATTAATGCATACTCAAAGGTTATTCTTCGGTTTGTTTGTTGTAAATAATATCTACATACTTGAATTAATTCATCTATTTTATATTTATTAGCAATAGGCATCATTTTTCTTCTTATTTCATCATTTGGGGCATGAAGGGAAATAGCTAAGTTAATTGGTATTCTCAAATCTGCCAAATCTTTGATTTCAGGTACTAACCCACAGGTGGACAACGTAATATGACGATTTCCAATATTTAATCCATCTTCATCATTTACAATCCTTAAAAAATTAATTACCTCTTTATAGTTATGTAGAGGTTCACCACTTCCCATAATAACAATGTTAGAAATGCGTTCACCAAAATCTTCTTCCATCGTATGGATTTGAGCGATCATTTCACCTGCCTTAAGATTTCTTTCTAACCCCTTCACTGAGGAAGCACAGAAGCTACATCCCATTGCACACCCCACTTGCGAAGATATACAGGCTGTATTACCATGTTTGTAAGACATTACCACACCTTCAATAATGTGTCCATCTTCTAATAAAAACAAGTACTTTGTTGTACCATCTATTTTTGATACAAACTTACCTTCAATGCCCACTTGATTAATATATGCTTTTTCTGATAATTTTTGTCTAAGATTTTTGGATAAGTTTGACATTTCTTCAAAGGACTTTACTCCCTTATGAATCCATTGAAATATCTGTAATGCTCTAAATTTCTTTTCCCCTATTTCTTCCAGAAATATAATTAACTCTTCCTTTGTTAAACTCATTAAGTCTACTTTTGACAATTGTAATCCTCCAATCCCTGCTAGCTGCTAGAGTCCTTCATTATATATTTATTTTTCTATTTTCTTCTTAATTTAGCTATAAAAAAGCCATCAGTATTATGTATATTAGGATATAACTGAATTGTTTTTCCCTGAGGTTCACCAGGGATCAATTTACTATATTCTTTACCAATATCCACTAATTCAAACTTATTGTCTTCTTCTAGAAATTTTTCAATAATGCTATTATTTTCAGAAGGTTCAATCGTACATGTACTATACACTAAGTAACCTTTATGTTTCACATATTTTGATGCCTTTTTAAGGATTTCCAACTGCATGGAGGTAATTTCATTAATATCATCTGACTTTTTACGGTATTTAATCTCAGGTTTTCTACGAATAATACCTAAACCAGAACAAGGGGCATCCACCAACACGCCATCTGCCATTTCTATTAGATCTAAATCCACTTCTTTACCGTTAAAATATTCCGTTTGAATAATATTAACACCTAAGTTCTTTGCATTTTTCTGTATTAATTTCAACTTATGTTGATGAACGTCCCTTGCAATAATTTTACCTTCATTATTCATCATTTGGGCTAAATGGGTGGCTTTTCCCCCTGGGGCACTGCAAACATCAATAATAAAATCATTTTCCTTTGGTTCTAATACTCTAGAAATTAACATTGAGCCAAAATCTTGTATGTATAAATACCCTTTTTTCAACAACTCTAAGTCTTGAAGATTTGTTATACCTTTTATGTAAAGAGCTTCTTCTATATAGGGGCTTTGTACCACCTGTAACCCCACTTTTTCCAGTTCTTTAATGCAATTTTCCACTGAAATTTTCAGGGTATTTACCCGAAGGTTTAATTCTGGTGTTTCATTGTTAGCTTTCAATAATTCTTCTGTAAATTCTAGAGTAAAATGCTTTAAAAATTGTTCCACCATCCACTGAGGATGAGAATAGGTAATGGATAAAAATTTAACAGTTTCTTTTTTGCGATCTGGCATTTTAATGCTTTGTTTTTTTCTTTCCACATTTCTTAAAATAGCATTAACAAACCCCGATGATGCCTTATTATATTTTTTCGCTAAGTTCACAGACTCATTTACGGCTGCTGAAACGGGTACTTTATCTAAAAATAATAATTGGTAAATACCCAAACGTAATACAATTAATGTCCACGGATGAATTTTTTTAAGTTTCACCGAAGAAAATTGACTAATAACATGATCTATATAAATCATATTTTCCAACACACCATAGACTAGTTCTGTTAAAAACCCTTTATCCAACTGACTGTATTGGTTTTGACTTAATTCTTTATTTAAAGCTATATTAGAATATGCTTCGTTTACTTCTACTTCATAAAGTATCTTTATTGCTCCTTCTCTTGCATTCATTATATTAATGCACCTCCATTTATTTAGTATAACAAATACTGTTGAGTAAAGAAATGTCGAAATTATACCTTCTTTATTATTATTGCCTATTTTTTCTTATTTTTTTCTTAGTTATGGTCTTGTTAAACTATAACTAAGAAAAAAGGTGTTTTTAAAATATCTTCTAGACTGTATAGTAAATATATACTATTACGGACTGGTAAAAAACCTTCTAATAAAAAAACAAAAAATCACCAACTGTAACGTATATAGAGATACGTAAAGGTGGTGATTTTTGTGATTATAGAAACATGAAGTTTTCATCAGTCTAAAAGATATTTCAAAACATGTTACTGGGTATTTCTAAAAGTCTTCTGTTTTAAATACATGGACGGAATCTCTCATTTGTTGAGAAGCACTTCCTAGTATATCCCCCAATTGATTTAAATCCCGTGTACTTGCCAATTGTTCTTCTGTTGTAACGGCAATGGTTTGGCTAGTTGAATCTAATGTTAAAATATTTTCTTGTATTTTTAAAGTTTGATTATTTATTTCATGTATTCTATTAAATACTACATCTAAAAAAGTTTCTACGTCTTTTACTTTTATTGTTACCTCATTTGAATAGTTACTAATGTCATCTAGACCTGTAATAATATCATTTGTTTTGTTTATACCTATATTTGTTAAGTTAACATTATTAACCATTAAACTTTTTATCTCTATCGTTTTTTGTAGCATATCTTCTATAACCGCTGTAATTTCTTTTGCAGCTGCTGTGGATTGTTCTGCTAATTTACTTACTTCATTTGCAACAATAGAAAAACCTTTTCCTGCTTCCCCTGCTCTAGCCGCTTCAATAGATGCATTTAATGCTAATAAATTGGTTTGCTCTGCAATTTTGGTAATTACTTTAGTAAAATTTTCTATATTACACATGCTGTCTGATAAGTTTACCACTTCATTTTGGGTTTCTAGAATATTTTTAGCAATATCACCTATAGAACCCTTAGCTTCCTTTACCCACTGTGTACTTTTACATGAATTTAATGTTAAGTTATCTAATGCTTTATCCACGAATATAAATTTATTTTGTGTTGCAGTAAAATCTTTTTGTAATACAGCATTTCCCGATTGAATAGACTCCATATCTTTAGTTAAGTCCCTTGTCAATAAAGCAATATTAAGATGCTGACTTGTAATTTTTTCTGATGCTAATGCTATTTCTTTAGAGGTGTTACCAACTTGTTGGGAAAAATTTAAAACTTCATTTGATTCTGACTTAACAGTTATAATGATATTTTTTAATACATCTATTGTTTCATTAAACACTAAAGCAATTTCTCCTATTTCATCTTTTTTCTTAACTTTTATTCTCTCATTGAGATCACCTTCGGTAACTTTTTTCATTCCATTAATCAATTGTTGAAATGGTTTAAATATATATCTTAAGAAAAAAGTCATTAATAGCATATTAAGCACAACTAAAAATATCAAAATAGAAATAAGTATGTATCGTATTCTTTGTGTTCTATTCATTATTTTTTCAGCAGAAATATCACAACCTATTATACCTATGACTTCTCCTTTATTATCAACAATTGGTATAAATGCTGATAACAAATATCCCCATTCTTGCCCATCATATATATTACCATATGAATCTTCGCCATCTAAAGCCTTAAATAATTCGTCACCGTAAGAATCTATTGTATCTAATTCTCCAAATGATGAAAAATATTCTCCGTCCGGTATATCGCTACCATCCACAAGATAAACAATGTTATCTTTATCATAAATATCTACCGTATATAAATAAGTTACATCTATTTTGTTTTTTAAATTATAGAGATATTGTCTAAACTCTTCATAATATGGATGTTCTTCTCCTTCTTCTTTCATTGCTTTAAATTGTTCTATGTCTATATTTATTAAAGCGGCTCTTGCTATAGATATTGCTTTCTCTCCCATCATTTGTTCTGCTAATGATATAATTTTGGTGTATCCTACAATCCCAATAATTGAAATTATTATTACCATTAATGTGCAAGTAAAAATTATAAGCTTATTTTTCATATTTATACGTATTTTCATTTATTTCCACTCCTTTAGCCCCTAATTGTTTCACTATCGTTAATTTACCGATTAATTGTTTACCATTACTTTAATATTAAACTTTTTTACCCTAAAACACAATGATTTTTAGTTAAATTCACATAATAAGTCATTGTGTGTTATAATAATAGTATTGAAGTTACAATATTTAGTTAATCAATTTAATTTTTTTATTATCATATCGCTAATTAATAAACAAAAAAAATACAGCAAAAGTTAATTAACGTGTATATTTATTAATGTTTTTTCTTTATTTAAAAGATTATATAATCTTTTAAGGTTTTTGTACTAATACACAAAATAAATATAAACTATGGAAATCAATCATTTTACACAGGTGAAACAGATTTTAGCTTAGAACACTAAAAAAAAGATACAAAAAAAACGTCAACCAAAATTAAGCGATTGACGTTATAAATATTTTTAATTATTTCCACCTCTACTTGACAGGGTGCTGTTAATGATCTACTTAATAGTATAACTTATTTTATTTGATGGTTGCTTCAACTAATCCTTTAAAATATTTACTATTTTCAATTATGTCAGGTCCTTGTCTAAAAAGACCTCCACCAACTAAAAAGATTACATCATTACCATATACCTTTAGGGATTCTGGTATACTTTCAAGGCTCATTCCCCCTGCTGGGCAAGGAAAAATAGATTTTAATTGTCCCATTGGTGAATTACTAGACTCTGCTATCCTTCTACATTCCTCTATACTAAAGGAAAAGCGTCCTCCAAAGTTTGGATATATAGTAGCATCTGCTCCTGCTAATCTTGGGATTTGTCCAAACAACACTTGATGTGAAATTCCATTTTTTCCTAAAACGTAACTTCCCTGAAAAGCTGGATGGCTGAAAATAGGAAGAGCAATAGTATCATCCTCTGCAACTTCCCTCATTGCATCTAAACCAGTTAAACCAGGGGCTATCAAAAGCCCTCCTGCACCTAATTCCTTTGCCATTTTAGCCCTCTGCATCACTTCTCTATAGGGTGCTGTAATATTAGGTACATAAATACTCTTATTTCCCGTTTCTTTATTAGCCTTTTCTACAGCAGCCGAACAGAGTCTTACTCTTTCCTCGTAGGGAGAAAATTTTTGATTTGATAATCCATGATCGTCTTTTATTATATCAATTCCACCCACAGCAAACTTATAGGCTAATTCAGCAAGTTCCTCATTAGTAAGCCCCATTGGTTTTAATGCAGTAAATAATAACGAACGTTTTTCCACACCTAAATATTTTCTTAATCCCTCTTTACCAAAACGCGGTCCTTTAAAATTCTTTAATATTCCTTCTGAAAGCTCTAGTTCCTCAACTCTAATACCAGGCTTTATGCTTATATTACCGAAAATTACATTTAAAAGCTGAGTCAATTCGTCAGCTCCACAATCCACTGCATAGCTAATTACAACCTTGTAACTATCATCATTATAAGCCTCAAAGGCTTCAATCTTTCCTACAATATGGTCTGCTATAACCCCTTTAGGTACTAGCTCTCCAGGAAATTCCACCGTTTGTTCTAAGCATATATCCTTTGCCTTAGCATATGCATCATTTTCATTTCCAAAAACCCTATAGACTACATTAAATCTCTCGCAGGGTACATTCAATTTACTATTACCTGTAAAAAACATTATTTACGCTCCTCTCAATATGTTATTAAAGGGCTTCAACCTTTGCTTTACTATGAACTTCTACCACATAGGGTTCTGTTAAATCATCTTCTTTTATATTTAATTCAAGTCCAACCAGTTTTTCTATTTCACTGATTAATGTCATAGCATCTAAACTGTATTCCTTCATTAGAAACTGCTTACTAGCCCCGTGGACGAAGGTATCTTGAATACCTATTTTAACTAGCTTTTTACCGATACCCTTTTCTGCTATTTTTTCTGCAACAATAGTACCTAAACCACCGATAACCGAATGATTTTCCATAGTTATGACACCATATTTTGTCTTTTCAATTGCATCAATAACTGCCCCATCATTAAAGGGTTTTAAGGTTGTAATATGTCTATGGTGTATAGATAAACCTCTTGCTTTTAATACTTCAGTGGCCCTTAATGCCTCTTCTGTACATATTCCACTGGTTAAAAGAACAAGATCACTTCCTTCGGTAATTAACCTTGACTTACCAAGTTCCATCGCCTCTGTAGCTGGGAAAAGTCTTGGTATCTCTCCCCTTAACATTCTTATATATACAGGTCCATTAACAGAGTTTGCCACATCTAAGACAGATTCTACGTCGGTGGCATCTCCACACTCTAGTATAGTCATATTTGGCAAAGACCTCATTATAGAAATGTCTTCAATTGCCTGATGGGTAGCCCCTCCTGGTGTCATAATCCCTGGTAAAAAACCAAACATTGTTACTGGAAGATTTGGATAGGCTATAGACATTGCAATTTGGTCGTAGGCTCTTCTATATATAAATACTGCAAAGGTATGAATAAATGGTTTAAAACCTTCCCTTGCAAGACCTCCTGCAAAGCTCATCATGTTTTGTTCGGCTATTCCCATTGAATAAAAACGATCTGGATATGTATCTCTAAAACTATCCACTTCTGTTGATCCTGTTAAATCTGCTGAAAGCACCAAAACTTCTGGTTTATCTTCTGCCCACTTTACTAGGTTTTTTGCATGTACTTTAGTTAGTATCTCCATTTGGCTCCCCTCCTTATTTCAACCCTTGTTTTAATTTTTCATAGACTTCTCTGTACTGATTACGTTCTTCTTCATTGTTAAATCTTACATAATGAAGTTTTGGAATACGTTGTTTCAGTATATCCATATTCTTACACGGGTCAGTATCACAAAGTATGAAGGTGGGTCTTCCATCAGGTTGCACGTTTCCTAATGCAACTAACTCTTCTACATTATGCCCATCCACTCTAAAAACCCTAGCTCCAAAGGATTCTAAACGTTTATCTAAAGGCTCAATGGTCATTACTGTTTCGGTTTTTCCATCACACTGGTAGCCATTAATATCTATATAAGCCAACATATTATCAAGTTTATGGTGGGACATGGCTTGAACTGCTTCCCAAAATTGACCTGATTGACATTCACCATCGGATAAAAACACCACTACTCTACCTGTTTCTTTCTTTAGTTTTCTGCCTAAAGCAATCCCCGCTGCTTGACTAATTCCTTGTCCAAGGGAGCCTGTCATTATTTCCATTCCAGGAGAATGGTCTGCTCCTATCATTTCCACAACTCCACCATCTTTATTAAATTCTTGTAACCCACTGGGGTCCAAACGACCTGCTTCAATAAGAGCAGTATATAAAACTAAGGAATAATGGGTTGGTGATAGAAAAAAACGATCATATTGTGGAGCTTTTTTACCATGAAAGTTAGCGCCAGTAATATGATTTGGATTATTATGCCCTGGTACTCCTTGAAATTTGCCAGGAAGGATGGGATTTTCAACGGCTTCCAAGTTAAGTATTTTTAAATAAAGGGCTGCAAATATTTCTGCTGAAGAGCAAGCCTGACTTAGATAACCCCCATTGTTTTTTATTGTATGTTCCATCACACGATGTCTAATGCCTTCAGCAGCATCATAAACCTGTTGCCATGGAATTTCGTCTCTATTTACTTTTAATTTTTCCATTGATTTCACTCCTATATTAATACATATTGTTTTAACCTTTTTACAAAAGGCTTATTAAATCTACTAAAAAACAAGTTGTAATTTAATGAAAACTAGCTTTAACATTAGATGAACTACTAATATCTGAAATTAGGAAAATGCGGCATAGGTTTTTACCCATGTCGCATTATTTACAGTAGTTTGCTTTAATAATCCTATTTAACTTATTATATCCATTTATAGGTTTATATGCAATAATTGTTTATTTAATTGTGGAGGATTTTCATGCTTGTTTTAGGTTATTAAAATACTTCTGCTGTCATACTACTGTTATAAAAATATTTTAAAACTTTGCATTAAACTTTAATTCCTCTTATTTCCTAATATTTTATTTTTATATAACAGTTTAGGCAGATAGGAAATTACAACAATAACCACTGCTGTAATAGCAAGATATATCATTGTTTTTTTTGCATCACCTTCACCTCGACCCACTGTATTTATAGCAATTATCCATACCACTGTTGCAGGAACAATACATAGTAAAGATACTAATGCGTAAATTTTAAATGAAATTTCTGTTATACCATAAGCGTAGTTTTGTAACCAATGGGGGATAACCGGTACCATCCTAGTTAAAACAACAATACGCCATCCATCATGTTTCACTCCCTCGTTGATTTCATGGAAAGTCTTGTTTTTATTTAATATTTTTTCTATCCTATCTCTCATTATATATCTAGCAACTAAAAATGCCATTGTTGCACCTAACAAGTCTCCAATAGAAGCAAAGATAATTCCTAACACTGTTCCATAGGTAATGCCCCCTAAAAGTATAAAGGGTAGACTAGGTAAAAATAACATTGTTCCTAATACAAAACTTAAAAGATAAAGAAATATGCCTAAGTATCCTAAACCACGAATTCTACCTGTAAATCTTCTTAAATAACCAATGGATATTAACTTCCACACTTCATACTTCCATGCTAAAAAAGCTAATATGACTATAACTATCCCTGCTATTATACAAACAAACTTATTATTTAGTCGGTTTTTTTTCATTTATTACGCCCCACTTCATCATTTACTATATATTAGTTTAGACCTTATCATTAACTTTTATTAATAATTTTAAATGTATAGATGGGTTTTTTATTAATATTATATTGGTTAGTAAGACCCCTTTGTTGTATTGCACCTTTTAAGTAGAAATTTTTACTGAATTATGGGATAATTATATAAAAATAAATTAAGGGGTGTTTAGATGTCTTTATTTGAGAGTAAAGAAAGTAAAGAAGTAAAGAAACAACAGGAAATACAAAAATACATGGAACAACATGGAATAGACAATTTAAACGAAAAAGACATAGAAGCTATTCATAAGATAGTAAAAGACTTAACAGGTTACATAAATGTAGGCGAGCTAGCTAGAAATAAGCACTTAGGTCATATTGTAGAGCAAAACTGGATAATCATTAGAAAGTTAGATGAAATAAGTAATAAACTAAATAAATAGACACTCAATGGAGTGTCTATTTATTTAGTCTTAGTCTAGTTTATTTGATTTTTCCCTGTCATATTAATTATAATATTTTCAGCTTCTGCCCTATTAAGTTAAATCATAACTTACATTCCCTTTTTTATTACCTTTAATTCCCCACTTCACTAGATAAATCTATTATCTCTGTATTAAAATCAAAATTTATAGATTCGCTTTTTATCCAAAAGCTATCTTCTCCACCAGGTAATTCAAACAAAACCCAATCATCTTCCCTTTTCTTTACAATACCTATACCACTTCTCAAACCCATCTCTTTGCCATTTTTACTTTCATACGACATTGCTTCATTAATTTGCCCTTGGTTGGCATTTTTAAAAAGATTAGTATCGAAGCTTAATATATCTTTGGCAATGTAACCTATAGGTCTTGGTGTCTCTCCATGGGCTAGTGTTACTCTATAGTACTCATTCTCTTCTTCAATAAATAGCACTACATCATTTTTTTCAATTTTATACTCAAAGTTTATTTCTTCATAGGCGTGTTTATTATTTTCATCGACTGTTATATAATAAGGTTTCTTTAATACAGTATCCTTCGTTACTATTCCAACCTTACCCTGATAACTTGAAATACGATTAATGTCCTTATTAAAATCTTCTTTACCGTTTTTACTTTGAGTATTAGATGTACTGCAACCTATTAAAAAAAGCATTAAGCAGAATAAAAGAATTATTTTAGATTTCATTTAAATGAACACCTCTTTACTATATTATTAACTAATTTTAATTACTTACATTATTGTATTTGATAGGTACATACTCTGATATACTACTAACTGTACGTGTAGTAAGTGCTACCCTATCATAACTATTCCAAGTTGTTGCTTCATAAAGTACATAATTTCCACTTGTATCATATTTTGAAAATAATACTATATGGGACCCACTTTTATTAAGTGCATCACCCTGCATTAAATTAGATGCATTAATTTTTGTGGCTACATTCATAATGGTTGAAGTTCCATATTTGCTTGTTAATCCCCAAGCCCTTGATACATAACCAGAACAATCAACTCCATAAGTATTGCTAACATACGCCCCTGTTCCTGTATAAATATTACCAACTCTACCTCCGTTGCTTAATCCTGTATTGTATTGAGATGGAGAGCTAAATCCGCCCCAACAATATGGCATCTGTTGATAGCTACCAGCTGAACCTACATAGCGTGGTTTAGTCCAATTAGTCATAGCTGCTAGATTTGCACTGGTGCAAGACCATTTAAAAGATGCATGATAACTCATAGCATTACTCATTATTGTACTTCTGGTTATTGTTGATGCAGTTTGAAACGGTGGGTTTACTATTTCTTCTGAAGGCTCAACAATATTTTTTAACTTAGAAGTAAATTTTTCTACGCTTTTTTCATCAGGAGAAGATACTTTAATGATTTCCACAGAATTTTCTAAGTTTTTAAGTTCATATAAATCATTTCCAAAAACCCTATTTTGATTAGAAATATATTTCTTTTGTTTTTCTTTAGATTTTATTCCTATTAAACTTCCATTAGGTTTTACTATTCTAATTGTTTCTTCAACCTCTACAGTAAAATCTTCTTTTGTAAGCATCTCGTATAGTTTAATTCTATAATTTCCTTTACTATCAACACCTAAATATTCTGCTCCAATTAGCCAATACTTCGATGTTAAAGGAATAACCTTTTCAGCACCTGTTTTAATATCTACTATAGTTATTTTACCACTTCGACCAACACTCTTTCCTTTTTCATGTTTTAACTCAGTTTTATAAGTAGTGTTTTCATCAAATATTCTACCTTCAAAACTTTCCATAGTCTCTGCAATATCACTATTGTTTTGTAGATTTAATTTATAAGTTTTTCCACTATTACCTTCTGTAGTAGTGATATAAATATATTTGTCAATTGCTCGAAAATCTACTATGGCTTCATTAAAAATATTTTTGTCTAAATCATAAGTGTAATCATTTCCCAATTCATCATATTTTGTAATACTTAAATCATTATTCAAAGTAAATAAGTTTTTATCCTTACTGGCAATCTTCACTGCTTTGTTTTTAAGTTTCTTATATGTAGCTTTGCCATTAGTAAATTTTATAACCTTATTATCTGATGAATCTAATAAGTAAATGTCTTCATTATCAATTGTAAAATCTTCTGGACCATAAATATTTCCTTCATGATCAACTTTGTAAGATATTATGTTATCATTCTCCAGTTTATTGTTTAAATCGATGGACACAACTACAGCATCTGTTGATTCACTGGCTTGAGCAAAGTTTACATTTGTGCAAAATAATCCAAACATTAGTACAGCCGTTAATACAAAATGTAAATACCTACTGTTTTCTAGAATTTTTCTCATAAACTGACCTCCCATTTTTCATTTTTTTCTGATAAGATGTAGTTGTATAATAGTATTTTAATAAAACATTAAAAGACTTCTATAAACTACATGTTAAGTATATCACAATAAATCTGAAAATTTTGTCATTTATTGCTGTCGAAACCATAAATTAGTATTAATTGTCAAAAATAGGATTGTAGTCCTTATTTGTAGGCAACCAATACTTAAATATCAAAAAAACTCAATCAAAAAGACCCAAATACCAGTTTTCACCAATATTTGAGTCTTGTAACGCCTTACTTACCGTCTTCTATTCCTAATTGCAATCAACCTAAATAGTTGAGCTAAAGCAGTTGCCATAGCTGCCACATAGGTTAATGCAGCGGCATTTAATACTTTTTTAGCTGGAGAATACTCCTCTTGGGTAATAAATCCATATTCATCCAATAGTTTCATTGCTCTACTGCTGGCATTAAATTCTACTGGTAATGTAATAACAGTGAAAACTACAGCAGCAGAATAAAGAAGTATACCTATATCAATAATTCTTAAGTCTTGTAGGAAAAAACCACCTATAACAAAAAACCAAGCTGCCCTTGATCCAAAATTAGCTACAGGAACAATAGTGTTTCTTAAAGTCAATGGAATATATCCATTGGCATGTTGAATTGCATGGCCTACTTCATGGGCTGCAACACTGACAGAAGCAACAGAACTACTACTGTACACATCTCTAGATAACCTAAGGGTTCTTTTTCTTGGGTCATAATGATCTGATAAGTGACCAGCAACCTGTTCCACTGGTACATCCCTTAAACCGTTTCTATCTAACATAGTTCTAGCCACATCATAACCAGTATAACCTTTTCTAGTGGGTACCCTTAAATATTTATTAAAAGCTGACTTTACCTTACCTTGAGCATACATTGCAAATATTATAGCAGGTATTAAGTACATAAAAGTTGAATCAAAGCCAAAACCAAATGGATAAAACATATAATCACTCCTTTAAAAAATGACATATCGCCTTTTCTACTTCCTGTAAATCAACCTGTGTATTAATGCAAGGGCCTTCTGGTCTATGATTAATAACAGCTATAACAGGAATTTTCTTTACATCCATTAATCCACTGACTAAATCCCTTTCACAGGCAATGGCAATAATTGCTTTGGGTTTTATATCTAAAATTAATTTTCTTGCCAAAGTTCCTCCTGTCACTACTTTAAATTGTATTCCATACTTATCTTTTAAATTCAAAAGATTTTCTATATGGCATAAACCACATCTTTTACAATTTTCAACATCATAGGTGATTTTATGGGGACAAAAGGCTTTTTGAATACAATGGGGAGTTAAAATTAATATATTTTCGCCCTTTAGACTATATTTTTTTGCTAAAATTAATTTATTGCTAATAAGGGTATACGCCCTTCTTACAACATTTTTTTCTATTTTTAGTCCCTTACCCACCATCACCAATAATGGAAAAAATAAAGGAATACTTACTGATACAATATTCATCAAAAACTTTGGTATCTTTTTATTGTACCATAACATGACAATTGAAAGAATAGTTACTAATAATAGTAACCCTAAAACAAATAGTATTAATAAAAGTCCTAAAACAACAATCCTAAAAACATTTAATTGATCTTGTAGGGAAATAATTATTAATATACCCATTAAAACAGTAATTAACCCTAGTGTAGTAAAAAGCATATATAAAAACTTCTTTTCAGTTTTATCTTCCTCAAGTGAATGATTAAATATGATAACCCTCTCCTAAAAAAACATCTTCTTCAATGTTGTTTCCCACTAGAAAATCTTTAACTGACAGACGTTTTCCACCACTAAATTGTAGCTCTTGTATTACTAGCATGTCCTTACTAGTCCCTACAAATACCTCTTCTTTAGTTACTTTAATTACCTTACCTGGATTAATGGATTTATCTGTTTTTTCAACACGACTTTTCCAAATTTTCATTACTTTTCCTTCATAAGAAGTAAAAGCTGAAGGCCACGGATTTGTACCACGTATTAAGTTTTTAATCTCTATTGCCGTTTTATTCCAATCAATATTTCCAAGTTCTTTATTCATAATAGGTGCATAAGTAGCTTTTTCTTCATCTTGCTTTTGTCTTTCTACTTCACCTTTTTCAATTTGATTGATGGTTTTAATTAATAATTCTGCCCCCATCACCGATAAACGATCATGTAGTTCTCCTGTTGTTTCATCTTCTCCTATTGCTAATTCTTCTTTTAAAATCATGTCTCCTGTATCCATCCCCACATCCATATACATGGTGGTATTTCCTGTAACTTTTTCACCCTTGATTATTGCCCAATTAATTGGTGCTGCCCCCCGATAGTTTGGTAACAAGGAAGCATGTACATTAACACAACCAAAGGGAGGTATATCCAAAATCTCTTTTGATAATAGATGACCATAGGCCACAACAATAATAATTTCAGGATTCATGGACTTTATTAACTCTACAGTTTCAGTATTCTTTACCTTAGTTGGTTGGTAAACTGGAATATCCTTCTCTAAAGCCAATTCCTTCACTGGAGGCATATTCATTTTATTCCCTCGCCCCTTTGGTTTATCGGGTTGAGTGAAAACTGCAATAATTTCATGTTTTTCTTCAATTAATTTTTCTAGGCACGGAACAGCAAAGTCTGGCGTTCCCATAAATATTATTCTCATTAATACACCTCTACTCTAATCTTCTATTTTATCTGTAAATAAAACACCATTTAAGTGATCTAATTCGTGACATAACGCCCTTGCCAGTAGGTCTTTTCCTTCAATTACAATATCTTTTCCATTTCGATCTAACCCTTTAACCGTAACAACTTGAGGTCTAGTTACATCTCCAGTTACCCCTGGTATACTTAAACACCCCTCAGCGCCAGTTTGTTTTCCTTTTTCTTCAATCATTTCAGGGTTAATTAATTCTATTAATTCATCTCCAATATCAATTACTATTATACGTTTTAGTATGCCAATTTGTGGTGCCGCTAAACCTACACCGTCTGCGTCATACATGGTGTCCACCATATCATCCAACAAAGTATGTATTTTCTCATCAATTTTGTCAACTACTTTAGCTTTTTTACGTAAAACAGGATCATCTTCTTTTCTAATTATTCTAATTGCCACTTTATTTTCCTCCTTGTTACATCATATTATAGGGATTAGTATCAATGCTAACTACAATTGATTTCGGCACATATTTTTGCCTGTGTTGTATAAAAAAGTATTTTACAATACCTTTTAATAAGTTATATTCTATTTGCTGGTCTTTTAGGATAATCTGAAAACGATATTTTTGATTAATTCTAGTTATGATTGATTCATTAGGACCTAGCAAAACATCATTTAGTTGAGTAACACCTTTACCTTTTAATACATAACTAATCATACCTGCCATTTTTTCAGCATATGTTGCTACTTCTTTTTCATTTCCTCCACTAAAGTTAATACTAATTAAATTAGTAAAGGGGGGATATTCAAATTCCCTTCTTATCGTTAATTCTTCCTTATAGAAATCGTTATAATTGTGTTGAGAAGCTGTTTTAATACTATAGTGTTCTGGACTAAAGGTTTGTAAAACAACCTGTCCCTCATCCAAACCTCTACCAGCCCTTCCTGCAACCTGCGTAACTAATTGAAAGGTCTTTTCTGCCCCTCTAAAGTCTGGTAAGTTTAGGGTAGCATCTACAGAAATAATCCCTACCAAAGTGACATTTGGGAAGTCTAACCCTTTAGAGATCATTTGAGTACCAATTAGTATATCTATATCTCCTTTTTTAAAACTGCCTAAGATTTTTTGATGGGTGCCTTTTTGACTGGTGGAATCTAAGTCTAGTCGAGCAATTACAGCAGTAGGAAATATATCATTAATTATTTTTTCTAGTTTTTGTGTTCCTGCCCCCATAAACTTAATGGTTTCGCTACTACACTCGGGGCAAGTGGCGGGGGGGATGCTTTTTTCACCACAGTAATGACATTTCAAGTGGTTTTGTGGCATGTGAAGGGTCATAGAAATATCACAATGATGACATTTAACAACATGACCACAACCTTTACAAGAAATAAAGGTTGAAAAACCCCTCCTATTTAAAAATAAAATAGTTTGTTTTTTCTTATCTAAATTTTCATTAATTAACGAGATTAAACGTCTACTTAATATCCCCGAATTGCCTTCATCTAACTCTTTTTTCATATCTATAATTTCTACATTAGGAAGTTTAGACTGTTGTGCCCTTTTAGTTAGGGTCATTAACTTAATTTCTCCTATTTCAGCCTTGTAGTAACTTTCTAAAGAAGGTGTAGCCGAACCTAATAAAACAATAGCATTTTCATTTATACTACGATAAGTGGCTATTTCAGCTGCATGATACTTGGGATTTTGTTCAGATTTATAAGTAGATTCATGTTCTTCATCAATTATAATAATACCTAAGTTTTTAAAAGGAGCAAAAACCGCTGAACGAGCCCCTATCACAATGTTTACTTCACCATTGGCAATTCTTCTCCATTCATCATACCTTTCCCCTTCCGAAAGACTGCTGTGAAGAAGGGCAATACCGTCCCCAAATCTCCCTCTAAAGCGTTCTACCGTCTGGGGCGTTAAAGATATTTCTGGAACAAGTACAATCCCTTGCTTTCCTTGTCCTATTACTTCTTCTATCAACCGTAGATAAATTTCAGTTTTACCACTGCCTGTTATTCCATGTATTAAATAGGTTTCAGTTGTACCCTCATGGATATTGGTGACAACTTCATCTATAATTTTTTGTTGTTCTTCAGATGGCTGTAGTTTTGGGAAACTCTCTACCTCTGTCTGAATAAAAGGATCTCTATTAACTACTTCTTCCGATAATTCCACCCAACCCTTTTCAATTAATGCCTTTATGGGGGCACGGGATGTGTTTAATTCCTTCACTATAGCTGATACTGGGTATTTTCCCTTTTCATTTAATAGATTTAAAATTTCTGCTTGTTTTTTAGCCCCTTTTAATTGACACAAAGCATCTTCAAATTTTTCAGAAGAAATCAATAACTCTATATATTCTTCCGTTTTAATCTTTACCCTAGAAGAAAAATTATATTTTATTTCAATTATTTTTTCTTCCACTAAATTTTTTATGGTGGAATAGATTTCTTTAAATTCAACATTCTTTTCTAAATTTTCAAGGGGTTGTGATCCACCAAAAGCTTCCAAAGACTCCAGTACTGCCCACTGTTTTTTTTGTAAACAAGATATTTGTTCTCGCCAGTTTACTTCAATTAAATTAATGACCTTAGATTCTTTTTGAACGATTCCTGTTGGAATAAGACAGTGGATAGCTTCTATGTACTTACACAGATACTTGTTTTTCATCCAAAGAATTAATTTAATTTGTTCATCTGATAATATTGGCTCAAAATCAATGGATTCTATAACTTCTTTGTAGCCTACTCCATCAATACTTTTTTCCTCAATATTCAATACGTAGGCTTCTAATCTTTTATTTCCCTTTCCAAAGGGAACTAAAACCCTCATACCTTTACATACATCCCTTTGTAGATGGGTGGGGACAATATAGTCAAATATTTTATCAGTTTGATAACTATTTTGATTAACGATTACTTGTGCCATGATATAATTTGACTGCAATTTTCCTCACCTCCTAAATAATTATTATAACAGAAATTCTATTAAATTAAAATTAGATTGACGAAATAGCCTATCTTTCAAAGCGTAATGAAACCCAGCAGAGACGACGTATATAAAACTACGTTGGCGTGCTGGGTTTAGAAGATAATTTTAATTCTTGTAGTTATTTTAATTGAAGAATTTTATCTAATATTTTATGGGCTATTTCTAACTTTGAAGCCTTTTCAATTTTAGTTTGATTACCTTGTCTATCTATTAGATGAACAATATTTGTATCAGCACCAAAACCTGCACCATTTTCTGTTACGTCATTGGCAACAATTAAATCTAAATTTTTCTTTACCAACTTACCTGTGGCATATTCCATTAAATTATTAGTTTCGGCTGCAAAACCAACTAAAATTTGATTGGTTTTTTTAGTACCTAGTTCCATTAAAATATCTGGGTTTCTAACAAAGTTAATGGATAATGTTCCATCCTGTTTTTTCACCTTAATATCTGAAGGATTTTCTGGTCTATAGTCAGCTACAGCAGCGGATTTAATAATAATATCCTGTTGTTGGTAATGACCCATTACGGCATCGTACATATTTAATGCTGATGTTGTAGAAATAACATCTACTCCTTTTGGAGGGTGTAGATTTGTAGGGCCAGAGATTAAAGTAACCTTTGCCCCTCTGGATTGGGCCGCCTCTGCTATTGCATAACCCATTTTTCCAGATGAATGATTGGTAATAAACCTTACGGGGTCTATTGTTTCAACAGTGGGTCCCGCCGTTACTAATAGATTTTTATCTTGTAAATCTTGTTTTGGTAAGGCTATAGCCAAAACAGTATCAATTATCTTCTCAACTTCACAAAGTTTACCTTCCCCAATGTCTCCACATGCTAAACGACCAGAATCTGGGTTAATAAATGAATAACCTAAGGCTTTTAATTTCTTTATATTTTCTTGTACAATTACATTTTGATACATTTTTGTATTCATAGCAGGTGCAAAGACTACCTTTGCTGTGGAAGCCATGATGGTGGTGGATAACATGTCATCAGCTATTCCATTAGCCACTTTGCCTATAATATTTGCAGTGGCAGGAGCCACCAACAAAACATCGGCTTTTTGTGCTAAACTAATATGTTCTATTTCCCAATATCTAGGAGTCTCAAACATATCTATAGTTACTGGATTTTGAGTTAATGCTTGGAAGGTTTGTGGTTGAACAAATTCTGTAGCTGAATGAGTCATAATAACATTAATTTCTGCTCCGAGTTTTTTTAATCGACTGACAATGTCGCAAGCCTTATAAGCTGCTACACCTCCAGTTACCCCCACAACAATATTTTTCCCTTTTAACATGCCTTCACCTTCTACTTATCTTCTTTATTGTTTTCTAGTTGATTTAATGCATTTTGCTCTCTTAAATCATTTACTTCTTTTTCTCTTTGTTCTCTTTTCGTTTCAATAAGCTCTTTTTCACCACTTAATCTACTGTAGGTAATTTTACCTTCGTGGATTTCTTGTGTTGCGATTGAAACAGGTTTTTGAGATTTAGCTCTAACGGTTAGCTCAGCCCCATCAATTATTTGTCTTGCTCTCTTAGAAGCAGCTAATACTAACGTGTATCTACTATCTATCTTTTCCAATAATTCACTTACTGATGGATATAACATAAAATCCTCTCCTTTTAAAATCTAGTTTGAATATCTTCATAAGCCCTTATTACTTTACATCTTTCAGCTCTAATGATGGCTTCAATATCATTTTTTGCCCTTGTTAGTTCGTCATTAACAACAGCATAGTCATATTTAATTACTTGTTTAATTTCTTCCAATGCCGAACCAAAACGCTTATCTATATCTTCTTTTGTTTCAGTACCCCTACCAACAATTCTACTTTTTAGTTCTTCCATAGAAGGTGGTAAAATAAAAACAAAAACCCCTTGTGGAAATTTTTCTTTTATTTGTAATGCCCCTTCAATATCAATTTCTAGTAGAACATCATTGCCATTTTTTAAGTTTTCTAACACATAATTTTTAGGTGTACCATAATAATTATCATAAACAGTTGCATATTCCAGAAATTCATCCTTCGATAACATATCTTTAAACTTTTCTTTTTCCAAGAAAAAGTAATTAACTCCATCTATCTCCCCGTCTCTTGCTTTTCTGGTGGTGGCAGAAACCGATACCTTTATTTGTGGATTTGTTTCAATTAATTTTTTACAAATTGTGCCTTTACCTGCCCCAGATGGTCCTGAAATAACCAATAATAACCCGCTTGCCATATAAAATCTCCTCTTTCTAGCCTATTCTTCCTCGTTTGCGCATTCTAATTCTTTTGATGATTCTTTTGAACTTAGTCGATGAGCAACTGTTTCTGGTTGAACAGCTGACAGAATAACATGATCACTATCAGTCACAATTACTGCTCTAGTTCTTCTACCATAAGTGGCATCTATTAACATACCTCTATCCCTTGCTTCTTGAATAATTCTTTTAATAGGCGCAGATTCAGGACTAACAATTGCAACGATTCGATTACCTGAAACGATATTACCAAAACCTATATTTATTAGTTTAATGCTCATTAAATGTCCTCCCTATTCAATATTTTGTACTTGTTCCCTCATTTTTTCCAGTTCGCTCTTCATGTTAACAACAATATTAGTTATAGTTAAATCATTAGCTTTAGAACCTATGGTATTAACTTCTCGGTTCATCTCTTGAATAATAAAGTCTAACTTTCTTCCAATGGAGTCATCTTCCTCCATAGTCTTTTTAAATTGTTTTATATGACTGGCAAAACGAACAATTTCTTCTGTTATACTGCTTTTATCAGCAAACATAGCAACTTCCATAACAATTCGATTTTCATCTAAATTATGACCATCTTCTAATAATTCTTTTATTCTATCATTTAGTCGCTGTCTATATTCAATAATAATCTGTGGACTTCTTTCTTCTATTTTGTTAATGTCATCAGCTATTATCGATAAACGCTTTAAAAGATCCTCTTTTAATTGAGCACCTTCTAACTTTCTCATTTCTGTTAGTTTGTTTAATGCATTGGTTAATGCATCTAAAAGACAGTTCCAAGTTGTATCTTCGTCTAATTCCTTCTTCTCAACCCTAATCACATCGGGATATTTTGCAATTAAAGAAACGGTAACATCATCCTTTACCTCTAGTTCTTTTAATTTATTTAATGCATTAATATATTCCTTTGCTAAGGCAACATCAGCCACAACATTGACTTCTGTATCACCTATATTTTCATATGCTATGAAAACCTCAACTCGACCTCTTTTTACGTATTCTTTAATGTTTTGTCTTATACTTTCTTCTAGATATGTATAAATTTTAGGCATTTTAACGCTTACATCTAAGTAACGATGGTTGAGGGATCTTAATTCTACTAAAAACTTTATATTATTGGATTGGGATTCACCTCTTCCAAATCCTGTCATACTAGTTAACATTCTATTCACCCTTCCATTATATCATAAATAACCCCTCTACTATTTTATCCTTCTATTGCCAAAGTGACAAGCTAAAGTATGGGTTTTTATACTATTATTTTATATTATTTTATAAAATACAATCCACTGCAAATTGTTTCTGCTGGTCCCTCCATATAAATGTTAGCATCATCCATTATTGTGATATTTAATTGACCTCCGTCTATATCTACAGTTACTTGAGAATCCACATAATTTAAATGATGGGCGATGCCACATACACTGGTGACGCCTGTACCACATGCTAAAGTATAACCAGCCCCCCGTTCCCACGTCTTTACTTGAATGAGTCCTCGATTAATAACTTTTGCAAAATTTACATTTGATTTATTAGGAAATAATTGATGTTTTTCGATTTGAGGTCCATATTTTTTTATATAGTCTAAATTAAGTTCTTCCATAAAAATAACAGTATGGGGTACTCCCATTAATACTGTGGATATTTCAAATTTTTCACCATCTATTTCTAATGTTTCATTAATAAACTTAGATTTTGAAGTGTTAACGGGTATTTGTTTTGGTTCAAATATCATTTTTCCCATATTCACCTTTACAGCTTCCACTAATCCATTAGACACTTTTACTTTCATATTCAATACGCCTGCTAGGGTTTCTACAGAAAACTCTTCTTTTTTAACAATCCCTTCATCATAAACAAATTTTGCAAAACATCGAATACCATTTCCACACATATTGGCTAACGAACCATCGCTATTATAGTATACCATTTTTGTATCAGCAACAGTGGAGGGTGTTACCACCAAAATGCCGTCAGCTCCAATACCAAAGTGTCTATGACAACTTTTTTCTGCAAAGTAGCCATACTTATCTTCATGGGGAAAATCTTCATATCTAATTACAACAAAGTCATTTCCAGCCCCATGCATTTTTTTAAAAGGAATATTCATTTTTTCACCTCATATTATTTTAATCTTGCAATATACAACACTAAATAATTATATAGATAATATGTATACAGTTTATTATATATAGAAACATTATACTATGTTAACACTATATGTACTTTTGCTTTTTAAATGGTAACTAAAAGCCTATATATATTAGTAGTTCCCGTCTTCTAAATAAACAAGTCAGAAAAAAGCATAATATTTAAATTATTATAAATGTTAATATAAAATTATTCAATTGAAATATTAATTTCCCTGCAAATATAAATAATATTATTATATCTTACAAAATTAAATTACTGATACTAACTATTATAACAAAATATGAAGCTAAATTACAAAGTTTAGAGTAAATTCTTAATAATATTTTAGTAAGTTTTTTCACTATAAAATCATGCTTTTGCTTAATTTATTGGCATTTTATGTCTAAATAATGTATGATGTTATTATTACATGAATAGGGCACTTTATGTAGTAATTAAGTTTTAAAGGTTATAGTTTTATATGTTTTTCTATTTCTTTAAGTCAATTATCATCAGAATCATCATCAATTTATTTAATTAAATACTCATTTTATGTTAGGAGGAATTTCGATGGCCTTAGATGGAATCGTGGTGGCATCCACCATTAAAGAACTAAAATCATTACTATCAGGTAATAAAATTGAAAAAATTCATCAACCAGAGGCTGACGAATTGATATTTTCAATAAGAAGTCAAGGTAAAAACCTAAAGTTACTGCTGTCTTCCAGTAGTCAACATACACGTGTACATTTTACAAATATAGCAAAAGAAAACCCCATTGCCCCACCAAACTTCTGTATGCTATTAAGAAAACATCTTCAAGGGGGAAGGATTGTAGGAGTAGAACAACCCCATTTTGAAAGAATAATAAAGTTGACTATAGAAGCTTACGATGAATTACATGTTATAAAACAAAAGCACTTAATTGTTGAAATAATGGGGAAACATAGCAATATTATTTTAGTTGATGGTGAAACAAACCGTATAGTCGATTCTATTAAGCGTGTTTCTATTGACATAAGTCGGCATCGCCAAGTTCTACCAGGTCTAACCTATGAACTACCCCCTTCTCAAAACAAATTGAACCCGTTAGAGTTAGATGATCTTCAACAATTTAAATCTTCACTATCTGTAAATATGAAGGCTCAAATCCACAAAAGCATCTATACTGCCTTTACTGGTATTTCTCCTCTAATTGCTAGGGAAGTCTGTTATAATGCTAATATTTCTGAAGATGCTCCTGTTTTGGCAATTAACGAAGACGGTTTTGAAGGTTTGTATCGTTCCTTTACACAACTAATTAAACTAGTTAAAGATGAAGAATTTCAACCATGCCTTTTTATAGACGATTCGGTTGATAAGTACATAGATTTTAATGTGCTTACATTAAATCATCTAAATTATTATCGTAGTGAAAAGTTTGAAACCACCAGTCAATTATTGGAGTGTTTTTATCAAAATAGAGACTCTAAAGATAGAATGAAACAAAAGACCCAAGACTTAAGAAAAAATATTAGCCTGAAAGTAGAAAGACTCTATAATAAGCTAGAGAACCTACAAAAAGACTTAGACAAAGCAGAAAAGGCAGAAGAATGTAAAGTCTATGGCGAATTAATTACTGCCAATATTCATCTTTTAAAAGATAAATTAAATGAAGTTAAGGTTATTAATTACTATGACCCAGAAATGAATGAGATTGTTGTCCCTTTAGATATAAAACTAACGCCTGCCCAAAATGCACAGAAATATTTTAAACAATACAACAAATATAAAACAGCAGTAACAGAAGTTGCCCATCAAATGGAAATTTCTCAAGAAGAAATAAATTACCTTGAGCAAATATTAATTAGCCTTGAACATGTTACTCAACTTTCAGACATTGAAGAAATTCAAAGAGAACTAATAGAAACGGGCTATGTTAAGAAAAAAGTTGGTAAGAAAAATACATCTAATCAAAAAAAATCCAGTTATCTAAAATACCTTTCTTCTGATGGATTTGAAATATATGTTGGTAAAAATAATATTCAAAATGATGAAATCACATTTAAGGTGTCTGGTAAAAATGATCTATGGTTCCATATAAAAGATATGCCTGGTTCCCATACAATACTAAAATTAACCGATAACAGCTATACAGACCAAGCCCTTTTAGAAGCGGCAACTTTGGCTGCCTACTATAGTAAAGGGAAAAATTCTACTAAAGTGCCAATAGATTATACCCTAAGAAAAAATGTAAGAAAGCCCAGTGGTGCAAAACCAGGAATGGTAATTTATGATAATTTCCAAACAATCTATGTTGATGGCGATCTATCTACAATAAAAGATGTTAAGGAAATTCTATAGGGAATTTATTTAAGTAGTTTAATAAATACAGCCCACCTTCAATTTCAGTAAAATAAAAGTAAGCCCACTACGTGCCAAAATACGCAGTGGGCTTACTTTTTTAGTTGAAATACGTAAGACAATGTTTTTCATCATCTACCCTATATTTGAACCTATAGATTTTGTGTTTTACTATCTTTGTGGTAGTATCTTATTTGCTACAATTCCTACTATAGCAGCTAAGCTTAATCCACTTAGTTGTATATTACCTCTCAAAGTAATACCTATTGGGTTACCTGCTCCGTCAGTGGCTACAGCTGTTCCTATTCCAATTACAAGGATTAGGGCTGCAATTAATAAGTTTCTATTTTCACTGAAATCTATTTTAGCTTCTACTATTGTTCTCATTCCAACACTGGCAATCATACCAAATAGCACAATACTTATTCCCCCCATTACCGCTACAGGAATAGATTGTAGTATTACGGCAAATTTACCGATAAAACTTAAACCTAATGTTATCATAGCTGCTAACCTTATTATGGATGGGTCATATACTTTAGTTACTGCTAATACTCCAGTATTTTCTCCATATGTGGTATTGGCAGGACCCCCCACCATACCTGCAAACATGGTTGCTATACCATCTCCTAATAACGTTCTATGCAACCCTGGCTCTTTAAAGAAATCTTTACCTACAACAGCTCCATTAGTAGTAACATCTCCTATATGCTCCATAAACACAACCAATACGATTGGTACAATGGTCAAAATTGCTCCTAAATGAAATTTAGGTAGTGTTACTGCTGGAATGGCAAGTAGTTTTGCTTCACTTAATTTTAGTGATAATTCTGCTAAATTAACAACACCTAATGCAATAGCTGCTACATATCCCACCAATACAGCTATTAATATCGGTAATAATTTTAAGAAACCTTTTGCATAAAGGGCAACCAATAAAACTGTTGACAATACAATTATGGATAAAGTCCAATTGGCTGATGCCATTCCAATTGCCACTGGGCTTAGATTTAAACCTATTACAATAATCATTGGACCTGTTACAATAGGTGGAAAAAAAGACTTAACTTTTTCTAATCCAAACACTCTAACCAATATAGCCATAATGATATACATGAAACCTGCCACCATTATTCCACCTTGTGCATATTGAAGCCCGCCAAACTTATCGCCAACTTCTATAATAACTGCAATAAAGGCAAAACTAGAACCTAAAAATACTGGCACCATGCCTTTTGTAATTAAGTGAAAAATTAGTGTGCCTGCACCTGCTGAAAGTAGTGCCACAGAAGGGTTTAAACCTGTTAACATAGGAACCAACACTGTTGCTCCAAACATTGCTAGAATATGTTGTAATGCTAGTACCAACTTTCTTGACATTGCAATGTCTTTTAAATCATTTGTCCCATTTAGTGTTTTTTCTGACATTTTTATTCCTCCTTTAGTTTTTGTCTAAGGAGGTTAGAATTTTTATCTTCATGTATGTCCTCCTTTTCAGCCTCACTGGACTGTTTTAAAGAAATCTTTATTTTAAAAATTTTCAATGATAACTATATTGTCTCCATCAGTTTCTTGAAATTTAACTCTTACAATTTCACTAATGGAGGTGGGTACATTTTTTCCTACATAATCTGCCCTAATGGGTAGTTCTCTATGACCACGATCTACTAAAACTGCCAGTTGAATCACTTTGGGTCTACCAATATCAATAAGTGCATCCAATGCAGCCCTTACAGTTCTACCTGTATATAAAACATCATCAACTAATACCACAATTTTGCCTTCAATATTTACAGGTATTTCTGACCCATGAAGTACTGGATCTTTGTCTATTTCACTTAGATCATCTCTATATAGGGTAATGTCTAATATCCCTACAGGCACTTCTATTTCTTCAATTTGGTTTATTTTTTCTGCTAATCTATGGGCAAGTGGAACGCCTCTTGTTTTAATACCCACAAGTACAATATTTTTTGCCCCTTTGTTCTTTTCAAGTATTTCATGGGCTATTCTTGTAATAGCTCTTCCAATTCCTTTATCGTCCAATATCTGTACATTTTTACTCTGTATTTCTGCCACCAAACTTACCTCCTAACATAAAAAAATCTCTTACTGGTTGGTAAGAGATAGTATTCTTCAATATACTTAAAAATATAATCACGTATATTATCGAAGTTTATTTCCTTACCAGTCTCACAGGACTAATTTAAAGGCTTTTCAGTTTTTCTAAGTTTAAATAAGTATAACACAGTGATAAACACTTGTCTATAGGTTTAACTGTTTTCTTGTTTTTTAGATTTCATACGTATAACATCAAGCAATTTATTAAAGTAACTAGGTAATGGCGCATCAAACTCCATATACTTCCCTGTGGCAGGGTGTATAAACCCTAAGGTTTTAGCATGAAGTACTTGACCCTGTAGATTAAACTTCGACTTTACTCCATACAAATCGTCACCTAATAGTGGATGTCTTATATAGGATAGGTGTACACGTATTTGATGGGTTCTTCCCGTCTCTAATTGTGCTTCAACATATGTATAATCCAGGAAACGCTCCAAAACTTTAATATGGGTTATGGCGTGTCTTCCCCCTTGTATAACCGTCATCTTTAAACGATCTACTGGGTGTCTACCAATAGGAGCATCTATTGTAGCTTGATTCTCTTTAATATTTTTAATAGTAATAGCATGATACTTTCTTGTAATACTGTGGTCTTTAAGTTGCTCTGCTAAGCCTCTATGGGCATTATTATTTTTAGCCACCACCAATAGTCCTGTAGTATCTTTATCAATTCTATGGACAATGCCTGGTCGAATAACACCATTTATGGAGGACAATTGATCTTTGCAGTGATGCAACAGGGCATTTACTAAGGTGTTTTCATAGTTTCCTGGTGCAGGATGTACCACCATGTTTTTAGGTTTATTAATCACCAATAAATCATCGTCTTCATACACAATATCTAACGGTATATCCTGCGGTTTAATATTTAGTTCTTGTGCTGGTGGAATATTAACTTCAATTTCATCCCCCACCTTAACTAAATATTTATTTTTTTCCAATTTCCCATTAACAGTTATGGCTTGATCTTTAATTAATTTTTGTATATAACTTCTGCTCATATCTTCAAATTGCTCTGCAACAAAAATATCTAATCTTACACCTTCTTCTTCTTCTGAAACAAAAATTTTATCTTTATCCACACTTACCTCTCCTTAAAGCTTTATTGAGTCATATTTTAATATCATATAGGACGTTAAAATAGCCCCTATAACAATTGCACAATCTGCTATATTAAAAACAGGCCATATTCTAAAGTCAAAAAAATCAATGACATATCCTAGTCTAATTCGATCTATGAAATTTCCAATGGCTCCACTAATAACAAGACTTAAAGATATTTTTAACAGAAGGTGCATATTTTTATTCTTGTACATAAATAATAATACACCACCTACAACAATTGTAGTCATTATTATAAAAAATAATCTTTGATTTTGGAACATTCCAAAGGCAGCTCCTCTATTTTCTACATAGGTAAGATGAAAAATATTTTGAATCACTGGAATACTGCCGACTTCTTGCAACTTGTTTACAGCCCAGTATTTGGTTAATAGATCTAGTGCCAACACCAGTAGAATAATTATTAAGCTCATCTTTTGCCCCCCTTTTCTTTTAACTTTTCTTTTCTTTTCTTTAAATCTTTTCTGATTATATCATCTTAAAAAGAAAAAAGATACCTATAGTACCTTTTTCTTTATGGAAAAAGTCTCTTTTAGACTTTTAGCTAAAATTTATATTTAAGGGTACTTTAAAGGTCTTTCTTCTTTATTCGTGCAGTGGAGGATAGTTTTCTATCTACTTCGTCTGTATAAAGTTGAGCTACATATTCCTCCACAGTAATTTCATCAACTTCCTCCACTGTCCCTTCTGGATGAATATCAAACACACCTAAATGATCTCCACCAGTATAGGATGGATCATTTTTTACTTCATTATATTTTGCCACTGCTTGATAAGCATCTTCCCCATCAAAACCTGTATAATCTTTTCCATCCATATTGTGTCTTTCAAAGTCTGGAAATAAAACCTGCTCCTCCACTGGTCTTGCCCTATCATCATTTAGCATAGCTTCTAGTGGTAGCTTTTCCTCTGCACATTCCATACAAATATTAGCCTCAGGAATTATTTCTAATCTCTCAAAGGGAATTTCTACTCCACATGTATCACATTCCCCATAACTTCCTTCTTCTATTTTTTGTAATGCCCTATCTATCTCCGTTATTCTGTATCTATGATGGTTTTCTAAATTCGCCTGCATTCCTACTAAAAACATTTCAGTGCCCAAATCAGCAGGGTGATTATCATAGGCTGATAACTCTTCTGTATACTCTCTAATTGAAGCATGGGTACCATGATGATTTTCCATTCTTTCTAAAGTTTCTAAAACTTCTTTTTTCTCGTCCAATAATAATTTTTTATAGTGATCTAATTTTCGTGGGTTCAATGAAATCCTCCTATCTTATTTAAGGTATAGTAAATCTACTGTATTATCGTATATAAATTTATTTTTACCTTTTTTGTTCTTTTTATTTGGAGAATGTTTATTTCAAAGAAATTCTTGTAATTATTATTGAGACACAGAAATTAATGCAGTAAACATAATATATACTTACTTACTAAACAGTTTAATAACTATCTATATCTTTACATAAAAAAAGGACCCTCTAAAAACAAGTCCTTAATTTATCTTAACAAAACTATTTAGCGCCTTCATTTCCCTCACTAACTCCTTAAAATCCTCAAACTCTAAAGATTGAGGACCATCGGACAAAGCTTCACAAGGATTTGGGTGGATTTCCATCATTATTCCATCTGCACCAGCAGCAATAGCTGCCTTAGAAAGTGGAGCTACTAATTCTCTCCGTCCTGTTCCGTGACTGGGGTCAACAACAATTGGTAGAGATGTTAAGTTTTTTACGATGGGAATTACAGCTATATCCATTGTGTTTCTAGTATAGGTTTCAAATGTTCTTATTCCTCTTTCACACAAAATAATGTCTAAGTTACCTTCAGCAGCAATATATTCTGCCGCCAACAACCAATCTTCTACTGTAGCTGACATACCTCTTTTTAACATTACAGGCTTATTGGTTTTTCCAACTTCCCTTAGTAGACTATAGTTCTGCATATTCCTAGCACCTATTTGTATTATATCAACATATTGACTTATTACCTCTACTTCCCTAGTATCCATAACCTCTGAAATAACTGGTAATTGATGATATTCCCCAGCTTCTTTTAACAACTCCAAACCTTCTTCTCCTAAACCTTGAAAAGAATAAGGGGATGTTCTTGGCTTAAAAGCCCCCCCTCGTAGTATATGTCCTCCAGCTATTTTTACTACCTCTGCTGAAGAAAAAATTTGTTTTCTATTTTCTACAGCACAGGGACCTGCAATAATAACCAGTTCTTCCCCACCAAACTTTACATTCCCAACTTGAATGATTTTTTGTGGTTCGTTTTGGTCTTTATTAATCAACCGTAATTCCATATATTTTACCTCTTTAAGTTTCTATTTTATTAGTTCATTTGTCTTAAAATATATTTTACAATTTCTTTTGAATTAATAGCAGCTTGATGCATAAATTCATTAAAGTTTTCATGGGCTGAGCCATCAGCTTTATCTGACATAGCTCTAATTATAACAAATGGTACATCATTTACATAACACGCTTGCCCGATGGCAGCGCCTTCCATTTCTGTACAGTAACCTTTAAAAATACCCCATATTTTTTCCTTTAATTCACTGCTACTAACGAATACGTCTCCAGTAACAATTCTACCCATTAAAACCTTGCTATTTTCCAAGATTTCACTAGCACCTTCATTTGCTAATTTAACCAATAGTTCATCGGCTGGAAAAATAGATTTGTCCATTCGTGGAATTTCACCAATAGGATAACCAAACCCTGTCACATCAAAATCATGTTGTTGAACATCTGTTGAAATAACTACGTCCAATACATTTAAATCATCATGGATTGCCCCTGCAACACCTGTATTGATAATAGAAGTTGCTCCTAATTGACTAATTAAAATTTGTGTACAAACAGCGGCATTTACTTTTCCTATACCACATCTTACCAAAATTATCTGTTGATTTTCTAATGTACCTACATAAAACTCCATGTTGGCAATTTTCTTAGTTTCTGTGATTTCCATTTCTGACTTAAGTATTTCTATTTCTTCATCCATAGCTCCAATAATACCATATTTTTTCATTGGTTACCCTCCTCTATATTTTACCCCATCATTAATAAGTACAATACTTATCAAGGGTACATATGTAATTTCCAAAATAATGAATATAACAAGATTATTATACACCAACCTACAAAAAAGGTTAAGTAAAACTTGCCAAAATTAAACACATAAAAAATAAATAGCCTCCTTTTTTTCTTGAAAAAATAGGAGACTATATGTTATAAAATTTATTCTTGATCTGTAATATCTTCACAGGCATCTAAAACAGCATCTATTTGAGACTGTAATAAAGTTTTATAACGGGTTTTAAATATTTGCATATTCTTTTTTATCTCTTCATATTGTTCTCTAACCTTTTCTACATCTCGGTTGGCTTTACTGATCATTTCCTTGCTACGGTTTTCAGATTCTTTTACAATTAACTCAGCTTGTTTTGATGCATTAGCTCTTACTTCTTCTGCTGCATTTTGTGCAACTACCAAAGTGTTTTTTAATGTATTTTCAATGTTTTTGAATTGTTCTATTTGTTGGTTAACCCGCTCCACTTTATCTTTTAATTCAGCATTTTCTTTATAAAGTTTTTCATAGTCCACCATTACCTGGTCTAAAAATTCATCTACTTCATCTTCTTTATAGCCTCTTAATCCTTTTTTAAACTCCTTATTTTGTATATCTAAGGGTGTTATCATCTCTTTTCCTCCCTAAGTTATAATGGTTTTTTTATTGTCATTTTTATTCTGCCACTTTTAGTTACTCCTCCAATGGAGACTATTTCAATCCTGCCCTTTCCTCGAACAGAAATAACATCCCCTTCAGTAACCTCATAAAAGTTTTTCTTAATTGTCTCCCAATTAACACTGACATACTCTTTAGCAATAATGTTTTGAGCTTCTGTCCTAGATATTTTAAAACCTAACCCTAATACAGAGTCCAATCTTATGGACGCTATGTTACCAGTAAGTTCTTGGTATTTAGTCACAGTTGGTTTAATGTCGTCAAAGGGTATTTCTCTTAAGAAAACTTTTATATTGCCAACTTTTTCCAAGTTAAATAATACATAATCTCTTAATTCTTCATGGAGAATAATATGACAATAATGTTGATTTTCTTCTTGATGTAAAATCAAATCCCCCAATTTTTCACGTTTAAGCCCTAATCCTAAAATAGCCCCTAAATAATCTCTATGATTAATAGAATGAAATTGTGTACTTCCCCTTGATTCTATGACTGAAATGGGGGCTTCCACCACTGTTTCATCAAGATAATCTGGAAATATAACCAGTACGAGTCTTTCAGCTTCTAAATAACCTCCAGTACTATAATAGCTAATACCATCAATAGATTTAAGTATATTTTTAGCATAATTAGCTTGAAATGGCGATAAAAAATCTGTAGCCTTCACCTCGTGGCTTTTTAACACCGCTTGAACTTTATCGATAACTTTTATCATTGCCTGTTTTAATAACGGATCTTCAATATGTTGTATCAATTTATCTCTATCCACTACATCACCGTAACCTTTAAAGTATGAATCTTAAGAATATACCTACAATAACACGATAAAAAAGAAAATTTACTAAAAAAATTGCTGCAATTGGTGTAAAGTCTATCATCCCATTATAGCCTAATTTATTAAAGATTAAATTACGTATAGGTGATAAAATAGGCTCTGTAACACTATATACAAATTGCACCAATGCATTTGATGGATTAGGATTAATCCAAGAAAATACAACCCGCACTAAAATGAGTAAATTAATAAATCTTACTAAATATTCTAATGCAGCTATAACGCTTACTGAAAAAGGCAAATACATCACTCTCCTAAATTATTTTTGCCAAGGGAATACCCCTTTGTTTTTCAATTCTTCTTTAATATTACCTGCAATATCTACATTATTAGGTGCTAAAATAAAAATACCTGCTGAAACTTTTTGAATATTACCATCTAACGCATAAATAGCTCCATTCAAAAAGTCAAAAAACTTCTTTGCCAGTTCTTGATCAATATTTTCTAAATTGATAATAACTGGTTTTCTATTTTTTAAGTTGTCAACAATACTTGGAGCTTCATCAAAACTAGTTGGTTCATAAATTATTACTTTCATTTGAGTCTTTGTATGTATATTAACAACTTTATTTTTCTTGTTTACAGTAGAATACATGTCGTCTTGATCTTGCTGAGTTTCTTCAACGATTTCCTCTTCTTCCTCTTCAAAAACATCTAATCCAATGAAATATTTTACCTTATCTAATAGTTTACCTGACATTGCGTTCCCTCCTATTATTCCTCATAAGTTTAGATAAAAAGCCGACTACCAACTCTAACCATATTTGCTCCTTCTTCTATTGCTATATGAAAATCATTCGACATACCCATTGATAAATAATCCATTTTTACATTAATTAAATTCATTTCACGTATTTCTTGAGATAATACCCTTAACCCTTCAAAGTATTGTCTAGTTTCTTCTGGCTCTTCAACAAAAGGCGCCATTGTCATTAAACCTACAATAGAAACATACTTTAGTTGTTGTAATTTTTCCAATAGAGGCTTAACTTCATCTGGAGACAACCCATATTTGCTTTCTTCACCAGAGATATTAACTTCCAACAAACATTTAATATTTCTATCGATTTTGGATGCCCTTTTTTCAATTTCTTGAGCTAACTCATATGAATCTAAAGAATGAATAAAATCAACCTTATCAACAATGTATTTCACCTTGTTTTTTTGTAGGTGACCAATCATATGCCAAGTAACTTGATCTCCTATTATTTCATATTTTTTTGTAATCTCCTGTACTTTATTTTCTCCTATATGGGAAATACCCAAATTAATCGCCTCTTGTATATTTTCAGGAGGTATTGTTTTAGTCACTGCAACTAATGTTATCTCTTTTGGGTCTCTATTTTTTATTTTAGCCGATTTTTGTATCGTTTCCATTATTGAATTTAGATTTTCTGCTATATTCAAAATTAGACCTCCTTTTTCATATTTGTTAATAAATTTATTTTACCTTTTCTCCTTCACTGACTTTACTGCCATTAAGAACAATTTCATCGTATAATTTAATTGTATTTACCTTAACAGTTTCTTTTGTTTCCTTGTTTGTTTCATCAAACGTACCTTCATGTAATATGGCAAACTCTCTATTAACTCCTTTAACCTTAACTGGTAAAAAACTTACAAAACCATTAATATCTACTCTATAAAGTCCTTTTTTACCATCTTTTTCTACTATTGCATTATTTGGTACTAAAACACCTTCATATCTATCTAAGATAATTTCCAAATTAATGGCTCTTGTTTGATAATATCCCTCCATTAATTCTGTAAGATCCAATATTAAAAGGCTTTTTTCACCTTCTGTCACAATCCTACGGACATGGGCTATATATTCTCTTTCCTCACCTTGTTTTCTTAATTTCATTTTTCTACCAACTTGAATTTTTTCAACCTTTTCTGTGTCCACTTCCGAGACAATACTCCAACGATGGCTATTAATTATTCTTAAAGTTGAATTTCCATCCTTTTTAGTTTCATTATTTTTAGAAACATTTTTCTTAATGGTCTCTAAATCACTAACTTTGATGGATTCTAATGAAATCAAGTTAAATACATCTTCCAAACCGTCATTTCCAAAAGCAATAAACCCCGGATAATCACTATATATTGCTTGTAGAGATGTTTTAATCTTACCTTCTAAAATTGACTTTTGTTCTTGTAATTCACTTAAACTTCTCCCAGTAAAACTTTTTTCACCGGTAATAACATTTTGTTTTTCAGCTAATTCCTGTAAAGATTTTTTGTTGGTGGAAAGATGTTGATAATCGCCTTGTTGAACATCTTGCTGTATTTTTTGTAATAATACATTTATTTCACCATCAAGCTTATTAATATCCCTTTCAAATATGGGTTTTTCATCTTTTTTATTTTCTATATTTTCTATTCTATGATTAATTATTTCCAAATCTTGAACATATTTTTCATCAAGATTTTCAAAGTAAACTTCAGCTAACTTTTCTCCCTTTGAAACCTTTTCTCCCTCAGACACAAAATATTTTACTTCGCCTTCACCTGTATTGGTGAATACCTTCTCATCTCTAGCAATATAGCCTGTAACAGCTATTACATTTTCAATTTTACCATACTCTGTATAAACAGTTTTTTGACTATTAGTACCCAATATTGGAAAAATCCTAGATAAGAAATATAAGCTTATAATTAATATGATAAAAATTTTACCAAAACCTTTACGAGCTTTTTTTCTTTTTTTCTTTACTTTTGTTTGCAATGACACCACCTACCATAATTACTCTAGTTTAATTATTCTTCACTTACCAAAAAAGTCCTTCCTTTATTTTTCTTAATTTCTAATTCTTAAGTCCTAAACCTATAGATATTCAAAATAAAATCCTCCTTTTCAGGAGGATTTATATATTAATAATTAAAACTAAGCAAAAAATTTACCATAACGACTTATTACTTTTAACTTTTTAATTGAAGTTACTTTAAGACTTTTCACACCTTGAGACTTTGTTACAAGAGCAATACTATTTTCAGATTTAATAATTCCCAAGACAACCCCTTTAACATTGGTGCTATTTTCCATTTTTATTTTCACTTCATCTCCTGCCATAATCTCTGTAGTGCCCAATACAAAATGTTTTATATCAATATTTTCCAATAAGTCTGGCTCTACACCCCTATGTTCTAATAAAATTATATGATTTTTTAAATAAAATTTTTCCTTTAATACCACTAAGGAATATCCTACAAGACTTACTATAAGCAATGACGTCAATAGTGTTATTAAATAGTTATACATAATTAATATATCACTTCCTTTTTTCCCCACGATAACTTAACCTCTGTCTATATAACATTATAACATTCAATTTACTTTTTTTTAAACATTATTTTCATTTATTTTACTTGTGAAATAATATTCAACGGGTTTTAAAAATATAATTAAATTAATGTATTTCTACCCAAAGCATTAATAATCCATATAAGCAACCCAAAAATAGAGAGAACTCCAATATAGATTTAAAAACTTCTATAATAAAATATAGGTCCATAGACTGACTCTGTACTCTCATTTCATTTATTATTATCTTGTGGTTGTCCTTATATTTCATTAAGCCCTACACCCTTCCCTTGTCTACTTTTCTCTTATTTCCATTATATTATTAATTAGAGTAATTTATTCATTTTTTACACCTTAATTTTATGCAAAAAACCTCCACTTAACAGTGGAGGTTACTACAAAAATAATTAATTATTTTTTTGTAAAGCCTTCTCTAATTCTTTTAATTCTTTCTCTAAATCTTTACTAATTTTATCTTTAATTTTCTCTTTTATTTCCTTCAATACTTTTTCTTTTTCACTGTCTACCATTTTTTTAACATCATCTACATTGCTTTTTAAGACTTTCTTTGCTTCTTCCAATTGTTCCCCTTCGTAAGCATCTAATTCTTTTATAAATTCAGCTTCCAGTTCATTTGTATAACGTTTTAATTCTTCCTGTGCTTTTTGACCATCTTCAACTAATTGCGAATCTTTTTGAGTATATGTATTCCTCAAACCCATTAGTCTATCAATAATCATTTGATATATTCCTTGTTGTGAAGCAAATACTAAAGAACTAGAAATGATAAGAAAGGCAAGTGATATTATCATAATTTTTTTGATTTTCTTCATAGTTATTCCCCTCCTTCCTAACTCATCATAATAACATTATAATTAGTACTGGAAGGATTGTTAAGCTGTAAATAATGGTCAACCATTCATATATTAACAGCTTAGTTAACTTATAGTTTTTTTACTTTAGATGATCTGGATTTGGTGTAGAATGTATTTTCTCCGTTGCCTCTGTAAACAAATTTGAATTTAGTTGAAGTGGTTGATACTGTGGATCTATTAAATGAGGAAGCATCCTTTGTAATTCTCCAATCGTTACAGGCTTAGCATGGGGCATCAGCTCAAAACCCAGTTGGCCATTTGCTTCTAATGTTCCTGTTTTCACATCACTTATATTAGAAATTCCCTGTTGTCGAAGTCTCACTTCCAGTTGGTCTACAGTAAGCCTTAATTTCCTTAAGTTTTCAGGGACAATTTCACCATTACAAATAACAATTTTTCCTTTTCCTGTTAAAACATTTTCTATAAAATTAAAATTCAATTGTAAGTATTCAACAAAAACTAAAAATGAAATAAATATAAAAGAGGCCACAATTGTTTTCCATGGACTAATCTCAACAATAGGTTGAACTATAATATTACCTATAGAAATCATTATAACCGTTTGTGCAACCGTCATTTGAGATATTGATTTTCTCCCAGCAAAGCGTAGAAATACTGTACCTGTAAAAACCATTAACAAAGATTCCCAAATAACTTGCATACAAAACTACCTCCTAACCTTTCTAATTGTTAGTATAGTTCATATATAGTATTTTATTCTTGTAACTTAACGAAAAAACAGATACAAAATATGCATCTGCTTTTAGAGTATAACTATTATTTACTTCTTTTCATTCCGTCTCTTCTCTGCTATTGAAATACCCCCAACCCCTATGTTTTCCAACTGGTGTTCATTGATAAACATAATTACTGCTTCTGGTGGTACCTTTGCTATTTCCACAGTAGCGTCAGTATAGGCTTTAATCAAAGCACTCTTTTGTTCCTCTGTTAATTTTCCAATTTCAAGGGAAATATATGGCATAAAATAAGCCTCCTTTATTTTTAATTAAGAATATATTAACATTTATTCAAAAATACTTCAAACAATAATATTTTTACCATTATCCTTTAAATAATACCATATTGTTAAGCACCTTTTTTGTTTTTATACATAAGATAAATAGGAAAAGAAATGGAGGTGGCAATACTATGTCCAATGGAACTACAGTTAAGAAAGATGCTTGTCCTCAACTACCAGGTACTCTGATTAGGATTTCCATTCCAGCAGGGGCTGTAATTAACCTATTAAATCTTATTGAAATTACATCTCCCAGTGGAATATGCTTAATTGTAAGATTGCCTGCGTTGGGAGGTACATTAAACTTATCTAGTATAACTAATTTAATTTCACAAGCCGGCGGAAGCATTGAATTTGTAACAGAATAACTAAAGAAACCAAGATTTAATATTTTTTTAAATCTTGGTTTCTTTTTTTCACCCTTTAGAAATATTAGCATAGTATATAGTGCAAAGGAAAGGAGGGAAATGAAATGACACTAGTTCCTAGAAACGCCCCAATTACAACTGGTTGTAAGAAGCCAACACCTACCCCAACACCAACACCATGTCCTCAACTACCTGGCACAATACTTCGTATATTTATTCCTGCTGGTGCTGTAATTAATTTATTAAACTTAATTGAAGTTACTTCTCCAAGTGGCATCTGTTTAATTATAAGATTACCCATTTTAGGTGGTAACAAAGGTAATTTAGCAGGTATATTTAACACAATTCAACAAGCCGGTGGAAAAGTTGAAGTAATGAGTGAATAATGAATGAATTTGGTGGCTCTTGAGCCACCTTTACTTATGCACTCCCGTGGGGAGTGTTTTTATATTTTCTCAAATATTTTAATCATTTCCGTTTTTTCTATTTAAGAGGTTTTCTTTTTCCTTTTGTAATCTTTTAATTTCTTTGTCAATGTCTTCAACTTGTTTCTCTTTATTGTGGTTGAAATCACATAACAAAAGCATCTCTTCTAGTTTAGTTCTTATCATTGGTTCTCCTATAGCTTCGATAATATAAAGGAGTTCTCTTTCCGTAAAGCCCCCTAGTTTTTTCTCGTTCAAGGCTTTAATAACCTTACTAATTTTATCTTTAGCAAACTCTCCCATAACCCCTTTCTCATCTAGAAAAAAGCTATTTGCAAACAGAGTATGTATATTAGAACCAAATGTTTTTTCCTTGTCTCCTTCATTAGTACATCTCTGGCATTTTTCATCTTTAAACGCCATTAATATTACATTATCTTTTGGTAAATCAGATAAAATGAAGGGTGAGTTTGAAGTAAGAATAATTTGTATATTTTTTATCTGTTCATTATTTTTAGTAAGTCTTTCTATGAAATAGATCATATTATAAAGGTATTGCCGTTGCCATTCTGGATGAAACAACACTTCACCTTCATCTATTAAAACAATCAAGTTTTTCTTTAATTTAGGTACTGTATAGTCTAAAAACAACTTACTCGCCTTGTCATCTCTATTAAATAACCAGTAAAACTTAGAATACTGTAATAACATTGCCCGTTGCCCTGATGAAAGCTCTGATAACCCAAAGTCAATTATTTTAGTGGTAAAATTGGATTGTTGATATTCTTTTATCATACCCTTATTAAAAGCAAAACTTCTATTATTAATAGGAATTTTAAGTGCATTTTCAATATTTATATCAAGTTTATTAATATTTTTTTGAAATAATAATATTAAATTTTTACGGTGCGGTAACTGTTTTCCATACTCTACAATATCTACAGTTTTTTTCTGAATAATAATAGAATTTTCTTTGTATAAATCAGTTTTTTTAGTTCTACCATTTCTTTTTGTAATTTTACTACCAATCATTCTAAAAGATAAAGTTATGTATTTTATTAATGATGTTTCTTCTATATTTACCATTTCATTAAGTAACTCTAAAAACTCTCCTAAATAATCTCCTTTATCTTGACTGCTAAATATTTCTGCACATTCTAATAGTGTTAACTTAATGATATATAATGTTACCTCTAAAATATTATCAGTTTTGTATCTATCCTTTATTTTTTCTATAAACCTGTCTATTTCATTATACAGTTTAACATCAGATTCTTTATAAAATTCTTTGAAAGGATCTGTTAAATAAAGATACAAGTCTATTTTTTTATTTTCAAGTACTAAGTCTTTATATTCTGAATAAAGAAAGTTGATTTGCCTTGCTATTTCGCTACTTTTTAAGTGATTTATATCATCTTTATTGTAGTCATCATAGAAAATAGTTTGACTTGAAATATCTATATATACATTCTCTGGGTCAAAAACATTATTTACTTTATTTGTCTTACTAAAATCAAAAATATTTGAGAAATATACTATATGGGTATCGTCTCTTAAATATGGTATTATATTAAGTTTTTCTTTAAAAGGATGTTTTTGTTCTTTTTCTTCTAATAAGTTTGTCCAGTCAATTATTTTATCTTTTCTTATTTCAACTTCATCAATACCCACTCTAAACAAATGAAACTCATCATTCTTCTTAAATATTACTGCAAATCTATTATTTTCGTCATTTATATTAATGTAGTTAAAATTTTCCATTATAAATCTTAATAATGAAGTTTTACCAGAACCATTTTTACCCACAACAGCAGTTATGTTTCTTAATTTTGAATATTCTTTGTCTTTAACATAGAAAAAGTTATTGGGATAATTCGTATTAATTTCTTTATAGTCTAATACTTTGTTTATAATCCTAAATTCATATTGACTAGTGAAATTAAACTCTTCACCCTCTTTAAACAGTCCTTTATAATTTCCTAACCATAAATAGACTAACTGAAATTCTTCTTCATTTTCTTGATGAAATTCTTCTACATCTTTTGAATCATTTTCTATATCATCATTTATATCATCTATCCCATCAACGTTTATGTTTAATTCATTTAATTTCACTTTTATATAATTAACAATATCTTCTCTATTCGTCTTGTATACTTCGCTTGTGTCAGAAAGAGCATAATAATCTAAAAAAGGATAATTAATAGTTTTGTTAATTTTAACTTTTATTTCTCCTTTTTCCGAAAAAAATTGATGTATTTCTAGTATATCTGTTACAACTCCACTTTTCTCTTTTATAACTTTATACGTGGATGAATAATCTTTTTGATATACTAAGATAGCCTTGATGGATTGATTTTCTTCCTCTACCCTATGTTTAATTCTTAATAGCTCATACTCTTTATTTATTTGTTTCTCATACTTATTATTTTTTTCTATCTTTATAATATTATATTGATTGGTATCACAAACTTTCCGCAATTCAAAACCTATTGATTCTGTTATATCTTCTTCTAGAATTCGCCTATCAACAAAAAAATACTTCATTATTCTATATTTCTCAAATTCCCAATAAAAACCACTAACAATAGCTTGTACTTGTTTCACAGTTATATTATTATACAAAGTATTACGCTCAAATTTCCATAATAGTTTTATCACCAGATCTTCACTTAAACAACTTATATACTCCTTAACCTTTTTTAAGCCTTTGTATGCATAGCCATAATCATCCTCACCTGAATTTGAAATACAACGGTACAGTGTTTGCAAATAAGTTTCTTCATACTCATTAAACATATGATTTTTAAAACAATCTTTAAAATGACCATAAAATTTACATAGTACTTCAATACATATTTCATAGTCGTAGAATGAATCAAATTTTAAATTTTCATAGTAGGTAATTAGAGCATGGGAAAAGTGTTTTAAAGTACTATCTTCTTTAAATAGTTCTATTAATTCTTTATTTTCATCTATATATATAAAAATGTCTCGTGAAGTCTTGTCATAGTTTAAAAAGTAAAGAACAAATTCCTTTAGTTCTGTATCTTTTAATTTTACATCATATTCGTAAACATATTCTAAATATAGGTATACGAATATAGGATCTTCCGTAGCTTTAAATTCATTATATAAATAATTTAAAATTTCTTCTTTTGTTTTTTTCTCAAAAAGCACTTCAGAAAAACTTGTCCATTTTTTAGCTAATTTTTCTATTATCTCAATGTGTTTATCCATTTTGCTCCCCCTAATAATGTAGGTTTAATAAATACGTAAATTACTGTTAAACGAATATATTACAAAATTACAAAGTTCACTTAAAATATTTTTTTAGCCAAAATAATCTTAATCGGCTTATTCTCTTACTTATAAGTGTAATATGTTACTTACAATAACTCAAGCATATTATAAACATATAACCTGAATATAGAACTAAAAACTAATCAAAAAAAGAACGCCTTAATTATAGAGACATTCTTTCTTGGGGAAAAAATCTATGTTGTTGTACTGGATTTAACGTTTGCTATTGCTTCTTCTTTAGCTGTTAAAAAGCCTATATATCTTATTAATACATACAAAACAATTGAAACAGCCAATACTTCTTCTACTTTTACCACATACTTTAATATAGTTATTGGTCTACCTGTATTCACTAAAAAGCCATTTGTCAACTTAATAGCAATAGCACTAATTACTAATGGGAAGGTAAATGCAGAATAACTAGGATAAAATTTAAGTTTTAGTAACTTAGGCATATTTATTAATACAGCAGTAAGCATTAATAATGACAAACTTGCTAAAATGCCAACCAATATCATATTTTTATTTTGAAAAGAATTCATATATCCTGCTAAACACAAACTTGAGGGGGCGGCTATAATTACAATTGTTGGTAATGCAGGTTCAGGAATTTCCTTAACCTTTATAACCCTGTATAAAACAATTGGTAACAATACCAAATAACATATAAAGCCAAACCAGAAAATAGATTGCCCTAAACTGGCTAGGTTATACACTGGTGCCGTTACACTGGCCACCACAATACCAACATAAACCACAAAGTAACTGGGAAACACTTTTTTAATATTAAAATTTAAAACATATTTTTTAGTAAAATAAATCATCAAAGCAAAATGTAGTAAAAGTGCCATAACCCAAAGCCCTAAAGCCAAAGAAGGAAAATAAGGTTTTAGGTAGGTGGATAAAATCATAACCCCCATGGAAAAAGTTGGAGATACACTGGCTATTACAGGATTATCTAAACTTTCTACCACATCCTTTGGGAAAAGAACTATTTTCATTACCAATAATAGGAAAATAAGTGCCGCAATACCGCCAAAGATATTCCTGTATATACTTCCATAAGAAAGTACTAAATTACCTGCTGAAGCTAAACCTAACATTAAACCCGCCATAGGAACAGGTATTTTCTTAATTACTTGTTTCATATTTATCTCTCCATTACTCATTAATTATTGAAAAATTCAGTTCTCTAGCAATTATTTCAGCTGTCTTCTCTGCTATTTCCCCAGTAAAGGCAACACATTGTTTCTTATGTTCTCCAGAAGCCATATCCATACCATTAGTAAGTATTTTACAGCATAATACTTTATGATTATTTTTAAAGCTTTCTTGTAATTCATTGGCTAATTCTAATGCTTTGTGTACTTTAGGGTCTCCCCCAACTTTTCTTCCAAAAAAATACCCTAAAGACATAATACCACCAGAAACAGCTCCACATACACATTTAGATTTACCTATCCCTACTGGAAAACCTGAAGCCATTGCAATCATCTCATCTGGCATATCCAGTTCTAAGTTGTTTTTTATCGAGAAAACGATTGCCTCAGAACAAAAGAAGTCTCCCTTTCTATATAGTTCCTCTGCATCTTTTTTAATTTTACTAATATTGATTTCTTTTTTCATATTATTGATCCCCCTTCTATAAAAATGAACATATCCAGTGTTTTTTCAAACTTAATATATCATAATTTTTAATATAGATACAATAGAAACTATCAATATTAAGAAGGGTTTACATTGAATAATTTGATTAGAAATAATAATAACCGAGGTTGCCCAGTGCAAAATAACTTTTTAATATTTTTATTTATTTATTAATAAAGCCACTTGCACTAAGCAAAGAAGTTTTTTTATAAATAAGAGTAACTACGTAAGAAAGATTGCTAGCTAACTAGTTTGTACAATATCCAAATAATTTTTTCTAGTTTTTGTTATGTATTCTAATCCTTTAGTCACGTTACCTAATCGACAATATATTTCACTATAAAAACTATAAAGATCATACATTTTAAATTCTATGTTGTTTTCTATTATAACCTTTTCTATATCTTGTATGTATTTTAATGCTATATCTAGTTTATCCAACCTAATGTATACCTGTGCCAATGTAAAATGAAAGTCTATAATCATTTCATTTTTATATATTTTTTCTGCCTTCTCTAACCCATCTTTTAAAGTATTTATTGCTTCAACTGATCTTTTCAATAACATTTGGCACTTTGCCTGAGCAATTAATATATTAGGTATATAACTTGCCTTTACACTACTTTTCATCTTTAACGCTTTATCAATATAATTTAATGCTTTATCTACTTGTCCCTGTTCTCTATAATGAATAGAGCAACTTTCATAAACCAAAAACAAGGTGTTATTATCTAACGTTCTTGCTTTCTGTAATAGTTTAAAGTAGATTTTTTCAGCTTTTTCAAAGTTTTTAATCTCTCTATAGGTATTGCCTTCCATTAACATTACTTGGTGGTTATAAATATCATACATTGGATGATTCCACTCAATTTCTTTAAACATAATAACATATTGAAGTGCCATATCATATCTTTGAATATTACGGTAACAAAGAATTAAGTTATAGATGGCTTCTATTTTTATTCTTATTCTATTTATAATATTATGTTCCGATGCAATATCATATGCCTTTGTGTAATATGTTAGGGCTTGGTCTATTCTCATAAGCATATGATTAATCATTCCCATCTGATTATAAATCCGCGCAACTTCACTATAGTCCTTTTCTTCTAGATAATATTCTAATGCACTACAAAAATCCTTTAGGGCTTCATTATACTGATATGTTAGACAATAAAATTTCCCTCTTAAAGTTATCAGTTCTATCATTTCTTTTTTGAGACCCCACGGTCTTATTAGCACCATCAATTTCTCAAAACACTCATTAACGTATTCTACATCAAGAACATCACTTTCCATTATCGAATAAAGATAATTCATAGTTTTTACAAAGTCTTTTTTGACGAGGTCTTGTTCTGTCTCCATTAAATATTCAGGCGTTATTTGATATCCTGTATTTCTGTAGTATTTGTTTAAACAGTTAGCTATGATTTTAGCAGTTTTCCAACTTAGTGCTCTTTTATTTTTTTCAATCATACTTATTAGACTTTTAGATACTTCTTCATTAGTAATATCTTCCTGCTTTAACCCAAGCTCTTTACGTATTCTTCTAATTTTTTCTCCAGGACTTAATAACTCCATTTAATCTGATACTCCTTTCAATCAAACCATAATGATTATTTATCTTTTTTCATACAAACTCTTTTAATATTACTTTCCAAATATACTTTTTTTATTTAAATGATACATTATGATTAACAAAAAAGCAAGTTTTCAGTTAATGAAATCAGGACTTTTTAACTAATATCATTTACCATTTATTAGTTTGAAATTGCTAATATTTTTTAATAATATTAGCAATTTGATAATAACAATATAGTAAATACAAAAGTACAGGTTAAAAACTTTTTCAGATATTATGTTACTAATTTATATAACTCGTCATAATCAAACCACGTATATTTATTTATAATAAGCAAAAAACCCGTATTCAAAAGAATACAGGTCTATAAATAATTAATTTTTAATTGTTATTGATTGTCAATTAAATATTTTTACTTAATCATTATTAAAATTATATTAACCAACTTGTCTTTTTATAGCTTCCTCTAAAGCTTTAGAAAGTTGATCTGGACAGGAAGTTGCTTTCCCACCACAAGAAATTCCCCTTAACTTACTTATTGCTTCTTCTATTCTCATGCCTTCAATTAATTGACTAACCCCAATAAGATTACCAGGACATCCTCCATAAAAAACAACATTCTTTACTGCTCCATTATCAATATTAAAACTAATTTGTTTTGCACAGACTCCACTTGTTGTGTATGAGTACATATTGAAACCCCTTTCTTAAATATTAATTTTTACCACCGTATGTAAAATACAGTTCATTAAAATATTAATGAATTATTAAGGGATTGTCAAATACATTTGTATATTTTTATGTTTTATTGTCATATTTTTATATATTTAAGCCCCCCACACTGAATAACAACTGTATTAAATAATTAAAATTCACCACTTATGTTTTCTATAGATTATTTATATCCTTTTTACATAAGAATAATTTTTTTAAAAATAAAAAAAACCTACACCCCCTAAGGATGTAGATTTTTCATCACTGGTCTGGCTGACAGGACTTGAACCTGCGACCTCCAGACCCCCAGTCTGGCGCGCTACCAAACTGCGCTACAGCCAGTGATTAATGCTATGTATTATATTTTATGAGGAATTGGGGGTTTTGTCAATACTTTTGATAAAATTAATTAGGTAATTTAGGAGATAACTATATTGTACACAATTAATAACAGTTTTATACATAGTAATTCACCATCAATTGTAACCAAACCAACTATAATAGCTCCAACCCCTTCCCAACAGATTGGAGCTACTATAAATAATATAGCAATTCATTAAAGAATAATAGCTATTAAACCTCCACTACCTTCATTAATCAGTTTTTGTAGTGTTCTTTGTAACTTAATTCTAGTATCTTCTGGCATCATATAAAGTTTATTTTGAAGCTGTTCCTTTACCATATCATGTAACGATTTTCCAAACATATTAGTTTGCCATATGGCATCTGGATTTTGTTCAAACTCTTCTAATAGATATTTTACCAATTCTTCACTTTGTTTTTCAGTACCTACTATAGGAGATACCTCTGTGGCAATATCTGCACGAATAAAATGTAGTGAAGGTGCGTTGGCACGAAGTTTTACACCAAATTGATTACCATGTCTAAAGATTTCAGGCTCTTCTAAAGTTAATTCTTCAAAAGAAGGAGGTACAAGACCATAACCAATATTTTTTACATCTCTTAACGCTTTATCAACCTTATCATATTCTTTTTTAGCTTTGGCTAATTCAATAATTAGCCCAATTAATTGATGATCCCCTTCAATATCATAACCTGTTTTTTCTTCTAAAACACGATAGAAGAGGTTATCAATAGTTACCAAGTCTATTAATGCAGTCCCTTCTCCCATTTTCATGTTCTCTAAACCAGCTCTTTTAATACTTTCAATATTCTTTAGACGATTTATCATAGAGTCTACATCCCTTAATCGTCTCATTTCTGCCGCTGCTTCCTTAATTTCATTTAAGATAGAAGCCTTTAACCAATGGCTAGATTCAATACTTTCTAACCATCCTGGTAAATTAATATTTACTTCAGTTACAGGAAACTCAAATAATATTTCTTCTAAAATTTCATGGATTCCCCTCATATCTAGTTTTGCACAGTCCTTAACGACAACAGGAACTCCATACTTTTCCACTAGCTTTAACTTCAATTCTTCTGAGGATTCTGTTTCAGGATTTTTTGTGTTTAATACTACTACAAAGGGCTTATTGATTTCTTTTAGTTCCCTCACAACCCTTTCTTCTGCTTCTATGTAGCTGTCCCTATCAATGTCTGTAATAGACCCATCAGTGGTTACAACAATTCCAATGGTGGAGTGTTCTTTAATAACCTTTCTAGTACCTATTTCAGCTGCTTCTTCAAAGGGGATTTGTTTCTCAAACCAAGGGGTATTAACCATACGAGGCTTACCATCCTCTTGATGGCCTAATGCCCCATCAACTAAATAACCTACACAATCAATCATTCTCATTTTAAACGAAGCATTATCCTTTAATACCAATTCCACTGCTTCATTAGGAACAAATTTGGGTTCTGTTGTAGTGATGGTTTTACCTGTACCACTTTGGGGTAGTTCATCCTTTGCCCGCTCTTTTTTATATGAGTTTTCTATATTTGGTAGAACAAACAAATCCATTACCCTTTTAATAAGGGTAGATTTTCCCGTCCTAACAGGACCCACAACACCAATATATATGTCTCCCTGTGTCCGTTGTGCTATATCTCTGTAAATATCATAGCCTTCCATACATTTCCCTCCTTTTGATAAATATATAAAACTTATATATGCTTATATATGCTTAACATTATAAGTATATGATAACCCCCCTACATTATGACTAATCCACCTTCTTAAAACTGCTTAATACTTTATATTTTATTCCGTCTAAGTTTATGCCTATAATTTTATCTTTATTAAAATTATTTATAACATTTTTAAATGGTTATCTACACAATCTGTAGCTTAAATAATTTTCCCCACTAAAAAACCCAATCATTTATAAAGGATTGGGTTTTCATTTTTACTATTTAATTGGTTTTCATCTTCACCATTTAATTGTCTCTTCGTCCACAATTTCTTCTAACTCATGGGTTCTAGTTCTAGTCATTAAGTTTGTTACAGCATCTCTAGCATTGGTTCCTTCATAGAGAATACGATAAATTTCTTCTGTAATTGGCATCTCAATTGAACATTCCTTAGCCAATTGATAGGCAGCCTGTGTTGTCGTAATTCCCTCCACCACCATGCCAATTTCTTTTAGAGTCTCGTCTAAACTTTTGCCTTCCCCTATTAAGATGCCAGCACGTCTATTTCTACTATGCATACTGGTACAGGTAACCATTAAGTCACCTATTCCTGTTAGTCCTGCAAAAGTGGCAAGATTTGCCCCCATCGCTTTCCCTAGTCTAGCTATTTCACGAATTCCTCTAGTCATAATAGCTGCCTTAGCATTATCACCAAAACCTAAACCATCGGCGATACCAGCCCCAAATGCAATAACATTTTTTAAAGCCCCCCCCAATTCTACTCCAATTAAATCTGGGTTTGTATAAACCCTAAAAGTAGGGGTAATAAAAATATCTTGAATATACTCTGCTGTCTTTCTTTCTTTTGAGGCAACAACAATAGTTGTAGGCATTTCCTTACATACCTCTTCTGCATGGGAAGGTCCTGTAAGGGCAACATAGGATTGACCGGGTAAAACAGCTTCAACAACCTCTGATATTCTTAACAAAGTTTTTTGTTCTAGTCCCTTTGAAGCATTAACAATTACTTGATTTGAATTTATATAAGGGGAAATTTGTTGAAGTACGCCACGAACAGCTTGTGATGGTACTGTTGTTAGAATAACATCAACGTTTTTAACAGCCTCTTCCAAGTCTGTTAAAAGATTTAGTTCTTCAGGGATGGAGACGTTTGGTAAATACTGTTTGTTTTCACCAGTTTGACGTATTTCATCCCTTTGCTCTTTATCTCTCATCCATAAGTTTACATGATGTCCTTTTCCATAAAGCAAAAGTGCCAAGGCAGTTCCCCAGCTTCCTGCTCCAAGAACGGCTATTGAAGAATGTTTCATGGATAAACCCCCCTTATTATGATTTCTTAGTAATCTTACTTTCTGTACCATTTAATAACCTTTTTATATTCCCACGATGGCGATAAACTGCCATAACTGCTAAAATTAATCCGAATAAGAAATAAGTATTCCCTTTGAAATAATAAAGAATGATAGGTAAAAAAACCATTGCTATTACAGATGCTAACGATACATATTTATATCTATATAATATTAATATTCCTATGAGCACACTAATAATTGCTGATATTGGATGTAATACTAAAATAACCCCAATAGATGTGGCAATACCTTTACCGCCTTTAAACTTCAATAGTGCAGGCCAATTATGCCCTACTATAACAGCTAAACCCGAAAGGAGGGCAAACCGTTCTCCCCCCAAATACCAACCAAGGGTTACGGCTACCACTCCCTTTAAGCTATCCCCAAAAAAAGCCCATGCTCCAGCCTTTAAACCTAAAGTTCTAAAAACATTGGTAGAACCAGCATTACCACTACCATAGTTTCTTATATCGATGTTAGCAGCCATTTTACCCACAAGAAAAGATGCAGAAAAATTACCGATTAAATAAGCTAGTATAATACTCAACCAAGTATTCACTTTATTGATCCCCCTTAGACTTCTCCCTTAACATGAACCTAATTGGTGTACCTTCAAATCCATAATTTTCTCTTATTCTATTTTCTATATATCGTTGATATGAGAAATGCATTAATTCTTTATCATTAATAAACAAAATAAATGTAGGTGGTTTTACTGCTGCTTGAGTAGCATAGAAAATTTTCAGTCGCTTTCCTTTATCAGACGGTGGCTGATTTAATAAAGTTGCTTCTCCGATAACTTCATTTAAGCTACCTGTTGGAATTCTCATAGCATTTTGATTAGCTACATACTTAACTTTATCTAAAACAGTATTCATCCTTTGTCCAGTTAGTGCTGAAATAAACATAATTGGAGCATACTCTAAATAACCTAATTCATCCCTTATATTCTTAATGAATTGGTTCATAGTGTGATTATCTTTTTCTATAAGATCCCACTTATTAACAACAATAATCATTCCTTTACCATTTTCATGGCTATAACCTGCAATTTTTTTATCTTGCTCTGTTACACCTTCCACTGCATCTATCACCAATAAACACACATCAGCCCGTTCAACAGCTGTAAATGAACGAATAACACTATATTTTTCAATAGTTTCTGTAATTCTACTTCTTCTTCTAATTCCAGCTGTATCAATTAATACATATTCATCTTCACCGTGGGTAAAAGGTGTATCAATTGCATCTCTAGTTGTTCCTGCTATTTCACTAACAATAACTCTATTTTCACCTAATATACGGTTTACTATAGATGACTTACCTACATTAGGTTTGCCGATAATGGCAACTTTGATGGTGGTATCATCTTCTTCATTTTCATTTCTTTCTGGAAAATGGGCTACTACTTCATCTAAAAGATCACCTATTCCTAAGGCTAAAGCAGAAGAAATTTCTACAGGCTCTCCTAAAGCCAATTCAAAAAAGTCATAGTAATTTTCTGAATGACCTGCGGTATCTACTTTATTTAAGGCTAATATAATAGGTTTATGGGACTTTCTTAACATTGATGCTACTTCCCTATCAGAAGAAGTTAAACCAGCACGTCCATCCACCATAAAAATAATAACATCAGCTGTTTCAACTGCCAACTCTGCCTGACGTCTCATTTGGGCAGGGATTAGTTCTTGAGATTCTGGTTCAATACCACCAGTATCAATTAACGTAAATTTGTGACTTAACCATTCCACTTCTGTATAAATTCGATCCCTTGTTACACCTGGTTCATCTTCTACTATTGATATTCTTTTTCCTGCAACTCTATTAAATAGTGTAGACTTTCCAACATTTGGTCTTCCTACAACTGCTACAACAGGTCTTGCCATATTAATCACCTCTATTTTTATTTACATATCTAAAATGGTGTTGATAAACACTTCACCATCAATACTACTTATGTTCACTGGTACACCTATTTTTTCTGCTAATTCATCTACAGTCATGTCATCTAAAAAAACTGCTTCTTCTGATTTCAACATATTATCTCCAATAATGACCTTATCTCCAGGTGAGTTGTCTATAAGTTTTTTTAGAATGTCTACACCCGTCAATAGTCCACTGACAGAAACCCCTCCACCAAAGAATTTGTTTTCTACTGATAATACATTGATTTTCAATCCCTTGACTTTTTTCTCAAGTTCATTACATAATCCCTTCATAAAGTCGTATGCCAGTGTACTGGTGACCACTGTAATACTTTTTTCCATCACTAATGTGTTGGGCAGTCTTTCTAAAGCTTCGTTAAAAGAATACTGAAAATCTTGAATCATTCCTACACCATTTTCCAATTGTGGAAACCCGTCATAGCTTTCATAATTTGGAAAAGGTTCTTCAGCCAAAATATAAAACTCATCTGACAAATGAACAAAATTACGTTCTAATTTAGGATAAAAGAAGTTTTGCCATTTATGTACTTGCTGAATGGTTTCCTTTGCTGTTTCCTTTGTAAAAGGTTTTATTTCTGTTAAATCCTCTCTATATCGGGTTAAACCTACTGGAACAACAGCAACACTGTCAATGGCATCGCTTAAATTACCTAAGTCTTTTATTGTTTTATCCAGTTCTTCTTCATCATTAAACCCTGGACAAAGGACAATTTGACAATTCATTTGAATTTGATTTTCAGCTAATTTGTTTAATGTATCCATTATATTTCCTGCAAATCGATTGTTTAACATCTTTTTTCTTAGTTCTCCATTGGTGGTATGTACGGAAATATTTATAGGGCTTATTCTATATTGTATAATTTTATTGATGTCCTCTTCCTTCATATTAGTAAGGGTTATGTAATTTCCATGTAAAAACGAAAGTCTAGAATCATCATCTTTAAAATATAAGCTTTGTCGCATATTGTTGGGAAGTTGGTCTACAAAACAAAAAATGCATTTGTTTTTACAACTCTTCATATGGCTTAGAATTGGGTTTTCAAAATCAATTCCCAAGTCCTCATCAAACTCCTTATCCACCTCAACAATCCACTGCTCACCATTTTGTTTCTCTATTTCTATTTCTAAATATTCATCCGCCAAATAAAACTTATACTCTATTATATCTTCTATTGGTTGTCCATTTATACTTAATAGTATATCCCCAACCTCTATGCCCACCTCTTCTGCTATACTTCCAGTTTCAACAGTACTGATAACATTATTATTTTTTACTTCCTTCAAAAAAACACCTACTTTAATATTTATTCTACTTAATTATTGTAACATATTATGACCTAGTAATAAATTGTATTGCATCAAATAATAATAACATTCTAGTTCTACTATAGTCAAGTATAGGCTAAGGTTGTTGAATTGCAGTTTTTTTAACATTTTTAACTAATTCTACAAAAGAGTAATATTTATTTTGTATTCCAAAAATGGTTATAGGTTTCCCTATAGCCACCATATTTATTTTTCTAGATAAAAACCCACCTATTCTTATTGGAAGATTGATTAAAGCAATGGAATTTACAATCAGTACTTCTCCTTTGCATCTACCATATAATTCATTAACAAATTGATATACTAGTTCAGAACCTTCCTTTCTATAAGCTCCCATTCCCATAACATAGACTTCGTTTCCAACTAAGTCAGTCCCCAAATAAATGGGCGTACCAATGGATTTTGTATTGGTTTTATCATAAAAGGGTACTGTCGCAATTTTATTAAAAGAAGGAATACGATCTTCTGGTAAAAGCCCCATATGAATGGCAGCTGCCACTATGGAAGTATGGGCTCCACCATAACAACTATAGATTATTTTCATCATTAATATATTCCTTTAAAGTATTTTTATAGTTTTTAAAACTAAACTTGGTAAGAATCTGAATTAAACAACAATCAAATCTGCTTAAATCAATAACCCTTACCTCCTCATTAAAAATATTTCCCAATCCGTAAATGATATTCATTAAAATGTACTTTTTTATATTATATTTTAATAAATAGACTTCACTATTTTTTTCATCTATCCCTAAATAGTGTAGTTTCATTATTTCATAGGATTTTTGACTATCTTTTAAAGAAATATTTAGTTTTAAATGAAGATATGCAGCTAGAGTAGCTGCATAATCATTTTTTCTAAAAATATATATTATTTTCATTTCCTCTCCTAATGTTTTACTATAACATATATTCCCGATTCTAAATCATGGACCATTCCCCTCGTGGTTTTAGCAATAAGAAGTGCTAATCTTTCCTTATGCTCATCATCATTTGCATAGAAAACAGGAGTAATGGAACTACTTACAACATCTCTATTGGTGGTTACAACAGCAATAATAAATTCTGTAATACCAAAATCCATGTTTATCTCCCCAATTTCTCATTTTTTGAAGTATATGCAACATCCAATGCTTTTCTTTTAGAAGATTCTAATACTGGTGTGCGTTTTACCACCTCTACTAAACAGTCTACATTGGGTTCCATAGTAACAATTGCCATAACTACATTTCCATTTTTAGGATTTCTTCGTGCAATAGGTGTAAAATCTGGTTCATCTATGTCTTTTCTAATTCCCAACTGTGTAGATGCATTATGTTGTATCGCTTGCCTTTGCCCTATATTGGCAAGGATAGACATTGCATCCTCATGTCGAGGAATAATTTCTATTGCAGTTCCTTTTTCTTTATATATTTTTTGCGATTCTTTTAATCCTATATTCATTATGATGACCCCTGCTACGGTTAAAAGGGGACCTTCAAAAGAAATTTCTGCCGCCCTAACATCTGCAATATCTTCAATGGAATAACCCTTTAACATCTGTTTTAATCCCACAATTATGATACTTCCCAATACCACCCCCATTAATATCCTAACTAATATGGGGAATTTTAAATATTGTCCTGTAAAATAACCTATTCCTGTACCAAGGGCAGTCAATAATGCAAGATAATTTCTTGCTTCGAAGGCTTTTGCAATATCTTCAATGTAGGCCGTTCCCCTTGGTACTAACTCTGTTACTTCTATATTATCTAAACTTTGTCTTTCCATATTTCTAACATCTCTAAATTGTTGGGCTGCTAGAGCAAGAAAGGTAATGGCTACAAACTCCTTCTCAGCAATTGCTGGTATAGCCACAGCCCCCAGTCCAGCAGCAATAATCCCTAAGGTGAAATGTCCTAAAAATGACTGAGGGTAGGTGGGATATTGCCGATAATCAACCTTCATCATTAACAATCTTCCAATAGTACCCATAATTAATGAGGTAACAATTAATATAAAATACTCATTCAATATTTCCCCCACCCATCTATTTTCTTCGTTTTATTCTTCCTAAAAAACTATTAAATTCTTGTTTAAAGTTTGTTACTTTAGACTTCCATTCCTTACCACCGCTACTTAAAAACAAAAATAGTAAACCACCACCACCAATTACTCCTAATATTCCTGCAATTCCCATACCCGATCCTTTATTACTCTTTTCCTGTGGTGTAACCTTTTTTTCTTCTCCCGTTTCTTTTTCTTCAAAAGTACCACCAAACACAACTGTGGTTAAAACCTCCGATAAAAATTCTGTAGATTTTTCTGCTCTTTGACGACTATGTTCAAAAGTACCCATTTCAAACAACATAGCCCTTGGAGTTAAGTCTTGATTATAGTCACCTTTTGCATAGAAAATATCTTTTATTAAACCAGGATACATTTCATCCCCCACTGCCTTTATCTTTTGAGCAGTTTCCTCATTAGCTTTAAAATTTTGGTTTCTTCTACCAATAACCAACCTCACCTTTGAAGAAGGTTCTCCATTTATTTCTGTTAGATACGGGTCTGCTGGTGTTGCATCCCTATGAAGATCAAAGATGGCATTTGGTTGCTGTTCTCTTAATAATTGTACTGCTGTTCTTCTTGAACGTTTATAAGCTCCTGCATCATGGGGTACATGGGAAGTATTATCAAACACAGCATTTACTCCTACTTTTTTAAAGTTTTCACCTAAACGCTCTGCAACCTTCAATATTCCTCCCCCATCTATATTACTTTCTGTTCCATCGGTAGGTACATAGGATTCTGCTGTATGGGTACAATAAATCCCTACCCTTCTTTCATCTTCTTGTGCTATTAATGCTGCTAAACCTTCATTACTTCTAAGGGCCATTACAAACTCTTCCAGTGCAACTTTATCTATTTGGGGCAATTCTACATCTTTCTTAAATTCAGCATATGCCATTTTATTTTTTGCATTAACACGAATTACTTCATACATCTTATTATCACCACTTAAATATTGGTCGCCTTTATATACTTCCCTAGCAGTCTCAAATAGCAGTTGACTATTTTCTACATTATATATCTTATAATGACTTCCGTACTGATCATACCAATCATCACCATAAGAAAGAGGGTTAACTGTAAAGATAAGCATTACTGTTATTAAAGTTACTAATAGCAATTTTTTACTTTTACTTTTCATCCCCATCACCATCCTCTTCTCTAATGTGAATCACATTGTCTTTTTTCTTTTCTTGCTCTCTTTCTTTCTCTTGATCTTCTTCCTGACCTAAAGTACTAACAAAATGACCTTTATCAAAATGCAGTCTTTTTTTAGCTGTTCCCCCTTGAAATCTTTCCCTTGTTTCCCCTACTATTTCAGCAATTAATACTGCCAATATACCTGCTATAACAGTTGTGTCAACTCCTCCAGCTCCACCAAATCTTGTGGGTGATGGAATGTCATTTATAATATTTAAAACCAATTGAATAACATCACTAATTATTACCCCCACAACCCCAGCTATAAAAGCTGCCCTTCTTGAACGTCCTAGTATATAAGCAGTTAACCCACCTAGAATTGCATACACATAATTGGGGTCAATATTTTGAGCTTCTGGTTCGGCAGGCAATACGTATCGTTGAACACCGTAAATAATTCCCCCTGCCACCACTGCTGCCACCACTGCCCTTGTTTTCTCTTTTCCTGTTTCTGCTTTAATAAATAAGTAAATTGCCAGCCCTAAAGGGATTAAAAAGCCACCAACATTAACAGACACCCTTTCGGTTATATCTATATTAGGGATGAATATCGTTGAAATGATGATGGCAATAATAATCAATATAGCTGCTTTATCATTTAATCTTAAACGGTCTAGTACTCTTTCAGCTAATCCCATAAAAATCAGGACAGAAATACCAACCAGTAAAATCATTCCTATTGACATTAAAATTCCTCCTTAAAATTATTTACACCTCAATTTCCCTTATCTTTCCCTTGCCAACTTAAAACTATACGAAAAAGCCAGTCATAAAAAAAGAAGGAATATATTATAGAAATCTACAATATATTCCTTCTTTTAAATTTAATCTATAGGTATAATGATGGTAAACTCTGTCCCTTTACCTGTATCGCTGTTAACTTTTATTCTACCATTTAGTGCCAATACAATATGTTTAACAATGGCTAACCCTAAACCAGTACCACCTACTTTTCTAGATCTAGCTTTATCCACCCTATAAAAGCGTTCAAATAACCTGGGAATATCTTTCTTAGGTATTCCAATACCAGTATCTTTTACAGTAATAATAATATTATTATATTTTTTAAAGGCGTTCAAATAAACTTTACCATCAATTAAAGTGTATTTAATGGCGTTGTCTAAAAGATTAATTAGCATCTGTTTAAACCAATCAGGGTTTCCTTTTATACGTGGTAGATTAGAATCTATTTCTGCCAATAGCTCAATTTGTTTACTATCGGCAATCGGCCTCATTATTTCTTCCACTTCCATAATGACATCACTGGTGATAATTTCTTGATTTACTGACCTTAAATGGGTGTTTTCTATTTCCGATAGGGTTAGAATATCATCTATCAACCTTGTTAGCCTTTCAGTTTCAATATCAATAATATCTAAAAAACGCATTTTTGTGTCTTCATCATCAATTGCACCTGTTTTAAGGGTCTCCACAAAACCACTAATAGAGGTAAGGGGAGTTTTTAATTCGTGGGATACATTAGCTACAAAATCAGACCTCATTTTCTCTAATCTTCTTATTTCTGTAACATCTTCTATTAAGGCTACTATCCCAATGGTTATAGAGGGATCTTTTTCTAATTTAATAGGATTTGAATAAATTTTTAATATTTTCTCTTTAGGTTCTTGGGTGGTTATTTCTATTTGTGTTTCTAGATTATTTTGGAAAATATTTTTTAATTGGGTATCTAAAACATTGTTCCTTATAACCTCTAAAATATGCTTACCCATGGCATCTTCCATCTTAATATGAAATAATGCCTCGGCTGCTGGGTTTAATAGAATTAATCTATGTTTGTTATCTACTGCTATGATGGGGTTTTTCATACTGGTAAGCAGTGCTTTAAATTTAGTATTATTTTCTGAAAGCATACTAATCATTTCTTTTAATCTTTCTGCCATGTTATTAAAGTTATTTGCCAACTCACCTATCTCATCATCAGATTTAACCTCTACCCTTCGATCAAAACCACCTATTGATATTTTTTTAGTCACCTCTGTAATTTCTTTTATGGGCTCCATCATCTTTCTGATAAAACGGTAAGCCAACACCAATGAAGCAAATAAACCGATTAAAATAGATATGCCAATATAGTAAAATAGCGTTTGATTAATTCTATTTATTTCTTCAAGATTTACAGCTAAACGAATTACCCTTAGGGCGTTATCTTCAAAAGCTACTGGAATAGCTACATAAAACATTTCTTCATCCACTGTTACACTTCGACGAATGGACTTTCCAATTTTACCTTCAAGGGCATCTTTTACTTCTGTACGACCTCTATGATTTTCTATAACTTGATAGTTTGCCATTGTATCAGCTAAAACATCACCTTTGGCATCGATAAAGGTGATTCTAGCATCAATTCGCTGTCCATATTCCTCTGCTATACGTTTAAGTTCATTATTTTTAACAACCTCTTGGTTTTCTTCTAGAAATTGTTCTATCAGTAAAGCATTAGAAATCAGACGAAGTTCCAACTCATTTAAATAACTAGATCTAATTAAACCTAAATTTAAAAAACCTGTCAGCAAAATACCTAACAATAAAATAATAAAGAAAGCAATAAATATTTTTCTTTGCATTTTTCCACCTACTTCATCTTATAACCAACCCCACGGATTGTTTCAATATAGTCACCAGTTTCATCATCACCTAACTTTTTTCTTAAATGTCTAATATGAACATCTACTGTTCTTGTTTCACCAAAATAATCATAACCCCAAACCTCATCCAACAAAAGGTTTCTTGAAAGAACTTTACCTCTATTTTCAATTAAAATTTTAAGTAGTTCAAATTCTTTAAGGGTTAAGTCAATTAATTCTCCATTAAGGGTTACCTCATGTTTTTCTGTATTCATTATTAAGTCTTTAACCTCTAATATTTTTAACTTTGTAACTTGTTTATCTTCCGTTCTTCTTAATACTGCTTTAATTCTGGCAATCAATTCCCTTACACTGAAGGGTTTTGCCATATAATCGTCCGCTCCCAATTCCAACCCTAAAATACGGTCAGTTTCTTCACTTCGGGCAGTCAACATGATAATGGGTAATTTCTCTAAACCATCTATTTTTCTAATTTTCTTACAAACTTCTAAACCATCAATTCCTGGCAGCATTAAATCTAAAACTACTAAATCTACAACATTACTTTGTAAAAATTGAATACATTCTTCTCCATTATCCATTGAAGTAACGTCAAACCCATTCTTCTCTAAATTAAATTGTATTAATTCTAAAATATGTTCTTCATCATCTACAATTAAAATCTTTTTATGAGCCATTTAGAATAACCTCCTATTATACTAACTGAATGATTGATGCCATTCTACCTGTATTACCATTTTCTTTCCTATGGGAAAAGAATAAATCTGTATTACATCCTGTACAGATTTTACTCACTATTATATTTCTATCTAAAACACCTATTTCCTTTAAGGCTATTCTATTAGCTTCCCATAAATCAAGCATATACTTACCTCCACCCTTTGAAACAACGAAGCTAGAAGTCTCTGTAAAATCTGTGTTAAATTTATTAATTACATCCTCTGAAACTTCATAACAACATATACCAATGGAAGGTCCAATAACCACAATAATATCCTCTGCCTTTGATTGATATTCTTTCTGCATCTTACTTACTGTTTTTTGCCCTATTTTCAACACTGTCCCTGGCCAGCCTGCGTGGGCTAAACCCACTGCCTTTTTTACAGGGTCAACAAAATACAAAGGAACACAGTCGGCAAAGTAGGTTATTAAAGGAATACCTCTACTATTAGTAATTAATGCGTCCACACTGTCAAAATCCATTTCCTTTATAAAACCTTTTCCTCTATCTTCTTCTGTTACAACTTTAATTTTATCCTTATGTATTTGATCTGACACTACTAAGTCTTCAAATTTAACCCCCACTGCTGTACTAAATCTCTTTGTATTTTCAATGATATTTTCTGGTAAATCATCCGTTTTTCTACCTAGATTTAATTGAGTAAAGTTACTTTTACTTACACCACCTATGCGGGTGCTGAAGCCATGCTTTATAAAAGACATTTCCTCCAAAGGGTTAAATGCTACAAATTGTACACCCTCTTTTTCAACTATTTTATAATTCATTTTACTACCTCCTTTATATGGATTAGTAAGTATCTATTTAGTATAATTATTTAGCATAATTAATATCACTATAAATTTTTATTTTTATTAAAAACAAAAAAGCAAGTGAAAAATCACTCGCCTCCTCTAATATTTAATCTTTTTTATCCTTCAGTAACTTCATTAGTTCATCCATAAAAGTATTTATATCTTTAAATTCTCTATATACTGATGCAAACCTTACATATGCCACTTCATCTAAATCTTTAATTTTATCCATTACTAATCTACCAATTAGTTCGGTTGTTATTTCTTTTTCCATTGAATTATATAAGTATTTTTCTATCTCTTCAACAATATGTTCAATTTGACTCAAGGCCACAGGTCTCTTTTCACAGGCTCTAATAATACCATTTAACACCTTATTTCTATTAAAAGCCTCTCTATTACCACCTTTTTTAACAACAATTAATGGTAGTTCTTCTATTTTTTCATAAGTAGTAAAGCGTTTACCACATGCTATACACTCACGTCTTCTTCTGATTGCCTGTCCTTCATCTGTAGGCCTTGAATCAACTACCTTTGATTCTTGATGAACACAAAATGGACAATTCATACAATCTCCCCCATCATTTCTGCTTTAAAGCTATATACATGGTTTCATTATAACCTACTATAATTCTATTGTCTAAGCTTTTATTGCTACTCCTCATCATAATAATCTTTCTTTATGAATTCTGGTTTAATAATAGCTTTCTTATTTTCTTCTTCTTTATATTGATTAGGTTCTACTGAATTTTTCATTTCAATTAGAATTACATCTTCTCCTATTTTTTTAATTTGATCCCAACCAATTTCATAATCCAATTCCTTACCAAATAAACCTAAAAATTTCCCTGTTCCCGGTATAACAATTCCTGTTATTTTTCCTTTTGTTAAATCAACTTCTAAATCCATAATCAACCCCACTCTTTTTCCATCAGTGGTATTAATAACTTCTTTTTGTGTTAAATCTGATGCCCTTAACATCAAAACCCCTCCTTTAATTCTCCCATTTGTATCTTTATTATTTAACTAAGTATTTCTAATAATTATTTGTTATCAATAAAATATAGTATTCTATCTATATTTATAGACTTGTCTTCTATTTTATGACTAAAAGTTTGATTAACTTTGTACTTATAATATCAAATATTATAAGTACAACATTATAAAACCCAACAGACTATACGTATTTTAAAGTACGTAAACCTGCTGGGTTTAATGTTCACAAGAAATAAAGAGTGGGTTTTATCATGAAAATACATTCATATAAAGCAACTAAATATACTTCTTCATATGCTTTAATGCTGTTTTTTCCAGTCTAGAAACTTGAGCTTGAGAAATTCCAATTTCATCTGCCACTTCCATTTGTGTTCTTCCTTCAAAAAAACGGAGGGATAAAATTAGTTTCTCACGATCGTTTAATCTTCTCATTGCCTCATTTAACGCAATGTTATCTATCCAACATTCATCTTCACTTTTTTCATCGCTGACTTGATCCATAACAAATATGGTGTCTCCACTATCATGGTAAATAGGTTCAAATAGTGAAACAGGGTCTTGAATAGCATCCAACGCAAATACTACATCTTCTCTTGGAATTTCCAATTGTTTAGCTATCTCTGTAATGGTGGGTTCTTTACCATTTTTATTAGTTAATTGATCCCTTACCTGTAGCGCCTTATAGGCTGTGTCCCTTAAAGAACGACTTACCCTAATTGAATTGTTATCCCGTAAGTATCGTCTAATTTCTCCTATTATCATTGGAACAGCATAGGTAGAAAATCTTACATTTTGGCTTAAGTCAAAATTATCGATGGCTTTTATTAAGCCTATACATCCCACTTGAAACAAATCGTCTACGTGTTCTCCCCGATTATTGAATCTTTGAATGACGCTTAACACCAATCTTAAATTACCTTGAATAAATTCTTCTCGGGCAGAAAAGTCGCCATCATTGATTCTGTCAAAAAGTTTACGCATATATTGATTCGTCAATACTGGTAATTCTGATGTATTCACTCCGCAAATTTCTACTTTGTTTATGTGCATAGTAAATTTTCAGTCCTTTCACAGTGAATTACCCCTTTACTATCTTTAATTATTGACGGATTGAACATTTTTATTCGATGTAGCATCGATAACACAAAAATCTTACAGTGGAAAATTATAGATAAAAAAAATCGCCTAATCACTAGACGATTTTTTTTTCCTTTTAGATAGTCTCTTTATTCAAACGTAACCGTCAAAAAATTCCCGCCTAGCATACAATACCTAGCTTTGCTAAAATAACAAATAATGAAACTTTTAAGGGGTGATTTGTTTGACTAGTAAAGCACCAGCTGTTGACTGGAAAGATATTTTAGAGAGATTTTCCTCATATGATGGAACCATAAAAGACTTTTGTAAAGAGAATAATATAACACATCATCAGTTGTATTATAGAAGAATGGCAATAAATAAGAAAAATGAGCCTGTATTTCATTCTATTAACCTAAAAGAAAAGTTTACTAATACAGTTACTGATGATAAAGAAACTATTCCATCTAACTCAACTTCTAATATTAAAATAGAAATAGGTAAAG
>CALJEQ010000029.1 GCA_938074565.1 uncultured Alkaliphilus sp. | reverse complement strand
GTAACACTTTGCCAAGAAAAATACTCCATTATCTTACTCCAGATGAATCATTCGAAGATCACTTAAGAGAGATTATATACGACTAAATATCCATAATATTACAGTTTAAAAATTAGTTCAATTTGCTATTGCAATTTAGGTTTATATTTTTTCTAATGCTGTTTCTAAATCTGCAATTAAATCATTAACATTTTCAATTCCTATAGATATTCTCACTAACTCTGGCAATACCCCTGCTGAATGTTGTTGTTCTTCAGTTAATTGCTGATGGGTGGTGGATGCTGGATGGATAATTAAAGACTTTGCATCCCCTACATTTGCTAAATGAGAGAAAATTTCTAATCCGTCAATAATTTTCTTTCCTGCTTCATAACCGTCTTTAAGCCCAAAGGTAAAAATTGATCCTGTTCCCAATGGAAGGTATTTTTTCCCTAGTTCATAATAACGATTAGAAGTAAGCCCTGGATAATTAACCCATGCAACTTTAGGGTGTTGTTCTAAGTAAGCTGCCACTACTTTGGCATTTTCAACATGTCTTTCCATCCTTAATGATAAGGTTTCTAACCCTAAAATTAATAGAAAAGAGTTGAAGGGTGAAATAGCCGCCCCAATATCCCTTAGTAAAATGGTACGTAGTCTAGCAATATAGGCTGCTGCTCCAAAAGTATTCCAGTAGGATAGTCCATGATAGCTTTCGTCTGGTTCTACCAACTCTTGAAACTTTCCGTTATTCCAGTTGAATTTACCAGCATCCACCACAACTCCACCTATGGAAGTACCATGCCCCCCTATAAACTTAGTGGTGGAATGAACAACTATATCTGCTCCAAATTCTATTGGTCTACATAGGTAAGGAGAAGCGAAGGTATTATCTACAATTAATGGTATTTCGTGTTTATGGGCAATTTCAGCTATTTTTTCAATATCTACTACATTTATTCCTGGGTTACCTATAGTTTCAGTGAAAACTGCTTTAGTTTTATCGTTGATGGCTGTATCAATAGCTTGGAAATCATCGGGGTCTACCAACACCACTTTAATATTCAAACGTTTAAAGGTATTAGCAAATAATGCATAGGTTCCTCCATAAAGGGTTGAAACTGCAACTATTTCATCCCCTGGCTTAGCAATGTTTAAAATAGCATAAGTAATGGCACTCATTCCCGATGAAGTGGCTACCGCTGCCACCCCTCCTTCTAGTTCTGCTATTCTTTTTTCCAATACATCTGTAGTGGGATTACCAATTCTGGTATAGATGTTTCCTTCTTTTTGTAACGCAAAAAGGTCTGCTGCATGTTGTGCATCATCAAACACAAAGGATGTAGTTTGATAAATAGGTAATGCTCTAGATTTTGTTGTAGCATCTACAACTTGTCCTCCATGTACTTGAATAGTTTCAAAAGAATGTTTTTTAGTCATTTATAGTTCCTCTTCTCTCTTTATTTTTTTATTTTCTTTTTAATAATCTTAATTTTTTTTATTGCAATTAAATTATGCAATAATTATTCTTTTTCAATTCTTCCATAGAAGAAGTCTAAGTTCATTTCATCAAATTCTTTTGCAATTTCTTCCATTTCAATTGCACTAACTACTTCTGTAATGATAGCAAAGTCTTTATCAATTAATCTTGAGTAATTAATTCCTTTATCATAAATAAAGCCCTCTACCTTTTTGATTTGGTCTGCATTTTCTGAATTAATACGAATAAAGTATTTTCCTAAAATTAAGCTGACACCAGTTAATTTTCTTTGACTTTCTCTAATAATAAAATCTTTTTCATAGGATTTAGTTAAAACATCTAATAAGTCACAAACTACTGCATTGGCAGTGGCTAACTTTCCTGCTCCCTCTCCATAAAAGCGTAGTTCCTGTAGATTGTTTCCTTTTACCGAAACCATATTATAAGCATTATTTACTTTTTCAAATTGAGTTGTATTCTTAAATAAAACTGGTTCTACCAAAGCTGAAACTTGCTGATTTTTCACCACTGCTTTACCTAGTAATTTTACGGTATACCCCAGCTCTTTTAATATGCTGATGTCTTCTTTATTAATTTTTTCAATCCCTCTATATTTTACATTATTAAGACTAATATCATTTTTAAAGGCAATGCTAGATAATATTGCTAGTTTTCTTGCTATATCTGTACCGTGAATATCATCTGACGGGTCAGCCTCTGCGTATCCCATTTCTTGTGCAATCCCTAAAGCTTCGTTAAAACTCAAATCATCTTCTGTCATTTTTGTGAGTATAAAGTTACTGGTACCATTTAAAATCCCTTTAATTTCTGAAAAATCATTTAGTACTGTAGTTTGTCTTAAGGGTTTTAATAATGGAATACCTCCACCTACACTGGCTTCAAATAAGAAGGATTTCTGTTTTTCTGCCGCCAGTTGAAGAAGTTCTTTCATATGTAGTGCAACAACTGCCTTGTTAGCTGTAACTACATGTTTGCCTTTTTCTAAAGCATACTTAATATATTCATAGGCTTCTGCTACACCACCTATTACTTCTACAATAACATCGATAGTTGGGTCGTCTAATATTTCATAGGCATTTGTTGTTAATAACCCATCTATTCCTTCAATGTCTCTTTTTTTACCTTTATCTTTAACTAGTATTTTAGTTATTTCTACTGGTTCTTTGTACAGCTCCTTAAACACTTGATTACGTGTACCTATAATTTCTAATACACCAGTACCTACCGTTCCAAAACCTAATAATCCTATTTTCAATGTTATTCCCCTTCCTTTATGCTGTTAATTTAGTTGTTGTTTACATAATATTTAATCCAATTGCCGAAAAATTTCAAAGCATATTGATTCCAAGTTTCTATAACTCCCTTTTTAGGGTCATTGTTTACAAAATAATTTTTAGGTAATTGTATATCAATGCCTTTTTCAACATCTCTTTCAAATTCTCTTTTTAATGCTGTTTCGTCATACTCTAAGTGTCCTGCCATATAAACCTGTTTTCCATCTTTTGACCCCACAACACAAACTCCACCTTCTGTTGACTCTGCCAATATTTCAAGGTTATTAATTTTTTCAATCTCTTTTTTGTTCAATTCAAAATACCTTGAATGGGGTACCATAAAGTCATCATTCCATTGGGTAAATAGTTTGCAATTATTAATAAAGCTGTGGGGAAAGACCCCAAATACCTTGTCTTCCACTAAACTTTTAGGAATTTTATAGTAGTGCTTTAACCCTGCCATTGCTGCCCAACAGATAAATAAAGTTGACCTTACATGAAGGCTTGCATAATCCATAATCTCTTCTAGTTCCTGCCAATAATCCACCTTTTTAAACTCCACATGCTCTAAGGGTGCTCCTGTTATAATCATTCCATCAATTGGTTTTTTCTTTATTTCATCGAAGGTTTCATAATTATTTTTTAAATAATCTAGAGAAGTTCCTTTAGATTGATGGGTTTGTAAATATAGAAATTTAACTCTTATTGTTAATGGGCTTCTACCCAAAACTTTAAGTAGTTGCTTTTCTGTTTCTATTTTATTGGGCATCAGATTCACCACAACAACAGTCAAAGTGTTGTCCTTATCTGTTCCTATATTTTCACCTATATTAATTATCAAATTTTCCTCCCTTAACTCTTTCACACAAGGGATCTCTCTATCTAATAATATTGGCATCTTTATTACCTCCGTCTTTATAAAAAATAAAAACCACTTCTATAATAAGAAGTGGTTTACGTAACACATTAAATGTTATTAAACACGCTTCTTATCTTTCAGCTTATAGCTGTAGGAATTAGCACATTTCTAACCTAATTAGGTTAGCTGTTGCTGGGTTTCATCGGGCCAATCCCTCCACCTCTCTGGATAAGAATATTTATTTACTTTGTTATATTACCTTCAACCTCAAACAAAGTCTTTGTGTTTGTAAAAATGTAAAAAACCTTCCTAACAGTGTTAAGAAGGTTTACATCACAAAAATGATTTACTCCCTGCTTATCGCTGTTAGCAGTACCACCTTACAGATTGCTCCGTAGGTTGGCATAGGATCATAGAGCCAACTCTCTCCCCTATTTCTTGATAAGTACTTTATCTAATTAAATTATTAAAAGGCTAAATAGTTAAATGGTTAAATTAACTAAAGTAATACTATCATAAAATTTATTTGTTGTAAATATGTTTTTTTACAAAATTCGATATTTTTTTTGCAACGGATAAAAAAGTCATTGGATAAATGGAATAAAACAAGTAAATTAAATCATGTTAATACATAATCAAACTTCCTTTAACACTGTTTATATATCTAATTCTAGAACTACGGGACAATGGTCACTACCTATTACATGGGCATGAATTTGTGAATCTTTAACATTATGCTTTAGTTTATCAGAAACAACAAAATAATCAATTCTCCATCCAGTATTTTTTGTTCTTGCATTTCCCATATAAGACCACCAAGTATACGCACCTTCTTGTTCTGGATAAAGGTATCTGAAGGAGTCTATAAAACCACAACCTAGTAATTCCGTCATCTTACTTCTTTCTTCTGGTGTAAAACCTGCACTTTTTGTATTGGTTTTAGGATTTTTCAAGTCTATTTCTTGATGGGCTACATTAAGGTCGCCACATAAAATAACAGGTTTTATATGGTCTAATTCCTTTAAGTAGCTTCTAAACTCGTCTTCCCAGGTTATTCTATAGTCTAGCCTTGCTAAACCCCTTTGAGAATTTGGTGTATATACATTAACTAGATAAAACTTCTCAAATTCTAAAATAACTACCCTTCCCTCTTCTTGATCTTCTTTAGAACCTATTCCATACTTAACTGAAATGGGTTTTATTTTAGAAAATATTGCTGTACCTGAATAACCCTTTTTCTCTGCATAGTTCCAATATTGTTGATAGTTTTCTAGTTCTAACGAAATTTGTCCTTCTTGAAGCTTTGTTTCTTGAACACAAAATATATCTGCATCCATTTCTTTAAAGTATTCTAAAAAGCCTTTATTTACACAGGCTCTAAGCCCATTTACATTCCATGAAACAATTTTCATTAGCATTGCCCCCATTTTTGTTTATTTGTTTTTAGTAAATTACTTTGTATTAAACTTTATATTATCTTAGTTTTATATTAAATGCAATTGTGAGAACTGTATGAAGAATAGGGTTTGGGTTAGAGGGGGTAGGTGGTTTAATATTCAGAGGGAATTAGAGGTTATTTCAACCAAATTGCAAGATTTAAACCAACATCAGATGTTCAAAAGTTTCAATTCCCGAAGGGAATTATTTTTTTAAACTGTTTTGTACATGAAACTAATTAAGTGACTTAGAGGATTGTCTACCATCTAAGCCACTTGAGTAGGTTATTGTTTTGCTTAATAGAGTATATTGAAAACTTATTGGGTTAGATATAAATTCTATTTAACCTAATATTTTATAGGGTTAGAATCTTGTTGAATTGTAAACATTGCTACATTTGTATTATTATATTTATCACTTAAAAAAAGTTGATTAACTCCACTAACAAACACTGTTGTTACCATTAATATTAGCAATAATTGTTTTGCTTTTTTCATACTTAATCCTCCTAATATTATATAAGATTTATTCACTCTCTAAGTACTTTTTTCTCATTTTCCTAATAAATTCAGATGCTTTTACTTTATCGTCTAACTCTAAATAAATATCACTATAATAACTATATAAATCTGTTTCTTTTGATTTAATATTATTCTCTATAATTATTGTCTCTACCTTTTGCAAATAATTTAAAGCTGTAGTATAATCCTTTATTTTAATATGAACCTCCACTAAGTTAAAATATAACTCTATAATAAATTCTGTTTTTGAAACCATTTTTGCCAACTGTAGTCCACTATTAAGCAATGATATAACTTTTTCATAATTTTCCAGTAAATTATAACATTTTGCTTCTTTTAAATGTAATGCAGGTATGTAATTAATGTCCACCTCATCTTTTATAGCATATGCTTTTGAAATATAAGTTAAAGACCTTTGTATATTCCCTTGTTTCCTATATAGGTATGCGTAATTGTCATATAACAGGAACAAAGTTTCTTTATCTAACTTTTTTTGTTCTTTTAGTATTTTATCATATAGTTTTGTAGCCTTTTCATAGTTTTTTAAATCTCTATATGTATTTGCTTCATGTATCAATACACGATTATAGTAAGTATTAAAAAGTGGGTCTTCCCATTTTAATTCTTTAAATTCATTTATTTTATTAAGGGCTAAGTCAAAATGGTTAATTTTTCTATAACAAAGAATTTGATTATAAATGGAATAAACCTTTACTTTTTCCATACTACCAATATTATATATAATTGCTGTATCGTGGGCTTGCACATAATGAACAATGGCAGTGTCTATTAACATCTTCATTTGATAAACACTTCCAATAGCAATATACATTCTAGCTATTTCGCCATAGTCTGCCATTTGTATTCGATAGTTTAAAACATGTAAATATTCTTTAAGGGCTTCATCATATTTATACAAACTGTAGTAATAGTCGCCCCTTAGCATTTTTATTTCAAATAATTCTTTTTTTAGTCCCCATTGGTCTGCCAGTTCCATTACTTTATCAAAAACATTGTTTATTAATCTTTCTTCCCCATTAACTTGTGTTACTAACTCTTGTAGATAACTTATTTCTTTATCTATTTCTTTTTTTACTTGTTCTTCCTCTGTTTCTAATAGATACTCTGGGGTTATTTCTCTTCCCATACTTTTATAATATTTATTAAGGTTTTCTGCAATAATGGTGGCTGTATGTTGTGTTAAACTTCTTTTGTTTTTCTCAATCATACTTATTAAACTTTTAGATATTTCATCATTTGTAATGTCTTCTTGTTTTAACCCAATTTCTTTACGTAACTGTTTTACTTTTTCCCCTGTTGTTAAAACTTCCAACTATCCCTTCCCCCTTTGTGAAACAAAAAATATTTACATGTTGTATTTTGTAATTCTATATATGTTGTAAACTAAAATAGTTGTTTTATGTTAATTTAATTTTACTATATTAATCGTGTTGTTACAACATTTTTGTATAAATTTCTGATATTTTAAATTATTTGTTTTTTACTGATATAAAAAACAGTTTACAGATGGATAAAACAGTACATTAAAAGAGGGTATCCAATGGATACCCTCTTTACTTTTACCAACTACTGTTGGCAGAAAATATTTTAGCTGGAATAGAATAACTATTCATTAAGGTGTTTATGTTTCAGTTGCTAAAGGGAATTATAAGTCATTTTAACAGCACCAAAGAAATCTTACGTTGTAAGAGTTGCTAACAAGTTTCAATTCCCAAAGGGAATTATAAATCATTTTAACAAAGAAAAGCTAAAATTACTTTTAAAATAAAAATGAAAAAGTTTCAATTCCCAGAGGGAATTATAAATCATTTTAACCCAAAATTTTAACATGGTTCAATGGTACAACAACAGTTTGTTTCAATTCCCAGAGGGAATTATAAATCATTTTAACAGCTAGATATGCAATACATGAAAAGTGTGAATAAGTTATTGTTTCAATTCCCAAAGGGAATTATAAATCATTTTAACGGCATATTGAGAAGGATGGTAAAATATACGACAAGTTTCAATTCCCAAAGGGAATTATAAATCATTTTAACTTTAAGTAAGTTTTGTAGAGATTGTTTAAACGGAAAAGTTTCAATTCCCAAAGGGAATTATAAATCATTTTAACATTGAACCTACCAGAATCTAGTATCGAAGAAAAATTATGTTTCAATTCCCAAAGGGAATTATAAATCATTTTAACATCTACCATTACACATCAAGTTGCTAGTTCCAACGCGTTTCAATTCCCAAAGGGAATTATAAATCATTTTAACAAGGACGTAACCCCTTTACGTTTTCCGCTAGTATTACAGGTTTCAATTCCCAAAGGGAATTATAAATCATTTTAACTATAGAAGAAATAGTAAGCAGCGCTTTAAATATTGTTTAGTTTCAATTCCCAAAGGGAATTATAAATCATTTTAACAGTACGTTACCGACGGCTTATTTCGTTAATGGTGATACGTTTCAATTCCCAAAGGGAATTATAAATCATTTTAACAATAACACCAGAGTTCTTAACATTGCCAGATGGGAGAGTTTCAATTCCCAAAGGGAATTATAAATCATTTTAACTTCCTTTTCTTTAAACAAAGGGGGCTAATACAATGAAGAAGTTTCAATTCCCAAAGGGAATTATAAATCATTTTAACATATAACGAGGTAGCGGATAGGTTTAATTTGAAAGATGCTTAGTTTCAATTCCCAAAGGGAATTATAAATCATTTTAACTGAATTAGGTTGGCAAGAGTTTCATGTAAAAAGAGTTTGCGAGTTTCAATTCCCAAAGGGAATTATAAATCATTTTAACACCTCTTCCCATTCATTTTCACGAACATGTATAGTGATGTTTCAATTCCCAAAGGGAATTATAAATCATTTTAACTTCTTTGTGCCATGCGGTCATTTAATACTTCTGCTTGTTTCAATTCCCAAAGGGAATTATAAATCATTTTAACTTACTTTTTACTATATTAATAAATTTCAAATATCTTTCATTGTTTCAATTCCCAAAGGGAATTATAAATCATTTTAACAGAAGATATGTCAACAGCAAAGGAATACAATTAATTGAAGATAAAGTTTCAATTCCCAAAGGGAATTATAAATCATTTTAACTGAGCATGTATGGATAGACAGAAGATATGTGAATAGTAAAGTTTCAATTCCCAAAGGGAATTATAAATCATTTTAACATGTTTCGTGAATCAGGTGCAAAGATAATGCAGACTTTGTTTCAATTCCCAAAGGGAATTATAAATCATTTTAACCTTATGAAGGCAATGTGGGACACAACTAAGGATTTGTGTGTTTCAATTCCCAAAGGGAATTATAAATCATTTTAACATTTTATATATCGTTTTGCTTCTGTTATAGATGAAGAAAGTTTCAATTCCCAAAGGGAATTATAAATCATTTTAACAATTCATAAACAATGGCAAATGGATTAAATACAATCAATTGGCGTTTCAATTCCCAAAGGGAATTATAAATCATTTTAACAGATGGATCTAGTTGGGCATGGTGTTTTGGAATTATAAAAAAGTTTCAATTCCCAAAGGGAATTATAAATCATTTTAACTGGGGCTGATGTATATTTTGAAAAAGATAGAACTAAATATACGTTTCAATTCCCAAAGGGAATTATAAATCATTTTAACCCTACCCTTGCAGGGTTGTTGGAATTACTAGTCTGTAGATGCCGTTTGCGAGCATCTCCTGTTTCGACAATTTTTTTAAGGGTCTCAAACACCCCAAACCCTTATAAACGTTGAAATTTCATAATCGAGCATCCCCTAGGGTTTTTGTGTTTTCCTCGATGCTCGATAATAATTTTTATTATCTAAAAACAATTAGTTATTATAAGTTAATACTTATTATAACTCTACATAAACTACATAAATTTTAACTACTAAATAATTTCTACATAAAACATTAAATTCCTTCTTTTATTTTAAAATTTTATCAACTTTTTCCATTTTATTTAAAATTGCTATTCTTTTATTATTCTACAAAAAATAATAGCCCTCTATAATTGGGTTATTATTTTTTGTTTGTTTTTTATAATTAGATTTTTAAATTATTAAATCTTTTCGTTTGTTTATCAACATATTATTCACTATATTAATATGTCATCTTCCCCGTAAATGTAACGTTGTTTACCCATACGTTTTGTATTGTCTTTACACCTTATACATTGTTTATATATTATAAGACTATCTTCTTTTTTATTAATTAAAGCCTCTAGTTGATATTTAAGTTTAATAATATCATTTTGATTTAATCTGGCTTCAAACACACTATATTGCACTGGTGATGCAAATTCTTTTAATTTCTTAAAAATTCTATATCTTCTCCTATCGTCCATTATGTCATATACAATAATATAGTTTTCCATAGCATCACCTTACAACAAAAGCTTTATATTCCTCTATTTCTCCAGTTAAAACTTTTGCTAAAAAACGTGCCTGTAGCTCCATTACTCTCCTATAGTTTAATTTGTACTGAAACACTGGGTGGGTTATTTCTTGGTTCATTCTATTTCTAAATGCCTTTACAAACTCTTTTCTGCCCTTTTCATTTAATAGACACATTTTCATATTAAAATCAAAATGTTCTTTGTCTAAAATCTTTTTATTGATACATGTTAGCACAACGGAATCCACTATAATACTTCTAAATTCCTCCATCAAGTCTAGGGCTAAGGCTGGTCTTCCATACACATTGCTATGAAAAAAGCCTATATAGGGGTCTAATCCTACACGAATAAGTTCATTAGTTATTTCACCAGATAATAAAGTATAGCCATAGGAAAGCATTGCATTTACAGGGTCGTTGGGTGGTCTTCTTTCTCTACCAGAAAAATAAAAATCTGACTCTGTCCCACTAATTAAATCTAATTAAATGATTAAAGACACTAAAGTATTTTCTACTTGCCACTCCTTCATATCCCATTAACTGGTCTTTATCTACACAAGTTTCTACTTTGCTAATAATATCTTTTATATCAGTTGTTACTTTTTCTACTTCGGAAGATTTAATATTTCTATTATATCTCAACAATAAGGTTTTCTGATTCAGTAGTTTACCTATAACAACTGCCTTTGCTATTTCTATACATAGACTATTATTTAATGTTGCCTTTGCTTGGGCTAGTCTTAGTAATGAATTTTTATTATAAACTGGATTTAACCAACCTAAAGCTTTTCCATAGGAATTATTTAAATGTACTGGTATATTTCTTTTTAATAATTCTTGTAATAGTTGTGTAGAAACGCTTATGGGTCCCATTAAAATTACTTGGTCTATGGCTGTTATGGGTATTTCATTTAGTGTTTCTCCTTCTTTTGTTACTAATATTAGCCCTCCTCTTTTCTTTAGGGATGCACCCATTGTGTCTACATATAATGTTCTACCTAAATTTAAAGACGGCATTGGTCTAACTGTTGCATTAGTGGTTATGTTGTTTTTCATTTGACTTACTTCTTGTGGTAAGCATCTTTCTACTAAACTACAACCTAAACAACGATTGTCATTAACCACCTCTGGTATTACTTGATCTTCTATAATTGATTTCGCCAGTTCTATGGTGTCTAATGTTAGTTCTCTTAACTCATTATTAAATACTACTTCTTTTTTGTATTTAGATTCAACATAATACAAATATCCCTTTTCTACTGTTGTGTCCATATTCTCTTCTATTAACATAGCTTGACAGCATATTTGTATTTCATCCCTTACACTCTCTTTTTTACTTCCTTTTTTATATTCTACTGGGTAAAACCCTTCCTCTGTTTCTTCTATTTCATCTATAATACCAACTATAGGGTGTTGTTCTGATGCTAAGTATAGGTTTCTATATTTACTTATTTCATTTCTTGTGGTTTTTAATGTTTCTTTTCTTTTGTCTTCTTGATATTTTCCTTCTAATATATGATGGTTGTAATCTTCTGCTTGTTCCATTACTCGGTAATAAAAATTTCTAGGGCAATATTGTATTTCTGCTATGGCTGAAATAGGTATTTTAACTTCGTTCATTTTAAATCTCCTTTTCTTCTTTTATTACCTATTTTTGCCTTGTTTTTTTGAAATGAATCAAAAGAGGGAAAATAAAAGAATATTGGGGTTATTTTATTGAAATTAAGTTGAACTTACTTAAGTTTAATAACTAATTATCTAAAAAATGTAATTATGTTAATATTTTAACAACAAATAGGTTGTTTCAGTAATAAAACTTTCGATTCCCAACTGGAATTATGGAGCTTTTTAACTGATTGTACTTTCATTCTTCCCCAACTTTAAAGCAATGTCGTTTCAATTCCCAAAGGGAATTATAAATCATTTTAACAGGATACAATAAAACCTCAGAACATCTAATAGTTGTGAGGTTTCAATTCCCAAAGGGAATTATAAATCATTTTAACGCTAAGCGATTAGGGGTTCACCCTTATGGTCTAAGAGTTTCAATTCCCAAAGGGAATTATAAATCATTTTAACGAAATCAAAGATAAATTAAAATCACAAATAAGAGAATCAGTTTCAATTCCCAAAGGGAATTATAAATCATTTTAACGACGGTATTGTAACTATTGTTTTTGACGGTAACGATTTGTTTCAATTCCCAAAGGGAATTATAAATCATTTTAACTAAAGAAGATTATAATGGTGACATAAAATATCATTGGTATAAGTTTCAATTCCCAAAGGGAATTATAAATCATTTTAACTTATGAAAATTACCGTCAATTTAACGGAACAATTCCACTGTTTCAATTCCCAAAGGGAATTATAAATCATTTTAACGAAGATTTAGATAAGCCTAGTTATGGCGATCCAGAGCAGTTTCAATTCCCAAAGGGAATTATAAATCATTTTAACATTACAGAATCGTTCCTACGAAACCCAAACTGGAGATAAAGTTTCAATTCCCAAAGGGAATTATAAATCATTTTAACTTGGCAACATGTGCATAATAACCCAGCCAATGTGCTTGGACGTTTCAATTCCCAAAGGGAATTATAAATCATTTTAACTGAATTAAATCAAGATCAATGCAAAGACTCATTAATATTGTTTCAATTCCCAAAGGGAATTATAAATCATTTTAACAGATATTAATGCATTTGACATAAACTATTTAGAAAAGTTTCAATTCCCAAAGGGAATTATAAATCATTTTAACATAAAGTTATGGGTAATAGAGATTATTATATATTTGAGTTTCAATTCCCAAAGGGAATTATAAATCATTTTAACTAAAACCTAATGATACAGCAGGACCGTATAATTTAATGAGTTTCAATTCCCAAAGGGAATTATAAATCATTTTAACCCTACCCTTGCAGGGTCGTTGGAATTACTAGTCTGTAGATGCTGTTTGCGAGCATCTCCTGTTTCGACAATTTTTTTATTGACCTTTAAGTACTCAACTCTTCATAAACGTTGAAATTTCATAATCGAGCATCCCCTAGGGTTTTTGTGTTTTCCTCGTTGCTCGATAATAGCTTTTATTAAAGAATAATATTTATTGTTTAGTTTAATCTTTTATGATTTTCAGTTACTCCACTCTAACCCACTATAATTAAACTATATAAACAATTTCTACAAGAATTTTAAAATTCCTTCTTATTGTAAAAAATTTTTTTTATGCTCTACTAAATACTTTAATTCAAGTTCTTGTTAAAAATATAAAAATACAAAAGTCCCTTAATATAAATTCATTACATTAAAGGACTTTTACTTAATATATAGTTTTTATTTATTGTTAAACCTTTAAACCAAGTTAATTCTTCTATTTTTCATCAGTTTTAATTCCTTTTTTAAATAAATTTACATATGCAAGATGTGGAAATAACATTGGATTATTGATTAGCATAAGTAGTTGGTTTAGTTGGAAATTTAGGGAGAGTAGTGGATTACCATCAATAATAAAATCTTCTAAAGTATTTGTTAGATAACCATTTTCGCAGAATTCTAAATAATCATGGTCTTTTTTGAGTTTATCTGCAAAATCTTTATCTGGTCTTTTTTCTTTCTGATTATCCTTACTGTCTATTGCTTTAATAATAATTTCTTGTTTAATTTCTTCTCTTTTATTTAATTGACTACCCCACCAACCTAGACTTTTCCCTTCATTTGGAATTTCCACCTGTAAACTTTTTTCCTTTTCTCCAGTTTCTTTATTTTCAAACATAATTATATCAAAAAAATCTTTAATTTCATCTACAGTTTCTTCTTTTAGATTTTCTCTGATACTAGCCAATATTCTAATTGGTCTTGTGGAAGTTTGGCTAGTTGCAGTACAAGCCATTGAATATCCTTGCACTATACGTGCTATTCCTGTAAAGCTAGTTTTTAATTTCTCAATTGATTCGCTCCATTTTTTTAAGGAATCTGCAACCCAACCGCTACTTTTACATTCAATAACGATTGCAACTGCTTCAATAGGTATAAACTTCAATGTGCCATATTGAAATAAATAAGGTGTATATTGATTATCAAATACAACAATATCAACTTCCTTAGAAACATTTCCCTCTGAGTCCATTATAATAACACCCTGCTCCATAGCAAATTTTTGGGGTATTATTTTTCTAAAAAACTCCATCCACATTGTTTCTCTACTGTGTCCACACAATCCACCATGGTTTGAAGCTAAATCAAGTTCATTCCACATTACATTTTCTAATGACTTATAATTTTGCTTTATTATTTTTATAACTTTTTCTTTAACTTTTTTTTCTTTAACTTCTTTTTCTTCTGTAATTTCTTTTTCTTCTTGTACCTTTTTATCTGTCATATAAATAGCCCCTTTTTTCTAATTAAAAAGCGAATCTAACTTTGCCCTTTCCTTTTCTGGTAAAGACGAACTAAACCCCCTATTTTGCCTTTTTTCATTTGACTTACTACTATTTTTAAACGACCCATCTCTATATCCACTTTTATTTTCTACTCTTTGTTGTGTGCCTGTGTTTTTTTTAATTTCTGTATTCTTTTTTAATATCCAATCTTTTTTATAAGCTGTATTATCTTTATTACCCATATCATGCCAATTAAGTTCTGCTGTATCTTCTTTTTTACTTCTAATATATTCTTTAATATGTATATTTCTAAAATGTTCTATTGGTAATTCTTTTAAAACTGCATTTTTATAGGTTGTAGTATCTACCATGTTTGCATCTAAGAAATTTAAGAAATAATCTAAATCTATATCATTGGACTTGACTTCATTAACCTTCAACTCATTTATTTTTATTCTTACTTTTCCATAACCATAGGGCTTTGCTCCACCAATAGATTCATAAACATTTGCATTATCTCTTTTAATATCTTTATTAATATTTTCATTTATTTCTTTAAATTCTTCCATATTAACTATTTCATTTGCATCTAAACTCATTATTAATAGCCCTAATTCTGCTCTTGTTAAGTTGGAAAAATAAATTCTTCCACTTATTTTTGTTTTTTGATTTTCTTTAAGAACCATTTTACTTGATTGATAGTTGCCATCCTTTACTTGTGGTTTTATTTCTTCTTCTAAGATTTTATAATATTTATAACCATTTAATTCTGCTCCATCATCATTATAAGTTATAACTTTATCTCCATTAGAGTTTTGTTTTAAGTACATTCCACAAGCTGAAGGTTTAGGGTCTAATAAAGTGAATCCCTCTTCTTTTATTGGTGTTTGTGAAACATCAAATATTAGAGGATTAAAACGTAATCTACTTTTGTAATTTTTTGTTGTTTTTAATTCTTCTTTATTTTCATATTTAAAATCATCTTCACTATATCCAAACATTGCTCTTGCATAATCTATATTGTTTTCTGATGTGTTATTACTTTTTATTAGTGTCTCTATTTGATTTTTATAAAGCACCTTCATATAAGGGGTACGCCCTATACTTTTTACTTCTCCATCTTTTTCTGTATAAAATATGATTATTTTATTTTTATTGACTTGTTGTTTATCTTTCTCTAATACATTAAATACATCGTAAAATTTTTTTATTACAGCTGTATTATCTTCCCCTGCCTTTTTATCTGTCGGTGGTCTAAAATTATTCATATTACTGTTATAAGCATTTCTAAGTACTTGGCTAACTTCTAGTTTTTTGTCTTCCTTGTTTTCTTCACCAATAATATAATGTCTTCTTTTGCTACTTGCATTAGTAGAGCAGTATAAATATCCCTTTTGTAAATTATCCTCAGACTTTGCTTCTTTTTTAATTACTGATAAATTTTCATTAAAATAAACAAATTCAGAATATGGAATAAATCCAAAATTTCTTCTTAATCCTTTTTTATATTTAAGATAAATTTCAAACTTTAATTTTAATCTCTCAGCATAAAGATCGACCAACTCTTTCAATGATGAATATCTATCATTCAACACGTCTTCTAAGTCATTTATTATCTTTTCTTTTAATTTCTCAGGTGTTGAGTTATTTTGAAGTTTATTGAAATTACAATGTTTTTTGAAATATTTATCTAGTTTTTCTTTTATACTTTTATCAACTTTACTTTTTAAGCCTTCTATTCTACTCGTTAAAATTTCTATGTGTTCTTTGTTATCATTCATTTTATTGACTAAATCTCTATCATCCCATTTATACATTAGATTTTTATTACCCTTGCCAAATATACCTAGCTTTACCAACCTATGTTCTTCTATAGTTGTAAAGTTTTTTCCGTTAACTTTAGAAGCTGGCTGAATATAGTATCTATCTCCTTCCTTTTTTAAATACCCTACCTGTATTGTCTTTCCAATATCTTTATCTTTATCATTTCCAAATAGACTTTTTGCATAGTTGTCCTTTTCAGTACCTGCTATATCCCTATAACTTAGAGTAACCCTATCTATAAAGGTTGGATAACTTCCACTAAGTATTTCTAAATTTGAACGCACAAGCCCTTTAATAGCACTTCCGCTTACATAATACTTTTTACCTTTTTCTATTTCTCTAAAATCCATTGCTATACTTGAATGGGGTTGTATTTCATAATCTATATATCCATTACAATCTTTAATAACATTGTGTTTAGGTAAACTATCGTCTTTATATACATATTTATATGTATTATTTGCTGGAAAAGGTATAAAGTTATATGGTAATGAAACTGGTTCTAATCCTTTTTCTTTTTTATCTTTACTCATACAATTCCCTTCCCTTTCCTAAGCTTAAAATAACAGTTTTATCAACATAAGCTAAATGGTTTTCATCATAGGCAATATGCTCTGCTACATTAATTACATTATACTTTGAATTTTTAAATTTTTCTTCTAGTTCATACGTCCTTTCAATCCAATCTTTACAACTATTACTATCCTCGTTATTATTTCCATCGTATATAAGTGGTTCATATGTTTCTAATTTGTCGTCTACTCGTCTTCCAAATAACTCCTTTGTTCCATCAAATATATGTACTTCTAATATTTTTTCACAATCTTTAAACAAATCTTCTTTTCCTTCGCCTACTTCAACTTCATCGAATCTATGGACAATAAATTGAAATTTATCATTAAAGTTTTCTTTTAATATACTTTCTAAATTTTCTCGTATCATTATTCGCTACACCAACCTTTAAATTTAGTATAGTAATCCTCCAACAACCCTCTTAATTTGCCATTTAGTTGTAGGTCTTTCATTAAATCCCATTTTTCTTTATTTAAAGTAATGATATTACTTTCAAATATACCTAGTCCAATTGATGTACGTCCACCTATAGGTAATTTTCCCTGTGCTATGTTAATACAAGAAAGTAGTATAGGAAATAAATATTCTTCATTTTCTTTAAGTACATTAACTTTAATTTTTGTTTTACCTTTATTTTCTATTGTAGTCATTAATGCCTTATCAATTTTACCCCCAGTTAATCTATCAATTTTAATATATTTAGGGTTTTTATCAGCTTTTTCTTTATCATTTTTATCATCTCTTACTACCTCAACCTTATCTTTTGGTGCTTCAATATCAAACACCCTTACTTTTCCCATTGCATCTTTACCACCAAACATAGTGTTCATTTTCTTTTGTACTTTATTATCTTTGTCATCTGTTGATGGCATTAATGTATTAATTATTTTCTCAGTTTCGTGTCTTAATAGACCCTTTAGGCTACTTGCTGGTATTTTTCCATTTTTTATTCCTGTAATTCCATTAGTTGAATCTATATCTCCTTCTAAAGTATAGCTTTGATAAACTCCATAGGGAAAGCAACCATCTATTTCAATAGTAAAATATTCTTTTTTAGATTCACTTACCTCATAAGGTTTTTCTGAAATACTACGGAAACATCCTAAGTTATAGTCTTCATACTTTAATACATCTTTGCAAAGTAAATAATGTTCAAGGTCTTCCACCTTATTAAATGAGTATTCAGAAATAGAAATATTTTCAACCGATGCTCTTCCAAAATCATTATTCTTATGTCCACCAAAACGTATTTCTCCACTTTCTATTCCCTCTGCAATCGTCCTTATAAGTTTAGATATTTTTTTGTCCCCTTTAAAGGATTTTATTTCTAGCTGAAATTCAAGCTTACTGTTTAAAGGTAGACATTTAAGCGTGTATTTTTGATTTTCTGCTGCCGTACCCGAACCACCGTCTATTGCTGTACCTTCCTTCTCTATTAATCCCCTTAAAGATGAATTTACTACACTGGATTCTATTGATACATCACTAATATAAACTGAGCTATCTTTAAATTTTTGTTTTACTTTACCATCTGCTTCAATTTCTACGCCCCCCATAAACTCTAAAAGGTCTTCTTGCGATATTGAAGTGTTTTTTAAATAGCTTCTAATTGCTCCCCCTAGTGCATTACCCATCATGGAAAATTTATGTTTATCGGTATTTTCATAGAAACCTTCATCTATAGTTATTTCTGTTTCTGAATTAAGTACAAATTTATAATTAAACATGCATGTTATATTATCTGTATTACTACTTTTGCCCATTACGCTCACCACCCTTTTTAGCATCTTTTCTTAGAAGTAGATACAATATTTCATGTACTAACAATCTAATAAATTCCCGTTTTTTATCTTCATGTAGAGCTTCATCTTCCCAATATTTAAAATGTATTTTCGGCAAAAATGCCTTTTCTTTTGAGTCATAGCCCAACTTCGTTTCTGCATATTCACTAAGTTCTTTATTTTCTATACTTTCATTGTTATTTTTATGTGTGTACTTTAATATTTCTGAGAAATTATAGTCTTTAAATGAAAATACCTCTTTGTCTTTTGTGTGGTGTCTACTATTTAAATAGTTTTCATCTTTTGCCTTTAACTCTTCGGCTTTTATAATTTGTAGCATTTCATTAATCTGATTATTAGTTAAATTTTCCTTCAATTCATTACCTTCGTTTATTTCTTTATAAGCCATCTCCCGTATCCAATCTATTCTATTTTCCTGTATTCCAGAAAATATAATGGCTAAATTACTATCTTTCTTTACTTCTTTAATTTGTTTTATTAAATTTTCTTCCACTTCGCTATTTGTTTTCTTTTCAGCTTTAATAGGCTTATTTTTAAGTTTAAAGGACAATGGATAGTTTACATTAACCGCTATCCACCCATAGCCTTCGTTTTGTCTTTCGCCATGCAATTTAGATTCAAATTCTAGTATCTTCTCCATTAGATTAGTTGGTGGGTTTTTCATTTTGTAAACCCAAACTGAACCTGCCTTAACAGTTGTTTCTTTAGGTAGTCTTGTCCCCCATTTTACGTTATATCCTTCTGTAATGCTGGTATCAATAAATACTCTATCTAACTCTACTTCACCAAAATAATTTTTCAAATAAGATGGATCTAATGTGTTTGTTGGTAAACCATAACAATTTCTAAACAACCCATCAGATAAACAGGTAAATATTAATTTTTTAGAATCTTCCAATCGTTCAGCTTTGAAGGGACTAAATTCTTTTATTTCTATTTTACTTTTTTCAATAATACATTTACCATAACCAGTGGTTTTAGATCCACCTAAAACAAGTTCTCCTTCCCCTAAAACGTCTAAAACCAGCTGTCTTGATTCTTCATCTGCCACATGAATAATACCTTTAAATTGATAACCCACATCTACAGCTTCATAACGAAATAAATTATCTCTATCTTTTTCATCAATATTCTTTTTAAGACTATGATGTAATCTATAAGTTTTTTGTACTTTAATACCTTCTATGTTATTTTCATTGATTGCAATAAATCTGTTTTCTAGGTTGTTTTTTCCTTTGTCAGATGTTTCTAGTAAATTATTAATATTTACTTCTTCTGTGCCACTAGCCTTTTTATTTCTCCATTCATGCTTGTTTGCCCTTAGATGTAGAGGGGTTGGAAGAAAGATTTTCTCATCTTTTAAGAGATAGGCATTATAAAAATGTACTTGTGACAGTAATTTTTCTGTTACTTCTCCTGTTTTACGAAATATTTTATTAAGAATTGCTCCCCTCAATGTATTACCTGGTATATACTCTTTTGTTGGTTCTTTTTGACTGCTTTTATTTCCATTTGAACCTATCTTTAAAGGCTCTTTATTTTCTATTACAAATGTGATAAATGCCATTTTTTACGCCCCCATCCCACTTACATTTATAATCTCTGCAGTTATACAACCTCTACCTCTATGGGCGTTAGCACCAATGCGTTTAAATCCACCTGTTATAAGTTTTAATACTTCTGTTATTTCTTTTTCATCAACTACGGTATCATCCACTTCAATAGTTGAGTAAAAAGTAAGCCCCTGTCTAACTGTATGAAAATTTACTAGACCACCCTTTTTTACAACACCGTCTACAATAGAAATATTTGTTCTAATTTTTGTTTGTGCTTGTATTAGTTCATGCTTACTTAATGTAATGTAACTTTTATCCTTTTCTACTTCAAACCACTTATAAAAAAAGTCTTTAGTTTCTTCATCTAACTCTAAATGACCTACCTTTAATTTACCTAATTCATAAAGTTTAATGGTGGTATCTATTTGGTGATATTCATATTCCTCTTTATTAAATCCAAATAACTCACATACTATTTCTATAAAACGTTTTGCTTTTTTATCGTCTAACTTTTTATATTCTTTATAAATCCATAGGGCTACATCTTTTAATTGACCCTTTAATGTTTTACTATGATAATATACAAAACCATCCTCATCGGTTAGCACCTTCATTTGCACTATATTACCATCAGACTCGCCACTATTAAATATTGCTTCACTGTCTATTTTTACTTCTAGCTTATATTTAATCATTGTTAGCCTCCTCTGTTTCAAAAAAGTCTAGTGCTTCTATAATGTCTCTTAAAATGTATATTTTTTCTTTGCCATTATCTAAAATACCATTTTTTGTATGGGTATCTTTTAATACATCTTCTAAAACTATTTGATTCATCTCTAAAAGCATTTTATATCGGTCTTCACCTACATACATGGCTTCTTTAATTTTTTGTACTCCACTACTAGTAAGTTTAGCATTTTTTGTCTTCATCTGTTTCTTAATATCATCTAATATCTTTTTAAAGCCTTGATACGTAAAAACATCATCTTGATAAAATGATTTATTAGTACAATTTTTTGCTAAAACATACAGTGGCTTAATGCTGAATTTACTGTTTTTGTTGTTATCTCCAACATATTTTTGATAGTCTTGTGTTTCTCTTTTTCCACCTTTAATAACAGTCCAGTCTATAAAGGAAGCATTAACAGATATGTTATTTTCTTGATTATCCTGATTATCTTGATTATCTTGATTTATTTCATTTTTACATTTTAACTTATGGGTATGTATCTTTGCATTTTTACACATTTCTTCTGCAAGTTCTACTGCTTCAAAGAATGGATACCCTGCTTTAACAATGCTCACACCTCCACAAGCTGTTAAGTACTTTATATTTATTTTTTTCATTAAGCCATTTAGATTTTCATACTTGTTATTAAAAGCTTCACCTTGTGATAATTCTTGTATTTGACTTAAAATTTCAGATGCTAAACTAATGCTTTTTTCTGCTTCTGTAATAATACAAATATCATCACCTGCAAAAACTATTGGTGTTATTAATAATGGTTTTTTATTTTCTTTTTCGTCACCTACAATATTTATAATGGCTTTTGCGATGGCTGCACTATATAGTTTGTCTATTTCTTCTCCAACGTAACTTAACATTGTAGGACATTCTATTTTGTCAACGATTTCACCCATTTTGTTACCGTCAATGGAAATAACCCCAATGTAGTTTTTAGATGTATTTTCTGTTTGATTATTTGAATGGTTAATTAACTTATTATTTGTTTGATTATCTTCTTTTTCTACAGTAGTTTTCTTATAGTCTTCTAAATCGTTGGTTATTTTAATTTTAGATAGCATATTGTCAACATTGTTTAGCTTCTTTAAAAATGTATTTTCAAAGTAATCTTTAGCTTTTTTAAATTTAGCATCTTCACTTTTTCTAATTTCCTCTTTTGTTTTTACTTCTTTAAACGAAACTGGTCTTCCTACTTCGTCTATTTTTTCTATCCCATAACTAATTCGTCTAAATCTACTTTTTCTTGTATCCTTTTGCAAATCTGCTAAAGCGTGTAACTCTTTTCTTATGTATTTGAACTTACTCTCTTCTTCATTTTGTGGTGTGAAATGACTTATATAAAGTTCTAATTCTGGATAACATTCAAATACATTTTTTGAATAACACTTAATAAATTTTTCGACTTTTTCTTTTTCCTCAAATTTTAAAATAGAGTTACCACCACCAGAATATACTTTTTCACCTTCATTTTCTTTATAAAAGTCCATTAATTTTACTGGTAAAAAATCTATGGTTTTAAAGTCTTCATCAATTTCTGTTATTGTTTTAATAATTAAAGAATTATAAATGTTCTCTTTAAGTTTGTTATTTCTAAATATAAATTCTTGTTTTTTAGATACATCTAAATAAACATATGTAGTCATTCTAAACCTCCTAAAAATTTTTATTTTTGATATATTTCCCACTCTTTATTTTTAATAAATTCTATTGCTTTTGTTTCAATATTTTTATCAAGAATATTCCAACCTTGAGTTTTATAAATTGTTTCACTATAACCATACTTTTTTAACTCATTTTCCAAATCAAAAGTAGAGATATTTTCTTTAAATATTTTCAAAGTGTTTAAGTCAATTTCTATTCCTCTAACCCTATTGTCTTTATTTAAAATTAAATCCTTTGCCTTAGCAATGGCTATTAAAACACCGTTATATGCAAATAAAACATTTTCGTCTTTATTCAATTTATCTTTAGCTATTTTATTTCCCTCTCCTGCGAAGTTAAATATCCCTTTTTGCCAAGGTAACACACTTTCAAAATATGCTTTGCAGGCATCAATATCATCAAACCCAAATACCTCACCAGACATTTTTACTATTCTCATATTTAATAGCCCCCTCTTTTTAATAAATAGTTGAAAAACTTGCATTTTATATTTTTTACCTAAAAGCTGCATTTTCTTTTTCTAGTACTAAAGTCTTAATTTGACCTTTTTCCCTAAAATCCTTTGTAGAAATTTGTCTAGTTTTGTAGAATGTTAAAAATTTAATTATTAATTATAAATGAACTTTAGTTCTCAATAACTAAAGTTTTTTGTAACTATATCTTCCTATTTTTTAAAATTATATTTAATTATATTGCTGTAAAATGATATAATTAAATTCATAACATGAAAAATGAAATTACTTCAATACATATTAATTAAAGTACAGATTATTTTTTAGAAAGCAAAAGGGGAATTATTCATGGTTATAGTGTTAGCTGTTGTTTCTATTGGTTTATTCATATATTCAATGTTTTTATTTCAAGAAAAAGGACCCATTCCAACTACACTATATATATTGGCAAAACCAGAAGAAAGAAAAAAGATGAAAACAAAAGCAGAATACAATTTCACAGGTATTGTAATGTTAACTATTTCAATAAACTTTTTTCTCATGTCTGTAATGACTATTTTTAATATTACTTGGCTTACTAAGGTTATTATACTAATTTGGGTTTTGTTGGTAATTTATGTGCTTATTTATGCAATAAAGGAGCTAAGTAATCTTTAATTTGTTTATATGAAAATAGTTTTTATACTTATCTACACAAAAAAACCATGGGTCTTAATACACATGGTTTTTTTGTATCATCTTATTCTTTTTTTACTTCAACTTTAGCTCCCCAATAACTATATCAACCCAGATTTCTTCAACAGTCTATTTATAATAACTGCCACTTCTGCCCTTGTGATATTATCTTTAGAAGCAACTAACTTTCCGTCTCTACCATTAACAATCTCCTGTTTAATCGCTAAAGCCACATACTCTTTAGCCCAGTCAGAAACATTTGTAGAGTCATTAAAACTAGATAATATTTCATTAATTTCTTCATCATCTAGATTTATCTCTATACCTGTAATCTTCATTGCTCTTGCAATCATTGTCATTGCTTCTTGACGTGTAATATTGTTTAAAGGTTTAAATTCGTTGCCTTCATATCCAGAAACAATGTTATAACTATATGCAGTTTCTACATATCCACTAAACCAATCTGTAGAATTTACATCTGCAAAGTGAGTATTACCTTCCCCCGCCTGTAAGCCTAAAGCCCTTACCATAATTGTGGCAAATTCAGCACGGGTAATCTCTCTATTTGGTTGAAATAGTTTAGTACCATCAAGACTACTTACGCCATTAACAATTAGTCTTGAAGCCATATTGTTAATAATATTTTCTGCCCAATGGTTTTTAACATCTATAAACTCTTTTTCATTCCAAATAACTGAATAGCTACTATTTGTTAAGCTGTTAATAATAGCGTAATACTTACCATCTATTACCTCTACTTTTGTAGGTACATGCCTTACTTTTCCATCTGCATCAACAACTATACCTGTAGTAATTTTAGATGGGTCTATACCTTCTGGAATAGCAATACTTCTTTCTACGTATCTTTTAAAGTTATTAATTTCTATAGTGTTACCCATATATGTGGCACTTACTGTAAATTCAAAGGATGGTGCTATAATTGTGTAACCACCTTCACTTTCAATGTTTTCAACGAATTTTGCCTTCTCTTGTGATACTTTTTCAACTTCAATCTTTATCTTTACATCTTGTAGATCTACGCCTACTCCCAATTGCTTTACTATTTCTTCAATTCTTATTTCTGATGCATTTACCCTATAGGTTGCTTCACTTGTTCTTAATTCAATCATTGCTTCTTTTTCTTCTACTATCTTTACCAAATTGCCGTCTAATTGAACAATTATAGTATCTAATTCCCCTTCGACTGGTATAGTAATAGATCTATTTGTTTCCTTAATCTTATCAATTGCTTTATCTCTATCTACTTCTACTGTTACAACCACTTTATTGCCCTTCAATTCAACCTTTGCACTAGCTGTATCATCTTTTTTGTTTTCATCAACTAAAATTGCTACCTTAATATTACCTTCACTATCTTTAACAAGTTCATCACCAACTATTTTAATTTTAGGTAATGGATTAGTTGGAAGTATTTCTGTCTCTAGTTGTGGTTCTGGTTGTGGTTGAGTTGTTGTTGGTGGTGACGATGGTGGTGGTGTGAAAATGTTCCATTTAGCATATAGTGTTGTATTTGCCGTCACTACATCTATTGTAAAGTTCCACTGGTTTAAACAGCCTTCTTCTTTGTACCATCCTCCAAAGATGTAGCCTTCTTTTGTTGGTGCTACTGGGGCTGTTATTTTACTGTTGTAATTGGCTTGTAATTCTGCTACAGGGCTTCCTTCTTGACTGTTGAAGGTTACTGTGTATTGATTAACGTCCCATTTTCCATATACTGTAATATTTCCTGTTATTGCTGTGTTTGTAAAGTCAAATTCTGTTGTGTAACTACTATTTGTATACCACCCTGCAAAGTTGTGTCCTGTTTTTATTGGGTCTGTTGGTTTTATAGCTTTTTCTAAGTGATTTATTGTTTGGTTAGGAACTGTACTTCCTCCGTTTACATCAAAGTTAACGGT
>CALJEQ010000028.1 GCA_938074565.1 uncultured Alkaliphilus sp. | reverse complement strand
TCGGGATAATGGTGTATCATTAGAGTAGTCCATAGTGTGCACCTTCCTGTAATTGGTTATTTTGTGGTGATCTAATTATATTACAGTTTGGTCCACTATGGATTTTTTTCTATTAGTTCAATTTAATTATACAATGAAGCTCCTCTTTTTTTTGAGTAAAAAAGAAGATTAGTAACGATATTTGTCGGACTATAAAACAAAACCTCTAAATTTCAATGTATCTAAAGGAATTTGTATTACGAAAGTCTCGTTTCTAAAGAGGAAAACAAGGGGGGGATATTGAAAAAGATAGTAGGGGGTGTAACTAAATGAAAAATAACAACGAAATTTATTCTATTAAAGAGGTTGCAGAAATTACGGGGTTTAAACCACATGTCATTCGGTTTTATGAAAATGAATTCCAACTTAAAATACCTAGAAACGAGGGGAATAGACGGTATTTTACCTTTAAGGAGCTTGAAGAACTACAGTACATAAAAAAAATGCAGGACAAAGGATTAACAAATCCACAGATTAGACAAGTGCTTAAGTCCCCTAAAATCATTATAGAAGCTAAAAATAAAAATGAAGTGGCGGCAGTAAGTTCTAATAATAAAATGACAGTTAAAAAAGATGAAATTACCACCGAATTATGGGTTAGAGAAGCTATAGAATATCTAAAGATGGAAGTGTTAGAATCTGTCAAAGACCTTAATTATAGAGAAGAAATAGAGAAGTTATCCAGCAAAGTTGATGAATTGAGATTGGAACTAAACAACCAAGAAAAAGACGTACTCATATGTGAAAACGCTAAGTTAAAAATGAAAATTAAAGAAAAGTCATATGAGGTGGCAGAATTAAAGGATAAATTGAAAAGGGAAGAAGCTACAAAGAAAACAATATTTAGCAGGTTTCCTTTTTTTAGAAAGCAAAAAAACTTAATAGTTTAAAATGTGAAATAGATACATATAAAAAAAACCACTAGTTTTCAAGTGGTTTTTTTTACTTATAAACTCTTAAATTTTAAAACAAAAACTTTCTTACCATCGCCAAACAATATCTCCCAATGTACCTACTTCTGTTTTGGATGTACTTGTGGCAATAGAATTAGTATCAGTTGCAAATACTGTTGAAATTGCTGCTAAGTTTAAGCTTACTGTAATTAATACCATCAAAATTAGTTTCTTTTTCATAAATTAAAACCCCTTTCTTAATAAAGAAAATCATTATATCGCCTATTTTAGTCTTCAGTTGCTCTATATCTCTTTCATTCACCTCCTTACTAACCATGTCCATTAAATAAGTACAGAAGTGAATTAACGCTTTATAGTTTTCCTTACTTATTAACTTTAAAATTAGTGTGTCTATACAATTGTAAAGACTCTTTTTAGCTTCTGTTATTTTACCGAATTCAGTAAATAATTGTAGCAATTCATCTTTTACTTTTTGATAATCGGATTCGATAGTTAAATAAGAATCATAAACCTCTGTTTTAAAGTTTACATTCATTTCCTTAGGCATAAGGGCAATAGCATCATTAATATATTTTTTTGCCATTTCAGCGTTACCCTGTGCGTAGTAAACATTAGCAATATTGTTAAGTACAGCGGATTTTATTTCAAGGTTATTTCCACAGCGGGTAAGGGTTTTTACATTTAAACTTATAGCTTTGCTATACTTACCCTCCAATTTATAATTAAGGGCAATGCTAAATATACATTTTACCTCACTTAATAAATTATCAGCATTTCGTAATGCTTGTAAAAACTTTCTTTTGGAAGCACCTTGCTTACCCATTAATGTCAACGTTATACCATATGTATACCAAAACTTATATAAAACATCTTTATTATCAATTGTGTTTGTATTTATAATTATTTCTGCCTGTTTTAATGCCTTACGGGATGTTGCATAATTTTCTTCATTATTTTCAATATAAGCCAAATTGGTATAGTAGAAAACTACTAAATCCATATAATTTAGCACTTTGGCTTTTTCTATAACATCGTTTATTAATTCCTTTGCTGTATTACTCAATCCCATGTTTGCTTTACATCTTGCTAAATTACCCATTGCAATAAGTTGATGGTAGCGCATGTTAAACTGTTGGCATAGTTGGATTAAAAAAGTAATATTAATAATGTCATGTTCTTCATTATAGAGATGGATATGTTCGTTAATATTCTCAACATAGAAGATGACTTGACTAGTTACTGTTTTAATTAACTCGTCAAAAGACTTAGCAAAATCTACTTCAAGGAATTTTATAAACTTTTCATTTTGAATTTTTTTGTTTTTTAAATATTGCTTTAATGTTTTTTCATATAAGTTTGTTTTTGTAGCATACTGTTTTAAAACTTCTTCCTTAGTTAAACTATATTTATTTTGTAATAGGTGCAAAATTTGCTTTCCTTCACCCTCAATATGTATCTTTTTAATCTTTTTCAAAATATCACCCCACAAATTAAACAAAAATATTCACTTTAGGTAATTAAATAATTTAGGTTTAAAGAATAAATTTAATAGATATAAAACTGTAAACTACAGTGTTTTATCTGAAGCATAATCACAAATAGTAAATTTACTACTTATATATTAAACTAATATTCACGTTATGTCAATGGGGTTAACTGAAAAATATCACTTATGGTAACTGATTTGGTAACTTATCAATTTTAGTGTATAAAAAAAGAAGCCATAAAAAATAGGCTTCTTTTAATCATAATCTTAATATATTTTTTATTATATTGTTCTTCCAGGATAATTAGCTACAGCTTCTTTTAAAATATCCATAGAAGCTTTTAAATCATCTTCATTTAGGATGTAAGCTATCCTTGCTTCATCTCTACCTAAACCAGTGGTGGCATAAAAACCTTCAGCTGGGGCTAACATTACAGTTTCCCCATTTACATCAAATTCCTTCAACAACCAAATAGCAAATTTTTCAGCACAGTCAACAGGGAACTTTGCTACTACATAGAATGCACCGGTTGGTTTTTTACAGAATACACCTGGAATAGCATTAAGACCTTCAAAAACAATATTTCTTCTTTTTTCATATTCTTTATTAACAGCATCAAAGTAATTTTCTGGAGTCTTGTATAGTTCAACAGAACCAATTTGCTCTAATGTAGGAACACAAAGTCTTCCTTGACAAAGTTTAAGAATTTGTTTTATTAAGTCTTTATTTTTACTTGCAAGGGAGCCAATTCTAGCACCACATGCACTATAACGCTTAGAAACACTATCTACAATAATAACACGATCTTGAATACCATCAACGTTACCAAAACTAGTATATTCTAATCCATCATAAACAAACTCTCTGTAAACTTCGTCTGCAATAATAAACAAGTCATACTCTTTAGCAAGACCTGCTAAAAGTAAAATTTCTTCTTTTGTATAAACAACACCAGTAGGATTACCTGGGTTAGATAAAATAATAGCTTTTGTACGAGGATTAATAGATTCTTCAATCAATTCACGGGAAGGTAAGTGGAAACCTTCTTCTGCTTTACACGTAATTGGGCAAACCTTTACATCAACAGCAGAACTAAATCCGTTATAGTTGGTATAGAAGGGTTCTGGTACTAAAACTTCATCTCCTGCATCTGCAACTGCAATAATAGCGAAGAGAAGAGCCTCTGAACCACCATTTGTAATTAGTATTTCATCATTTTCATAGTGCATATCATATTTTTTATAATATTTGATAATCTCTTCAATTAATTCAGGCATACCTTGAGATAAAGAATAAGCTAGAACCTTTTCATCAAAATTACGAATAGAACTCATAAATGATTCAGGTGTTTCAATATCTGGTTGTCCGATATTTAAATGATAGACTTTCTTTCCTTGCGCCTTTGCACCTTGAGCGTAAGGAACTAACTTTCTAATTGGAGATTCTTGCATAGAAGTAATTCTTTTTGAAAAATTCATATTAATCAACCTCCTATAATATGTAATATATCCTCTTAATTTTTATCATATCATATCTAGAAAAAAATTTACACAAAAACATGATGTAAAATAAATAGATGAAATAGTCAAAATTGTTTCTCATAAAAATTAGTCAAATATAATAGTTACAATACTAGATTATTTCCTAAATAAATAAAAATAATCATGATAACAACATATATACAGTTAAAAAAATAGTTTTTATATATAAATATCACCCATAAAGAAATAAACACCAGTAGACAGTTATACTAATGGTTAGTAAAATATAATAAAACCAATAGTGTAAATATTGAGTTTGGTATAATGGAATTGATTGATTTAAACTTTATAAAAGAAGATAAAAAATCTTTATGGCTAATGGGATGTTTTGACGTGGACTATTAGACCAGTTAATTAATAGATAATTATAAAATTAATATATATGATAATCGAAAAGATACCTAGTTTAGAATAATAGGTATTTTTTTTATAAATTCTATCCTCATAAATACAATTTATTATATCTTTAAGAATAAGGGTACGTCTAAAAACTATTTGGTAAAAAACAACAAAAAATCTACTATATAAATAAAAAAGATTGTTAGTATACACAAAAGAATTTTCAGAAATTTATAGAAATTATACAGTTAATGATAGTTTCAAAAATTACCAACTATGTTTAATAATAACTTAGTTCTGTAAACAATATACTTTATTTTAAATAAATATTAGGAAGATTTTGTAGTGTTAAAAAACTTGTAATATTGAATACAATGCGGGGGTGATAAGATGAATAAATTTAATTATTTTAAACCAAGTACACTAACTGAAGCCAGTGAAATACTAAGGAAGTATGGTGAAAATGCACATATTTTAAATGGAGGAACTGATTTAGTAGTTAGAATAAGGGAAGATCTATTAAACCCAGAAGCAGTTGTGGATATTAAAGGAATTGAAGAACTACATCATATCAATTATAACGAAAAGGAAGGGCTGACTGTTGGAGCATGTGTTTCATTAAGTGATATGGCCCATAATGAGGCAGTGGTAAAACATTTTCCAGTTATAGCCGATTCTGCTGAAGTTGTAGGCTCTGGTCAAATAAGAAATCTAGCCACTATGGTGGGAAATAACTGTAATGCCTCACCATTGGCGGATACAGCAACACCATTGTTGGCATTGGATGCAAATCTATTGGTTTATTCGCCAGAAGGTAATAAAAAAATATCTATACATGATTTTTTTGTTGGGGTAAGGAAAACAAGTCTTAAAACAGGAGAAATTGTTATAGCCATTAGAGTACCATCCTATACATCTATGAAGGGGGTCTTTAAGAAAGCTTCCCGAAGAAAAGATGTAGATTTATCTACAGTATGTACAACCGTTGTTAGAATTAACAATGATGAGATAAGAATAGCATTAGGGGCAGTTGCACCAACCCCCATTAGAGCTAAAAAAGCAGAAGGGTTTGCTAAAGGAAAGGATCTAACTGATGAAGTTGTTCATCAGATTGCTAAATTGGCTGTGGAAGATGCCACTCCAATAGATGATGTTAGAGGGAGTAAAGAATATCGTCTTCATATGGTGGAGGTTTTGGTTCGCAGGAGTTTGGAAGAATTAAGATACTAATTGGAGGTGCAACCCTTGAAATATCAAATTATTTTTACACTGAATAACGAAAAAGTTCAACATGAAGTTGAAGCAAATAAAACACTTTTAAAAATGTTGAGGGAAGACTTTGATCTCACTGGTGCAAAGGAAGGTTGTGGGCAAGGGGAATGTGGGGCTTGTACAATCTTGGTTAATGGTAAACCAGTTAATTCCTGCTTAATGTTGGCGGTGGAAGCAGACGGAAAAGAAATTGTTACAATAGAAGGCTTATCGGATGGAGAAAAATTAGATGAACTTCAAAAAACATTCATAACAAATGGGGCATTACAATGTGGCTATTGTACCCCTGGTATGATTATGACAGCAAAAGGGTTATTAAAGGAAAATCCCACACCTACTGTTGATGAAGTAAAGGTGGCAATGAGTGGTAATTTATGTAGATGTACGGGATACAAGAGGATAATAGAAGCAATTATGGAGGTTGTAGAAAACAATAAAAACTGAGAGGGGGGCTAATGGTGAAATATGTTGGCAAAAGTATAACAAGAGTAGACGGAACAAAGAAAGTAACTGGCGACCTAAAGTATGTTGATGACATAAAAATGCCTGGTATGTTGTATGCTGCTGTAAAAAGAAGTATTTATCCCCATGCTAAAATTATTAAGATTGATACAAGTAAAGCAGATGCATTAACAGGTGTTAAAGCTGTTACAACAGGTAAAGACTTTCCTAAAAGAGTAGGGCTATATTTGGCGGATAAAACCTTCATGGCTGTAGATAAAGTGAGGTACTGTGGAGAAGCTGTAGCGGCAGTGGCGGCTGTTACAGAGGAAATTGCAAGGGAAGCAGTTAAACTTATTGAAGTCGAATACGAAGAACTTCCCGTTGTTGAAAACGTTTTAGATGCCATGAAAGAAGATTCTCCATTGGTACATCCAGACTTAGGGGATTATAAACATATTCCTATTTTCCATACAATGCCAGGTACCAACATTAGCGAACATTTTAAGTTAAGAAAAGGTGATGTAGATAAAGCCTTTGAAGATTCAGATTTGGTATTTGAAAGCGATTTTTACGTACCCCATATACAACATTGCCCTATAGAAAACCATGTGGCTATAGCCCAAATAGACCGAGAGGGAATAATCACCGTATGGGCAAGTTGTCAGTCCCCTTATGCAGTTCGAGCAGCCTTAACAGATGCCTTTGAAGTACCTGCCCATAAATTAAGGGTAATTTCACCCTCGGTGGGGGGTGGTTTTGGAGCTAAGGCAGGAACCACATTAGAAGGAATTATTATACCCCTAGCAATGAAAACAAAAGGAAAACCCGTTAAATTGACATATTCAAGGGAAGATGAATTTAACAACTCTTATGTTAGACAGGCAATGCATTCTAAATTTAAAACAGGTGTTATGAAGGATGGAAGAATAATAGCAGTTAAAAATCAATTTGCTTGGGATGGTGGGGCTTATACTGAATATGGGGTAAACATCGCTAAGTCAGCGGGCTTTGGCGCTGTAGGCCCTTATGATGTGGCTAATATTCATTGCGACTCCTATGCCGTTTATACAAACAATCCTGTTGGTGGGCCTTATAGGGGTTTTGGAATGTCTGAAATACACTTTGGAATAGAACAAAATATGGACTATATCGCAGAAAAACTTGGTATTGACCCGATAGAATTAAGAAGAATTAATGCCCAAAAACCTGGAGGAAGAACAGCCACCAATGCAGTAGTAGACGATGCCTGTGGTTTATTGGAGTGCATGGACAAAGTAATAAAGGATATAGACTATTACACTCCATCAGAACAACCTAAAGAACCTTATAAAGTAAGGGCGAAAGGCTTTGCCTGTGGAATGAAGGCCCCATCTATGCCTAATAATGCAGCTTCATCTGCTCTTATTCGCATTAATGAAGATGGTACAGCTTATTTATCCGTTAGCGCACAGGATATAGGGCAAGGGTCGGACACTGCTCTAATTCAAATAGCTGCTGAAATACTTTCTATCCCACCAGAAAAGTTTACCATTAATACAGGGGATACAGCCCATAACCCCTATGAGTGGCAGACGGTGGCAAGTCGTATAACCTATTCTGTTGGAAATGCCATCATTAAGGCTTGTGAAGATATAAAACAGCAGTTAGTTCAACTGGCAAGTATCAAACTGGGGATTTTCCCAAGGGATTTAAAGCTGGAGGATGAATGTATAATGTCCACTATTTATCCCGATAAAAAGATACCAATTAAAGAATTAGCTTTAGGGCTAAATATGCCAGACGGTTCTGGTGTGCATGGACCAATAATGGGTAGAGGAATTTTTGTTCCTGAAAATATTAGAAATTTTGATATGAATACTGGTTTGGCGGATAACCCTGTGGTATTTTGGACTTATGGTTGTTATGGTGTAGAGCTTGAAGTAGACATGGAAACGGGTAACATTAGAATTCTACAAGTTGCTTCCTGTTTTGATGTTGGCAAGGCAATTAATCCAGACCTTGTTAAAGCCCAAAGTGAAGGAGCAATTGTTCAAGGAATTGGTTCTGCCCTGTTTGAAGAGATAATCATGAAGAATGGTAAATTTATGAACCCTTCCTTTATGGATTATAAGATACCAACCTCCAATGATATGCCAGAAATGAAGGTCAGTTTTGTTGAAAATCCTCAAAAAGATGGGCCTTTTGGTGCTAGAGGAATGGCTGAACCTGCTATGATTCCTGCTGCTCCTGCAATTGTAAGTGCTTTTTATAATGCTACAGGAGTGAAGATTAATGAGCTACCATTAACGCCTGAAAGGGTTATTAAGGCATTGAAAGGTAAGAATAATTAAGTAGTATATTAGTGTTTATGCAGGATATAAAGAAAAAAAGAAGTTATGTGATTTGATATATTGTGTGATATAGGGAACTCCAGGTTTTTTATGGAGTTCTTTTTGCTATTGTATGATGTATGTTAATTGAAAGGGATGTTTTTAAGGGAAAAATTGGAGCTATATGTAAATAATATCGTTATAAATATTAATAACTGTGGTGGATAAAATATGTTTCTTTATACGGGGCATGTGGAGTGCGTGGTAGTGCTGACGAGGGGTTAGAGTAGTTGGAAATACTGGGTTTGGTATGGTTGAAATTATGTTCCCTCATATGAAGAAGTGGTGGTAAGGTTGTATGGGGGAACATGGGTTTGTTGCCCTCTTAAGGGCATGTTGAGTGTTGCGTAAGACTATATAGGGAATGAAAGTAGGGTAGTGGTTGTATGGGTTGTATAGTTGTTTTGGGTTATTGGGGAGTGGGGGAACCCCCCTCTTTCTTTTTTACCTTTATTATTTCTTTGTACAGGTCTTCTTTGTTCATAATCATAAATTCAGTACAAACTTCATGAGATTTTTCATTTCCTAATAAAAACCTACTATCATCAATAGGGTCAAGCAAAGACCATTCCACGTCACCTATTTTAATATAGAAGTTTCTTTTTTGTTTTTCAAAATAAAAAGATGAATGGTACATATTATAAAATGGAATATATAAAAAAATTGATATCATCGCATAAAATATCAATAAAACTATTATAGTATGTAATAGTTCTTCCATAGTTGTAATTGAGATTTGCTTCATTTTATCTGCAAACAGGTAAGGAATTGTAATAATTGAAGCTACAGTATATATAATTGCTATAAATATTAGAAATACCACACTGATAGGTTTATTTCCCTTAATCAAAGAATTGAAATTTTGTTGTTTTCTTAAAATAAAATACATAATAACTATCGTTCCTAAACTGCTAACTACCAGCAATGACCACTTAATGTAAATATTAATGTTCTGTTCAAAAAACATTAGAGTAAAAGCTGTTGATATTAATGATAAAAGACAAACTTTGAAGATATAGTGAAATGCATTATGGGAGAATCGCTTTTCTTTTTTAGATAATTTTAATTCTAGTTCACTAGCAGTCAATAATGTGATTGGATTGATATTAACAAAAAATGTTAGCAATGCAATGGCGATACCACCACTTGTAAATTTACTAATGATATTCTCCATACATAATTCTTCCTTTCCTGTCTTTATTTGATTCATATATTCTACGTTAACTCCGCAATTCCTCCTAAAATCTACAATTTTTTCATCATTAATGCATACACGTAAACACAACAAAAGACCCACATTACCCCCCTTCTCAAGGTTAACATAGGCCTTAAATTAACACTTAACAACAATTTTTCTCTTGTGAACTATCTCTGAATTCATGAATAGTATCATTTCACTTTATCAGAACACAAGGAGATATTACTTGCCCTTATTTTGATATTATTCAAGCTTTACTTCAGCATTCTCGTAATCGTCAAAGAGGTTCTTTCCAGAGTTATTTGAAGTGATAAAATATCTTATTTAGTTTGATAGTAAAGAAGGTAATTTATTTGATGTAAAATGTAGAACTTCAATTAACATTGGAAAGAACCGTCAAAGAATCTCCGCCTATACTACAACTAGAGGCTTTGCTATATAGATAATAAAATCGCTAGGAGTGATCTGTTTGGCAAATAAAGTGGTAGCTGTTGACTGGATAAAGTAGCATTAGTACTTAATTAGGTTATTACTAAGCAAACAATGATCAACTCTATACTCAACTACTACCCCTGTCAAGCAGCCAGTGAAAATAATAAAAATCAATTAAACTACTAGACCCAGATATTCCATTGGGTTCTGGTCGTTTAGTTTTTCTTGCTTTTATTAAGGATTAACTCTGTATTGACAGAATGATCCTTTTGTTTTGCCCATAATTAAGTAAAGTTTACAACCTAGGGGTAACTGGTAGGGTGAGTGGCTGGAAATGTTAACTGAGTGATGTAAAAATATTTGAATTATTTTGTTGGAATATGGAGGGAAATGGTGGGGTGGTGGAGAAATAAATTAAAATAAAACAAAAATGCAATAAATTCTTAACTATATTTTTACCATAAATGAGGTGCATGATGAAAAAAGTAAAGGGACAATGTCAATATTGTAAAAGATTATTTGATAGCAACAAACATAAGAGAACCGCAGAACATATTATTCCTAAAGGGATTATTGATCTATATCCAGAACAATATATTACTTTTAATGATTACAAGAAGTATATTGACAATAATGGGGCTACAATCGCTGATGTTTGCAAGGAATGTAATGAAACCTTGTTAAGCTCTTTAGATAGTTATGGTAAGGAGTTAATATCCAGCAATTTTACTGAAGAGATATCTGTTGATCTTATGAATAATGAGTTTCCTGCCACGTTAGAGTACTTTCAACTTTCAAGATGGTTATTAAAAATAATATATAATAATGAAAGATCAAAAAAAAGAGATACATCGTGGCATCAAAGAGCTTTAGGGTATATGCTTTATAACAGAAGAATAGAAGATATAGACTTTTCAATTTTTATGGGCATGCATATTAACACTACACCATTACCAGAACAATTTTATGCCTATAAGCCACTACAAATTGTTAATGATCCTAAGTTATTAGGAAATAGTCTTTGTTTAGTTTCGTTTGGTATAGATCCATTTATTAATTCTCTAAAAGTTCAAGGAGCATTTTCAACGCATTTAATCAGGTTCGGTACGGCGATTTTTTATATCATATTGTGGGAAAAAAATACTGATAAAGTTAAAAAGAGATTCTATAATACACTAATGACTAAAGAATTTAATTTTATGCAGATAGTATCAAATATAAGTAACTATTATCTTAAAAGGGTATCAGCTCATTCAAATACAACTATAGGATACTCTCATTTAATTTCTACTTCTGGGATTAATCAAGATGACATGATTATTAAGGACATGATACACGGTCAATCCCTTGTAGAATGTCAGCAGTATATGTTTGACTCAAAAGGAAAAGAGGGAATAGAGAAAACCAAAGCTCTCATTGAGATGGATGAATTTCCTAATAATACAAAAATACAAAAAAAATATAAAAAATACTTTGATAGTTAAACTTAGGAAAACAAAGTTCAGTTCCATATCAGCTAAAAGCAATTTTTTCTTGATAACTTTACATATTTTTAAAAATATAAAATCTAGAATCTCAGATGATAATTTTGAAGGTAGGTAAATGAAGGTTCATGTAAGAATGAATGATGCGATATTTTTACTTAGAAAAACCTACGTGTTGTTTAACTAGTGATGCTTTTGAACTAGGGTCATTCATTAAACTATTTCTATAATAATATACCGAAAGTTAAATTGATACGTAAAAAGTACAAGCTTTTTATAGAACTTAAAAAAGCCAACAGATTGTAAAACGAAAAACTCACTTTAATAGTTTTATTTTTGCTCTAGAAAGGGGTATATTAATATGGACAAAAAATTATTGGAAAAAATAAAATACTTCCCAATACTAAATGAATATGAGTACAAAAGAATCAGTAATGTAGATAATGCAAAAGATTATCTGTTAAAGCTTAGAGCAGATATAATTGTTGATAATATGAGGTTGTTTAGAGTATATAGAAATAAAGCACTTATAAGAGAAAAAAACTGGTCTTTAGAAGAATCTTTTACCACAAAACCTTATGATATGTTCCTAAAAGCTGTTGATGATGAAACGAGAAAAAAATGTACTGATATAGTATATGGTAATATATTTTCAAATGACCCGAATGGTTATATATTTAATACTAAATTTGGTCCAATAATTACCATAAGTGAATCACTTGTATTTTTTTGTAAATTTATGAATATGGCTTTATTACAGTTCGAAGATAATATACCAGAATATGTATGCCATAATGCTATTAGAATAGCAATAAGAGTAATGTTAAAAACCGAAACACTTGATTTTTTAATGGACCCTAGAGGGATTGTAACTGAAAACATTCATCACGGTATGCATGCTCCAATTGATTATCAACTTATGAGTATTGTAGGACACGAGTTCTCTCATTATATGTTAGGGCATCTCAAAGAATCAAGGTCTGTTATTAAACCTATCTATTTTGCAATATCGAATAAAGATAAAGAATATATGCAAATGAAAGTTTATAGTCAATCTCAAGAAGAAGAATTACAAGCTGATTTAAAGTCTTTAGAATTGCCACAACTAGATAATGAGGAGTATAAAAAATTATTCGAAAGCACTATACTATGGTTTGGATCATTGGAATTGTATGAAGCAGCAATTGATGTTATATGTCCTAGAAATCCGTGGGACACTTTATCGCATCCTCCTGCAAGAGATAGAATGGACAATATTCTGAATAATGCAAAGAAACCATATGACTATAATGAATTAAATTGGAAAATGTTTAAAAATACAATAAATCAATATAAGAAGTGGTTAATAAAAGATGTTTCACTAAATCTTTATTCTTATGAGATGTATGGTTCAGCATATTTAGATGAACCAAATTCCGAGTGGAGAGGGAAGGAATTAATCGATAGGGTAGATTATTATTAAGATACGTTTGTAAATACATATAACAATATGTTTGTACAAGGTCAGGAAATATCTTGAAAGAATTGATAGAGAAAATAATTACTAGAAAAAGTTATTATGATATAATAGGGGGTGGAGCATTGAGTAAAAATAATGAAGATTTTTTTAAAGAGAAAAAACAATGGTCAATTATTAAAGATCAACTTTTAGGATGTTATTTGAAACCTTACTTTTCAAAAATACTAGCAACACAGAAACCGATATTTTATGTTGATGCTTTTGCTGGGAAAGGAAGATTTGAAGATGGAAATGCAGGTTCACCTATCATCGCATTAAATATTATTTCTGAATCTCTACAAAGAACAAAATTTAATCAATCAGACGTTGAATTATGTCTTATTGAATTAAATCATGCTAATGCTTTAAGAAATAATGTTAAACATTTTAAAAATGTTGCTATAGTCGAAGGAAAATATGAGGATAATATTGAACGATTATTAGTAGGAAAGAAAATGCAGAATGTTTTTCTATATATTGACCCGTATGGTGTAAAAGTATTAGACTTTTCTATATTTGAGAAGATATCTGAAATAAATCTATATAGTATAGAGATGTTAATTAATTTTAATTCATTCGGTTTTATAAGAGAAGCTTGTAATGCTATGAATACTCAGTTTGATGCAGTTATTTTGGAAGACTTAGTAGGAGTAGATAATTTAAATGTTAATAATCTAAAGTCAATTCAAGATTTAAACAAAGTGGCTGGTGGTACATACTGGCAAGCAATTATCGAAGAGTATAAGAATAAAACTATTGACGGATATGAAGCTGAAAAAAAGTTTTCTGAACAATACTGTAAAAACCTTAAAGAGCATTTTAAATATGTTCTTAATATGCCTATAAGGTTACAAAAGGGGCAGAGACCTAAATATAGGATGATACATGCAACTAATCATGCACAAGGCTGTGCTTTAATGAACGATAATATGTATAAACGGTGGGAAGCTTTGCAGACAATACAGAATCATGGCCAAATAAGTATGTTTACTGAAGATATTGAGAATATTTCTGTAAATAAAGAAGAGTTACAAAAAGAAATTCTAGAAATTATGAAACTCCATAAGGAATATATTGATATCGATATATTCCTTGCTGAATTCATTAGTAAATATGGTGTTAGGGTATCTACAAGTGATATTTGTAAAGAATTGGACAAATTATGCAATGATAATAACATTGAAGTAGTTAGAAATCCTAAGTTTACACCAAAAGGGAAGATTTCAAAATTTTGGACAGTAAGTAAAGGACATAGTGTGAAAGTAAGGTGTACATAATGAAACAAGTTAAAAATTATATCAGAAGAAAAACTTTGATATACAAAACTGCTGTAGAATATGGAGACTATACAGTGAATCATGTCCAAGGATGTTCTCATGCTTGTCAGTATCCATGTTATGCATACTTAATCGCAAAACGGTTCGCAAAGGTAAGCAATGAAGCAGAATGGATTGAACCGGCTCTTGTAGAAAATGCTTTAGACATAATAGATAAAGAAATTCCGAAGCTTAGAGATAAAATAACTTCACTTCACCTCTGTTTTACAACTGACCCATTTATGTATGGCTATAATGAAATAGCCAATATGAGTATTGAAATAATTAAAAGGATGAATAATAATGGAATTAAATGTAGTGCTTTAACTAAAGGAGTACTCCCTATACGTTTGGCAGAATTATCTAAAGATAATGAGTATGGTATTACACTTATTTCACTTAATGAGGATTTTAGAGAAAAAATTGAACCTGGAGCTGCACCATACATAGACAGAATTAATGGCTTGAAAGAACTACATAAAAAAGGTTGTAAGACTTGGATAAGTATTGAACCATATCCAACTCCTAACATTATAGAGCAGGATTTTAATGACATACTTGAAACTGTAAGTTTTGTTGATAAAATTATCTTTGGTCGAACTAACTACAACCCTATAGTTACAAAATATAAGGGAGCTAAGGAATATTATAATAAGTTAAGTAGGCAAGTAATTGAATTTTGTAGCTCACGAAATATTGAATACCATATCAAGGACGGCACTTTAAGAGAATAAACTGATAAGACCAATTAAATAGATTTTTTATAAGATACACAATTTAAATGCCAACTAGAAGACCAATTAATACAAACCCTCCATAGTAGTCACAGTAATCAATCAAATTACAAATCTACTTTGGAGGTTTTTTTATGCCCATAACCCAATATCCATTTTTGTTACTGAAATTACGCCATTCTAAAAAAACTATACATTACCCCTAGCCCCTTTTAAAAATATATGCTATCATTAAAATAAGACCCAAAAACTGCATAAAAAAAAGAACTGTACTATTCTTGGCAGTTCTGCTTTGCATTGTATTTTTTGTCCGATGGGTGTCTAGCAACACCTGTCTCTTTTGTTGTCTCTAATACCCTATGATAGAGTATCCACGTACACTTATTACTCTATTATAATATCAGAGATTTCTATTATGTGTCAAGAAAAATTATTTAATTTTATTATGTATTAATCATATTGAGGGGGGAGCATCTTGAAAAACAAACGAAAACAGTATCTAATCAACCAATTCCGACTATGGGATTTAGAGAAATGTAGTAAAGAATACGTCTTTAAAATAGTAGAACCAGAGGATCATAAGCCAGTACAACAGAGCGAGAATTTTCTATTCCATATGACCAATAAAATAATTAAAGGCACACCAGTAGATAATCAATCAAATGTGTTAAATGAAATTATCACCATTAAAACTGGTACAGGCTCTACTACTGATGAAAAAGAGAAACTTAGAAAAGCCCTTGATGAAGGGGTTTGGTATAGGGGTTGTAAGTACCTTTTCCTTGATATTTCCCTAAGTGGAAGCCAACATAAAACTTGTAAACAGTATTTTGTCTTTGAGGGAATCTATAAAAAACTAAAGGAAGTTTTGACTCTAGGGAAACAGCCAAATATGACAGTTCCTAGTAAATACCTTACAGCCGTTGCTCTCATGACTACCTCCTGTAATTTATTCAATATAAAGGACTATATAGATCAATTAAATATCTGTGTAATAGAGGATTTAGAGTATGATTTAGAAAATCAATCCATTGTATATCATGAAGCCTATACAAGAACCGAAGAGGAAGAAGTTCTCTATCAATCCTATTTAGCTGAAATGGAAAAGGTAAAGGCTTATAGTAAAACACTAGCCAAGGGTAAGGAACAGGCTAGGAATAAGGAACTACCCAAAAGAAGTAAAGCCAATAAAGAAAACCAGCTAACCATCAATCAATTAAAGGAAGAAGGGTTGCAACCAAAACTAGAGGAAGCAGATAAACCCATTAGTAGAGTTTTTGCCAAAGGGATATATAAATGGATACCCTGCTATTCAAGAGAACAATGTGAAACTATTCCAGAAGACTTTATCTTCCCAGTAGATAAAATGACAACAGGAATAGAATTTAAAGAAGAAATTAAGGATGTTCCCATTAACTTTGCCGATGGAACAGCCCTAATAGATATAGCCTTTGCTGAAAGATTGGGAATGAAACTAGAGGATCAAGGAGGGCAACTCCGATTTCCCTATTGCAAAGCATTCTTTAACATTGTAGAACTTAGAAAATGGCTAAAGGCAGAAGGTGGAGAATATATTACCGATCTATTCGGAGACAAACACCCAGTAGATACTATTGATATTCTCATGACCAAGAGTTGCTTTAAAGCCTTCCTAGAAAAAGGAGAAACTGAAAATAAAGATGGCTGTCTATTTAAGAATATGGTGGAGTACAAAGCCCTTATCAAATAGTATGATTATGATGTCTTTGGAGTAGCCAATTATGTTCATCCTCCCAAGTCCAAATATACAAAGATAACCTACCAGATGCTGTTAGCTCTAAAAATAAAAAACATCTATATGTCAATGTTTGCCCAAGATGAATGCTCTATGATTAATAAGATCATTAAGATTTACTCCGCTAACGGTGATATAAACTGGGAGGATGTTAAGTATATACTGGCTTTTCTGAATATCTTGAAGGAAGAGAAGGACGAGGTACAGTTTAATCAACAGGATGAAGACAATGAAGCAATAGAAATAGAGGGGACACCCATTACCGATGATGAAGAGAATGATGATGAGGAAACTGAGGAAGAAATAGAAGGCGAAGAAGCTGATATTGCTGAATCAGATGTGTTAGATACCAATGAAAACTGGGAAGAAGCAATTATTCAAGCAATCAAATTAAATAAATATATGTCTTTGATCCCTAAGTACAAAGGGACGTTTCAATTGTCCTTCAAACACAAATATGGTATTCTAGAATAGGGTGATAAAATGGCTAGACAAGCGAGAGAAAAGAGTAGTACAGGAATTTATCATATAATGTTAAGGGGAATAGACGGAAGAAATTTATTCTTAGATAACGAAGATCGAAGAGTATTTTTAGAGAAGCTTTTAAGTGCCAAAACTAATGGGGGATTTAACTTGTATGGGTACTGTTTAATGGATAATCATGTTCACTTACTCATGAAGGAAAGTGAGGATATAGGGACCAGTATTAAGAGAATCACTATAGGTTATGTACAGTGGCATAATAATAAACACGGGAGAACGGGACACTTATTTCAAAATAGATATAATAGTGAAGTTGTAGAAAGTGAAGATTATTTACTTACAGTATTAAGATATATCCATAACAATCCTCAAAAAGCCAATATAGTTAAGAATGCAGGTGATTATTCTTGGAGCAGTTACAGACAGTATTTATTAGAATTTTCAGGTGAAAGCACATATTTAGATGCAGAGTTAATTGTTGGATTATTTTTAACAAGGGATAACTTTGTAAATTTTATGAATAGTAAAAATGATGATAAATGCTTAGATTATAAACCATTAAAGAAGTATACAGATGCAAGCTTAAAGGAATTAATTCATAACCAGTATAATTTAGAGCAAATTAGAGAGATGTTGCCTGAGGAGAAAAACTTTGTAATAAAGAAGATATATCAAACTACAGGTGCAAGTATTCGACAGATAGGACGAGTTATGGGGATAGGAAAAAACATAATTGAAAGAGCTATTAAATAAGACGATAGAAACGCCCCCTTGTGTTTAAATGAAAATAAAGGCTTAAATTAAAATAAATGCTTTGAACCTCTTATCAAGGAGAGGAGGATTGGGCATCTTAAAACCTTAGAAAAATAATTTAAGAAAATAGCCTCAACGGAGCTACTGGTAGACTAGGGTATGAACGAGGTTGATGATTAGACCGTGTCAAAGGGATAGATATTAATTAATCTAGTATTTGGAATACTTATTATAACTGGAAGGTGAAAGGATGATTTTATTATGAAAACCGAAAACCTAGAAAATCCCAAACGGGTACAATGGAGCCCCTTTTTAAAAGATGTATTTATTTGTTCTTTAGGCGCTTATGGAGGACCTGAAGCTCATTACGGAGTCTTTACAGATCAAATGGTGGCAAAGAAAAACTATTTAACGGAAGAAGAGCTAGTTGAACTTATCGCTTTGACTGGTATTTTGCCCGGTCCGAGTAGTACTCAAACAATCGTAGCGATTGGGCATAAAATTGGAGGGCCAGTGTTGGCATTTCTAACTATGATAGTATGGACTTTGCCTGTGCTTACAGTGATGACGTTACTTTCATTTTTAAGTCAATTTTTAGGTAGTATGAACATATCTCAGAATGAGCTTCGTTACATTGGTCCAATGGCAGTAGGTTTCATCATTGTTGCTGCATACCGTATTGGACGTAAAGTAGTAAAGGATAAGATTACTTTTTTGTTATTACTCTTTGGAGCTATATCCACTTACTTTATAAGAGAAGCTTGGATCTTTCCATTGGTACTGGTTATTGGTGGCGTGGTAAGTATTGTTACTTCAGAAGAGAAGAATTTATGGAATCGTGTAAAATTAAATCCGCCTTGGGCATATTTGATTACCTTTGGTATGTTTGCAATAGGGAGCCTTATTCTTACTCTTGTATGGGATAATAGAATCCTCCACTTATTTGAAAGTTTTTACCGCTATGGTTATTTGGTAATTGGTGGCGGGCAGGTAGTAGTACCACTTATGTATAGTGAATTAGTAGAAGTGAATCAATATATGACAAATCAAGAGTTTTTGACTGGCTTTGGGCTTGTACAAGGACTGCCAGGGCCGATGTTTAGCTTTAGTGCATATTCAGGTGGGATGGCGGCCCGTGGAGGGAGTGTATTAACCCAAGTACTTGGCGCTATTGCGGGTGGTATTGGGATATTTTTGCCAGGGCTTCTTTTAATCTACTTCATTTATCCAATATGGGAAAACTTAAAAAAGATTAAAGGAATAAAGGTTTCTTTGAAAGGTATTAGTGCTGTTGCAGGTGGCTTAATTACTATAGCTTCGGTAATTCTGATGCAAAAAAGTGGATTTGTGATTGATAATATAATCGTTATGCTACTTACGGTAGCTCTATTATTTACAAAAAAAGTTACAGCACCGCTTATTGTAGTCTTAGCTATAGTTGTAGGATTTGTTATCTAAAAACAGCAAGTAGAACTTTTTTTAATACAAAGTGACGTTACAATTATCCTTCAAACACTAATATGCTATTCTAAAATAGGGTGATAAAAATGGCTAGACAAGCGAGAGTAAAGAGTAGTACAGGAATTTATCATATTATGTTAAGGGGAATAGACGGAAGAAATTTATTTTTAGATAACGAAGATCGAAGAGTATTTATTGAAAAGCTTTTAAGTGCCAAAACTAATGGAGGGTTCAAATTGTATGGGTACTGCTTGATGGATAATCATGTTCACTTACTCATGAAGGAAAGTGAGGATATAGGGACCAGTATTAAAGGAATTAATCCATAACCAGTATAATTTAGAGCAAATAAGAGAGATGTCGCCTGAGGAGGAAACTTTGTAATAAATAAAAAAGATATATCAAATCACAGGTGCAAGTATTCGACAGATAGGACGAATTATGTGGATAGGAAAAAACATAATTGAAAGAGCTACTAAATAAGACGATAGAAACGTCCCCTTGTATTTAAGACAATAGAAACGTCCCCTTGTATGCATGTAACTATATACATGCAATAAATAAAAAATAATAAAACAGTACTTTAACAATTACTAAAAATGTTATATTATAAGTTAAATTAACTTAATTTGGGAGGAACACAGGTTTGGAATTTATAGTAAAAGAAGTAATGCTTCATGGAGGAAAGAAAGTTTATATATTTGAGGTTGTTAATGTATCGAAACAACTAAGATTTATCGACCCAATCGAATATACAAAGGTAATTTTGGCTAATTCTGATGGATTTGAATTTATGAGAAATTTATTTATTATATCTGCAACTTATAAACAAGAGAATTCCATTTTTTACATAAAAGATAACTCTCAAGCCTATGAAGGATTTGAACAATGGTGGAAGATAGGAAGATTTCACTTGGACATGGTAATATTTAATTATTGTAATACTAGACTTAGTTCAAAAGAAATTAGTAGAGCCATAGAAATTTCTAGAAAAACTTTAGGCTATAAAAGGGATATTAACGTACCCAAAATCAATCTACAAAGACCAGTGTGGCTTATAGAAAAAAGACTTTGTACTAAGATTTTTAAGAAAAATTTTATTGTTTGTGGTAATGGAGACGTACTACTTGAATTAGCAAATTCTACTGATAGATTTGTTGGGCTAGAAGATAACCTAGAATATAATATGAATTATCATACTCACCAAGATATGATAGGGACTAAAAAGTATAATGGTTTAGATTTTTTCTATTTCTATGAAAAATAAGGTTAAACTTGCTAAGCATTATACTAGCTTGAATGTATTTGTGTGGGAGTTGGAAAAAAAGCAAATGAAGTTGAGGGAGGGTTAGGATGAATACAAATATTGAAGATGCTATAAAACAATATATTCCTTTATTATCTAAAACAAAAAGTATTGAAGAAATACATAAAGGATATTCCTCTGATCGTAAATTTATTGTTATAATGGAAAATCCATTAGATAGTAAACTAATTCTTAGAATGTCTGATATAGCTGGATATGAGGCTAAAAAGGAAGAATATTATCATCTATCTAAAATGCCAGAGTATAATGTTAGAACATCTAAAGTAGTAGACTTTGGAAGAGTTGAAGAGCTAAATATCTGTTATATGTTAGTAAACTATATAGAAGGAAATGAAGCAGCAGACATGTTGCCTCAATATAGCCATAATGAGCAGTATCAGATTGGAATAGAAGCTGGTTTAGAATTGAAAAAAATGCATCAGTATTTAGCCCCTTCAAAAATTCCTGAATGGTATGAAAGAAAACTTAGAAAACAAAATTATTATTATAACGAATACTGTAAAACAGGCTACAAAGTATCCAATCAAGATAGGATTTTTAAATACATAGAAAAAAATGTTCAATTTATGAATAATCGACCCAATGTATTTCAGCATGATGACTTTCATCCCAGCAACATAATAGTTAAGGACAAAAAGTATAGTGGAGTGATTGATTTTAATAGATACGACTGGGGTGACCCTCTACACGATTTTATCAAGGTAGGGTTTTTTAGTAGGGAAGTTAGTGTTCCCTTTAGCATTGGTCAAATAGTGGGCTATTTTCCAGAGGGCATACCCGAATATTTCTGGAATTTATTTGGACTATACATGGCTGTGTCAATAACTTCTGCAATTGTGTGGACACTAAAGTACGATGAAAATCATTTAAATGAAATGCATGAAAGGGTAGAAAGGATAATAGAAGAACATAAGGGGTTTGAGTTATCTAAACCTACTTGGTTTGAATAATAAAAAAATGTGGGAGGTAGAAATATGTTTACAGGGGAAAAAATTATATTAAGAGAGTTAAGAAGGGAAGACATTATTTTAGCCCAAAATTATATAAATGATCCAGAGACTAGGAGATTATTATCACCTACAATTCCTTTTCCTTTTACTGAAAAAGATGAGGAAAATTGGTTTGAAGGTATTTCAGCATTTGGCGATAAATATAGCTTTGCCATAGTAGACTTAGATATTAATGAGTATATTGGTTCTTGTGGTGTAAATAACATAGATTGGAAAAACAGTATTGCAACAATTGGGATACTTATCGGAAAGAAAGAGTATTGGGGCAAAGGATATGGAACTGATGCCATGAAGGTTTTAATTAGTTTTATTTTTAATCAAATGAATATTAATAAAATAAAGTTAAATGTTTTTTCTTTTAATGATAGGGCTATAAAAAGTTATGAAAAATGTGGATTTAAAATAGAAGGTAGGTTAAGACAAGAACTTTATAGAGACGGTAAATATCACGATAATATTATAATGGGACTATTAAGAGAGGAGTTTACAGAGTAGGAAGAAACGAAAAAGCACAAGAACCAAAAGACTTTATTCTGATTAATTTAGAGTAAAGTCTTTTTCTTTCTAAGCAAGTAGCGTCAGTTACAACTACAGTAGCATGGGGATTGCCAAAGTAGATAAAATCTCTAGCAACTTTAATATTCATATGAAGCTTTTAGATTAAAGCTTCGTGAGGAGGGCGGCATATTACATTCATCGTAGACATAAAATACCCAAAATACCAATAAATATGTTTATCAGATAATTGACTGGGTACTTTATAGTAGTAAAATAAAATATGTGTAAAGGAGAATTAAATATGGATATAACTACAAATAGATTGTTATTTGCATTTGGTCTTACATTATTTGCAGGATTATCTACCGGTATTGGAAGTGCCTTAGCTTTTTACACAAAGCAAACAAACAAGAAATTCTTATCTGGGGCTTTAGGCTTTTCTGCGGGAGTAATGATTTATGTTTCTATGATTGAAATATTTGTTAAGGCAAGAGAATCACTTGAAGTTGTCTATGGATCAACAAAGGGATATTGGATTACTACTATCGCCTTCTTTGGAGGAATTGCAGTAATAGCATTAATTGATAAGTTTGTTCCAAGTGCAGAAAACCCTCATGAAATACGAGATGTAAAAGATATGAAGAAGGAAAAAGTAGATGATCCAGCGTTATTAAGAATGGGTATGTTTTCAGCTTTAGCTATAGCAATTCATAATTTCCCTGAGGGATTAGCAACCTTTATTAGTGCCATACAGGATCCAACTCTAGGAATAAGCATTGCAGTTGCTGTAGCAATTCATAACATTCCTGAAGGTATTGCGGTATCCGTGCCAATATACTTTGCCACTGGTGATCGAAAAAAGGCATTTTTATATTCTTTACTTTCAGGGCTAGCTGAACCTGTAGGAGCTATAGTAGGATATTTTTTATTGATGAGATTTTTTAATGACGCTATGTTTGGAATTGTATTTGCTGGTGTTGCAGGAATTATGGTCTATATTTCGTTAGATGAATTGCTTCCAACAGCTGAGAAATATGGAGAACATCATATAGCTATTTATGGACTTATTTCAGGAATGGCTGTTATGGCTTTAAGTCTTTTATTGTTAGCATAAGGATAAGTACCACTAAAAACTAATTTGAGAAATACACTATAGAACAAGGGATAACTTTATAAATTTTATAAATAGTAAAAATGATGATAAATGCTTAGATTATAAACCATTAAAGAAGTATACAGATGCAAGCTTAAAAGAATTAATCGATAACCAGTACAATTTAGAAAAATTTAAAGAGATGCCGCCAGAGGAGAAAAACTTAGTAATAAAGAAGATATATCAAACTACAGGCGCAAGTATTCGACAGATAGGACTAGTTATGGGGATAGGAAAAAACATAATTGAAAGAGCAATCAAATAACACAATTGAAACGTCCTTTTGTATTAAAGTTTTATAATAGGAGATTACTATTCTAAATATAGGTGTATTAGTAGGGGTTTACGCCTTTATATAGAATATTATAATGTCATAGTAGTAGAATATGAGGATCTAAAAAAGGGGGAAAATATTTTATGGATTTAAAGACATGGAATAATGAAATTAAGCAATTAAGGGAGATAATTTTAAATCCGAGTAAAATTGAAGAAAGCAAAAGATTATCTTTAAGCTTACATACAATGGTTCATTGCTCAATTATGTCGGGAATTGACAAAAAAACATTTGAAGATGAGTTGTGGGAAGGATTAGATGAAAAAACGTTCAGAAAATCGAAAAACGAAAAAGGCCGTACTATCGCTTACGGTTTTTGGCATTCTACTAGAATAGAAGATATAACAATGAATTTATTGATTGCTGGAGATATACAGGTATTTAATAGAGAAAGTTGGCAGGAAAGAATAAACTCAAATATTATTGATACTGGCAATGCAATGCTTGAAAATGACATAATGGAATTTAGTAAAGATATAAATGTACAAGAGTTAAAAAATTATAGAATTGAAGTAGGAAGAAGAACAAGAGACATAATAAAAAATCTTTCCACTGAAGATATGAAAAGAAAATTTGATAAACGAAGTTTACAACGCATACTAGATGAAGGAGCAGTATTAAATGTAGAAGCTTCAAATTGGCTTATCGATTTTTGGGGAAGAAAAAATGTGTCAGGAATTATATTAATGCCTGTGACAAGACATCAGGTGATTCATATCAACGAATCTTTAAGTGCAAAAAAGAAATCAAAAGTGAATAAGGCGTAATATTCTATTTGTTAGGGTTAATTCAGAATACCCAGGGAATTGGAATGTTAATATCGAACGATTAGAATGTATTGATAGTTTGGTAATTTCTGTAATGAAAGTACAACTTAAAAATGGGGACATATCAGCCCATGTAACATCGTTATTAGAATTTAATAATGATAAAATAAAGGTGTGGTGAAGTTGTAGAAACTGAAGATTATTTACTTACGGTATTAAGATATATCCATAACAATCCTCAAAAAGCAAACATAGTTATGAATGCATGGATTATCCCTGGTGCAGTTACAGACAGTATTTATTAGAATTTTCAGGTGAAAGTACCTATTTAGATGCAGAATTAATTGTTGGATTCTTTCTAACAAGAGATTTTGTAAATTTATGGATAGAAAAAATGATGATAAATGTTTAGATTATAAACCTTTAAATAACTATACAGATATAAGCTTGAAGGAATTAATCCATAACCAGTATAATTTAGAGCAATTTAGAGAGATGTCGCCTGAGGAGAAAAACTTAGTAATTAAGAAGATATATCAAACTACAGGTGCAAGTATTCGACAGATAGGACGAGTTATTGGGATGGGAAAAAGCATAATTGAAAGAGCAATACACAAGACGATTGAAACGTCCCCTTGTATTCAAGACGATTGAAGCGTCCCCTTGTATTCTAGAATAAGTTAAAGTGAGTTTTTCCATGTCAAAAGCTATAATAAAAAAACAGAAGACAAAGGAGAAAAAACTTCCCAGAAACGCGAAATTTCAGCTAACAGTTTGCTTAAACTTTTAATAAAAATGTAAAATAAAAATTAGATTATAAGAAAATAAAAATAAGCATTAATATTCAAGTACCAATGCTTATTTTAATATCTATTGTTTCTGCAGTAATTTTACTATTTTTTGTTTGTTTTTAATTATTATCATAACCAGTAATAAGATTAAAGGTATCGTTGTTAGATACGAAAAAAATGGTACAAGGCTGTAGATAATATTAATAAATGACTGAACTCCTGTTGTAAATGATGTCCCTCCAATTACTTGAATTATAACGTATAATGAACCAACTATAGTCAAAACAATAAAGGGAGAAACAAATAATAGAAGGAAGCCAATAATACTTTTAAAAATTGTACTTTTCATATAGAATTACCTCGCTATTCTGTGGAGTATCGAATTCTTTGGTGAGAAAATAACATAGAATACCTACAAAAATCATGATTATTCCTGCGAAAAACATCCAGTTACTAACCCCGATAATTTCTGATATAGGTCCCGCAATGAACATTCCAACAGGAGCTGCAAAACTCATAACACTGGTAACCAGTGAAATAACTTTCCCCAAATTTTCAGCAGGAACGGTTTTTTGGATGTAAGAAGTAAATGGAATGTTAAAGCCCATACCCGTTGTTCCCATGACAAACACTATAACACAGAAAAGCCAAAATAAATGTGATGGCAATATCCCACCAAGTAATGCACATATACCTAATAAACCCGTAGAAATAGAAATCATTAAAAACTGTTTTTTGAGCCCACCAGTAATACCAATAACCATTGCTGCAATCAGCATTCCACTGGAAAATAAGGTTTGTACAATGCCATTGTGCCATGCCGTGCCATTAAAATATCCTTTAACCATCAGGGGTAGCAGTGTACCTAAAGGAACAAAAATGATTGTAGATATCAGCATGGGAATAGAAAGTCGGAGCAATGCCTTGTTTGATTTAAAAGCGTTGACACCCTGCCTTATTTCTTGTACGAAACTCAGTTTGTTTGTCTGGACTATCATATGTTTAGGTATTTTCACAAAAGATAATGTTGTTACTGCAAAAACAGCCCCCAAAACATCTATAAGCATCACATATTGAAGGGTTGTTATGCTCATTAATAACGCACCAAGCATAGGTCCCAACATAGAGCATGCAGAGTTGATCATTTGCCCCAATCCACCTGCTTTTGTAAGTTCTGATGGCGGGACCAATTGGGGAATAGCAGCTTGTAGAGCAGGCTTGTGGAATGTTTCTCCCAAGGCTCTGATAAACAGAACTATATAAACATATATAATGGATTTAATCCCGATAAAGAATAACACTCCTAAAAATAAGCTGGATAAAGCTACAGCAAGATCAGCAATAATCATTATTTTTTTACGATTGAATCTATCAATCCATACTCCTGCAAACAAACCAATAATAGCTTGAGGCAACAAGCCTATAACACTGGCAATTGTTAAAGCCATAGCGGAACCTGTTTCCATCGTTATCCACCATATGATTGAAAACTGCACAACACTAGAACTTAATATTGAAAATGACTGACCTATATAGATTGTAAAAAATAATTTCCTCCAATTCTCATTTAGTTTCATACATCACCTCTTAAGACACTCTAAAACAATTTTTGCACATTCCAAAGCACCGTTTTCAGAAGCGAGTTTTTTACCGAGAGATTTAGAATTTTCAACGATTTTATCAGTTAAAGCATATCTAATTGCATCAGCAAGTTTATCTGAAGACAATTCCTTTTTAGGAATAGGCTTTGTACCAATCCCTAAGTCATACGTCCTATGGGCCCATGCAAACTGGTCATTGGAAAAAGGTATAATAATGTTGGGAACTCCTGCTTTAAGTCCTGCCGCAGTTGTGCCTGCTCCGCCATGATGGCATACGGCAGAAACCCGTTCAAACAGCCATGAATGAGGAATGCTGTCAATAGCAATGATACTATTTGGAAGATTTGCTGGTTTACCCATGCCACAGATAATACCTCTTTGTCCACTTTTAATAATAGCTTCTACTGCCATTTCACCAAGATTTTCGTGTTTTTCTAAAGTTGTCATACTTCCAAAACCTATATATACAGGCTTGTCACCTGAATTTAAGAAAGCAGCCAGCTCATCGGATGGAGTGTACTCGCAAGGTTCTTCAACAAACCAATAACCCCTCTGGTGAATATTCTCGTTCCAATCATCAGGTCTTTTGAAAACAAAGTTGCTGCATGAAACGATAGCTGGTTGTTTTTTATCAATATGCCTTTCAAAGGGACAACCAAAATTGTCAGGTAACGTTCCAAAACGTTTTTTCCAGAAACCTTTTACAGAATCTTTTGAGGCCATCCACAGCATTCCCTGAAGCATGGCAAAGCTGGTTTTCTTAGTAAGTGCATTGGATTTTGTCCTTCCATACATTATTACAGATAAATAATCTTTAGTCTTATGAAGGGGGAAGGGAGAAGCCAAAACAGAAGGAATACCAAATTTCTGTGCTGCGAAATAGCCAATGGTGCAGCCTGGGTGGTAAATTATTAGTTCACTTCCCTCGCAGGCTGAGTAGTAGTCATTAACCATATAAATACCATAGTCTTTCATTTTATTAAAAGCCAAAAGCATTTTTAAAGGATTATCAGCTGAACCAGCAGCCTTCAAAAGCTTTGGATCAACATTAATAGTTTCAATATCGGCCTCTATAGGATAAACATCTATTCCATAGCTGTGAATGAAGCTTTCAAAACTTTTACTTCCTGTGATGCGAACATCTTTTCCTAACTTTTTCAACTGTTGAGCCAGGGCAATATATGGTTGAAAATCACCACGTGAACCAGAACAAAGAATTGTAATCATATTTTTAACCTCCATTATTTTTTTACTTTAAATTAGAAAACTCTAACATACCTTTTTTACTTAGGAAACAGAATGAATTGTTATCGCAATGTATTCAACCTTGTTCAGTAAGACGACATGTTGTATAGTTATAGTATAATGACTATAAAAATTGCTATCAACCAACAATTAAGCAGTGAATGTCGGATTAAGGGAGATGTATAAATGAAGAAAAAACCAGAAGTTACAGCACAGACCAGACAAAACCTGATTGATGCATTTTGGACTTTATACTGCGAGAAAAGAATAGAAAAAATTACGATTAAAGAAATAACTCAGAAAGCAGGATACAATCGAGGAACATTTTATGAATATTTTACAGATGTTTATGATGTTCTGGAAAGTATAGAAAGTTCTTTAATTCCCACTTTGGATGAACTTCCACCAGTTTCAACAACAACAGGAACATTGGGAATGCCATTAGATATGTTTCTAAAACTATATAAGCAAAATAACCAATATTATTCTGTGTTGCTTGGAGACAATGGGGATCCTGCATTTGCAAGTAAACTTAAAAACTCCATAAAGCCAACAATAATGGAAGTATTCGTAGGTAAAAATGATGTTAACCAAAAGGAATTAGATTATATACTGGAATACACCTTGTCTGCCATGATTGGAATAATGAGTTATTGGTTTAAACAACAAACAGACGATATTACTAGTGATAAATTATTTGAATTGATATACCGTCTAATGGAACAAGGTGTAATGAAGCAATTGCCTTTTATGAGTTCAGAAAAAGTATAGGATACTTAATAAGTAAAACTTCAAGTTAGAACTCCATAACAAAATTTTATGAAGTAAATACTCCAGGTGTTAATATCGGTGTGCATTATATCAGTTAGCAGTAGATTGGAAAGTATTAACTAGGGGAAGTAACTACAAAAACCAAAATACAGAAGTCCATTATTGCATACATTTATGAAATTGCTTTATTTAATAAATGTAATAGCAGTCGTGGACTTCTTAATTTGAACATCAATATGTATAAGTAAAATGCAGGAAAGGTAGATTGTTGAATTTTTTCTCCTCGTTTTATAATTAAGGCTCTAACAATTAACAGCTAGTAGTATTAATTATATAAATAAATGTATTTTTTTAATTATGAAGTGGTTTAAATGTGTTATAATCATCTTAAAAAGATGAGGAGGGTAAGGATGGATGAATTGAAAATTTTTACAATCAACAAAAACATCCATGAAGATAATGCTAAGGTGGCTAATGAAACAAGAGAGATATTAAAGAGTCATAATACATATCTTATAAATGTGATGTCTTCACCTGGTAGCGGAAAAACAACCACGTTAGTAAGTACTATCAATGCTTTAAAAGAAGAAATGAAAATTGGTGTAATTGAGGCAGATGTTGACTCGGATGTAGATGCTAGAACCGTACAAAATGCTGGTGCTAAAGCAGTTCAAATGCACACAGGAGGTTTATGTCACTTAGATGCAACTATGACAAGAGCAGGCATTAATGAACTAGGTGTTGAAGATTTAGATTTAGTTTTTTTAGAGAATATCGGTAATTTAATATGCCCTGTTGGTTATGACACTGGTGCTATGAAAAACGTTGCCATTTTAAGTGTTCCAGAAGGGGATGATAAACCATTAAAATACCCTAAGATTTTTAGTAAAGTTGATGTGCTTATTGTCAACAAAATCGATGTTATGGAACATTTTGATTTTAAATTAGATTTACTAGAAGAAAGAGTACGTAAATTAAACAAAGATGTACTAATTATCCCGATTTCAGCTAAAACTGGTGATGGCATAGATCTTTGGGTTAACTGGATTAGGGAAGAAATGAAGGTGAGATAAAAAATGGGAAAAAAACAGCAAAAAACCAATTTTAATAAGTCAAAGAATTTTAATTTTGCTTTAACATGGGCAGATGTTGATGGAAGGCCCTATAGACAAGAAATCCTTGACCTTGCTAATAAAATAGGAAGAACCAAAGCAGGAAGCAGTAGAGAAGCTATTCCTTTTGGACCAGAGTATTATGCTCTAGAGCCGATTCTTGACCCCTATCAAGCGAAAATAGCAATGTATTTAGAATTTCGTAAAAAACTTAGTGCCCAAGATGTTTCAAAGGCATCGGGAGAGCCATATGAAAGAGTTAAAACTGCACTAGAACATATTGCATGGGTTGGTGTGGCTTTTGTTAACACGGTAAATGGTGTGGATATGTATTGGCAAGATATTTTTGTTCCAGGTCATCTTGAAATGATTAACAATAACAAAGAAATTGTTGCAAAACACCCTGAAGTTGCTGAAGCTTTTTATTATTTTGGCAGTAAAAGAGGTCCTGTGGCAGCTGGAATTATGCCTATTGGTGGGGGCCCCATGAGGGTTTTACCTATAGAAAGATCTATTGATGCTAATACAAGAAAAGCAACCTATGAAGAATTATCTCATCATTTAAATGAAGCGAAGGTTTTCTCTGTATCAGATTGTTCTTGTAGAACTTCAAGAGAATCTATGGGAGAAGGTTGTGGTCACTTAAAAGAAGAAATGTGTATTCAACTAGATCATGCCGCTGAATATTATATAAAAACTGGCCGGGGTCGAGAAATAACAAAGGAAGAAGCCTTTGAAATTATAAAAAGGGCAGAAGATAATGGATTAATGCACTCTATCCCAAATTTAGATACCCCAGGACACACCCACGCTATTTGTAACTGCTGTGGATGTGGATGCTATGCCATGAGATTGGCAAATGAGTTCATAAATAATGATGTTGTAAGGTCCAATTATAAATCTGTAGTAGACGAATCGAAATGCGTTGCTTGTGGGGAATGTATTGATGTATGTCCAACAAATTCTCTAAGACTTGGTCAAAAGCTTTGTTCAAAAGATCCAATAGACGAAACCATTACAAAAGTGACTCCAAGAGACACAATGTGGTTAGAAGATAAATGGAATATCGACTATAGAGTAAATAGGAAAAATACATTAGACTCTGGCACTGCCCCTTGTATTACAAATTGTCCTGCCCACGTTCCAGTACAGGGCTATATCAAATTAGCATCTCAAGGAAAGTATACAGATGCTCTTGAGCTTATAAAGAAACATAACCCACTTCCAGCGGTATGTGGTCGTATATGTCCAAGACTTTGTGAAGAAGACTGTACCCGTGGTGATTTTGATGAAGCTGTAGCTGTTGATGATATTAAAAAATTTATAGCAGAGAAGGATCTAGAAAAAGAAACTAGATACATTCCTAAAAAGAGACATAACTATAGTGATAAGAAGATTGCAATTATCGGTTCTGGACCTTCAGGACTTACCTGTGCTTATGATCTCGCTATCGATGGATACGATGTTACAGTCTTTGAAAAAGAGAAAAAGTTAGGTGGTATGTTAACACTAGGTATTCCTTCATATAGACTAGAAAAAGATGTTTTAGAAGCAGAAATTGAAGTTATCAAAGAAATGGGAGTTAAATTTGAAACTGGTGTAGAAGTTGGAAAAGATGTTTCTATTGAAGAACTTAGAAACAAAGGATTTAATGCATTTTATGTAGCCATTGGAGCACAGTCAGGTAGAAAACTGGGCTTAGAAGGAGAAGATGCAAAAGAAGTACTTAGTGGAGTAGAATTCCTTAAAAATATTAATTTAGGTGAAGAAACTAGCGTACAAGGTAAAGTAGTTGTTATTGGGGGTGGTAACGTTGCCATTGATGTTGCTAGAAGTTCAGCTAGACTTAACACTGTCCTCCAAACAGATATATACTGCCTTGAAACTAGAGAAAACATGCCTGCCCATAAAGAGGAAGTAGAAGAAGCTTTAGAAGAAGAAGTAGGAATTAACAATAGTTGGGGACCTGCTAAAATTATAACTGAAAATGGTAAAGTAACAGCTGTTGAATTTAAACGTTGTGTATCAACATTTGATAAAGACGGAAGATTTAATCCTCAATTTGACGAATCTGATAAAAAGGTAGTTCCTTGTGACTATGTTTTATTGTCGGTAGGTCAGACAATTGATTATGGCAATTTATTTAAAGGTGAAAATGTTACTTTAACTAATAGAAATACTATAGAAGTAGATCCAATAACATTACAGTCTTCAAAGAATGATATTTTTTCTGGTGGTGATGTTGTCAGTGGACCAAGACTTGCAATAGATGCCATAGCTGCTGGTAAAGAAGCTGCAATTTCTATTCATAGATTTGTACAAAAGGGTCAATCACTAGTATTTGGTAGGGATAACCAATCTTATAAAATGATTGATAAGGATAACTTAGATGGTGGAATCGATTATGATGGTACAGAACGTCAACGAATAAAACATGTTGATGGTAAAGTATCTAAAACTACTTTTAAAGATTTAAGGGGAGTTTTAACAGAAGAGCAGATACAAAAGGAAACAGCTAGGTGTTTAAGTTGTGGTGCTACTAAGGCAGATGAATACTTATGTGTTGGATGTGGTGCATGTACTTTAAGATGTAAATTTGATGCAATTAAGTTAGAAAGAGTCCATGACGTTAAAGGTTACACAATCGAAGACTTGCCAAAAGTAGTAGTCAAAAAAGCCCTTACTAGAAAAGTTAAAATTACTTTAAACAAATTAAATCCTTTTTCTAAAACTAGATAGTTTGATTGCCATTGATAAAAAGGTAGGCGGTTTAGAATTTTTAATCCATCGGAAAAGAAACTAATATGAAAATGAGGTATTATGTCATGCATGAACTGGGAATTGTATATGAAGTTATAAAAATTGTAGATGGTTTTGTAAAAGAAAACAACCTTACAAAAGTGGATACAATAGTTTTAGAAATTGGTCAATTATCTCAAGCAATTCCGAGATTTATTGAAGATTGTTACCCAGCAGCTGTAAGTGAAACAGCCTACAAAGACACAAAACTTGAGATTATTTCCCTACCAGCTAATGGTAAATGTAAATTATGCAATGAAGTTTATAACATAATTAATCATAGGAAAATATGTCCAAAGTGTAATGGTGAAGATTTTACATTGATTTCAGGGCAAGAATTTAATATAAAAGAGATTGTTGGTTATTAAAAATTTACAAATAAGTATTTTGGAATTATTTATGAAAGTTATTTTAGCGGTAATGTGGAGTTCTGTTCTTCCCCTTAGAATAATGAGAAGAACTAGAACTTTCAGTCATCAAATAATTATTTTAAGGGGGATTAATATGTCTTTTTTATATGATGGGTTAACATTAGAAAGTTTTATTGCACTTATTTTATTTATTTGTGCCCTACTATTTGTTAATGAAATAACAAGAAAGTCGAAAAAGATATCAGTTTTAATATTTTGTGTACTACCAGCTGTATTAGCAATCGGTGTGGTTATGGGTGTTTTAGGATCTCCAACAGGGAAAACATGGTTTGGATGGGTTAAAGTTGTATCTGCACTAATAGGTGTTTATGGTTTTATGTTGATTAGATTCACCAAGCTTGGAGAGAAAAGGTTTGCAGCAATATTTCCGCTTGCAATTTTATCGTTGAATATTGCAGAGGCAGTATATAGAGAATTTGAAGTATTTGCAACCTATAAAACGTTAACAGTTGATGCTGGTGGTGTTCTTGTTCTTGGTGGTGTTTGGAATATTTTTAATGCAATTGCCGGAATACTATGCATTGTTACATTAACTGGATTTAGTGGAATACGTGTATCAAATGATAAAACAAAAGACATGGTATGGCCTGATATGACATGGATGTATATTATAGGTTACACTTTATGGAATTTTGCTTATGTCTACAACTGTATTTCTACAAGATCAATGTATGCTGGTTTTGGTATTTTATGTGCAGCATTAATTGCAGAATATGTATTCAAAAGAGGTGTGTGGTTACAACATAGGGCACAAATATTATCAGTTTATGTTATGTTTTCTTTGTCTGTTGACTTCCAAAGTGCTTCATATTTTAAAATCTTACCAACATACCAAGAAAGCTTACTAATGGGAATTAGCTTACTTTCTTTCATATTTAACACTGGAGTATTTGTTTCCATGATTTATACAATGGTTAAGGATAAAAAGAATCCATTAAAAGAAGAAATTTATACCCACACAAATTATTATAAGAAAAGCGTAGTAGCGAATAATTTGTAGGCTAAGGTAAGGGAAGTTAGAGCAAGAAGCTGTAAATATAGGTTCTTTGTCAACTGGTGTTGGAGAAAAATTTTTAAAAAATTAAGACTGAAAAACTCAACAATATAATCGAGTAGGAGTTAGATAATTATTTTATCTACCGACCTCTCACACCACCGTACGTACCGTTCGGTATACGGGGTAGTGTAAATAATTTTGTGTATTCTCTTTCTAGGGACAATAACAGAGTAATTTAAGATTTGATATAAAATGTTGAGCTTTGTCGATGAGTAATTTACCAGACTAGTTCTGTTGTATAAATTACCTATTTAAAGCTAACAATATACATTGTCTTTCCTAATAACAGGATAAGGCTATGCTGAGGAGCAACCTGAGAGGTTATTAGAATTCTTTACAGGAACGGGTAGTCTAGTGGACTTCCCGTTTTTTTAGTTCATGGGAGAACAAAAGCGTTAAACCTCAGGGGTTTGGGGACAGCGTCCCCAAGTTAAACAGCACTCTCTTTTTTAAATAGTATATTTAGTTGGCTCAGTACCCTATCCCAATCTCCATAGCCCCTAGTCCATTTTTTACTTACCTTCTCGGTAGCAAGATACAGCATTTTCATAAGACTTTCATCAGTGGGAAAAATCAATTATGTTTTAGTTACTTTTCTAAACTGACTGTTTAGACTTTCTATGGCATTGATAGTGTACATAATCCTCCTAATATAGTCTGGAAACATTAGAAAGGTTGAAATATTATCCCAGTTATCTTCCCAGCTTTTAATAGCATTTGGATATTTATTGCACCATTTTTCCTTTGCATGAAGTAGATTTTCTAGTGCCATATCTTCATTTACTGCAGTGTAAACAGCCTTTAGATCAGCTACGAATGCTTTCTTATCTTTGTAGGGTATATACCTCATGCTTGACCTAAGCTGGTGGATAATACATCGTGTATTTGAGCAAAGGGATATACTGCTCCAATGGCTTCTTTAAAGCCATTTAAGCCATCTACACAGAATATTAGGACTTCTTGTACTCCTCTATTTTTAAGATCATTAAGGACTGAGAGCCAAAACCTGCTACTCTCATTAGCACCTATCCAAATACTAAGAACTTCTTTTATTCCATCCATATTTACACCTAGTACCACGTAAGCTGCTTTAACAACTACTTGCTTATCTTCTCTTACTTTGTAATGTATTGCATCCATGAATACAAAGGAATATCTCTTTTCCAACGGTCTATTTTGCCATTCAGAGACAAGGGGTAAAATTCTATTGGTTATGTTAGAGACCATATCAGCAGAAATATCCACATCATACAAATTTTTAATTTGTTCTGAAATATCTCTAGTAGTCATGCCTGCGGCATAAAGTGCCATTACTTTTTCTTCTATACCAGTTACATTTCTTTGATATTTAGGTATTATTTTAGGCTCATAATCGCCATGTCTATCCCTTGGTATATTTAGATCAACAGGTCCTAGTTCCGATTTAATAGTTTTCTTAGAATATCCATTTCTTCTATTTGGGGTTTCCTTATCAGACATATCATATCGATCATATCCTAATTGTTCATACATTTCAGCTTCTAAAGCTTCCTGTAACACATCTTTAAACATTTCTTTCATGGCTGCTAATACTTCATTTGGATTACTAAAGTTTTGTTCCTTGATGTAATTTCTCAATACTTCCTTTGGTATATTCGACATAAAAATACTCCTCCTAGCAATTTTTGGTATTTTATCATTACCTCAATTATTGTCTAGAAAGAGTATCTTTAATCTGTTTACACAAAATTTTCTACAGGCTCTCTTCAGAAATAAAAATTATCCATAAATATTATATTTTCATCTTTTAAATTCAACAGATTTAGTATGGAATTATTATGAGACATATGACATAACTCCTTTAAAATATTGTTGTGGTGATTATATTTTATCAGAGTTTTGTCTTGTGTCTCATCTTTTTTTGAAAATAAATAGTGCTGGTTTATCCACCAACACTATTTATTATAGAACCGTTTTTTTCATTTTCTATATATCTATAAAAACGACAACATTATCGTTTTTATATTGACATGTCTTAACATCGGTGTTAGAGAGCATGGGGACGTTTTAGCCGTCTAGGAATTGACATGCAGAAACAAAATACAATAATTATATAATATATCCAGTAGAAGCTATGTTTATGATAATCTAAAATTACCCCATTGAAATAGTTGAAAAATCCTCTAGAGGAAATATATAATAACCCTATGACATCATAGGGGGCTAAGGGGATGATAAGTTTAATGGAGAAGCAAGAAATAATTTTATCTCATTTT
>CALJEQ010000027.1 GCA_938074565.1 uncultured Alkaliphilus sp. | reverse complement strand
AGAGAAACTAGGCTATAAAAGCATTAGTAAGAGGTATCAGTTAGTACATTAGTTCCTAGTGAACCGCCGTATACCGAACGGTATGTACGGTGGTGTGAGAGGTCGGTAGATAAAATAATTATCTACCTCCTACTCGATTACCTTTGTAAAAGAATTCATAGACCCCCATTATTAACAGAAAAATACCAAAAAGTTTTCGCAATGTATTGGAGGGAATTCTTAATGCAATACTAGATCCAAACCAAGCCCCTAAAACTCCGAATATAATTAGGGGTATTGCTAAGTGAAAAACAACATTTTTATTTTTAATATGGGTGATTAAAGCCACTACAGCAATGGGTATAAAGGATATTAGATTTACGCTTTGTATTGTTTGCTGTTGTAGACTGGTTAATAAGATTAAGCCTGGAATTAAGATTGTTCCACCACCTATACCCATTCCACCAATAAAACCAGTTATTAAACCCAGTAATATAACAATCATCCCATCACCATCCTTAGTGCAGCGAGAATCATAACTAATCCAAAAAGTTTTCTTAATTTATCAGCGGAGAAATGGGTTAAAGATTTAGAACCTATATAACTGCCAAATACGCCTCCTAAAGCTACATAAAAAGTAGTCCCTAAATCAGTAAATCCATTTTTATAGTAAATAACACTACTGATGAGGGCAAATGGTAGGATAATAGAGATGGCAGTGGCGTGGGCTTTGTGTTGAGAAACGCCAAAAACAAAGTATAAGGCAGGTACAATAAGGGTTCCTCCACCAGCTCCAAATAATCCATTTATTACTCCTGCAAAAAAACCAACACATATAACTTTTATCCAATAAGAAAAATTTCTCATAAAATCACCTCAAACTTTGCATTAAATTTAATTTAACCATCTATAATAAAAGTATTCAGAATAAAATACTTGACACTTTTTCTAAGTAACACATATAATATATACATAAAATCATATCAACATAGTCGGAATAGGAGGAATAATATGAAAAAAGTAAATTATATCTATGAGTTAATAGGGCATACACCGTTAGTTAAGCTTAACCGAATGGTGGAAGAAGATATGGCTGACGTTTATTTAAAATTAGAATTTTATAACCCTGGGTCTAGTGTTAAAGACCGTATCGCCTTAAACATGATAGAACAGGCGGAGAAGGATGGACTATTAAAGGAAGGTTCTACAATAATTGAACCCACCAGTGGAAATACTGGAATAGGGCTAGCCATGATAGGAGCAGCTAAGGGGTACAAAGTAATTTTAGTTATGCCAGAAACCATGAGTATGGAGCGAAGAAGATTACTTAAGGCATATGGAGCAGAATTGGTATTAACTCCAGGGGAAAAGGGAATGAAGGGTGCAATTGAAAAAGCACGGGAATTGGCTAATGAAAATAAAGAATACTTTATGCCACAGCAGTTTGAAAACTTAGCAAATCCTCAGATTCATCGTATTACCACAGCTGAAGAAATTTGGGAAAAGATGGAGGGTGATGTGGATGCTTTTGTGGCAGGGGTAGGTACTGGTGGTACTGTAACGGGTGTTGGAGAAGTATTAAAGAGTAAAAATAAAGACATTAAAATTATAGCTGTAGAACCAGAAAAGTCGCCAGTAATTTCTGGAGGGCAACCAGGACCCCATAAAATACAAGGTATTGGTGCTGGTTTTGTTCCAGATATATTAAATGTAGATGTGATTGATGAAATTATTAAAGTAGAGGACGAAGTTGCGATGGAAGTGGCTAGAAAGTCCGCTGCAACAGAAGGTATTTTAGTAGGTATTTCCTCAGGAGCAGCCATCCACGCTGCATTACAGGTGGCTAAAAAGCTGGGTAAGGGGAAAAAGGTTGTTGTTATTATACCTTCCTCTGGTGAAAGATACCTAACTACTGCTTTGTTTAATTTTGAAGACTAAAATATTTATATAAGATGTTCCTATGGGAGCATCTTTTTATTTATGTATAAAAGAAAAAACAAAGCAAATATTACATTAATATGGTATAATAATTTTTAAAAATATAAGGAGCTGGTTTTTTTGTCTATAGAAATAGAAAAGAAAATAGATTTGGTAGTGGCATGGTTACAGGAACAGGTGAAAAAATCTGGAACAAATGGTTTAGTTGTAGGTATTTCTGGTGGAATTGATTCTGCTGTAGTGGCTAACTTAATTAAGAGGGCTTTTCCTGATAACTCATTAGGGGTTATTTTACCAATTAACAGTAATCCAAAGGATGTTGAAGATGGTATTTTATTAGCCAAGCAGGCAGGCATAAATTATATGGAAATTAATTTAACCCCTGAAAAACAAGATATACTACAAAAGGTGACGGGTGCTTTAAAAGAAAATCAACTATATCAAGAAGATAGACTTCAAATTACCGATGCTAACCTTCGTGCTAGACTAAGAATGAGTACGCTGTATGCTGTTGCCAATAATTTAAACTATTTAGTGGTGGGAACTGATAATGAAGCAGAAGTGTATACTGGCTATTTTACAAAATATGGGGATGGTGGAGTGGATCTACTACCAATAGCTACATTGAAAAAATATGAAGTTTTTCAATGGGCAAAGGTTTTGGGTGTACCACAATCTGTTATAGATAGAAAACCTACAGCGGGTCTTTGGGAAGGACAAACTGATGAGGGCGAGATGGGAACAACCTATGCCCATATTGATGCCTTCTTAGAAGGAAAAGAGATACCTGAAAAAGATCGTGAAATCATAGAAAGACTTCATCGTATATCTGCCCATAAAAGAGTTATGCCACCTTATCCCCAAATATAAGGAAAAAATTGAAACTTACAACGAATTATGCTAAAATAGATTTGCTATATAGAAAAAAATCTTTATTTTAATTTAATTGGCATCTTAAATACATATAGAAAATTATGAAGCATAATAGGATAAGGAGAGGATTTTATGGGACGTATAGGTAATATTATTGATCGTAAAAGTAAGCAGGATTCAAAAAGAGCAAAAATATATACAAAAATGGCAAGATTAATTACTGTGGCAGCTCGACAAGGTGGAGGAGATCCAGAATATAATGCTAATTTAAAAAATGCTATTGATAAGGCTAAAGCTTCAAATATGCCAAATGATAACATTGACCGTGCCATTAAAAAAGGTACTGGTGAAGCAGGTGGAGACAACTTTGAACATATCACCTATGAAGGTTATGGACCAAATGGAGTGGCTGTAATTGTTGAAGTATTAACAGATAACCGTAACCGTACGGCTGGAGATGTGAGACATGCCTTCGACAAAAGCGGTGGTAATCTGGGTACTTCTGGTTGTGTATCTTTTATGTTTGATCGTAAAGGGCAAATGCTTATTGAAAAAGAAGACTCTATTGATGAAGAAACTCTAATGATGGCTGCATTAGAAGCTGGTGCAGAAGACTTCACCAGTGAAGAAGAAGTATTTCAAATTATTACTTCTCCAGAAGACTTCGCAACTGTAAAAGATACTTTACTAAGTGAAGGCTACAACTTTTTAAATGCTGATGTAGTCTATATCCCTCAAACAGAAGCCACACTACAAGGTGACGATGTGAAGAAGATGAATAAGTTAATTGATATGCTGGAGGACAATGATGATGTACAGGAAGTTCATCATAATTGGAATGAGGTAGAGTAGGTAGTAATTGCAATAGTTGTAGGTATTTAGGTAATAGAAAAACACAGTGAATAAGGACATATATCAATATTTTATTTACTGGGTTATGTTTGTACAAGTTGTACACCTTTTTTCGTAAATGTTTATCGTTAAACTTTTATGGGAAGGGTGTATTTTTATGTTAATAGAAGACGTCTTAAAGGAATTTGTATTTGAATGTAAGATAAAAAAACTATCTGAAAGAACAGTAAAAAGTTATAAAAACAATACTTCTTCATTTATAATTTTCAGTAAAAATGCATTTGAAGTAAAAGAAGTTGAAGAAATAAACCATCTCCACATTAAACAGTATTTTAATTATCTAATGAATAAAGGGTTAAGAGAGTCCTATATAAATGGGATATTAAAATGTTTAAGGGCTTTTTTTAAGTATGTAAAAACAGAAGAGTATATTTTGAAGTGTCCCTGTGAAAAGGTGTCTTAGCAAAAAGAATATAAAGTGCTAATTAAAACTTTTACTGATGATGAAATGAAGCGATTGCTTAATTATTACAATTTTTCTGATTATTTGAATACTAGAAATAAAGCCTTGATTGCTCTCTTAGCTGATACTGGTTTAAGGAATTTTGAAGTATGTTCACTTGAGATTCATAATATCAAAGAATTACATATTGTTGTAAAAGGAAAAAGAAACAAAGAAAGGCATGTCGCAATTAGTCCTTATTTAAAAAAGCATTTGATTAAGTATGAGCGTATTAGAGATTACTATTTTAAAGAGAAGACTTTTAAATGTGATTATTATTTCCTATCAAGTACAGGTAAACAATTAACGGTGGAAGCTATTGAAAGAGTAGTAAAAATAGCAGGTGAGGAAATTGGAATAGGAAAAGGAAAAAGAAAAGATATAAGGTGTAGCCCTCATACATTAGGTACTGGTTTGCTCAAACTCAACTAAAAAATGGGCTTAACGTGTATGATCTTAGTAGACTTTTAGGACACGAAAACATAAATATCACGAAGCGTTATCTTCAATCTATATAGGATTGTGATATAGTTGAGAGGTCGATTAAGACTAGCCCATTAATGAATCTATAAATAATTAGTAATTATAGATACATGGACAAAGTACATTAAAAAATACGTTAAGAAGAAAAAAGGATAGGTTATAAATTAAGAACTATTATAGTAAAGAATAGTAGGGGCATATTTTATTTGATATGCCTCATTATTAAATACATAGAAGGAATATTCCCTTTATTTGTAGAAATTACTACTATAAATAAAAGGGGGTTGTTTAATGTATAATGAAATTAAAGAAATTGAAAAACAAGTTAGAAAAGAGTATTTAGAGAATTTTGACCCTGATGATTTCGTTAACTACGCTCATTGTGAAACACACTTTCCTGAATATCTAGAAGAAATACATAGTTTAATTGATGAGTTAACTATAAAAATTTCAACGTTAAAAAAAGCATATGGTCATGAAAATATGCTTCCGTTATACTATATCAACACAGATTTTGAATCACTCAATATTAAGTTAGATGAACCTTTTCAAGCGTTATTAGGGATGATTGAAAGTGGAATGAAGATTGAAAAAACATATATTTCAGGTGAAGAGGAGTAATCATCTTTATGAGTTATATAAATAAAAGTTTATTATGAAATTTTATGTGATATTGATGATGATCTACCGAGGAAGGGTAAGTTTTTTATTAAAGCTAAAAGTGAGAGAGATGCGGAGTGTTGGGGTATTGATCGAATATCAGGCTATTTAGGAGTATCATCTAAAGACATAAAAATTGTAGATGTTATCTTATGGGACCAGGAGTATATTGAAGATATTGCTTTGGATAATTGCTAAGAAAAATTGACATAATGACTATTTTACTATTCACAACTAAGAAGATTTATGATATTTTATTAATATCAGAAAAAGGGCACTTGCTTTTATTAAATAGGTATTTTATTTTTTATATCTGTCAAAGATATATTCAATTAGTTTTTCGGTAAGCTTACTAAGAGCCACGAAACCTAAGGATCTTATCATTTGTTCACCTCCAGTCAAGATGGAGTCATATACGTAGTAGTATAGTGAATGATAACTTAACAAGTGCCCAAGGAAGAGACTATTGCGAGTAGTCTCTTTTTATTTTGTTATCATTAACCATATATTGATATTACATGATTATATAGATAAAACACAAGGGTACTAAGGACTTATATTATACTTTTTTTTCTCTAATTTCTTCACTATTCTTTCTTATTTTTTTTATTTTACCACTTAAATAAAATGAGACTTATACCTTGCTACCCTATGATTTGATTGTATATTTGTCGATATTTGATGAACGATTGAGGTAGGAGTTAGCCCTTCTTTGGAGAACTTTAGTAGGAAGAAGGGAGGGATGATGATGGAATATAAAGATAAATTAGCAAAAGAAGCTTATAGTCAGTTGGCATCAGAGATAGAAATGCAACTTGAAGAAAAAAATAAAGAGTTTGAAGAATCTGAAATAAGAAGACTAAAAGAGATTATTAGGCAAGATATAGCTGTTAAAATGACTGGTGAATCAGATGAAAACAGTATTAAAAAAACTAATCATGAAGAATATGATAAACAAGCAAAATTAAAAACAGAAATTGAAACGTTAAAAAGGCAGCAAGAAGTATTGAAAAATACAATGATTATAAAAGGGTTATAGATACATAGTTATTAAAATAAGATTTACCAATAGTGTTAAACAATTGTAAGTCCTATCAAATTACAGATGAGTGTAGATTGAGTGAAAATAATAGTATTAAAGGCTACTGATCGAATAACTTATGTAGGTGAGTTGATAACCAGTTGCGACAAAGAGGTTAAACTTAGACTGATTAGACAAAATCCTGATGATTGTAATTCAGCAGTTCTCAATTATGATAAACCTAAATTTCAATATAGAGGAGAAATTATTTTCCTTTGGAACAATGTAATTTGGTATTACATTGAAGAAACTAATATCTAAAACTAATTTTTAATGACTTTTTTTTACTCTATAAATTTTAGAAAAGGGGAACTAACATGATGAAAAAACATTTAAAAGGATGTATTATAGGTTTTATTATAGCAATTATTTTAATGAATAGCCCTTTTGCAATGGCTCAGGGTTTAAAGAGAATGATTGAGGTTACTTTTAATAGTGTCAATTTAAGAGTTAATGGACAGGCAGTAAAAGGTGATACTATTTTATATAATGGTACTACATATGTACCGTTAAGAGCTATCGGAGAGTTATTAGATAAAGAAATTGTTTGGGATGGGGCAACAAATACTGCTAACGTAAATGATAATCAGGGTGTTGGACTAAAAGAAAATACTAACTCTTTTCCTTATAGTTCTACACAAAATAATGTAACAATTAAACTAAATAAGGTTGTTCAAGATTCTGATTCATTGAGATTATATATAACTTACATAAATAATTCTCAAAAAGAGGCTATGACGGGTGATTCATTAGCTAAGATTGTAGTAAATGGTAAGCAGTATACCTATAATTCAGATTTCAACTTTGATAGATATTACAATAAATCGGTTGATAAAGCAGATGACTTTATAGAACCAGGAGTTATAGAGGACTCAATAATTTTCTTTGAGACAATAAAAGGTGTGGAAAGTATTAATGTTGTACTTAATGCTAATTTTAATGATTACAGATTTAATAATGTTAAGGTAAAAGTAGAACAGTAGTCCACAAAGAAGTAAAAAGAGGTGTGCTATGTATTTGATAGAAAAATATGATTTTATAAATAATATCAAAGTCGATGAAGCGATGGTAAAAGAGAATAAGACTAAATTGTTAAAAACTTTTAGGAAAAATAATTACATTCATTTATTTGATGAGTTTAGTTATCTAAGAAGTTATTCGATACAGTGCAGCCAAGAAACAGAACAAAGGGAAATAGATAATTTGACAAGGGAAATTTCTAATTTCATGGCATTTCAAGAAGCTATATATGATCTTTTACTCGAACGTATTTTGATGCCTGTTAAGATAACAAACATGTCTAGTTATACTAATTTTAATATAAGTGTGGATTATTCAATTAGAAATGGCATGATGAAAACTTCAAGAAAGATTTATATTGGGTTACCGATACTAGAACATCATACATATATAATAAGACCTTCTATGAGAAATAAATTAGAGCCTTTGAGACCTTAAGGAAGGCTCTTTTTTTTATGTGCAAATTTATAGGGGGAATTAAATTTAAAAAATATTTAGTGGTATTTTAATTTGAAAGCTTTTAAAAGTAGGTGTTTAATTTGGCTAAGTTGTGGGCAAAACCTTTCTACAATTCTGCAAAGTGGAAGAAGTGTAGAGAGAGTTATATTAAAAATATAGATGGATTGTGTCAGACTTGTTTAGAAAAAGGTGAGATTACAGCAGGTTATATACTACATCATATTGCACCTTTAACTGAAGAGAATATTAATGATGCTGATATTACACTTGTTTATGATAATCTAAAATTACCCCATTGAAATAGTTGAAAAATCCTCTAGAGGAAATATATAATAACCCTATGACATCATAGGGGGCTAAGGGGATGATAAGTTTAATGGAGAAGCAAGAAATAATTTTATCTCATTTT
>CALJEQ010000026.1 GCA_938074565.1 uncultured Alkaliphilus sp. | reverse complement strand
GAAATTTGAGAGGAGCTGTCCTTAGTACGAGAGGACCGGGATGGACATACCTCTGGTGTACCAGTTGTTCTGCCAAGGGCATCGCTGGGTAGCTATGTGCGGACGGGATAAGTGCTGAAAGCATCTAAGCATGAAGCCCCTCTCAAGATGAGATTTCCCATTCCGCAAGGAAGTAAGATCCCTGAAAGATGATCAGGTTGATAGGTCTGAGGTGGAAGTGTGGCGACACATGGAGCTGACAGATACTAATAGGTCGAGGGCTTGACCAAAATATAACTAATACAGCTGATACTTTAAAAATATTGTGTGGTTTTGAGAGAACTAGTTTCCTCAACTAAAAAAGAATAAAGAAGTTAGAAATTCTGATGATTTCCTTTGATTAAATCAAAGAAAAGAAAGAATTGATTTCTGACTAGAGCCACTGACACGAAGGTAAAAACCAAGTTAGTAGATAAACTGCTAATTAAGAGAACAACACAAAATCAATAGATTTTGGTTGCCTACTATCGGTCATATGGTTAAAATGCCGTGACAATAGCGAAGAGGTCACACCTGTTCCCATCCCGAACACAGAAGTTAAGCTCTTCAGCGCTGATGGTACTTGGAGGGCAGCCTCCTGGGAGAGTAGGACGTCGCGGTATAAATGATAAAACTGTCTATTTAAATATAGGCAGTTTTTTTAATGTTAAAAAAATAATACTACTTAAGTTATTTCTTATGTCCAAAAGGGATAAACCTGTTAAATATGTGGATAAGAATTAATAATTATATAAAACTATTAACAAGGTTTTAGAAGAGAATTTAAGGTACTATACGTCAATTCTTTGAGGCGTATAATATGAAGACCTATAGGACAAGAACAAAACAGAATGCTATACATGTGGATAAGTATAGTATTCTGTTAGTAATTAAGTAAAATTAATAAATGGTTACCCTTGCTAAACCTATAATAATATGATATATTTACATTGTCTAGTGACAAGACAGCTGTATAAACACACATATATAAGAAGAGGGTGAGTATAATGAATGCAGAAGATAGAAGAAATGAAATTATTAACATACTTGAAGAAAAAAACAAACCAATAAAAGGTACTGAGCTAGCCAGTTATTTCAATATTTCAAGACAAGTAATAGTACAAGACATTGCTTTATTAAGGGCATTGGGGACAGAAATTATGGCTACACCGCAGGGTTATGTTATATTTAAAAAGAATGGCGACCGTATAATCAAAACCGTTATTGCAAAACACCATACCTATGAAGAAATGCGAGATGAGCTACAAATAATGATAGATTATGGAGCAAAGATATTGGATGTCATTGTAGAACACCCTATCTATGGAGAAATTAGAAGTATACTAGATATTAGTTATAGAAAAGAGCTGGAAGATTTTATGAGTAAGATTCAGTCTGAAAAAGCGGAACCACTGGCTTCTTTAACAGATGGAGTTCATTTTCATACTTTAGAAGTACCCAACGAAGAAAGTTTTTCTAAGATTAGTAAGGCTCTTATTGAAAAAGGATATTTGATTGAAGAATAATTACAAAACAGAAAACTTAAAAAAGGAAACTGAAAGAGAGAGGTGCATTTGTGGTGCAAAAAGATAAATTTTTATTAAGAGAGTATTTTACTAAAGCTCTAAATGGTATGGCATTAGGTTTATTTTCATCATTAATTATTGGGTTAATCTTAAAACAAATAGGAGAAAATTTCAATATCGATATTTTAGTGAAATTTGGAAGTGTAGCTCAATTTTTAATGGGGCCTGCTATAGGGGCAGGGGTGGCTTATGCAGTTGGAGCACCATCATTAGCTATTTTTGCTTCTTTAGTAACGGGAGCTATTGGTGCTGGTTCAATATTTCCAGCAGAGGCTGGTGGTTTTATGATAAAAATTGGAGAACCTGTGGGGGCTTTTGTTGCAGCTTTAGTAGGTGCTGAAATTGGTAAATTGATAGCCGGCAAAACAAAGGTGGATATTGTGCTTATACCTGCATTTACTATAATAGTTGGTGGGCTAGCTGGAAATTATATTGGACCAGTTGTAGCAGCTTTAATGACTGGTTTAGGTGGAATTATAAATCATGCCACACAACAACAGCCTATTCCCATGGGAATTTTACTAGCTGTAATTATGGGTATTGTATTAACTCTTCCAATTAGTAGCGCTGCATTAGCAATATCTTTAGGGTTAAGTGGCTTGGCAGCTGGAGCAGCTGTAGTGGGTTGTGCAACTCAGATGGTTGGTTTTGCTGTTGCTAGTTATAAAGAAAATGGGTTTGGTGGATTAATTGCCCAAGGACTAGGAACAAGTATGTTACAAGTACCTAATATTATTAAAAACCCTCTTATTTGGATTCCACCCATTATAGCCAGTGCAGTTTTAGGGCCTTTAGCTACTACGGTTTTTAAAATGGAGAACAATAGTATTGGTGCAGGAATGGGAACCAGTGGTTTAGTAGGTCAGGTGGGGACTTTTACTAAAATGGTTTCAGAAAATGGAAATCCAGCTACAGTTGTTTTATTTAAGGTTATCATTTTACACTTTGTTTTACCGGCTATATTAACTTTTATTATTGCTGAGTTTATGCGAAAAAAAGGGTGGATTAAGTTTGGTGATATGAAGCTAAATCAATAATTTGTAATAAATAACTTCTAGTAGTATAATATAAAGAATACTGTTAGAAGTTTTTTTATTGCTTTAATAAGTAGGAAGATAAAAGAGGGGGACTAAGATGAAAAATAAGACCAAGACGTTAATAGGGATAGGGATTGCTATTCTGTTTTCATTTTTTATTTTTTTTGATCAACTGGTGGACTTAATTACTGATTACCAGTGGTTTAGTGAATTGGGATATGAAGGAATTATGATGAAAAAACTAGTAACACAAGCCCAAATAGGAATACCAATTTTCATAATTCTTAGTGTGTTTTTTTACATATACTTTCAAATTTTAAAAAGAAACTATTATCAGAAAGTGGAAACCTACCATATTGGCTTAGAAGAAAAATTACTCAATAGAATAATTGTTATTCCAGCATTAATTTTAGGGTTTATTATAGCTAGTTCCACATCAAGTAGAATGTGGTTTGATTTATTAATCTATCGTAGTGGTGAAGCCTTTAATTTGGCAGATCCTATATTTAATAAAGATATATCTTTTTATATGTTTCAATTACCGTTATTTAGGCAAATATTAGGAATTTTAACAGGACTACTGGTTTTATTAGTTTTTGCAACTTTCATATTCTATGTGATTATGTTTTCTCTCAGAAGACCTACCCTATATGAAGTGGAAGGAAAGTTTGTTTTAAATAATAATTTTTTAGGAAATGTTTTTCAAATGGCATTTAAGCAAATAATGATGGTTGGTGTTGTGTTTTTCTTAATACTTACTGCAAACTATTATTTTAGTGCTTATAGTGTCTTATATAATAGGGGTGCAGACCGAGGAGTAATCTTCGGAGCCAGTTATACTGATATACTTATTACATTAAAATCATTAAGGATACAATTAGTAGTGTCGTTGTTAGCAGCAGGTAGTTTAATTTATGCCTATACTAGAAAGAAAGCAAAACTAGCTTTAGTAGGACCAATTGCTATTGTTGTTGTTGGTTTGTTGGGAAGCGTAGTAGCTTCTTCTGTGGAAAACTTTGTAGTAGCACCTAACCAAAGAGCCAAACAACTACCCTACATAGAAAATAATATCTCTTTTACGCGTAATGCCTATGGATTAGACCAAGTAACCGTTAAAGAGTTTGATGTTAAGGATAATTTAACATTAGAAGATATAAATAATAATCGTGAAATAATCGATAATATTCGTATTAATGATTATAGACCAACTTTAGAGGCGTATAATCAGTTGCAAGCAATACGTTTTTACTATCGATTTAATGATGTGGATATTGATCGCTATCAGATAGATGGTGAATATACTCAAGTGTTTTTAGCTGCTAGAGAATTAGATGTAAATCAACTTGACCCAAATGCACAAAACTGGATTAATCAGCATATAAAATATACTCATGGGTATGGGGTAACATTATCTCCTGTCAATGCAGTTACTAGAGATGGTCAACCTAAATTAGCCATCAGAAATATACCTCCAGTTAGTGATATTGATATAGAAATTAATCGACCAGAAATTTATTTTGGTGAACTAACAAATCAATATATTTTGGTTAATACAAAGGAAAAAGAGTTTGATTATCCTGTTGGAAATGATAACGCAGAAACTCTTTATGAAGGGAATGCTGGTATACCTTTAAGTGGAATTAATAGACTATTATATAGTTATAAGCAAGGTACAGCTAAGTTGCTTTTATCAGGAAGTATAACTGGTGAAAGTAGAATTGTGCTACATAGAAACATAATAGATAGGGTTCAAAAGATAGCACCTTTCATTGAATATGATGAAGATCCATACATTGTAATAAGTGAAGGTAAGTTATTTTGGATTATTGATGGATACACTTTATCAAGCAGTTATCCATATGCCACTCCTTTTAGAAATGATGGGGTAAATTATATAAGAAATTCTGTAAAAGTAGTAGTTGATGCTTACAATGGTGACGTTAACTATTATATAGCGGATGAAACAGATCCAATAATAAAAACTTATAATAAGATATTTCCACAGCTATTAAAGCCAATAAATGAGATGCCAGAGGGGTTGAAACAACATTTACGATACCCACAAGATTTATTTGATTTGCAGTCTCATGTTTATGGAATGTACCATATGACAAATCCTAATGTATTCTATAATCAAGAGGATGTTTGGCATTTGGCAGAAGAGAAATATATTAATAAACAACAAAAAGTAGAATCACAATATATGATAATGAAATTACCAGGGGAGGAAAGGGAAGAGTACGTATTATCCGTACCCTATACACCTAAAAGCTTACCTAATCTTACTGCTCTTTTAATGGCTAGAAACGACGTAGAGAATTATGGCGAATTAGTTGTTTATAGATTACCAAAAGAACGTAATATTTATGGACCTGCACAGGTGGAAGCTAGGATAGATTCAGATGCAAACATTTCTCAAAATCTTTCACTATGGGGTGAAGGTGGGTCTGTGGTAATTAGAGGAAATCTACTGGTAATTCCAATAGAAAATTCTTTATTATATGTAGAACCATTGTATATTCAAGCATCTTCTTCAAATAGCATACCAGAGGTAAAAAAGGTAATTGTAGGTTACCAAGACCGAATTGTTATGGAGGATACATTGGATATTGCTTTAACAAAAATATTTGGAGGAGAAAGAAGTGCTAGAGTGGTAGATCAAGCACCAGGCTTATTGGAAGAAGATACTGCAACTATTGAACCAATAAGGGAGTTAATTCAAAGGACAACTGAAGTCTACAATAAAGCTAAAGAAGCTTCTCAAAGAGGAGACTGGACTAGTTATGGAGAATATCTATCAGAACTAGAAATATTATTACAAAAACTAGATAACGAGAGCCAAAAAATAAATGAATAAACAAACAACCTATTGGATACCTTCCAATAGGTTGTTTAATATAGTAGAATATGTATTTACATACCCGCTCGATATTGTTTTATTTCTTCTAAAGTTAATTGGTCTAAAAAATAGGATTTACGGGAAAATTCTTGTCTAGTTATTATTTTTTTTTCAACTAATAACTCAATAATTGTAGCAATAGCTAATGTATTGCGATAATCAGTATCTTTCAAGGTACTAAGTTGTGCAATAATATCTATTTCTTTCATAATATACCCCCTCTTCATCTATACATTATAGACCAACAAAATTTTATTATTCATAACATAAAATAATAGTATAAACGGTATAATACTAAATACATATTAAATTTAATAAAAAATCTTAAAAACATATTGAATTATGAGAAATATAATGATATAATACACTTTAATTAAATAGATAAGGTAATGAAGAGAAGTAGTAAGTAGGTAGCTTTTTTAGAGAGTCGGTGGGTGGTGAAAACCGATAAAGCAAACTATTGAATCCGTCTTGGAACTGATGACTGAAATAAGTAGGAAAATACGGGTGGCATCCGTTATCATGCATAGAGGTGGGTTAGACGAGTCTAATCAACTAGGGTGGCAACGCGGAATATTAGCTCCGTCCCTTATTATAGGGGACAGGGGCTTTTTTGATGTTTAAAAACACTTAAATATATTTAGATTGGATAAAATTAATGATAGAGGAGGATTTAAATATGTTGGATATTAAACGTATTAGAATGGATTTAGAGGAAATTAAAGTAGCAATGGCTAAAAGAGGAGAAAAAGACTTCAATTTAGATGAAGTTTTAGAAATGGATGACGAAAGAAAAAGATTATTACAACAGGTTGAACAAATGAAAAATCAACAAAACACAGTATCTAAAGAAATTCCTATATTTAAAAAAGAAGGTAAAGATGTTACTGAAATAATGGAAGAAATGAAGGCATTATCTAACACTATTAAAGAATTGGATGTGGAAGTTAAAGAGGTTGAAGATAAGATTTATGAGGCAATGCTAAGAATTCCCAATGTGCCCCACAATGATGTGCCCTATGGAGATACTGATGATGATAATGTAGAAATTAGAAAATGGGGAGAGCCAAGACAATTTAACTTTGATTTAAAACCTCATTGGGATCTAGGTATAGATTTAGGCATTTTAAACTTTGAAGCAGCTTCTAAAGTAACAGGTTCAAGGTTTACTGTGTATAAGGGATTAGGGGCTAAATTGGAAAGAACATTAATTAACTTTATGTTGGACCTACACACTACAGAACATGGTTACACAGAAATACTACCTCCATTTATGGTAAATAGAGATAGTATGACAGGTACAGGTCAGCTTCCTAAGTTTGAAGAAGATGCCTTTAAAATTCCTCAAAAGGACTTTTTCTTAGTGCCAACAGCAGAGGTGCCAGTAACAAACATACATAAAGATGATATTTTAGAAGAAGTAAACCTTCCAATAAATTATGTTGCATATACTCCTTGTTTCCGTTCTGAAGCAGGTTCTGCTGGGCGAGATACTAGGGGTTTAATAAGACAACATCAATTTAATAAAGTTGAGTTGGTGAAGTTTGTTAAACCAGAAGAATCTTACAATGAACTTGAAAAACTTATAGCAAATGCTGAAAAGGTACTACAGTTGTTAGAAATTCCCTACAGAGTGGTAAAAATTTGTTCTGGTGACTTAGGTTTTACAGCTGCCTTTAAATATGATATAGAAGTTTGGATGCCAAGTTATAATAAATATGTTGAAATTTCTTCTTGCAGTAACTTTGAAGATTTCCAAGCTAGAAGGGCAAATATTCGTTTCCGTCCTGAAAATAAAGGTAAAGTAGAGTTTGTTCATACTCTTAATGGTTCTGGATTAGCGGTGGGTAGAACATTTGCTGCTATATTAGAAAATTTTCAAAATGAAGATGGTAGCGTAACAATACCTAAGACTTTACAAGGTTTAATGGGTGTAGAAGTAATAAAATAATAACAATTATGGTAACTTAAAATTTAATATGAATATAATTTAAAAAAAAACCGAATTTTTTTCTTCGGTTTTTTTTAGTATTTAAAAATTCTATACAGAAAGGGAGAATTATAGAAAGTTAAAATAAAACGAATTAATAATTGTAGGTAAGATATTTATAAGATAAAATAACTTAGTGTCCACAAATTAATGACAATTTTGTTATTAGAGACTATTTATAATAAATATTGTCATTAACAATTAATTATATGTTTTTATAAAAAGAGGAGGATTAATACTATGAAAAAATTCATTTCAATGTTTTTAGTATTACTTATGATTATATCTTTAGGGGCATGTACTAAGGAAGAAAGTAATACATCAGCTACTGAAGAAAATATAAAAGAGTCTTTTATTCCTGAAAAAATAATTATTGGTGCTATTCCCACCCAAAACCAAGGGGATATGAAGAGTGCAATGGATAAATTAGGAGAACATTTATCTAATGAGTTAGGAACAGAAGTAATTATAGAAGTTTACCCAGACTATAACGGTGTTGTGGAAGCCATGAACTATAGTCAAGTGGATATGGCATACTTTGGTCCTCTTACATATGTAATAGCCAATGATAAAGGTGGGGCAGAAGCCATTATGACTTTATTGGTAAATGGAGAGCCATATTACTATTCATACATGATTGCCCATGTGGACTCACCAATTAATACATTAGAAGATGTGGCTGAAAATGTTGGTGATCTTCAGTTTGCTTTTGGTGATGTTAACTCTACATCAGGTTCTTTAATACCTACTTTAGCATTAAAAGATAAAGGAATTTTTAGATCTCAGTTAGATACAGATTTTAAAGAAATATTTTATACAGGTGGACATGATGCAACAGCTTTAGCAGTGCAAGAAAAGAAGGTAGATGTTGGGGCAGTTGACAGTGCTATTTTTGAAGTATTAAAGAAAAATGGAGCTATTGATGAAAGTAAATTTAAGGTTATTTGGCAATCAGAACCTTTGTTCCAATATCCTTGGGCTGTTAAAAAAGGTACTTCTGATGAGCTTAAAGTAGCATTACAAGAAGCCTTTTTAAAGGTTACAGATAAAGAAATTTTAGACGTATTTGGAGCCAGTGGATTTACAAAGGCTGAAGATAAGGATTATGAACCAGTAAGGCAAGCTGCTAAAGCCGATGGAAGGTTGTAGGAAAAAATGATTAAGGCAGTTGCAAAAGAAAAAGACAAACAAAATTATATATTTAATAATAGGAAGGTCTATCTTTGGATAGGTCTTATACTGCTTCTTGTATGGAGTGCTAAAGGAACAAAATTTAACCCTTTGTTATTTAAAGATTTTGGAAATACTTTGGATTTTGTAAGAAAAAGCTTTTTAAAGCCCGACTGGAGCGTATTACCAGTGGCAATAAACCAATCAATTATAACTATACAGATTGCCATAATGGGGACAGTATTAGCATTAGTTGTAGCAGTCCCCATAAGTTTTTTTGCAGCAAAAAATACTTCACCCCATTGGAGTGTTTATGGTACATTAAGGGCTTTATTAAGTTTTTTAAGATCAGTTCCAGAAATCGTATTTGCTTTGGTTTTTGTTCCAACCGTAAGTCTTGGTCCTTTGGCAGGGGTGTTGGCGTTGGCTATTCACAATATAGGAGTTATGGGAAAGTTATTTTCAGAGATTATAGAATCTGCTGACATTGGGCCACAAGAGGCGGTAACTGCTACAGGTGCCAAAAGAAGTATTGTAATTTTGTATGGTATACTTCCGCAAGTTATTCCTCATATTTTATCTAATGCTTTTTATAGACTTGAGGTTAGTGTTAGGGCATCCCTTGTATTAGGGTTAGTTGGAGCAGGTGGTGTAGGGCAATTGCTAAGCATTCACTTTAAAATGTTTCAATACAACAAAGTAGCGGTGGACTGTCTTGTTATTATGGCAATGGTAATTGTTATAGACTATATTGGTGGAATCATTCGTAGAAGGGTGATATAAATATGCTATTACAACTTGAAAATTTAAGTAAGCAGTATGTAAAAGATGAGGTGTTTGCCCTTAAAAATATTAATTTAAGTATTAAAGAAGGGGAATTCATTTCTGTACTGGGTTTAAGTGGTTCTGGGAAGTCTACTTTTATACGCTGTATTAATAGACTAATAAACCCTACAGAAGGGAAAGTCTTTTTTGAAGAAAAGGAAGTTACAAGCTTAGAAGGGGAACCCCTCCGTTTATATAGACGAAATATTGGTATGATTTTTCAACAATATAATCTTGTTCCTAGAACAGATGTATTAACTAATGTACTTATTGGTAGGTTTGGAAATTTATCTGTTGCAGAAATATTATTTAAAAAATATCCTAAAGAAGATATAAAATTGGCAGAGGAAGCCTTAAATCAAGTTGGGTTAAGTAAGTATACTAACAGGCAAGTAAAGACTTTAAGTGGGGGTCAACAACAAAGGGTGGGAATTGCTAGGGCGTTGGTACAACAACCTAAAATAATTCTTGGAGATGAACCTGTATCTAGTTTAGACCCTGTAACAGCTAAGGAAGTAATGTCTTTATTGAGGGAAATAAATAAATCAAAAAATATTACAATGATAATTAACTTGCATTCTGTTGAGTTAGCAAAGTCTTTTTCAGAAAGAATTATTGGAATAAATACAGGTAAAATAGTATTTGATGGTAAACCGGAAAATTTAGATGAAAATGAGATAAATAATATATATAAATGAGGTAATTAATTATTTATATTAAAAGGAATGAAAAGAATGAATATAACAAAAGATGAAATTATTTTTACTTTGGAAATAAGGGAATTTGTTTATAGTTTTCTAAAACAGGTATTTAATGCAGAACCCAGTGAAAGTTTTGTTAGTTGGATTAATGAAAACAAGGAAGTCTTTGATGACTTCCCCTTTTTAAATCAGCAGAAGTTAATTAAAGAAGGTATAGGTTTAATTAGTAAATATATTAAAAATAATAATGTAGTTAGTAAGGAAGCCTATGAAAAACTTCATTGGGACTTTACTAGATTGTTCATTGGACCAAAAACTCTTTTGGCTCCTCCTTGGTCATCCGCTTATTTAAATGCAGAGGGGTTACTTTTTCAAGAAGAAACTATGCAGGTGAGGAAGACTTTTCTTAAGTATTGTTTAATTTCACAAAAGTATCCCCATGAGGCGGACGATCATATAGGGTTAGAACTGGACTTTATGGGTCGGCTAAATCAGATAACAATAGATAAGTTTGTAAACAACGAAGTAGAGCAGTTAAGGGAACTATTAATAGATCAAAAAAGTTTTTTGCAAGAACATTTATTAAAATGGATACCTCAATTTACTAATAATATGGCTGTAAATGCTAAAACTAATTTTTATTGTGGAATGGGTAAGTTACTATATGGTTTTATTTTAATAGATGTTGAAATTATTTGCGAGTTAGTTAATTTTTTTAATAGAGATAATTAGGTATTACTAGGATAGTTTGTAGATTTTTTAGGGGGAGTAACGATGAAAAGCTTAATAAAACAAGCAATGGATTATAAGTTTAATAGAAGAACTTTTTTAAAATGGAGTGGTGCTACTGCAATTGCAACTTTTTTTTCAGGATTTGAAAGTGCCTTAGCCAATATTTCAAATGATGAAGTTAAAAGTATTTTAGAAAAGGAGGGGGAATGGAAAACTGCGGCTTGTTGGCATAACTGTGGGGGCAGATGTTTAAATAAAGTTTATGTGGTGGATGGATTGGTGATGAGACAAAAAACTGATGACACCCATCCCGATAGTGCTGAATATCCTCAACAAAGGGCCTGTGCTAGGGGCAGGTCTCAAAGAAAACAAGTTTTTGGTGCTGATCGGCTAAAGTATCCAATGGTACGTAAAAACTGGAAGCCAGGTGGAGGTAATAAAGAACTTAGGGGACAAGATGAGTGGGTGAGAATTTCGTGGAAGGAAGCACTAGATATACTTGCCAGTGAAACTAAGAGAATTAAGAATACATATGGTAATGAATCCATCTATTTATTAAGAGGCAGAGAAATGCAAAGACCTATGGCTCTTTTTGGTGGATTTGTTGAAAACTATGGAAGTAGATCTAGAGGTGCATGGGAAATAGCCATGAAACCTATTGTGGGGGTTAATAGAAAAAGTCATATTATAAATGATAGAATGGACTTATTAAATAATAAATTAATAGTATTATGGGGGAATAATCCTGCTTGGAGTTCAGCAGGTTTGCCGATGTATAATCTTTTACAAGCTAAAAAAGCAGGGGCTAAAGTGATTTCTGTTGACCCTTATTATAATACTACTGCCAATGTACTGGCGGATGATTTTATACCTATAAGACCAGCCACTGATACTCCATTGTTGTTGGCAATTGCATATGTTTTAATTACTGAAGATTCTCCTAAAAAACCCTTAATTGACTGGGACTTTTTACATCGTTGCACAGTAGGTTTTGATAAGGATCATATGCCAGAGGGGGCAGACATAAAAGATAATTTTAAGGATTACGTTTTAGGGACATTTGATGGAATACCTAAAACACCAGAATGGGCTTCGGATATTTGTGGAACACCTATAGAAAAAATACGTTATTTGGCATTGGAAATAGGCATGACAAAGCCAACCACTGTATTATTTGGATGGAATTCTGCCCGTATAGAATATGGTCAACATGTTGCTTTAGCTCAAGTCAGCGTTGGGGCTATGACAGGTAATATGGGGATTTCTGGTGGAGCCTTTGGTGTTAGTTGCCAAGAACCTGCCACCAATGGTGGACCTGCCCTTGTAAGGCCAGGGAACGATGGATTACCATCTATAAAAAATCCAATTTCTAATATTAAATTATGTAGTAATGAACATTGGAATGCCATATTAACAGGTAAATATACCGCTGGGAAAAATGACATTAGAGATATTAATATAAGAATGATTTATCACAGTGGTCATTCAAGTTTAAATCAGACTAACAATATTAATAAGGGGATAAAAGCCCATCATAAAGTAGAGTTTATTGCAACAAACCAATATGTATTAAATCCCAATGCTGCTTATTCAGACCTTGTTTTACCTATTACAACCGAATGGGAAAGATATGGTACAGTCCTTACAGGAAATCGTGAAATTTTAATTTGGGCAAGTCAAGTGATAAATCCTTTATTTGAAGCAAAGGATGATATGTGGATTGCCAAGGAACTGGGTAAAAGGTTGGGGGTATCTATAGATAAGATTGAACCAATACCATTAAGACAACAGGTGTTTAATGAAGTGGCTGGAGCAACTGTGATGAAGGAGGATGCATCAGGATATGAGACATTAGTCACCATCGCAGAGGATGATATAAAGAATCTTCGAGTTGAAGGTAAACCTCAAACTGGGAGAATACCCATTATGGAGTTTAAGGAAAAGGGAATATATCAAGTTCCAAGAAAGATTAATGACAAATTTGTTTTCATTAGCAATGAGAAGTTTAGAAAAGACCCAGAAAAAAATCCGTTGGACACCCCCAGTGGTAAAATACATATCCATAGTCAAGAGTTGGCGGACATGGTGACTAAGGCAGGCTGGAATGTAGGCTCACCAATAGCTAAATATATACCTGCCACTGAAGGTTATGAAGCAACTTTTTCAGACTGGAATAAAAAAATAAAAGGTAAATATCCTCTACAATTATGCAGTATCCATATTCAAAGGCAAACCCATTCCGTAATGGGTAATGTTCCTTGGCTAAGGGAGGCCTTCACCAATGACCTATTGATGAATCCTGTTGATGCTATGAAAAGAAGAATTAGAAAAGATGATGTAGTTCGTATTTTTAATAGTCATGGATCAGTAATAAGAAAGGTACAGCTTACTGAATGTGTTATGCCTGGGGTTGTAATTTTGGGGCAAGGCTCTTGGGTGGAATTAGATGAGGAGGGGAATTGTATCGCTGGCTCGGTAAATATGTTAACAGGGGACTATCCATCTGGACCAAATATTGAATCCTTCCAAGCTTGTATTGTGGAAGTTGAGAAGAATAAAAAGCCTTTAGAGGTGGACCATAAGTGGCCCCAAAGGATTATTTTTTAATAGGGAGGTGTTAATATGGGACAAAAAGGTTTTTATTTTGATATGGAGAACTGCATTGGTTGTAGTGTGTGTCAAATTGCTTGTAAAGATAAAAATCAGTTGGAGGTAGGCACCAGTTTTAGAGAAATCACAACTTATGAGGGAGGTAAATTTCCTAATCCTTGGGTTTCTCATGTTACAATGTCCTGTAATCATTGTGGTAACCCCATTTGTGCAGATAAATGTCCTACGGGAGCAATGTTTAAGAGGGAAGAAGACGGAGTTGTTGATATAAGAGATAATATATGTATTGGGTGTAAAAGATGTATAGAGGTGTGTCCTTTTAACGGTATAAAATATTTAGGAAAAGAAAAAAGAAAAGTAGGAAAGTGTAATTTATGTTTTGATATAACTGAAAAGGGTGAAGAACCAGCTTGTGTGGCAGGTTGTTTAATGAGGGTTTTGAAGTATGGAGAAATAAAAGAACTTAAAAAACTTAATGGTTCAAAAGACACCGTTAGCCCCATTAATTATGGTAATACTAATCCTTCATATATAATAAAAACTAAGAATAAAAATATTAAATATTAAAAGATAAATATTAAAAACAGTTTCTAGAAAAATTAAGAAATCAGCAACCTAATACATTTTTTAGTATAATATAATGTATTAGGAATGATTTTTTTTAGTTATTCACTAGGATGGTTTAGTTAATATTAAATTATTTTTGTAGTTTTATTTAGCGTAATATTGAACATACTATTATAGTTACAAGGGAATGATTATTATGAAAAATAAAAAAGATACAGAATAATAAATCAGCAATTAAAGGATGAACGTATTCTTAGGTCATTGGTAGAATTTGATGGGTGGTTAGATTATGGTAACTTGGTGTATAATAAAGGAGTGATTATGTTATATGAGCTTCAAAATAAGTAGGAAAAGAAAAAATGTGGGAAATATTAAGAACTTATTATAAAGAAAATTAGTTTAAAGTTGCAACAACATAAGATTTTATAGAAGTAAGTGAAAAGTATTAGGTCTAAGCAAAAAAAGTATTTTAATAATTGGTTATTAGGGAAATAATAAGTAGTAAATCTGTTATATATAGTAAATTGATTTTTGTATGGATTTATGTTAAACTAGTTCTTGTACGAAAAGTACAATGTTGATTTTGTAGCTTAGTTATATAGAAAATCTGGGTCTAGTAGTTCGACTCCTAACAAGAGTATAATATCCAGAAAGGATGAAGCCTAATGGATGAATATTATATGGGGTTAGCATTGGAAGAAGCACAAAAAGCTTATGATATTGGAGAAGTTCCAATTGGTGCTGTCATTGTACGAAATGGTGAATTAGTATCTAAAGCCCATAACCTTAGGCAAACTAAAAAAAATGCCATTTATCATGCAGAAATTTTAGCTATAAAAGATGCCTGCGAAATTTTAGGTGGATGGAGGTTGACAAACTCCACGTTATATGTTACTATAGAACCCTGTCCAATGTGTGCAGGTGCAATTCTTCAAAGTCGAATAGATCGACTTGTAATTGGAGCAATGGATTCAAAAGCAGGGGCTTGTGGCTCTGTACTAAATCTTTTGAATAATCAACAGTTTAATCATCAGACGGAGATTACTACAGGAATATTGGAAAAAGAAGCATCAACATTGATGAAGGTTTTTTTCCAACAGTTAAGAAAAAAGAAATAATAATATGGAGAGGTGTCCGAGTTGGCTAAGGGGCACGCCTGGAAAGCGTGTAAGACCGCAAGGTCCCGCGGGTTCGAGTCCCGCTCTCTCCGCCATTAAAAAAGTTTAAAATTTGCTGTGCTAGATGGGGAGGTAGCGGTGCCCTGTAACCTGCAACCCGCTATAGCAGGATTGAGTTCCTCACCGAGGCTTGTTGTTTGTAGGGCTGGCTTGAGTAAGTGGTGATGATAGTTGGGTCCTACGCAATGGAAGCTTACGAACCCCGCCAGGTCCGGAAGGAAGCAACGGTAAGTGATCACTTTCGTGTGCCGTGGGGCTGCCTAACTTGAGTTAACTGCTTGAGTATCGCCTATGGCAACCTGTCAGAGTGAGGTGCACAGCATTATATAATATAAAACACAAAACATGAGTAAAAGCTCATGTTTTTTTGTTTTAATTAAAGCACATTACAAAACGCATTTGCATTTTCTATTTTATTTGAATAATATATAGATAGAAAGAATGGTAGAAAGGGTACAATACATTGTAGAGTACAGTTAGTATTGATATACTAATATTAGGAATTTCCTAAAAAGACGTGGGAGGGAAAAAAATGAACAAACAAATAGATGCAAGGGGATTAAATTGTCCATTACCTGTTATTCATACAAAGAAAGCATTGGAATCCATTGATAAGGGTATTATAACAGCTATTGTTGACAATGAAGTAGCCAAAGAAAATGTATCAAAACTAGCCAATAGCCTAGCTTTACAGGTGGATATTAAGGAAAGTCAAGGGGATTATTATATTAACATTTATAAAGACCATTCTATTTCTGGCGTGGAGGCTATGGATATTCAATGTGATGATAGCCCTAAAAAAGACTTGGTTATTGTCATTACTAATGAGGTTTTTGGAGAAGGGGCTAAGGAACTAGGGAAGGTATTAATGAAGGGCTACATATATACGCTAACAGAGAGTCAGCCCTATCCTAAAGCTGTAATTTTTATAAATAGTGGGGTTAATTTAGCAGTAGAGGGTTCGGATGTAATAGAGAATTTACGTACACTGGAATCTAGTGGGGTAGAGGTTTTATCTTGTGGTACTTGTTTAGATTATTATAAAGTGAAGGATAAATTGCTGGTTGGTGGTGTTACCAACATGTACACAATTGTTGAAAAGATGAACAGAGCAAAGAATACAATTAAAATATAGGTTAGGAGATGGATTGTAATAATGGAAAATAAGGATTTTTGTGTTATTGTATTTGAATCTACCCATTTTGCAATTGCAGCTGAAAGTCGTTTGAAAGAAAAATCCTTTAACATTGAAATCATACCTACGCCTAGGGAGATTACAGCCAGTTGTGGGTTATCTATTAAGTTTCCATCGGAACAAATTACAACGGTACAAAGGGAAATGGAAGAAGGAAAAATAGGAATTAAAGGTATCTTTGAGGTGATTAGAAATGAAAAGGGTAGAGGGTTTAATCAAATTGCTTAAGGAGGTGGAGTATGGTTTTTGATACTCTAAAACAAACTTTTAAGGAAACAATACAATTTTTAAGTAACCCTGAGCAATTAACCCTTGTTATTGGTAAAGTAATTAATGTTATTATGATATTAATTATTGCTAAAGTTAGTATTCGTATTTTACATACTTTGATTAATAGATTTATAGATACTCAAAAAAATCTAAAAATTAGAATGGAAATACCTAGACTCGAAACCATGAAGGGACTTATAAAAAGTATAGTAAAATACACTATTTATTTTATTGCTTTTACCACTATTATTAAGTCCTTTGGTACTGATGTAACTGCACTAATAACAGCTGCTGGTATAGGCGGGCTTGCTTTTGGGTTTGGAGCACAAAACTTAGTTAGGGATATTATTACTGGTTTTTTTATACTTTTCGAGGATCAATTCGGAGTAGGTGACTATATTGAAATTGATGGGGTTAATGGAATTGTTGAAGAAATGGCTTTAAGGGTAACTAAAATAAGAGGGTTTAATGGAGATCTTTTTATTATACCAAATGGAGAAATTAAAAAGGTCACCAATAGAAGTCGTGGTAAAATGAGGGCTTTGGTGGAGCTGTCTATTGCCTATGAGGAAGACATAGATAATGCCATTGCTGTACTTAATGAGGCATCAGATAAATTAAGAAGTGAGGAAGAAAGAATATTAGAAGGGCCTACCGTTTTGGGGGTTAGTAGCTTAGGGGCATCTGAAGTGGTTCTTTCAGTAATGGCTAAAACAGTTCCTATGGAACAATGGGCTGTTGAACGGTTAATGAGAAAGACTTTTAAAGAAGCTTTTGATAAGAAAGGAATAGAAATACCTTATCCAAGAAGGGTAATGATTAAGAAAAATCCATAGATAAGTATCTAGAGTTCCCTTGGAATTGAGGGGACTTTATTAGTGTAATAGAACAAATTTGAGGGCTTAAACTCTTAGTAAAATTAAATTAATTTATAAGTAGAAAGTTACAATATTATTACGCTGATTTAAAATTATTTTTAAATAGCTAAGAATAATTTATAATAAATATAATAAGGAGGTAATAAAATGAAGAAATTTTTTAAATCATCTGGCTGGATTCTATTATACCTTACCATCTATTTTTTACTACAAACCATCTACATTTTTTCAGTTTCTATCTTCACAGGTATAAAATTAGCCATTCAAAACCCAGAATTTGCTACGGATCCTAGTTTTATTGCAGAAGAGATACAAACTATGTTGGCAGGACAGATACCAGTATCTTTAATAGTAAGTTCAATTATTGCTTTTGGGATATACTATTTAATTTGCAAAGGTAGAAAACAAAATATTTTTGAACATTGCCAATTTGCAAAGATTTCAATGAAAAATGCACTTATGTTAGTGCCGACAGGAGTATCATTAGTTTTTATTAATAGTTTCTTACTGAATATTTTAAATAAAACAGGATTGTTAGAAAATGCTTTTGATAAGCACACAGCATTGATGGAACAGCTTTTAGGAGGAAATACACTAGTGGTTTTTCTAAGTGTGGCAGTTGCAGCACCGTTAATTGAAGAAGTTATTTTTAGAGGTCTAATTTTTAAAGAACTTAGAAAAAACATGTCGATAAAGTGGGCTATATTGATACAAGCAATTTTATTCGGCTTATATCACATGCAATTAGTACAGGGGATTTATAGTTTCTTGATGGGAATTTTATTTGGGTTGGTGTGTGTGTGGTTAAAGTCAATTTGGCCAGCTGTTATCCTACACTTGTTTAATAATCTTACCAGCGTTATTTTATCTAAAATGAACAATTTAGATGTATTAGAAGCTTTAGAAATACCAATTATCATTGTAAGTATTGTTATTGTTTCGTGGGTATGTGTAACTATTTATAAGAATAGAATTATTGAAGATGAAGATAATGTAAATGATATTGGTGAGACACCGTTGGTTGGTTAGAATTTAGTTTTATCTACAGAATAAAGCCTCTCTATATTAGAAGGGCTTTATTTTTTTCTAACTTATTGTAATTTATTTTAAAAATAGTTTAAAATATAAATAGTAGAGTAGGATGGAAAGGTAGGAATAAAGATGGCGATGAAATTAGAAATAGGTGATGTGGTAGAACTCAAAAAACAACATCCATGTGGTAATCATTTTTTTGAAATTTTAAGAACTGGTGCAGATTTTAGAGTGAAATGCGTAAAATGTGAGAAACAGCTATGGTTGGCTAGAACAGAACTGGAAAGACGTGTAAAGAAAGTATTACCTAAAGAAGAAAATAAATAAAAACAGATACAAACAGATACAAACAGATACAAAACAAAGAAGAGTAGCTAATGCCACTCTTCTTTGTTTTGTAAGGGGGAGATTGGGATGAATAAAATGTTTATATGTGGGGGCTATCTCAATTATATCTTTACCATAAATGAAAAGGTTTATACAATATAACTAAAATATTTTTATCATATTGAAGAATACTTTTAGTAATTAAAGAAAGAAAGCAGGAAATTTGAGTTGGCTGTAGTATACAATTAGAGTTAGGTAGTATTAATCAAACTTTATATTTACTTAGTATTATTTAAAATTTAAATAACTTTACAGTTTTTTTATTAAAAATATTCAAGTAGTAGGATATAATTTAGAGTAATATCAAAATAATAGAATTATAATATATATCAATAAAAATTACTATTAAAAGTATTGCCGATAAAAATATTAATAATAAAGTTACTGAAAGGAATTACTTTATCTAAGAAGAGGAGAAAAATGGTGAATATAAATAAAAATAAATTTAATAAAAAAGAATATTATATTAACCGTGAATTAAGTTGGCTAGAATTCAATAACCGGGTATTGGAGGAAGCGAAAGACAAGAATAATCCTCTTTTTGAACGTTTAAAATATTTATCAATAGTAAGCTCAAATCTTGATGAATTCTTTATGGTTAGGGTGGCTTCGTTAAAAGATCAAGTAAATGCAGGTTATAATAAACTTGATGCTGCTGGACTAGAGCCAAAACAGCAGTTAAAGGAAATATCAGATCGGGTACATAGAATGGTTTTAGAACAATACAATGCCTTAAACAGAGGAATTTTGCCTAAACTAAAAAGAAACGGAATTTATATACACAATAATAGATCTTTATCTAATGAACAAAAGAACTTTTTAAAAGAGTATTTTATAAATACTATATATCCAGTATTAACTCCAGTGGCTGTTGATTTTAATAGATCATTTCCTCTAATTTTAAATAAAAGTTTAAATATAGGAGTATTACTATTAAGCCCTAAAAACGGTAAGAAACAACAGGCTTTTGCAACTGTTCAAGTCCCTTCGGTATTACCTCGGGTAATCCCTTTACCCTGTAGTAAAGAAATAGGTAAAGAGTTTATTCTGTTAGAAGAAGTAATGAAGATGCATATTCATTACTTATTTACAGGGCATAAGGTGATTTCTACCAGCACCTATCGTATCACTAGAAATGCAGATTTAACTATAGAAGAGGAAGAAGCAGAAGATTTATTGATAGAGATAGAAAAATCTTTACAAAAAAGAAAGTGGGGTACAGCTGTTAGGATAGAGGTAAATTATAACTGTGATGAAAGGCTAATTGACATACTAAAGGAAGCATTGGAAATTCACGAAAAAGATATATTTTATATTAGAGGTGTAATAGATTTAAGCTTTATTTGGAAAATATACAAACTTAAAGGATATGAACATTTAAAATATAATAAATATACACCACAGTTACCAAACGGTTTAAGTGAGCATAAAGATTTTTATAAGGTTATCGGTAAAAGGGATATACTATTACATCACCCCTATGACTCCTTTGAAACAGTGGTACAGTTTATTCAGCAGGCAGCGGTAGACCCTAGAGTAATGGCAATTAAACAGACCCTCTATAGGGTTGGTGGAAATTCACCTATTATTAATGCTTTGGAAAATGCAGCGGAAAATGGAAAACAGGTAACTGTTTTGGTTGAACTTAAGGCTCGATTTGATGAAGAAGTAAACATATTGTGGGCAAAACAGTTGGAGCAAGCAGGTTGTCATGTAATATATGGGGTGGTGGGGTTAAAAACCCACTGTAAGATGACACTAGTGGTAAGAAAAGAAGATGCGGGAATAAAGCGTTATTTACATTTAGGAACTGGAAACTATAATGATATTACAGCAAAAGTTTATACTGACATGGGTCTATTGACATCAAATGACGCATTGGGAAGAGATGTTTCTGAAATTTTCAATATGTTATCGGGTTTTTCTAAGCCACCTAATTTATTTAAGATAGTAGTAGCTCCATTAAATTTACGAAAAAGGTTTTTAGAGTTAATCAATAGAGAAATAGAAAACTGTAAAAATGGAAAAACAGCTAGGATAATAGCTAAGATGAATTCTCTAGTGGATAAAGAAATAATAAAAGCTTTATATGAGGCTTCTGGTGCTGGTGTAAAGATAGATTTAATTGTTAGAGGAATTTGTTGTTTAAGGACAGGGATTACTGATATAAGTGAGAATATAACTGTTAGAAGTATTGTAGGTAGGTTTTTAGAACATAGTAGGGTGTATTATTTCTACAATGATGGAGAAGATGAAGTTTATCTGTCCAGTGCTGACTGGATGACAAGGAACTTAGATCGACGAATTGAAGTGTTATTTCCTATAGAAGATACCTTAATTAAAGATAGAATAAAGAAGATTTTGAGGATAGATTTAAGTGATAATATTAAGGCAAGAATCCTTAATTCACAAGGTAAGTATTATAAAATAGATAAAAGAGGTAGAAAATTATTAAATTCTCAAAACTATTTTTTAAGTATTACACAAAATACTAAAGAAGATGATAAAGAAAAACAATAGTAGTTGATTTTTAATAAAATAATAATAAGTAAGCAAGATAAAAAGAAGGTGAAGAATCTGATGGAAAAGAAATTTGCCATCATTGACTTAGGTTCCAACTCGGTACGAATGATTATTATGAAGATATTTAATGATAATTCTTACAAAATGTTGGACGAGGTTAAGGAAATGGTAAGATTAAGTGAAGGAATGGGGTCGGACTTGACATTAAAGTTTACACCTATGAAAAGAACAATTAATGCCTTAAAGCTATTTAAAAAGTTAATAGAAGTACATCAAGTGGAGGAAATATTTTTAGTTGCCACCGCTGCTGTACGAAATGCAACTAATCAAAATGAGTTTCTAATTCAGGTGAAAGAGGAAACTGGTTTTGAATTTGAGGTGATTGAGGGTGTAAAAGAAGCCTATTATGCCTACTTAGGAGTTATAAACACCATAGACATAGATAGGTGTGTTATTATTGATGTGGGTGGTGCCAGTACTGAGCTGGTTTTAGTAGAAGATAGAAAAATCAAAGAGTCCATAAGCTTTCCCTTTGGGGCAGTAATATTAACGGAAAGATTTATTGAAAAAAATGAAATATCATCTCAAAAGCTAAAGCAACTGGAAACTTATATACGAAAACAGTTTTTAAAGGTGGGTTGGTTAAAAAAGGCAGTAGGGCTACCTGTGGTGGGGCTGGGGGGAACAGCTCGAACCCTTGCTAAAATTGATAAAAATAAAATAAAATTTCCTTTAGTAAGTTTGCATAATTATCAAATTTCTTATGAAGAAATGTTATCTGCATACCAAAAAGTAGTTGCAACAAAGTACCCACAAAGAAAAAACATTCCTGGTGTAAATAAAGACCGGGCGGACATCATTGTGGGCGGACTCATTCCAATTAAATGTTTATGTCAAATCATTAAGACGGATAGGTTGATCATTAGTGGTAATGGACTTCGCGAGGGGGTATTCTTTGAAAACTATATTAAAGAGTGTGTTCCCAATAATAAGTTGTTGGAGGATGTACTGTACCATAGTGTGAACAATGCATTAAAAAACTATGATGTTAATATAAAACATAGTTATCATGTAAGAAAATTAGCTTTATCTATTTTTGATCAAACAACAAACTTACATGGACTGGGGATGGAAGATCGAAAATTGTTGTCAGTGGCAGCGTTGCTACATGATATAGGCAACTATGTGGATTACTATAACCATCACAAACATGGGTTTTACTTAGTCTTAAATTCAAGATTAAATGGATTAAGGAATCGTGAACTGGTGATTTGTGCTTTTATTGTTTCTATGCATAGGGAAGTGGATTTCAAAAGGGATTGGAGACCATATCAAATGCTAATTAATAAAAAAGATTTTGAAACAATTAAAAAGTTAAGTTTGTTTTTAAATATTGCAGAGAAATTAGATCGTAGTGAATATGGTACTGTAGAAGACATTGTATGTGAGGTAGATGAAGATAATGTGAAAATGATTGTGTATTCTTCCACAACACCTGAACTGGAAATTACCGCAGCTTTAAAAACACAAAAAGATTTTAAAAAAATTTATAATAAAAAATTAAAAATAGTATAAATGGTTAAAATACATATTGAAAAAATTTAACAATAATTATATAATAATATTTGCATTTTGAGTTGTGAAGTGATATAATCATTTAATGTGAGAAATCATTTCTCTCTGTCCTGCGGAAAGCAGGGCCGTTAAGTCCAAAGGGAGGTGGAAAATAATGAACAAGTACGAATTAATGTACATTCTTAAGACAAGTGCAGACGAAGAAAAAAGAACTCAACTTTTAGAAAAATTCACAGGTATTGTTGAAACAAATGGACAAGTTGAGAGCGTTGAAGAGTGGGGTAACAGAAAGTTAGCTTACGAAATCAGCAAAGTAAATGAAGGTTACTATGTATTAGTAAACTTCAGTGCAGCTACTGATATTCCTAAAGAATTAGACAGAAATTTAAAGATTGCAGATGAAGTAATCAGACATATGATCACAAGAGTAGAAGCGTAATATATAAGGTGGTGTAACGATGAACAGTGTTATATTAATCGGGCGTTTAGCTAGAGACCCAGAGTTACGATTTACTACCAGTGGAAAGGCTGTAGCCACCTTTAGTGTTGCAGTAAATAGAGCTTTTTCAAAGACTAAAGAAGCAGACTTTTTTAATATTGTAGTTTGGGGCAAAAGTGCTGAACACTGTGCCAATTACTTATCAAAAGGTCGTTTAGTAGGGATACAAGGTAGGCTACAAAGCCGATCTTATGAAACCCAAACCGGAGATAAAAGATATGTTACTGAAGTAGTAGCAGATCAAGTAGAATTCCTAGAATGGGGAAATCGTGAAAATCAATCACAATCATCCGGTTCTTTTAATGATTTTAATTCAGCTGATATAGATCTAAATGATTTTGAAGCAGTTGATGATGATGAGGATATTCCATTCTAAGAGAAGGAGGGAAAAGAATGATCAACAAGAGAAAGCGTAGAACAAAGAAAAAGATTTGTACTTTCTGTGCGGATAAAGTAACTACTATGGACTATAAAGAAGTTCAAAAGTTAAAAAAGTACATTACTGAGCGTGGTAAAATTTTACCAAGAAGAATCTCTGGTAACTGTGCAATCCATCAAAGAGAGTTAACACAAACTATTAAAAAAGCTAGACATATGGCTTTACTACCATACACAGTAGAATAAAAACAATATGATTTAAATATAACTAGGAAGTAGTGAAAAACTACTTCCTTTTTTAGTTTTTGAAAATATGCTACAAGAGGAACTACCTAAAGATTCATTTTTTAACAATCATATTCCATTGTTGCAGAAGCTCGACTTACTAAAGGTTATAGAGGGAAAAAAGCTGCAATATTTAGCGTTGTTGGGTTTGTTTGTGTATTATTTACCTACATTGGTGTCAATACTTTATTACCAAGTATACATAGTTATGCTTAGAGGAGGGTATTTATGGAATGGTCAAGTGAAGCAGAGGTAAAGATTCATAAGGCTCCTTTCTTTATCCGAAATTTTGCACGTAAAAAAGCAGAAGAAGTGGCAAAGTTAAAAGGTAAGAGATTGGTTGAGTTAGAAGACGTTGAAATGGCTAAGAAAAATAGAGAGGTAGCTGATATTAGTAATATTGACCTTTCTGTAAAGGGGTGTCTTAAAGGTTGTTCACAAACACAAATAAAAGATATAGGAAGTATAGGTTATATTAAACCTAAGGCGAATAAAGGGTTTTGTGTAGGTTGTTTACAATGTGTAAAGGCTTACCCAACTAATAATAAAAATATATAAACAATGGAGATAGGAGGGCAAAAACTTCAGTCGTAATGTAGATGGAACTGGAATAAATAAAATATTAAATTCTTTGAATTTATAGACTCTTATTAAAATGGTGGAATACCTTTCCATCATTTTTTATATATATGTGAAAAAAAATAATATCTCTTAGGTAATTTTAATATATATTCAGTAGACCAATATTGATAAATTACACAGGAGGAGTCTGAATGAATAAAAAGAGATTTCTTTTATTATTACTTTCTGCTATCCTATTAAGCACTCTACTGACTTTTGGTAATGAGGATAGAGAATATATAAAAGTTAAGACGGTAGTAATAGAAGAAACTAAGACATTACAAGGAGAAAGAACAGTACAACATGTGGTTGTTGAAATATTACAGGGAAAATTCAAAGGAAATATTGTTAAATTTAATCATGAACTAATTGAAGGTTCTCAATATAATATACCATTGAAAGAGAATATGAAAGTATACATACAATTAACTATGGAGGCAGAGAAGTTAGTTAATGTTAATTTTTTAGATATATCGAGGGAAGGGTACATACTTATTTTATTTGCTATATTTTTTCTTTTACTTATTTTGTTTGGTGGAGTAACTGGTTTTAGGTCATTTATTGCTCTTTTTATTACAGCACTATGTATTATTAAAATTTTTATGCCCATGATCATTAAAGGATATAGCTTTATTATTTCTACTGTCTTAGTTTGTAGTATCATTATTATTGCTAGTTTTCTTTTAATTAGTGGTTTTACTCGTAAAAGTTTAAGTACAATTGTAGGAACAATAGGAGGAACAATATTATCTGGGGTATTGGCTTTATATTTTGGTAACTTAATTCAACTAACCGGTATTTCTGATGAAACCATTCAAATGTTGGTGACCCATACAAATTTACAAATAGATTATAGGGGTTTATTATATAGTGGCATCACCATTGGTGTATTAGGGGCAGTAATGGATGTTAGTATGACCATTACATCAGTAATATGTGAAATTAAAAAAAACAATAGTAGTGTATCTATTACTTCTTTATTTCTCTCTGGTTTATCGGTGGGACGGGATATAATGGCGACAATGACTAATACCCTAATCCTTGCATATGCAGGCACTTCTTTACCATTATTATTTTTGTTTGCTTTATCAGACATGCCTATAGTTGATATTATTAATTCGCAGTTTATTGCAACAGAAATAATAAGATCTTTAAGTGGGAGTATAGGACTAATTTTAACTATTCCCATCACCTCTTTTGTAGCAGCAATAAACAGTTAAAGTTATTTTCATCAGAGAAGTCATCTCTTTAAGAAGGATTTATCAACTAATACTAGAATAAGTATTAGGTGGGAAGAGGTGACAAAATGAGAAAATATGATGCTTTAATAAAAAAAGTGATAGCTCATGGTGAAAAGTTAGATGTTTATTTAATCATACGGATTCAACAGACAAAAACTAAATATATAGTAGTTAACAATGGAAAAACCGAAGAAATGGCCTATAATGAAGTTAGAGGTATCAGTTTTCAAGCCTTTACTAAGGCTGGTGGATGTGGGTTTGCATCTACAGAAAAAATTGATGAAGAAAGCAGTATAAAACTGGTGGAAATTGCTGCTGGTTTAGCTAAACAAATGGAAAAACGTGGGGCAAAACCTAATAGAGAAATTTTTTACCAACAGCCGTTGGTAAAAGAAATTTATGCTAATATTAAATATCCATTTGATTATTTAACGTTAGATGAAGAAGAAAAGATATTACTAGACATTAATAAAGAAGTCATAAGTAATTATCATAACATAGCTTTAGAAACCTTTTATAGAAATGTACTAGATTGTTGGCGGATAGTTAGAAGTGATGGGACAGACATAATTTATGATATTCCCCGTACCATCGTTGCTAGTACCATAACTGCAAGAGGAGATAGAACAGCATCCACTAGGGCAGCATTAAGTGGCAGTGATTTGTCCCTTTTGTTGGAGGACAGTAGCAAACAGCGGTTTTTAAAACGTACCCATAAGGCTTGTAAGTTGGCAAACGATTTACTTGATTCTCCTAAGATTAAAGGGGGTAGTTATAAAATCATATTGGACTATGCTTTAGCAAAAGGATTAGCCCATGAAGCCTTTGGACACGCCGCTGAAAGTGATGGAATGAAACTATCAATTTTAGCAGACGAGAAGGGTAGATATAAGCAAGGTGAAGTAGTTGCTAGTCCTATGGTTTCCATTATTGATGAATCTATTGAAGGCGATTATGCGTACCAACCCTATAGCGCAAATGGATTTAAGCGTAACAAAACAGAAATTGTAAAACACGGTATACTAAAGGAAGCTTTGGCGGATATTTTCTCAGCCAATGAGGCTGGTGTTCAAGCTACAGGAGCTGAAAGAGTAGAAAGTTATCGTTATATGCCTGTACCGAGGATGTCTAATATTAGAATAGAAGTAGAACAACCAATTCCCTTAGACAAAGAAATAGAGGATGTTGAACCAGAAGAACTTTATCAAATTCTTCTTGAAAACAAATTAATTAAGCCAGAGGAGGAAGTTCTTTATTTAGTGGGCTACAAAGGTGGGCAGGTTAAGCCTAGCCAAGGCGAATTTGTTTTTAATTGTAGTGGAATCTATCATTTAGGTAAGGAATGTGTCCTTCATCAACCGGCTATATTTAGTGGAAAAGTACTTTCTGCCCTTAAGTCCATCAGTGGTGCAGTAGGTCCTTTATTATTAGATGCTCAAGGAACCTGTGGAAAGGCTGGGCAAAGTGTACCCTCCAGTGGAGGCTCCCATTACTTCATTCTACTGGATGCTAATAAAGATGTAATAATAGGGGGCGAATAAACTAATGGATTATATAAACCGACTGGAAAATCAATTAAAGGAATACATGAGTAGTAGTAAGGAAAACCTAAAAGTAAAAGGATGGTACTTTGGAATTAATGAAAATGTATCTATAAAAGCGGGGGTAAAAAATAATCAAATTGGGGGAGTTTACAGCTGTCCTAAAGCAGAAGAAGGAACTAGGGGAAAGGTATATGTTATTTGGGAAGATAATAGAAGAAGTATAGCCTCACTAGATAGTTCAACTCTAGAAAATTTTAATCGTTTAGTTGAAATATGGAGGAAGTCTTCCTTTGTAGACGAAGAAGCTCCTCAGATTTATAAGGCTGATGTATATCCAAAGGTAAACTTGTTTGACACAGCAGTTCATAAATTAGTATATGAAGATCAATCCTACATATTTAATATTTTAGAAAAATATATTAATAATTTGTGTAAACGGGGTATAAATAATATTGATGCATCGGTTAGTGCTACTTCATTTCAACAACATATCCGTAATTCAGCAGGTTTACAAATATCTAATGTTGCTACTTCTTTTTCAACCCATGTTTATGGGGATGAAGTCTATGGAAAGTCATATTTAAGTAGAAGGTTAATAGATGATGGAGAGATCAACTATCTAATTGATAATGTGGCTTCTACAGTAGAAGGATTAAAAAACCCAATTACCATCGAGGGTGGCATTAAGGATGTTCTATTACTTCCAGAGGTCGCAGAAAGTTTTATAAAACATTACTTAATAAGTAATTTAAAGGGTAGTCAAGTATATAATAGACGTTCAGCTTTTTCTATGGATGATTTTAATAACAATAATCTAGTAATGGCAGATCACCTTAATTTAAATATTAATACCACTATTGATTTCTGTCAGGGTGCGTATATTTCCACCTTTGAAGGTGTGCCTGGAGGAAATTTTAATTTTGTGGAAGCTGGAAGACTGAAATCACCTATTTTAGATTTAAAGTATAGTAATTTAATGGGTTTATCTCCAACACCTTTTCCAGCTGGAAAGGGGAGCACTAAATTGTATTCAACTAAGATGAAGACTTATGAAGAATTGATTAAGGAAATGAAGGATGGGGTTATTGTTTGTGATGTCTTAGGAATGCACACACAGGATGCCACCAGTGGAAATTATTCATTAACAGCCCCCAATTGTATTCGGGTTGAAAATGGAGAGTTGAAGGAAGCATGTAAAACTGTTATTTCTGGTAATTTTTTTGAAGTACTTAAACAGGAGACAACGCAACTTGGAACAGCACCGTATGAAGATAATCCTTGTATTTTATTGAAATCTAGGGTAACAGGTGAAAAATAAGGAGGTTTAAAAAATGAGTTATGTAATGGTGTCAAATAAGGTTATTGATAGTCAAGAATTATTACAGAAGATAAATGAAAAATATTCTTTTAAGATAGTAAAAGATATTACAAAAGGATCAAAACGGGATGATACTTTAGTATATCAAATTATTCAAGATGTACATCATTTAAAGGAAGAAATTTTGTTGGATGCAGTAGAACCCATAGAACAAGAAGATTTAGTAGAAGAACTGATGAGCCTTGCAGATGAAAAAGTATCTAGGATAGAGGCTGTAATGCCAGAAGAATTTATTTGTTATAGTTACTCATATCATTATGATGATGGACTAGAAGAAATAAAAAGCATATTTATTGCAGTTGATGAAGCTGTGGGAGAACAAAGGTTATCTGATATAGCTGATAGAATTTTAAGATCAATAGATTAGTTTTATTAGATTTAAATAGTACATAGGATTACAGGCATGATAAGTATAAAAATAATAAGTATAATATAAAAAATAATATCTCTGAAATATTCAGGGATATTATTTTTTTTGCTAAATATAGATATAAGGGTAGTACATTATACAAAAAGGGGGATATTAACAATGCAAACACCTATATTAAAAGTTTCTGACAGAAAAATAGTTGGTAAGAATAAGATTTCAAAAGAAAGAAGAAAAGGTAACATACCAGCAATTATATACAGTAAGGGAAAAGAAACAAAATTAGTTTTTTTTAAAGAGAGGGAATTAGAAAAAATATTATTTCAATATGGAAGCCGTATACGTCTAACATTAATACATGAAGAAGAACAAACCCAAGGAATGATTAAAGAAATACAAAGAGATAATATAAATAATAATTTGCTTCATGTAGATTTACAAACAGTAAGTGTTTAAAAGGTCTAATAAGTATTTAAAAAAGGTTTATAAAGTATTTAGATAAAGGACTTATAAAATATTTAATAGAAGTCCAATAACATTAATAAAACTAAAAAACACCTCTCATAACCTTTATTACAAATGCCGTATAAAAAAGTTTCATTTGGTTATAATCTTTTAATAAATAAAGAGAGAGGTGTTTATATGAAGTCGATTGTCAGTGAAATACGTAATGAAGTTGGTAAAAATGAAAGCCATCGTTTAAGGTTTGATGGGTATATTCCATCTGTTATTTATGGTAAACAGATGAACAACTTACCAATAAAGATAGCTAAAAAAGATATAGATTCACTTATACGAAATCATGGTGAAAATGGAATTATTCAAGTAGATATTGGCGGAGAAAATTATACAGTTCTTATAAAAGAAGTTCAAAGAGATCCAGTAACGAAAGACATCATACACTTAGACATGCAAAAAGTAAGTTATGATCAAATGATAAATGTAAAAGTGCCAATTGTATTAACTGGAAAACACTATGTAGAAAAAAGTGGTATTATTTTACAGCAACAATTGACAGAGTTAGAAATCGAATGTTTTGCTGGAAATATCCCACAGAAGTTAGAGTTTGATATTTCAAACTTTGCCATAGGGGACATTTTAAAAGTTGCAGATATGGAATTTGGGGAAGAGTTTCATATAGTACAAGATCCCCAATCAGTTATAGCATCCATTGCAACAGTAGAAAAAACAGTAGATGAAGTAGTAGAAGAATAACTATAGGATTAAGAGAGAAGAATAAAATGTAACAGTATGAAAAACTGTCCTATTTATATTAGGGACAGTTTTTTATATAAAAAAACATCTTTACATACCATAGGGGGGTATGGTATATTTTAATTATAAAGAGAAGTATTTAGTTTAGGAGGTGGAAAAAATGAGTATAAATAAAGATAAAGTACCCACTGAAGAATCTATAAAAGTACAAAAATCCCTTATGGACCGATTAAGCCGAGTTGAAGGTCAAGTAAGAGGAATTAAAAATATGGTTGAAAATAGAAGCTACTGTAATGATATAATTAACCAAATTGAAGCATCCCGTTCAGCCCTAAGTTCTATTGCCCTAATTCTGATGGAGGGACATTTAAAGAATTGTATTACAGAACAAATAAAAAATGGTGATGATGATGCTATTGAGGAAGTTTTAAAGACCATTAAGAAATTAATGAAGTAAAGAGGGGAGGGACTATTTATGGAGCCTGTAAAAATGAATTTGCTGGTGGAGGGAATGACCTGTGCAGCTTGTGCTAAGGCTATTGAAAGAAACTTATCAAAACTAGAAGGAATTATTACTGTGGTAGTTAACTTTGCCAGTGAAAAATTGATGGTGGAGTACTATGAAGATAAAATAACGTTAGAAGAGATAATGACGAAAGTTAGTCAATTGGGGTATAATTTAAAGGAAGAAAAGAATTTAAGAGAAATTACAATTCCTATTTCTGGTATGACCTGCGCAGCTTGCTCTAGAGCAGTGGAGAGGGTATTAAACAAACTGGATGGTATTGAAGTAGTCAATGTTAATTTAGCAACTGAAAAGGCATTAATAAAGTATGATAGTGGCTTATTAAGAATATCTCAAATAAAGCAAGCCATTGAAAAAGCAGGTTATAAACCTTTAGAATTAGAGATTGAAGTAAGTATCGATCAAGAAGAAAAAAGAAGACAGAAGGATATAAAAACACTTTGGAATAAGTTTATTATTTCTGCCATTTTTACAATACCGTTACTTTATATTGCAATGGGACATATGATAGGAGCACCCCTACCCCATATATTAGATGGGCATAATAATGCATTAAATTTTGCTATGACTCAGTTGTTTTTAACAATTCCTGTAATAGTTGCAGGGTATAGATTTTATACTGTAGGTTTTAAAGCTATTTATAGAAGAAGTCCAAATATGGATTCTTTAATTGCCATTGGAACAAGTGCTGCTTTTATATATGGGATATATGCAATTGTAGAAATTATTAATGGAAATACCAACATGGTAATGGAACTATATTTTGAAACAGCAGCAGTAATTATCTCTTTAATATTACTAGGTAAATATTTAGAAGCTGTCTCCAAAGGTAAGACTTCGGAAGCTATTAAAAAACTAATGGGTATGCAACCTAAAACAGCTTTAATTTTTCAAGAGGGTAAAGAGATGGTTATACCAATTGAAGAAGTAGAAGTAGGGGATATTGTTATTGTTAAACCAGGTGAGAAGATTCCCGTAGACGGGGTTGTTGTTGAGGGATATACATCAATAGATGAGTCTATGCTGACGGGGGAAAGTATACCTGTAGAAAAGCGTAGTGGAGATGCAGTTATTGGTGGTAGTATTAATAAAAATGGTTCTATACAATTCCAAACAACTAAAGTAGGAAAAGACACAGCCCTATCTCAGATTATTAAATTAGTAGAAGATGCACAAGGCTCAAAGGCACCCATAGCTAAAATGGCAGATATTATTTCTGGGTACTTTGTTCCTGTTGTTATAGCTATCTCAATTATTTCATCTATTCTTTGGTATTTAACAGGTGAATCAACTGTATTTTCATTAACGATATTTATTTCAGTACTGGTAATTGCTTGCCCTTGTGCATTAGGGTTAGCAACACCAACAGCTATTATGGTAGGAACAGGAAAAGGTGCTGAATATGGTGTTTTAATTAAAGGTGGAGAAGCATTGGAGACTGCCCATAAAATAAAAACAGTTGTATTTGATAAAACAGGTACGATTACAGAGGGTAAACCTAAAGTAACAGATCTAATTACAAAGAAAATATCAGAAGATGAATTACTGATTTTAGCTGCTTCTGCTGAAAAAGGTTCAGAACATCCACTGGGGGAAGCTATTGTAAAGGCCCATCAGGAAAGGGATTTACAACTAAAAAAAGTGGATGATTTCATGGCTATTCCAGGAAGAGGAATTGAAGCAAAAATTGAAGACTATACTTTATTATTGGGTAATAAAAAGTTAATGTTGGAAAAGAATATTATAATAGATTTGGAAGAAGAATCTAACCGTTTAGCCAATGAAGGGAAAACGCCAATGTATATTGCTATAAATGAAGAGTTGGTGGGAATTATTGCAGTGGCAGATGTAGTAAAGGAAAATAGCAAAAAGACCATTAAGAAGCTCCATGACATGGGTATTGAAGTTGCCATGATTACAGGAGATAATCAGCGTACTGCCAACGCCATAGCAAAACAAGTAGGAATAGATATTGTTTTAGCGGAGGTATTACCAGAGGATAAAGCTAACGAAGTAAAGAAACTTCAAGAAATTGGAAAAAAGGTTGCAATGGTGGGGGATGGTGTAAATGATGCTCCAGCTTTAGCTCAAGCAGATGTGGGAATAGCCATTGGTTCAGGTACAGATGTGGCAATGGAGTCGGCAGACATTGTTTTAATGAGAAGTGACTTACTGGATGTGGTAACTGCCATTCAGTTGAGTAAAAATACAATAAGAAATATTAAGCAAAATTTGTTTTGGGCATTTGCTTATAATACAGCAGGAATTCCAGTTGCAGCAGGTGTACTTTATCTCTTTGGGGGTCCATTATTAGACCCAATGTTTGCGGCTGGAGCTATGGCCCTTAGTTCTGTTTCAGTGGTGAGTAATGCATTAAGGTTAAGAAAATTTAAACCTAATTTATAAAGGAGGAGTTATGAAAGTGAAAAAGAAAATAATGATTGAAGGTATGTCTTGTGGACATTGTTCCAACCATGTAAAAAATGCTTTAGTAGAATTAGAAGGTGTTAAAGATGTAACTGTAGACTTAGCTGGTAAAAATGCTTTGGTGGAATTAACTGAAGATGTTTCTGATGAAAAACTAAAAGAAGTCATTGAAGAAGCTGGTTATGATGTATTAGGAGTAGAAGTGCTATAAACACTGTTTTTCGAATGTAGGCATAAACAATTTATAAGAAATATCTATAAAATATGTATTAGAAATATATTGGCTAACAAAAAAGCAAGAGACATTAAAACATAGTCTCTTGCTTTTTAAATATTAGTTATTATTTTTTTTATTAATTAATTTTCTATAATTATCTACATTTTTTTGATGCTCTTGATAAGTTTTACTAAATACATGCCCCTTTTCTCCCAAAACATAATATAAATAATTATGTTCGGAAGGATAAAGAGCTGCATGTATAGAAGTTTTGCTGGGAGCTGCAATAGGGCCTGGAGGCAGACTTGAAATTTTGTAGGTATTAAAAGGGTTGTCTGACTCTAAATGAGCATAAAGGACGCGGGTAATGTGTTCTTTACCTTCACCTATTCCATAAATGACAGTAGCATCAATTTGTAATAACATATTTTTCTTTAATCGATTATAGATAACACCGCTAATAGCTGTTTTTTCTTCATCGTGGTAGGCTTCTCTTTCAATTAAAGAAGCAATTGTTAAAACTTCATGGATGGATAAACCCAATTCTTCTGCTCGTTTACGATATTCGGGAGTTAAAGCTTCCTCCATAGTTTTTGCTAATTTATGAACAACATCTTTAGGTGTATTATTAGCTGTAAAATGATAAGTGTTAGGATATAAATATCCTTCTAAGTTAAAATATAATTTACTGGTGTCAAAGGAAAAGTCTTGCCCTTTAAAGTAGTCTGAACAAGCTTCTAAAAATGCTTCAGCTGTACCTAAACCAATGGATTCTACTCTTTGGGCAATTTGATATATTGTAAAACCTTCTGGTATGGTTAAAACAACAGGGGGTATTGGGTTGCCTTTTATCAGTAAGTCAAAAATTTCTTCCATTTTTATGTTAGGAGATAGAATATAAGTTCCTGGTTTTATGTGTCTATCAACTTCTGCACTTTTAGCTTGATATTTAAACCATAGTTTGCTTTTTATTACTCCTTTTTCATATAACAGATCGGAAACATAGTTCATGGATGCTCCTTTAGGAATAATGATTTCTATGGGTTCATCTACAGATGCCACTGATAAATAAGACGGTAAGAAAAAGAAGGCTAAAGAACCTATAATAATAGTAAAAAGGAGTATATTTCTTATTTTTTTCATAATTAATCCTCCAAGTAGATAAAATAATACATATTTATCTACTATTTTATCATTATAAGAAGAAAATTGCTAATGGACTTTATAAATAATTAATTACTCTTAACAATAAAACAGGTAAAATATAACTATAATATAAAACAACTGTCCTATAAGTGTTCATAAGTCAAGAGTTGTGCTAATGCAAACTAAAAAATGTTACAAATATTATAATACAAAATAAAAATTATAAAACATTGATAACAAAATATAAATAGGGAGGGATTATATGAATCAACGTTATATTAAACAAGTTAACTTTAAGGGAATTGGTATAGAAGGTCAACAAAAATTAAAAAATGCTAAAGTACTAATAATAGGTTGTGGGGCATTAGGAACTGTAGTAGCCAATAGTTTAGCAAGAGCTGGCGTTGGGACTTTAAGAATAGTTGATCGGGATTTTGTAGAACTTAGTAATTTACATCGTCAAATTTTATTTGATGAAGAGGACGCAAAAAAAGGTATACCAAAAGTAGAGGCAGTTAAAGAGAAACTACAAAAGATTAATTCAACCATTAAAATAGAAGCATTAATTAAAGATGTAAATAGTGTTTCCATTGAGACAATGATAGAAGGTATTGATATAATTATAGATTGTACTGACAATTTTAAAACAAGATATTTAATTAATGATGTAGCTTTTTATCATCATATACCTTGGATTTATGGGGCAGCGGTGGGAAGTACAGGAATGGTGAAGGTCTTTATTCCCGAAAGAACTGGTTGTTTAAGATGTATGATGGATATTCCTCCAACAGCAGGAAGTTTTGCCACCTGTGATACAGCAGGGGTGATTAATACAGCCACTGGTATTGTAGGCATGCATCAATCAAATGAAGCAATTAAATATGTTACACAAAACATAGAGCAAATAGAATACCGAATGGTATACATAGATTTATGGGAAAATGAATTTGAAACAATGGAATTAACTAAGAGACAAGACTGTAATTGCTGTGGACAACAACAATATGAATACTTAAGGGATAAAAAGCCTGAAGCGGTTTATATTTGTGGTAATAATAGTATTCAAGTTGACCCTCATCATAGTAAAGGAAATATTTCTTTAAATCAAATAAATAAGCGATTAAAAGAGGCTGGAATAGATGTTAATTTAACACCTTTTTTATTAAGCATTAAAATAGATAAATATGAAATAAAGCTTTTCGATGATGGTAGAGCTATTATCAAAAATGTAAAAACAATTGAAGAAGCAAAGGGTGTTTATGCAAAGTATATTGGGTATTAGTAAACTGGTATGTTGTATAAATAAAATAATTAGGTAATACTTTTAATTTTATATCATATAAGTTAAATCAAACCTTTAATTAATTACAAGAAGAACTAAAAAGGAATCTTGAGGGAGGGATACTATTCTACTTTGATGTAAATAGAAGTAGAGACTAATGCAGGGGGTCAAAAAATGAAGAACAATTTAGTTAAAAAAATTAAATTAGTAAAACCAATAATACCTATAACATTAATTATAGTATTTATTTTGCTAATGACAGAGTATGGGGGGACATTACAAAAGGAAATTGATGTTGACAAAATACAAAGTTTTGTTGAATCTTTTGATATATGGGGAATGATGATTTTTATTATTATTGCAGTTATAAGACCCTTTGTTTTTATACCCAGTACCTTTATTTTTATTTTGGGAGGATTAGTTTATGGAACCGTATTGGGAAGTATTTTAAGTCTTATTGGATTGTTATTAGGAGCAATAAGTTGCTATGTATTGGCAAGTCGGTTTCAAGTTCTTTTTTCAAAATTGGTGGGTAAAAAATACGTAGATAAATTAGAAAAATTAAAAGAAGAAAATACCATTAGAAATTTATTTATGATGAGGGTAACCCCAGCCTTTCCTTTTGATGCCATCAGTTACGGAGCCGGTTTAACAGCAGTTAATTTTAAAGATTTTTTGCTAGGAACAATATTGGGTAGTTCGCCTAAAGTTTTTTTGTATACCTTCTTAGGTGATGGAATAGAAGACTTATTTTCTTTTAGAACAATTGCTGTATTTATCATTTTATTTATTCTTGCCCTATTCCCAGTTTTATTGAAATGGTTTAAGACTTACTAATACAATACTTAACATATGTTGAAAAAACTTGATTTCAACGGAAAATTCTGAAAAAACATTGACAAAAATAAAGAAATAATGTAACCTAAAATAGATAGTAAAATAAAATTTTTTTAAATGTAAAAATTAAGTTATTTGCTATAGCGTAAATAACTAGAGTATTACTAAAAAGTAATCTTGCTTTTTTTTATACCTTTTGCAAACGATTGCATAAAAAATTGTTTTTTTACTATTTAATGCAAGCGCTTGCACTAGAAAGGGGTGTGACAGAACTGTAGCAAAACTTAAAAAAATTTAACTATAATAATAGGGAGGTCAATATTGTGATGATAAGAAAAAATAGAAAAAAGACATCTTTGCTTTTATCTGTAGTAATGATACTAGGTGTGTTTTTAAGTAATATACCCTTCATGGGTGCAGAAGCCACTAGTCATACAAGTTTAACAAGTCCTGTAATCAATCAAGATGGTACAGTAACTTTTAATGCAGAACATAATGGTGATACATTAAATTTAGTAGGTAGTATGAATGGTTGGGACAACAAAGGTATTCCTATGAAGAAAAATGCTAATGGTATTTTCTCATTAACTATTCCGTTATCACCTGCTACATATGAATATAAATTTTTTCCAGTATCGGGTAGTTGGGATAATGGTTTTACAGATAGCTTAAACCCTAATGAAAAAGATGGAAACTCAATTGTAGTAGTACCAGGTATCATACTTGATGTACCAAATGAAGTTCAGTTAGGGGAAACAGTAGAACTTAAAGCTACATTAATAGGTGAAGACAACAGTAACAGTGAAGTTAACCCTCAATGGACTATTAAAGATAATAAAAATGGTCTTAAAATAGAAGGAAATAAGTTAATTGTTTCTTCAGATTATGATATAAACAAAGGGGAAAAACTTGTTGTAGTTGCTACATATAATCAGTTTAAAGCAGAAAAAGAAATACAAATTCATAAAAGTTTATATGAGTATGTAATTAACTATTACAGATACGATAAAAACTATTCAAATTGGGATATGTGGATTTGGGAAGATGGAAAAGATGGTAAAGCCTATGAATTTAATCAAGGGGTAATAAATGATTTTGCAAAGGCTGTATATAAATTACCAACAAATAAAATCAATATTATTAATAGATATGACAATTGGGCAGCTCAAGAAGAGACAAGAACAATTGAAGTGAAACAAGGTTCTAAGGTAGAAGTATGGCTGATTGAGGGTTCATCAAAAGTTCACTACGATAAATCAGAAGTACAAATTACTGAAAGCATTAGAGCTGTTATGATGGATTCGTCAGATGAAATTAATGTATTTCTAAATAATAGTTTGGCGGATAATGTTTTACCTACTTTTTGTTTAACTAATAAGTTAACCAATGAAAAAATTGATATTGAAAGTATAAGTATTTCCGATAGACATGTAAAATTAATGATTAAAGATTCATCTAAAATTGATGTAAGAGGGTTGTATGAAGTGAGTAGTGATAAGCACAAAGCAGAAAAAGTAACTATGAGAAAAATATTAGATAATGCTGAATTTTACTATAGAGGTGATGACTTAGGCTTAACTTATAATAGTATTAGAAGTGGGTTTAAATTATGGGCACCTACTGCTACCAAAGTAAGTCTAGCATTATATGATGACTACGGTAAGTATAATGAACATGGTAAAGTTACAGACCATACAGGTGGCAAAGAAATAGAAATGAACAGAGCCTCTAATGGGGTTTGGAGTGTAGAGGTTAAAGGCAACTTAGATGGTAAATATTATATGTATAAAGTTGAATTTGCTGACGGAACTGTAAACTACGCTATGGATCCATATGCAAAAGCTGTATCTGCCAACGGAGAAAGGTCTGCAATTCTTTTCTTAGGTAAGACTAATCCAAAAAAATGGAGACCAAGTGATAGACCACAATTAATGAATCCTGTAAATGCTATTATTTATGAAATCCATGTTAGAGATTTATCTATTTCACCTGATTCTGGTATAACCAATAAGGGAAAATTTATGGCATTTACAGAAGAAGGAACAAAAGGTCCAAATAACGTTAAAACTGGTATAGATCATTTAAAGGAACTGGGAGTAACCCATGTACATCTTTTACCTTCCTATGATTTCTATACTGTAGATGAAACAAAATTAGATAAACCGCAATTTAACTGGGGATATGACCCTCATAATTATAATGTACCAGAAGGTTCTTATGCCACTGATCCATATAATCCTCAAATAAGAGTAAATGAATTTAAGGAAATGGTGCAGGCATTACATGATAATGGTTTAGGGGTTATTATGGATGTAGTTTATAACCATACTTATCAAACAGGGACATCACCTTTTGATGCTATTTTACCAGGTTATTTCTATCGTACAGATGAGCAAGGTAGATATACAAATGGTTCTGGTTGTGGAAATGAAATTGCATCAGAAAGACCAATGGTAAGAAAGTATATTATTGACTCTGTAAAGTATTGGGTAAATGAGTATAATGTAGATGGTTTTAGATTTGACCTTATGGGGTTAATGGATGTTGGAACTATGGAACAACTTACAAGGGAAATACATGCCATAGACCCTACAATTTTAATTTATGGAGAGCCGTGGCAGGCAGGAGGGTCACCTTTATCTGGTGAACTTCAAACATTAAAAGGTAAACAAAGAGATAAGAACTTTGCAGTATTTAATGATAACTTAAGAGGTGCTATTAAAGGCGGTAGCGATGACGACACTAAAGGTTTTGCCACTGGTAGAAGTGGTGCAGAAGAGCAAATTATTACTGGAGTAATGGGTGCTATTAATGATTTTGCCAACAGCCCATCAGAGGTAATTAACTATGTTACTGCCCATGACAACTTATTGCTTTGGGATAAGGTAATTAGAACACAAGGCTTAGATGAAAAAGAAGGGTTTCTAGAAATCAATAACGGTGTATTAATGGACGGTAGAAGCTTTGAAGAAGCTGTAGCATCTACAACTCCCCACCATGCTGTGGACAAAAACGATGTTTTAGCCAATGAAACAGTAAAACGTTCGTTACTGGCAAATGGTATTGTGTTAACATCACAAGGTATTCCCTTCATCCATGCAGGGGAAGAAATGTTAAGAACAAAATATGGAGATCACAACAGTTATAGAAGTCCAGATGAAATTAATATGCTTCGTTGGCAGTGGAAGGCTGATTTTAAACCAGTATTTGACTATTACCAAGGTTTAATCACCCTAAGAAAAGAGCATCCTGCATTTAGAATGCAGACAAAAGAAGCTATTGAAGAAAACTTAAAAGTATTAAAACAAGAAGATAATATTGTGGCTTATCAATTAGTTGATTATGCTAACAATGATACATGGAAAAACATTGTAGTTATCTATAATGGTAACACAGGTGGAGTTGAGGTAGACTTACCATCTAATAGTAAATGGAACATTGTAGTTAACCATGAAAAAGCAGGAACAGATGTAGTAGATACTTTTAATGGAAATAAAGTGAAATTAGAAGGTTTATCTATGATGGTATTATATGATCAAGAAGAAGAAAACTATGTTCCAAGATTGACATCAATTCAGTTATCTACTACTACAATTGGAATTGAAGCAGGACAAAGCAAAAAAATTATTGCCTACGCTTTAGATCAAAAAGGAAGACCGATGGATGCAAGATTCACTATGACATCAAATAATCCAAGGGTAGCAACTGTAAGAGAAGGGGTAATAAGAGGTAGAGCTGACGGAGAAGCAACAATAACAGTTAGATCAAAGGGTGTAAAAGCTACAATAGCAGTAAACGTTGCAGACCTTGTTCCAACAACTATAGAATTACCTGAAAGTGTAGAAGTATTTGAAACTAGAATAAGAGAAATTCAACCAATTGTTAAAGATCAATTTGGTAATGTTATATATAATCAAGAGTTAAAATGGATGAGTAAAAACCCTAAAATTGCTACTGTAACAAATGGAACAATACTAGGGATGTCAGTGGGAACAACGGTAGTAAACTTACAAGTAGGGGAATTAATAAAAGAAGTAAAGGTTACAGTTAAACCTTATACTGAAACAATCATTCGTTTAAAATATGTAAGAAGTGATAAAGACTATGCAGATTGGAATCTTTGGATCTGGCAAACAGGTGTAGAAGACGGTCATATTGACTTCCAAGAAGTAGTAGACGGTGTGGCTATAGTTGATATTAGAGTATCACCTGGTATAGAAAAAGTAGGTTTCATATTAAGAAAAGGTACTGACTGGGCTGATGCTAAGCAAGATGTACCAGACGATCGTTTTATTACTGTAAATCAAGATGAAGCAGTTACCCACATTACAGTAACTTCAATGCAAAAAGAAATAGAGTACAAGTAAATTTTTACTTAAATTTTAATTAAAAGAGGAGAGGACTACAGTTTAAACTATGTCCAATCCTCTTTTTCTATTTTTGAATTTAAATTACATTTAAATGTTTTTGATAGATTCTTTTGGGTAATAATTTTATAGGTAATCAAATAAATTACATATTAGGAAAATTTAATTATAAATTTAGGAGGAGAATTTAATGAAAGTAGCAGTAATCGGTTGTACCCATGCTGGAACAGCAGCCATATTAAATACAGCAAAATTGTATCCTAACGCAGAGATTACAGTATATGAAAAGAATGATAATATTTCATTTTTATCTTGTGGAATTGCCCTATATGTGGCAGGTATTGTAAAAGACGCACAAGGGCTATTTTATTGCTCCCCAGAGAAATTAGCAGACTTGGGAGTAATAACAAAAATGCGACATGAAGTATTAGAGGCAAATTTGGAACAGAAAAAAATAAAAGTTAAAAACCTACAAAGTAATGAAGAACTTGAAGATACATTTGATAAGTTAATTATTACTAGTGGTTCATGGCCAATTGTTCCTAAAATTGAAGGAATAGAATTAGAAAATATCCTACTGGCTAAAAATTATTCTCATTCAAACACAATCATTGAAAAAGCTAAAGATGCTAAAAATATTGTGGTGGTGGGAGCAGGTTATATAGGGGTAGAGTTGGTGGAAGCTTTTGAGATGAATGGTAAAAATGTAACCCTAATTGATGCCCAAGACCGAATAATGAGTAGATACTTAGATCAAGAGTTTACTGATGTAGCAGAAAAAGCCTTTACCGATAGAGGTGTAAAACTTGCTTTAGGTGAAGGTGTTGAAAGATTTGAAGGAAAAGCTGGAAAGGTAACTAAGGTAATTACCTCTAAAGGGGAGTATGAAGCAGATTTAGTTATTTTATGTATTGGTTTTAGACCTAACACAGAACTATTTAAAGGTCAGATTGAAATGTTGGGGAACGGTGCAATTGTAGTTGATGAATATATGCAAACCAGTAAAAAAGATGTTTATGCAGCAGGGGATAGTTGTGCTATTTTTTATAACCCCACAGGCAAACATGAATATGTACCATTGGCAACCAATGCAGTAAGAATGGGTACTTTAGTGGCAAGAAATTTGGTTAAACCAATAATGAAGTATATGGGAACACAAGGTACATCTGGTATTAAAATTTATGAACACAATATAGCATCTACAGGACTAACTGAAAATGCTGCATTGGCAATGGGGCTAGAGGTAAAAACCGTAACTGTAAAAGATAATTATCGTCCAGAATTTATGCCCACCACCGATGAAGCAACTTTGAAGGTGGTTTATGAAAGAACTTCAAGAGAAATAGTAGGGGCACAAATTACTTCTAAAACAGATTTAACACAAACAATGAATACTGTTTCAGTATGTATTCAAAATAAAATGACTATAGATGAACTGGGTTTTGTAGATTTTTTCTTTCAACCTCATTTTAATAAGCCCTGGAACATATTGAATTTAGCAGGATTAAACGCTGAATAAGTAATATTAACAAAATAACAATAATAAAACAAATGAAAACCTTCGTATTTTAGAGGTAGTAATGCCGACAGGTCAAAGTGTATGGAAATACATGAATGGATTGAGGTATTGACTATATGAATATGAAGGTTTTTTTATGTGAACAAATTGCATAATTGATTTTGAATCTATATTAATGAAAAAAAACCTTCTCTGCTTAGTGTTCAATGACTAACTGTATAGAAAATTTATTAAATAACTTTGTTTAGTAGTTTAAGCTTGAAAGTTTGTTTATGTGAATAAACTAATGGTTTTGATGGAATTTATTCATAATTATTAATAATTAGTAATTTATTTACATATGAGTAGCGTGTGATTATGCTACCAAAAGGTAAAATTAGGGAAAGTATATAAATACCATATAGTTATAAATGAATAAAATACCATAAAAAATGTTGACAAAAGAAGCAGAATATTTTAACATATATACAAAGTATAAAAAAATAAAATTACAAATGAGAAGATAAAGATTAGTTCACCTATTAGAACCTTTATTTTTATGGATTAAAGCAAACGTTTGCACAAGAGAGCAAGTTTGCATTATTTGTTAAGTTTTAGCAAACGGTTGCATAAACTTTAGAAAGATATATTTTTTTATATTTTAAGCAAACGGTTGCATAAGAGGGGAGTGTAAGTGAATTAATTTCCTAGGGGTTTAGATTTAACAAGAATTAATTAAAAAGGAGGTAATTAAGTGAGGATGAAAAGAAATACAAAAAAAATATCTTTATTCCTATCAATCGTAATGATATTAGGGGTGTTTTTCAGCAATGTTCCTTTTATGATGGCAGAAGCAAGTAATAATTCTTTAGGTATTATTATTGATGGAGAAAAGGATGACTCATGGAGTAATGTAGTTATATTAGGGGAAACTTCAGATTTGGGATTCAATGGGTTTGGCATTGATAATTTAATAATTACTAATGATGATGATTACCTATATTTCTGGGTGGATGCAGTGAATGTACCTAATTGGGGAGAAAACGGTATGTTCATCAATATTGCATTAAATGTAAATGAAACTGACTCAACAGTAGTAGGAAACCCCTGGGGAGCACAGTTTAACTTTGATGGCACAGAGCATAAACCCAACTATCATATTGTTATGAGGGTTAAGAATGATGACCAAGTAGCAGGAGCAGCGGTTTATAATTCAGTGGACTTAAACAATCCATTACTGGCAACTTGGACTAATTTAAAAGGAGCAGAATTTGCCCTTAATAGAGAAATAGGATTTGAGGGAAAAATTCCTTTAGAAGAATTAGGTTTAAAAGATGCAGACATTTTAAAGGCAATTGTAGTTTTAAGTGGAAATAATTCAGGTCAACATGGGGCTTTTGATGTTATTCCACAGTTGGGAAATACAATTGCAACAGATTGGAATCAAAGTGGAAACCAAAATGTCCAATTGGTTTATAGTGATACATATACAATTACAGCAGCTGAAAAAGCACCTACATTAAAAGTAGAAACTATTTTTCCAAAAGATGGACAAAAAAGTGTATCGGTGGACTTAGAAATTATAGAAGTAGTATTTTCAGAAGACATCTCTATAGTTAATGACACCAATATCACCATTAACGATGTGGTATATAACAACGCCATTAACGGCACAGCATTAACAGTGGAAGATGCAAAGTTAAAGTTTATTTTAGGGGGCAAACTAGAATTTAATTCTGAATATAGGGTTAAAATACCAGTAGCATCAATCAAGGGAGAAACTAGTGAAACAACTAATGATAAAGATATTGTTTTTGTATTTACTACAGAAGTTGACCCTAGGGAAGAAGTAGTTAAAAGCCCGGTAATTAACGAAGATGGCACAGTAACCTTTAATGCACAACATAGTGGAGATACATTAAATTTAGTAGGAAGTATGAATGGGTGGGATAACAAAGGCATTCCAATGACTAAAAATGCTGATGGAATCTTTACAGTAACCCTTCCATTAAGTCCAGATGTTTATGAATACAAATATTTCCCAGTATCAGGTAGTTGGGATAACGGAGCTACTGACAGCTTAAACAATAGAGAAAGAAATGGTAATTCATTAGTTGTAGTACCTGGTGTTATATTGGATGTACCAAATGATATACAATTGGGAGAAACTGTGGATTTAAAGGCTATGCTATTAAACGAAGCAGAGGAAAAAAGCCAAATTGTACCCCAATGGTCTATAAAAGAACCTAAAAATGGTATAACTATAGAAAATGGATTACTAACAGTATCCTCAGGTTATGACTTAAGTGAAGGTAGTGACATGGTTCTAGTGGCAAACCATAATCAATTTACTACAGAAAAAGAAATAAAAATTCAACAGACAATGTATGAATTTATTATCAACTATTATAGATATGATAAAAACTATACAGATTGGGACATGTGGCTTTGGCAAGAGGGAAAAGACGGTAAGGAATATGAGTTCAATCAAGGTGTAGTAGGAGAATACGTAAGGGCTGTTCATAAATTTACAACAGATCAAATTAATGTTATTACAAGACCTGGTAACTGGTCTTCACAAGAGGCAGTTAGAACTATTAAAGTACAACAGGGTACAAAAGTGGAGGTTTGGATTATAGAGGGAGAAACAAAAGTTTATTATAATGAATCAGAAGTGAATTTATCAGAAAGCATTAGGGTAGCCATGATGGATTCCTTAAATGAAATAAATGTGTTTTTAAGCCATGGTTTAAAGGGTGACAACTTAGCATCCTTTGAATTAGTTGATAAATCTAATGGTGAAAAAATTGAAGTTAATAGACAAAAGGTATCGGATAGACACGTTAAATTAACAGTAATAAATCCATCAAAAATAGATGTAACTAAGTTATATGAAGTAACCAGTAGTCAATACAGACCAGCAGTGGTTACTATGAGAAAAATATTAGATAACCCTAAATATTTTTATAAGGGAAATGATTTAGGACTAACTTATAGCAGTAACAAAGGTAACTTTAAGCTATGGGCACCCACAGCAAAAAAAGTTAGTGTTGCTCTATATCAACAACAAGGTCAATTTAATGAATTTGGTAGAGTAACAGACCATACAGGTGGTCAAGAAACAGAAATGACTAGAGCTTCCAATGGTGTATGGAGTGTAGAAATTAATGAAAATTTAGCAGGAAAGTTTTATATGTATAGGGTGGAATTTGCTGATGGTACAGTAAATTATGCAGTAGACCCTTATGCAAAGGCTGTATCAGCCAATGGGCAAAGAACTGCAATAGTAGATTTAAGAAATACCGTACCAACCAACTGGAGACAAAACTACAAACCACAATTTATTAGTCCTGTTGACGCCATTATTTATGAAATCCATGTTAGGGATTTATCCATATCCTCTGACTCTGGTGCAACTAATAAAGGAAAGTTTGTAGCCTTTACAGAAGAAGGAACAAAAGGGCCAAATGGAGTAAAAACAGGAATTGATCATATTAAAGAGTTAGGGGTAACCCATGTTCATCTATTGCCAGCATATGATTTCTACACTGTAGATGAGACAAAACTTAATATTCCTCAATATAACTGGGGTTATGACCCACAAAACTATAATGTACCTGAAGGGTCATATGCTACTGATCCATATAACCCACAAATAAGAGTAAAAGAATTTAAAGAAATGGTGCAAGCCCTCCATAATAATGGATTAAGAGTAATAATGGATGTGGTATATAACCATACTTATGAAACAGGGGGTTCTCCCTTTGATGCTGTTGTTCCAGGCTACTTTTATCGTACAGATGAATTGGGTAGGTATACCAATGGATCTGGTTGTGGAAATGAAGTAGCATCAGAACGACCAATGGTAAGAAAATATATTATAGACTCGGTAAAATATTGGGCTAATGAGTATAATGTAGATGGTTTTAGATTCGACTTAATGGGATTAATTGATGTTGGAACAATGGAACAATTAACAAATGAATTACACGCTATAGATCCTACCATATTAGTATATGGAGAACCGTGGCAGGCAGGAGGATCACCCTTATCTGGTGAACTTCAAACTGTAAAAGGAAAACAAAAAGATAAAAACTTTGCAGTATTTAATGATAATTTCCGTGGTGCAATAAAAGGTGGTAGTGACGATGTCTCTAAAGGTTTTGCAACAGGGCAACTTGGAAGAGAACAAGAAATTATGGTTGGTGTAAAGGCAGCAATTAATGACTTTGCAAATAGTCCATCAGAGGTAATTAATTATGTTACTGCCCATGATAATTTGTTACTGTGGGATAAAGTAATTAAAACCCAAGGGTTAGAACAACAGGAAGGTTTTTTAAATCTTAATAACGGGGTATTAGTAAATGGCGGAAGTATAGAAGATGCCGTTAATGGTACAACACCCCATCATGCAGTGGATAAAAATAATGTTCTAGCCAATGAAACAGTTAAGAGAACTCTATTGGCAAATGGTATTGTATTAACATCTCAAGGTGTGCCTTTTATTCATGCAGGGGAAGAAATTTTAAGAACAAAGTTTGGAGATCACAATAGTTATAGAAGTCCAGACGCCATTAACATGCTTCGTTGGCATTGGAAAGAAGACTTTAAACCAGTATTTGATTATTATCAAGGTCTAATTACCCTTAGAAAACAGCATCCAGCCTTTAGAATTCAAACAAAAGAAGGTATAGAAGGCAGTCTAAAAGTATTAAGACAAGACAATAATGTTGTGGCATACCAATTAGCAGACTATGCCAACAATGATACATGGAGAAATATAATAGTTATCTACAATGGAAACACAACAGCTAGAGAAGTTAGTCTTCCTACCAGTGGTAGTTGGAATATAGTTGTAAACCATGAAAAAGCAGGAACAGAGGTTTTACAAACAATTCAAGGTAATAAGGTAAATGTAGAAGGACTATCCATGATGGTACTATACGACCAACAGGAGGAAAGTTATACCCCTGTATTATCAACAATTGAGTTATCGTCAGCAAAAATAGGTATTGAAGTAGGTCAGACTACAAAAGTAGTTGCCATACCAAAAGATCAAAAAGGAAGACCAATGGACATACCAGTAACATGGACTTCTCTTAATGAAACAATTTCAACCGTTGAAGATGGACTGATTAAAGCAATAGCTGATGGTAATGCTACAATTTTGGTAGAAGCCGAAGGGACTGAAGTTTTAATAGAGGTTAACGTTGGTACACTTATTCCAACAAACATAGAAGTTCAAACAAAAGTTGAAATCTATGAAACTAGAAATATAGAGCTACAACCAGTGGTGAAAGATCAGTATGGTAATATAATGTTTAACCAACTATTAGAATGGAACAGTAATGACTCAAGTATTGCAACCATAACAAATGGAACAATTACTGGTGTGTCTGTAGGAACAACCTTCATCACCTTAAGAGTAGGGGATGTTAATAAATTAATAGAAGTTAAGGTTAATCCATATATTGAAAAACGAATTCGTCTTCAATATGATAGAGTCGACCAAGACTATACAGATTGGAACCTTTGGGTTTGGGGAACAGGGGTTGAAGATGGGCAAATTAATTTTATTGAAGTAGTAGACGGAAAAGCCATCGCCAATATTAGAGTAGCCCCAGGTACAGGAAGAGTTGGTTTTGTTCTAAGAAAGGGTACAAATTGGGATACAGCTAAACAAGATATACCAGATGACCGTTTTATTAATGTTGACCCAGAAGAAATTGTAACTAATGTTAAGGTTACCTCTATGGTGGGGGAAATACAGTATCTACCTGCTAGACCAATCATTAATAGCCCCGTAATTGATGGTAACAGTGTTATCTTCAACTATCGAGATGAAGAAGCAACAGCAGTGGCTGTGGTATTGGCAAATGAAGAATATGTAATGGTTAAAGATGAACAGTTACAAGCATGGACATATAAGTTAGAAGATGTACCTTTTGGTGAATATACTTATCTGTTTAAAGTAACTAAAGGGAATGGTACTACACTGAATAAAGACCCGTTAAATGGGGATGAAAAGGATCAAAAATCATTATTGGCATTGGTGGATCATTCGCAGTTTGATGATGATATATATTGGGACTATTTATTCTCAGATCAAGGGTATAACTACATGACACCATTGGAACCTTCCATTTCACAAGATGTTAAGGTTAGATTAAGGGCAAAAGCAGGAGACCTTTCAGAATCATTTGTATTGGTTAGAGAAGAAGGTGTTACAAAACAATATAGAATGACAAAGGTGTCACAAGAATTCTATAGTAGAAATGGATTTAACTCTAATGCAGTAGAGTTTTGGGAGGGGACAATACCAGACTCAGCCAATGTAAAGACCTACATGTTTAAGGTGGTGTCTGGTAATAAAGTAGTTTGGATTAATGGTGGAGCAGGTGAAAATGGCAAAGGAGTTAGTAACACTCAACCTTTAAGACCACTATTCACTATTGTTCCTGGTTTTAAAACACCAGACTGGGCTAAGGAAGCAGTATTCTATCAAATTATGGTGGATAGATTTAGAAATGGAGATACTTCAAACGATCAGACATCATCTACAATATCAGTTCAGGGAAAACAAGCTGAAATACTTCAGTGGGGGCAAACGCCATACATGGGGGATATAGGTAATGTTAAAGGCGATGGAGATGGTATTTGGAACAATGAATTTTATGGTGGCGATTTAACAGGGGTAAGGGAAGCTTTACCATACTTTAATCAGTTGGGCATAGATAGTTTATACTTAATGCCAATATTTGAAGCGCCAAGTAACCATAAATATGATCCAATTGATTTTTATAATGTAGATAAACATTTTGGAGGCAATAAAACCTTCAAGCAATTAACCAGTGAGTTAAGAAGTAATAGTATGAATATCATGTTGGATGGAGTATTTAATCACACCAGTGATATGCACAAATGGTTTGATAAATACAGTATGTATCCTGCAAAGGGTGCTTTTGAAGGAGAAGATAGTGAATTTAGAAACTTCTATAGCTTTACAGGTGGATTAGATACTGAAGGCAACCCACAATATGTAGGATGGCATGGGATTAACACATTACCAAAATTAAACTATGCAGATGAACAAGTGCGAAATATGATGTACAGAAATTCTGATGCTGTAATGAAACACTACGTTGAAAAGTATGGAATAAATGGATGGCGTTTTGATGCAGCAGAAGACTTAAGTGTTAACGGTACTCATTTCCATGATGGAACACAACAACATAAAGAAAGTAACCACAGTATTTGGAGAGAAGTACGTAGTGAAATGAAGGCATTTAACCCAGATGTGCTTTTATTGGGAGAATGGTGGGGTTCAGGTGACTATTATAGATGGTTAACCGAAGGAGATCAATGGGATTCTATGATGAACTATGGAGGTTTCTATCTACCATTTGCCCAGTCAAGACCAGGTAATGACTGGTTGGGTAAGGGGATTTTATATGGAGCTGAAAATGTGGGTGCAATTACAAGAGAAAGCTTAACAAGATACCCAATTCAAACAGCTTTAACATCTACAAATTCTTTATCAACCCATGATAGACCTAGATTTTTAGATTGGCCTGCCCAATCAAATCAATATTCAGATTATCCTAATGATTATGAAACAGCAGGTAGAACAATTGAACAGTTAAGTTTAGCAACTGTCTTCCAAATGACTTATGTGGGAGCACCAATGATTTATTATGGAGATGAAATCGGAATGAAATCCGATAAATTCCGTAATCCCCATAGGGCAGATGAAGGTAATGACCCATACAACAGAGGAACTTTTAATTGGGATAATTGGGATGAAGAACAACTTAATTTAGTAAATACCTATGCTAAATTGATCCATAACCGTAAGAACAATAAAGATGCATTTGTGTATGGTTCTTTTGAAGAACTGCCTATTTTGAATCAACAGGGTGGAAGGGAAAATAATGTTACTGTATATGCTAGATATGGAAATGGTAGTGTTGCCATTGTTGCATTAAACAATGAAGCAGAAGTAGAAATGACATTAGAAGCCCTTGAAAAAGTAGGAATAGCAGAAGGTATGATATTAGTAGATATTCTTACAGGAAAAGAGTATCAATATATCAATGGTAAATTGATTATTGACAGTTTAGGACAAAATCAAGGGGTAGTATTATTACCAGTTGCCAACAGTGTAAAAGTTGATGAAATTAAAGAGCCTAAACTGTTAAATTTAAATGATCCAAAAGAGATTAAGGAAAAAGAAAAAAATTCATATACCTTTGAGACAAAGCAAACTGATACGGGGGAATATACCGTAGTAAAAGATGATAAGGGTAATAATGAGGTTGTTCTTAATGTTCAATTGGGTAAGGTTTTACACCAACTAAATAATGTTAATAGTGATAGAGTTGTTATCAATGCAGTTACCAGCGAAGTTGTTAATGAACGTACTATTAATATCCCCGCAAATTTATTTGTTGAAGCAAATAAGTTAAATAAGAAAATAGAAATAAAGTTAGAAGATTCAGTAATGATTATGGAAGCGGGAACGGTGACAGTTGAAGGAAATGCTACTGTAGTACTAAAAGCTAGAAGATTAGGGGAAGAGGAAACTAAGACATTAGAGGGTAAAAAAGCATCAAGAGAATTTACTATAGCGTCAACAATTATTGACTTTACCCTTGAGTTATTAGAAGATAATCAAAAATCTAAAATCAAGTTTAATAAGCCAGTTAATGTTATTTTTAGTTATGATGCTACTAAAGTAAATTCAGAAAAGTTAGGTGTTTACTACTTTAATGAGGAATTACAGAAGTGGGAATATATTGGAGGTAAGGTTAATCAAGCTGAAAAAGTAGTATTAGTAGAGTTACAACATTTTAGTAAGTATTCCTTAATGGAGTATGATAGAACCTTTAAAGATGTAGAGAAACATTGGGCAAAAAGAGAAATAGAGATATTGGCATCTAAACATGTGATAGAAGGAGTAAATTCTGAAAATTTTGCACCAAGTAATAATGTGACTAGAGCAGAATTTACAGCATTAATTGTTAGAGCCCTAAAATTAAAGCAGGGTGATATACAAGTTAAATTTAAAGATGTAGAGGGTGGATGGTATAAAGAATCTATTGAAATTGCTGCAAGTCTAGGTTTAGTTAAAGGACATGAGGGAATGTTCAACCCTAAAGCTTCCATCACAAGGGAGGAAATGGTGGTCATTTTAATTAGAGCATTAGACTTAATAGATGAGAAAAATGTAACAGTATCCAATGAGTTACCCTTCTTAGATAGGCATCAAATATCAACATGGTCGAAGGAAGCCATCGCTAAGGCCTTCAACTTAGGATTAGTTAAAGGAATGGATGAAATTAAGTTTGCTCCAAAGGAAAACACAACTAGAGCACAGGCTGCAATTGTGATTTATAAGTTACTTGAAATGGTAGAATAAAAAAAAGAAATCACTTTGATGTAATATCAAGGTGATTTCTTTTGCTTACAAAGGTAATTTTTAAGTTTATTGTTATAGTATAGACAAAAAGTTTGGAATTTTAGAAGGATTGTAGACGTTTGTGTTGAAAAGAAATATAGGAGAAAAAACAAATTAGGAAGTAAAAAAGTAAGAGGTGGTACATATAATGCAAAATATAGGTTTAAGTAGTCAAGTTATTAATTTATTATCCAGTGGAAACATAAAGAGGAGGTTTTAATATAATGCAAATAAACACCAGCAATAATCAAAACAATGTAAAACCTGAAATGTCTAAATGGTTGACTTGGCCAGTTATTATTATCGCAACAATATTATTTATGCCAGTTGGAATCTTTTTAATTTGGAAGAGAAATAATATTAATAAAGGTGTTGGAATGAAGTCAAGTAAGAAAACTACTATTGGTTGGGTAATTGTATTTTTTGCATCTTTTGGGTTTTTAGGAAATTTATCACAAGGTAATTTTAGAGACAGTGTTTTTTCATTTTTGTTTATAATAATAGTAACTGGTATTTTAATTTCTAGTAGTAAAAATGGAAATAAAGGTGAAGAAAGATTTAGTAAATACTTATCTATTATTACAAATCATCAAGAAACATCTATAGAAAATATTGCAGCAGCTATACCTACAACCTATGAAGCTGCCAAAAAAGACTTGAAAATAATGATTGATAAGGGATACTTACCTGGTGCATATATCAATGAGACATCAAGAGAAATTGTTTTACTTAGGGAACAACAATTAAACACAAATGAAATGGGTAACTCAAACCATAATACGGAAATGGTTGTTGTAAACTGTAAAGGGTGTGGGGCAAACAATATGGTAGCTAAAGGAAAAGTTGAAAAATGCCAATATTGTGATTCTCTTATAACTTATGAAAATTAGTAATGTGAATACAAAATACATACTTTAAAAAAGAGTTTAAAAGAAATGAAAAACAGAATAGTAAAACTTAAATATAATAGACCCCTTATAAAATTAAGGGGTCTTAGTTTTTTTATTACCACAGCTGAATAACATTTTTTCACCACTGACATAATATGTGTATACCATAGATCTAGGTCGGTCAACAAATAACAATATAAATAGGGTTTCTACTCACAAAAATACCTCATACTAGTCTTCTTAAACTCTTGACTACTATACAGTAGCCTATAGTCCCAAACACCCACAGAATGGGCTATTTTTTTTGCAATTTCTTCACATTCTTCTTTAGATTTACCATGAACCATAGTAAATAAATTATATTGCCATTGGGGGTAGGTTGGTCTTTCATAACAATGGGAGACTTCTTCAAACCCAGCCATTATTTTGCCTACTTCCTTTGTACGAGTATCTTCCACCTGCCAAACCACCATAGCATTGGCTTCATAGCCTATTTCCCTATGTTTTACAGCAGCACCAAATCTTCTAATAATTCCATCATCAATAAAAAACTCTATTCTTTTCAGTAAAAAAGTTTCTTCAATTTCAAGTTTTTTAGCTAAGTCTTGATAGGGATTAGGTGAGAGGGGAAAATCTTCTTGAAGGATTCTAATAATTTTTTTATCTATTTCAGTCAGTACCATTAAGCATCCTCCTTTAAGTGGAAGTTAACATTTATTTTAAAGAAGTTAGTAGCAGGGAGGTGGATAAGGTCATCTATTTTAGTTTCTTTTTTTATTTGGTGTAAAGCATTCATTAAGACTTCGTCGGAAGGGGCAATATATGTAAACCACATATTATAGGGGTGGTTACGAAGGTAATTGTGGGTTACCCCTAAATGATGGTTTATTATTTCAGCAACCTCTTCGATTCTTTCTTCAGGGACTTTTATAGCACATAATGTACTTTTATATCCTAATTTTCTTGAATCAAAAATGCCACCTAACCTACGTATTACACCAGTTTTTTTTAGTCCTTTGATCCTTTCTATCACCTCATCTTCAGAGATACCCAGTTGAGAAGCAACTTCTAAGTAAGGTCTACTGGTGATGGGAAAACCTTTTTGTATACGGTTTAAAATGGACCTATCTAAATTATCCATCTTCTAATACCCCCTTCTTCCATGATGGAGACACCAGGGTTCTTCAGCCATATAATCCCCCTCATTGTAAAAAGCAGCCCTAGCTCGACAACCACCACATGATTTTTTAAAGCCACAACTACCACAACCACCACTATACTCTAAAGTACGTAAACGATTAAAAACTTCATTGTTGCCCCAAATTTTACTAAAGGGAGTCTCCCGTACATTACCCAGCTCTATATTTAGATAAGCACAGGGTTGTACCTGACCTTTAGGGCTAATAATGCAGTAGGAAGTACCTGCTAAACACCCTTTACCAAAACGAAGGTTCATTCCCATTTGTTTTGCAATTCGCATAAATTGTGGAGCACAGGTGGGTTTAAGTTCAATATCAACACTCTTTTGTTTTTCCATTATTCTAGTCAGAACTTTTTCATATTCCTCTGCCCGTAAAGACTCTTCTTCAATATTAACAGCCCTACCAGTGGGTACTAGAAAAAAGAAATGATGGGCAACTGCCCCCATATCAACTGCAAAATCAGTTAAAGCCTCAAGTTCTTTATTGTTCCAATCCATTACAGTGGTGTGGATTTGAAAGGGGAGACCAGCTTTTCTGCAATTTTTCATCCCTTCAACAGCACCTTGCCAAGCTCCTTGATAACGTCTTAATTCATCATGTTTATCAATATGTAAACTATCTAAACTAATGCCTACCCCCATAACACCTAATTCCTTTAGGTGGAGGGCAGTATCTTCCTTTATTAATGTACCATTGGTGCCAAAAACAGGTCTTAATCCTAAGTTTTTAGCATGGGTTACTAATTCAAAAATATCTTCCCTCATAAAGGGTTCTCCACCACTAAAGATCATAATTTTAAAGCCGGCTTTAGCAATTTCCTCTATAAGTTCTTTGCCTTCCTGTGTATTCAATTCTTCTTCGGCTTTTGCTCCCGCATCCCGATAACAATGGTCACAATACATATTACAATTATTAGTTGTATTCCAAGAGATAATCAAACAAAACCCACCTTTCTATAAAGCACTAAGCTGAATTTCTTCATCTGTTAAATAACAAGCAGGGTCAGCCTCCCAGAAATCTCCCGTTACTGCTTCTGCTCTAGCTCTAAAATTACCGTTACAGACCTGCAACCAATTACAAGATTGACATCGTCCTTTTAGAAGAGGTTTTCTATTTTTAAGACCTGCTAATATGGGATGTGAAGTGTCTTTCCAAATATCACTAAAGGATTTTTTTCTTATGTTACCTAAAATATGATTTTGATTAAACTGGTCGGGGTGAACATTACCTAAACTATCTACATTAGCAAAGGCAATACCAGAACGGTTTCCACCATTGGTTTTCATTAAACGCAAAACCTCATCAGCCCTTTTGGGGTTTATTTCTTTAAGTCTTAAATATAAATAAACACCATCAGCATGGTTATCTACAGTTAAAATTTCCTTTTTTAATCCTCTTCGGTGAAAGTCGATGGTTCTTTCAATAATTAAATCTAAAGCCTTCCTTGTTTCTTCATGGGTTAAGTCTTCTGACTGCATATAACTACCCCTGCCAGAGTACACCAAATGGTAAAAACAAACTCGATCAATATTGGCTTCCTCCACTAAATCAAATATACGGTCTAATTCTTGATAGTTATGACGATTGATGGTGAAACGTAACCCCACCCGTTGACCCACAGAAACACAACTTTCAATACCCTTTAAGGCAGCTTCATATGCACCTTCTTTTTTACGGAAAAGGTCATTTACCTCTTGCAAACCATCTAAACTAATACCCACATAGCCAATACCTATTTCTTTAAGTTTTTTAGCCACCTGCTGAGTTATTAAAGTACCATTGGTGGAGATGGTGGGGCGAATATTTAGTTTTACTGTTTCTTGAGCTAGTTCAAAAAAGTCTTCCCTAATTAATGGTTCTCCACCAGAAAAAAGAAGAACAGGAACTTTAAAATCAGCTAAATCATGGATAAATTTAATGGCTTCATTATGGGTGAGTTCTCCCTCATACTTTTTGTTTTCTGAGTTCATATAGCAATGTATACAATTTAAGTTACAAGTTCTAGTAATATTCCATGCCACCACAGGTCCACAACTTTCACTTGTGCCGTTGGGGTTGTTTCTAGCTCCATGACGATAGCGTAAAGAATCGCCATAATGGTCTGTGCCTATTAAAAACTTTGTAAGACTAATCAATTGAAATGCCACCTTTCTATACAGAAAAAATTATCATGTCCTCTATTGTAGCCATAAGTGGGCAATTTAATGCTAATATTAACAAGTGCCTATTTATACTGGAAAATAAAGTTGAAATAATAATAGTATTTTGATAAGATAAAATATGAAAAGTAAATATTATTTTTTAGGTGTTTTTCAAACTTAATTGGGAAAGTGGTTAAAATCCACTACAGCCCCCGCTACTGTAAGTGCAGATGAAATTGACATTAACCCACTGGAAAGTTTTCTGGGAAGGGGTCAAGAGTAAGAAGAAGCACAAGTCAGGAGACCAGCCTAAAATTAATAGATGACAACCTTCGGTGGGAAGGTTTAGTTGTAAATGCTTTTTATATATATGATATATAAAAAACCAACTCCACCTAAAAGTGGGGTTTTTTTGTTTAATAAAATAGTAGGAGGTAATAATGATATGAAAAGAGGATTGTTTATTTTAGCCCACGGAAGCAAGGCAAAGGAAGCTGATGAGATATTAGAGGATTTAATGGTTAAGTTACAAGGGAAAATGGATACTAAATTTGATGAATTAGGATGGGGATCATTACAAATTTCTACTCCATCTGTTGAAGAAGGGTTAGAGACATTAGCTAAGAAGGACGTTACAGAGATTGTAATTGTACCAATGTTCATTTTTCAAGGAAACCATGTAAAGTATGATATTCCAGAAGTGTTGGATAAACTAAAAGAAAAGTATTCCCATATTAATTTCATTATGGGTAAGCATATTGGAGCAGATGACCGAATTGTAGATATTTTACAATCAAGGGCATTGGAGGCACTATAAAATCTAAACATAAAGGATGATTAAGTAATGAATATAATGGTTTTTGGAGTAACCCATAAAAATTCCAGTATAGCCCTACGGGAGAAGGTGGCGTTTTCAAAATCAAAGCTACAACATGCCTATGAATATTTTAAAAACTCCAACTTTGTTGAAGAGGCAGTAATTTTATCCACCTGTAATCGTAGTGAGATTTTTGCTGTTGTACAACAATTGGAAGAAGGAGAAAAGTGGTTTAAAAGCTTTTATGAAAATTTATTTCAATTGGAAGAAGATCAATTGGAGGGTCACTACATTGTAAAAAAAGGTCAAGAAGCCGTCAATTACTTATATGAAGTCTGTTGCGGGTTAGACTCATTAGTTTTAGGTGAAGACCAAATTTTGGGACAAGTAAAGGATGCCCATTATAGGGCTATGGAGATTAAAGGAACTGGAAAAGTATTGAATCGACTATTTATAGAAGCAGTAACTGTAGCAAAGGAAATTAAAACAAAAACAGGAATATCAGAAAACCCTATATCGATTAGTTCTATAGCCGTTAAACAAATGGAAAAAACATTAAAACACTTAAAAAACAAAAATGTATTAGTTATTGGTTTTGGAAAAATGAGTAGAATAGCCATAGAAAACCTGTTGGAAAAAGGGGTTGCCACCATTTATATTTGCAATAGAAGTAATGAAGCAATTGAAAATATGATGAAGAAACATCATCAAATTAAATATATCCCCTTTGAAGAAAAGTATTCTGTTATTAACCAAGTGGATATTGTCATTAGTGCCACTGCTGCCCCCCACTATGTTTTACATTATGAAGAACTTAAAGAGGTATATAAGGAAAAAAACACAATTTGTATGGTGGATATAGCCCTTCCTAGAGACATAGACCCTCAAATTGAAGAACTGAATGGGATCAACTTATACCACATAGACCAATTAAAAGAAGTTATAGATGAAAGTTTAACCTATCGTACACAATGTATAGAAGAAATAAAACAGTTCATAGCAGAAGCCATAAAAAAGTTTGAAGAATGGTATAACTGTCTACCTATTTATCCAAGAATTGAAGCCATAAAAAACTATTCCCAAAGGTTGACGGAGGAAGAGTTGGAGGGACTGTTTAAAAAACTTTCCCATATGGAGGATAAGGATAAAGAATTAATTGAAATTGTGGTTAAAAGTTTAATTAAGAAAATGTGGAAAAAGCCTATTCTTCAAATGAAAAATGCAGGTATAACAGGTAGAGGAGAACAGATGGCATCAATGGTGGATGAACTGTTTGACCTTCAAAGAAGCCTAAGTAACAAGTAAAGGAGCAGGGTTATGACAAAATACTATCCCATCATGTTGGATATTAATAAAAAACCCACTACAGTGATTGGGGGAGGGAAAGTAGCAGAACGAAAGGTTATATCCCTTTTAGAACATGGTGCTAAGGTTACTGTAATCAGTCCACAGTGTACAAAAACCATAGAAAACTTGTGGGTGGAAAATAGAATACAACTTATGAAACGAAACTATCAGACTGGTGACCTTGTGGGAAGTTTTTTAGTTTATGTTGCCACTGATGATGTAAATGTAAGTGAAGGTTGCCATAGGGAAGCAAAAGAAAACAACATTATGATTAATGTGGTGGATGTCCCATATCTATGTGACTTCATTGTACCAGCTATACATAGACAAGGAAGTCTTACAATAGCCGTTTCCACCGATGGAAAAAGCCCTATGTTCTCTAGAAAAATTAGGGAAGAACTACAGCAACAGTATGGAAAAGAATACATAGTGATGATAGATACTTTGGGGGAAATAAGAGACAAAGCCCTAAAAGAAATTAGTGATATAGAAATTCGCAAACAGTTATTTAATCAGTTAGTTTATGAAAGACCCCTTAAAGAAAGTACAGATGTAGGGGCATATCAAGAATATATGTGGAAAACCTATGAATTTTATAGAAGTGGAGAAGGTAAACATAATGAAGAGAAAAATAAGAATTGGGTCTAGGGCTAGTCGATTAGCCTTAGTACAGGCAGAGATGATTATTGAAGCCTTGAAGAATAAATTTCCCCAGTATGATTATGAGATTATAAAAATTATAACAAAGGGAGATAAAATTCTTGATAAAACCCTTGATAAAATAGGGGGTAAAGGTCTTTTTGTTAAAGAAATTCAAAGTGCTTTACTGGAAAACGAAATTGATTTAGCAGTACATAGTATGAAGGATATGCCAGCAGAATCTCCAGAAGGTCTTATTTTGGCAGCCATTACAAAAAGAGAAGACCCTAGAGATGTGTTGGTGACAAAGAAAAACTTGCTGTGGAATCAACTGCCCCAAGGGGCTACCATTGGTAGTAGTAGTTTAAGAAGACAAGCTCAACTACTTCATCTAAAACCAGACTTAAGGGTAGAAGCCATTAGAGGAAATGTAGAAACACGATTAAGTAAAATCCAAACACAAAATTTAGATGCTGTTATTTTAGCAGCGGCAGGACTTAATCGTTTAGGTTTAGCAGAAAGGGCTGTTCATTATTTTGATGTAAAACAATTTACCCCTGCTGTGGGACAAGGGGCTTTAGGTTGCGAAATTAGAAAAAGTGACCAAGAATTAGTTGAGATGCTACAACAAATTAACCATGAGGAAACCTACAATACAGTAATGGCTGAAAGAAGTTTCCTAAAAGTAATGGAGGGGGGTTGCCATGTTCCTATTGGTGCTTATGGTGAAAAAATAGGTGAAGAAATAATATTAACAGGAATGGTGGCTTCAACTGATGGGTTTCAAATGATTAGAGAAACACAAAAAGGCAGTTTTAAAGAGTTTAATGAAATAGGACGTAAACTAGCTGAAAAAATGATGGCACAAGGGGCAAAAGATTTATTGGCAGATGGAGCAATTATTCACCACCAAGAAGAAAAGATAGATTATTAGTTAATTTACATAGAGACAAGAGGTGAAAAGATGAAAAAACCTTATGTATACCTAGTAGGGGCAGGGCCAGGGGATGAAGACTTAATTACCGTAAAGGGGCTGGCTTCAATTAAAAAGGCGGATGTTATTTTATATGACCGTTTAGCTAACCCTAACCTACTAAAATATAAAAAAGAGGGAGCTGTTTGTATTGATGTTGGGAAAGCACCAGATCATCATCAGTATACCCAAGAAGAAATTAATAACTTGCTGTTACAAAAAGCTAAAGAAGGAAATGTTGTTACAAGACTAAAGGGGGGCGACCCCTATGTTTTTGGTAGGGGTGGAGAAGAAGCCCAAACCCTTTATGAAGAAGGCATTTCTTTTGAAGTAGTTCCAGGAATTACATCCGCCATTGGGGCTGCCAATTATGGAGGTATTCCAGTTACCCATAGAAATATTAGTACATCATTCCATGTTATTACAGGTCATGAAGACCCAACTAAACAAAAAACATCAGTAAACTATGGGGCTTTGGCTAAACTAGAGGGGACATTGGTTTTTCTAATGGGGGTAGGAAACCTTACTGAAATTACAGGAGAACTAATGAAATATGGAAAGGCTAAAGAAACGCCAGTGGCATTGGTTCATAGGGGGACTACTTCTCGACAACGGACTGTAACAGCCACTTTAGAAAATATTGGAGAAGAGGTACAGAAACAACAAATTAAGTCCCCCTCCATTATTATAATTGGAGAAGTAGTAAACTTAAGGGATAAACTGAATTGGTTTGAAAAGTTACCTCTAAATGGGAAAAAAATACTAGTCACTAGAACCCGTCAACAAGCCAGTGAATTAACTAATAGATTAAAGTCAATGGGGGCAGATGTGGTGGAATTTCCTACAATAGAAATAAAGCCAGCAGAAAACCTACAGGTGATAGATGAAAAAATAAAAGAAACCCATAAAGCAAACTATATCATTTTCACCAGTGTTAATGGAGTAGAAAGCTTTTTTAAAAGGTTACAGGCAATAAAGTTAGATATAAGGGCAATAGGGAATGGCAAGATTATAGCCATTGGTACTGCTACAGCAGAAGCCTTAATGGAAAAAGGACTTTTGGTGGATTTAGTTCCTGAAGTTTTTACAGCAGAGGGAATATTAACAAGCTTAGAGGGGGTTATCCAAAAGGGAGACGTGGTATTTCTACCAAGGGCAGAAATTGCTAGAAAAAATTTAGTAACGGGCCTTCAACAAATGGGGGCTATAGTGGAGGAAATACCTATTTATCAAACCGTAATACCCACCCATAGACAGGAAGAATTATTAGAAATACTTGAAGATGGAATTGATATAATTACCTTCACCAGTTCTTCTACGGCTAATCATTTAATGGAGATTTTAGGAGACGAAAACAAAGGGTTATTACAAAACAGTAAAATTGCTGTTATAGGGCCTATTACAGGTAAAACAGTGATGGAGTTGGGACTGTCTATTGATTTTCAAGGTAGAGAATATACCATTGAAGGACTAATTAACAGTATTTTGGAGGAATTATAATGGAAATGATACAAAGACCTCGGCGGTTAAGAAGGAGTATAGGACTTCGTAACTTAGTACAGGAAACAAGGGTAAATATTTCAGACTTAATTTACCCTATTTTTGTTGTCCACGGAGAAGGGATAAAGAGAGAAATTGAAGCTTTACCAGGGCAATATCATTGTTCTGTAGATGTATTGTTAGAAGAAGTAAAAGAAGTGGTTGAACTAGGCATACAATCAATTATTTTATTTGGTATTCCAAAAGAGAAGGACGAATATGGCTCTGAAGCATATTCCATTAATGGTATTGTTCAACAGGCAATTAGAGCAGTTAAAAAGCATTATCCAGAATTAGTTGTTATGTCAGATGTTTGTTTATGTCAGTACACTGACCACGGACACTGTGGCTTAATAAAGGGAGATCAAATACTTAATGATGAATCTTTAGATGTAATTGCCAATGTTGCTCTATCCCATGCTATGGCAGGGGCTGATGTGGTTGCCCCATCAGACATGATGGATGGAAGGGTGGCAAAAATAAGACAGGTGTTGGATAAAAACAATTTTAGCCACATTTCTATTGTGAGCTATAGTGTAAAATATGCTTCAGTCTTTTATGGCCCTTTTAGAAGTGCAGCAGGTTCAAGCCCTCAGTTTGGTGATAGAAAAACATATCAAATGAACCCCGCTAATACTAAGGAAGCCCTAAGGGAAGCTGCTTTAGACATAGAAGAAGGGGCAGATATTCTAATGGTAAAACCTGCATTGGCTTACCTAGACATTATTTATCAACTTAAGGAAACATATCAAGTACCTTTAGCGGCCTATCATGTAAGTGGTGAGTATACTATGGTGAAGTTGGCAGCAAGGGAAGGGTTAATAGATGAAGAAAAGGCAATGGTTGAAATTTTAACTTCCATAAAAAGGGCAGGGGCAGATATGATATTAACCTACTTTGCCAAAGATATGGCAGAATGGATAAGGAGGAATCCCCAATGAAACTAGAAAGATCATTAAAATTATTTGAAGAATCTAAAAAACTTATGCCAGGGGGGGTAAATAGCCCCGTAAGGGCGTTTTCATCAGTAGGAATGAACCCTCCTTTTATGAAAAAGGGACAAGGGGCATATCTTTTTGATGAAGATGACAACAAGTATATTGACTATGTAGGTTCTTGGGGGCCATTAATTTTAGGTCATTGTCACCCCCAAGTGGTGGAAAGCTTAAAAGAAGTATTGGAAAATGGAACAAGCTTTGGAGCACCTACAGCGTTAGAGTCTAAACTAGCTAAGTTAGTCATTGAATCTATTCCGTCAATTGAAATGATTCGTATGGTAAATTCGGGAACAGAGGCAACCATGACGGCATTAAGGTTGGCAAGGGGTTTTACTGGAAGAAGTAAAATAGTTAAATTCAGTGGTAATTATCACGGTCATTCTGATGCTTTACTAATTAAAGCAGGTTCTGGAGCATTAACCCACGGCGTCCCCAGTAGCCCAGGGGTAACAGAGGAAACTGCTAAAAACACCATTACGGCTCAATTCAATAGTATAGGAAATATAGAAGCTATCTTTCAAGAGGCAGGTAAGGATATTGCAGCAGTGATTATTGAGCCAGTTGCTGGTAATATGGGGGTTGTACCCATGACTCAAAAGTTTGCTACAAGATTAAGGGAGTTAACGGAAGAGCATGGTAGCCTACTAATATTTGACGAAGTAATGACAGGTTTTAGGGTTGCCTTTGAGGGTGCTCAAAGTCTGTACGGCATACAACCAGATTTAACTTGTTTTGGAAAAATCATTGGTGGAGGATTACCAGTGGGGGCTTTTGGGGGAAGAAGGGAAGTTATGGAATATCTTTCACCTTTAGGGCCAGTATATCAAGCTGGTACATTATCAGGAAATCCATTGGCGATGATGGCTGGTTATACAACTTTAAGTATTTTAAAAGAAAACCCAGAAATATATCAGAACTTAGAAGCAAAGGCAGAAATGTTGGAAAAAGGATTAAAACAACATGTGGAGAGGCTTGGAGTAAAGGCTTCCTTCAATAGAGTAGGTTCTATGGTTTGTATGTTCTTTACCGATGTAGAAGTAACTGACTTTGAAAGTGCTTCCACCTCTGATACAGAAAAATATGCAGTATTCTTTAGAGAGATGTTGTCTAAAAGTGTTTATTTAGCCCCTTCTCAATTTGAAGCTTTGTTTATTTCAGCTACCCATACCGATGAAATGATTCAACAAACCATAGATGCAGCAGGTCATGCTTTGTTAAAGGTAAAGGAGCTGGAGTAATGGATTTAGGGGGAAGAATTGTACTGGCAGGAACCCAAAGTGGTGTGGGGAAAACTACCCTATCGCTGGGTATAATGGGGGCAATTAGAAAAAGAGGTTTAGCTATAAAACCTTTTAAAGTAGGGCCAGACTATATTGACCCACAGTTTCATAGAAGTGTTACAGGTGTTCCCTCCAGAAATTTGGATAGTTATCTATTAAAAGAAGACGTTGTAAAAGGCTTATTTCAAAAAAGTTGTAAACAGCAGGACTTAGCCGTTATTGAAGGGGTAATGGGTCTTTATGATGGAGTAGGAACGTTAACCCATGAAGGCAGTACCGCCCATATTGCTAAAATACTAAAAGCACCTGTGGTGCTGATTATTAATGGCGGGGGAATGTCTAATAGTGCCGCGGCTATGGTATTAGGCTATAAAATGTTAGACCCAGAAGTAAACTTAAAGGGTGTAATTATTAATCAAGTATCTGGTGAAAAACATTATGAACTTTTAAAAAATGTCATTGAAGAAAAAATTGGTGTAAAATGTTTAGGTTATTTAAACAAAAACCAAAATGTGAAACTGGAGAGTAGACATTTAGGGTTAATACCTTCAATGGAAGTGGGATATTTAAAGGAAAAAATAGATGAAATTGTTGCAATGGTGGAGGAAACGGTGGATTTAGATGAGTTAATTGAAATGGCTAGAGACGTTGAAACCTTAGAAACCATACAGTTACCTACTTTAACTGGAGAATACAAATTTAATATTGCCTATGCTTATGATGAGGCCTTTAATTTTTATTATCAAGATAATTTAGACCTGTTAAATGAATTAGGGGTGACATTAGTTCCCTTTAGTCCATTGAGGGATGAAAAATTACCACATAATATCCAAGGACTCTACATAGGGGGAGGTTTTCCAGAGGTTTTTGCTTCTCAATTAGAAGATAATCAAAAACTACGGGAAGATATAAAGAAAAAAATAAAAAAAGGGTTACCCACCTATGGTGAATGTGGTGGTTTTATGTACTTAACCAACTCTATTACAAACTTTTGTGGCGAAACCTATAAAATGTTAGGTATATTTGATGCCAATGCCACCATGACCAATAGACTTCAACGGTTTGGCTATAATCAAATTCATTTTAAAAACAATGAAGTTTTTAATAATCCAATACATGGAATAAAGGGACATGAATTTCATAGGGCAATAGTGGAAAGTAACCACAACGAATATGTATATTCTGTGGATAAGTATAGGGATGGACGGTTGATTTCCCAATGGAATTGTGGATTATTTCAATATAATTGCTTGGGGGCTTTTAGTCATATCCATTTTTATAGTAACTTAGAGTTTCCTAAAGCCTTCTTAGAAGCCTGCAAGTTTTATAATAATCATTAATATGTGTAGATTAGTTGAATTAATAAATTAAAAGGCTCTAAGCATTAATAAATAAAGAACAGATTATAAACTTAATAAAATAGATATATGGGGGATGAAGATGATTTTTCAGAACAAAAGAAAAAAGGTAGTTACTTTAAAAGATTTAATAACAATGGGACTTCTAATTGCCCTAAGTGTTGTAGGGGCTCAAATAAAAATTCAAGGTAGTATAGCCTTTGACTCTTTACCAGCATTTTTTGCAGCCCTTTATATGGGGCCAGTTATGGGGGGGATTATTGGTTTACTAGGACATTTAGTGTCTGCCATGACGGCAGGTTTTCAATTAACTTTACCGATGCATCTTATTGTTTCATTACAAATGTTTGTTATTGTAGCAGTTTTTGGTGTAGTATGGAAAAAAATTAATCCACTGGTTGCCATCATTATAGGTATTCTATTAAATGGACCAGGGGCAGCTTTGTTGGCAGTACCTGTTTCTATTTTTCTAGGGTTACCTTTTAGTGGATGGCCTCTATTTTTAGTTATTTGGGTTTCCCTTACAGTTGCATCCACTTTAAATATTTTATTGGCAGCTATACTTTATAATCGCCTTAAGGGGAGAGGTACAAATGGTGGCTATTAAAAGGCAAAGGGATTTAACATTTATAAAAACCACAGAAAATAAAAGTTTAGTCATTGCCTGTGACTCTTGCGGAGGAATTGGCAATAAAGAAATGGATCTATTAAAAGTATCTCCACAATTAGTGGGGTATTATACCACCAGAGTTCCCTTAATGGAAATTTTATCGGTGGGGGCAACACCAGTGGCAGTTATTAATACTTTATCGGTGGAAATGAACCCCACAGGGGAAGAAATTATCAAAGGAATAGAAGAGTTGTTAAAAGAAGGGGAAATCCCTTTAGAAAGTATAAATGGTAGCACTGAAGAAAATTTTCAAACAGTTCAGACAGGTATTGGGGTCACTATTGTGGGTGAGGTGGAAGTGGAAAAATGTAAAGTAGGGAAGTCTCAAGTGGGAGATGCCATATATTTATTGGGTATACCCAAGGTGGGAGGAGAAATTCAGCTACCCCATGACCAAGAAATATGTAGTCTACAAAGTTTAAAAGAGCTGGTGACCTTTAATTGTGTAAATGAGATTATTCCCGTCGGGTCAAAGGGGATAGTCTACGAAGTAGAAACTTTAGCAAGCTTAAATGACTGTAAGTTTCAACTACTGGAAGGAGTAATGGTGGACTTAACTAAATCTGCTGGCCCTGCCACCGTAGTTATTTTTTCTATGGATAAAGAAAAAGAAAAAGAACTTTCTAAAAAGATAAAACAACCTTTAACGGAAATAGGAAAGTTAATTTAAAGTGACATAAGTGGTTTAATGTTCAAAATTATAAACTTAATTTCTTAAATATGAAGTATAAAGAAAGAGGGACAGTATGATACAAGCCATAGCCCCAGCCTCCTGTGGAGAACTAGTACAAGGATGGCTTTTAGGTGGAGAAAAATTAATCTCCTATAGTATAGATTGTTATTCTTATGTTGAACTAAAGGAAAGGAAACCCACCAATATTAATTGGTATAAAAAATCTTATCAAATGTTAAATAACGTTTTTCAATATTACAAAATTGAAAATGATAAAATGATAAATTGTTTAGAACTAGGGATAAAGTCAGATATTCCAATAGGAAAAGGAATGGCAAGTAGCACTGCTGATTTGGTAGCCACTGCTTTAGCTGTCGCCACGTATTTAGGAAAAAATATTACACAAGAGGAAATAGCCTCTTTATGTGTAGCCATTGAACCCACCGATAGCACAGTTTTTTCAGAAATTACCCTTTTTGATCACTTAAAAGGGGACTTTATAAAAAATTATGGGAAATTACCCTGTTGTAAAGTACTGCTATTGGAAGGCAAAGAAATGATTAATACACTAGATTTTCGTAAAATAAACCGAGATGAAAAACTAATAAGACAAGAAGGAAAATTAAACAATGCATTAAAACACTTTGAAAAGGGTATGGAATTAAAAAATTTATATCATATTGGAAAAGCCGCTACAGTAAGTGCTGTAGCAAATCAAGAAATACTCCATAAGGTAGGTTTAGAGGAAATAATTGAAATGGCAGTAAAAATGGGAGCTTATGGTGTAAATGTAGCCCATAGTGGCTCGGTTGTGGGAATCCTTTATCAAGAGAAAGGGTTTGACCTAGAGAAGTTTACTGATGAATTTAATAATAAAGAATATAGAGTCAATTATACCAACATAAAAAGTTATAACATTGTTGAAGGTGGAGCAAAAATGATCTGATAGGGGGAAATAAGTTGGAGTACATAAAAGAACCAATGGAAATAGAAAATAGAAGTTTTGAAATCATTACAGATGAATTAGGAGATAAGGTATTTCCAGAGTTAGAAGGAAAAATCATTAAACGAATGATTCATACCACAGCAGATTTTCAATATGCCGACATTACAGCAATTCATCCAGAAGCAGTGGAATCAGCTTTAGATGCATTAAAAAAGGGATGTAAAATCTATACAGACACCAAGATGGCTCTTTCTGGTATCAATAAAAGGGCGTTAGCAAAGCATCAGTGTGAGGTATATTGCCTAGTGGATGACCCTAAAGTGGCTATAGAGGCTAAGGAAAGGGGAATAACCCGTTCTATGGTGGGAATGGAAAAGGCAATGGAAGATGAAAGTACTAAAATCTTTGTTGTTGGTAACGCACCTACAGCCCTATTTATGTTATGTCAATATATTGATGAAAACAAAGTAAAACCTAACCTAATTATAGGTGTACCTGTGGGGTTTGTGGGGGCGAAGGAGTCTAAAGATGAATTAGTAAAAAGAGATGTTCCCTATATCACCACCTTAGGAAGAAAGGGTGGTAGTACCGTTGCTGCTGCCATTGTAAATGCGTTACTCTACATGATGGAATAGGCGATAGTACATATGTTGGATAAATATATAATTAAAAATGGTAAAAAACTTCGGTACGGATACACCACAGGCTCTTGTGCCACTGGGGCATCAAAGGCGGCAACTCTAATGTTATTAGAGGGCAATAGGTTAGAACAAGTTACCATAGATACCCCCAAAGGTTGGCAGTTAAATCTTTCAATACATGATATTGTTATGGAGGGTAATGGGGTATGTTGTAGTGTAATTAAAGATGGAGGTGATGACCCTGATGCCACCAATGGTCTTAAAATCCATAGTTGTGTTAAATGGAGGGAAGACCAACAAATTGTAATAGATGGTGGTATAGGTGTTGGTAGAATAACTAAAGCAGGGCTACCTATGAAAGTGGGAATGGCGGCAATTAACCCTGTACCAAGACAAATGATTGAAAAGGAAGTTAGAAGTGTTATAGGAGAAAACAGAGGGGTAGATATTAAAATATTTGTGCCAAATGGGGAAGAAATTGCAGAAAAAACCTTTAACCCAAGACTGGGGATTGTGGGGGGGATTTCAATTTTGGGTACATCTGGTATTGTTGAACCCATGTCAGAGGAAGCCTTTAAAGAATCTTTAGCCATTGAACTTTCCATGCTTAAAGAAGATGGAGTAAAGAAATTAGTAATGGTTCCTGGAAACTATGGAAGAGATTTAGCAAGGGAACATTTTAGTATAGATGATAAATATATATTTAAAACCAGCAATTTTATTGGTTTTATGTTGGATGAAGCAATGGAAAAAGGTATAGAAAAAATTCTTTTAATTGGACATGTAGGTAAAATTGTTAAAGTTGCAGGGGGTATATTTCATACCCATAGTAAAATAGCCGATGGTCGATTAGAAACTATTACTGCTCATCTTGCTTTGATGGGGGCTTCTGTAGAGGAACTTAAGAAAATAATGGACAGTAACACCACAGAAGAAGCTGTTAAATGGATTTTAAAATTTGGTTATGAATCGGTTTTTAATACCTTAGCTAAAACAATTACTGAAAAATGTTGTCAGCGAACCTATCATCAAATAGAGATTGGTAGTGTTATATTTTCTATGGAGGAAGGGGTTTTAGGAATTTGCCCCAAGGGTAAAAGACTTTTGGAGGAGTTTCAACATGAATAAAATTTATATCATAGGTATTGGACCAGGGCATACAGATTATGTGCTACCTGTTGCCCGACAGTATATTGATAAATGCCATGTACTTATTGGAGGAGAAAGAAATTTAAAAACTTTTCCATTGTTTAAAGGGAAGACCCTCACCATAAATAAAGATCTAGTTTCTTTGGTGGAGTTTATGAAAAGAGAAAGAGTCGATAAACAAATTGGCTTAATACTTTCTGGAGATACAGGTTTTTACAGTATGTTAACCTTTATGAAGAAACATTTTAAAGAGGAAGAAATAGAAGTTATACCTGGGCTTAGCTCCTTTCAATATTTATTTGCCAAAATGAAAGAAACTTGGCATCAAACGGCTTTAATGAGTGTGCATGGAAGAAAGCAAGATTATTTACTGGCTTTAAAAAGTTATTCTTCGGTGGCACTATTAACAGATCAACAACATTCACCTAAGGAAATAGCAAAAGAATTAATAGAAAATGGTTATGAAACAGTGAAAATAACAGTAGGTGAAAATTTATCCTATGACGATGAACGGATTACAGTGGGAACGCCTATGGAAATTATGGCAGCATCCCCCTATCAAATGTCGGTGGTGATTATTAATAATGAATAAAAAATGGGTTTATTCAACTTCTGGAATCCCTGATGAATATTTTATAAGGGGAAAAGTACCTATGACTAAAGAAGAGATTAGAGCAATTGTCATGGGAAAGTTAAGGTTAAAGGAAGATAGTATTTTAGTTGATGTAGGGGCAGGGACGGGGTCTGTCTCCATTGAAGGGGCATTAATTGCCCAAAAGGGAAAAGTTTATGGAATTGAACATAATGAAGAAGCTTTATTGCTACTGGAAAAAAACAAAGAAGCCTTTGGGGTAGAAAACTTCCAAATCCTTAAAGGTAGGGGAAAAGATGTAATAAAGACCTTATCCCATTATGATCGGGTATTTATTGGGGGCAGTGGTGGAGAAATGAAGGCAATTGTTGAAGAAGTGGGTAGAAAGCTACCCATTGGGGGGAGAATAACCATAACCACCGTAACTATTGAGAGTTTGGCAACGGCTTTAGAGGAATTGAAAAAAAATAGTTTTATTGATATTGAAGTGATAGCAGTTTCGGTTTCTAGGGGAAGAAATACAGGAAATTATACTTTGATGGAGGCACAAAACACCATCAATATTATTTCTGCAAATAAGGGGGTTGTTTAATTGAAGGGTAAATTAATTGGTATAGGTGTAGGTCCAGGTGACCCAGAGTTATTAACCTTAAAGGCTATAAAGAAAATTCAACAGGCACAAGTTATTATCGCCCCCTGTAGTAGGTTTGAGGAAGATAGTGTTGCCTTAAACATAGTAAAGGAATATATTCAGGAAGATACAATTATTAATAAGATGATTTTTCCTATGGTTCATTGTCAAGAAACATTACAAAAGGCTTGGCAACAAAATGTGGAAGAAATTGTTGAAAAGTTAGAAAGGGGTCAAGAGGTGGTGTTTTTAACCCTTGGAGACTCAATGATATATAGCACCTATATTTACATTATGAAGAGTATTAAAGAAGCAGGCTATAGGGTAGAATCAGTTCCTGGAATAACCTCCTTCTGTGCTGTGGCAAACCACATGAATGTATCCTTAGCAGAGGGGGAAGAGGGTTTATCTATCATTCCCTTTAAAAACAATGAAGTATTGTTAGAAAATGCTTTAAGGGAGGGAAATAATGTGGTGGTTTTAAAGCCATCCCATAACCCTAAGGCTTTAGCGTCTCTGCTTGAAAAATATGGGTTACAAGAAAGTTTTGTAATGTGTTCTAAGTGTGGACAAGAGGAGGAAGAAACAACGACGGATATTAAGGTGTTAAAAGAAAGTAAAATTCCTTATCTTTCCACAGTTATTATAAAAAATAATAAGTCAAGGGATCGGGTAAAGGAAGTAGGTTCAATTAATGGGAAGAAGGAAAGGGGGAAGTAATGTGTTTAAATCTAATGTATATTTTATTGGAGCAGGCCCTGGTGACCCAAAGTTAATTACTTTAAAGGGCCATGAAATAATTAAGAGTGCAGATGTTATTATTTATGCAGGTTCATTGGTAAACCCAGAGGTGATTGGTCATAGGAAAGAAGATGCATTGGTATACAACAGTGCTTCTATGACCTTGAAAGAAGTATTGGAAGTAATGAAAGAGGCGATAGATAAGGGACTAACGGTGGCTAGGGTGCATACAGGAGACCCTAGTATTTATGGGGCAATTCGTGAACAAATGGATGCCTTAGATGAGCTATCTATTGAATATGAAGTAATCCCTGGGGTTAGTTCCTTTGTGGCATCTGCTGCGGCTTTAAAAAAGGAATTAACTTTGCCAGAGGTTTCCCAAACCGTAATTTTAACCAGAATGGAAGGAAGAACACCCGTACCCCAAAGGGAAAGCTTAAAGTCTTTAGCCAGTCATCAAGCAACTATGGCAATCTTTTTATCAGTTCACATGATAGAAGAAGTGGTGGAAGAACTTTTATCATCTTATTCAAAGGAAACCCCTGTGGCAGTGGTGCAAAAGGCATCTTGGCAGGATGAGAAAATAGTTGTGGGTACGCTAGATAATATAGCAGAAAAAGTTAGAGAGTCTAAAATTACAAAAACGGCTCAAATTCTAGTGGGGTATTTTTTAGGTAATGAATATGCCCTTTCAAAGTTATATGATGAAGGGTTTGCCCATGAGTATAGGGATGCAAAAAAATGAAGATGGTTATTTTAACCCTTACTAAAGGTGGAAAACAGCAAGGGTTAAGAATAAAATCATTTTTCCCAGAGAGTGAACTTTATTCAATGCCACAATTTTGTGAAGAAGAAATGAAAGCATTACCCATAAAACAACCGTTAAAGGACTTGGTAAAGGAGAAGTTTAATGATGTTGACTTGATGATCTTTATTATGGCAACGGGAATTGCAGTAAGGATGATAGCACCTCTTTTACAGCATAAGGGAAAGGACCCCGCCATTTTAGTGATGGATGAGGGAGGAAGAAACATTATTAGCCTTCTTTCGGGGCATATAGGTGGAGCTAACCAGTGGACGTTAAAGTTGGCATCTTTATTAAACTCTAACCCTGTTATTACCACTGCCTCTGATGTAAAGGGGGTGTTATCGGTGGATATGTTTGCCCAAAGGAATAATTGTAAATTGTTAGATTGGGAAAAGGCAAAGAAGGTCACTGCCCACTTAGTTAATGGAAGAGAAGTTCCAATATATACAAGTGTTCCACTAAAGGAAGTACTTACTCAATATTATTTAGTGGAAGAACAAGAAGAACTTTTAAAATATGACTATGGAATTATCATTAGTAATGAGGACATTATATTAAGTGAGGCTAATATACTACAAATTTATCCTCAAAACTTAGTGGTGGGGGTGGGGTGTAGAAAAGATACCCCACAAGAAATTATTTTAGAGGAAATAAAATTTGCCTTTAAAGAGTTAAAGTTATCAATTAATAGTATTAAAAAATTAGTAACGGTAGATATAAAGAAAGATGAAAAAGGAATTTATGAAGTGGCTAATTTTTTAGATGTGCCAGTGGAAATTATCCATAGGGAAGAAATTAAAACAGTGGAGGACTATTTTGAAACTTCACATTTTGTTAAGGAAACCATAGGAGTGGGTTCCGTCAGTTGCCCTTGTGCTTTTCTAGGTAGTAATAGAGGAAAAATACTTTTAGAAAAATGGAGGGGTAGAGGGGTTACTGTTTCGGTGGCAGAAATGATGGAATAAAATAAAAGGGGTGAAATGATGGAAAAAACAGTTGGAAAAAGCATAGACAAAGTAGATACAAAAACAGGAAAAGTAACAGTTGTGGGGCTAGGGCCAGGAGACTTATCTTACATGACCCCTGTGGTAAAAGAAGCAATAGAAAAGGCTGACGTGGTGGTGGGTTATAAAACCTATATAGACTTAATACAACCATTGTTGGAAAACAAGATAATTATTGATAATGGAATGCGTAAAGAAGTGGAAAGATGCAGAAAAGCTGTAGAAATGGCTGAAGAAGGTAAGCAAGTGGTGTTGGTTAGTAGTGGTGACCCAGGAATTTATGGGATGGCAGGTATTTTAATGGAGGTAAAAGACGAGGTTAAAAGCCCTATAGAAGTAGAAATTTTACCTGGTATTACTGCCGTTAGTGCAGCAGCTTCTGCTCTAGGAGCTCCACTAATGCATGATTTTGTTGTTATTAGTTTAAGTGATTTATTAACCCATTGGGAGGTTATTAAAAAACGCCTTCATTGTGGAGGTGATGGAGACTTTGTTATAGCCCTTTATAACCCTAAAAGTCATAGTAGAACTTCTCAAATTGAAGAAGCTAGAGAAATACTATTAAGTTATCGAAAAGAAGAAACTCCAGTGGGTATTGTTAGAAATGCTAAACGGGAAAATGAAGAAGTTATTGTTACCAATCTAAAAGAAATGCTTCAACATGATATTGATATGACAACTGTTGTTGTTATTGGAAACTCTAATACTTATATAAAGAATGGAAAAATGATTACCCCACGGGGTTATACATTATGATTTTAGCCCTTTGTGGAACTGTTGAAGGTAAAATATTACTGGAAAAATTAACTAAAGAGTTTTCTATGGTAATGGCAACCGTAACAACCCCCTATGGTGTTAAATGTTTAGGGGAAAAATACCCCAATGTAGAAGTTTTACAGAGGAAATTACAGCAGGAAGAACTAAATCAATTGATAGATGAAAAACCCATTAAAACAATTATTGATGTTAGTCATCCCTATGCCCAACAAATTTCAACCATAGCTATAGAAGCTTGTAAAGAAAAGGGAATTGCTTACTTAAGATATGAGCGGGAAGCCACAAATTTAATGGAGAACCCCCATGTAATTAAGGCAGAGGACTTTAACCATGCAGTTGAACTGGCAAAAGGTTTTAAGGGAAAAATTTTTCTAACCATAGGAAGTAATCATATATCCTTATTTACTAAAGAAATATCTGTAAATCGATTAATTGTAAGGGTTTTGCCCACCTCTAATGTATTAAAGCTTTGTGAAGAACAGGGTTTAAGTCCAGATAATATTATTGCCATGAAGGGACCTTTTTCGGAAGAATTAAATAGGGTAATGTTTAGCATGGACAATATTTCTGTGGTGGTAACAAAGGACAGTGGAGGGGCAGGAGGTACTGAGGAAAAAATTAACGCTGCAAAGTCACTGGGTATTCCTATTATTCTAGTAAAAAGACCTAATTTAACCTATGGTATGGTTTATCATAATTTAGATGATCTAGTTAGAGCTATAAAAAAATAAAAATTACTTATAAAATACCTCCTAAAATAGCAAACTAAGTTAAAAGGAGGTGTTTTTTATGAATCAAGAGGTTATTAAGGATCTAGGTGGGATGAATTATGCAGATTTATCTCAAGAACAATTATTTGAGCTTATGAAAATAGAAGATGAAATTAATTCAAACCGTGATGATAAGGTGTATTTAATGGCATTGGTAAAATAATGGATAAGCCCCTGTTTAGGGGTTTTGTTATTTTATATTAAGCAAAGAAGCTTAAGTTTAAAAAGTATATATAAGGTATAGTATTTTAGTTAATTGTATAAAAATGGTATAGAAGAAGTATTAATTGCTACCTTTTACTTCTTCTACACTAAATTGTTTTATGCCTGGGTGTCCTTCTTTTAAAAACCTTAAAGTGTAATAGTCTGTAGATTGATGGATAATAGCTAATTTTGTAATGCCATTTTTTAAGAGTTTTTCTTCTAATTTTTCTAACTTTTCTTTTGTATTTTTTTTATTTTTATTAGTATTATCAATATGATCATTAGTTTTTACCCAGCTTAATAATAGCGAAATTAAATCATTACTTATCATTAGAACAGCCTCCTTAAATAAAGATCAATATAATTTTTTCACTTCATATTTAGCAAATTTAATATTATTCTTATTTCTTACAAACAGCCACCATTAAATAATATTTTTGACTTGATTTTGGTATTTCGATGGTTGTATTAATCTGATGATACATTGTTAGTTGGGAGAAGGGTTTTAATACATCTATAAATTCTTCTTCTTTATACTGATATACGTGAAAAGGACTGGAACAAGGTTCTTTTTTTCCTCTACCAAAAGGGGTAGATATAATAAGTGTTCCACCTGGTTTTAATAGATTATAAAGATTATCAATAAAAATAGTATCTCCTTCAAAATGTTCAATGGTTTCAAAACTAACTATGGTATCAAAGGTACCGTACTTTTTATATAAATCCTTATCTAAAGCATCCCCTACGTAATATTCTGTTTCAATAAAGCTATAATTTCTTTTAGCATACTCAATGGCTTCTTCACAGAAATCTATTCCTACATATTCATTAATGTTAGGGTTTTGTTTTAATAGTATTTCACTACCATAGCCTACACCACAAGCAATATCTAATACTCTTCCTTTACAAAAAGCTCTAGCAAATTCGTAACGTGCAATATGTTCAATTAATAGTCCGTTTTTAGGATTCATTAATTGTGGTATAACTCTTTCTCTTGTATATTCCATAACTTGTGTCCTTTCTCGTTTCTTTGTTTTAATTTTGACTATAACCATTTATAATATAATTAAATTATAACAAAATGAATTAAATAAAACAAATTTATTTATAATTAAACTTGTTAAAATATTATTAATTATGTATACTATTTTGTAGAATAAACTAAAAGGAGGGACTTTATGGTTAATAACAAAAAAGAAGTAAGCGAAAATAATAGCAATTATGATATAATTAAACAAATGAAAAGCATGGAGAAAATTTTTCAAAAGAACATCTGCATATTGGAAGGAATAGAAGAAAATAAAGATAAAGAATATAAGCAAGAAATATTAAAGGAAATGGTCTATAGTACAGAATACTTTTTATATAAAATAAAAGCAAATATCGATAATCCCATTTGAAAAAGAAAGGAATGAAATAAGTGGATAGTAGTTATAAAGATGATGAAATTATGACCATAAGTGAAGTTGCAGAATATCTAAAAATTAGTGAAGTAACAACATATAAATTTGTTCAAGAAGGGAAAATTCAAGGTTTTAAAATTGGTAGGCATTGGAGAGTAAAAAGTAGTGATTTAAAGGAGTTTATTGAGAAACAAAAAAGAGGAGAAGGATTATAATTTAAATATTATAGGATAGGTTTCTGTTGTATAAGAAATCTATCTTTACTATTTTTAAGGAGGAAATTATGAACACTAAAGTTTTGAATCATTCTAAAATAACCAAAACTCCTTTTTTTTATGGTTGGACTATAGTAGCTATTGCAGCTATGGGTTTGTTTTTTTCAGGACCAGGTCAAACTTATTCAGTGTCTATTTTTATTAATTCCTATATAGAAAATTTTCAATGGAGTAGAACATTAGTATCAAGCTACTATTCTATTGCCACCCTCTGTGCAGGTTTTATTGTTCCTTTTGTAGGTAGAACTATAGATATAAAGGGTCATAGAAAAATGATTGCCTATATTGCTACTATGCTAGGGTTAGCTTGCTTATGGATGAGTTTTGTAACTAAACCAATAATGTTATTTATAGGTTTTGTATTTTTGAGACTTTTTGGGCAAGGTTCTATGACATTGATCCCTTCTACCCTCGTACCTCAATGGTTTGTTTACAATAGAGGTAAAGCATTAAGTTTAATGGCTTTGGGGGGTGTAGCTGGTTCGACCCTATTACCGCCCATTAATAATTGGTTAATAGGTGAGTTTGGTGCAAGCTTTGCGTGGAGGGTATGGATGGTGCTACTAATAACTTTTATGGCACCAATGGGATGGTTTTTTGTGAGAAATAAACCAGAAGATATAGGTACACTCCCCGATGGACAAATTGTAATGCAAGAAAACAAAGAAGAACTGGATAATGGGAAAGCTAGTTTTAGTGAGTATCCTTGGACCGTTAAGGAGGCAATGAAAACAAGAACATTTTGGCTAATGCTTTTCTGTATGGTTATACCATCTATGATTAATACTGGTATTACCTTCCATATGGTGTCGATTATTAAAACTAAGGGGTTTACTTCCACCTTTGCTGCACTTATTCTTAGTATTACTGCCATGATACAGTTTCCAATAACCTTTGTAGCAGGTCATTTAGTGGATAAATGGAAGGTTCATTTTATAAAGGCAGGTAATTTTTGTATTTTGTTAATTGCTATGATAATGGTACTATTCAGTAATTCTAATAAGTTATTAATAATTTATGCTGTTCTTCATGGCATTTTTGCAGCCATTGATTCAGTCAGTACAGGAGTGCTTTGGCCAAATTATTATGGTAGAAAACATCTTGGGAGTATTCGTGGTATTACAATGACAGCTATGGTTATTGGTTCTGCTTTAGGCCCTTTACCCTTTGGCTATGCCTATGACGTTTTTGGAGGGTACAAAGAGATTATATTGTTTATGATGTTATTTCCTGTATTAGGTATTTTAGCAGCTTCTTTATCGCCTGCACCTAATAAAAAAGTATAAAAAAAATTTTTTATAAAACAGAAGATGCATTTAATGGATAACATTAGGGATATTTTAATGAATAAGTGTTTATAGCAGGAGATAATTTTCTCCTGCTATAATAATTTAGTCCACATTTCCCATTTCATTTAGCAGGATTATACAGTAAGATGTAGAATAAAGAGAGTAGATGTAAAATTATTGAATAAACTGTTGTTGTATATTGTTAATATAATTAGAATGAAGGTTTAAAATAAAAGATGGGGGTTATTTTATGTTACAGTTCTTAATAGGATTCGCTTTTTTAATGGTACTATTAATACCAGTAGGCATTTTTATTGCTAGTTTAATTTATTTAACTGGGCAAGAAATGAGAAAAAATTACACCCATAAACCAATGAAAAGACAACGTACAGAGGTAGAAGAAATTCCTATAAAAGAACGACTTAGAGTGGTAAGATAGTCCTTTTTCAATAAATGAGAAGGGGCTATTTTTTTTGCTTCTTTGTCAACTGGTGTTATACTAACTAAGTCTATTGTTTAAATTTAATATCCCTCATATCATCATGTTTGTGAAATGAAGAAAACTAAATATTACAAAACATTAACGTATGAAAAGGTTTTCGACAACAGGTTTCGACACGTTATTTAAGCTTTACATGATATATTGATTAAGTAATACAAATTAAAGAAAAGGGAGATGTTCTTATGAAAAAGATTAAATCAAGGGTAATGGCATTAACTGTAGCAAGTATGTTTTTATTAACAAGCACAACGGTATTAGCAGCAGAGACTAATTTTACACTGACAACAAGCCAAACGTCATCTATCTCAAGTAATCTTGGCTTATACAAAACAGGTGGGTTAACAGGATCTAATTCTGCCGACTCATCATCTTCAGTATTCCTAATACTTCGTTCATCTTTTGCAGGAAAAGGCTGGGTTACACGTGGTGAAGTTGAAATGGCTAAAGGTAAAACTGGTAGTATATCAACTATTACTTTGGATGAAGGTGCTTCATGGCAAGGGGAATTAAATCCTTGGTGGTGGGGCGGTAAAGGGTGTATTGCATCTGGTAAATTAACAGCTAATTAAGTTTTAATTTTAGTGAATGTTGGCATCTCTGACTAAAAAGAACAAACAAATAAATAGTTATACATATTAACCTGTGTTTAATTTTTATCAGGAGATTTTGTTGAATAATTATTTAATCAGGGGTGCTAACACTTATATTTTAAATTTTTAACAATTAATATCGAGGAGAAATGTTAAATGTGGTCCTTATTGAAAAAAAATATAAAAGTGTTTTTACGTGCTTATAATATCCTTATTGTCACGTTAATTGCTTTTATTGGTTTTGTGGGTTATCTATTTCTTGAGGTATATAATTTTACAATACATCATGACACAATGTGGTTTTTGCTTGTTTCACATAGGGTTAGTGTGTTTGTTTTTATTATAAGTATTTATATTTCCTATGAATATATGATAAAAGCTAAAAATAATCACTTAGATGAATGTGTTAGTACATATAGTAATGGCTCCAACAAATTATATGGAGGTAGCTTCGCTGTTTTGTTGTTAATGTCAATCTCACTTTTTTTAATATTTTTAGTGTTTAATTATTTTATTTACTTCATAGGCGGAATAAATAATTTAGCATATGCATTTCATATATTAAAAGCTAATTTTATTAATATATTTCTAGTATCTATGCTTGCAAGCCTTGTTGGGACATGTATTGCATTTAGTTGTAAAAGATTTGCTGCATACTCAATAATAGCTCTAATTGTTTTTCTTATTAGTCCAATTTCTGAACAAATCCCTGCTGCAATATATTTAGGATATGGGGTTGATATATATTCTTATAGGAATTTTTTTAGTAATATTCTACCTTCAAATCTTTACTATCAACCAGACTTTTTATACGGAGTGTCAATAGAAGCATTTAGATGGAATTTAGTGGGCTTTTGGGTTTCTGTAAGTGGTGGTGTTTTATTATATAGGTTTCGTAAGAAAAACTATCAAAGTGGAAGAGTTCCCATTGTATTATTAATAATATGTGCATCTTTTAATTTGTTTGGTTATATGTCGGGTGGAAGTTATATAAATTTAGCGTTAAGCCCTCATAGTGTTTATAATCATGATTTACTATATTACTTTAATGTTGAAAAGAAAGAGCAGGTAGCTCAATTTGATGTGATAGGCTATAATATGAATTTAGTTATCAATCGCCAATTGGAAGCAGATATAGAGATTACGATTGATAATCCTTTATATTTAGAAAAGTACTTATTTACTTTATACAGAGGATACAAAGTTAAAAATATTTATAACGCAGAGGGAGAAGCTTTAGAATTCCAGCGTGATGGCGACTATATAGACATCTATATAAAAACTCCAAAAGCACATGATAGTATTCGTATAATTTACGAGGGGTATAGTCCGATGTTCTATAGTAATAACCAAGGGGTTTTGTTACCAGGCTTTTTTCCATTTTACCCTATGTCAGGACATAGAACTGTATGCTACACTAATGATGAACAAGGTATCTACAATTTTGTTTTGACAACAGACGAAAAAAACAAACATTTTGAAGTAAAAATAAAAAGTGGGTTAGAAATAATTTCAAATTTATCAACAACAAATGAAATACATGAAGGATATAGTGACACACTTTCTTTAGTAGGTGGTTTTGTTGTTAAGGAGCAAATAGCTAACTATGAAGTTTTTAATTTAGCGATTGATGACAAGAACAAACACAAAAAGGAAAATACGCTTTTAACATTAAACGATGAAATAACCAAATATGAAAAAATGTTAGGAGAAAGCGATCATTTTGATATTAGTAGATATAAAATTATTCAAGCTCCCGAAACACTTATGCACAGGATTGGACATGGAACGGGACGGGGTTCAATACTTGCTCTTAAATTTAGTGATCATGTGTTCTTAGGATTAGGATATGATCCGAAACTGATTGCTACAGAATTGTTAAGTTTTAATATACCTAATAATTATGATAAATACAGTGGAATTAATATTTTAATGCAATACCTGGTATCAAAAGATAGTTTTATAGAAAATATGGATGTGCTACAAGAAAAATTCATTGAGCAAATTGAAATATTAGGAGAAGAATACGTATTAAAGCAAACTTATCATTTTTTAAAAAACACTTCAGATACACGAACTTTTGAAAATTTTCTTGCCCAACTAAAATAGGGGGATTAACAATGTTAAAGATAATTAATGCTTGCAAACAATTTAAGAATAAAAAGGCACTTGATAACATTACCATCAATCTTGAAAATGGTGTTTATGGTTTGTTGGGTCCAAATGGAGCAGGTAAAACAACATTAATGAGAAGTGTTTGTGGATTATACCCACTAAACACAGGAAAAATAACATTTAATGACCTTGATATTAAACAAAATAAGAGGTTAAATAGTATAGGTTACCTTCCTCAAAAATTTGGCTTATTTAATGAACTTACTATATATGAAATGATGGAGTACTTTGCAACACTTAAACATATTGCAAATAAAGATCAAAAAAATGATATTGAAAATTGCATTGAACGAGTTAATTTGTTAGACAGAATACACGATAAAATTTCTACACTTTCAGGTGGAATGGTTAGAAGGATAGGTATTGCGCAGGCTATTTTGGGAAATCCAAGAATAATTATTTTTGATGAACCAACAGTAGGTCTTGACCCTGAAGAAAGAATGTGTTTTAAAAATACTATTTCTCAAATTAAAGAAGATAAGATAATAATTATATCGACACATGTTGTTGAGGACATTGAGGCAAGTTGTAGCAATATAATGATTATGAATAACGGAAAATTGATTGTATCAGGTAGTAATAATTATATTAGTAGTTTAGCTAAAGAAAAGGTGTACTTAGTTGATGCTGAAAACGAAAAACAGTTAAAAGGCGATTTTTTTATTGGAAAGCGAACATCAATAGAAAATAAGGATGTTATAAGGGTGTTATCTGGTGAAAAGCAAAATGGTAAGAGTGTAAAGCCTACAATAGAGGATGGATATATATGTATATTAAAAGGTTTTTAATTATTAAGAAACAATTGTATTTAAATTTTAGAAATGTAAAGGGGTTTTATTACATTCCATTAGTGTTTTTATATATAGTTTTACCTGTTCTAAATATAGCTACAATTAGACAATATGGAGTCTGCGAAAACGCATTTACAATAATCTGTAATGATATTCAAAAATTTGCTCCCATCATGTGTTCATGGTGGGTTATTTTTGCATTTAAGGAATATATAGAGGGAGATGGTTGTGAAGTTTTATATGTATACAAAAAAAGTATAGTTTTAGATGTTATATTGATTTATATATGGTACTTAATTCATATTACAATTTTGATGATAGTATACTCTTTTTATTTTACAAACATATGGTTAATATTTATGAGGATAGCAATTCAGTCACTTTTTTTTGCAAGTGGGGCTTACTTGTGTATGTTTTTATTTAAGTCAATTTCAATATCATTTATGTTTATATTTGTGTATGAAATAATTTGTTTATTTACTAACTTTGGCATTACAAAGTACATATCAATATTTCATAGTAATAGCCCAATAAACATCCGATTAATGGTAACTAAAAATATACCTGTCATTATCATAAGTTTATTTTTTTTATATTTAGGCAATAGACTTCATAAAGTTTATCTTAAGTAAAAAAGGAGAGTCATCTCATAAAGGTAGATTTTAAAGAAAAATTGTTAATTAGAAGAAAAACCTTATATTTTTTAATAAGATAATAGCAATAATAAATCACATTGTTTGCGTATGAAAATACGTTTTAATTCATGTTTATTACTTTTTCAACAACAAAATATTTAGCAAATAAAGAGATAGTACGTTTTCTAAAACAGGAAATGTGCTATCTTTTTTATATAAGGGTTAGGCTTATTAAATTCTATCAAATGAATTTTAATCTTAATAAATATAACACCGTTTACAAAAAAATTCACACCATGCAATTAGTATTAAATGTTGTTTTGTTAATAAATTAAGGTTTAAAATTAAAAAAATAAAGAATAAAATCATAAATTATTAACTAACATATTGAAAAAAGGTAAAATTAAATATATAATTATAAAATAAAGAATAAAATGTTACGTAATAATTTTTTTATACAGAACTTCTATAATAAATAGGCTAAAGTAAACTACCATAAAAATTATGTATATATTTTTAATAGGAAGGAGCAGGGAAACTAATGGAAGGTTTAACACCAGGGGAAAAAATAAAAAAACTACGATTAGATTTAGGTTTAAAGCAAGATGACCTTACCAATGAAGAGGTTTCAAAATGTTTAATTAGTATGATAGAAAGAAACAAAAGAGGGCTAACGTGGAGTGTTGCTAAAATAGTTGCAGATAGTTTTAATCAATATTATAAAAGTATGAATAAAGAAATTACTCCAGAATATTTGATGGAGACAGAAATAGAACGGATTACAAAAGAAGTTAAAGGGGAATTAGAGTATATACAGTCATTGTTAGATACGGGAAAAATTGATGCAAAACTAATGACACCTATTTTTGATAAATTGCTGGGTTTAGTAAATGAATGGGGATTGAGAATAGAAAAAGCAGAGTTACTTTTCTTAAGGGGAAAATTCAATTACTTAACCTATCAGTATAACAATGCCATAAAAGATTTTTCAGAGGTGTTGGCTTATTATATTGAATATAAAAATTATAGTCAAGTTGCCCGTACTTATAACTTTTTAGGAATGAGTAATCAGATGTTAATGTCTATAGAGCAAGCTATAACTAACTATACGTTAGCATATAATACCACTCTACACCACGACATCGCTAATGGTGAGAAAATAAGAATGCAGTCAAGTATAAATATTATTATGTGCTACCGAAAAATAAAAAGGTACGATATAGCCCTACAGCATATAAGTATGTTTAAAGAAACTAAATGGAAAGACCAAAATCTTCTACAAATATATAATGCAGATATACTGTTGTTGGAGGCAAATACTTTTAGAGATATGACAAATTTTGAAAGAGCAGAACAGGTGTATGGTAAACTTCTTGAAATAAAAGTAGAATTAGATGATGAAATGTTATTTTTGGCTTACGAAAACTATGCAAGTTGTTTACTTAATACTAAAAAGATAGATAGAGCAGTAAAGTATATTGATAAGGCATTAGAATTAAAGGAAAAAGTTAAAGTATATAAGTTTTCTACCTTATGGATATATTTAACTAAGTCAAAAGCTTATATGAAAACTGGAAGAATTAGTAAGGTATTTAATGTTTTAAATGAAGGATTAGCTTTAGCTGAAGAATATAATAATATAGAATTAATAATAGAATTTCATTTTACTTTAATACAAACTTATGTTTTTCTTGAAAATTATGAGAAAGCTTTAAGTCATTTAAAAATAGTTGAAAAATACATTTTACAAAATAAGATTAAAACAAAGGAAAATGATTTAAATATTTTCTTCGCAGAGATTTATTGTAAGACAGGAGAAACGGAAAAAGGTGTAGAATATATGTTGAAAGTTAGAAAGGATTATTTTGCCTTAAATAATGAATGATATGGATAGGAGGTTATTAAAATGAAAAAAACAAAGGCAGTATTAGCAACTATGTTAATTTGCTCTTTACTTATAGTAAGTAGCAGTGGGGTTTGGGCAAAGAATAATGCCATTATTAACGAGAATATTAGTATTAATGAGACTAATATTAGATTATTAGGTGACCCTGCACCTAAAGGAGATTAGTTTTTAAAGGATGTTTTTAAGCAGAATGAACAATGATTAATAGATAAAACCCATAGGGTGAAAATGAAATAATTTTTTAAGTCTTATAAAATTATAAAATTACATATTACTTACAGATAGCTAAGTTAAAGAACATGTCGGTTTTAAAGCTTTTTAAAACCCATGTTCTTTTTTATTTTTTTCTTGATGAATGTACTAGTAGATGATAAGATATGTAAAGAATTAATTAAGAAAGAGGGTTTTATTTATGTCAGCAACAGTTCGGCACACAGTAAGTGAACCGAAAAAACCATTTTGGCAAAATATATTATATGTTATGGTTGTAGTGTTAGGGATTAATTTATTGGTGGAATTTACAAATTTTTTACCAAAAGGAATGGCGGCAATTGTTAGTGTGCTGATATTAATCTTTGCAGCAGGCTTTTCATCATTTTTAATAAACCGTAAATTAGCGCAATACACGTATATATTAATAGCAGATGAATTAATTTTTATTAAACAAGTTGGAAAAAGAGAAAATAAAGTTTTGAATTTAAGCTTACATGAAATTGAATGGATTAAGCCAATTGGTGAAGTAACAGAAAAGAAAAAATGTGAGAAGATTTATTCTTTAGCTTGTAAACTAAAGGGCAAAGGAGTATATATGGGGCAGTTTAAGAAAGAAAACAAACTTTATCGTTTTATCTTTCAACCAAACGAAGCTTTATGTAATGCAATAAAAAGACAAGTGCAAAAAAGCAAATGATGTAGTGAATTTCTATAAAGAAATTCATTTTTATTTGTAGGGTTATTATTAATTTACAACAAATACAATTTAATTCTTAATATAAAAGGCATGATTTTAATAGAGGAAACTTTTTTATAAGGTATTATAAAACTTATAATAGGTGACCAAAACTAATTAATCTATGCCCTTTTTTACAATGATTAAAACAATAACAAAATTTTTATAACAATGTACGAGAAATGTGAATACTATACTAATAAATAGGAAACAATAATAGGTAAATTATAAAAAGAGGTTGGTGACAATCATGTCAAATGAATTACAATGTACTATATGCAATCAACAAAATAATATAGGAATAGTATTAAAAGAACACTACATATGTAGGTCTTGTGAAAAAGAAATGGTTAAAACACCACCTAGTGTAGGAAAATATGAAGATTACATGGAAAAAATTAAAAAAATGTTATTTTAGTATTTCCTGTGGAAGTCATTTAGAGGGAATCTCATCTTCTTCATTTACTACGAAAGTCAGCACAATTACGTATTTTCCATACGTTGAGTTTGCTGGCTTTTCTTTGCTTATTAAAAATTTAGACATAGTAATTTATAATTTTTATAAAGTTGGGGGACTTCCGATGGGGAAGTCCCTTAGCTACTTTTAATAACTTTAAGATGATGGTGGTTTTTTATCTATATTTATCAAAGATTTTTCTTTTTGGTTTTTTACTTGTTCCAATGGAATATCCAACATTTCAGAAATTTCTTGGTCTGTTTTTTTATTTCCATAGGCTTTAATAAAATCCTTTAAATTATCAATCTTATGACTTGTCATAAAAAACACCATCCTTTTTAGTTTTGTCAAAGTTTAATAATAAACAGACATAACCTATATAATAGTATGTCAAACAAGCAATTAATTATTCAGTGAAAAGAAATAGAAGGAAAAAAAGAAGGGTTTTTTAGAGTATTAAAAGAAAAAATAACCAATGGACTTAGTGAAGAAAGGATGAATAGTAGTGGAACAAACATTCCTGTTAAATCAACTATTAAAGCTAGATAATGAAAAAATTGTTTCTTTTCATGTTCCTGGGCATAAAAATGGTACAATCTTTAAACGTTTTTCCTATAAAAATTTTGAAAATAGTTTAACCAATATTGATACAACTGAAATACCTGGTACAGATAATTTACATCATGCAAAGGGAGTAATTAAAAAGGCACAAGAGAGGGCAAGTAATCTTTTAGGCAGTGAAGAAACCTTTTTTTTAGTTAATGGCAGTACTTCTGGTATTTACAGTATGATTATGGCATCCACCCAACCAGGAGATAAAGTAATTATTGGGAGAAATTGTCACGCATCTGTTGTTAATGGAATTATCCTTGCAGACAGTATACCACTGTATTTAACACCACAAATTGATGAAATACAGGGAATTGCTTTAGATATTTCTTCAAATGAACTGGAAAAAATGCTAATTCAGCATCCTGATACTAAGGCAGTTGTTATTACCTATCCCACATATCATGGAATTGCCTGTAATTTGAAAAAAATAGCTGATATTGTACATAAATATGATAAAATACTATTAGTGGACGAGGCCCACGGAGCCCACTTTGGGTTAAGTGATCATTTACCCATGTCAGCACTGGAATGTGGGGCAGATATTGTTGTACAAAGTACCCATAAAACACTTCCATCGTTTACCCAAAGTTCAATGTTGCATATCCAAGGTAACCGAGTTGACAGAGAGAAACTAAAATTTATGTTAAGACTTCATCAAAGCAGTAGTCCTTCCTATGTATTATTATCATCTTTGGATATGGCAATGGAAATTTATCAAAGTCATGGAAAAGAGTTAATGAAGGAGTTACTGGAAAATGTAGATGATTTTAAATTAAAACTGAAACAACAAGAAGGTATTTTTCTGTTGGATAAGGAATCAATAAAAAAAGAAGATGATTATTCCCTTGACCTCACCCGTTTATGGATTAGTTTGCACCAGTTGGGACTTACAGGGGTACAATTGGAGGAAGAATTAAGAAAAACCTACGCCATTCAAATGGAACTATCAAATTTATATGGAGTTTTAGGCGTTAGCACCATAGCCAATGAAAAAAAAGATTTTTTTCAATTAGCCAATGCCCTTGAACAAATTGCCTTCAAAAACAAAGGTAAGAAAGCCACCAAACAATATACTTCTTTTATAGGAGAAATACCTAAAGCTATTTTGACTCCAAAGGAAGCTTTATATAAGGAGAAAAAACTAGTAGGACTAAAGGAAGCCATAGGAATGATTTGTGGAACTACAGTTATTCCCTATCCCCCAGGGATTCCAATATTAATGCCAGGTGAGGTTATAAATAGGGAAACAGTACAATATATAAAAACAATTATTGAAGCAGGTATGGAAATAATTGGACTACAGGATGATACCAATTTACTTATAGAAGTTATAAAATAGAGTAATGGAAAAACTACGAGGTGATAAAATGAGGGGATTATTAATTACCATTGAAGGTATGGATGGCTCAGGAAAAACAACTCAAATTGGTTTAATGAAGGCTTTTTTAGAGGGTAATAATTATAAAGTCCTTATGACAAGGGAACCAGGGGGAACTGTTATAGGGGAAAAAATTCGTGAACTTATATTAGATAAAGAACATCAAGAAATGAGTTTTATTGCGGAAGCTTTATTATATTCAGCTTCTAGGGCACAATTAGTAAGTCAAGTCATCAAACCAGCCCTTTCAAGGGGAGAAATTGTTATATGTGACCGTTTTGTTGATTCAAGTTTAGTATATCAAGGAAAAGGACGAGGTTTAGGCTATGATGAAGTTAAAAAAATAAATGACTTTGCCACCCAGGGGTTAGAGCCTGACCTTACACTTTTATTTAATATAGACCCAGAAGAGAGCCTTAAACGTATTAGTGTTAGAGGAAAAGAAGATCGATTAGAACAGGAAAAATTACCGTTTCACCAACAGGTACATTCAGCTTACAAAGATTTGGCGGCAATGTTTTCTGATAGAATTATTGTTATTAATGCAGGGCAACCAATAGAAACAATTCAAAAAGAGATAGAAGATATATTAATGAGTTTGTTGGAAGAGGGGGATTATAATGAAGTTAGTAATTGCAATTGTCCATGATGAAGATGTTCATGCTTTATTGGAAGAATTAACTACCCATCAATTTAGGGTAACAAAACTTGCAACCACAGGGGGATTTTTGAAGGCGGGGAACACCACTTTGCTTATTGGAATAGAAGACGAAGAGGTGGATAAAGTGATGGGTATTATAAAAAACAACTGTGAGTCTAGGGATTCAATTACCACGTCCCCAACACCTGTTTCTGGTGCGACAGGCATGTTTATTCCTTTTCCTATTGAAGTAAGGGTAGGGGGTGCCACTGTTTTTGTGGTGGACGTAGAAAAGTATGTAAAGTTGTAGGAAAGTGAGGGTCCTTTATTATGGCCTTTGAAGAAATAGTTGGACAAGAAAAGATTATTGAAATATTGAAAAATTCATTACTTAATCATAAAATATCCCATGCCTATTTATTTGAAGGCTTATCTGGTCTAGGAAAAAAACAAATGGCAATTGAGTTGGCCAAAGGAATTGTTTGTACTTCAGAAGGCATAAAGCCGTGTAATAGTTGTCAATGCTGTAGACGAATAGAGCAAGGAAATCATTCGGAAGTTACATTTGTTCAAGAAGAAGGTAGTATAAAGATCGATAAAATTAGAGAATTACAAAAAGATATTCAGATGAGACCCTATGAAGGAAGCAAAAAGGTGTATATTATCAGTGGGTCAGAAAACATGACTATACAGGCTCAAAATGCATTACTTAAAACGTTAGAAGAGCCTCCAACTTATGCTACTCTAATTTTACTAACTAATAATGCCAACAGTCTGCTACCAACAATTGTTTCTAGATGCCAAATATTTAAATTTCGCCCTGTGGAGAATAAAAAAATTCAGCAAGCTTTAATTGAAAAGAAGGGTATTTCTGTTGAGGAAAGTAAGCTGTTTGCCTCCTTTTCTAATGGTATAATTGGTAAAGCCCTACGACTTTTAGAGGATGAAGACTTTAAAAGAAGACGAGAGCAAACAATACAATTAACAGGAGACATGCTACGGGGAAGCATTATTAATTTATTGGATAAGTTGGAATTTTTTATTGAAGAGAAAAATGATATAGATGAAATTTTAAGTATTTTAATCAGTTGGTATAGAGACCTAATGGTTTATAGAGAAACAGAGGAATTACATTTTATGATGAATTGTGATAGAATAGAAGAAATCATAAAACAATCAAACCAAATAGGTTTAAAGAAACTAAAAGATATTATTGATATAATAGATAAAGCCAAAGGCAACATAAAAAGTAATGTTAATTATCAACTTAACATAGAAGTGATGCTTTTGAACATTCAGGAGGTATTGTCATGGTAACAGTAGTGGGGGTTCGTTTTAAAAAGGCGGGAAAAATATATTACTTTGATCCAGATGAAATACAAATATGCAAAAATCAAAACGTTATTGTTGAAACTGCAAGGGGAATAGAATTTGGTGAAGTGGTGGTAGGTCCAAAGGAAGTTTCTGAAGAGGATATTATCGCTCCTTTAAAAAAAGTTATACGAATTGTAACAGAAGAAGATGAAATTAAACATCGTGAAAATAAAGAAAAAGAACAAGAAGCTTTTGAAACTTGTTTGAATAAGATTAAATGTCATGAACTGGAAATGAAATTAATTGATGTGGAATATACTTTTGATAATAATAAAGTTATTTTTTACTTTACTGCCGATGGTAGAGTAGACTTTAGAGAATTAGTTAAAGATTTAGCTGCCATATTTAAAACTCGAATAGAACTAAGACAAATAGGGGTAAGGGATGAAGCTAAAATGATTGGTGGAATTGGCCCTTGTGGTAAATCTCTCTGTTGTGCTTCTTGGTTGGGGGATTTTGAACCAGTTTCTATTAAAATGGCAAAGGATCAAAGTTTATCATTAAACCCAGCAAAAATATCTGGTATTTGTGGAAGATTATTTTGTTGTTTAAAATATGAACATAACTTATATCAACATATATTAGACAAGCTACCAGGTGTAGGATCTATAGTTAAAACCATTGATGGAGAAGGCGTGGTAGTGGATACAAACGTATTATTGGAACAAATTAAAGTTAAAATAAGGCTCCCAGACAAGTCAGAAGATATAAAACTATATTTTCTGCATGAGGTAACAAAAATAAAAGAAAATAAGAAGAACCAAGAAGATGAGATTCCAAAGGATTTGGCTGAGGAATTAAAAGCTTTAGAAAAAATTTAGAATGCTTAGGGGGAAACCCTAAGCATTTATTTTTGTTTGGAAAACATTTCAAGCTAGTTTAACATAATGTAACGTTGCAATAATGGTATAGCGGGTATAAATTTGATATAATAGTGTAAAAGAAATAATAAAATAGAACATAGACTCTAATAAATTAAACTAAAGAGGTGGTCTTATGAAGATTATAGTTAAATATATTGTTTTACTTTTAATAGTTGGAATGGTTTTAAATGTAGTCGCTGGTTGTAAGAAAAAAACCGAAGGGGATCAACAGCAACCTCCTATAGTGGAAAACACAATAGAAGATGAGAAAGATGAAGTAGAGAAAGATGATAAAAAAGATAAACAAGAAGATATAGCTAATGAAGATAATACGGTAGATAAAGAAAATAAAGAGATTGATGGAAAAGTAGATAAAAAGACAGTTATTAAGTTAGAAAATGAATTAGGACAAGAAGTAATTATAAAGGAACAGAGGGATAAGCTTTTAGCAATGACTTTTTGGGTGGATTGGAATCAGCAATCGAAAGAACAATTGGAAATATTAGAAAATATTTATCCACTAGTAAAAGATGATGTAAAAATTGTGGGAGTTCATGCCACTGGTTTTGATACATTAACAAAAGAAGAAGTAAAGAAGAAGATAAAAGAAGTAAACTATTCTTATCCAATGCTAATAGATGAAGTATTAGAAGCTCAACAAAAGTATTATGTAGGGGGATTTCCTACAACCATAATAATTGATTATGAAGGGAATATTATACGATCCTTTACTTCGGTAATAGAAGAAGATCAATTATTAGATGAAATTGAAGTCATATTAGAAAAATTCTTGCCATAAGTTTTTAATTTGGCAAGAATTTTTCTAGATATTTAATCCCAAAAAAAATGCTTTATTCGTAATACTATAATAGGAGGTGTAACAGTGAGAACTTTCCTAAAACTCCTCAAAGGAAAATATTCTTTGGAAGAACGTATTAACTTAATACAACAGGGCGATGAGGGAGAAAAAAATAGTTTGATACAAGAATATATTCCTTTTATTCAGAAAAACGTTAGTCAGCAGGCGGGTAAATATATTGATATTAATAATGATGATCTCTATAGTGTTGGCTTATTGGCTTTTAATGAAGCTATTGATAAGTACAATAAAGAAAAGGGAAGTTTTTTAAGTTTTGCTTCGATGGTAATAAAAAGTAGAGTTATTGACCAATTGAGGCGAGAGTCTAAAAGGTCTAAAGATATTTACATAAGCCAAATTTGCATGGATGACGACGAACAAAAGACTGATCATTTTATGGTTAGTGATAGTTTTGAAAGTCAATTGGAAGTAAAGATGGATATGGAATTACTAATACAACAAATGAGTGCATTTGGAGTTTCGTTGGATGATTTGATAAAGGAAGCACCAAAGCATGTGGACACTAGAATAAAGGCTGTTGAAATTGGACGATATGTATATGAAACCCATAATTTAAAAAACAAATTTATGAAAACTCAAAACATTCCTGTTACTGACTTAATTAAAGAGTTAAATATATCTAAAAAGATTGTACAAAGAAGTAGGAAGTTTATTATTGCAGTAATACTGATTTTAGATAGTGATTTGGATACACTAAAGAGTTATATAACGCAATTGGAAGGGAGGGAACGTTGTGAAGGGTAAAGGAACTGTCATGGAGATAAGAAGCCATTCAATGGTGATCATGACTAATGAATGTGGTTTTGAAGAAATTAAAAAGCGCAATGATATTACAGTGGGAATGGAAATTGATTTTAATAAACAGGACATTATAAGAAAAAATAAAAGCAAGTTTAAAATAATAGCTACAATTGCAGCCGCTATTATTTTATGTATTGTTAGTAGTTTATTTATGATGGATCAGAAAAACAAATTATCTATACCAGTGGCTATGTTAACCATAGATATTAACCCCAGCATTGCTTTAGAAATAAATCATAAACAAGAGGTGTTGGAAGTAATCCCACTTAATAAGGATGCAGAGGAGTTTTCATTTGACTCTTTTAAGAACCAAGATGTTAGACGGGTTATAGAAGAATTTGTTTTAATGGCTGGAGAAAAGGGTTATTTACAGGAAACTGATAATTATATATTACTGACAACCGTTTCTTTAGAAAAAGAGATGGATAAAGAAGACCAACTAATGGATTTGGCAGAAGAACTTAAAAAAAATGTTGAAGAGACGTTTGAAAATAGGGATGGAAAGTCAGTGGTTGTATTAACACTAGATTCTAACTATGAAACATTGCAGAAGGCAAAAAAAGAGAAAATATCTGTAGGTAAGATGGAAATATATCAACGACTTCAAGTTAAAGACGAAGAAGACGTTAGTTTAGAAAAGATAAAAACGCAACAAATAAAAGAGTTAATTCGCCATGAAGAGAAAAAAGAACATCCAGTGTTTGAAAAACACCCTAGTAATAAAGAAGATAAAGAACACCCAGTATTTGAAAAGCATCCTGGTAGTAAAGAAGGAAAACAGCAACCAGTAGTTGAAGATAAATCTAGCAAAAAAGAAGAAAAGTCTAATAAAAAAGAAGAAAAACAACACCCAGTATTTGAAAATCATCCTGGTAATAAAGAAAATAAAAAAAATAGTCAAATTGAAAGCCAACCTATTAAAGATGAAGAAAAAGTAGATGTTAAAAAAGAAAAAAATAAGATAGAAGAAGTGAAGGAAGAAAAAGAATTAGAAAAACCGTCTGAAGACAATAACAAGGAAAAAGAAAAAACAAATCAGAAAAAGAAAAATGAAAAGGTTAAGAAGTGATGTAGCAGTAATAAATAACCTCTCTCGCATTAACGATAAACTCCTGATTAATATCAGGAGTTTTTGTTATTAATAGATGTTTTTATTAATACAATTAATAGTAAAAAATATTGAAAAATACATTTAATTACATAAAAGTATTATTATTTAAAAAATGTATTTTTTTATTTAAAGAGTAACCCTAAATCAGTCCATACATTTCGTAATAATATAATGAAAATAAATATTAGGAGGTTCAAATTTAATGAAAAAAACGATTTTGAATGTATTGGTGTTTGTGTTGGTATTTAGTTTTACAGTAACTAGTGCTTTTGCATTTACTCCACCTGGGTTAAGTAAAAAGGGTGGGCTACCTCCAGGGATACAAAAACGTTTTATAGTAAAACCTGAAAAAGATCATGCTTATGAAACTGTTATTAAAGATATAAACTTAAATGAAAAAAGAATTGTTATACAGGAAGGAACAGCATTAATTCACCTTCTAGTTGATAATAATGCTAAAATTGAATTAAACGGTAAAAAGAGTACCCTTAAAGAACTGCAAATAAATGATAAAATAGTTATTAAAACTAATTCATCGAATACAATTACAGAAATTAAAGCTACGGGTGGTAATAGAACAGTGCCTCAAGAAACTAAAGTCACTGGTGTAATTAAGATAATTGATTTATCTAAAAAGGAATTGATTATTGAAGCTAATAAATCAACCACCCTATACAAGTTACAAAACACAACCGTATATATTGATAACAAATTAGTTACAATGCAGGATTTAAAGGTGGGAATGGAAGTAACAGCCCATGTTAATGGATATGAAATTAAAACTATTTATGCTAAGCCTTTAGCAGTAAAAGAGATAGAGGCGACTATCAAAGCTATTGATGTTAGTAAGAGGGAGATTGTACTTCAATATGATAAGAAGGAAGAACTTTATAAAATAAAGGCAGATGCAGTGGTAAAGGTAAATGGCGTAATCCAAAACCTATCTTCTATAAAAACTGGTATGGTGGCAAAAGTAAAAATACAAGCTAATGAAATAACTGAAATAACAGTAGATGATGGAATTTTACAGTTGGAAGGTCGTTTAATGGCAAAAAATACAGGCACAACACCAACCATTACTGTTCAAATTAACCAAGAATTAAAAACATATAACGTTAAAAAGGATTTAAGCATGACCCATGTAAATGTAGGGAATCAAATAGTAGTTTATATTAAAGATAATATTGTAGTTGCGTTACACGAAAAAAATAAATAAACATTAATTAAAAATCCCTTCTGGTTACTTCGGAAGGGATTTTTCTCGTGTGCCCAGCATGGGCGATAACTTGGCGGTGAAAGTCCGCTGTGGGCTTGGTAGTGGGAACCACTAGCCGAAGGCAAGGGTGTCCACCGTGAGGTGGAATCTGAAGGAAGCCTTAGGCAAAACCTCGGTCTG
>CALJEQ010000025.1 GCA_938074565.1 uncultured Alkaliphilus sp. | reverse complement strand
AAACTCCAATGAATAACGGTCTTAAACAGAGCAAATACCACTGTCTCTCCCTTTTCTCAATGAATTTCACACAGTTTCAGTGAGAGAATATGTTAATGATTGTGGTCTGTCGCTGATATTATTAGAGAGGGTGGTGAAAATAACAATTCGATGTAATTCCTAACTCAGTCATTAGCATATCATACTTAGCAGTTTTCCTTCACCAAATTGAAAAATGTAGATTTCACAAAGCAAAGTGCTCTCTTGATAATCCACCTAATCGATCATTCTTACCCGAAAGAAAATCTGCGAAATTACTTGGTCTCTTTCATCCTCGCAACGAAGAATCGCTCCCGTCCCTTTGATAACATTTATTTGTTTCCACTCCCTTAAATCAGTTGAAAATTCGATAGCATAGGATTTTTCTTTTATGGTATTAAATTCAAACGTGAAAGGATTATTATTGTAAATCTTTATACGGATAGGATCTATAATAAGGTCCCCTACTATTATCCTTCTAGTCAGCTCCGCTGAACTATTCCCTGCCGCATCGACAACAGAGTATTTTATCAGGTATTCACCAACCTTGTTTACATCTACTTTCCCAGTGACTTTGATTAGTGATGTCAGATCTCCATCGACACTGTCATTTGCTACTACTCCTGGATCCTCGTAATAACTTCCAACCTCGACTGTAACTATCGCTTCCCCGACTAGCGTAATCACTGGAGAGGTCGTATCTACAACGAACACGGTCCTTGTAATTGTCACAGCTTCATTACCCGCTGAGTCTTTTAAACCGTAAAAAATCTTATAAACTCCTGGACTTTCAGTGTTCACCTCACCTGTCACCAGTATAGAATCACTTAAATCTCCGTCTTCATTATCTGTGGCTGTTGCTCCAAGTTCTGTGTAATTCGCCCCCGCCTCAAGCGTCAGTTCTAAATCTCCGTTAATTGTGATAAGAGGCGGGTCTGTATCTATTTTCTTTGGCTTGCTATTGGAGTCCCCAGGATTTGTGACATCGGAACGTAGGATTGTTGATACACCGTCACCATCTTCATCCCCAAGTTCTTGCCCGTTACTAGCTCCATCACCATCTGAATCTTTTGAAGCAAGAATTGATGTCCAGAAAGTCGCCGTGCTACCTCTCCCGACCATAGAACGAACTTCTAACCCAAAGCTGTTTAACGATCTGTAGCTTGAGTTGTGACAAGTTCTACAACCATTTACGCTGCCATTTGGGATTTGAGAAACTCTCCATGATCTTGCGATTATGTCATGAGAGTATAGCATAAGAAGGATAATAAAAAGTCGTCTAAATTTGAAAAAGTTATTAAGCATAACTTATAAAACTAACACAATTTAACAATTAAACAATTTTTTAAAGTGTCAATACTGATATTAATTTAGATAAATTTATTACATGCCATTGATAAATGATATTAATTTGCCTGGAAGTTCAAAAAATATTAAACCACATACATTGAACAAGTTCATGGCTATTTTGGAATAACCTCAGCAATTACTGTTCAAAAGTTTCCAATTGTTTTCTTAGCTTTTCAAGGACTAGATAGGTGTGATATATTCTAGGTCATACTTATTTCCCGGTTTATTTGAAATTGTATATTATCGGAGTTTTGACACTGCGACTTCTTATTAATTAAAATATATTCCACAGGCGGGTTTCCCGCCTAGATCTAAGGAATCACACACAGAGTATCTTAAACACAAAGGAACAAGCTGTTTGGTTAAACAGTATTCGGCATAAGATTCATGTTAGAGAATAATATAATAACCTACTGAAAATTTATAGCATCAAAATGGTTTTAATGAAATATCTATTTGGAAATCTAGATCTTTTTCTGCAAAAAGAGATTTCAAATCACTAATATGTTATTTCATATTTAACTTCATTTACCCTTAAATAAGACAATAGAATAGAAGATTCATCGTATGAATTATAATTAAATTTTATAGAATATTTAGAAGAATAGAATTTTCTTAAGAAAAAACCGTCATACAAAGCTTTATAATTAATACCATTCAAACAAAATGCTAAAGATTGAAATTTTTTGACCTTCTTGTTATTAATAGCAGAGAGGAATTTTTTGTTATAGGCATGTTTGAGATTATTATTAATGCAAATTCCCATACAGTTGCCGATATGATGCTGAAAACATGGTCTGACTTTAAACGTATTTCTATTAATATTAACACATAACCCGTTATCTATAAGAAAATCATTAATGAACAATAACAATGCCTTTTGACTACTAAAGGATTTCGAATTTATGGAGGGAGAGTTGGTATAACTTAAATAAAAAATATCGTTTTTATTTTTTGAGTACGATAAAAAAAAATTTGACTTCTTAGAACGTCTTAATTTTTTATTAAATAATGGTTTATTGAATTTAATTTCCTTGGACTCCAGTAGTAAGGCTGTTAATTCATCAGGAGTTCCTTGAAAATTAAAAGAATAAAACAAGTTCTTAAAATATTTATAATTAAGACGAACATGTGTTTTTATTCGATTAGAAATGTTATTGCTTTTACCAATGTAAATCATTTCGCTGTTTTTATTGTATAAATAATAAACACCACATAATCCGTTAGGGATTTGACTTATTTCACTGATTCTTAATAACTTTTTCAAAAAAGATTAATACTTAAGCGTAATTCATTGCGTTTAACACTATAAGAAATATTTATTACTCTTCTCTGGCGATTTAATATATCCCGTAGAAATATTAAAAAAACCAACTATAAACATTAACAGGAATTAAAGTGACATCAAATATTTGTTTTTCCAATATCTAGAGGTAAGTTAGTCTGGTGGTTAACTTTTCTCAATTTGATACAAGCATGTGCGATATCATTTCGATGAATTGGAGCAATGTCATGTTTTTGAACCTTGAAATAGAGAAAAACTTTATTAGGAGAAACATTCCTAAAGAGTTTGAAATAAGAACATACAACAGTAAAACATACATAACTTTAGTTTTTTTTAATTTAGAATCCCCGGGATTAGAAAGTTTAATTGTACCTATATCCTTTTCTGAATTTAACATTAGGACGTACGTAAGGTATAAAACATACCAAGGCATATACTTTTTTACACTAGATGTAAATAATAAGCTTATCCCAATGTGCGTAAACAATATATTTAAACTTAACTATAATAATACATTTTTGTCTTATAAAACAAAAAAAAATTTAAAAAATGCTGTTTGGGATAATAAAATATACAATATAAATAACTTATGCATTACATTTGAAGTTGGTAAATCAATTACAGATTCTTCCTTTTCAAATTTTATAGCAGAGAACTACCTTTATATTAGTAAAAATAAAAATAGTATATATTACAACACCGTTTATCACAATAAATGGAACCTTAATTATGTAACTGTAAAAAGTATAAGTGAATTTAATTTGTTTGGACAAAACAAAATACACTCTGCTTTTTATTGCGATAAATTGAAAGTTAGAACAGG
>CALJEQ010000024.1 GCA_938074565.1 uncultured Alkaliphilus sp. | reverse complement strand
GTGGACTTATAGTTGTAGAATACGAAGCACCAAGAAATGAGATAGAGGAAAAATTAGCACAAGTATGGAGCGAAGTATTAGGAGTAGACAAAGTAGGGATAAACGACAATTTCTTTGATTTGGGCGGAGATTCAATAAAAGCAATAAGAATAACTTCTAAGTTTCAGAGATATGGATACAAACTAGAAGTTAGCGAGTTGTTTAATATTGGAAATATCAAAGAGTTAAGTAGCAAGGTTAAGAGCAATGAAAATAATATTAGCCAAGAAATTGTTACAGGAGAAGTAAACCTAACTCCAATACAAAAAATGTTTTTTGAGAAAAACTTTACAGAAATGCATCATTGGAATCAAGCAGTAATGTTATATAATGCTGAAGGTTTCAATGAAGAAATAGTAAAAATAGTGTTAGAAGAAATATTAAAGCATCACGATGTGCTGAGAATGATATATAAAAAAGAAGATGATAAGATTATACAAATTAATAGAGGGTTAGACGCTAGACTCTATGATATGAAGGTAATCGAATATAGTGGTTGTGAAAATTATGAAGAAGCTATAGAACAACAATGTAATGAGTTACAAAGCAGTATAGAACTAGAAACAGGTCCATTAGTAAAAATAGGTCTATTTAAAACCCAAAACGGAGATCATTTATTAATTGCAATCCACCATTTGGTAATAGATGGAGTATCATGGAGAATATTATTTGAAGATTTTTCAACAGGGTATAGACAAGCATTAAATGGAGAAAAAATAGTATTTCAAGAAAAAACCAATTCATTTAAAGATTGGGCATGTTATCTAGAAAGACAAGTAGAAAAAGAAAAATTTAAAAATGAGTTTAAATATTGGGAAAAAATAGAAAAGAGGGAAGTAAAAGAATTACCAGTTGATAAAAAAGAATGTAAAGAAAGTGGTAAGTTAAAAGATTATAAGAATATAAAAATAGAACTAGATAAAGAAGAAACAGAAGACTTACTAAAAAGCACAAACAAGGCATATAATACGGAAATAAACGATATTATGTTAACATCCCTAGGGTTAGCCATAAGAGAATGGACATCAGAAGAAAAGATATTAATAAACCTAGAAGGACATGGGAGAGAAAAATTAGATGGAGATATAGAAATTAACCGAACAATAGGTTGGTTTACCACCCACTATCCATTGCTATTAAATATAAAGAAAGGTAAAGATATAGGATATTTAATAAAAAATGTAAAAGAAACATTAAGACATGTGCCAAATAAAGGAATAGGTTATGGCATATTAAAGTACATGGGAGAAGGAAGACATTGGAGAAAACAACCCCAAATAAGTTTTAATTATTTAGGACAGTTTGACACGGATATAAATGGAGAAATATTTGAAGTATCAACAATATCCAGTGGTAGGTCTGTAAGTATTCACTCAGAAAAACTGTTTGAAATAGATATAAACGGAATAGTTTCTAATAATAGATTATCATTTACAATAGACTATAATAGTAAAAAGTATGATGATAACACTATAACAAAAATAGGAGAGGCTTACAAAAAGAATTTATTAGAGATAATAGAACATTGTAAAAATAAAGAAACAGTAGAATTAACTCCTTCAGATTTTTCCGATAATGATTTAGAGTTAGAAGAGTTGGAAGTATTAAAAGAAATATATGAAAATAAAAAACTAAAAATAAAAGACATATATTCATTAACACCAATGCAAGAGGGTATGCTGTTTCATGCACTAATGGATAAAGATTCAGTAGCATATTTTGAACAAAATACATTTATAGCCGAAGGTGAAATTGACATTAATAAATTTGAAGAAAGTTTTAATAAACTAGTAAAAAGATACGATATATTAAGAACCATAATAGTACATGAAAATTTAAGGGCTCCAAAACAGGTGGTAATAGAAGAGAGAAGGGCAAATATATATTATGAAGATATAAGTTTATTAAATGAACAATCTAAAGAAGAATATGTAAAAAGATTTGAGTTAGAAGATAGGAAAAAAGGATTTAAATTAAGTGAAGATATATTAATAAGATTATCAGTATTAAAAATAAAACCAAAAGAATACAAGATAATTTGGAGTTTTCACCACATATTAATGGATGGATGGTGCAGTTCAATAGTAATGAGGGACTTTTTTAAATTATATTCTTCGCAAAGAAAAAATACTATAATAAATTTAAAAGAACCAGCACCTTATGTAAACTATATAAAATGGCTTCAAAAACAGAATAAAAACGAAGCAAAACTATACTGGCAGAGGTATTTAGAAGAATATAACACAGTTGCAAAAATACCTATGGGTAATAGAAAAAGCATTAAAGAGCCTAAAAAAGAAGAACTGCGATTTAAACTATCACAAAAAGATACAAATGAATTAATAAAGATGGGTAAAAATGTACAAGTTACTGTAAATACAGTAATACAGGCAATATGGGGTATATTAATACAAAAGTATAATAATACAGAAGATGTGGTATTTGGATCAGTAGTATCAGGTAGAAATGCAAAAGTAGAAGGCATAGAAGAAATGGTAGGTCTGTTTATAAATACAATACCAGTAAGAGTAAGAAGTAAGGAAAATACATTTATAGAACTGTTAAAGCAAATACAAGAAGATTCGTTAGAATCAAATAAATATGACTATTATCCTTTAGCAGAAATACAAGCATTAAGCGAAGTAAAACAAAACCTAATAAATAACATAATGATATTTGAAAACTATTATGTAGATGGGGAAGTTAGAAACCAGCAGGAAGAACAATTAGGTTTTAAAGCAAAGGATATGGCTGTATATGAACAGACAAACTATGATTTTAGTATTAGTATAATACCCGACAGTGAGTTGACTATTAAGTTTGGATATGATGGGAATGTATATAGTAGGGAAAATGTTCAACAAATAAAAAATCATTTTAACAAAATAATAGAAACAATAATAGAAGATAGTGAAATTAAAGTATCACAAATTGAAATTGTAACAGAAGAAGAAAAACACAAACTATTAAATGACTTTAACAATACAAAAGCATATTATCCAGAGGGAAAAACAATACACCAATTATTTGAAGAACAGGTGGAAAAAACACCAAATAAAGTAGCGGTGGTATTTAAAGACAAGAAATTAACATATAAAGAATTAAATGAAAAGTCAAATCAACTGGCAAGGAGATTAAGGGAAAAAGGTGTACAAGCAGATACGATAGTAGGAATAATGGTGGAAAGATCAGTAGAGATGATGATA
>CALJEQ010000023.1 GCA_938074565.1 uncultured Alkaliphilus sp. | reverse complement strand
AGAAAAGTTGGGATATAAGAGTATTAGTAAGAGGTATCAGTTAATACATTAGTTCCTAATGAACCGCCAAGTACCGAACGGTATGCTTGGTGGTGTGAGAGGTCGGTAGGTAAAATAATTATCTACCTCCTACTCGATTTTAAATATAATTGTTGAAAGGATGAAGTAAATGGAAAAGTATAAAGCACTATCTAATTCCCCCATTGCACAACGGGAAAGCGCTGTTGCTGATCATTGGGATAAAAATGATATATTAGAAAAAAGTATATCAACTAGAGAAGGAAAAACATCCTTCGTATTTTTTGAAGGACCACCAACTGCCAATGGTAGACCAGGTATTCACCACGTTATTGCTAGAACTTTAAAAGATTCTGTATGTAGATATAAAACAATGACGGGTCATCAAGTAAAAAGAAAAGCAGGTTGGGACACCCATGGTTTGCCTGTAGAAATAGAAGTAGAAAAGCAATTAAAGCTATCCAGTAAGCAAGAAATAGAGGATTATGGTATTGATAAATTTAATCAAAAATGTCGTGAGTCAGTTTTTACTTACGAAAAAGCATGGAGGGAAATGACTAGAAGAATGGGTTACACCATCGATCTAGATAACCCTTATATTACTTTAGATAATAACTATATTGAGTCTATTTGGTGGATATTAGACCAATTCTTCAAACAAGGTTATATCTATGAAGGGCATAAAATATTACCTTACTGTCCAAGATGTGGAACAGGTTTAGCATCCCATGAAGTATCTCAAGGATATAAAGAAATTAAATCTAATACTGTTATTGTTCCAATGAAGAGAAAAGATGTAGAAGAATACTTTTTAGTTTGGACGACTACACCTTGGACATTGGCATCTAACGTTGCTTTAGCTGTTCACCCAGAGGTAACTTACTTAAAAGTAAAACATCAAGAGAAGGTTTATTATGTGGCAGAAAAGTTAGCTAATAAAGTAATTGGTGAAGAATATGAAGTCTTAGAAGAACTTAAGGGAAAAGACCTAGAACATATTGAATATGAACAATTAATGCCTTTTGTTCAACCAGATAAAAAAGCTTTCTTCGTTACATTAGCAGAGTATGTTACCACTGATGATGGTACAGGAATAGTACACATTGCTCCTGCGTTTGGTGAAGATGACTATCAAGTAGGAAGAAAATATGATTTACCTGTCCTGCAACCAGTGGATGAAGGTGGAAAATATACCACTACACCTTGGGAAGGTAGATTTGTAATGGACTGTGATGTAGACATTATCAAGTGGCTTCATGCAGAAGGTAAATTATTCAAAAAAGAAAAAGTAGATCATAATTACCCCCACTGTTGGAGATGTTCTACACCATTATTATATTATGGAAAACCTAGTTGGTATATTGAAGTAACCAGAATGAAGGATAAACTAATTGCCAATAACAATACTGTAAATTGGTATCCTGACTATGTTGGTGAAAAACGATTTGGAAACTGGTTGGAGAATGTAAATGATTGGGCATTGTCTAGAAATAGATACTGGGGTACGCCTTTAAATATTTGGAAATGCCAATGTGGACACCTTACATCTGTTGGTTCTAGAAAAGAGTTAGTGGATCTTTCTTTAGAGGATATAGATGAGTCTATTGAATTACACAGACCATATGTAGATGATATTCATTTAAAATGTGAAAAATGTCAAGGAACGATGACAAGAGTAACAGAAGTAATTGATTGTTGGTTTGATAGTGGTGCAATGCCTTTTGCTCAACATCATTATCCTTTTGAAAATACAGAAAAATTTGATGAATTGTTCCCTGCCGACTACATCTGTGAGGGGATTGACCAAACTAGAGGGTGGTTCTACTCTTTATTGGTTATTTCAACTTTTGTTAAGGGGGTAGCTCCTTATAAAAATGTACTGGTAAATGACTTGATTCTTGATAAAGATGGTAGAAAAATGTCAAAATCCAAAGGAAATACAGTAGATCCTTTTCAACTATTTGATCAATATGGAGCAGATGTGTTGAGATGGTATTTACTTCACGTATCGCCAGCATGGACTCCAACAAAATTTGATATTGAAGGATTAAAAGAAGTTCAAAGTAAGTTCTTTACTACTATACAAAATGTGTATACCTTCTTTACCCTTTATGCCAATACCGATGGGATAGATGCTAAGAGTTTCTTTGTTCCATACCAACAACGACCTGAATTAGACCGTTGGGTACTTTCTAAATATAATAGCTTGGTGGAGGCTGTGGAATCAGACTTAGCTGTTTTTGACTTAACAAAAGCAGTAAGAAAGATACAAGAGTTTGTAAATGAAGACTTATCAAACTGGTATATTAGAAGAGCTAGACGTCGTTTCTGGGCTACAGAATTAACCGATGATAAAAAATCTGTTTATAATACAACCTATGAAATTTTAGTAGGGGTAGCAAAGTTAGTAGCTCCATTTGCACCGTTTTTATCAGATGAAATGTATCAAAAATTAACTGGTGAACTGTCTGTTCATCTTGCTGACTATCCAGTGGTTAAACAAGAATTGGTGGATAAAGATGTTGAAGAAAAAATGGATTTAGTACGTAACCTTGTAGGGTTAGGTAGAGCAGCAAGGGCTCAAGCTAAAATTAAGGTTCGACAACCTCTACAAAAAATATTGATTGATGGTAAATATGAGTCATTAATAAATGATTTAGTTCCATTGATAAAAGAAGAATTAAATATTAAAGAAGTTGTCTTTGAAAAAGACTTAAAAGAATATATGGACTTTAATTTAAAACCTAATTTTAGAGTTGCAGGTTCGATTCTTGGACCTAAAATAAAATCATTAGGAAAAGTGTTAGCTCAGTTGGATGCTGCTGAAGTGACAGGAAAGCTAGAAGCTGGTGAGACAATTCAAGTAGAGTTAGAGGGCGAAACATTAGAAATTCAAAAAGATTATGTTTTGATTACCATTGCTGCAAAAGAAGGCTTTACTGTTGAAACTGAAAATAATTTATTTGTTATTTTAGATACAACTTTAACACAAGAATTATTAGATGAAGGTTTTGCAAGAGAGTTTATTTCTAAAGTACAGCAAATAAGAAAAAACAGCAATTTTGAAGTGTCAGATCAAATTAAGGTTTATTTTGATGGTGATGAAGAAATAAGTAAAGCAGTAGAGGCATTTGAAACTTATATAATGCAAGAAACTTTAGCAGTATCAATTGATAAAGTTTCAGATGTTAGTTTAGAAAAACAAAATTTAAATGACCATGAAACGGGAATCAAAGTAGAAAGAGTATAATTGCTTAAAAGCTCCAGTTGATATGAAATTCAGCTGGAGTTTTTTTATTAATAAAAAAGTAACACTTGAGTTTTTCCATAGGAGAGAAAACTTAAAAGTTAACTTTTGTAAATTTTAAGAATATTATTAAGTGAACATTGAATTATTGATAAAACTTTAGTATAGTATTGTTAAGCATTGTGAAAATGAAAAAAAGAGCATATAAACTTAGGTTTATAAATGTAACAGGCATATTGCTTTGTTTACGAAAGGAGCATTTGTGGTAATGGAAATATTAAGCACGGGTCAAAAAATTAAAAAGTTAAGAAAAGAACTAGGGCTAAAACAAGATGATATAACAAATGAAGAAGTTACCAGAAGTTTAATAAGCATGATTGAAAATGATAAAAGAGCCTTAAGCTGGCAGACTGCTAAAATAATTTCTGATTGCTTAAATCACTATTACAAAAACATAGGCAAGTCTATTACACCAGAATACTTAATGGAAACAGAAGAAGAACAAGCAAAAAATATAATTATTGTACAAATTAAGAATTTAGAAAGCAGTATGCGTTTAGGTAATGTTAATCAGTTGCATTATCATCAGTCAATTGAATGGTTAATGGAATTAGCTAATGAATGGAAAGTAGAAAAAGAGTTTGCCGACCTTTTAATTTTAAGAGGTGAATTGTCTTATTATAATCTACAATATAATAATGCTTTAAAAGATTACTCAGACTCCTTAGAGTACAACTTAGCAGTTAAAGATGTGGAACAGGTGGCCCGTATATATAATTTAATAGGAATGTGCTATCAAAATTTAGGTCTTGATGAACAAGCATTAATTTATTATATTAAGTCCTATGAAATTGTTTTGGAATTTAAAACAATTAATAAGGATGATATGAAAGTAGTAACGATATTTAATATCATTTCCTGTTATCGTAAGCTTAAGAAATATGATATGGTCTTTCAATATATAAAAACCTTTAAAGAGATAACTAGTTATGATGATAATTATTATGACGAAGTATTATTAATGGAAGGTAATACATATAGAGATTTAAAGAATTATGAGAAAACACAAAAAATTTATGAAAAGTTATTACAAAGAGCTGAAAAACAAAAAACTTCCACACTTTTTTTTATTTATATTAATTTTGCAACTTTATTTAGAGAAAAAGGTGAGTTAGATAAAGCTTTATTTTATATAGAAGAAGCCTTTAAATTAGAAGATAGAATTAGTGCATACCATACACCAGATTTGTACCAAGAACAGGCAAAATGTTATGTTTTATTAGAAGAAACCAACAACGCATTAACGGCCCTTAAAAAAGGTCTAGAGATTGCTGAATTAGTAGAAAAACATGAAATAATTACTGCGTTTCTATTTTCTTTTACAGAGTTATATATGAGGTTAAAAGATTATGACACTGCAAAAGAATATTTACAAAAAGCAGAAAATTTAATCACTTTTAAAAGTATGAATGCTAAGGTTAATGAACTTTATAGCTATTACGCAGAACTATATTGTGAAATAGAAGAAAAAAATAAATGTGTAGAATATATTACTAAATTACGTAACAATCAATTAAAATAAATAATAATATTAAAATAAATTAAAAAATAACTATAAAAATATAATTTATTATTGACTATCTATTATGAATAGCGTAAAATTACTAGTTAATATCAATACAGGGGGGGAGTCTAAGTGAAGTTTAATATAAAGGATGTTGCTAGAAAAGCAGGTGTATCAATATCTACTGTTTCAAGGGTAGTAAATGAAAGTAAAGTTGTTAAACCAGAAACCCATGAAAAGGTAATGAAGGCTATTGAGGAACTGGGATATAAACCGAATGCCATAGCCAGAAGCTTAAAAATTAAAAATACCAAGACAATAGGTATTTTAATACCAGATATTTCAAATCAATTTTATCCAGAAGTAGTACGTGGAATAGAGGATATTGCAAATATGTATGAATATAATATTTTTCTTTGCAATACAGATCTAGATCAAGAAAAAGAAATAAAATACTATGAAGCCCTAGCGGAAAAACAAGTAGATGGTACCATTTTTATAGGTAATATTGTGTCGCAAGATTTATATAAAAAGTTTAAAACCTATGATATACCAGTTATACTAATAGGTGCAGATTATGAAGATGTACCTTCAGTTGGGATTGATAACGTTGGAGCCAGTAAAGAAATTGTTAATTACTTAATTAAAAAAGGACATGATAGAATTGCAATGATCACAGGTAAAAATTATGATCCGGTTGTGGGAATAGCTCGTTTAGAAGGATATAAAAATGCCCTAAATGAAGCAAATATGCCTATTGAAGATGAGTTGATTGTAGAAGGTGGTCTACGATTTAAAAATGGTTATGAGGGTTGTAGAAAAATACTTGAATTAGAAAGTCCACCATCGGCTATATTCGTTGCTAATGATGAAATGGCAATTGGTGCAATGCGAGCTGCTTTAGAACAGGGAATAAGTATTCCAGAAGACTTAGCCATTGTAGGATTTGATAATATTGATATGTCTGCAAAGGTTTACCCTTCTCTGACAACAGTTGCACAACCTATGTATGAAATGGGGGCAATTGCTATGAGGGTACTTACAAAAATTTTAAATGACGAAATTTTGGATTCTAAAAAAATAGTATTAAATTATAGTTTATTAGAACGGGAAAGTAGTTAATAGCAAAAAGGAGTAAAAAAGGGGATGGGAGTATGGAATTAAGAGCTGCCTATATAAAAAATGAAAATGAAATGGTTTTTAATATTGAGTTAATGAATGATACAAAAAATACTAAAGAAGTTTCTTTCTCTTCTGGTAAACAATATGAAATATATATAGTTGATGAAAAGGGAAAAGAAGTTTACCGTTATTCAGATGATAAGTTTTTTACTATGGCATTTATTATTAGACAGTTGAAATCTGGTGAAAGTTTAAGTTGGCAAGAAAAATGGAATTATACCAATAAGATGGGGGAGCCAATGTCTGAAGGGGTTTTTGATGCCTTTATAGAGGTGTTGGCAATGGTAGAAACAATGGATGGTGGAGAAGGTCAGCCTGAGAATTTAAATGAAAACACTAAAATAGAAGAGAGTAATTTAGAAGTAGTGTTGAAATTTAATTTATAGTATATAATGAATATTAAGGGTTAATAAAATTTATGTACAAAAAGTCACTTGTCTACATAATGTAATAATAGTAAAAAAGTACTATTTATTAAAAAACATTAAGAAAACATTTTAAAAAACATTAAAACGGTGAAACAGTAAGTATAAAGAGTAATGTAAAATATAGGTGTATTGATTAAAGTGGTAGGATAAAGACCATACTGGAAAAATAAGTGGATTAAAAAACACCTATATGTTGACAACATTAGTGAAATTCGGTAGTATTAATATGATAAGCAATCATTATGTTTGTTAAACATCCACTAACTTAAATGGATGTTTTTTAATATATATTTTAGAAAAATATTGAAGTAGATATACTTGATAGAATGGACAAATGGGCTTATTAATTTTATACAATTTAATAGTTTTAAAAAAACTAATAAATGGTAAACTAAATAGAGGAGGATCACAAATGAATTCAGAAATTATTAAGCAAGAAAATAATAAAATAACTTTAAAGCTAGTAGTAGGAGCTGACAAGTTTGAAGAGGCTATTAATAAAGCCTATAACAAAATGAAGGGTAAGTTTAATATCCCTGGTTTTAGAAAAGGTAAAGCACCAAGAAAAGTTATTGAAACACAATACGGAAGAGAAGTATTCTACGAAGAAGCTGTCAACATAGCATTACCAGAGGTTTATGAAGCAGCGTTAGAATTACATAATATCGATCCTGTTGATCGTCCAGAAATTGATATAGAAGAAATTAAGAAAGGTGAAGATGTTGTATTCACCGCTACTGTAGAAGTAATGCCTGAATTTGAAGTAGAGAACTATAAAGGTATAGAAGTAGAGAAAAAAGAGTATAATGTACAAGAAGAAGATATTCAAAAAGAGCTTGATGGGATGTTAGATAAGAATGCAAGAATGATTACTGTTGAAGATCGTCCTGTTAAGGAACAAGATATGGTAATTATAGATTACAAAGGATTTGCTGATGGAGTAGCTTTTGAAGGTGGAACAGCTGAAAAGCAATCTCTTGTAATAGGTTCAGGACAATTTATCCCAGGATTTGAAGAACAATTAGTTGGGGCAAATATTGGTGATGAAGTAAAAGTACTAGTAACTTTCCCAGAAGAATACCATTCAGAAGATTTAGCAGGTAAAGAAGCTACATTTGAAGTAAAAATCCATGAAATTAAAGAAAAAGAAGTTCCTGCTTTAGATGATGAATTTGCAAAAGATGTTTCAGAATTTGAAAGTTTAGATGAATTAAAGAATGACATTAAAGTAAAATTAGAAGAGGAAGCTAAGAAAAAAACTGAACAAGAACTTCAAAACAATATTATTGAAGCCATTGTAGATTCAGTAAATATTGATATACCAGACCCAGTTGTTGGAAGACAAATAGATGGTATGCTTAAAGACTTCTCATATCAATTAAGCTATCAAGGATTAAACTTAGACTATTATTATCAAATGACTGGTACAGATGAAGCTCAATTAAGAGATCAAATGAAATCAGATGCTACTGCTAGAGTTAAAACACAGCTGGTACTTGAAAAAATTAGTCTATTAGAAAAAATTGAAGCAACAGAAGAAGAAGTTCAAGAAGAATTAGAAAAATTGGCAAAACAATATAAGCAAGAAGTAGATAAATTTAAAGCTAACTTAAGGGAACAAGACCTTAACTATTTTAAAGAAAACATCGTTGTTAGAAAAACAGTAGACTTCTTAGTAGATAATGCCAAAATATCTTAAAAATTTTGTATTTGGGAGGAGATCGTTATGGCATTGGTGCCTGTTGTCGTAGAACAAACAAATAGAGGAGAAAGATCCTACGATATCTATTCAAGATTATTAAAAGAAAGAATCATTTTTCTAAATGATGAGATTAATGATGTTACAGCCAGTTTAGTTGTAGCGCAATTAATTTTCCTAGAAGCTGAAGACCCAGACAAAGATATACAAATTTATATAAATAGTCCAGGTGGTTCAATAACAGCTGGTTTGGCTATATATGACACCATGAATTATATTAAACCTGATGTTTCTACCTTATGTATAGGTATGGCTGCAAGTATGGGGGCATTTTTATTGGCTGCTGGGGCAAAAGGTAAGCGTTTTGCACTACCAAATGCAGAAGTTATGATTCATCAACCATTGGGTGGTACAAGGGGTCAAGCAGAAGACATCCGTATTCATGCTGAACGAATTTTAAAAATGAGAGATACATTAAATAAAATTTTAGTTGAAAGAACTGGTCAGCCTTTGGAAAAAATTCAAAGAGATACAGATCGTGATTTCTTTATGGAAGCAGGGGAAGCTAAGGAATATGGTATCATTGATGAAGTGATTACCATTAGAAAATAATAGCCAGTGAAAGAGGTGTAGAAATGTCTAGATTCGAGGATAAAAAGCAGCTAAAATGCTCCTTCTGCGGTAAATCTCAAGATCAAGTAAGAAGATTGATTGCTGGTCCAAATGTATATATTTGTGATGAATGTATAGAATTATGTCAAGAAATTATTCAAGAAGAATTTGATGAAAATGTTGATATTGACTTAACTAATTTACCGAAACCCAAGGAAATAAGAGACATTTTAGACCAGTATGTCATTGGGCAAGAAGAAGCTAAAAAAGCTTTAGCAGTTGCAGTATATAATCACTATAAAAGAATCAACATGGAAGTTAAAAATGATGATGTTGAGTTACAGAAGAGTAATATAATTATGATGGGTCCAACTGGGTCTGGAAAGACTTTATTGGCACAAACGCTAGCTAAAATTTTAAACGTTCCTTTTGCCATTGCTGATGCAACTTCTCTTACTGAAGCAGGTTATGTAGGGGAAGATGTAGAGAATATACTACTTAAATTAATTCAAGCAGCTGATTATGACATAGAGAAGGCTGAAAAAGGTATTATCTACATAGACGAAGTGGATAAAATTGCTAGAAAATCAGAAAATCCATCTATTACTCGAGATGTTAGTGGTGAAGGTGTGCAACAGGCATTACTTAAAATCCTTGAAGGAACAGTAGCCAGTGTTCCACCACAGGGTGGAAGAAAACATCCTCATCAAGAATTTATCCAAATAGATACAACCAATGTATTGTTTATTTGTGGTGGAGCATTTGATGGGGTTGATAAAATCATTCAAAAGAGAACTGGTAAAACCTCTATGGGATTTGGTGCAGATGTTAAAAGTAAGGAAATTAAGGATTTAGGTCAATTATTAAAAAATATTCAACCTGAAGACTTACTTAAATTTGGTTTAATTCCAGAGTTTGTTGGAAGATTACCAGTTATGGTAACATTAGACCAACTTGATGAAGATGCTTTAGTTCAAATTTTATCTGAGCCTAAAAATGCCTTAGTAAAACAATATTATAAGTTGTTTGAAATTGATGGTGTTAACCTTGAATTTGAAGAAGGGGCTTTACGATTAATTGCACAAAAAGCTATTGAAAGAAAGACTGGAGCAAGGGGTTTAAGAGGAATTACTGAAGGTATAATGATGGATATTATGTATGACATCCCATCAGATGATACCATTGAAAAGGTAATTATCACAAAGGATACAGTTTCCAATGGAACTAGACCAACAGTAGTTAATAAAAAAGCTAATACTAAAAAGAAGAATGAAACTGCTTCTTAGTATAGAGAAGTTTAATTTAAATTAGCTATTTAAAATTTTCATAATAAAAAAATAAAATGATCTCTGGAACAATAGAGATCATTTTATTTTGAAGAATTTTAAATATTTATAAAAATTTTCCTTTAAATGGAATACACTATAATTCCTAAAATACCTGAAATAAAAATAACACCAATAGGATGTATTTTTGATTTATGTAGAATGAGTAATATGGCTAATCCAATGAAAAGGCTTTTTACATCTACTATGGAAGCGCTGAACAGGGAAACACAGGCAGCGACAATTAAACCAATTACTCCAGGTCTAATACCAGAAAATATACCCTTAACTATAGTAGAATTCTGATTTTTAATAATAATACGGGCTAGACCTACCACTAAAAAGAAAGATGTAAACACCACCCCTAAAGTAGCCACCAATGCTCCTACAAAACCAAGATGTTTAAATCCTACGAAAGTAGCAGCATTAATGGCAATGGGGCCAGGTGACATTTGAGATATTGCAATTATATCAATAAATTCATTTTGACTTAGCCATTCATGTACATTTACAATTTCCTGTTCAATAAGGGGGAGCATTGCATAGCCACCACCGAAACTAAAAGAACCTATTTTAAGAAAAACGATAAAAAGTTTAAGAAATACCATTTTCCTTCTCCTTTCTTCTTGTAAAAATTAGGCCTGCAACTGCACAGCCAATTATCGTAAATATAGGGTGTATTTTTAATATAACGATGGCAAAAAAGGCAGCTATCATTAAAATATAATTAAATGTCTTTTTTTCAATTGCATTGCCTAATTTTAGAGCTGACATAAAGACTAAAGAAACAATAGCTGGTCTTACACCTTTAAAAAACAACTGAATTGCTTGAATGTCTTTAATTTGATTATAAAAAACAGCCAGTATTATAATAACTAAAAAAGAAGGTAAGACAGTTCCAATTAACGCAGCAATGGCTCCTAATATACCCATCAGTTTATAACCCACAAAAATGGTGGTATTAACAGCTATAGGGCCAGGTAAACTTTGGGAAACTGCAATAATATCAATAAATTCTTCGGCGACAATTAGGTTTTCTTTTTCAACTATTTCCTTTTCAATGATGGGAATCATTGCATAGCCTCCGCCAAAGGTAAATGCACCCACTCTAAAAAAAATCCAAAAAAGTTTTAAATACTTATTCAAAAAAATTCCTCCCTACCTTCAATAAAATAATTATACGTAAACTAGAATTATTATTATTATACCATAGATTTAATAATATTTATTTCAACTTCCTATTATTGCATCTCAAGGAAGGCTATTTACACAGGATAAAATAAGAGCCTCCGTATATACTATTAATATAAAGAGAGAAGGGAGGTAATTGTTTTGGTTAATGTATTTTACTTAATACAGTTTTTCTTTGCAGTTGTTATTGGACTCTACTTTTTTAGCCTACTTAGAAGTCAACAGGGTAATAAAGGTGCAATTGATAAAGAGTCTAAGAAGGAAATGGATAAACTAAGAAAATTAAGGGAGCGTTCATTAACAGTTCCTTTATCAGAATACACAAGACCTTCCTCTTTTAAAGAGATCATAGGTCAAGAAGATGGATTAAAGGCCCTTAGGGCAGCATTATGTAGTCCTAACCCTCAACATGTAATCATATATGGGACACCAGGGGTAGGTAAAACTGCTGCTGCAAGGGTAATATTAGAAGAAGCAAAAAAAAATGCCATATCTCCTTTTAATCAAGAATCTAAATTTATAGAAATGGATGCCACAACTTTAAGATTTGATGATAGAGGTATTGCAGACCCTTTAATGGGATCAGTCCATGATCCAATTTATCAGGGCGCTGGTCCATTAGGACAGGCAGGTATTCCTCAACCAAAGCCAGGGGCAGTTACAAAGGCCCATGGGGGAATATTATTTTTAGATGAAATTGGTGAGTTGCATCCAGTACAAATGAATAAATTACTAAAGGTTTTAGAAGATAGAAAGGTTTTTTTAGAAAGTGCTTATTACAATTCAGAAGATACTAATATACCTAATCATATACACGAAATTTTTCAAAATGGATTACCTGCTGACTTTCGTTTGGTGGCTGCCACCACCAGAACATCGGCAGAATTGCCATCTGCCTTAAGATCCCGTTGTATAGAAATTTATTTCAGACCACTATCACAAGAAGAGATAGGTATTATAGCTGAAAATGCCTGTGCTAAAAGTAAATTTCAAATTGAAAAAGAGGCTATAGAAGAAATAAAGAAATATGCCAGTAATGGAAGAGAGGCTATCAATATTGTACAGATTGCCAGTGGATTGGCTCAAACTCAAAATAAATTTATTATAACATTATCAGATGTACAATGGGTCATCGAAAGTGGACAATATCATCCAAGACCAGAAAAGAAAATAGAAAATCAACCCTACGTTGGATATGTTAATGGTTTGGGGGTATTTGGCCCCAATATTGGTATGATGATTGAAATAGAAGCATCTGCCATAAAAGTTCCCGAAAAAGGAAAAGGGAGAATTATAGTTACGGGAATAGTAGAATCAGAGGAAACCAATTCATCTGGAAGAACTTTAAGAAGAAGAAGTACCGCTTCAGATTCCGTTGATAACGTATTGACGGTAGTTAGAAAGTTTTTAGATGTTGATCCAAGAGATTATGACATACATTTGAACTTTCCTGGTGGTATACCTATTGATGGGCCTTCGGCTGGCATTACAATGGTAACTGCCATATACTCGGCTATAACCAATCAAGCTATAGACCATAAAGTAGCCATGACTGGTGAAATTTCAATAAGAGGTAAGGTAAAGCCCATTGGTGGGGTGATTGCAAAGATAGAAGCAGCAAAAAAAGCTGGTTGTAGTAAAGTAATTATACCCAAAGACAATTATCAAGATAGGTTTACAGAAATGGGTATTGAGGTAATTCCTGTAGAGCATATAGAAGAAGTTGTTAAGGTTGCAGTATATAAAGAGTCTACCTGTACTGTAAGCCCATTAAATACAGAAACCCTTCCATTGGTGTCTGCTTTGGGTAATGAACAACAAAGTTAAAGTAGTCGACTAATTCGGCTACTTTTTTCTTAGTTATAAGTTAATAAAAAAATTGTTATATTAGAAGATGTATAAATGTGATATTATAGACTAATGTAAACAAAAGTTTTCTATCTTATATTAAAGTTTTAAATAAAGAGGACTGATATAACGAATAGAAATAGGGTACAATATTGAAAAAAGATTAATTTATAGTTATAATAATAAACGAAGTAATCTCTAGTTAGTATACCTACTACTACAATTAAAATAAAATAATAAATAATCTTTAAATAAGGAGCGAATGAAATGGACGAAAACAATGTTCTTCAAGAAGAAGAAAATAAACAAGGTCGCCAACTTCCCATGATTCCCTTGAGAGGGTTGACGGTCTTTCCATATATGGTACTTCATTTTGATGTTGGGAGAGAACGCTCTATTAATGCGCTTGAAGAAGCGATGGTAAACGATCAATTAATATTTTTAGCAACTCAAAAAGAAGCAGAAGTTAATTTACCAACACCTAATGATTTTTATCAAGTTGGAACAATATCTAAAATTAAACAAATGCTGAAGTTACCAGGAGATACCATAAGGGTATTAATTGAGGGGATTAATAGAGCTAGAATAAAGACGATTATACAAGAAGACCCTTATATTGTGGTGGAAATAGAAGATGAAATTTATCAAGCAGAAGTAGTTAGCAATAATGAAATAGAAGCTCTAATGAGAAGTGTATTGGACGCTTTTGAACAATACATAGATGTTAGTAATAAAATATCTCCTGAGGTTTTAATCACAGTATCAGAAATTGAAATGCCGGGAAGACTTGCCGATACAATAGCTTCTAACTTAACTTTAAAGCAAAGCCAAAAACAAGAAATTTTAGAAGCTTTTGATCCAAAAGAAAGATTAGAAGTTCTTTACCGTATTCTTTTAGAAGAAATAGAGATTTTAGAGATTGAACAAAAGATAAATCATCGAGTTAAAAAACAAATCAACAAAGTGCAGAAAGAGTATTATTTAAGAGAACAACTAAAGGCGATTCAAAAGGAATTAGGGGAAGATGAAGGTATTGTTGAGGAAGTTGATGAATTTAGACAGAAATTGGCTAAGTTAAAACTACCAAAAGAAATTAATGAAAAGGTTGAAAGAGAAATAGATCGTTTATTAAAATTATCTCCTTCATCAGCAGAAACTGGAGTTATTAGAAATTATGTGGATTGGGTATTAAGTCTACCCTGGAATAAAGAAACAAAGGACAAGTTAGACATTAAAGAATCGGCAGCAATTCTAGATGAAGATCATTATGGGCTAGACAAAGTTAAAGATAGAATCTTAGAATATTTAGCTATTCGTCAATTATCTAAGACCATGAAGGGGCCCATTATTTGTTTAGTAGGACCTCCAGGGGTGGGTAAGACATCTATAGCAAAATCTATAGCAAGGGCATTAAATAGAAAATTTGTACGTATGTCACTGGGAGGCGTAAGGGACGAAGCTGAAATAAGAGGACATAGAAGAACTTATGTTGGTGCTATACCTGGAAGAATTATATCTGCCATTAGACAGGTTGGTACAAAAAATCCCGTTTTATTGTTGGATGAAATAGATAAACTAGCTAGCGATTTTAGGGGAGACCCAGCTTCAGCCCTATTAGAGGTATTAGACCCAGAACAAAACGCTGATTTTACAGATCATTACTTAGAATTGCCCTTTAATCTTTCTAAGGTAATGTTTGTTACTACTGCAAACTCATTAGATACAATTCCGAGACCATTGTTGGATCGTATGGAAGTAATTCGTATTGCGGGTTATACTGATGAAGAAAAACTTAACATAGCTACTAAATACTTGTTGTCAAAGCAAATTAAAGAACATGGATTTAGTGTAGATAACTTAAAAATTTCAGAAAATGCTATGAGGGATATTATTAATAATTATACTAAAGAGTCTGGTGTAAGAAACTTAGAAAGACAAATAGCAAATGTATGTCGTAAAGCAGCTAAAAAGATGATAGAAGAAAAAGCTAAAGTTATAAGGGTAAACCCAGCAAATTTAAAAAAATATTTAGGAAATCCAATTTATCGTTATGAGTTAATTAATCAAAAAGATGAAGTTGGTATTGTCAGAGGATTGGCGTGGACACCAGTGGGGGGAGATACACTCTCTATTGAAGTAACACCCATGAAGGGAACAGGAAAACTTGTATTAACTGGGCAATTGGGGGATGTAATGAAGGAATCTGCAAGAGCGGGTATTAGTTACATTCGTTCTAGGGTAGAAGATCTTAACATTGACTCAGAATTCCATACAAATTTAGATATACACATTCATATACCAGAAGGAGCTATACCAAAGGATGGTCCTTCTGCTGGTACGGCTATGGCAACAGCTGTTATTTCTGCTTTAACTAATATACCTGTTTATAAAGATATTGCAATGACAGGAGAAATAACGTTAAGGGGAAGAGTTCTTGCTATAGGGGGAGTAAAAGAAAAAGTATTGGCAGCTAGACGGGCTGGAATTCAAAAGGTTCTTCTTCCAAAGGAAAATGAAAAGGATATGGAGGATATTCCTGAAAACGTAAGGAAAAAATTAACTTTTGTTTTTGTAGAACATATGGATGAAGTTTTGGAACATGCTTTAAAAAGGGGAGAAAAAAATGAAAATTAAAACTGCTGAAATAGTAATTAGTGCTGTGGCTCCAAAACAGTACCCAGAAGATTTACTACCAGAAATTGCAATGGTGGGGAGATCAAATGTGGGTAAGTCATCCACTATTAATACACTTTTAAATCGGAGAAAATTAGCAAGGGTAAGTCAAAATCCTGGAAAAACCCGTACCATTAATTTTTATATTATAAACAAAGAGTTTTATTTAGTGGACTTGCCAGGTTATGGTTATGCTAAAGTATCTAAGACTGAAAGAGCATCTTGGGGAAAAATTATGGAAACATATCTTTCTACTAGAACAAATCTTCAAGAGGTAATTTTGTTGGTGGATATAAGACATGAACCAACAGCGGATGATAAATTAATGTATGAATGGATTAGACATTATGGTTATGGAACTATAGTAGTAGCAACTAAATCCGATAAGATTTCAAGGTCTCAGCAACAAAAACAATTTAAGATTATTAGAGAAGCATTAAATATGACCCCTGATGATAAAATAGTGGCTATTTCCTCATTAAAAAAACAAGGAATAGATAAACTATGGGGAGAAATAGGAGAACTATTTTCTAGTAGAGGATTAGCAATAACCATAGAAGAAGCTGCCAAATAAATACTTTAGTCTCAATTTTGTGCCGTTAATAAAAAAGAAAAGCCGCAAAGTAATTAATTACCTTGCAGCTTTTCTTTTTTTAAAAACAATTTCCAGTCTACTTCGGAGATAATCATTCCTGATAAGATTAATAAGCTTCCAAAAACCCCTTGTTTAGTTAATATTTCGCCTAAAAGAATAAAAGCAAAAAGAGCTGAAAAAACTGGTTCACCCGTATAAATTAATGCAGTATGGGTGGGGGAAGTAAATTTTTGCATTGTATTTTGTACAATAAATGCTCCAGAAGTAGCAAATACAGCTAATATAAATATATTGCTCCAAACTGCAACACCCGATGGCAAAACAGGCTTTTCTAGTGAGATAGAAAAAATAAGACTTAAAACCCCCACTACCGCTATTTGGATAACAGCCATAGCAATGGAATCAACTTCAACTGTATATTTACCCACTGTAATTATGTGTAGAGCAAACATTAAAGCACATATTAATGTATAGAAGTCTCCAATATTAAGGGTTAGGTTGGTATTCAGTGTTAAGAAGCCAAGACCTATAATGGCAAAACAAACTCCGATTATAGCCTGTTTATGGGGCTTTCTTTTTAATAACAAGGAGGAAAGTATAGGTACAATAACAACGGAAAAACCTGTTATGAACCCAGATTTAGACGCTGTAGTATGATTCAGTCCAACTGTTTGAAATGCATAAGCAGTAAAAAGGATGATTCCAATTATAATTCCGTATTTCAGGGTGGTCTTATCAATAGATAACATATTTTTATAAAAGACAACGGCAGATAATATAGCTGCAATACTAAAACGTATTGCCAAGAAATTATAAGTGGGGAGATAGTCCAATGCATTTTTAGTAAGGACAAAAGATGAACCCCATATAATGGTTACTACTAACAGGGCTAAATCAGCTTTAAGTTGTTTTGTTAAGGTCATATAGATACTCCTTTCGGTTAAGTGGGCTAGTTTAATTTTATATGAAAAAATGATTTTTAGATAGAGGTAAATAAAAAACCTCCTACTCATAGTACTTTCAAACCCAATAACTTACGTAGTTTTATTACGGTATGTTATTGGGTTTCTTGTCCTAGAATCAGAAGGTTGAATGACTTATATGTTATTTTTTATATGTATTGCAAATATGTACTACTCTTGTGGTTCAAACATATCCTTACCTACCCCACAAATTGGGCATACCCAGTCATCTGGAATATCTTCAAAGGCTGTACCAGGTGCAATACCTCCATCTGGATCTCCAATCTCTGGATCGTAAACATAACCGCATGGTATACAAACATAACTCATAATAATAACCCCTCTCTGTTTTTTAAATTTAATTTAGACCAAAATCCGTCTCTAAAAGATATATGATGGACTTTGTTCATTTATACAAAGATTATACCCTTATAATATAAACTTAAACATTTATTATCATAAAAAATTATAAAATGAACTTGATAATATTAAATTTATTATAGAATAAACTTGATAATATTATTTTATTTTTATGATATAATAAATTTAGATTTAAATTTTAACACAAGGAGTGGATAGTGTGAAGGACCCAAGAATACAACAACTGGCGGAAAATCTTATAAAGTATTCAGTAAACTTACAACCTGGTGAAAAAGTTTTGATTGAGGCGGTTGGGGTAGAATACCCGCTGGTACAAGCTTTAATTAGAGAAACCTACAAAGCAAAAGGAATTCCATTTGTGACAGTTAAGAGTCATCTATTTATGAGGGAATTATTATTAGGTGCTTCTGAAGAACAACTTAAATTAATGGCTAAATATGAGTTAGAACGAATGCAGGACATGGATGCCTATATTGGTGTAAGAGCAGGGGAAAACACCAACGAATTAAGTGACATACCTGGAGAAAAGATGAAGTTATATTCAGAGTTTTTCCTTTCACCAGTACATATCCAAGAACGTGTAAAAAATACAAAATGGGTAATTTTAAGATACCCTAACTTCTCAATGGCTCAAGCTGCAAATATGAGCACTGAAGCTTTTGAAGACTTTTACTTTAATGTATGTAATCTAGATTATGCTAAAATGGATGAGGCGATGAATCCTTTAGTAGAATTATTAAATAAAACAGATAAAGTGAGAATTATCAGTGAAGGCACAGACCTACAATTCTCTATAAAAGACATCGGCGTAGTTAAGTGTGCTGGTAAGAGAAATATCCCTGATGGAGAAGTATATACTGCACCTGTAAAAGACTCTGTAAATGGTTATATTACCTACAATACACCAGCATTATATCAAGGTTTTACATATGAAAACATAAAATTAGAATTTAAAGATGGTAAAATTGTAGAGGCAACAGCTAATGATACAGATAGAATAAACGAAGTATTTAACACCGATGAAGGGGCAAGATATGTTGGGGAATTTGCAATTGGAGTTAATCCATATATTCTAACACCTATGAAGGACACATTATTTGATGAAAAGATTATGGGAAGCATTCACTTCACTCCAGGAAGTGCCTACAAGGAAGCAGATAACGGAAATCGTTCAGCTGTACATTGGGACTTAGTAAGTATCCATAGACCAGAGTTTGGTGGTGGTGAAATCTATTTTGATGATGTTTTAATCCGTAAAGACGGTGTATTTGTTATTGATGAATTAAAGGGGTTAAATCCAGATAATCTTAAATAAAATAAAATATAACAGTAAAACCCACAATATATCATTTAGATACTTTGTGGGTTTGTTTTATAGTATCAAGTAGATTTAAAAGTTCTTTAACATATTTGTAGGAAGATCAAATATGTTTTAACTATAATTTCATGTCAATCTCTTCTTCATCAAATTTGGCTTTAAATATTTCTTTTGACTTAATTATGAAGATAAAACCAATTACAGCTAAAATACCAATGAAACTTTCTATTACCCAAAAGTTTACTTTCTTTAATGAAAGTATTGCAGAGGGTGTATTTACTAAGGTATGAAGAAGTATTGCATAAATTACGTACTTAAACTGTTTTAGTTTAACACCATAAAGTACAATGATGGACAAAGCAATATGTATTGTTATTGCAAAAACTCGTTCGATTCCTCCAGCTAAAAATAATATAGGACTGGTATTAATTAATTGCTCTTTAATATTATTGGCTACTTCAATTGGTAAATTAGCAGAAATGGTACTGTCAAAAGCTCCAGAGTTAATTAATAAACTATAAACTACGTTGTTGATACTGGCTATTCCCAATAGAATTATAGCCTCGATTCCACCATGACCAATTCCAAAAGCCAATGCATTTTCCCAGTTTAATTTATCTTTTAAAAGAAATTTAAAACTGATAAATCTTCCTATTTCCTCAAAAATACCTGCTGTTAAACCTAAAAATAATGCGATTAAAAAGATATTAGTAGTCATAACCTGATACCAATTTTGTTTTCCTAAAAAAGTTAGCAGTGGAAATCTTGTAACTACTTGAAAAATAAAAAAGGTTAAAGCACCTACTAGAACGGCTTTTATTGATGCCTTATGTTTTTTACATGCATAAATAGTTAGTATAATTGGAAGTAAAAGTGCAATAATTCCTGATAAAATCATAAATAAAATAGATGTATTACTGACCATAACAAAACAACTCCTTTATATTTTTATTCTTTATTTTTCCAATAACTTATTTTATCATATTTCAAATAAAAAAATATTTATTATTTGAAATAAATGTAATTTCACTTCAATAAACTATGTATAAATGATGTAAAAGCAATATAATAGCCAGTAGAAAAATTTCTATATAATAGAGGTTTTTAATTTTTTTTCTATTTAAAAAAGAATAACAAAAAGCTATAATATTAATGTAAGTATTTCGATAGTCTAAAAAAAAGAAAGAAGGATGACTGTGATTAGTGAACAAAATAGTGAATGGCTTCTTTTAGTAAAAAAACTTCCCTCCCTATTCTTTGGACTTATGCTTTATGCATTGGCTGTATTAATTATGAGGGACGCAGGTTTAGGAATGAACCCTTGGGGGGTATTTCATATGGGGGTTAGTAACTATACACCCTTAACATTAGGGCAAGTTACTCAACTTACAGGGTTTGTTATTTTAGCACTATCTTTTCTTTTAAAAATGGTACCAGGGATTGCTAGTATTTGTAATATGATTTTTATTGGAATCTTTGTGGATTATATAGATTCTTTAGGAATATTAACGACACCCAGTAGCTTAATAGGAAAAATAATAATGCTGTTTATTGGTATCATCTGTACTGGATGGGCAACGTATTTCTATTTGAGGGTGAGACTGGGGGCAGGCCCTAGAGATGGTTTAATGGAAGGACTAGTAAAGAAAACCAAGAAACCTGTTTGGTTAATTAGAGGAATTATAGAAGTTTCAGTTTTAATTGTTGGGTATTTATTAAGTGGCCCAGTTGGTTTTGGAACATTAGTAACAGCCATCACCATAGGATTTTCTGTTCAATTTGCTTTTAAAGTAGGGGGTTATGATGCCAGTGGTGGAGAACATATAAATTGTATAGAATTATTTCAAAAATTAAAAGGAAATAATAAACCTATGGAAAAGTATATAAGCAAGTAAAGGTTAATATTAACATAATATAAATCTTTTGAAATGATAGTGACTCCTATATAATATTAATTAGGAGTCATTTTTATAGGGTACAATTAGTTCGTCACTAAATAACAAGGGGGACAGCCAATGAAGAAATCTATTATTATTTGCCTAATGTTTGTTTTAGTTGCCACTGGTGGGTTACTATTCTTTTCTTTTTTGGTGGAGGGAAGTAATTTAGGTATAGAGGATTGGAAAGGAAAAGCAATATTAGAGGATCAATATATTTGGACAGATATTATTGTAGAAACAGGGGAGGTATATATGGCTTTTGAAGCAGTTGAAGAATTTTTATACCCCCATATAGAAATGAATGAAGAAATGAAAAAAGCTTTTATAAAAGTAGATTTAAACGGATTACAATTTGAAGACGAAAAAATAACTACTCTCATTAAAGGTAATGAAATCACGCTGAACTTTAATCTTAAAGAAATAGATGGAAAGTTTTATTTACCTATAAAGTCCCTTGAAAATTTATTAGAGATTGAAGTTAATCTTGATGAAGGATCTCAAATTGTTATGATAGATAAAAAAGAAACTAAAGGGTTAGAAGGGACAATTGTTGAAAAAATCAATTTAAAATTTGAACCAAAAGGAAGAACAAAAACTATAGCAACTTTACAAAGAGGGGATAAGGTTAGAGTCTATGGAGAAGAGGAAGACTTTTATTATGTTAGAACAACTTCTGGTGACTTAGGTTATGTTAGTAAAGATTATATTCATCAACAAGAACTAACAACCCCATCGGCGAAAAAATATATATTTAACAACAAAGAAGTTTGGAAACCAGAAGGGAATATTGGTTTGGTTTGGGATTACGTACATGAGTTTTCTAAAAATAGAAGTGATGAAGAAAAACTATCAGCAGTTGACGTGGTTTCACCCACCTGGTTTGATTTAACCCATGCTGATGGTACCATAAAAAACAAGGGTGATTTTCAGTATATAAAAGTGATGAAAGAAAAGAATTATAAAATATGGGGATTAGTCACCAATAGTTTTGATCCTAATCTCACCAGTGAGTTTTTGGGTAACAAAGAAGCCCAAAACCATTTTATTAAACAAATTTTAATATATAGTGGACTATATCAGTTGGATGGAATTAATATAGATTTTGAAAATATCCATTATCGTGATAAAGATGCCTTTACAAAGTTTGTTGCGTTACTGACAGAAAAACTACATCAAATGAATTTGGTGGTATCTATCGACGTAACCATTCCTTCTAATAGTCCTAACTGGTCGATGGTATATGATCGAGAGAAACTAGGTAAAATAGTGGACTATGTGGCTGTAATGACCTATGATGAACATTGGGCTGCAAGTCCCAAAAGTGGGTCGGTGGCTTCCATTGGTTGGGTAGAAAGAGGAATACAAAGAACATTAGAATTGGTACCAAAGGAAAAAGTATTAATGGGAATACCCTTCTACACTAGACTTTGGGAAGAAGAAGTACAAGCCAATGGAAAAGTTAATGTATCCTCCAAAGCCTATGGTATGGGAAAAATAGCAGATATTCTTAAAGAAAACGAAGCAGAAATTATTTGGGATGATAAAACAGGGCAGTATTATAGTCAGTATGAAAAAGAAGGTAAAACCTATAGAGTTTGGTTGGAGGATGACCGTTCATTGGCGTTGAAAACCGCTTTAGTTGAAAAATATAAATTAGCTGGTTTTGCAGCTTGGAGGAAGGATTTTGAGACAGAGGATGTTTGGGATGTTATTGATAAGATAATAAAAAAAGGCATTAGTTATGATGAATTGGAGTTTAATAGATAAATGAAATGAGGATGGCACGTAGCCATCCTCATTTCATTTATTAATGTTACAACTTATACTCCGTCAATTCCTCACAATAATTACATCTGTACTTAATTTTCCCATTGGGAACTAATGTGAATTCTGCCTCAGCATATTGATCCTCTGTTGTGATACAACGGGGGTTTTTACATTCAAAAAGTCCCTTTATCTTATGGGGTATAGATACTTGCATCTTTTTTTGAATTTTATCATCTCTAATATAATTAACTGTAATATTTGGGTCAATTAAACCTAGTATTGTTAAGTCAATATCCAAATCATCTTGAATTTTAATCATATCTTTTTGACCTAATTCATGGCTAACTACATTTAATAGTAAAACCGCTTGGGTTTTATTTTTATCCAAATTAAGCTTTTGAAATATTTTCAGACCTTTTCCAGCAGTAATATGATCAATTACAATACCTTTTTCAATTCCTGTCACCTTTAACATTTAAGCCACCCCCAATAACATAGCCATTAAAGCCATTCTTACATAAACCCCTAATTTTGCCTGTTCAAAATATTTAGCCCTTGGGTCATCATCTACATCATAACTAATTTCATTTACCCTCGGTAGGGGATGTAAAATTAGTAGATTGTCCTTTGCATGTTTTAGCTTAGCTTGATTTAAAATATAACAATCTTTTAATTTTACATAGTCTTCTTCGTTGAAGAATCTTTCTTTTTGTATTCTTGTCATGTAAAGAATATCTATTTCTGGAAGATGTTCTTCAAGGGAAGTGGTTTCAATAATTTCTACGTTATATTCTTGTTGAATCTCTTCCTTTAGATGGCAGGGTATTTTTAGCTCAGAAGGTGAAACTAAAACAAAACTAATGTTTTCAAAACGGCTTAGAGTTTTTAGAAGAGAATGTACAGTTCTACCGAAGAGTAGATCACCGCAAAAAGCAACTTTAAGATTACTGATAGAACCTCTATAATTTTGAATTGTGATTAAATCGGTTAAAGTTTGAGTAGGGTGTTGATGACCTCCATCACCACCATTAATAACGGGAACAGTAGAAAATTGTGAAGCCAATAAAGGAGCCCCTTCTCTAGGATGTCTCATTACTAGAATATCAGCATAATCATCCAGTACTCGAATGGTATCAGCAATACTTTCGCCTTTTTTTGCAGAACTGGTGTTGGCATCAGAAAAACCTAAAACAGTACCACCCATTTTTAACATAGCCGACTCAAAGCTTAAGCGAGTTCTGGTACTGGGCTCATAAAATAAAGTACCTAAAATTTTACCTTTACAAATTTCACTGTAAGCTTTTGGTTGATTGTACATTTTTAAACCTAGCTCAATAATTTGTTGCAGTTCTTCTAATGTTAAGTCATTTGGGTCAATTAAGTGTCGATTAATTAATGGCATAAAAAAACCTCCCTATAGTTTTTGTTTGGGAGTCATAGCTCCCTTTTTAGCCTCTCTGGACTAATTAAAAGGTTATAATATAAATAAATAACCCCTTTGACCATGAGAGCAAAGGGGTATAAAATGCACACTAAAAATAAGTAAATATAAATTTACTGGCTATTTTAATCCTTTTTAGTCTCACAGGACCAATTTAAAGGTATATTTATCTTTATCAGAATATATCACTTAATGATTATTATGTCAATAGGTAACTGATAATGGTGTTGATAATATAGTTGTTTTATTAAATATATTGATTACAGCAGGAAAAAAAAATAATTTTGTAGAATACTATATATATATTAAAACAACGAAGAGGTGCAAACCATGTATATGATGTCATTGGAAAACACATATAATTTTCTAGTAAAAAATGCTGGAATGCCCGATTATATGAAATATAGTGAGAATATTAATTTAGTTCCGTTACCCCATATTGAGTATCGAAATAAGATAAGAGGTGCAATGGTGAGTATCGCAATAGGTGATGCTTTTGGAAGTTACTTAGAAGTTGATCATAAAAGAGAAATCGAATATATAAATGACTTCTTAAAGGGTGAAAAGCGTTCTGTTTCCTTAAGCATTACAGATGATACAAAATTATCTATATTATTTGCAGAATCATTAATTATTAATCAAGGGTTTCGACCAGAGGACTTAGCAAATCGATTTATTAGATTTCCGATTTCAGGAATGGGAAACTCCATGAAGGAATTTATTATCAACTATCATGACCGTCGAGTAGAATGGTATAAAAGTGGTGTTGATTCAGCAGGAAATGGAGCCGCCATTAGATGTGCCCCTGCCGCTTTAATTAGCTACGGAGACTTTACTTCGTTAAAGCTAATGGCAGGAATGCAAGCATCCATTACTCATATGGATCAGATGGCAATAGCTTCTAGTATACTTTACTCCACAGCCATTGCCTACTTAACCCATTTAGCACCTTTCTCTATTAATAGTGGAGAAAAAATAATGGATTTAATCGACATCTGTGGAAAAAGCATAAAAGGTATAGAAACAAATGTATATAGAACTAGAAATAATAATGAAATTGCTAATTTATATAGTCGTATTATTAGAGATTTAAAGGGAGCTATAGAAGAAAATATAGAACCCCAAAAACTTCAAGAGGCTTGGGGCAGTGGAGCTTATGTTTTGGAGTCTTTACCGTTGGCATTGTACATTTTTTGTAGGAATGCAAATGATTATGAGAAAATCATAAAAGAGTGTTTAGTGGTTCAAGATTCACAGGCACTTACCAGCATAGCCCTTACCTTAGCCGGAGCATATCTTGGATATAATCACATTCCTAAGGGTTATATTAATAAAATACAAAATGAAGAAGAGTTAACAATTTTGTCTGATAGATTATTTGAATTATCATTAAAGAATAAAATGAATAATCCCTATAGAAGAATGAGGGAAAATATTAATGAAGAAAGAAATCAGGATGAAATACATCAATTGCTCTGGATGGGAATTAAATATAATAAAGAAGAAGATTATCAAAATGCAGTTAAATATTTTGAAGACTTGATAAGCAAAAGTCCTGAATTGAAGAAAAATGAAAAAATTAAACTTCATATTATAGAAGCTTATGAAGGATTAGGCTCCAGTTTGCTAGAAAAGGAAAATTATGAAGAAGCTTTGCGAAACTTTAAAAAAGCCCTTAGTTTTGACTTAAACCATCCAATTATTTTATGTGACCTGGCAGTTACATATCTTAATTTAGATGACTTAGATAAGGCAGAAAAGTCTGCAAGAAGGTCTGTAGAAATAGCTCCAGAATATGAAATTGGTAGAGAAGTGTTGGAGGCTATACAAAGTTTAAAGAAAAAAGGTTGATGGTAAGGTATTTTGTTAACTTTATTAACAATAAAAAAAGCTAATCATGGTGATTAGCTTTTTTTATTGTTTCTTTTCTAATTAACGTTTTAAACAATAAGGCAAGAAATAAAGTAAAGCCACCATAAATTAGCCACGGCATGGGTGATTCCACAATAGAATATTGTTCAATAATACGACCACTGGTGAAAGTACCAACAGCACCACCAATTCCAGTGGCAAAGCTGGCTATAGAAAAATAGGCACCTATAAATTTAGGGTCAGCAAAAACCCCAGTAACACTATCTAATGTTGGCATTGCAAACATTTCGCCTGTTATAAAAATGATTGAGCAAAATATTAAAAAAGGAAAGGAATTAGCAAAACCGATTAAAGTTACCCCTGTTCCAATAAGTAATATACCTATAAAGATTGAGGTTGTTTGGGGGCGTTTTTCAAGGAATCCTCTAGATACAGTAGACTGAAAAAGAATAACAATAACACTGGTGGAGGTCCAAATAACTCCAATAAAATTTGGGTTTTTTAGAATGACATCACCCCGCAAAGGTAGTAAAAAGGCTAATTGAGTATGCAAAGACCAAATTAGTGCAGACATTAAACTAAATAAAATAAAATACTTGTTTTTAACAATTTCTATATAGCTACTAATATTTATTGTGGGGCAAGGCTGTTCACCACAGTTACGGGGCAAAGCAAACCATGCAAAAAGAAGTAAGAGAATATAGATTACACCACCATAGTAAAAATTTGCATTTGTAGCTGATATTAAAATTATTAATCCGGCAATACTAATACCCATATGGGATGCAATATTTCTAAGGGAGAAGGCAGTAGTAAGACGATCCGCTGATGCAATATTAGAAATAGCAGCTTTAGTAGAAGGAATATAGATACCAGTTCCCATTCCATTTATTGCCGAAAAAAGAGATAATAAAATAAAAGAATTGGAAAATCCTAGTCCAAATAAACCTAATGCTTGAAAACCATTACTTATCAAAATACTATACTTAATTCCAATACGATCTGCCCCCATACCTGCAATCAAACTTCCTAATTGCATAAAAAAAGCACTAAGACCGATTATTAAACCTATTTCAGTTGGACTCATGTTTTTCTGATTTTTTAAAAGAACTGGAAATATGGGGATAATAATATAAGCCGCCACATGTACCAAAAAAACAGAAAATAGAAAGTACCATATTTCTTTTTTAAAATTAAACTTTGGAATTCCAAACATTATAAAAAACCCCTTATAAGATAATCTAGTAGTAAACTACCTCTATATTATGGGGTTGTTATAATCCACATATACACCTTTTATCTATTTGAAAGATGAATAAATAATTAATAAATAAATTGCAAATAAAAAAAAGACTGAATGCAATAAACAATAATTATTCTTGCATAGTTCAAAAGAACTAAATTGATATTACCATAATTTGCTTGGAATTTAACCTAGCTCTTTAACATATTTATTATAAAAACCCTCATATGGTGTTAAGTTGTAAATTAGGGATTAAATTATAGGGGGAGCGATCCTATGAAATCAAAAGATCAAAGAAATAAAATTTTAAATCTATTAAAAGAGAAGTTTATGGCAATATTTAGTTTGATTTATAAGATGAAAAGCCTTGACCAATTTGCAATATACATAAATATTAATAATGGTAAATTTATATCATTATTAAGTGATATGCATCAAGAAATAGAAGAAGACAAATTACTGCTATCAATGGAGTCAAATCCCTATTGTTATCAGAAATCTGAAGGTGATTTAAAGGTTTTAGTAGCCTATATGGGAAACACATCATTAATACAACACCAACATAATGATATTCAAGAGATTAGTTTAGAGTTAATTAATTTAGTTGCATTAGAAGCAAAAGACCTTCAAAAACGTTTGGAAGAAGAAAAGAAAGTAACTGAATTACAAAAAAAATGCCAATATGATGGTCTAACAGGGTTATATAACCGTGAAACCTTTGAAACAATCTATAGAGAATTATATACAAATTTTAAAGAAGAAAATAGGGATTTATCTATATTGATGTTGGATATTGATAATTTTAAGCAAGTTAATGACTGTTATGGACATCAATTTGGTGATAAAATATTAAAAAAAGTAGCCGATAAAGTTAAAATAAATGTAAGAAAGAATGATATAGTTGCTAGATATGGCGGTGAAGAAATAATAATTATATTGGTGGAGATAGATGAATTAGAAGCATCTGTAATAGCAGAGAGAATAAGAGACTCTATAGAGACTTTAAGGTTAGAGGGGGTTGGTGTAACCATCTCAATTGGTATATCAAATCTGAAAAAGGATCACCACTCAAATAAAGATGAATTGATTTTTATTGCTGATAAATGTTTATATAGAGCAAAGAAAGTTGGTAAAAATAATGTAATAGGAAAACATTATGAATATGAAACTTAGAATACTCTCCACAAATCGCAAGCTCCCTTAATGGGGGCTTTTTTGCATACAATTAAGATAATAAGGCAATGATAAAAGGGAAAAAGATGAAATTGGAGGTAAAAAATGATTGCTTTTTTTACAACTACCACTGGCATATTATTGTTGCTTATTATTTCTTTTAATTTATTTATGCTAACCAACCACGGGTTTGTTATTGGAATATACCCCTATGTAGTAGTGACTAGTTTGCTATTTGTTCTATCACTACTTATTTTGCACTTTTTCAAAGGAATTTTACTAGCAAAAATAATTAAAACATTATTAATTATAATTAGTGTTTTTATGTTATTTACTTTAAACCAAATATGGCGAAATACACAATTATTAAATAAGTATCAAAATAATAGAAGTATTTATATGGATGAACTGATGAGAATGACAAAGGATAAAGTTGAGAAGATAGAGACGATTGGAGAGGTAGAAGAGGGTATTGTTAATTTAATCGAACTTAACACGGGGCTACCAGTGACCCATTATAATAAAGGGAAATTACTAAATGGTGGTGTAGATACATTTGATGAAATGATTGAAGAAATTTCCAATGCTAAAGAACATATTCATGTAGAATTTTTTATATTGAGAAATGATAGAATCGGTAATAAATTTAAAGATGTTTTAATTAAAAAAGCTAAAGAAGGTGTAAAAGTACGGGTAATTTATGATGGCTTAGGAAGTCATAAGCTAGGTAGAAGATATATAAGACAATTAAGAGAAGTTGGAGTAGAAGTAAAAGCCCATGATGGTTATTTAAGTTCGATATTAAAGGGAAAGTTAAACCATAGAAATCATCGTAAGATAGTGGTGGTGGATGGAAAAGTAGGGTTTATTGGGGGATTTAATCTAGGGGATGAGTATTTAGGTAGAGATAAAAATATTGGTGATTGGAAGGATTTACAGATTAGGTTAGAAGGAGAAGTTGTTAATTGGATACAAAAGATATTTTTAGGTGACTGGTATTATATTACAGGTGAAAAAATACTAGATAAAAACTATTTTCCAATACAAAATGATGTAACAAATTTTATGCCAACTCAAATGATCACCAGTGGTTTTGACACCCATTGGAACGAAATTAGTCAGTTGTATTTTTCTATGATTAATAGTGCAACAGAAAAAATATATATAGGGACTCCCTACTTAATACTAAATAATAGTATGTTAAAAGCCCTTCAAACAGCGGGTTTAAGAGGTGTTGATGTAAGAGTAATTATACCTAAAAAACCAGATTTTTTTATGGTGGGTTGGGCAAACGAATCTTTTTTTAAAAGATTACTAAGCGCAAATGTTAAGATTTATCAGTACGAGGAAGGTTTTTTACATGCTAAAGTATTTTTAGTAGATGACAAGATGGTTTCAATTGGTTCTGCTAATTTGAATACAAGAAGTCTTTTCTTAGATTATGAAGTAAATGCAGTTATTTATGATGAACAGATGGCTAATCAAGTTTTACAAGAATTTCATCTTTATCTTAATAAAAGTAATGAAGTTACTTATCAAGATGAGATGAAGAAGTCGAAACTTCAAAAACTAAAACAGTGGTTGGGAAAAACAATTATTCCCTTTGCTTAAATATTTAATAGGTATATTTTTACATAATATAGACGATAATCTTTAAATGTTGAAGGGAGGAATTATTATGACAATTAAAATAGGCATTCCAAGAGGGTTATGGTTTTATGACTATTATCCTTTATGGAAAACTTTTTATGAAGAACTGGGGGCAGAGATAATTATTTCTAATCCCACCAATAAGAATTTACTGGATAAAGGGGTAAAGAACACGGTAGATGAAGCCTGTTTGCCAGTGAAAATTTTTAATGGACATGTTATTGATTTAAAGGATCGGGTAGACTATATTTTTGTTCCTAAAATGATGAGTGTTTATAAAGATGAATATATTTGTCCTAAGTTTTGTGGATTGCCAGAAATGGTAGAACACTCTATTCCAAACTTACCCCCTTTAATTGATACAGAAATTAATTTTAACCAATCGAGAAAACACATTATGAAAACTGTTTATGAATTTGGTAGTTATGTTACTAAAAACCCAATTAAAATACGAAAAGCCTATTCAAAAGCATTGCAGGCATACGAAGAATATAAAGATAAAATAAGTCAAGGAAGGTTTCCAATAGATGGGGAGCTAACTTCCAAACAACTAATGCTAAATAATAAAAATAAAAAGAAAATAGCCCTATTAGGGCATACCTATCAACTGTATGACCGTATGGGTTCTATGGATATTATGAAAAAACTTCAAGATTATGGAGTGGAAATATTAATTCCAGAAATGATTAATATGGATGTTATTAATGAAAAAGCAGCTACTTTAGAAAAAAAGATGTTTTGGAGTTATGGCAGAAAAGCCTTAGGTACAGCCATTTACCTTAAAGAAAATAGTGATATTGATGGGGCGATATATGTATCTGCTTTTGGTTGTGGAATAGACTCCATAATAGGTGACTTGTTCGAAAGATGGACAAGAAAAGATGGAGATATACCTTTCCTATTATTAACAATTGATGAGCATACAGGAGAAGCTGGTGTAAATACGCGTCTTGAAGCATTTATAGATATGATTGATTGGAGGAAAAGAGATGAAGGTAACCTTCCCGCACATGGGTAATCAATATATTGCCACTAAGGTTTTATTTGAAGAGTTAGGTGTAGATATAATTGTTCCACCAGTATGTAGTAAAGAAACATTGGAAATTGGAACGAAATATTCACCTGAATCAATATGCTTACCTTTAAAGATTAATATAGGAAATTTCATTGAAAGCATTCAACAGGGGGCAGATACAATATTAATGTCGGGCAGTTGTGGCCCTTGCAGATTTGGATATTATACTATGTTACAAAAAGAAATATTACAAGAAATTGGACACAATATAGACTTTGTATTATTAGACCCACCTCAAGGGGATTATAAAACGTTTGTTAATAGAATTTTTCATATAACAAACACGAAAAATCCTTATAAAATTATTAAAGCTTTAGCTCAAGGTACAAAAGTTTTGTATCAGGTGGATGAATTGGATGATATAGCCTATTACAAAAGACCAAGACAAAGGAAAATAGGCGAAGTTGATAACCTTTTAGAACAATTTCAAAAAGAAGTAAGAAATGTTAAGGGTTATAAAGAAATGAAGCAGTTGGTAGGCGAAACCAAGGAAAAACTAATGGCAATAGAAGAAGACCCTAACAAGGAAGTAATAAAGGTTGGTCTTATTGGGGAGATATATACCATTATAGAACCTTTTGTTAATTTAAATGTTGAAAAAAAACTTGGGGAAATGGGAGTTGAATTAGATCGATCTTTAAAGGTAAGTAGATGGTTAACTGAACATCTGTACCTACACCCACTGGGCTTAAGTATGGAAAAAGATATAATTAAGGAAGCAAAGCCTTATATGAAGACTATGATTGGAGGACATGCTAGAGAAACCATTGGTTATGCAGTTAAATATGCTAAAGAAGGTTATGATGGGTTAGTTCAAATTTACCCCTTTACCTGTATGCCAGAAATTGTTGCTCAAAGTATTCTACCAACAATAGAAAAGGATTTTGATATACCATATCTTTGTTTAATAGTTGATGAGTTGACGGGAGATGCAGGGTATTCCACCCGCTTAGAAGCTTTTGTTGATTTACTAAAGAGAAGAAGGGAGATGAAAGAAGATGCGAAATTGTTATCTGGGTATTGATGTAGGTTCTGTAAGTACCAATGTTGTACTAATGGATGAAAATAAAGAGATATTAGGAAAAGTATATACTAAAACTCAGGGTAAACCCATTGATGCAGTTAAAAGAGGACTTAAAGAAGTTCAATATCAAATAACAGATGAAATTAAAGTAAAGGGTGTTGGAACAACTGGAAGTGGTAGACACTTGGCAGCCATGATGGTGGGAGCAGATGTGATTAAGAATGAAATTACCGCCCATGGAATTGCCGCATTAAATTTTGTAAAAGGTGTTCGTACCATTTTTGAAATAGGTGGACAAGATTCAAAAATTATTTTATTGAAAAACGGAATCATTAGTGATTTTGCCATGAATACCGTTTGTGCAGCGGGTACAGGCTCGTTTTTAGATCGTCAGGCAGCCCGTTTAGATATACCTATACAAGAGTTTGGAAATAAAGCATTGTTATCAGAAAATCCAGTAAGAATAGCAGGAAGATGTGCAGTTTTTGCAGAGTCTGATATGATTCACAAGCAACAATTAGGTCATAACCAAGAGGATATTATTAAAGGTCTATGTGATGCTTTAGTACGTAACTTCTTAAATAACTTAGGTAAAGGAAAAGATTTAGCGGGTCCTGTTGTTTTTCAAGGAGGGGTTGCAGCCAATGTGGGTATTAAAAAATCCTTTGAAGAAGCCTTAGGATTTGAAGTGTTAGTGCCTCCCCATCACGAAGTAATGGGGGCTATAGGTTGTTGTTTATTGGCACAAGAACACGCCAGTAAAAATAATGGTACTGACTTTAAAGGTTTTGACATCGTTCATTCTGGCTACCAAGTAAAGGGTTTTGAATGTTTAGATTGTTCCAATGGCTGTGAGGTAATAGAAATTATGAAGGATGGACAATTAACTGCCAGATGGGGAGATAAATGTGGAAAATGGAGTAATAATATAACAACAGATCAAGAAAAGTTGGCATAAAAAAGCCTTAAAATTAAAGTCATAGAGGTAGTTTGAAAATAATAGTTAATGAGCCAGATAAATTTTTCTGGCCTTATTATTTTTTTGACTAAACTTTATTGAGAGAGTTATAGGAATAAAACCTTAATTTAAAGGAAAAAATACTTAAGGGTGGTGATTGTTTATGGGTAAAAGGAACAGGGAAAAAACAGAGTCAGGTATGATCAATAACGAGAATGAAATATCTAAATCTCTAAAGGAAAGTCTCTTAAGGATAGAAGAAGCCTTCAAAGATTGCCCTGATTTAATTAAAAGGAAGGTTTTTCTAAATAATAGCACGGAAGGTTGTATACTATATTTAAAGGGGATTGTTAATATTGATTTAGTTCAAAGGGATTTTATTAATCCTATACTTTCTTTAAAAGAAGAGAACTTAACCGATATAACAATTCTTGGAAGTGTTTCCGCTTCCAATGTAGATTGTTACTATGATTTTTCTTCCATTATAACAGATATTTTATCGGGCTTTGCAGTGTTTCTTATAGATGGCAGACCCTTTGCCGTCGTATGTAAGCTAGATAAGTATGAAATTAGAAGTATTCAAGAGCCAGAAACAGAGAAAAATGTAAGGGGACCCCATGAGGGTTTTAGAGAAACCATTGAATCAAATATGGCTACCCTTAGAAGAAAGATAAAGAATAATAATCTTAAATTTAAATTAATAAAAGTTGGAACAACAATGAATCAAACGGTTAGTATAGCGTATATAGAAGATATTGCTGATATGAATCTTTTAGAAGAGCTAAATAATAAAATTGAGGGTATAAACTATGATGGATTAATTCCAATAGGCTATATTGAACAATTTATAACAGATTTTAAGCTCTCACCATTTCCACAATATTTAGCTACAGAAAGGCCAGATAAGGCAGTAGCAGGTTTGTTGGAGGGACGGTTTGTAATAATGCAGGAGGGAACCCCCGTTGTGTTAATAGCACCCGTAAGTTTTTTTTCCTTTTTTCAAGCCTTGGATGATTATAGTACTAATTGGATGGCTGGTAGTCTAATTAGAACTATAAGATTATTAGGAGCAATGCTAGCAATCTTTTTACCTGCTCTTTACATAGCTATTACATCTTTTCACTATTTTATGGTTCCGTTAGATTTATTGGTGCCATTGGCAGAATCTAGGGCTAAGGTTCCTTTTTCACCAATTGTTGAAGCACTAATTCTTGAAGTAACCCTAGAGATGCTTAGGGAGGCTTCCATAAGACTGCCCACCTATATTGGAATTTCCATAGGGGTTGTTGGTGGGTTAGTTATAGGGCAGGCAGCTGTTGCAGCAGGTATTGTTAGTGATTTATTTATTATAATTGTTGCCGTTACAGCCATTGCATCCTTCATCATACCCTCCTATGATATGGGACTTGCTATAAGGTTTATAAGGTTTATATTTATACTTTCATCAGCAGTTTTTGGTATCGTGGGGGTGGTGGTATCTACTATTATGTTAATAGCCCATTTAGTGGTTTTGGAATCTTTAGGACAACCCTATTTTCAACCGGTTGTGCCTCTAAGAATTAAAGATTTAAAGGATGTAATGGTAAGGGTTCCATTAGAATTGCTTAGAAAAAGACCAGATCAAGGAAACCCAAATAATGATAGAAGAGGTAGGTAGAATGTTAGATCATAAACATCAAATTACATCTAGGCAGCTATTTGTTTTCATCATAGCAGTACAAATTGGCATTGGTATTCTTACCTTACCTTCAATACTTGTACAAATAGCAGGGCATGATGCTTGGATATCAATTATAATGGGTGGAATAATCTCATCCTTTATACTTGTAATTATTATGCTTCTCTTAAAAAGATACAAAGACAAATCTATACTAGAGATTAATAGTGTTTTGTACGGCAAACATATAGGCGGTATTCTAAATATACTTATAATAGTATATTCCTTTGTGGCGGCTATATTAGGTATTCGTATTTTTACTAATGTAATAAAGGTCAGCACATTAAAACTAACACCCCCTACAGTTCTGACTTTTTTTATATTGATACCAACTATATATCTCATTTGGTATGGACTTAAAGCCATATGTAGGTTTGTCAATATATTGCTAGTGATTTATTCTTTAGTAATTATTTTTTTACTACTAATTTATAAGGATTTTCGTTTTACCTTTCTTATGCCAGTAGGAGGTTCAGGTATAAAACCAATTACTATGGCTATAATACCTTCTTTATTCGGATTTCTGGGGATAGAATTAGTAGCTATTATTTATCCTAATATTACTGATAAAGAAAATGCCATGAAGTATGCTTTAGCAGCAAACTTATTTACTATGGTCTTTTTTCTAATTGTTACCATATTCACTACAGGTTTTTATGGAGAAGTAATGTTGAAACAGTTGGAGTATCCACTTTTTAGCATTTCTAGATCTTATAAAGCGCCTATTGTTGAAAGGATAGACCTATTTTTTGTTGCATTTTGGTTTCCTGCTATGGCAAGTTCCCTACGAAATTATCTTTTCTCATCTTTTTACAGTATAAATGAAGTATTTAATATTAAGAAAAGGGGAAAGGTTTTATTTATATTTTACATTGTTGCAGTTTTAGTTAGTAGAATCCCAAAAGACCAAGCTCACACAAACCAATTTCTTGAGATACTTAATTTATTAGGTATTGGAATAATGGGTTATTTATGTATATCCTATTTATTTTCTTTTGTTAATAAAAGGGGTGTTGGAATAAAATGAGGAAAGTAAAAAAATTAGTGTTTATTTTATTGTTAACTGTACTTTTAACCAGCTGTTGGGATGAAAATATTTACGAAAAAGTTGGTTATATTCTTAATGTTGGAATAGAAAGAAGTGAAGATAATAAAATGTTAATATCCCTTACCAATCCAGTAGTTGGAATCCAACAGCAGGGGGAGGTAGAAATGATTACAACCACTGCTAACTCCCTTAGGGAAGCAAGGGAAAATGGTAGACTCATTTCACCTAAAAATTTAGGGGGAGGGAAGATACAACATATATTATTATCTTGTGATATGGCAGAAGGGGGAATTCATAACCTACTGGAGGTTTTTCAAAGAGATCCTATAAATCCTGCATTGGCAATTATTGTTGTTGTTGATGGTAGTCCGAAAGAGCTAATTGAAAAATCATTAAACTTTGGAGACAAGCCCCGCAGTGCATATTATATAAGTCAGCTGTTAGAGAATAATATAAGAAATGGGTATATTCCAGAAACTAGAATCTATAACTTTGATATTGCCTACTTTGCACCTGGACTAGACCCCATAACTCCAATGATAAAATTGGAGCCAAATGGGATAAGAATTATAGGAACAGCTTTATTTTCTGGGGATAAAATGGTTGGAAGAATTGATACAAGAAAGTCTTCTTTGTTATTGGCAGCAATGAACCAATTGAGAAACCCAACCTTTTTCATAGATAATTACTTTGATGAAGATTTAGAAGTAGAGTTCTATACGGCTGCATTATTAAGGTCTGTAAAAAGAAAACTTGATATTAAAATAGTGGAAAATAGACCAGTAATTAATATGGAGTTAATCTTTGATGTAACCTTAGATGAATATAGATGGGACAGAACGGATGAAAAAGTAACCCAAATGGCTATTGAGGATGCTATAGTTAAAGGGATGAAAGAAGATTATAAACAACTATTTAATTATATGCAAAAGATTGGTAGCGATCCATTAGGTATTGGAGATAAGGTTAGGGCAAAGTACAATAACTATTGGCAGAGTGTAGAATGGAATGAGGCCTATAAGGTGGCAGAAATCAATATTGATGTTGAGGTTGTTATAAAACAATATGGTGTTATAAAATAATTTAAGTATTAATAGAAAAAGCCATAGGGTTAAAGATAAACCACTAAGATAAAAAACTTAGTGGTTTTAGTTATGCTTATTCTTCTTATTTATTATTTTACTATTCTATTATTAGTCTTTAGAGATAGAAGATTATCTATATACCTAATTCTTTACGTTTCTTCTCAATATGATCTACATAGATTTGAATAGTTTTTTCTGCATCCAGCTCCACCATTAATTTACCTAAACCAAGACTTTCAGTGGTTTCAGTTAATGTTTTTACCACCACATCACTTCCTGTAACAGAAGGCACTGGAGCAACATGAACTAACCATCCTAAAGCAATAGCCGTACAAGCATCTGCCACAGCTTTTTGCTCTAAATATTCAGGAGCACCAATTACTAATGGCAGCTTATCAGTGTCAACGTTTAAAGCATCAGCCAATTCCATTGCAGTATGGGTCATTTTACCGATGTCTACACAAGCACCATAAGATAATACTGGTGGAATACCTAATTGTTTACATACTGCTTTTAAACCTTCTCCTGCTTCATCTGCTGCTGATGGGTGGGCTAATCCAGTATACTCCATTACGGAAGAAGTACATCCACCAGATAAAACTAGAATATTATTTTCAATTAATCCTTTAGTAATTTTAAATATGTTGCTACCTCCCTGTCCATAACGGGCAGTGGTACATCCTACTATAGTGGCAATACCTCGAATATTTCCATTGGCAATTTGCTCGATTAATGGATCAAAGCTTCCACCAAGGGCTTCCCTTACAGATTCGGTACTAAAGCCCACCATGCATTCAGAAGTATAAGGAGGAATATAAACTTTTCTATTTTCACTTCTTCGTTTTTGGAAAGCTTCCAAAGCCATATTTAATACTTTTTCAGCCTGTTCATTCATTTTCTCAGGAACAAAGTCTATGGTCTCTGTACCTTGTAACTTAATTACAGGATGGGTACTAACAAGTTTTGTACCAAAACGTTTAGCATAAATAGGTAGAGTTGGTACAGTACAGTTGTAGTCAAACATAAATAAATCAACAACTCCAGTGGCTAATAAATATTCTTCAGATAACCACTCACCCTCTTGTCCACCAAAAGCCCTCATACCTTGAGTTCCTGCATAGTTTAATAATTGTTGACCTTCACAAACATGACCTAATATTTGAATACCATTTGCTCCAACTTGACGGGCCTTTTCTTGCCATTCATCTGAAGAAGCCATTTCAATGGCAACATGGGCTAATAAAGGCATATGCCCATTAGTGATAATATTAATCATATCAGCATTTAAAAGACCCATATTTTGTTTTTGCATTGTAATTTTTTGTGTACCCATTAATATTTCCTGCAATATATCTAAAGCAAAAAGACCTTGATACTCATTGGCAACCCCTAAACGCACACAATTTAATAAGAAGTCTACTGGGTCAGCATTAAAGTTAGTCATACATTTGGTTTGTGAAAAAGCAACTTCACTATAACCACCACCAGGATATAGACCCATTTTATTCCACAATTCTTTTCGTTTGGTGGGGGCAAAAGCTTCTACTAATTTAGAAGGCTCATTATAGGGACGGTGTATATCATCTATAACAAATTGAGCAAACTGTACAGCCAATTCATTAGTTGGAAGGTTTGCATTAAGCCCTAACATATCAGCATATTTTTTTAGTTTTTCAACATCCCTTATTTTTAAACCACTTTGAGGATTTTCACCAGCTGCTTTTAGAGTCCTAGCCGCTTGATGGGCATGGAATATATTAGCTGATGTTCCTATGGTTACATGACGATAAGTAAAGTTTCGTGCAACCATTGTATGGGCATCAACACCACATACCCCCCTTGGAGATTTTGAAGAAATCCGACAAGGACCATTAGCACAAAGTTGACAGGATAATCCTTCAACACAGAAACGACATTGGGGCTGTTGTTCAGAAAAACGATCAAATACATTAGTAAGAGTAGCATTATGTACTACTTGATACATCTCCCTCATTGCAGGGTCTACAATAACATTTAATGGATACCCTTCAGTAGATTGATCATCTACTTTGATGTGTTCTCTTTGCCAATTAAACACATCATCAGGAGCTGGGGACTTGGTTATATTATCATAGTTAACTTGAATTTTATCATGTAGGTCATGGTGATGATTAGGGTCATTAGTACCACTAATACCAGTAACATCAGCCCGTAAACCTACTTTACCAGGGTTGATGGTGTTTGTACTGTTTTGTAAATTTTCTTTATCATTAGACATAAACGTACCTCCTTTAAAGTTATCAGTAATATTTTGTCAATAATGAGGTTTGATTATGTATGTATTTTTAAAATAAAAAAAGAAACCTATAATGGTTTCTTATTAAGAGATAAATTTTTTAAGAAGCTGTGTGTTTTTTTTTAAAATCTACGCTGTTTTCATTTGTTGCCATTTTCTTTAATTCTAAGAACTCATTACAATGTTTAGTATCAGAAACAATTTCCCAATGAATAACAAATGTTAAGATAACCCTTAAGGCAACAACTGCTGCTAAAATATAAACCTCGCTTAAAGTACGAATTGTAACTGTTTTCAATATCTCACCAGCTAATTTAAATTCTAGCCCTAAAGCTAATGCCTTAGCAAGTTCGATTTTTATTGTATCATCTGTAAAATTAAAAGTTCTTAACGCATATTGGGCAAAGGCTTTAATTGCAGTGAAAACAATTACAAAAATTCCCATTGCTTCTAAAATGTGAATAACATAAGGGATAATAGCTTCCATAAAGTGTTCTAGTATCATTTAATAATCCTCCTAATATAATGAATATTTATTACTAATTAATCTCTCTAGAATGAGCACATTAATATTATGCTCCTAAAAAAAATAAATGTCAAACAAAAAAATTACATTTTTCCTCAATCATTTTGTGAAAATTCAGTAAAAAGCCCAAAGGAATTTACAATTATTCAAAGGGGGAATAATAAGTAAAGTGTTTAAATTACAATGATCAATAGAATGTCAATTTTTACATAAATGAAAACGTTGTCTATTTTAAGTTGCTAAAATCATTGAATTTTATTGATAATTTTTTAACTAACTATGAATAATTATTACTCTATTTATGCAATACATTAAATTATAAAACTTTTTAATATTTGTTAAATATATTATCTTTATGGGGGTATTAATAAAAATAGTATTAAAAAAAATAGTATTAATAGATTATAATAGAATAATGGGAGGGATTGTTTTGGGGTTTTATAATGAATTTAATAAATACTATGATGATATTTTTCCTGCTGGCAAACCACAATTAGAGTTTCTTACAAAAAGAATAGTAGGCAATAATATACTTGATATTGCCTGTAGCACTGGAAATTATTCTATTTCTTTAGCTAAAGAGGGTTATACCGTTTCTGGAATAGACTTAGATGAAGGAATGATAGAGGTATTTAAGAAAAAAGCTAGAGAAGAAGGGGTTACTGTTAATGCATTAGTGGGGGATATGAAAAAGTTACAGCAATATTATAAGGAAGAATCCTTTGAAACAGCCTTCTGTATAGGAAATTCATTGGTGCATTTGACTACTTTAGAAGAAATTATGCAGGTGCTTAAGGTGGTTTATCAACTATTAGAGAAAAAAGGTAAAATGATTATTCAAATAATTAATTATGATAGAATATTGAAATATAATATAGAACAACTACCAACAATTGAAAATAACGAAGCTGGTGTAAGTTTAGTTCGTAATTATGTTAAATATTCAGGGGATGATTTGATTCATTTTCAGACAGAATTAAGGGTTATAAAAGAAAATGAATGTTATAAAAATGTAGTAGAACTATATCCTTTAAGAAAAAAAGAATTAATTGAAGGCCTAGAAAAAATAGGGTTTTTCATTAATGAGGTTTATGGTAACTTTAAAGAAGAGCCCTATAGTGATGAATCTTATGCTACCGTTATTGTGGCAGAAAAATAATGATATTAATTGAAAGAGGGACATACATGGTAAAAAGTACAGGTGATATTTTAAGGAAAATACCAGCTTTTTCAACTTTGAATGAAAAAGACTTAGAAGCAGTTAGAGGAATTACCATTGATAGAACGATGAGAAAGGGTACTATCATATTTATGGAGGGGGATCCAGGAGAAGCCTTTTTCTTTATTAAATCTGGAAAGGTGAAAATATTTAAAACCACTCCAGATGGTAGAGAACTTATATTTACCATCTTAAGTGAGGGGGGGGTCTTCGCAGAGGTTACTCTTTTTAATGATATGAATTATCCAGCTTCAGCTGAAATATTAGAGGATGCTAATATTGGTATGATAAGAAATGAAGACCTTGAAAAGTTAGTGAGTAATAATTCTGAGATAGCTTTAAGGGTTATTAAAGTATTAAGTAAAAAGCTTTTCAGCTCTCAACAAAAAGTTAAAGAGTTGGCATTGGGAGACACCTATATGAGAACTGCTCAAATGATTATAAAATTAGCAAAAGATCATGGAATAGAAACTACAGATGGTGTAGAATTGAAATTAAATCTATCTAGACAAGAACTGGCTAGTATGATTGGTACTACAAGAGAAACCGTAAGTCGAGCAATAAGTCAATTTAAAAAAGAAGGTTCTATTGATATTAGTGGGAAGAAAATTATAATAAAAGATTTAGAAAAATTAAATGGTTGGATACAGTAGAGAAAATATGGCTTTATCATAAATAAAAATCAGCTTTCTTAGAAAATACAATAGGCTAAGGGCTGATTTTTTTATTGAAATCTATATTTTATACTTTGTGTAGCAATTTAATGATTAACATATATGTAATTAGATAGGTAAAACACTTATTGAAATATTATAACTTTATTTTTTGTAAAAATTGTTGACTATTTACAATACTAGACTTTATAATGAATGTGTAGGGTTTCATATATTTAACAAAATAAAAATTTATTAACTATATCTTTATTATTTAGTAATATAATTAGAGACTTAAAATTTAAGGATAAAGAATATTGCGAATTGTTAAAAAATAAACATCAAAGACTTTTTTATAGAGTGTTAAATATATCGTACAGGAAATTACCATCTTTCCTATAATTTTTTATAGTTTAAATGATAATGAAAATTATTAACATCAAAGCACTAGCAAACATAATCAGTTAACAACATATTTACGAATACTACAAATAAAAAATTAAAAATTTTAAAAAACAAAGGGGGGCATAATTCCAATGAAAATATCCAGAAGAGAGTTTTTAAAATGGATGGCAGTTTCAGGAACAGCATTGGGAATAGGGAAAGTAAATTTGCAAAATATGGCATATGCCATGGAGAATTTAGAACACACACCTGTAATATGGGTACAAGCAGCAGGGTGTACCGGTTGTACTGTAGCATTTTTAAACATGGTTAAAAATGAAAGTACAAAGGTAACAACAGTGGATGATATGTTAATGAACCATATCGATCTTAAATATCATAACACATTAATGGCAATGTCAGGCAGGGAAGCTGTAGAAATGTTAAACCCACCAAGCCATAACAATTACATACTAATTGTAGAAGGGTGGATTCCAACCGCTAATAATGGTATCCATTGTATTATAGGAGAAAGAGATGGACATCACTTAACTGCCCTACAGGTTGTAAGGGAATTGGGGCAAAATGCAAAACATGTTATAGCCATAGGTCAATGTGCTGCCTTTAGGGGGGTGGCAAAGGCAGGTAACGATGCCACTGGGGCACAAACCGTAGAAGGAGTATTAGGTACATCAGCTAGAAGTAAAATAATTAATCTTCCTGGTTGCCCTGTACATCCATATATTATAGGTGGAACGTTAATTAAACTATTGTTGGGTCAGCCACTGCCAAAAGATTCTGATTTAAGACCTACAGAATATTATGCTTCAAAAGCCCTGCACTCTGAAGGTTGTCCATTAAAGGGGACAGGAAGAGCCAGTGGTCTAGGGGTTATAGGAAATTGTTTCAGTAACCTTAATTGTAAAGGTAAAGACAACGATACAAGGGGTACTTGTTATACTGCACTTAATTGGGGAAATAATTGGAGCGACAGAAAAGGATGCTTTGGTACAGGGAACATTTGTATCGGTTGTGTAAGTAAGAATTTTCCATTCAGTAGAATTTATTAATAAAAATTTTTAATAGTAAATAAAAAATCAAACTCGAAAGAAGGGATAAGGGAATGAAAATTAAATTAGATCCGGTTACAAGGTTAGAAGGACATATGAAGGTGGAGGTTGAGTTAGACAGTAATAATAGGGTAATTGATGCTAAAAGCACAGGAAATATGTTTAGAGGTTTTGAAAATCTTTTAAGGGGTAGAGACCCAAGGGATGCTGTCCACTTAACCCAAAGAATTTGTGGTTTGTGTCCTGTATCCCACGCAATAGCATCGGCAAAATCCATAGAAGCATCGAGGGGGTTTAGACCAACACAACAGGCAAGAATTTTACGTAACTTGATACAAGGTGGAAACTTTATACAAGACCATATACTACAATTTTATCATTTAACACTATTGGACTATGTAAAGGGTCCAGACAAAGCACCATGGGTTACGAGTTATGATACTGATCTTCGTTTTACAAAAAGTGATAACGATAAATTATTTAATAATTATGTAAAAGCCTTGGAAATAAGAAGAAAAGCCCATGAAATGGTGGCAATATTTGCAGGGAAAATACCCCATGTTATGTCGATTATGCCCGGTGGAGTTACTAAACAGCCTACAGCAGCAGAAATTAATCAATATAAGGCATTATTGGCGGAGGTAAAATCTTTTATAGACAATGAATATCAACATGATGTGCAAAAACTGGCATCTGTATATTCAGACTATTATAATGTGGGTGCTGGTTATAGAAACTTCTTATCTTTAGGAGTTTTTGAACTAGAAGCAAATAACAGTACAAACACTTTATTTAAGCAAGGAAGATACACCAATGGGCAATATTCCACTGTAGATACTGCAAAGATTATTGAAGATATTAGTCATGGTTGGTACTCGGGTTCTACTACAACAGCCATTAAAGATAGTACAACAAATCCTGACCTTAATAAAGCAGGGGCATATACATGGACTAAAGCCACAAGATACCAAGAAACCACAAACAATGTAATACCATATGAAGTGGGTCCATTGGCAAGGGCATGGATTAATGGAGATTATAGAAATGGTGTTTCTGTAATGGATAGACATATGGCTAGAATGCTAGAGACTAGAAAGTTAGCAAATTCATTAACAACATGGACTAATGAAGTTGTTGCAGGAGGACAAGAATACAATAGCAGTCTTCATAGTTTACCAAGTGCTGGTGAGGGAATGGGAATAACAGAAGCACCAAGGGGAGCTTTAGTACACTATATTAGATATAACAATAGTGTAATCGCCAATTATCAAGTGGTGACAGCAACCTGCTGGAATGTTTCACCAAAGGATAATAATGGTATGGCAGGTCCATTAGAAAAGGCTCTAATTGGAGTGACTGTTAAAGATAAAAATAATCCAATCGAACTGATGAGAATTATTCACTCTTTTGACCCTTGTACAGCCTGTGCAGTTCATGTAATAGATTCAGAAAAACAGATAGCTTCAAAATTTGTAGTTGGCACACCAAATCCTAAAGGAATATTATAATGAAAAAAATAGCAGTGTTGGGTATAGGAAATATCTTACTAAGGGATGATGGTGTTGGTATACATACAATTAACCAACTTCAAAAAGAAGAGTATTTTCAAAATATCGAGTTAATAGATGGTGGTACTTGCATATTTGATTTATTAGATATATTTATTAAAAACGATAAAGTTATAGTTATAGATAGCTTAAAGGGAGGACATCCTTTTGGTACAATATATCGAGTAACACCAGAAGATCTTCCCAGCTACATTAAGTCAAATACTTCATTGCATGATGTACAACTATTGGATCTTTTAACAGATATTAATAGAATGGGGTATAATCCAGAAGTTATTATTATTGGTGTAGAACCTAAGGAAATTTGTTTTGATTTAGAACTTTCAGATGAAATTAGAGAACAAATTCCTAAAGTTATAAAAGAAGTAAAGGAAGAGTTAGAAAGGGCATAGGTGAAGAACTTGCATGAAGTATCAATTGTTAATGACTTAATGGAGATTATACAACAGAATGTGGTGAGTCATAGTCTGAAAAAAGTTACAAAGGTGACTTTGAAAATAGGAACTATGACCAGTGTGGAAGAACACGCTCTTCGCTTTGCATTTGAGGTTGTTTCAAAGGATACTGAAGTGGAGGGGGCAGAGCTGAAAATAGAAACTGTGGAAGCAACTGCCCTCTGTCCCCAGTGTGAAAAAACCTTTAATATAACCTTTTTAAATAAAATATGCCCCATTTGTAATGCTTACAGTAATAATATTGTTACGGGATACGAACTATTAATCGATGAAATGGAGGGTGAATAAAGTGAAGCAAATAGATGTTAAAAAGAATATATTACAAACCAATGATATACTTGCAAAAGAAAATAAAGAGTTGTTGGACAGTAAAGGAATTTTTACGGTTAACTTATTAGGGTCACCGGGTGCAGGTAAAACTTCCATATTAGAACAATTAATTAAGTCTATGAAGGATAATGTAAAATTGGCAGTAATTGAAGGAGACTTATACACCACAAAAGATGCGGAAAGAATAGAAAGCCAAGGGGTAGAAGTAATTCAAGTTAATACAGGAGGGGCTTGTCATTTAGATGCTTTAATGATTAAAGAGGCATTAAACAACTTAGAACTGGATGACATGAAATTTTTAGTAATTGAAAATGTGGGTAATTTAGTTTGTCCCGCATCTTATGATTTAAGTGAAGATATTAAAATAACTGTTTTAAGTATTACAGAAGGAAATGATAAACCACTAAAATACCCTTCTATGTTTCAAAAATCAGAAGTGGTTATAGTTAATAAAATGGATTTAATGGAGTTCACTAATTTTTCTATGGATGAGTTTTATAGGGATATAAAGTCACTAAGAAATGATATAATAGTTTTTGAAGTATCTAGTCGTACTGGAGAAGGATTTCAACAGTTGAGGGATTACCTACTTAATAAAATTAAAGAGAAGGGGGGCGTAACAAATGCCTAGTATTGGATTTTCAGAATTAGTACTAATATTAATTATTGCATTAGTTATTTTTGGGCCTAAAAAGTTACCGGAAATAGGAAAAGCAATAGGGGTTTCCATTAAAGAGTTTAAAAAGGCGACTAAAGAATTAATTGAGGATACGGAGAAAACAGAGTAGGGGGAAGTGCTAAGGTGACATCGTTGACAGAAGATAATGCAGAAATGAATATCCTACAACATTTGGACGACTTAAGAAAAAAGCTAATTATATGTGTGTTAACCCTTATTATATTTTCTATTTTATGTTACTTGAAGTCATCGGATATTATTGGATTGTTGAAAAAACCTTTAGGGGATGTAGAACTGGTGATGATTACACCATTGGAAGGTTTTATCACCAACGTTAGGGCGGCAGTTTTTGGTGGTATAGTGCTTTCAACCCCTATTATTTTTTTACAGACCATTTTATTTATTTCACCAGCCCTATATAAAAGGGAAAAAATAGTTATCTATATTGCATTTCCTTTTATATTGTTACTGTTTTTTACAGGAGTATTTTTCGGTTTTCAAATTATTTTACCCATGACCTTTAAATACTTATTGGGTTTTAGTGGCGAACATATGCAAACAATGCTTTCGGCTGAAAGATATTGCTCCTTTGTAATTTTATTTACATTAGGAATGGGCTTAGTTTTTGAAATGCCAATGGTGATGTTGGTTTTAACGAAACTTGGAATCATTAACTACAAAACCTTGTCAAAGAGAAGGAAAATTGTAATTTTAGTAATTGTAATTTTAAGTGCTTTTTTTACTCCACCAGATGTAATTTCCCAAATGGCAGTGGCAATACCTCTAATACTATTGTTTGAATTAAGTTTAGCACTACTTTTTGTATACTATAAAATTGTCAATAAAAAAAGGGATACATATGAAGCTTAGCAGAAATTTTATTAAGGTGGAAGGCATTGTTCAAGGAGTAGGTTTTAGACCTTTTGTTTACAATTTGGCAGAAAAATACAATCTAAAGGGATGGGTGAATAACTCAACAGAAGGGGTGTTTATTGATGTAGAAGGTGGAGAAAATCAGCTAAAAAGCATGATAAATGACCTTCAGCAGCAAGCACCTCCTCTTGCTGTGGTTAAAAATATTTCGCTTGAAGAATTACCCTTAAAGCATTATAAAAATTTCACCATAGAAGAAAGTACAATTAATCCAACAGGAATAACAATGATTTCTCCAGATGTGGCAATCTGTTCAAATTGTGAGTTAGAAATAAAAGATGAAAATAACCAACGTTATGGCTATCCCTTTACCAATTGCACCAACTGTGGGCCGAGGTTTTCTATAATTAAGGAGTTACCCTATGACCGTCCCATGACAACAATGGGGGAGTTTACCATGTGTAAAGAGTGCAAAGAGGAATATAGAAATCCTAAAGATAGAAGATTTCATGCTCAACCCAATGCTTGCCCTAAGTGTGGGCCACAGGTATGGTTAACCAATGCTTTAGGAGAAAAGATAAATACAATAGATGCAATAGAAGAAACTAAAGGGTTATTAAAAAGGGGAAAAATTGTTGCGGTAAAGGGGTTAGGTGGGTTCCACTTAGTTTGTGATGGAAGAAATGAAGAAGTTATAGAAGAACTAAGAAGACGAAAAGGCAGAAAAGCCAAACCATTGGCATTAATGATGAGGGACATAGAAACGGTAAAAAAATATTGTTTATTAAATGAAATAGAAGAAAGTATATTAACGTGTATAGAAAAACCAATTTTATTGTTGGATAGAAAAAATGATAATAAAGATAACACCTTATATAAAAACAGATATGAAATAAAATATAGCAATAAAAATAGCAAGTTACCTCTAAACATAGCACCTAACCTTAATACAATAGGTTTAATGTTGCCCTACACTCCCCTACATCATCTTTTATTTGATGATGAGTTAAAAATTTTAGTTATGACCAGTGCCAATGTTTCGGGGTTGCCAATAGAATACAGAAATAATGAAGCCCTAAAAAATTTAAGTGGAATAGTTGATTATTTTTTATTTCATAACAGGGAAATACACATACCTATAGATGATTCGGTTGTAAGGGTAGTGTTGGGGAAGGCTAGGATGATACGGAGGGCTAGAGGTTATGCACCAAAGCCACTTCAAATAAATGGATTAAAGGAAACATTAGCCTATGGTGCTGAAATGAAAAATACTTTTTCAATTTCTAAGAAGGAGTATGTTTTCACCAGTCAATATATTGGAGACTTAGATAATTTAGAGACCCTTCAACACTTGGAGAAAAGTATAGAACATTATAAAAATCTGTATCAAATAGAACCGAAAGTAATAGCTTATGATATGCACCCCAACTATAAAACCTCAAAGTTGGTGGAAAACCAAATGAATCATTTAATACAAGATGTTAGAAAACTAGAAGTTGAAGAAGTTCAACATCATCATGCCCATATAGTCAGTTGTATGGTGGATAACGATATAAATGAAAAGGTGATAGGTATTGCCTTTGATGGTACGGGTTATGGTACAGATGGTAAAGTGTGGGGTGGGGAATTTTTAATTTGTGACTTTAAAGACTTTAAACGAGTAGGTCATCTTAATTATTTAAAGATGGCTGGGGGAGACGTGGCAGTAAAAGAACCGTGGCGTATAGGGGTGGCATATTTATATAAACTGATGGGGGAAAAGCTTTTAACAACCAATATAAAACACCTATCATCCTTTAAAGTAGCCCTTGTAGTACAAGCATTAAAAAATAATATTAATTGTTTTGAAACCTCCAGCATGGGAAGGTTTTTTGATGGAGTTTCAGCATTATTAGGGGTTTGTTCTATTAACTCCTACGAAGGTCAGGCAGCAGTAGAACTGGAAAATATAGCAAAAAAGGATACGAAAGAAGGGTATAACTATACTATAAAAGAGGTAGATGGTCTTAATGTGGTTGTTACGGACTCAATTATAGAGGGTATTTTAAAGGATTTAGAAAATGGAATTTTAACTTCTATAATTGCAGGTAAATTTCACCGTACAATTATAAACTTTACAGTAGAGATGTGTGAAGGAATAAAAAGTAAATATAAAATAAATAAAATAGCCCTTAGTGGTGGGGTATTTCATAATGAAATACTTTTAAAAGGAATTCATTGTGATTTAGAAAATAAAGGTTTTGAAGTATATATACATAAAGATTTTCCCACCAATGATGGGGGAATTTCTCTAGGGCAGATGGTAATTGCAAATAATAGGGGGAGGAAGTGAGCCTATGTGTGTGGCAGTACCCGTTGAAATAATAGAAATACAAGAAAATGAAGCAGTAGTAAACTATGGTGGGGTAAAAAAATTAGTTAATATAAGTTTGTTAGAGGATGTAAAGGTGGGGGACTACGTTTTGTTACATGCTGGTTGTGCCTTATATAAAATAGATGAAGAAGAGGCGATGAAAACATTGGCTCTATTTCAAGAAATATTAGAATGTAATGAAGGTTAAGGTGAAGGGATAATGAAATACTTAAACCAAATGAGGGATATTAACTTAATAAAGGGTATGCTGGAGAAGGTTGTTTTAAAGTCTAAAACACAGGTTAATATTATGGAGGTTTGCGGTACCCATACCATGGCAATTTTTAAAAGTGGTATAAGGGAGTTATTACCCCCCACCATTAAACTAATTTCTGGGCCTGGTTGTCCTGTTTGTGTTACTCCCCAAAGTTATATAGATACTGCAATTATGTTATCTAAAAGAAAAGACGTTATCATAACTACTTTTGGAGACATGATGAGGGTTCCTGGGTCAGAAAGTTCACTTCAAAGGGAAAAAGCACTGGGGGGGAATGTAAAGGTGGTGTTTTCTCCCTTAGATGCAGTCAGAATTGCCAAAGAAAACCCTCAATATAACGTTGTGTTTTTAGCTATTGGCTTTGAGACAACAGCCCCAACTGTGGCTTTAAGTATTGAAATGGCATATAAAGAAAATATTAAAAATTATTCGATTTTATCATCAATAAAAACAATGCCCAATACTATGAAGGCACTGGTGGTAGACGAAGAAATAAATATTAATGGTTTTATTTGCCCTGGTCATGTCAGTACCATCATTGGTGAAAAACCTTATGGTTTTCTAGCTAAAGATTATAACATACCAGCTGTAATAGCAGGGTTTGAAACAGTGGATATTTTAATGGCACTTTATTCATTGCTGGAAATGTTGGAAAACGGTGAATACAAAGTAAAAAATCATTATAGTAGATTGGTTAGTTATGAAGGTAATAAAAAAGCACAGGAAATTATTAATAATGTTTTTGAAACATCCGATAGTAATTGGAGGGGCATTGGGAAAGTTGAAGGTACAGGGTTACAATTAAGGAATAAATATAAAGATTTTAATGCAGTTGTAAAACTTGATATTGTTGAAGCACAGGAAAAGCCCATAAAGGGTTGTATTTGTGGAGATATAATAAAAGGGAAGAATAATCCACTGGATTGTCCATATTTTGCAAAAACATGCACACCCATAAACCCAATAGGAGCTTGCATGGTATCGGAGGAAGGTACTTGTGCAGCCTATTATAAATATAGAGGTTCATCAACCTAAAAGGAGGTATTTATGAGTATTATTACTTTAGCCCATGGTAGTGGTGGAAAGTTGACTCATCAGTTAATTGAAGAAATTTTCTATGAAGCCTTTAAAAATGACATTTTACTACAACAAAAAGATGCATCTATAGTGCCTCCTATAAATGGAAAAATAGCAGTAACCACCGACTCCTTTGTTATTCATCCCATATTTTTTGATGGGGGAGACATTGGCAAATTATCAATATGTGGAACTATAAACGACTTAGCCATGAGGGGTGCAACGCCTTTATACTTAACAGTAGGTTTCATTTTAGAAGAAGGTTTGGAAATTGAAGATTTAAAAAAAATAGTAAACTCTATGGCAGAGACAGCTAAAGAAGCCGATGTAAAAATTATTGCAGGTGACACAAAGGTTGTGGAACGGGGAAGTGGCGATAAAATATACATTAACACAACAGGAATTGGGGTTATAGAAAGGGAAGTAGATGAAGTTTCTGAAATTGAAATAGGCGATAAAATAATTATTAGTGGAACTTTAGGAGATCATGGAATCAGCATTATGTCCAAAAGAGAAGGGTTAGATTTTGATGTTTCCGTTGAAAGTGATTGTGGGCTTTTAAATGGTCTAATACATAAGGTTTTAGACACCAGCAATAAAGTAAGAATACTTAGGGACCCCACCAGAGGGGGCTTGGCAACAACATTAAATGAAATATCTAGTTTAAGCCAAAGTAGTATGATGTTGTATGAAGAAACCATACCTGTAAAGGAAGCAGTTAAAAGTATGTGTGAAATTTTAGGGCTAGACCCTTTATATATAGCCAACGAAGGAAAAGTAGTTTTAATTGTTGCTAAAGAAGATGCTGAAAAGGTAATAAATGTGATGAAGGAAGACCCAATGGGTAAGGATGCTACAATTATTGGAGAAATAGTACCCCATGAAAGAAGGAGCGTATATTTAAAAACAGAGTTAGGTACAACTAGATTAATAGATATGCTGACGGGGGAAGTGTTGCCACGGATTTGTTAGTAGGTATAATAAAATTATAAATTCAGACCTTTGCGTGATTATAATACGTTGGGGGCTGAATTTTTTTCTTTGCTACAATCTAAAGTACAAAAGATATATAAGGGTTAAATAAGTTATGTTTTAACATTTGACAAGTTAAGAATTATATAATAGTATATTAAGTATAGATACCCCTCCTAGTGGGGGTGGGGTAAAGTGGGAGGGAATAAAATGAAAAAGTCAATTATGTCATGGTCTTGGGTTTTTATGGTGTTGTTTTTCACATTGGCAATTGTTGATATTCGTTTTGGTATACTAGGTTTAGTTTGTATGATCCTACCATTGTATTTAGCCATAAGAGGTGGGGGACGTGTTCATTGTAGTAAATATTGCCCAAGGGGTTCAATGTTAGGGGTATTTCTTGAAAAGATAAGCTTAAAAAATAATCTACCAAAATCCATTAACAATAAAACTGTAAAAAAAATAATGCTAATATGGATGATGGGAATGTTTTTAATTTCTTTAATAATAGCTAATGGGGACTTTACTAAAACAGCCAGTGCTATTTTTAGAATGATTACAATGTCATCAATAGTTGGAATTTTAATGGGAATAATATTTAAACCAAGAAGTTGGTGTGTTATTTGCCCTATGGGTTATGCTACAGGTTTAATTGAGAAAAAGCAAAAACATAATAAAGTAACTATAAAATAAAGTAATTATTAAATATTTAAAGGAAGTGAACTAATGAAGGAAGAAGAAATCAGAAAAGATATTATTAATAGGCTAAGAACAGTAAAAGGACATATACAAGGTATAGAAAAAATGGTTGAAGAAGGAAAAGAATGTAAAGATATATTAATTCAAATAACTGCTGTTAAATCTTCAATTGAAAAGGTAGGTTTAATAATTGTAGAGGAAAATGCAAAAGCCTGTCTAGTTAAAGAACATTTAACAACGGAAGAAGCTGAAAAAATCATTAATAATATAGTTAAGTTTTTGAAGTAGTATATAAAATAACACATGTTTTAATTGTTTTTTTTCAACTATGTCAATAATTCTATCAGAATTATCATCACAAAATATATTGTTCCTATCTACCAACATTATATATTATATAATCAGTAAAAAAGAGTTGTCATAATTTTAATAGTAAAATATGATAACTCTTTTCATTTAAATAAACCTACATTTATTTAAATTTTATGTAGTACATTGTAGATATATTTTATAGCATTATCTTTTTTTCTATAGGTCTTTTGAAATAATGCCAACACCATTGAGCACATACCAATTCCCAACCTTGTTGCCCATAGTAATTCATTATTCGTGTTGTCTTTTCACCACCACCCCAAATGAAAATACATATATGTTCATATTTTTGCATAAAAACACCTCCGTGATTTGAGTAAATTATACTTATGATTATACCTAATGTTTAAACGTAATATTATTTTATGTATAAGAAATTAATTATCTCATTTCATATATTCCAGTTGGATTAGTAGTAAAGAATTTTAGCATTTCATCAATTTCTAAAATTACAGCTTCTTCCTCTTGATATACTCCAATTAAAATGTTGTTTTCTGAAAAAAATGTTTTTCCAGCATAACGTGCATAAATATAATTATTTTTTCCCCAAAGTTCTTTACTGGTATTGATTTCTATAGCATCCACTATTCCTTTTTTATCTTGTGTTCTAATCAGCACTATGCTTACCTCCTTTTAAATATACATTACAAGCTCATTACTATATTATAAATGTAATTTAATAGTTATTATAGCATTTGTTTTAAGTTGTGCATAATAAAAAGTGTTTAAATTATAAAATAAGTTTGTAAAATGTTTTAAAACTACAGCATAATCATAGCAGAAATACAGAAAAATACACAGGGACGCTTCAACTGTCTTATTTCGTTAAAAATATTTATAATTCCCTTTAGAAATTGAAACTTTATCTTCTGTGGGTTCGCTGTAATAAACATCTGATAAAAAGAAAATTTCAATTCCTTTTGATTCTTTTATAAAAGATATATACGAAAACTATGGTGGTAGGTATAGAAAGAGTGAAATTTAAAAAGAGTTTTAACTTATTTTGAAAAAGCTTTTGTATTGAAGGAAGAAGTAAAAAAACTGAAATTAATTTAACCTATATTAAAAATGATATATAGTAAAATTAAAGTAAATTTTTACAAAAAAAAGGACTTTTTGATTTTATACCTTTAGGTAGTTTATATTTTACATATTTGTTTTTAGACAATAATGTAAAATATTTAGTGTTACAAGATTTTGGACTTACCCCCTCTCATACCAAAATTTTTGAGCAAGCAATTTACGTATTAAAGGAAATGCGAAATCAATGTGCACACTTGGAATTGATTACTAGATTCAAATTGAAAAGTGCTTCTAAGCTTAATTATTTTAATGATTTAAGGAACTATGCAAGTTTGTCAAGAACACACTTAAACTATATGGATGTAGTCAAGGTTCTTAAGCTTTTTGGAAATATAAATAATCTTAAATGGATTATAAATAAGTTCTATATAAAAATGTGCTTAAAGGGGCGTAAAAAAATTGCAAGAAAGATATTAGGGAAAATGGGCAGGCAAGCTGTTATTGAATGGGTAAAATTGTAGCAATTTATTATAATTACAATAAAATTTTTAATAAAGGGTTGCATTTTTTGCTCCAAGGTGTATAATAATATTAAGGTAAAGCTAGCCAGTGAGAGCTAGTGGCCATGTATTTGGCGTAAAGACACCCACTTTGTCGGGTGTCTTTATTTTTTATTTGACTTAGGTAAACTATTATTTAGTAAAAGTAGAGTATAAATATCCTTTTACTACCCCTGTTAAGTAAGCAGTACGTTTTTTAAAATACTAAGGGACGCTTGAATTGTCCCTTAAAAACCTATGTTATTCTAGAATAGGGTAATAAAATGGCTAAAAAAGTTGTACATATTTATATTATAACCCGTTCGTCGTATAATAGTTATTGAAATTAATTTGATTGTCATATTCAAATACACAGGGACGCTTCAAATGTCTATTTTGCTAAAAACGATTTATAATTCCCTTTAGCAATTAAAACACAATTAAACCGTACTCAACCATACCTTGCCCTTTATTTAAAATGATTAAAAACCCTTTAAAATTACTAACTAAGCCCACGTTCCCACCAGAACTGGGTTATTTTAATACCTAAAACTAATCAATATGCCCAATCAAAAAAATCAACAATGACTAAATTTTAACAATATTTGAAATAAGCATGTAATGTTTGGTATAGTAAGATATAGACTAAGAAAGGAATAAATCCTATGAATACATTCTATGAAAAAATACAAGATACCCCAATAATTGCCGCCGTTAGTCATTTAGAAAAGTTAGAAGGGGCTTTAAAATCCCCCTGCGAAATCATATTTTTATTAACAGGTAATATCCTCAACTTAAGGGAAATAGTAAAAAAGGCAAAAGACGGAGGAAAAGACATATACATACACCTAGACTTAATGGAAGGCTTTTCAAAGGATGCTATAGCGTTGAAATATATCCATGAAAACATAAAACCCGATGGAATAATTACCACAAAAAGCAATCTAGTTAAACAGGCAAAGGAAATGGGGATATTTGCAATACAAAGGCTATTTGTTATAGACTCCCTTTCTTTAGAAACGGGTATTAAGTCCATAAGAACAACAAAACCAAATGCCATAGAAATATTGCCAGGGATTATGCCAAAAGTAATTAAAAAGATAAACCAAGAAACAAAAATACCTGTAATTGCAGGTGGGCTAATCAATGACAAAGAAGATGTAATAGAAAGTTTAAAGGCGGGGGCAGCAGCGGTATCCACTTCTAAAGAAGAAAACTGGTTTTTATAGAATAACATTCTTTAATAATTAGGAAAACGTTTTACTACTTCTTATATAAGATGAGACAAACCGTAAAAGGGTTAGAAATATGTGTTATAAAGATAATTAGTATTAAATTATAACGTTTAAAATTAAACTTATAAATTGAAAAATAGATAGACAGATATAGTAAGGGGGCATTATTTTGAAAAATTACATAATGGCACTAGATCAAGGAACCACTAGTTCGAGGGCAATTTTATTTGATAAAGAGGGAAAAGTGGTGGTGACAGCCCAAAAAGAATTTACACAAATTTACCCAAAAGCAGGTTGGGTGGAACATGACCCAATGGAAATATGGGGGGCACAAAGTGGAGTGGCTAGAGAAGTATTAGAAAAGGGTGGTATTAAACCAGCTGAAATAGCCGCCATCGGCATCACGAACCAAAGGGAAACCACAGTTGTATGGGATAAAACCACAGGTAGACCCGTATATAATGCCATCGTATGGCAATGCAGAAGAACAGCCCATCTTTGTGATGAATTAAAGAAAAAGGGAATGGAAGAATATATCCGTAACAATACAGGATTAGTGGTGGATGCCTATTTTTCAGGCACCAAAATTAAATGGATTTTAGACAATGTGGAGGGAGCAAGGGAGAAGGCAGAAAATGGTGAACTATTATTTGGAAATATAGACACTTGGTTAATATGGAATCTAACCAGAGGTAAAGTTCATGTAACAGATTATTCCAATGCTTCTAGAACCATGTTATATAACATAAAAGAACTAAAGTGGGATGAAAAAATATTAAAAGAGTTAGAGATACCCGCCAGTATGTTGCCAGAGGTAAAACCCTCCAGTTGTATTTATGGGCATACTGCCCATGAAACCTTTGGGGGAGCAGATATACCCATAGCAGGGGCAGCAGGAGACCAACAGGCAGCCCTGTTTGGTCAAGCTTGTTTTAGACCAGGTATGGCAAAAAACACCTATGGTACTGGTTGTTTCATGTTAATGAATACAGGGGATAAATTTGTTCCTTCAAAAAATGGACTATTAACCACCTTAGCTTGGGGGGTAGATGGTAAAGTGGAATATGCCCTTGAAGGAAGTATATTTGTTGCAGGGGCTTCTGTACAATGGTTAAGGGACGAATTAAAAATTATTAGAGATGCAGACGAAACCGAATATCTAGCAACAAAAGTAAAAGACTCAAATGGGGTTTATGTTGTGCCAGCCTTTGTAGGAATGGGGGCACCCTATTGGGATATGTACGCAAGAGGAACAGTGGTGGGCTTAACAAGAGGAGCTAAAGCAGAACACTTTGTAAGGGCTACACTGGAGTCAATAGCATATCAAACAAGGGATATATTAGAAGCAATGCAGGAGGATTCGGGTATCAATTTAGAAAGCCTAAAAGTAGATGGTGGTGCAGTAGTTAATAATTTTTTAATGCAGTTTCAGTCAGATATTTTAGGGGTTCCTGTTGACCGTCCAGAAATAACCGAAACAACAGCTTTAGGGGCAGCTTACTTAGCTGGTTTAGCAGTGGGTTTTTGGCATGATAAAAAAGAAATATCAGATAAATGGAAAGTAAACCGTATATTTAAACCAACAATGGAGAACGAAAAGAAGGAAAAATTATATAGAGGTTGGAAAAGAGCAGTGAGTAGAGCTTTAGAATGGGAAGTAGATGAAGAATAAACCCTATGGAATGAGTATTAAACAAGTTGGTATTAATGACTTTACACCGATGGGTGAAAGTGTTATAATTCAAGTAATTTAATAGATAAAGGCCGAGAATTGGAGAGCCACATAAAACACCTATGAAAAGAGATAGGCCTGTTTTGTGTGGCATTTTTTATTTTAAATAGGTTTTCATAAATGGATTAAATAGAGGAGATGATTATGATGTTTGATGTTACCATTATTGGAGCAGGTATAATTGGAACAGCCATTGCTAGAGAACTATCAAAATATCAGTTGAAAATATTAATAGTGGATAAGGAAAATGATGTTGCAAACGGAACGACTAAGGCAAACAGTGCCATTGTTCATGCAGGTTACGATGCAAAAGTAGGTAGCCTAAAAGCACAAACCAATGTTTTAGGAAATGCCAAGTATGAAAAACTCTGTAAAGAGTTAAACGTACCCTTTAAACGGATAGGCTCTTTGGTGGTGGCATTTAATCAAGAAGAAATGGAAACTCTAGAAGAACTTTTGCAACAGGGAAAAGCCAATGGAGTACCCAATTTACAACTACTAAACCAACAGAAGATACGGGAAATAGAGCCAAACCTAAGTAAAGAAATAGTTGGTGCTTTATATGCACCCACAGCAGGTATAACTGGGCCATTTGAGTTGGCAATTGCTTTAGCAGAAAACGCCATAGAAAATGGTGTCGAATTATTATTAAATAGCCCTGTTACTAAAATTATTAAAAAGAATAACCATTATGAAGTTACAGCGGGTGAAGATACCATCAATTGTAAATACATCATCAATTGTGGAGGAGTACATGCAGACGAAATAAATAACTTAGTAAATGAAGAAAGCTTTAAAATACTCCCAAACAGAGGAGAATATAATATTTTCGATAAAAGCGTAGGAAACTATGTAAACTCTGTCATTTTTCAAACTCCCACCAAACATGGTAAAGGGGTTTTAGTTCTACCAACAGTACATGGAAACCTCCTAATAGGGCCAACAGCAGATGAAGCCCACCATCCACAGGCAGTTGAAACCACCAGTGAAGGGTTAAACTTTTTAAGAGAAAAAGCCAGTAAAGTAGTCCCGAATTTTTCATTTTATACAGTTATTACCTCCTTTGCAGGTATAAGGGCAAAGGTGGCAACTAACGACTTTATAATAGAAGAATCAAAGGAGTCTAAGGGTTTTATAAATGTCGCTGCAATAGATTCCCCAGGCTTAACGGCAGCTCCAGCCATAGCTACAATGGTGGTAGATATGCTTCAAAGTATTATGGGAGATTTAAAAATAAACGAAAATTTCAATCCCAATAGAAGACCAGTAATACATTTTATGGAGTTAAGCAAAGAAGAAAAAGCTGATCTCATAAAAAAAGACCCCAGTTACGGAAGAATAATTTGTCGCTGTGAAAATATTACAGAGGGAGAGATTGTTGACATAGTAAAGCGAAAAGCTGGGGCAACAACCTTAGATGCAGTAAAACGTAGAGCCAGAGCAGGTATGGGAAGGTGTCAAGGGGGCTTCTGTGGGCCAAGGGTAATGGAAATAATCGCAAGGGAACTACAAATAAATATTACTCAAGTGGTTAAAGATAGCCCAACATCTTATATATTAACAGAACCTACAAAAACAAATATAACAAATGCAGATACAGTAAACTTAGTGGCAGCAACAGAAGAAGTATAAGGGGGGATAATATGTTAAACTATGACATTATAGTAATAGGTGGAGGGCCAGCAGGTTTAGCTGCGGCAATAGAAGCAAAGAGAAATGGTATAGAAAACATTTTAGTAATAGAAAGAGATAGAGAACTGGGTGGAATCCTGCAACAGTGTATTCATAACGGTTTTGGTCTACATGTTTTTAAAGAAGAATTAACAGGACCAGAGTATGCAGAAAGATTTATAGACCAACTGCATGAAATGGGGATCACATATAAATTAGATACAATGGTGTTGGATATAACTGAAAGCAAAGTAATAAGTGCTGTAAATACCACCGACGGATTAATGGAAATACAAGCACAGGTAATAATACTAGCTATGGGTTGCAGGGAAAGAACAAGGGGAGCTATTAATATACCAGGCTCAAGGGTGGCAGGTATATTTACAGCTGGTACAGCCCAACGATTTGTTAATATGGAGGGCTACATGGTGGGTAAAAATGTAGTCATACTGGGTTCTGGTGACATAGGTTTAATTATGGCTAGAAGAATGACCTTAGAAGGAGCAAAGGTTCAAGCAGTAGTGGAGCTTATGCCCTATTCAGGAGGTCTAACAAGAAATATAGTACAATGTTTAGAAGATTTTAATATACCATTGTTATTAAGCCATACGGTGACCAATATAAAAGGAAAAGATCGGGTAGAGGAAATAACCATAGCAAAAGTGGATGAAAACAGAAGACCCATTAAAGGAACAGAAGAAATATATAAGTGCGATACATTACTATTATCAGTAGGCTTAATTCCAGAAAATGAACTTTCTAAAAGTGCAGGTATAGTTTTAGATAATATAACAGGAGGCCCAGTGGTGAACGAATCGATGGAGACTTCAGTTGAAGGTATTTTTGCCTGTGGTAATGTTGTACATGTTCACGATTTAGTAGACTGGGTAACGGAGGAAAGTAGAAGGGCAGGAAAAAATGCAGCTAGATATGTTAAAAAAGAACTTAAAAATATAAATGAACCGTTGGTAACTAAAGCTGAAAAAGGGATAAGGTACATTGTACCCCATCAAATAAGGGTGGAGAATATAGACAGTAAATTGGATCTTTATATGAGGGTAGATAATATTTATCATAATGCAAAAATAGTAGTAAAATCTGGCGAAACAGTTATTAAACAAGTAAAAAAACCACATTTAGCCCCAGGGGAAATGGAGTCGGTAACTTTATTACAAAAGGATTTAATTAATTTAGAAAATAGAGAACTAACTGTGGAATTACTAGAAGGAGGGGAACAATAATGGAAAAGAAAACATTGGTGTGTATAGCCTGTCCTCTAGGTTGTAAAATGGAAATACAAGTTTTATCGAGTCTTGAAGAAGAAACAAAATACCTTGTTAGTGGAAATAAATGCCCAAGGGGAGAGTCCTACGGCATTAAGGAATTGACCAAGCCAACTAGAATGGTAACATCTACGGTAAAAATAAAAAATGCCCATTTAAAAAGATTGCCAGTAAGAACCAGTGAAGCAATTCCAAAGGGAAAAATATTTGAATGTATGAAACTGTTGGAGGAAATAGAAGTAGAAGCCCCTATAAAAGTAGGGGAAGTAATTATAAAAAATTTATTAGGATTAGATGTGGATATAATTACCACTAGAAGTATGCTATAATAATTATTAGAACTTCGTGCCATTTTGGTGTGAAGTTTTTTGTTTTTCCCTCCACCCAAGTATACATTTACCCAATTGGTACAACAATATAGACTATAAGGGAGGGAAAAAACATGATCAAAAACCAAGAAAAAAACATATTAAAACATTTAGAAATGCTGGAAAAACAACATAATTTCTTTAATAATGTAGATGAAATTAATAAGTTTAACATTGATGCCATCATAGAATTAATACAATATAAAAATATAAAAGAACTGGGCGAACCTATGTACACAAGAAGAGAAATAAGACAGGGTTTAAGGGAATATTTCTCCGATAGAGTAACCTGTTAAGTAAAACTATTACTCCGCCAAACCTCTAATCTTTAAAAAAGCTATAGCTTAAATATTAATAAGAAAAGGCAGGTAGAAAAATGAAACCAGCAATCTTTTTTGATCGAGATGGAGTATTAAATGATAATGTTAATAAACATGTGAATAAGCCAGAAGAACTAATTTTGTACGAAGGAGTTCCAGAAGCATTAAAAAAAGCATCGGAAGCAGGTTTTGAACTGTTTGTGGTAACCAACCAAGGGGGAATAGAGCTGGGGCATCTTACCCATGAAAAATTAAAAAAAATACACGACTGTTTAGAAGAACAGTTAAAAGGGTATTGTATATTTAAGGAGATTGAATATTGTCCAGACTTCAAAAAGGCTAGTAATTGTAGAAAGCCAGAACCAGGAATGATTTTAAAACTTGCAGAAAAGCATCAAATAGACTTGAAAAATAGTTGGATGGTAGGGGATAGAGATACCGATATTACAGCTGGAATAACAGCAGGTTGCTATACAGCTAAAATAGGCAAGATAGACCCTCGAGCTGATATTAATGAAGCTAATTTAGACAACAGACATGTAGAACGTGGGGTAGACTTAGAAGCCGTGGTGGAGGCAATTATTACAGAAAGTCTTTAGAAATTTGTACTTTGTATAAAATATGTTAAAATATATTGGGAGTTATTACATACAATATTAAGGTAGCAGTTTTAATTATAAAAATTAGAGGAGGAATATAACAATGTCAAAAAAAGTAGCAGTATTTACAAGTAATACTTGTCCCCATTGTGTTACGGCAAAAGAGTATTTATTAGAAAAGGGTGTAGAATTTACTGAAAGAAACGTTCAAGAAGACCCTTCTGCTAGAAAAGAATTAATGCAAAAAGGAATAATGGCTGTGCCTGTTGTTCAAATTGAAGAAGAAATGATTGTGGGTTTTGATAAAGATAAAATTAATAGTCTATTAGGTTTATAAGATTAGAATTTATAAGATTAGAACTATAAAAACATAGTAGTGTAACAGTGTTAATTGTTGACATAGAATAAAATTAAGACTGATTAAAAACCTTCATATTCTAGGATCAAAAAAATTAGCCCCTAACGTTTATAAAAATACGTAAGGGTGATGAATTTTTGAAGTGACTAAGAAAATGGGGGTTTTTTACATACACTACAAAAAAAGAATCAGTATTATCTGATTCTTTTTCCCGTTGCTTATATTTGATATTTTTTTAGTTCTTTTTTAAAGTTAGCAATTAATGCTTCAAACTGATTAATATGATTTGTTAAGTCCTTAACTTTATCAGAATATTGGGTTACATTGGCACTCATTTCTTCTGATGATGCAGAATTTTCTTCTGCAATGGCAGCCAAAGAGTGGACATTTTCCACAACACCTGTTAGTCGTTCGGTTTCAGAAGATAATTGATTAATTAACCTTACAATAACATTAGAAACATCAATGATTTGAGAAGTAGAAGCTTCATTATCTAATGTAACTTGATCTAATGTAGAATTACTGGATTCCAATTGCTGATATTGTTCAGAAATTTCTTTTACAAACTTATTAATTAATTCAATGAAATACATTAGATTTTCATTAATATGCTGTACAGAAACCTTTGAGTTTTCAGCCAGCTTTCTAATTTCATCGGCTACTACAGTAAAACCTTTACCAGCTTCACCAGCTCTAGCGGCTTCAATAGCTGCATTTAATGCCAATAGGTTAGTTTGGTCTGCAATTTGTTCTACTGTGGAACTAATCTCCATAATTTTTGATGCTTGATGGGATAAATCCTTACCTTGTTGATTAACATTACCAAAATTATCTTTAACAGTATTAATCATAGTGTTAACTTGATGAATAGATTGATACGACTTTTTAAGTTGATCAACGGATTCTTCTAAGCGATTTTTACCTTCCGTTTCTTCATGGACTATTTCATACAAAGTGGTAATATATTGATCTAAAATAGTAACAGCATTTTCTGTTTCATCAGCTTGACTAGAAGCACTTAAAGCAACTTCGTGGACAACCATCGAAATGGAATCTGATAATTCTTTCATATTTTCAGTAATTAATGAAAATTCCCTTAAGTAGTTGTCCATATCATCGGTACCACCCTTAAGGAATAAAAAGTCTTTTTTAACAGCTTCTTTTGCTTCATTAAGGTGAGCCATGATGACCTCTGTAGGGTCATTGGATTTTAACATTGTTTTGCTGGCAAAATCTAAATCTTTAAGTTTTAAGATGTCTTCTTCAATATGTTTTAATGGTTTTACAACAATGTTGGCTGCAACAAAAACACTGGCAAAGGTAGAAACTGGAATAATAGTATTAATAATCCACCCAGCATCTTTATTCAAAAAGGCAAGTAGTGCAAATAAAATTACTGATGGAATAAGACTGATTTTCACTGGTATTGATTTAATGATATTTAAACCAAATAACTTAGACATAGATGCCTTAATAATACGATCAGAAGACTTTTCTAAAGTAATATGAACCTTCATAAAATGTTTTTGATCTTGAGTTTTCCCTGTCTCTACTACTTTATAATCCATTTTTTCATTAAAATAAGTAGAACTACCCTCCAACAAACCTAAAAAGTAGTCAAAGAGACCACGTTTAGAAATGTATGTAATTTCTATTTCTTTCTCATTCAGTTCTTTAGCTAAAAGACGAGGAGGGTTGGCCCCTTTAATCATTTTAGTTAGTTGTGAATGGACATCATCCATCATCATTAAAAAGCCTTTTAGACTATATCTTTCAAAATAAGATGGAAACCATTTTTGAAAGCTTTGGATATTTTGTTGTCCTACCTTTTTCCAAATTCCTGTTACAGGTTGGTTTGTTTCTTTAGCAATAAAATTAAAAACTGCAAATATTTCGTCATCGGCTATTTCTTCTAATGGGCTAATAATAGTATCGCTATTCCAATTAATAGAGACGATGGCACGATTAACAAGTTCATCACCAAATAGATTTCTTAGACTCTTTAACCAAGTGGAGACAATTGTACCCTTCATTAAATCTCTCCTTTCAAATTTCAACAGAATATTACAAGTATTATAGAAATTATACCAAAAAAAATATTTAAGTAATAGGGGTTTATAAAATAAACATATAAAGCAGCTGTAAAACTTTCAACTACTTTATATGTTATAATGAGATTAAATAATTCAATAATAAATTAAGGAGGCATATATATGCAGTTTTTTTACCAAATAATGAACTTGATTTTAGTAGTGTGTTTGTTAGGGGTTCCTATAATTGTAACGGTGTTATTACTAAGACATTTTAGTGGAAAAAAAACAGATGATGTTGATTCCACAGATTTTTTAATAAGAAAAATTAATGAACTGGAAGAACGGGTACAAGAACTGGAAAACAGACTGGATATTAACGATATAGATTAATTATTTCTTCAAAGTCCCCACGTGTTAGGGGTAGGCTTGTATCCATAGCTGGGGTTAATCCATTTTGAGATAGCTTATTTAAATAAGAAGTACTGTTGGAATTTTGATAAACTACTCCTGTACATAATCCGTCGGTTTCAATGAGTTTATTCATGGCAGTTTCAAAGTTTTCAGTCTGGTAGCCTTGAACTTCTTCAAGATTTACTAGATGTTTACGAAACCATTGATATGTATTGGTTTTATTATAGGTGACACAGGGGCTAAAAATATTTACCATAGAGAACCCATCATGTTGAATGGCCTTAATAATAATATTCACCAACTGTTCTTGATACACAGAAAAGCCTTGAGCCAAAAAAGATATACCATTGGCTAATGCAATAATTCCAGGTTTAATGGGGGTTTCTAAAGATCCTGTGGGGGTACTTTTTGTTTGAGTACCTATATCACTTAATGGTGATGTATGCCCTTTAGTTAAACCATAAATTTGGTTGTTTAATACAAGGTAAGTTATATTAATATTTCTACGGATAGCGTGGAGGGTGTGGCTTAAACCTATGGCAAAGCCATCTCCATCACCACCAGCTGCCACAACCGTCAGTTCTTTATTGGCAACTTTAATCCCCTGTGCAATAGGGAGGGATCTGCCATGTATACCATGAAAACTATAGGCATTTACATAGCCAGAAAAACGTCCAGAGCAGCCAATGCCAGAAACAACAGTTAATTTTTCATTGGGAATTTGAAGTTTTACAGCGGCAACTTGTAATGCCCTTAGAACGGAAAAATGACCACAACCTGGACACCAGTTGGGAGAAATATTATTATGGTATTCTTTTATAGTTGTCAATTTACCCAACCTCCTATCTCGGTAATAATTTCCTTTAGGGTAAAGGGAGTACCATCATACTTTATTAAACTATGAATCTTATCATGGTTACCTAACTCGCTTTTAAGGATAGTGGCAAACTGTTTACAATAATTATTCTCCACAATAATAATGTGTTTATAACTTTCAATAATCCCTTGTAATTGTTTTATGGGAAGGGGTTTGATCATTTGGATGAAACCGAAATCTACAGGGGTTTTAATGGATTTCATTGCCCCTTTAATAACACCATAGGTTGAACCAAAGGAAAGCACTAAGACATGACTATTGTTTTTATGAATGATAATTTCCTCTCCCAATTGGAGGGGTTCTATTTTTTTAAAACGTTTATTCATCATTTTTTTACGATTTAAAGGATCATCTGTAGGTAAGCCCATCTCGTTATGTTCTAACCCTGTGGTATGATGAATCCCTCCCCGTGTTCCAGGTAAGGCACGATAAGAAATGTAATCGTTAGTTAATTGATAACGTTTATATTCATCACTTTCAGTTGGGGTATATATTTTTCCACGATTAATTTCAACCTTAGAAAAGTCTAAGGCTTCAATGGTTTGGGGTGTAAGGGATAAAGCTAAATCTGATAGAATAATAACTGGGCATTGATATGTTTCAGCTAAATTGAATCCCCTTATGGTGGCGTTAAAGCATTCTTCAACAGTGGAGGGGGTTAAAATAATACTGGGATATTCTCCATGTCCACCAAAATACAGGGTAAATAAATCACTCTGTTCATGCTTAGTAGGAAGTCCAGTACTTGGGCCCACCCGTTGAGAATTTATAATCACAATGGGGGTTTCCGTCATACCTGCTAAACCTATACCTTCCATCATAAGGGAGATTCCAGGCCCAGAGGTGGCTGTCATACTTCTAACCCCACCATAAGATCCACCTATTATCATGTTTACAGCTGCTATTTCATCCTCTACTTGAATCATTGTACCACCGTATTTAGGTAATAACTTACCCAGATTTTCCATTATTTCCGAGGCTGGCGTAATGGGATAAGATGCAATAAAACGGCAACCTGCCATTAAAGCACCAAGACTAATGGCATCGTTACCTGTCATAAGAGGACGCTTAACAATTGATGTTGGGGTAAGGGTGAAGGTATTATATGCTTTAAGATTTTTTTCCGAATATTGATATACATCTTTTAAAACATTTATATTATTTTTAATGATTTCTAACCCTTTTTGTTTAAACCTTTTTATAGTTACTTCATGTAATGTTTCTCTTGTAATGCCTAATAAATATCCTAAAAAACCCATTGCACAGGTGTTTTTTATAATTTCTACACCATTGTTTTTTGCCATTTCACTAATGGGCAGTGGGACAAATTTAATATTGTCTTTGTCATTCCTATGAAGTTCTGGGGTTAATATAGAATCATAAAAAATTAATCCGTTTTTGTGTATCAAATGGGCATATTTATAGATGGTGTCATTGTCAAAGGCAAAAATGATGTCAACTTCATCATTAATCCACATTTTACATTCTATTCCAATATGTACGGTGATACTGGTGTTACCTCCCTTAATACGGGAGGAGAAACTTCTACCACCATAGGTATAGTAGCCTAAGCTGGAAAGGGCCTTCATAAGGTTTATACCTGTACTAATGATACCTTCACCTTGTACACCACCAATTAAGAGGGATATACTCTTTTTCAAATTGTTCACTCCCTATCTAAAAGTTAATTTTAATATATACTATAGTGTACTAACAATATTCTATCCTTATTAATTAATTATTAAGAAGTTGTTTAAAAGGATAAATTAAGTAAAATAAATTACATAATTTATTATTTAAATGGTAATAATTTTATTGACATAAACAATCTTATCAATTATAATTCATTTAACTAAATACAAGATAATAAACGATGAGTAAGAAGAGTAAAGATATTTATTTGTTTAAGCGAGTCGATGACGGTGTAAGATCGATACAAGGGCTATTTTGAATGGACTTACGAGTGCTGGTTGAAATATACAGTAGGCTAAGACGGTGATCCTCCGTTATAGGGATATGTTGAATTTTTCAACTGGTAAAGTGGTGTATAACACAAATTAGGGTGGTACCGCGGAGTTAACTCTTCGTCTCTATTAATAGAGATGGGGAGTTTTTTTGTTTTATAAAAAAATACATATATTAAGGAAGGTGAAGGGGATGGAAAATAACCATCAAAAAATTATTTTTAGTGGCGCACAACCTACAGGGAGCTTAACCCTCGGGAACTATATAGGGGCAATTCAAAATTGGAAGGCTTTAGAGAAGGATTATCAATGTTTATACTCCATTGTGGATCTACATTCTTTAACTGTTAGGCAAGACCCGAAGGAGTTTCAAAAAACCTGTTTATCCTTTTTAGTTCAATATTTAGCTTGTGGATTAGACCCAGAAAAAAATATTCTTTTTTTTCAATCCCATGTTCCACAACATACGGAACTGTCTTGGATATTAAATTGTTATACCTATTTAGGTGAACTTAATAGGATGACTCAATTTAAAGAAAAATCTCAAAAGAATAAAGACAATATTAATTCAGGATTATACTCATATCCAGTGCTACAGGCGGCGGATATTTTATTGTATCAAACCAATATTGTACCCGTTGGAGAAGACCAAAAACAACATTTAGAGCTATGTAGAGATATAGCCCTTAGATTTAATCAGGCCCACGGAGATACTTTTGCAATACCAGAACATCGCATCCCAAAAGTGGGGGCAAGAATCATGAGTCTTCAAGAACCTGATAAGAAGATGTCTAAGTCAGATGATAATGTTAATGGTACAATTTTTCTAATGGATACAGAAGATATAATTTTAAAGAAAATGAAAAGAGCAGTTACTGATAGTGAGAACAAAGTACTATATTCCGATGAACAGCCAGGAATCAAAAACCTAATTACCATATATTCAACTGTAGGAAATATCTCAATTGAAGAAGTTGTGAAAAAGTATGATGGGAAGGGTTATGGTGCTTTCAAAAAAGAATTAGCTGAAGTAATAATTGAAGGACTAAGACCTTTTAAAGAAAAGTATCAAGATTATATGAACAATATGGACTTTGTTGAAACCGTTTATAAGCGGGGAGCTGAAAGAGCCACTGAAATAGCAGAAAGAACAATGAAAGAAGTTAGAAGTAAGGTTGGTTTATTAACTAAATAATGAAAGAATAATTTTGTAATTATTAAATAAAGCTAAAAAAAATAAGGTGACTTAAAATAGTCACCTTATTTTTTAAAAATAAATTTATTGTCTTACAGAAAAACCTGCATTTTCAATATCTGACTTTAGTTTTTCTAAGTCTGAACATTCAACCCTTACAATTATTTTAAGTACATTAGTGGAAACATTAGGGTTATCAATAATTAAGCTTAAAATATCAGCACCAGACTTTGATATGATGTCAGTTAAAAGTGCCAAACGACCCTGTATATCATATGTATTTACAATTAATTTCTGGCCTTTATTAATACCAAATATTTGTGCATAGTGCTTAAAAATAGTTTTATGGGTGATAATTCCAATAAAGTGTTGATGGTCATCCTTCATGGCAACAAAAGGTATATTTGTTTCAGCCAATAAATGTGCGGCTTCCTCCACATCATCCTCTAAGTTAAGATAAGGAATGTCACTTCTAGTAATAGAGGATACTAATTTTAACTCATTTGAAGAGTCCATTAACTGTTCAAGTACTTTTTCCTTAGCAACAACGCCTATAAAAGTATCATTTTTTACAACTGGTAAAGATAAAAAATTACCTTTATCTAATATTTCTAGGGCAGTTTTTAAGTCTAACTCACTGTCAATTAATGTTAAGTCGTTTTTGGATAAAATAAAATTTGATGATATCATTGAAATCAACCTTTCTAAATGTATTAAACATGATGAACTATACATCATATGTATATCCCATGTTTGTTATGTAAAACAAATTTTAAAATTCAATTTCAATACCCCACTAATAATCACAAGTATTGACATAATTTAATAGGAATATAGATTAATAGAGAGTCTAATAATAAGTTTGAGGTGATGGATTATGTCAAAAAGAAATCCTGTGGTACCAGAAGCTCGACAAGCCCTTACATCTTTTAAAGAAGAAATGGCAAGAGAGTTGGGACTTGAAAAAGAAACTTATGCTGGATATGTTGGCGGGAATATGGTAAAAAAAATGGTTGAAGATGCTGAAAAATCATTAACTCATTTAGGAAGGTCTTAGACCTTCCTTTTATTTTTACCATCTTATTGCATTGACTAATTTGTCATTTACAGGTATCATTTTTATTGTAAGATAATTCTAGTTAATAAGTCAATAAAAAATAAATGCAAATCTAAAGGGTGAAAAAAATGAAAAGTAATAAGGTTGATTCAAATACTGTTCTTTTAGTAATTATATTATTTATTTTTGGAATAGCAGTGGGAATTCATCTTGACTCTAATGTAAGAATGGATAACGATGACTTAAGTTTTCCTATTAATAGGGATATGGAAGTACAAGAGATTAGTGATCTAAAGAAAGTTAATCAAGCAATGAGGGATAGAATTCTAGAATTAAAAAAGGAAGTTGGAAGTTTTGAGAGTGAAATCGCCAATGAAAACATTGTGTTAAAAAAGTTAAGAAATGATGTAACATCTTATCAGTTGATGGCAGGTCATCGCGATGCAGAGGGACCAGGAATAATAATAAATTTAGAAGGTACTCTAGGTGATAACATAAATATTGGTAAAACAATTGAAGAAAAAAAATATTTAATTAAAATGGTTAATGAATTAAAGTTTTTTGGAGCTGAAGTAATTGCCATCAATAATCAGCGTCTTACCAGTAGAAGTGAGGTTGTTTTTGCAGGTAGCCATATTAATGTAAATGGTCAACCTATTGCACCACCTTATCAGATACAAGTTATTGGAGATCAAAAGTCTTTTGTTCGTTATATTGAACATGGTACATTTATTTTTGAATATATGAAAAGTGACGGTATACGTAGCAGTATTCAATATGAAGAAAAAATTAAGATTCCAGCTATAGATAAGGAAAAGCCAATAGAGTTATTAAAACCTATTGAAGAAACAACATAAAAAAACAACAAGTCTATATTTTATAGACTTATTGTTTTTTTATTTCACATAATAAAGATTATGTGTTTATGAAATCATTAGACAGAAATATAAATGTTATTTAGTAAAACTATGGTTACCTATAACTACCTCGGTTTTACGTTTAAAGCTCCAAGCAACTGTTGCTATGGTAGGATTATAAAAATATAGACAACCATTGGTAGGATCCATACCTATTAAAGCAATATACGCTGCTTCTAAAGCGGTCTTATTTGGTTCTAAATTAAATTGACCATCATTTACAGAAGAAAATTGTCTGGGTTGAAGAATTACTTCTTCAATGGTGTTAGGAAACTGTTGGTCTTCAACTCGGTTTAATACCACTGCACCCACCGCCACCATACCGTCAAAAGTTTCACCTCTTGCTTCGGCATGAATAATCTTGGCTAAGTTATAAACTTCTTGATAGTCATAATCAGGTAATGAATGTAAATTAGTTGTGCCTGAGGTGGGGTTCAGCAATATAAGAATCTACAGTTTCTTCAAGTTTAAGCAAAGTTGGATCGTCTTTATAAGCGTTCATTTCTAAAAGGGTTGGTGCAGAAATAGTTAAAACCAATGAGAAAATTAATAAAGTTTTTTTCATAACAAATCCTCCCTTTAGCCTACGAGGTTAGCTGTCGGATTAGACCTGGGAAAAGGTCCTCGCAAAGCGATACACCCCTAATATTGGTTCCCCCGCAGTTTTATTTTAAAACTTTCGGCTATTTATATTTTTAGCAAACCAACTAAAAATATAAGGGTAAGTAATGGTAAAATAAATAATGACAATAATAAAATTAAAATAAATAATGACAATAATAAATTTAAAATTATTTTCCTACTATTATTCTAAAAAGCACTCGGATAAATGAGTAAATAACCATCACTACTACAGACCATAATAAAAAGGTAAAAAAAGATAGATTTTGTGCTCTAAGAATAATTAGAAAAGCAGCTACAACTAAAGATGATATATATGTATCGTGATTTCTTAAAATTTCTTTTATTTTTCTACGAATAATCAATTTGTCAATTATGGTAAAAATAATAAAAGTTTTTAACCATTCAATTAAGAGAAAAGTACCAGTATTAATGTATTCCATAAATAACCTCCTAAGTGTATTAAATGCCTTTTTAAATATTTTAACCTAAATAGCCGATAAAATCATTAACAATATAGAACTTTAATAGGAGGATTTCATATAATTTTAATAATAGTAGTAATTTTAAATAAATGATATGGAGATTGATGCTTATGTTAGAGACGTTAACAACAACACAAATTATTTTAAGACTATTATCAGCAACTGTTTTAGGTGGACTAGTGGGAATGGAGAGGGAAAGTGTTAGGAGAGCTGCTGGTTTTAGAACACATATTTTAGTTTGTAGCGGAGCTGCTTTAGTTATGTTAATTTCAATTTTTATTTTTGAGACTTATAGTAATTATGTTAATGTAGACCCCGCTAGATTAGGAGCCCAAGTAATAAGTGGAATTGGATTTTTAGGAGCTGGAACAATTATTAAAGATGGTGGCAGCATAAAAGGATTAACAACAGCAGCTAGTTTATGGGCTGTAGCCTGTATAGGGTTGGCTTTAGGGGTTGGTTTTTACTCAGGTGCTTATATTACTACTGCCATTGTGCTGGTTTCCTTAAAAGTATTTTCAAGGTTAGAAAGGTTAATTCCAGATAAAAGGAATGTGTTTACCCTCCAGTTAAATATTTGTAATACTCCAGGGCAAATTGGAAAGGTTGCAGAAACCCTAGGGCTAGAAGAAGTTTCAATTATACATATTGCATTAGAAATGGATTCTGACGACAGTAACTTTGGAATATTAACCATACAATGTAAAAGTAAAAGGGTGATAGAAAAAGAACATATACTTTGGTTATTAACCAATACAGACGGGGTAAATTCAGCGAAAGTTATCTAGTAGAGTATAAGTTTTAAAGCTTGCTTTTATATTAATAGAGCTACAGCAAGTACATAAAATACAATACAAATAATTATAAAAATGTATTAAAAACTAAATTTACTAAGGAGAAGAAAACATGAGGATAAGAAATATAGTAGGTGTAGATGAAATGTTAAAAGGAAATAGTTATTTTATTGATACACTGGATAATGGTTCTGTTGATTGGCAAGCAGTATTTAACAATAACAACCCAATTCATTTGGAAATTGGCATGGGAAAAGGTCAGTTTCTTAAAACATTAGCTGAAAGAAATACTGATATTAACTATGTTGGAATGGATAAATCAAAAGAATTATTGTGGAAATCGTGTAAACTGTTGGATGATACCAAGTTATTAAATATAAAAATAACTAATCAACGGGCTGAAAACCTTGAATTAATCTTTCCTTCCAGTGGAGTTGAACGGATTTATCTAAACTTCAGTGACCCATGGCCTAAGGATAGACACTATAAAAGGAGATTAACCCATAATGGATTTTTACAACGGTATAAAAATGTATTAGTATCCAAAGGTGAAATACATTTTAAAACCGATGGTTTAGCACTATTTGAGTTTTCTTTAGAAGAAGTAAAGCAAATGAAAGGTATAGAGTTGAAGGAAGTTAATTTTGACCTACATAAAGAAGAGCCTATAGATAACGTAATGACAGAGTATGAAGAAAAGTTTGTAAATATGGGGAAAGCCATTTATAAATTTATAGCTGTGGTGGAATAAAAGGTGAACTTTAGTTGAGGTTCATCTTTTTTTCCACCTCTACAATCAAATTTTTAACGTTATCAAATGCAAAGTTAGAGTGAAGAAGAAAGGTTTTAATCTTCTGAAATTCATTTTGAAGAATTTCTGTATAATCTTGTTTAAGTTTTTTTTCTTCCATTGTTTCTTTTATTTCATAGAGGCGAATGATAGCTTGTAATGTATTCATAGGATCTCCTTCTAAAAAAATTAAGTTAATCATTTAATAAATATTATATCCTCTATTGTACAGAAATAATCAACAAAAAGAGTTAAAAACAACTGATTGTTTGTTAACTCTTTTTCATAGATAAGTTAAGATTTCTTAATAATTTAAGATGATAAAAAGTTAAAAGAACGTTCTTAAAATAACTTCAGTTATTCCCACGATAATAATATTAGAGACACCCCAAAAGATACTTTCAATAGCATCTTCAAATTTCTTTTCTTTTTCTTCTTTAAGTACTTCTGCATAATTGGAATGATCAACTAAACGGTTGCTTTTCTTTAGGCTTACAGGAATAAAAAAGGCAAATAAACCATAAAGAATAATAATAGATGCTATAAAAAAATTAAAATCAAATACACTTTTTAAAATATTTGTTTTCTTAATTAAACTATACATAATTGGAATAATTGTTAAAATTACGAGGCTAGAAAGGGACATTTTAATAATTTTTTTTGTCTTGGTTAATATAAATTGAAACATTTAAACCCTCCTTAACAGTGGAAAAATATAGTCTTAGTATAGACCATTTTATATAATACAACAACTTACATTAATTTAATATTATACAGATAGAAAAAACCCCTAGTACATAAAGGGGTTTTTTCGTAGGTTTTTTCTAATGAAATATTTAGCACATAGTATTAATCTTTTTAATGGATTTATAAGTACATAACTAAATATTGTTTCCAAAGTTTAATACTTAAAAGCTACACCCAATGCCTTTGGTCCAAGATGGGCACCAATAACAGGTCCTAACTCTTCTATATTTACACTACAAGAAGGGAAACGCTCTTCTAATAAGTTTTTTAATTCTTCTGCTTCATCTAAAGCAAAGATATGACAGATATTTAAGTTGGTAACATCAACAGGAACACTTTCTACAATTTTTTCTAAAGATTTTTTTCTCCCTCTTACTTTAGCAAAAGGTTCTAACTTACCATTATTAGTATGGATAATAGGTTTAATGTTTAATATAGAACCAATTAATGCTTCTGCATTAGATAATCTTCCACCTTTTTTCAAGTACTCTAATGTACCTACAGTTAGAAAAATACCCATTCTTTCCTTTTCAACTTCTAGTTTTTCAACAATTTCTTTACGGGTAAGACCTTGATTTGCAAATTGTACAGCCATTTCTGTTAATACTCTTAAATTTGCAGCAACAGTTAGTGAATCTATAACGGTAATTTTATCTGCATCCACAAGCGTGGCTGCTGTAGAGGCACTATTAAAGGTACCACTAAGTTCAGATGATATAGTAAGAACAATGACTTCTTTACCTTCTTTAAGTGCTTCTTCATAAATGTTTTTATATACCCCAATAGATGGTTGTGAAGTAGATGGAAAGTCTGAAGAGTTAGCTAGGCGATCAAAAAACTCTTTAAATTCACCTGGATAACCTTCATCAGAAACAACTCCTTCAAAATTTACAGTAAGAGGAGCAATTACTATATTATTTTCTTTTGTAAAGGCTTTGTCTATATAAGCTGTACTATCGGTAACGATTTGAATGTTTGTTGGCATTTAATTCAACTCCTTTTCAATTAAAAAATATGTAGAATTACAGGAAATATACATTTAGTTTTATAATTAAAGTTTATTGGTGAATCATTAACATTTAATAACTCTTATATAATATAATATCAGCTACTAATAACAGTGTAAAGGACAGATAAAAAGTAAGGAAGTAAATTATAAGTGTAGTTTGCCTTTTAATCAGTTAAATTTTAGTTACATACTTAATAAAACTAGTTAAAAAAGTTAAGTAGTAATTGACTTTTAGTAGGATAAGTTTTATGCTTGAAATATAAAAGTATTTAGAAATGCGAAATATTCTAAAGGGGAGACACCAATGAATGGTATATTAAGAAAGTGGAAGGGAATAGCCAATGAAGTACCCAATAATATAAAACGTATTTTTATGTCTATCTTGTTGAATCATTTTGGAATGGGAATGTTTGCAACTCTTTATAATTTATATTTGCAAGAAATTGGTTTCAACAAGGCTTTTATGGGGGAGCTTATTTCTACTACTGCCCTTGCCAGTGCAATATTCTTGGTTCCTATAGGCTTTTTGAGTGATCGTATAGGGCGAAAAAAAACAATGATAATTGGCGTCTTCTTTGTTTCAATTTGTCAAATTCTAAGGGCGTTACTGGTTAGTAATAATCAACTGCTTTTCTTTAGTTTTTTATTAGGCATATTTAATGCGTTTTTTATGGTGGCAAATGCTCCGTTTTTAATGGAAAATACAACAAAAGAAATAAGAATGAAGGTATTTAGTATAAATTTTGCTTTAATGATTTTTGCTTCTATGATGGGAAATATAATAGGTGGTAGTTTGCCTTTATTATTTTTAAAAACAGGAATGTTTACAATGGCATGGGGTCAAAGGATGACTCTATTATTATCAACTATTGCTAGTTTGTTGGCTGTTCTACCTTTATTTAAAATAAGCGAAGTGAAAATAGAAGGTAAAGCAGATATTAAAGAGTTTATAGAAAATATTTTTTCTAAAAGTACATGGACAATTATTTCAAAGTTTATAATAGCCAGTGCTTTAGTTGGTTTTGGAGCAGGTCTTTTCGTACCATTTTCAAATGTTTATTTTGAAAATCAATTTGCCTTATCTAGTACTCAAATTGGCTTAATTATGTCTATGGGGCAGGCTATTACTGTATTTGCAGTTATGATGGGGCCCTATTTAGCCAATAAATTTGGACGGGTTAAAACGGTTTTTATGCTACAGGGATTATCTATTCCTTTTATGGTTATGTTAGGAGATACGAAATTCTTAATTATTGCTATTATTGCTTTTTTAATTAGACAAGCAATAATGAATGCCAGTGGACCTATTACCTCAACCATTATGATGGAGGAGGTACCTGACAAATTAAAAGGGTTAACCAACAGCCTTAATCAGACGGTGGTGCAAATTGGATGGGCTATCTGTGGCAGATTAAGTGGGGTAATTATAGATGGATATGGCTATGGTAGAATTTTTTATTTAGCAGGTATGCTTTATGCTATTTCTTCTGTTTATTATTTTATTACTTTTAAATACCTAGATAAAAGAACCAGTGTTGCTACGGAGGCAGTATAAAATACTCCTTGTTTTTAAAAAAATCATATGTTAAACTGTTCTTGGATGGTAACCCTTTTGGGAACTATACCTTATTATGATTAGTTAGTTTAAGAAATCTGAATATGTATTTCTGCTCTGAGCCTTTAAGGACCGAGACGGGAGAAAAAGACCTTGTATTATTATGCCTTTTTGCTTTCGCAGGAGGGTTTTATTTTTGCCTTCTTCTAGTCTTTTCTAAAAGTCTGAGGGGAAGGTTATTTACTTTTTTGATATTAGTTTAATAAATAGAAGGAAAGGGGGACTTATATGAAGGTAGGTTTTATAGGAGCAGGTAAAGTAGGAAAAAGTTTTGGAAAATATTTAAGTAATAATGGTTTTAATATTCAAGGCTATTATAGTAGAAGCATTGAATCTTCTAAAATATCAACTGAAATTGTAGGAGGTCATGTTTTTGTTAATCTAGAGGAATTAGTAAAAGCATCAACAGTGGTTTTTATCACTACTCCAGATGATGTTATTCCTTTAATTGTTGAAGAAATTTGTAAGTTAAAGGAACTACAGGAGGAAAAACTATTTATTCATATGAGTGGCGCCCATAGTTCTAATATTTTAAATGACATAAAGGTAAAACATAAAAACAGTTACTTATACTCTTTGCATCCACTACAGGCTTTTGCTGATGTAGTAACAGCAGTGGAAGACTTAAAAAACACTGTGTTTAGTATAGAGGGGGATGAAGAGCAACTTAGTGTATTAACTAAATTAATGGAGACTTGTGGGAATGATTTTTTTATTATTCAAGGGGAAGATAAAGCCCTATATCATTCAGCAGCTTGTGTGGTGTCAAATTATTTAGTGACTTTAATAGATTTAGGCTTAAGGCTTTTTGAAGCTTCAAATATAGATTCCCAAAAGGGATTTAATGCCCTATCACCTTTGATTTTAGGTAGTCTTAATAATATTAAAAAACTAGGAACAGCCGAAGCTTTAACTGGACCAATTGCTAGAGGCGATATTAATACAATAAAAAATCATTTGTCAAGAATGGAGGAAAAAGTTCCTCATCTTATGGAATTATATAAAGTTTTGGGGGAAGAAACCACTAAACTTGCTACAGTTAAAAAGTTAAATAATCAAGAAAATATAGATTCACTAAATCAATTATGGAAAGAGGGAAAATTATAATGAATAAGTTTACTACTGCGTCTTTTATAAAATCGAAAAAAGAAGGTCATAAAATATCAATGTTAACTGCTTATGATTACTCTACTGCAAAGTTAGTGGACGAAGCTGGGGTAGATAGTATTTTAGTAGGCGATTCATTGGGTATGGTGGTATTGGGCTATGATAATACTCTACAAGTAACTTTAGAGGATATGATTCATCATACAAAAGCTGTTGCAAGGGGGGTAAAAAGAGCATTAGTTATTGGAGATATGCCGTTTTTATCCTATCATGTTAGTGTTGAAGAAACCATTAAAAATGCAGGTCGATTAATTCAAGAAGGTAATGCCCATGCAGTTAAGCTAGAGGGTGGCAAAGAAATTATTGATAAGGTGGAAGCCCTCGTAAAGGCACAAATACCAGTAGTAGGTCATCTTGGTTTAACTCCTCAATCGGTTAATATGATGGGTGGATTTAAAGTACAAGGGAAAAATGAGGCTCAGGCTAAGAAAATTATAGATGACGCAAAATTGTTACAGGAAGCAGGAGCTTTTGCTATTGTGTTGGAGTGTATACCAGAAAAATTAGCTAAGTTGGTTTCTGAAAGTGTTGATATACCAACAATTGGTATCGGGGCAGGGAAATATTGCGACGGGCAAGTATTAGTTACCCAAGACATGTTAGGCATGTACAGTGACTTTACACCAAAGTTTGTTAAAAAATATATAGATATGGGTACTTCCATACGTGAAGCAGTAGTTTCCTATTGTCAAGAAATACAAGAAGGTGTTTTTCCAGAAGAAAAACATACTTTTACAATTGACGAAGAAACCATGAAAAAGTTATACTAAGGAGTGGAATAAATACTATGGTTAAAATGATAGCTACCATTCATGAAATGAGAAAAATCATTGAAAATGAAAAACAAAGGGGTAAAACAATAGGGTTTGTACCAACCATGGGTTATTTACATGAGGGGCATATCTCTTTAGTTAAAAGGGCTAAAGCTGAAAATGATGTTGTAGTGGTTAGTATATTTGTTAATCCCACACAGTTTGGTGTAAATGAAGACTATGATGTTTATCCAAGGGATTTAAAACGGGATAAAGAACTTTCTGAAGCTGGTGGTGCAGAGTATATTTTCCATCCCACTGTGGAGGAAATGTACCCTAATGGGTATCAAACTTATGTTGAGGTTTTTGGGATTACAGATAAACTTTGTGGAGCTTCTAGACCTGGTCATTTTAAAGGGGTTACTACAGTAGTAAATAAACTTTTTCAAATAGTGTCACCAAACAAAGCTTATTTTGGTCTAAAGGATGCTCAACAGGTGGCAGTTATTCAAAAAATGGTGAAGGACTTAAATATGAATGTAGAAATCGTACCATGTCCTATTATTAGGGAATCCGATGGATTAGCCATGAGTTCTAGAAATGTTAACTTAACCCCAACTGATCGTCAAGCTGCTTTAGTTTTATCCAGGAGCTTATTCAATGCTAAATCTTTGATTGAAGCAGGGACAAGGGATGCTGTTGAATTGTTTGGGGTAATTGAAGATAACATAGAAGAAGAGACTTCAATAAAAGTGGACTATATTAAAATAGTTGATTTTGAAACCCTTGAAGAAGTAAAAGAGATTAAAGGAAAAGTTTTAATAGCCTTAGCTGCTAAAGTAGGTAAGGTAAGACTGATAGATAATATAATTATGGAGGCGTAACTAAAATGATGTTAACTTTTTTTAAATCTAAGCTTCATCGTGCAACGGTGACGGAAGCTAATTTAAATTATGTTGGAAGTATAACTATTGACGAGGCTCTTTTAGAAGCTTCTAATATTTATCCTAATGAAAAGGTTCAAATTGTAAATAATAATAATGGTGCTAGGTTTGAAACTTATGTTATTAAAGGTGAAAGAAACAGTGGTGTGGTTTGCTTGAATGGTGCAGCTGCTAGATTAGTACAACCAGGGGATCAAGTTATTATCATTGCCTATTGTATGATTGATGCAAAAGAAGCAGAAACCTTTAAACCAACAGTAGTTGTATTAGGGGAAAACAATAAAGTTGTTGAGATGAAGTACGAAGAAAAACCTGGAGTAAGTCTTTAAATAAGATGGAGGTTTTTCATCCAGTAAAGGGGGTATACATTAGTATACCCTCTTTTGCATATTCTTTGATTTTTAATGGGAAAGATAATATAATAATAACAATAAATAATAATACATAAGCTGGTAATATAACGAGGGGGAAAAACAGTGGATAGAGGGAAAAGAAAATTAGATTTATTGGAGGGCAAAATTGGTAAAACATTTATCTTTTTAGCATTACCTATTTTAGTGGCAATGTTTATGCAAACGCTGTTTAATATAGTAGATACCTATTTTGTGTCTCGTTTAGGGACAGAAGCCATTGCAGCTATGGGTTTAACTTTTCCAATCTTTATGTTAAGTGTCTCGCTGGGGTCGGGTTTATCCATAGGTATTAGCTCGGTGGTGGCTAGAAGTATAGGCGCCAATGATCAAGAAAAAACAAATAATTCTGCCATCAATGGTATGTTTCTAGCGTTACTTTTAGGATTAGCATTTTTAGTTTTTGGAACTTTAGCGATTAAACCAATGTTAAGGTTTATGGGGGCAGAGGGTGAGGTTCACCGTTTAGCCTTAAATTACATTATCATTATTGTAGTGGCAATGCCTATTAAGTTTTTATACTTTTCAATAGATGGGATTTTTAGAGGAGAAGGAAAGACTGGTTTAACCATGTTTATCCTTTTGGGAAGTACAATTATGAACATTATATTAGACCCTTTATTAATATTTGGAATAGGACCATTTCCAAAATTAGGAGTAACAGGAGCTGCACTGGCTACTGCCCTTTCTTGGACGGTGGGGCTTGCTGTAGCAATAACCTTTTTACTTCAAAAAAGAAGTGATATTCAGCTGAAATTCAGTGATTTTAAATTTAAAGGCAAATTAGTGTTAGAAATGTTGAAGGTGGGTTTACCATCAGCTGTTGCCCAAGGAACTGTTGCCTTTACAATGATATTTGTTAACAAGTTTGCTATGGATTTTTCTGAAGCAGCAGTGGCTGCCTATGCGTTAGGCTTTAGAATAGATTCTATTGCAATTTTACCTGGGGTTGCCTTTGGTAGTGCCACCATTGCCATGTTGGGGCAAAACTTTGGGGCAAAAAAATATGATAGGGTAAAAAAAATACATCGTCAGTCATTAACCATTGTTATGGCGACAATGGGAGTTATTGCTGTTTTTACTCTTGCTTTTCCACGAGTATTACTTAATATATTTTTAGAGGGAAGTGTAGACGATACCAGCATGGTGTTAAAACATGGTGTAGAGTATTTACGCATTATGGCATGTAGCTACATTTTTATTGGTATTGGAATGGTATCCAATGCCTCGTTTCAAGCCATTGGGAAGGGATTACCAACCTTTATAACAACAGCAATCCGACTGTTTATTTTAGCCATTCCTTTAGCTTATACTTTAGCATATTTATTAAATTTAAAGACAGTTGGTATTTGGTTGGGGTTAGCTGCTTCAAACCTTTTCTTCGGTATTTTTACTAAAACGTGGTTTAATTATTATTTTCATAAAAAATATGTACAGCATATCACTTCGGTTGAATAGATTATTACTAAATAAAACATAGAATCTGTAACTACAGCTAATAATAAGACGGAGAAAAACTATTGGAGGGATCGTCTTGAAAAAAACTGTAGTTGTTGAAAATCGTTTAGAAGAAATAAAAAATTATTTTACTGACAAAGGTTATGATATTAGAGCATTACACTTTAATGATGAAATACATGATATTGACGTTAATCAATATCATGCTATTATAGTAAATGATATGAATAATGCTGGTTTGTCTTCTAGAACAAAGGATTCAGGCAAGGTAATTGAAGCAATGGGACTAGTACCCCATCAAGTATATGAAAAAATGAAAGAACGTATTAATAAATAAAGCTTGGCATAGCCAAGCTTTATTTATAAAAAATACTTATTGAAAGGGGATAATTATGGCTGGGTGTGGTTGCAATAACAAGAATAATGAACCGAAGAAAAAGTGTCCGGTATGTCATACTGAAAGTAATTACATAAATTACCTAGTAGTGAAAACTGTAGTAAAGGATGAATTTAAAAAACTTATAAAAGAAGATAAGTACTATACATGTAACGAAAAAGATTGCGATGTAGTTTTTTTTGATGAATTAGAAGATCAAATTTTTCTATTAAAGGATATTAGTTTAACCGCAGATTTTGAAGGGGTTACAAAAAATAATAAGGAAGATCAAAGGGGAGGAGGTTGCAAAGGTGGTTGTAGCGGAGGTTGCAATCACTAAAAATTGTAATTATTTCTCACCTGAATTTAATAATATATTATTAAAATGTGATATAATAAAAAACATAAAAGATAATATTGTTAACTGAGGTGTACATAATATGAACAAAATAGAAATGTCGGTTATAATACTAGCCGGTGGAGCTAGTAGTAGGATGGGTCAGAATAAAGCATTGATGAAGTTGGGAGAGAAAACCATGATTGAAAGAGTGGTTGAACCTCTAAGTAATTTATTTCAAGAGATAATTATTATTACTGATACACCAGAAGATTATGAGTTCTTAAAAGAAGTTAAGTTTGCCCGTGATGCTATTATCATGGATAAAAAAAACTCTTTGTTGGGAATTTATTCAGGTTTAATTGTGGCTAAATATTCTTGTGTCTTTGCCATTGCATGTGATATGCCTAACATTAATATTCGCCTTATTCAACAGATGATAGATGAGTATAAAGAAGAAGATATTTTAATTCCATTCATTAATCCTCACTATGAGCCTTTACATGCACTATATAATAAGAGTTGTATTCCACTAATGAAGAAATTTCTAGAAAATAACTGTTATAAGATTATTGATTTATTAAAGCAATTAGATGTAAAACTGATTGAAAAAGAAACAATATTAAAATTTGATCCCCTAATGCTATGTTTTAATAATGTTAATACTTATGAAGAATATATACAAATTAATAAAATATTTGAAAAAGATTAGTAAAATTTAAGTATTGATTAATGAGGAGGAGTGTAAATGAAAAATGCTATGGAGTTAACAGCAGAGCAAGGGAAAATAAAAATATCCAATGATGTTATAATGGTGATTACTCAAAAGACAATAGAAGAGATAAAAGGAATAGTTTCCTTTAGTAGTGGTTTATCAAAAAACATTGTAGAAACCTTTAGTAAAAAAAACAATAGTAAAAAAGCTGTAAAAATAGATAACGAAGAAAAGTTTATTGAAATTAATATCTCTGTTGTAGTAGAGTATGGAGTTGTTATTCCTCAATTGGTGAAAATGGTACAAGAAAAAGTTAAACAGGCAATAGAAGTGATGACTGACATTAATGTAGAAAAAGTAAATGTGTATGTACAAGATATAAAACTACCATAGAAATAAATATAAAACAGGTCAAATTAGACCTGTTTTATGTATAATAATTTATTTGTCATCATGGCGGCAATGATGAGTATGATCACAATGATGGGCATGATCATGGTGGTGATCATGGTACATCATTTTGTGTTTATAGGCTTCTGCTTTATGCATTGCTGAAATGTACATATGCATGTAATACATTTTTTTCATGTGATCTGGATGGTGATGATGGGGGTACTCTGTAATTGGCATACTAGGTATAGGCATACTTGGAATAGTTGGGCATGGAATTGATACTGGAGGATAGCAGCCAGGCATTGGGCTGTAACCAGGCATCATTCCCATATCAGGCATAGCACCCATATCAGGCATATAACCATAACCTGGAGGCATAGCGCCCATATCAGGCATATAACCATAACTTGGAGGCATAGCGCCCATATCAGGCATATAACCATAATCTGGAGGCATAGCGCCCATATCAGGCATACAACCACAACCTGGAGGCATAGCACCCATATCAGGCATACAACCACAACCTGGAGGCATCATACCCATACCAGGCATATAATCATAACATGGGGGCATCATACCCATATCAGGCATTGTTGGTTGAGGTTGACATGTATGGTCTTGGTGACCAGGGTTCATTGTATGATTGTTGTTATTAACTTCCACAGAAAAACCTCCTTAATGTAATTTAGAAAGTAATTAACCTTTCATATATACAGTATGTAGTTTTATCAATTTGGTTACTTATAATATAAAAATAATCTATAAAAATCACCCGATGACCTAAAAAAATGTACTGTCAGATGACAGTACATTTTTTATTATTTATGGCTTTCTACAAAATCTACAATATCGCCAATGTTTTTGAAGTTTTCAACTTCTTCATCTGGAATTTCAACTCCAAATTCATCTTCAATAGCCATAATAATTTCTACAGCGTCTAAAGAATCTGCTTCTAAATCACCAAGCAATGTAGTAGAACGCTCAATACCTTCAACGTCATCAAGTCCTAGTTGTTCAACAATAATTTCTCTTATTCTTTCAAACATTATATACGCCCCCTTAATAAGTTTTATGTAATTAGATAACCAATAAAATTTCATATTTAATATACCATAAAACAAAAAAAAAGTATATCCTCTAATAGGAATTTTTATAAGGAAATACTATCTTTATTTATATGGTAATAAGTTCTTAAAGATTAAAACTTAAAAAATAAATATCATTATCATTTGATAAAATAAATCATTAAAATATTTACTAAAAATCAACAATTACAAGGGTTTACAAATTAACAGCTTAAGCATATAATGTGATAGTAGTATCAATTGAAAAAATGGAGGGGCTTCCATGGGGAAATCTAATAATAAAGAAGAAGTATCAAATAAAGAGTTAAACAAAGTTTTATTAATGACTATGGTTATTAATATAATTTTGCTTTTATTGAAATTAACTGCGGGTATTTTATCCAATAGCAAAGGATTATTAGCCGATGGTATTCATTCTGGTTCAGATGTGGTTACCACCTTTGGGGTATTAATTGCATTAGTATTAGCTAAAAAACCAAGGGATCAAAAACACCCATATGGCCATGAAAAAATTGAAACAGTAGTTACCTTTCTTTTGGCAATCATTCTAGTGCTAGTAGGATTAAATATAGGAATAAATTCTTTTTTTGCATTAAAAAATCAACAAATGGTAGTGGTGGGGAAGTATGCCTTCTTTGCTGCATCAATTTCCATTGTATTAAAAGAATTTCAATATCAAGTAACTATAAAAATAGCAAATAAAATAAACAGTGAGGCTTTAAGAGCAGATGCGTGGCATCATCGATCAGATGCATTTTCATCAATAGCTGCCTTAGTAGGTATTTTAGGTGCATATTTCGGTTTTATGATGTTGGACTCAATAATGGGGTTGGTGGTATCCTTAATTGTAGTTAAAGTAGGATTAGACATATTAAACGAAAGTTTTCATGGTTTAATTGATGTATCTATTCAAATAGAGGATATAGATGAAATTAAAGAAAAAATAATGGCATTAGAGGAGATTCATTTTATTAATGATATTAGAACAAGAAGACATGGTTCGGTGGTGTTTGTAGATGTAAAGGTATGTGTAGATCCCTATATGGAAGTGCATGAGGGTCATCGGGTGGCAGATGAAATCGAGGGGATTATTAGAGCTAAAATACAACATTTAGAAGATGTAATAGTACATTTAGATCCATGTTTGTTAGATATAAAAAAAAATAAAAAGCATTGTAGTAATAAACAATGTAATATGTTATAGTGAAAAAGCTGATAATAATTTGGTAATTCAGTTAAAACTATGTTAAATCCCTGTTAAAAAACTTAACATAGATTTAACAAATACATAACAAAGTATTAACAAAGTATTATCATAAAAACCGTAAGATAAGATGGTGTTCAAAAACAAATAAAGCCATACATTTGAATAGTAAAAGGGAGGATATTTTTAATGGAAATCATTTTTGGCTTAATAGGTGGATTAGGTTTATTTCTTTATGGAATGAATGTTATGAGTACGGGACTACAAAAGGCAGCTGGGGATAAACTTAAGTCAATTATAAGTATGCTGACCAGTAACCGAATTATGGGAGTTATTGTAGGGGCTGGGGTAACTGCAATTGTACAAAGTAGTAGTGCTACAACTGTTATGGTTGTTGGGTTTGTAAACGCTGGTATGATGAGATTAACTCAAGCTGTGGGAGTTATTATGGGGGCAAATATTGGGACAACCATTACTGCTCAAATTATTACATTTAAAATTGAGAAATATGCACCTATTATTGTTGGTATTGCTGTTGGTGTATGGTTATTTACTGAAAATCGAAAAATTAAACAGATGGCAGAAGCTTTTATAGGTTTTGGTATTCTTTTTATTGGTATGAAATTTATGGGAGATGCATTAAGACCCCTAAGAAGCTCTCAAGCCTTTAGAGATCTTTTAGTAAGTTTTGGAGAGCATCAAGCATTAGGAATATTGGCGGGTTTTGCTATTACTGTGGCGGTTCAAAGTAGTACAGCGTCAACAGGTATACTTTTAGCTTTAGCCATGGAAGGTTTAATTCCAATAAGTTCTGGTTTACCTATTTTATTTGGTATTAATATTGGGACAACGGTTACTGCTGTTTTATCAAGTATAGGAGCAAACCGTACTGCTAAAAGAGCGGCGGCGGTGCATGTTATCTTTAATATAACAGGTACATTGTTATTCATTATTTTATTACAAGTTCCACTTTACAGGATAATTAATATTATTAGTCCAGGAAACATTCCGAGACAAATAGCCAATGCCCATACAATATTTAATATTACCAACACATTAATTTTATTGCCTTTTGGAGGTTTATTAGTAAAGATTGCCAAAAGGATTATTCCTGGAGAAGAAGATTTTTCACAGGGAATTAAATATATAGATGATCGTATTTTAGAGACGCCTTCTATTGCACTAGCCAGTGCAATTAAAGAAACCCTACATATGGGAAATGTAGCAAAAGATTCTTTAGAAAATTCAGTAAATGGATTTTTTGACAATAATCAAAAAAATGTAGATGAATGTTTTAGAATTGAAAAAATTGTTAATGAATTGGAACGAGAATTGGCTGCTTATTTGGTTAAATTATCCAATACAAATATATCAGCTAGAAATCGTGAAACTGTTGATGGTCTCATTAATACAATTAATGATATTGAAAGAGTTGGAGATCATGCAGAAAATATTGCTGAATTAGCTCAATATAAGATAGATAATCAATTAAACTTTACTGAATTGGCAATAAAAGAATTAAAGGAAATGAATGAATTAGTAATAAATGGTTACACAAATGCATTAACAGCCATGAGGAATTTAGATGGTAGTTTAGCTATGAAAGTAATAGAGATAGAAGGAAGAGTTGACTTAATGGAAAAAACGTTAAGAGCAAATCATATCAGTCGTCTAAATAATCAACTATGTGTTCCTGGTTCTGGCGTTATTTTCTTAGATATTATTAGTAATTTAGAACGTATCAGTGACCATTCTTCAAATATTGCAATGGCAGTATTAGATGAGTTAAAAGGTAATAATAAAAACTAGTTAAATTTAATAATAACTAAACACAAAAAACCATGTCGATTGTTAGACATGGTTTTTTGTGTTTAGTGTTGTAAATTATTTTTTATAATATGTTTCAATAATTTAAATAAAATTGACTAATAATATTGTATGAGCAGATTAATAAAAAAACCATGAAAAAATATAAATTTAAGATTAACAGGGGTAGTGTTTAAATAAAAGTTATTTTTATAAGAATTGTTTTTATAAGTGGGGTTTATAAAGGTTTATAGTTAAATTTGAATATTTGAAGAATTAGCGGAAATAATACAAGATAGTTAAATTGGAAGGAGTTAGTTATGAATAATCATGGAACGAGATTAATTATTATAGGTGGCGGAGAAGATAAGAAAGCCGATAAAGAAATATTGAAGGAAGTTGTTAAACGTTCTGGTGATAAAGATTCAAAAATTGCTGTAATTACAACAGCTACAAATTATCCTCTAGAAGTAGGAGAAGAATACAAACACTTATTTTATGATTTAGGGGTAGAAAAAGTTGATACTATTAATATAAAAAATCGCCAAGAAGCCAATAGAAAACAAATTTTTAAAAGTTTAGAGGGAATCACATGTATTTTTTTTGTTGGGGGCGATCAATTAAGAATATCAAGTATTCTTGGTGGTACTGACTTTCATAAATATATATATGAGTTAATGGAAAAAGGTGTAATAATAGCAGGTACCAGTGCAGGAGCATCCATGATGAGTGAAGTAATGGTGGTGGATGGGGAAGAAGAAGGTGCTCCCAAAAAGAGTGCAATTCGTCTTGCATCGGGCATGGGCTTTTTAAAAGGCGTTATTATCGATCAACACTTTAATCAAAGAGGTAGAATAGGAAGATTACTAGGGGCAGTAGCTCAAAATCCATACCCTTTAGGAATGGGAATAGATGAAGATACAGCTATAGCTGTTAATGATAAAGATGAAATAGAAGTAATTGGCTCCGGTGTTGTAACCATAGTTGATGGAAAAGAAATAGAATATACAAATATATCAGAGCAGTATCCCAATGAGCCATTAGTCATTACTAATGTTAAAGTGCATATCTTACCTAATAAATATGGGTTTAATCTAAGAGATCGTAAAGCAATTATCCACGAAATAAAAAGTAGAAACTGATGAAACTATTATTGAGGAGGATTTGTAATGAATCTAAAGAATATTAGAGTATATTCTGGAAGAAATATATATAGTCATAGGCCAGTAGTAAGAATTGAAATAGATTTAGGAAAATTTACAGATATACCCTCCTGTGACTTAGACGGATTTAATGAAAGATTATTATATTTATTTCCTGGATTAAAAAAACATAAATGTTGCTTAGGATATGAAGGTGGTTTTTGTGAACGACTAGAAAAGGGAACTTATTTGGCCCATATACTAGAGCATGTTGCTTTGGAAATTCAAACAGTTTTAGGCTATGATATAAAATTTGGCAAAGCAAGATATTTAGAAAATGAAACTGTATATTACGTGGTATATTCTTATGAAAATGAAATAGCAGGGTATGAAGCAGGTAGATTATCCTATGATGTTTTAATGAGTATCATAAATCATTCTGAAATAGATGTAAAAAAGCGGCTAGAAGAAATAAGGAATTTAATCAAAGCAAATAATCTTGGGCCTAGTACTGATGCAATAGTAGCGGAAGCAAAGAAAAGAAATATTCCTGTAATTAGGCTAGATAAAGAAAATAGTTTAATTCAATTGGGCAATGGAAAATATGGTAGAAAAGTACAAGCTACCATGACGGACCGTACCAGTTGTATAGCCGTAGATACTGCATGTAATAAAGAATTAACAAAGGAGATTCTTACAAATTATGATATACCTGTTCCAATTGGGGTAACTGTAACTGATGAAGATGAAGCTGTTGTGGTTGCTGAAAGACTGGGTTATCCTGTTGTGGTAAAGCCTTATAATGGAAATCAAGGAAAAGGCGTTTCTTTAAATTTAAGACAACCTAAAGAGGTAATTAAAGCATTTCAGTTGTCAAAAGAATATAGTGATCGAATAATAGTTGAAAAATTTATACACGGAAAACATTATAGGATTACAGTTGTGGGAGAAAAAGTAGTAGCTGTTTCCCAAAGGCTATCAGCCCACATTGTTGGAAATGGTTTAAACACAATCCAAGAACTGATAGAAATAGAAAATCTAAATCCATTGAGGGGCGATTGTCACGAAAAACCTATGACAAAAATACCGTTTGATAATATCACTAAACTTTGTTTAGAAAAACAAAATATAAATATAAACTATATTCCACTTAATGGTGAAGTCATATTTTTACGGGAAAATGCTAATCTAAGTACTGGTGGTATAGCCATCGACGCAACTGATGAAATACACCCTGATAATATAAAATTAGCCCTTAATGCCGTCAGAATTATAGGGTTAGATATAGCCGGGGTAGATTTAACCATTGAGGATATATCAAAACCTATAGGTGAAACGAATCCAGGAGCCATTATTGAAGTTAATGCTGCTCCAGGAATAAGAATGCATCATTATCCATTTGAGGGGAAAAGTAGAAATGTTGCAAAGGAGATAGTTAATTTACTGTATCCAGATGGGGTAAAACATTCTATACCAATAATATCTGTAACTGGAACTAATGGAAAAACCACCACCAGTCGAATGTTGGGCAAAATTATGCAAAAAAATAACTTAGTTGTTGGAATGACCAGTACAGGTGGTGTGTATATTCAAGATGAGTTAATTATGAAGGGAGATACAACAGGCCCTAGAAGTGCTAAATCTGTACTACTAGATAGTAGAGTAGAAGTGGCAGTTTTAGAAACTGCAAGGGGAGGAATAGTTAATAAAGGACTAGGTTATGATCTTGCAGATGTAGGGATTATTACCAATGTTGGAGATGACCATTTAGGGGTGGATGGTATAAATACCCTTGAAGACATGGCAGATGTTAAAGCATTGGTGGTGGAAGCAATTAAAGAAGATGGATATGCAATTCTTAATGCCGATGATCCATTTACACCAAGAATAGCAGAAAGAGTAAAGAGTAAGATTATCTATTTTGCACAGGATTCGACAAATCCTGTAATAATGAAACATATAAAATCGGGGGGGAAAGCAGTTTATTTAAAAAACAATAATATTTGTCTATTTAATGGTAAAGAAGAAATTAATATTGTGGATATAAAAAGTATTCCTGCCACTTTTAATGGAGCATTAAAATACAATATAGAAAATAGCATGGCAGCAGTGGCCGGTGCTTACGGTTTAGGTGTTAGCTACTCTGTTATCTCTAGTGCTTTAAAAGAGTTTAACACAGACATAAATACTAATCCTGGTAGATTTAACGTTTTTGATCTTAATCGTTTTAAAGTTATTATAGACTACGGGCATAATTTAGACGGATATATTAACGTTTTAGAAGGACTAAAACAAATGAATGAGGGAAGACTTATAGGGGTAATTGGAGTGCCTGGGGATCGTAATGATATAAACATATTAAAAATAGGCGAAATAGCCGGTAAATACTTTGACTATGTTTATATTAAGGAAGATAAAGATCTTAGAGGTAGAATGCCAGAAGAAGTAGCAAGAATAATGAAAAAAGGTTGTCAAATGGCAGGTATGGCAGAGGAAAAAATGCAAATTGAACTTTGTGAAGTAAATTGTTTAAAGTTGGCGATGGAAAATGCAAAAGAAGGCGATACAATTATTGTTTTTTATGAAGAATATATACCTCTAGTAGATGCAATAAATCATTATAAGGATTGTATGGAAATAAAGGATGTAGAACCTATAGAAGAAGTTCCGTTGGCTAAGGTAGCAAGTGTTGGTAAAGTATAAAAATAAAAATACTGATATGCGTAACCCGCAATCAGTATTTTTATTTTTAAAGAGGAACAATATATAGTACAATTTAATAATATAGAATAAATAAAAATGTGTGACATTAGATTAAAATTTGTTTTAAAGTGTATTAATAATAAAAGCAATATTAATGTAACTAAAGGGGGACGGAGATATAAATGAGAAAACAAGTGGGTGTATTTATTGATATAGATGGTACTTTATATAGAAATTCATTAATGCTTGAGCACTTTAAGAAATTACTAAAGTATGAAATTATTGATCCAGCTATTTGGCATAATATAGTAAAAAAAACCTACCATGATTGGGATAAACGAAGAGGTAATTTTGAAGATTATTTGATTGAGGTGGCGGAGCTATATTTAAATTCTATGAAGGGTCTTAATCGTAAAACTATGGAGTTTACCATTAGTCAAGTAATAGATTTAAAAGGTGATCGTGTATACCGTTATACTAGAGATCAGATAAATTGGCATAAAAATCAAAGTCATAAGGTGTTTTTTATATCCGGTAGTCCAGATTACTTAGTTTCTAAAATGGCAGAAAAATATGGAGTAACCGATTATCGAGCAACTACTTATTACATGGATAAAGAAGGAAATTTCACTGGTGAAATTGCACAAATGTGGGATTCTGAAAATAAATATAAGGCAATTAAAGAGTTAGTTTTAAAATATGACATAGATTTAGAACTAAGTTATGCATATGGAGATACTCAAGGAGATTTTGCAATGCTTAAACAGGTGGGAAATCCAGTTGCAATAAACCCAGTACAAGAATTAATACTAAATATTAAAAATGATACTGACTTAATTAAAAAAACAACAATCATCATTGAAAGGAAAGATGTAATTTATAAACTACCAGCAGATGTAGAAGTTTTATAACAAAAATAATAATGAAATAAAGAGAAAAGCAAGTAGCTGTAACGTGTATAAAAATACGTTGTAACTACTTGCTTTTTATTATTAATTGATTAGTTTATATGATTCATCTAATATTTCAACTTTATTTGCCATACCAGAAGTCGTGTAGACGGAATTATCATTAGTAATAATAACGCCTTCTATGCCATCAAGACCCTCAAGTAATTCCAAACCTTCTTCTAGGCCTAAAATAAATACAGATGTGGAAAGTACATCACCGTCAATTGCCTTATCGGAAATAATAGTTACACTGACAATACCACCATCAGACGGATAACCTGTGGCAGGATCGATTATATGGTGATAACGGACATCATTTTCTTCGAAATATCTTTCGTAGTCTCCTGAAGAAACAATGGATTGGTTATATAAATTTACTCTTGCCATTACTGTACTAGATTCAATTACTGGTTTCTGAATTCCAATATACCAGGGAGTTTGATCAGGTTTATCACCAAACACATAAATATCTCCACCTAAATTAACAAAGCCACTTTTAATACCACTCTCTTTTAAAACTTTAACAGCTTCGTCTACTGCATAACCTTTAGCAATTCCGCCTAGATCCATTAGCATTTGAGGATCTTTTATTAAAACTTTTTTATCTTTTACTTCTAATTGATTAATATCAATATGCTTCTGTGCCTCTTGAATTTCTTGCAGGGTGGGGACTTTTTGCCAGTCTTTGCCTATCCCCCATAATTCTATTAATGAACCTAAAGTAATATTAAATGTTCCTTTAGTAACCTTTTCATATTCAATACCTTTATTGATAACAAAAAGGGTATCGGGGTTGACTTTTACAGGTGATTTACCTGCACTTTTATTTATTTTAGCTACATCCGTATTAGGAAGAGAAGCACTCATGGTATTTTCTATCTCTGTAATTCTTTTAAAAGCTTTATCTATAGCCTTTTTACCTTTAGCTTCTGATGATGTAAATACACGTATTTGGCCAAATGTACCTAAAACAAAGGCATCACCGTCTACTTTCTGTAAATTACCACTTGACCTACATGCGGATAAACTTGATAATAGTATCATTAATAAAAGTGAGCTAATTAATATTTTTATTGGCTTTTTCATCTTATACACTCCTCTTTTAAGTTCAGACTTTATTATATCAATAGGCAAAAAAAAAGTAAAGGTTGTTGTTGGAAAATGAAATAATAATTATTACCCAATAATGCTTCTTATCATTAAATTTGCAATTAACATAAATTACTAATAAAAAAAAATAATCAAAAAGAAGGATTTTGCGTTTTAATGTTAAATATTTATTAATAAGCAATTATTTTTATTTGCTTAAAAACTAAAAGTAATAAAAGGGAGGAAATATTAAATGAAAAAAATGCTAGCTATTATTTTAATCGTTGCATTGGCATTACCATTAACAATGTTCAACTTTGTTAACGCCAATGACGAATTACCTGCTTATGCTGGGTATGTATTCTTTAATGGAGAAAGAGCAACTTTTGATTCAGTACCATTAAGTATTAAAGGTAACGTGTATGTACCATTAATGGAAACTGCAAAATTAAAAGGTGTAACTGTAAAGGAATCAGATTTTAAAGCAGTGGAAAAGTTTAATGATGTGGCATATGTAACTGCTAAGGAATTTGCAAACGTTTCCGGTTTATATTTCTATGAGAATAAGTTAAGTGACATGGCTTATATTATTGATAACAAAGTTGCTTCTATCGATGGAGAGTATACTGTATGGAGCGCTGCCGATTCAAAAGGTGATGCTGCAAAGATTATACTAACTATTAAAGATGGAAAAGTAGTGGATGTAAAATTTGATGAGCAAAGACTTTCTGGAGAGTGGAAATTTGCAGATGGAAAATATACTGCCCGCTGGGGAAGTTCTAAGGGAGTAGATCCTGACGCTTTATTAGCTAAAATGTTAGAAGAACTTGTGGCTAAACAATCACCAAGCAAGGTAGACGTGGCAACAGGAGCTACCAGTACCCATGAAAAACTTACTGACTTAGCTGCTACTGCTATTGCTAAGGCTAAAATGGGTAATCTTCAACCCCTGGCACCAAAGGTTTATAAAGATGGAAAATATGAAATAGTTGGATTACCTAATGGTGATTACACACCAGTTGTAAAAATGGTTGTAAAAAATGGTAAAATTACATCAGTTAAATATGATGAAATTAATGCTAATGGTGTAGGAAAAAGAGGATCAGACTATGTTACTCGTTGGGCTAATGCTAGAGGTGTAGATCCAGAGGCAATTATTGCTGGTGCAGAAGCACAATTAATTAAGAATCAAGATGCAAACTTAGTAGATACATTAACTGGTGCTACAAGCTGGGGTAAAAACTTTACTAAGATGGCAGCAGGAGCATTAGACCATGCAGCTAGAACAAAGATGGAAGTAGAACCTTCTTACAAAGATGGACTTTACTGGGTTCGTGGAGTAGAAGCAGGTGGATATATTCCAATATTAAAATTAGTTGTTAAAAATGGCGACATTGCAAATGTTGAGTTCCATGATATTAATGCAGAAACAATGTTAAGTAAACGTTATAACGATGCTTATTTAACAAACTGGGGTACAAAAAGAGAAGTTAATCCAATGGCAATTCTTAAAGAAATGGAAGCTAAAATTGTAGAAACTCAAGATTTTGCATCTGTAGATTCTATTTCAGGAGCAACTAGTTGGGCTAAAAACATTAAATCTTTAGGTACTGCTGCTTTAGTTGATGCTAGTAAAGAAAATATTTATATGTTTGTAGGAACAAAAACAGCAGCTAGTGCTCATGTAGTACAATTACTTGCTATTGCAAGAGAAGGATCTTTATTAGGACTTGACTATAAAGAATACCAAAACTCTAATTATCTTCCAAAACAAGATAATGTAAATTATGTTGGAGCAGATTCAGCTTGGGTAACAAGAAGAAGTGAAGAGTTCCCTGGATTAGTTCCATTAGAGAGATTAGAAAAAATGATTGGAATTTTTATGGAAACTAAGTCTGTAGAGAAGTTAGACACTGTAACAGGTGCTTCTAACTGGAAAAAAGGTGTTGTAGAATTAGCACCAAAAGCATTAAATTGGGTTAAATAGTTAAATAGTCAAATAGTTAAAAAAGTTAAAAAGAACTTCCTATCTCAAACATAGGAAGTTCTTTTTTTTATATTAATTTAAAAATAATCTTTACAGTATATTAGGTCTTTTTCTCCTGTCACACGATGATCTTTTAATTCTGTTAGCACATGAAACCCATTTTTCTTATATATGTTTCTAGCGGCTAGATTATTTTCATTAATGACAATAAAAATACGTCTAAGGTTGAATCTTTTAAAACCATAAAAGGTTTCAATATCTTTTATACACTGCTTAACTAACATTCCACCATAACCTTTTCCACGATGTGTTTCTTTTGTTATAGACATTTGAGAAACCACCACCAAACCAGACTCAACCCCTTCTCTAATAGCCCAAGTAATGCTTCCAATTACTTCGTCATCATTGTGAAGAATAAGCGAACGATGAATTTCTATACAAACAGTGGCGTGTTTTAATGCTAAGTCTTTGTCGTTACCATAACGAGTTAAGTATTCTTCAATAAAATGTTCTTTATCTATGGAATTAGCTAATCTAATATTCAACAATAACGATTCCCCCCATTAAAATATTAATATTTCTATTATAATATATCACAAAATTTAATATTCATTCAGTAATATTTATTTTCATCTGCACCTTTTGAAAAATAACAACGTAAGATGTATTAAGGAGGGGTGTGATATGATATTAGCCAGTAGATACCTAAGGTTATTAGATCCTTATATGGAGGGGCCTGATGTATTGCATGTTCAAGAGAGGTTAACACAATTAGGTTATTATGAAGGGCCCTTGGATCAAGTCTATGATGAAGAAGTTTTTGAAGCAGTTAGAACATATCAAGCTGATTATGGATTAGGTCCAGATGGAATCATGGGACCAGACACGTGGAATTCTATAGGATTAGATCCAGAAACAGATTATCCGTTACCACCAGAAGGGTATTCTATAGAAATAGATTTAGAAAATAAAATTCTAACATTAAAACAATTTACTGAAATAATTGAAACTTATCCTGTAGCAGTAGGAAAGCCGTCAACCCCCACCCCTGTGGGAAATTGGAAAATCATACAAAAGACACTAAATCCAGGCGGACCCTTTGGAACCCGTTGGATGAGGATTAGTATCAGATGGGGTGGATACGGGATTCATGGAACTGATGCACCAGAATCTATAGGAACAGATGCCAGTAATGGATGTATTCGGATGTTCAATGAAGACGTAGAAGAGTTGTATGACATCGTTCCACTGGGTACACCAGTTAAAATAATAGGCGATGTTTTCACTGGTAGAATTTTAAGTGAAGGGATAGAACCAGGGCCAGATGTATTTGCTGTTAAAACTTATTTAACACAATTAGGCTATTATGAGGGTGAAATAGATGGAATATTTGATGAGGAGATGAGGGAGGCAGTAATCGCCTTTCAAACAGATTTCAACCTAGTTGCTGATGGGGTTGTGGGGGTAGACAGTTATAATGATATGCAATTAGCAGTAGAGCAATATCTTGATATTAGAGAACCATAATTTATGGAAAGCTCCAATTATAATTATTAATTGGAGCTTTCAGACTGATGAAAAACCTTCATCTTCTTTGTCACTACAAAAATACAGCACCTTTACGTATTTTCGTATACGTTGCAGCCGCTGAATTTTTTAGTTCCTCGAATCTGAAGTCTTTTGATCAGTCTGAATCATTATGAAAAACCTCCATCTTCTTTGTCACTACAAAAATTCAGCACCTTTACGTATTTCTGTATACATCACATATATTGACAAAAATTTAAGAATAACCTATAATAATAAATATTAATTATTTTTTAATTATTTTTTAATTATAATTATAATTCTAATTACAACTTTATGTTTAAGATTAAACATAAAGGGTATCTTTTTACAGTGTGAAAATATACACAATAATTATTACACTTAAAAGGTGGATGAAGGAGGAAATAAAATGTCTTTAAAGAAAAAGGTTTTAGTAGGTGTAATTGGTCTAACAATGTTAGCATTAACTGCCTGTGGTGGTAAAGCTGACCAAACACAAGGAGCTTTAGAAAATGGAAAATTTGAAGGTTCTGGTGAAGGTTTTGGTGGAACAATTAAAATTGAATTAGTGGTGGAAGATGGAAAGATAACAGATTTAAATGTATTAGAACATACTGAAACTGAAGGCGTTTCTGACGGAGCATTCAGTGGTATTACAGAACAATTACTTGAAAAACAGAATGCAGATAAGTTAGATACTGTTTCTGGAGCTACAAAAACAAGTGAAGGTTTAATTAAGGCAATTAATGAAGCATTACCAAAAGCTAAAAAGTAAAGTCTTAATTTATTGAGAACACAGTCTGAAAAGAGACTGTGTTTTTTTATTGATTAACTATTGACTATTGGAGGGAAACGTTGTAGAATAAATACATGAATACTTATGCATAAAGCATGAATATATAAACAAGCTTAAGGGCAAATATTAGTGTATTGGGGGAATAAAAGTGATTAAAAAAGAAAAAGCAATCAAGACAAATGATTACCCACAACAGCTAAGTCAACTTAAAGAACTAGAAAAAGCATACACAATATTATTGGAAAATAGACAAGTAAAAAAAGAACTTTGGAAGTAGATAAGATGGGTTGCCATCTTATTTTTTTTATGCAAAATATTAACACGAAATTACAAAATTAATAATTTAAAAATAAATTTTATCGAAATAAGAGGAATTTTGCATTAAGAATTGAATTAATATATTAATTCAATTTGTGGGCGAAAGGTGAATATTATGATTAATTATTTTATATGGCAAAGCTTTATAAATGAAGATGTTTTAGTGAATGAACTGAATAAAACCATTAAAGAAAGTTGGATTTTATCAAAAAAAAATAACGTACAGTATGATGGAAAGTTTACTGACGATCGTTTAGAAGATGGGTTGCTTTGTAAATTAATCGACAAAAATAAACTTTATTTGAATATTATTTGTAAATTTATAAAAAAGATAGAAAAAGAGCTAGTAGACAATAAATTAGCTTTATTCTTAGTAAACAATGATGGTATTTTGTTAAAAAAGAGCAGTTCATATCAATCTGAAATAAATAAGGAATTAGGTTTAGTGGAAGGTAGCTTTTGGCAAATAGAAAAACGAGGTACAACTGCTACTGGCATTGCTTTAAAATATAAAGCGGTTTCAACACTGAGAAATTGTGAACACTATCAAAACAGGTATCATAAAATGACTTCTATAGCATTACCTATTTTTAATATAAAAAAGCAATTAATATATGTGATGACTCTATTAATAAATGAAGAAACAAAGAATAGAGATTTAGAAAATAAATTTATGAAAATGATTCTAGATATTGAGGCGGAAATATTTGACCTAGAATATAATCAAAAAATACATAAATTAAAAGAAGATATTAATCGAAAAAATGACTTATATCAGATTCAAGCTAATTTAAATAATTATATTTTCAATAATGTAAGCGACATGGTATTTATTATGGATGAAGATAGAAACTTTATTAAGGTTAACCAACCTGCAAATCAACTTCTTCTAAAGAGTGGAGGGGCAAAAAATTTAAACGATATTTATAGAAATGTCAATATTACAGATTTTAATGGTGATAAATTATCTTTGGAAAAAGACCCCGTGAATATGGTGTTTAATGGTCATGGTTCAATTAATGCGGAGGTCTGTATACATTTTCAAGATAACAAAAAAGAGTACTATCACATGGATACAATGCCTTTTAAAGATGATGAAGGTAGAAACTTAGCCATAGGGATTTTAAAAGACATTACAGATTATTTATACGTGAGGGACATAAAAAACAAATATAAGAAGAAAGCAGAAGAACTTGAAAATATTATTAACACCATATCTGATGGTGTGGCTATATTGAATAATAAAGGGGACTATGTATTACTAAATCCTGGTTGTAATGAAATTTTTGAATATGAAGATAAAATAATGCCAAGTGAGTTTAAAGTTGGGATGGTATTAAAATATGCTAATGTAACGGAGGTGGATGGTACACCTTTAGCAAATGGGGACTTCCCTGTTAATCAGGTATTACAGGGGAAATCTATACGAAATAAATTATATAGGTTAGAAATTAAAGAAAAAACAAAGTATATTGCTTTCAGTGGAATTCCTGTTGTAAATTTAGAGGGTAAACTAGAATATGTAGTTATATCTTTTAGTGATGTAACACAAATACAGCGTCAAAAAAACCTTATCTCACAACAAAAACAGTTTATTCAAAGTATTATTGAAGGATTGGGTATACCAGTGGCAACAGTTAGTTATCCGGACTGTAGGTTCGAACTAATTAATGAAGGATTCAGTCTGTTTCTTCAACAGTTATTAGGTATAAAACTAAATAAAAATGAATTAATAGGAAAAACATTCTTAGATACTTTACCTAGGCAGTATGCAGAGGAATTTATGTCAGATGTTATTGAAGTAGCGGCAGGTAACAAAACTACTGAACCTAAAATAGTAGAATATCGTGATTTAAATGGTGGAGAGAGACATTATCAAATTGTACATTCTCCAACAATTAATGATGAAGGTGAAATTATTTATATTACAGCAGTAGGAATAGAGGTTACGGAGGAAGTTAAGGCAAAAAGAGAATCCGAAGCATTAGCAAAAATGAAGGAAGAATATTTTACTGTTATATCCCATGAATTGCGTTCTCCAATTGCAGTAGTGCATTCTGCAATTCAAATGCTCAATAGTGACATTTATTCAAAGGAATTTAGTGGTGGTACTGAAAAAATGTTGAGCAGGATAGAAAAAAATACCAACAGGCTTTTAAACCTAGTCAATAACTTTTTAGACATTACAAAGGCTGAGGCGGGTTATTTAAATATTAATTACAGTGATGTAGCTATTTTTTCTTTTTCAGAAACATTACTGGAATCCCTTCAACCTGCTGCCATGAAGAAGTCTATTAAATTGCATATAATTAATCAGACTTCAACAGAAATAATAAAAATGGACTATGAAAAATATGAGCGCATATTATTAAATTTACTTACTAATGCCATCAAGTTTACGGATATGAATGGAGAGGTTAGGCTTTTCTTACTAGAAGATGATAATTATTTTATTATAAAAGTTAAAGATAACGGTGTAGGAATACCCAAAGAAAAAATAGATAAAATATTTGATCGTTTTTATATTATAGATGGTTCTTTTAGTAGAAGTAACATTGGTACTGGGATTGGGCTATCTCTAGTGAAAAAGTTGGTAGAAGTATTGAAGGGAAGAATAGAAGTGGAAAGTGAAGAAGGAGTAGGAAGTGAGTTTACAGTGTATTTTCCTAAATAAATACAAATTAGTATAAAGATAACAATAAATTAGTAAACATAAAAAAAGTACCCTGTAAGTGTATATATACTTACTTAGGGTACTTTTTATTTTAATTGTTTATAGTAGAAATGAAAACTTCAACTATATAAGGATCGAACTGAGTACCACTACATCTAATAAGTTCTGAAACTGCTTCTTCAATAGTTTTTGATTTAGCTCGATAAGGTCTATTTGTAACCATTGAATCGAAGGCATCTGCCACTGAAACAATACGGGCAAATAAAGGTATTTCATCCTCCTTTAAGCCATCGGGATAACCTGTTCCATTGAACCATTCATGGTGATACTTAACTGTTGGAAGAATCGGTTCTAACGTTGGAATAGAACATAGAATATTAACACCATATATCGGGTGCATTTTAATTTTTGTAATTTCTTCTATGGAAAGTTTACCTACTTTATTTAATAATTCACTGCCCAACTCAATTTTACCAACATCATGTAGTATAGCACCATATCTTAATAATTCTAAATCGTAAGTAGATAGGTTTAACTTTTCACCTATTTCTAAAGCATATTTACCAACACCTTCACTGTGGCATAGGGTATATTGATCCATGGCATTAATAACAGACAAGAGGACTTTAGCTAAAGAATAGGCATCTTCCATTGTACTGATGGATTCTTTAGTACTGGCATCGTGGAACACTGAATAATAATAACCAATTCGTTGTGATAGAAAGCGTGTAGCATTATGTAGCTTGTTTTCTGTTAGTTTAATTAAAGTGTCTTTAGAATTAGCTTCATCAGGAAATATGGATATTCCAGCAGAAGCATTAATTAAGTCTGTTGGCACATTTGATTTTCCATAGAAATCCATTTGACTGATTTCTTTTTGGAATTTTTCTACCCAAGATGTGGCTACATTAAGAAACTTGTTTTCGAATACTAGTGCAAAAGAAGAACCATCAATTCTAAAAGCTAAAGGACTTTCATGTTGATTATTAATTCTTTTAATTAGATAAGCAATTTTCTTCAAGACTAAGTCAGTTTGCGTTCTTTGAAATAAATTGTTATAAGATTTTATAAAATTGATTTCCAGAATAACAAACATAAACGGTTGGTTTTGTTGTATTTTAATATCCAGTAGGTTACTAAGATGTCTAGCATTATAAAGTTGTGTAATTTCATCAGTGATGGATAAACTCTTCAATTCCTGATTGTATTGATCAATTTCCACCGCCAACTCGTTAAAGGAATGAATTAATTCTCCAATTTCATCACTTCTATTAATATTTATAGGAATTGGTTTTCCTGTAGCTCTAATTTGTTCAATAACATTTCTAGTAAGATTAATAGGATCAATAAATTGTTTTTTCATGAAATAAATAGATAAGGAAAAAAAGATAATGACTAATAAATAAGTAAATAACTGTGAATTATACAAAGTTTGTAAAGCATGGATATAGAAGTCATAGGGTATTTTTAAAATACCATAACCAATAATATCAGCTTCTAAACTTTTAAGTGGAACAAAATGATATAGATGATTTCCAAAGCGTAGAGGTGCTTTAATTTCTATTACTTCTTCATTAATATAGGGATACAAAACAGTGTCTTCTATAACTAAACTGTTTTTTGTATAAAGATTTACATAAAGATTAGGTATAAATAAATTATCATCTATAAACTGTTTGTCTAGCTTTTCTGCTATAACTAATTTACCAGGAGATCTTCCTGAATCTTTTTCAGATGTAATATCTTTAATAATCGTGATATAGGCTTCACCTTCAACAAAAACATAATTAGCCTTATTAATGATAGTGTAGGTATCCATAAATTTTTGGTTATAGTGATTATAAAATCCATTGAGGTTTTCTAGCAAGACATTTTGTGAATTATCTATAATTCCTACATATGTAAAGTTAAAATACTGAGGCAACCATTCAACAACATTTTCTCTTAGCCAATCTACATCTTTAGTTAAAGTGGAATAATAAGTATCTTCCCAAGAAGCATAGTCTAGGGCAATTAATGTAAAATAATCTTGATATTTTGATAAGTTATAGTTAAACTGTTCTTCATATTGTTTAATTTCTTTAGATCGATATTCAAGAAGTTGCTTTTCGATAGATACCTTTAAAAAGCTAACTAAGGTAACAATGGGAACTAAGGAAGTTACAATCAAGTAGATTAATAATTTATGGGTAATTTTTTTATGAAAAAGGCTAAGTTTTTGTTTTATGGTCATATACGACACCTCTCATTATTACGGGTTTAAAATGTATTATTCGACTATATAGGTGAATATTCCTTTTAATAAATTAAGTTTTTATTACAAATTACATTCCAATATTTAGCAAGTGGGCTAATTATGTAAAAAAAAGAGTTAAACAAACATATTACAAATATATATGTATACATTATTAGTACAAATAAATATAAATAAATATTTTTAGTAATAAAGGGTTAAATAGCTAAATATACAGGTTTTAGAAATGATATAGTAGTAAAAATTAACAATAGTATTATAAAATAGGAATAAAGAACTATTTACATTAACTTTGTTATTGATAAAAAGTTAATTTTATTGTAAAATAATAATAATTAGTAATAATTACATATAATTAAGTAATATTTAATATTAAATGGGAAATTTGGAATATAAATACTTTAATTTACATGGATTTACCAGTTCTAATAGAGGGGGTTTTAATAAATGGAGTTATTGAGTCCTGGTGAGAAAATTAAGAAACTACGGATGGAACTTGGATTGAAACAGGAGGATATTACCAATGAAACTGTCTCTAAAAGTCTAATCAGTATGATCGAAAAAAATAAGCGTGGTCTAACTTGGAACACTGCTACTATAATTGCTCAATCTTTAAATAGGTATTACAGAACGATGGGAAAGATGATTACGCCAGAGTTTTTAATGGAGACAGAAGAGGATAGAGTGAATAGAGAAGTAAAAGAAGAGATTGAATATCTACAGACTTTAATAGAATCTGGTCATATCAATACAAAGTTAATTTATATGACCTTCGATAAAATACTGAAATTAGTAGAACAATGGGATATGAAGCAGGAATTGATAGAACTAAGATATTTAAAGGGAAGGTTTTATTATAAAAGTTATTTGTATAATAAAGCTTTAGAGGAATGTTCTAATGTCTTAGAATACTACATTGAAGTAAGAGACTATAGTGAAGTTGCTAGAACTTATAATTTTATGGGAGCTTGTTATTACATGCAAATGATGATGGATCAAGCACTAAATTATTATTCAAAGGCATATGATACAGCTATAGAACACAGTACTGCCAACAAGGCAAGAATAAAGGTAGAGGCTGTCTTTAATATAATTATTTGTTATCGTAAGATTCATCGCTATGATATGGCGCTACAATTTATTAATATGTTTAAGGAAATTGAATGGGATAACCCACTGTATGAATACTACAATAATCAAACAATAATATTAGAAGCAAATACATATCGAGATTTGAGGAATTATGAAAGATCAGAAAAACTATATGAAAAACTAATGCAAAAACATAAAGTTTTAGATAAAGATATTTTGTTTTTACTTTATGATAACTATACTATTTTTTATATGGAACAAGGGAAAATACAAAAAGCTTTAAATTATGTTGATAAGGCAATAAAAATATTAAAAGGTGTTAGACCAGACTATATACCATGGATTTATATAACTAAAGCTAGATGCCTAGTGTTGGCAGGTAGATATGATGAAGCTTTAAACACATTAAATGAAGGATTAGTTTTAGCAGAGGACTTTACAGAGAATGAAATGATTATTGATTTTCATTTCACCCTTTCACAGGTCTATATTAAACTTAATGATTTTAATAATGCTTTAATGCACCTTAAGGATGGAGAAAAAATTATAATTGATAATAATATTAAACTAAAAAGGAATGACTTATATAGTTTTTATATTGAGGTGTACATTGGGCTAGGTGAAAGTAGTAAAAGCATTGAGTATGCATCAAAAATTCGCAAAGATTACTTAGCCCTTAAAAATACTCAGGAAAGATAGGAGGTGTTTAATATGAAAAAACTTAAAAGTGTAATAGCATCCTTATTGATTTGTAGTTTATTAATTAGTGGCGCAGGTTTAATTTGGGCAAGTTCTAATGGTGGTAATGAATTAACGTTAGCCATGGAATTTACTATACAACATGAGCCAAAACCTGTATCCCACTAATTTGCAATATTATAAATACAATAAAATATTAATAAAAAAACTCTCTTTCGGTTGATTACTGAAAGAGAGTTTTTTTATTAATATTTTTTTAATGTTAGTAAAGTAGACAAGCACTAAAGCATAGTTTGATAAAGGACAAAAATGATGGTTTCATTTTTGTTAATTATTAGGTTGTATGGATATATAAGAAGAAAGAATATAAAAAATTGTAATGAAATGGAGGGATTAAATTGCTTTTTGAAAACTACAATCCAATGGAAAAAAAGATGTTTCAGATTATGAATCAAGAAGGAGAGATTATTGAGCCTGATTTAATGCCTAATCTTCCTAGAGAAGTACTTATTAAAATGTATAGACTAATGGTGCAAACAAGAGAAACTGATAAAAAAGCGTTACTGTATCAACGTCAAGGTCGAATGTTAACTTATGCTCCTAATATTGGTCAAGAGGCAGCACAGGTTGGAAGTGCTTTTGTATTAGAGAAAAAAGACTGGATGGTGCCAGCCTTTAGAGAATTAGGAGCATGGTTGACAAGGGGAGCCGACTTAAAAAAGATATATCTCTATTGGTATGGTAATGAATTTGGTAGCCAGCTTCCAGAAGATATTAGAATCCTACCAGTTTCTATTCCTATAGCCAGTCATTTACAACATGCTGTAGGCATTGCTTGGGCGGCAAAATTACAAAAAAAAGACGAAGTGGTTATTACATACTTTGGTGATGGAGCCACTTCACAGGGGGATTTTGCAGAGTCCATGAACTGGGCAGGAGTATATCAAACACCAACAATCTTCTTTTGTCAAAACAATCAATTTGCCATTTCTGTCCCAAGGGCATCACAAACTGCATCAGAAACCATTGCCCAAAAGGCAATTGCCTTTGGAATGCCAGGTATACTAGTTGATGGAAATGATATTTTTGCTATTTATGTAGCCACAATGGAGGCAGTAAAAAGAGGAAGATCAGGTGAAGGACCAACCTTGATAGAAGCGTATACCTATCGTATTGGAGCCCATACCACCAGTGACGATCCTACCCGATATAGAAAAAATGAAGAAGTGGAAGAATGGAAGAAAAAAGACCCCATTGATCGAATGAGAAAATATTTGATGAGGGAAGGAATGCTAACAGAAGAAGAAGACAAAACAATAGCCTTAGAATGTGCTTCTATTGCAGAAGAAGCTTTTAAATATGTTGAAGCTAATGGAGATATAGCATTAGAAGATATTTTTAAATATCAGTATAAAGAAATGACTCCTCAACTAAAAGAACAAATGGAAGAGTATCAGCAATTTTTAAAGGGAAGAGGTGAAGTATAATGGCTGTTATGAACTTATTGCAGGCAGTAAATGAAACCCTAAGACAAGAAATGAAAAGGGATGATAGAGTAGTGGTTTTTGGTGAAGATGTTGGGTATGAAGGTGGTGTATTTAGGGCAACCGCAGACCTACAAAAAGAGTTTGGTACAGACCGTTGTATGGATAGTCCACTGGCAGAATCAGCAATAGTAGGTGTTGGTATAGGTATGGGTATTAATGGTATGATTCCAGTGGTGGAAATGCAGTTTATGGGTTTTGTGTATCCTGCTTTCAATCAAATTATATGCCATGTTGCAAGAATGAGGAATCGTTCAAGGGGAAGATACACTGTGCCAATGGTAATCCGTATGCCCTATGGTGGAGGAATACGAGCGCTAGAGCATCATTCCGAGAGTACCGAAGCTTTATTTGCCCATATTCCTGGTTTGAAGGTGGTAATCCCTTCAACTCCATATGATGCAAAGGGTTTGTTGGCATCTGCCATAAGAGATGAAGACCCCGTTATTTTTATGGAGCCAAAACGAATTTATAGAGCCTTTAAACAGGAAGTACCAGAAGAAGAATATTTAATACCTATTGGTAAAGCAAAAGTGGTAAAAGAGGGGCAGTCCATAACCATTATATCTTGGGGAGCTTCCATGAGGGAAGTGTTAAAGGCAACAGAAATGGCGGAAGCTAAAGGAATATATCCTGAAGTAATTGATTTAAGAACAATTTCTCCTATTGATGGTGAAACAATAATTAATTCGGTTAAGAAAACGGGTAGAGTGTTAATTGTACATGAAGCAGCAAAGACAAATGGAGTTGGGGCAGAATTAGTTTCTATAATTAATGAAAAGGCTTTTTTGCATTTAGAAGCACCACCTACTCGATTAACGGGCTTTGATACAATATTCCCATTACCTAAGGGAGAACATCACTATATTCCAACTCCAGAAAGAATTGTAAACAAAATAACTGAGTTGGTAAATTATTTAACTTAAGGGGGAAAGTATAGATGATAGAATTTAAACTTCCAGATATAGGAGAGGGAATCCATGAAGGAGTCCTTTTAAAATGGTTGGTGGCAGAGGGGGATGAAGTTCAGGAGGGAGACTCTATCTGTGAAGTAGAGACTGATAAAGTAAATGCAGAACTTCCAGCCCCTGCAACAGGTATCATTAAAAAACTAAATGGGAAAGTAGGTGAAACCATATATGTTGGGGATACCCTAGTGGTTATAGACAATGGAGGAGAGTTTAAAATAGACCTTAAACCCATAACAGAAATGGAATTAAAAACAGAGGTGGTTGAAGAAGATAATGCAGGAGTAGTTGGAGCTTTAGAGGTTTCAGATGAAGTTTTAACTAATAGTGATGAAGGTCGATTAAACAGTAAAGTAGATAATAATATACGAAAAAAAATATTGGCAACACCTGTAGCTCGAAAAATGGCTATAGACTTTGGGGTTAATATAGAAGATGTGGAAGGTACAGGTCCAATGGGGCGGGTTATGAAGGCGGATATCCAAAGGTTCTATGAAAATAGACAACCGAAGTCATTGGAAAAACCCCAAAAGACTGATGCTGGAGCAGTAGAGGGAGAAAAAATTAAACTATCTGTTTTAAGAAAAACCATTGCAAAGAAAATGAAAGAATCCTTCTTTACAATACCCCATACAGTTGTGATGGAAGAGATGGATGTAACGGAGTTAGTAAAGTACAGGGACAACATTAAGGATTATTTTTTAGTAGAAAAAGATATAAAAATTACATACTTACCCTTCATTATTAAGGCTTTAATTTTAGCATTAAAAGAAAGTCCCAAATTTAATAGTCAACTGTTAGAAGAGGAAGAACATTTGCTAATTAAAGATTATTACCATATAGGAATTGCAGTAGATACAACAGAGGGGTTATTGGTACCTGTTATAAAAGATGCAGATCAAAAGGGTATATTAGCTTTAATGGAAGAGGTTAATCGGCTAGGAACGGGAGCAAGAGATAGAAAATTAAAAATAGAAGAATTAAAGGGAAGTACCTTTACCATTACTAATTACGGTTCATTAGGAGCTAGTTTTGGAACGCCTATTATTAATTATCCAGAAGTGGCTATATTAGGTATTGGTAGAATTAATAAGAAACCAGTGGTGGTGGAGGATGAAATTGTAAAGCGATGGATTTTACCTATTTCTCTTGCTTTTGATCATCGAGTAATAGACGGTGGTGATGCAGGACGATTTTTAAAATCTTTTAATAAATACATTAAAGATCCCCACGGATTATTACTACGATAGGAGGAATTTTTATGATTTACGATGTGGTAATTTTAGGGGGAGGGCCAGGAGGATATGTGGCAGCCATTAAAGCAGCTCAACTGGGAGGACGGGTTGCTTTAATAGAAAAGGAGGCTCTAGGGGGAGTATGTCTAAACTGGGGTTGTATTCCCACTAAAGCCCTATTGAAAAATGCTAGGGTTTATCAAGATATACTAAAAAGTGAATTTTATGGAATAGAAGGAATAGATAAAGATAAAATAAAAATCAATTGGAAAACAATGATAGATAGAAAAAATAAAGTTGTTAAAAGGTTGGTAAATGGAATTAAAGGCTTAGTTAAAAAGTATAATATAGACTATTATGAAGGTTTTGGTAGGTTTATTAACCCTACAGAAATAGAAGTGAATGGAAAAATAATTAAAGGTAGAAAGTATATTATTGCTTCAGGATCAAAACCCCAAATTCCAAATATAACTGGTTTAAGACAGTCGTATGAGAATGGATTTATATTAACCAGTAAGGAGATATTAAGTTTAAAAGAGTTACCTAAACGTTTATTAATATTGGGTGGAGGGGTTATTGGTGTAGAGTTTGCTACCCTTTTTAATACATTAGGTGTGGAGGTAACATTACTTCAACGCTCTAATCGTATTTTGACTGGTATAGAAACGGAAATGGCGGAGGCTTTAGCTAAACATTTAAAGAGTAATGGTTTAAATATTATTACTGATTGTAAAATTAATGAAATACATCAAAATACTGTAAATGTAATAATTGATGGAGACGATAGGGTGTTTGAAGCTGATAAGATACTACTTTCTTTAGGAACATCCCCTAACTTAAAGGGATTAGAAGCCCTACATATTGCCACTAATAAACAAGGTATTGTTACAAACGATAAAATGGAAACTAATATTAATGGTATTTATGCCATTGGAGACGTAAATGGAAAATATATGTTAGCTCATGTAGCCAGCGCAGAAGGAATAGTGGCAGCAACCAATGCTATGGGTGGAGATGAATCGTTAAACTATAGAGTGATCCCTTCTTGTATTTATAGTTTTCCTGAAATTGCTTCTGTGGGGTTAACGGAAGAAGAGGCTAGAGAACAAGGACTTCGGGTAATGGTTAGTAAATTTCCCCTTAGTGCTAATGGTAAAGCTTTAGCAGAAGGAGAAAGTATTGGTTTTGTAAAAATAGTGGCGGATCAACAATATGGTGAGATAGTAGGAACTCATATTATGGCAGTTCATGCCACTGATATGATTTCGGAAGCAGTTATATCTATGGAACTAGAAGGAACTGCTTTTGATGTAGCTAAGGCGATTCACCCCCACCCAACCCTTTCTGAAATTGTTATGGAGGCAGCCCATGGTATTATAGGGCATCCTATTCATTTGTAGGTACAAGGGCTTAAAGAGGTTAATCCTCTTTAAGTCCTATTTTAAAGTTTATTAACAATAGTTAATATAAAAATAAAACTTTTCAAAAAAATTAGTAGGAATTCTATTGGTGTATGAAGAATATAACTAATAATGTTGAAATTTTATATTTTTAATTGTTTTTTCATCTAAAAAGTAATATTTTAAGTTTTTATTGAAGTAAGGGTGTATTCCTTTTTATATTGAAATATTAAAATGTTAAGCCAAAGTAGTAGTTATAAATAGTGTTAGATAGAAATTAAGGAGAAAACCCATATGCCAAATAAAATATTGATACTTAAACCCACCATAAAACCAATGTGTTTTATGAAAAATTTACTAAGACGTTATGGATATGAAGTTGTAGAAATGGTCATAACAGAAAATATGGAAGAATTGGTTTTAGAAACAAATACTAATCTAATCTTATTAAACAGTTTTTTCGAGGAAACCGAGACCCTTAATGCATGTAGAATACTAAAAAATCATCCAAGTACAAAAGACATACCAGTCATTGTTGAATTACATAGTAATGTAGAAGAACGAAAGTTAAAATTCATAGAATTAGGGGTTAATGGTTATATACAACATCCCTTCCATGAAAATGAAATAATACTGATCATTAAAAATCAAATGAAGATGATAGAATTGGAAAAAAGTCTTATGGCTTCTAATAATGCATTGGAAGAAAGTCTGTCTATGATTGAAAATCAAAAAATGGAATTAGATAGGAACTTAACTATGGCAGCAAAAATTCAAGAGGCATTAATTCCTAAATCCTTAGGAAATATTCCTAATTGCTCTTTCTTATGGAATTTTCAACCTTCTGGAAAGGTTGGAGGAGATATTTTTGATGCATTTATGTTGGATGATGATCATATGGGAATGTATATGATTGATGTAATGGGACATGGAATTGCTTCATCAATGTTGGCGGTGGCACTGTCTGAATGTCTAATATTAGATATGGAGAGGGGATCCCCTTTAAAACGAAAAATAAATGAGCATCCATATTATGAAATTATTTCTCCTGTTGAGGTCATTCATTATTTAAATAAACGTTTTCCTTTTGCAAAATATAAACACTATTTTACTATTTTTTATATGGTGTTAAATGTAAAAACAGGGGTTTTAAAATATGTTAGAGCAGCCCATCCTGCTCCTATCTTAATAAGAAATAATGGTGAAATAGAAGAATTGGATGGTTATGGAACTCCCATTGGTTTTGAGTTTGCTGAAGAATATGAAGAAAAGACCGTATGTTTAGAAACTGGTGAAACCATTATTATATATACAGATGGTTTATTGGAAATTACAGATTATAACGGAACAATAATGGAATATGAAGGTTTAATAAAACATATTAAAGATGAGGTACAGTTACAGAATCATCACTATACATTAAATCTAAAGAAGTTATCGAGAAATCAAGCTAAATTAAAGGATGACTTATCAATTTTTGAAATGAAATGGATTAAATTTGTTTAGAAGTAATACACTGTTTTAACAATAACTTAATTAATATAATAATATGATTGATTTTAAAGGGGGAATTGAAAAAGATTGTAAGAACTAGTATTATATAAGAAATAATATTACATACACTAAACTAGTGATATTATATTAGTTATTAGAATAAAGATAGATACTATCATATATATTGGGAGGATGAGTAAGCGATGTTGGAGAGGGTAGTAGTAATACAGAATGAAATAGGTCTTCATGCAAGACCGGCTAGTTTTTTAGTTAAAGAGGCAACTAGATTTAAATCAGAAATTATGATGATAAAGGGTGGAAATGAGTATAATTGTAAAAGTATAATGAATGTATTAAGTATGGGTGCGAAAAAAGGAGAAGAAATTCTGCTTAGAGTAGATGGGTCAGATGAAACTGAAGCAATTAACACATTAGTTGACTTGATTGAGAATACCTTAGCAAAACATGATTAATGGACTTAAAAAGAGAAAAGTATTTTTTTCTCTTTTTTTCATGGAAAATAAATTTATGGTCCTCCAATTCATTTAATATAAATATGATTAAATCTCCTATTACACCTATTAATAGTTGTTAAAATTATTTCTTTGTGGTGTAGTTTTCATTTTTTAGGATAAAACTCTTTAGTTTAATAGAAACTAAAAAATGTTGTTAGCAAATAAAAAAAGAAAAATAAAGAATAACTATATAGAATAAAAAAACTAAATAATGTATATTTTATACTTTAAATAGCTATAAAGAAATTAAAACGTTTTCCTCAAAATTAGGGGGAGGTATTAGTTTAACTTATTAATAATAAAGATTTTTAATTTTAAAAAAATTAATAATTTTACATGATTAGTGTTTACTTTTACGACAAACTCTTGTATAATCATTATTAAAATTTATTAAGAAATAAAAGTTTCGGAACTAAATAAAATACAAACAAACTTGTTTTGTTTAAATATTAGGAGGGATATGAATGAAAAAGAATCTTGAAGAATTTTTAACTGAACCAATGATCTATTTCTTACCACCGTGGACCCATGAGGAAGAAAAATTAAGGAAGATATTAGAGGCCCATCCAGCTATAAAGTTTGTTTCTTTAGTTGGCGTAGACTTGGGAGGAAATAATACTGATGAAAAAATACCTATTTCCTTATTTTTAGAAGATATAAATGCATTCCTTAAAACAGGGGTTCAGACTGACGGTTCAAGTGTTATGCTTCACGAGATTGCAACCTTAAACAATGCTAAGGTTGATATTATCCCTGACCTTTCTGTAACTTGGTTTATTGATTATAATTATGAGCTACTAGACTCAGAAACAGAGTTGCCTATTGGAACTTTAAAAATACCTGCCTACTTAGAACATAATGAAAAATGGGTGGATTCAAGAGCCATATTAAAACGGACAGTGGATTATTTTGAAAAAGAAGTTATGGAATTACTAGCAAAGAACCCTAATGCATTAAGAGATTTAGGGTTGACCTCAATAGATGAAGTTGAATCAGTTAATTTAACCACTGCTACTGAATTAGAGTTTTGGGTAAAAACACCAGAAGATTTAGCAGATGAAGAAAAACTTTCTACATCACAAATGCTTAAAGAACAATATTGGAAACGCACAAAAGGTTCTGTTCGATCGGCGCTAGAAGAAACCATGATGTTATTAGAAAAGTACGGGGTTGAACCAGAAATGGGTCACAAAGAAGTAGGTGGCGTTAGATCAACCATTGCTGGAACAGGTAAACTAAACCATGTAATGGAGCAATTAGAGGTAGACTGGAAGTATAGTAATGCCTTACAATGTTGTGATAATGATTTGTTTATTCGTGAGTTTGTTGAAGAAACCTTTGAAAGATATGGTTTAGAAGTAACCTTCATGGCTAAGCCAATTGAAGGTGTGGCGGGAAGTGGTAAACACTGTCATATGGGTGCCAGTTTAAAACTTAAAAATGGTAAATATGTAAATTTATTTACACCACAAAATATGAAGGAAGACTTCGTAAGTCCTATGGGTTGGGGAGCATTAATGGGATTACTAAAGAATTATGAAGTTATAAATCCTTTTGTAACCTCGACAAATGATGCTTTTAATCGTTTGAAGCCAGGTTTTGAAGCACCTGTATGTATAGTGGGTTCTGTTGGAAATAATGTAGAAACCCCATCTAGAAACCGTACAGTATTGGTGGGTTTAGTTAGGGATGTTAACAGTCCTATGGCAACTAGATACGAACTAAGAGCACCAAACCCTACTTCTAATACCTATTTATTAGTTAGTGCATCTTATTTAGCAATGCTAGACGGTATTAAGTATGCAGTAGAAAATAAATTAACTAGCAAGCAATTGGAGGAAGAAATCTCCAAAGGTGCTGGTGAAGATAAGTCTTATTTAGAAAAAGAAAGAGCTTACCGTAGTGAACATGATGTATTTGAAGATTATAACGAGGAAGAAAGAAATAGGTTGTTTAGTAAGCCACCGGCTACGGTTTGGGAGAATGTTCAAGGATTTACAAATTATCCAGATAAAAAAGCCATTTTGTTTAATGGTAATGTTTTTGATGAGAAGATTTTAAACTCTTATGAAATATCCACTTTAGATAGATGGGTAACGGAATTACTGGGAAGAATTATTCCAGACAATATGACAATCGTAAGAAATTGCAAAAAATTACATCATGGAGAAAATGCTACAGATCTTGATGTAGTTAATTGGGAAAAAATTAATAACCTTAGAAACTATTTAATGAAGGATAGTTTAGAGAAGAAGTCCTTGTTTACCATTATTAGAGAAGCGCTGGAAAAAGAAAATTATGATTTAGCATCTAAACTACAAGTCGAAATGGCAGAAAAAATTGCTACTTTAAAAGTAATGTATGCTATGTATAAAAGAAATTTACTAGAAGAAGTAAATGGATATTAGGTTAAAAAAAATGGGGGCGTGGTTGAAAAATCACGCCCTTATACTAATGAAAAATTGGCATCTTCTTCGACACAACAAAATTAAGCTCCTTTATGTATTTCTGTATATGTTCCAGTGATTGAATTTGGTTTTGGATTTTTTTAAAATATATTTATATACTTATTGAATATAGTTGTTTCTTACCATGTTTGTAGGGTATAATTACCATATGTAATATTGAAATATTAAAGGGGGAAAAAAATATGGATATTAAACGTTTGAATGAAAGAGTGGAGCATATAAAAAATTTGCTAGATCCTGAAACAACTAAAAGACAGAGACGACTGGAACGAGGTAAAGGGATTGCAAAGGGTTTAGCATTGGGTACATTAATAGGAGGTTTAGCAGGAGTATTCTTAGCGCCAGATACAGGGGAAAACAACCGTAAGAAGGCTAAGGAAGAGTTGGAAAAGGCAAAGGAAACATTAGAAACAAATTTAAAAGAGGGTAAAACAAAACTAGCTGAACTGGTAGATGAAAATAAAGATATTTTTAAAGATAAGATGATTATTATAAGTGATAAAAATAAACGGGATGAAGATAATTTTGATGAAGAAGATTTAGAAAAGTACGAAGCTTAAACAACTAGTTTATAAATTACAAAGGGGGAACTGGGATGACATTTACTTTTACACTGGAAACATTGTTTGGGGTACTGGCATTAGCAGGAATTGCAGTATTGGTAGCTCTGTTTATGGCATTATTGAAGGGATATGAAATATTAAAACAAGTAAAAACTGTTTTAATTAAAAATGAAGGAAATATTAATCAATCAATAGAGTCATTATCGGGTATCGTACATAATATTGATGGTATTACAGCAAGTGTTAATGAGGAAATGGAACATATCGGCGGTGTTTTGAAAAACGTAGAGGAAATTACAGAGGGTGTTAACCAAGAGGTTAAGCAAATAAAAGGAACTATTAGAAGCATCGAGGAAACTGTAGAGTATGCAGCAGCAACAGCTCAAAGCCTTACAGAAGATTTTGTACTACCTATTGGTGATTTACTTAGTTTATTAAGTGTAATTAAGGGACTTTTTGTTAAAGAAAAGAAAAAAGGTTTGTTTCGTAAATAATTATAAATAAAAGTTAATAATATACAACTTCTAAAATTAGAGGTTGTATTTTTTTTTGCAAAGTTGATGTTATATTTTATTCAGCAAAGTACTTGTATCCCCATATCATAAAAATTTTACTGAAAATTTATTAAAAAAACTATTGTGTTTTTATACGAATTATTGTATTATTATTAAATGATAAGCAGAATAAATATACATTATACTTAATAAATATACAATTATTTAAATAATATTAACAAGGAGTGAATTTAATGATAAAGGCTGGTATATTAGGGGCTACAGGTTATGCAGGGGCTGAATTAACAAGATTATTAATTCAACATCCTGAAGTAAATATAGATTTTTTAGATTCCAGAAGTTATGAGGGAATTGAATATAGCAGTACTTATCCAAACTTAAAAGGTTTGATGGACATAAAATGCACTTCAATCAATTTAGATAATCCTATGGAGTTGGATTCTATAGATGTTTTATTTTGTGCCTTACCCCACGGTTTAAGCCAAAAGGCAGTACAGGAGGGACTAAAGAGGGGAACAAAGGTAATTGATTTGTCGGCAGATTTTAGAATTACAAATCCTACTGTTTATGAAGACTGGTATAACGTAAAACACCAAGCAGTAAAGGAGTTACAAGGAGCTGTGTATGGGTTAACGGAAATCCATAGAGAAACAATTCAACAAACACAGTTGGTGGCAAACCCTGGGTGTTATCCCACCAGTATTCTTTTAGCCCTATATCCTCTACTCAAGGAAAAGGTTGTTTCCATAGAAAACATCATAGCTGACTCGAAATCTGGTGTTTCTGGGGCAGGAAGACATCCAATGGATGGTACAATTTATGCTCAATGCAATGAAAATGTAAAGGCATACAGCTTAGGTAGTCATAGACATATTCCAGAAATAGAGCAGGAGCTTTCATTAATTGCCAATGAAAAAGTATTCATTCAGTTTACACCCCATTTAATTCCCATAACGAGGGGAATATTAAGTACCATTTATTTGACTAATGATAAGGGATTAAAGGAATTAGACCTTGTGGAAATATATCAACAATATTATGAAAAAGAAAGTTTTATAAGAATTTTGTTAAAGGATCATCTTCCACAAACAAAGGCAGTTTCGGGTTCAAACTTTTGTGATATTGGGTGGAGGTTGGATGAAAGAACTGGAAAAATAATTTTAGTAAGTGCTATTGATAATTTAATTAAAGGTGCATCAGGACAAGCGGTTCAAAACATGAATGTTATGTTTGGTTTCCAAGAAACAATGGGTCTACTACAGATGCCATTATGGCCATAAAGTGTAGGGAGGTATAAAAATGAAAGATTTTAAAATATATGAAGGAAATATAACTACACCAAAAGGCTTTAGGGCAAGTGGAGTTCATGCAGGAATAAAAAAGTCTAAAAAAGACATGACGCTAATTGTTAGTGATGTCCCTTGTGAAGCAGCAGGTGTATTTACCACCAATAAAGCTTGTGCTGCACCAGTCATTGTGTCAAAGGAAAATATAAAGACTGGGAAGCTTCAAGGAATTATTGTAAATAGTGGTAATGCCAATGCCTGTACGGGGCAACAGGGGGTTTTAGATGCAAAGGAAATGATAGATGCTACAGCAAAGGCACTTAATATATCATCAGAAAAAATAATTGTATCTTCAACTGGAATTATCGGTGTTCCAATGCCAATGTCAATTGTTAAAGCAGGAATACAAAAGGCAGTAGAGGCCCTTTCTTATGAAGGGGGAAAAGATGCAGCTGAGGCAATTATGACCACTGATACTATGGCTAAATCCATAGCAGTAAAGTTAGAGATTGATGGTAAGGAAGTTACCATTGGTGGTATTGCAAAAGGTTCGGGGATGATTCATCCTAATATGGCAACTATGTTATCTTTTGTTACTACAGATATTAATATTGAAGGAGATTTCCTTAGAAAATATTTAAAGGAAATGACTAATAAAACCTACAATATGATCTCCGTTGACGGAGACACCAGTACAAACGATATGGTGGCAGTATTGGCAAATGGATTGGCAGGCAATAGTACAATGAATGAAAATCATCCACAAAAAGATAAGTTTTTAAAAGCATTCTACTTTGTCCATGAATATTTAGCTAAAACCATTGTAAGGGATGGGGAAGGGGCTACTAAGTTTATTGAGGTGGAAGTATTAAATGCTTTGACAGTGGAGGATGCTAGAAAAAGTATTAAAAGTATTTTAAATTCCAGTCTTGTAAAGACGGCCTTTTTTGGCGAAGACGGGAACTGGGGAAGAATACTTTGTAGTATTGGCTATTCAGGTGTAGACTTTGAAATGCAAAAAATATCAATTTGTTTATGCAGTGAAGGTGGAAGGGTAAAAATTGTTGAGGCTGGACAAGGTACTGGATTTCTTGAAGCAGATATTGATAAGGTGCTTAAACATCAAGATATTAACGTTATAGTTGATTTTAACATGGGTGTAGAAACAGCAAAGGGATGGGGCTGTGACTTATCCTATGATTACGTAAAAATAAATGGAGCTTATCGAACTTAGGGGGAGGACGAGATGGAATTATCACCACAACAAAAAGCCCACGTATTAGTGGAGAGTTTAGCATATATAAAAAAGTTCCATAATCAAACGGTGGTCATAAAGTATGGAGGCCATGCCATGATTAATGAAGAATTGAAACAGGCAGTGATTAAAGATATTGCCCTTATGAAATACGTTGGAATGAACCCCGTTATTGTTCATGGTGGAGGACCGAAAATAAGTCAGATGATGGAGCAGTTTGGTAAAACACCAGAATTTATTGATGGGTTAAGGGTTACCGATAAAGAAACAATGGAAATTACAGAGATGGTATTGTGTGGCAAGATTGCCAGTGAAATTGTTTCTTTACTAAATTACAACGATGTAAAGGCTTTGGGTTTAAGTGGTAAGGATGGAGATACTATAAAATCCATTAAAAAAGATGAAAGATTGGGATTTGTAGGGGAAATTACAGGTATTAATATAGAATTAATTAATGCAGTGATACAACGGGGATATGTACCAGTCATCTCACCTGTGGCAGTGGGGGAAGATGGTGAGAGTTACAATATAAATGCCGATGAAGTGGCAGGTAAGTTGGCGGTGGCTTTAGGAGCAAAAAAGTTGGTGCTAATTACTGATGTAGAGGGAGTATTAGAAGATAAAAATGATCCTAACACATTAATTTCTGCAATTAAAACATCAAATGTTTATCAATATATAGAGAATGGCATCATTAAAGGTGGAATGATTCCCAAAATTCAGTGTTGTGTGGGGGCGGTTACCAATGGTGTAGAAAGATGCCATATTATTGATGGTAGAAAATTTCATTCAATACTATTAGAAATTTTTACTGATGATGGCATTGGTACAATGATTACAACATAGGAGGTAGGCAGTATGAAAATAGAAGAAATAGTAACATTAGGAGAACAATACTTAATGAATAACTATAAAAGACTTCCTGTTTCCTTTGTGGAAGGAAAGGGTTGTTATGTTACAGATACAGAGAACAAGACTTTTTTAGATTTTATTGGTGGTATTGCAGTTAATAACTTAGGGCATTCACCAAAAGCAGTGGTGGAAGCCATTAAAGCGCAGGCAGAAAAATTAATGCATGTATCTAATGTGTTTTGGATAGAAAGTCAAATAGCATTGGCTAAAATATTGGTGGATCACTCCTTTGCTGATAAAGCATTTTTCTGTAACTCTGGTGCAGAAGCCAATGAAGGGGCAATAAAACTGGCAAGAAAATATGCCTATAAAAAATATGGCGTTAATAAATATGAAATAATAGCCATGTCTGGATCTTTTCATGGAAGAACTTTAGGTACACTGGCAACAACTGACAATAAAAAATACCAAGAAGGATATGGACCGATACCAGAAGGATTTAAATTTGCAACCTTTAATGATATAGAATCAATTAAACAATTAGTTAATGAAAATACGTGTGGCATTTTAATAGAACCAGTGCAGGGAGAAGGTGGAGTAACACCTGTAGATAAACAATTTTTAATGGAAGTTAAAGAACTTTGCTTAGAAAAAGATATTTTACTTATTTTTGATGAAATACAGTGTGGAATTGGACGAACAGGAAAACTATTTGCCTATCAGCACTTTGGAATAGAACCTGATATTATGTCTTTAGCTAAGGCGTTAGGAGGAGGTTTCCCTATTGGAGCAGTTGTAGCTAAAGAAGAGGTTGCAACAGCTTGGCAACCAGGAGATCATGGAACCACCTTTGGAGGTAATCCTTTAGCTTGTGCTTCAGGGGTTGCCACCATGAAATCAATTCTTGATGAAAAACTATGGGAAAAAGCAGAAGAGATGGGGAAATACTTTACTAAAAAGCTTCAAGTTTTTGTTGAAACCTATCCGTGGGTAAAACAGGTTAAGGGGATGGGACTAATGTTGGGGCTGGAATTGGAAATTGAAGGGGCATCTATCGTAGAAAAAGCCTTTCAACAAGGGGTATTAATCAATTGTACAGCTGGAAAGGTATTGCGTTTTGTTCCTCCTTTAATTGTTGAAAAGGATGATATTGACTTATTAATAGATACATTAGACGGTATTTTTATAGAAATTGAGGTGGAATAATGAAAGGATATTTATTACTACAGGATGGAACAATATTTGAAGGAAAGGCTTTTGGTAGTGAAACTGCCAACATGGGAGAGGTGGTTTTTAATACTTCTATGACGGGGTATCAAGAAATATTTACCGATTATTCTTATCATGGGCAAATACTTGTAATGACTTATCCCATGATAGGTAACTATGGACTAAACTATGATGATGTGGAGTCTCAAAAACCTATTATTAGAGGGTTAGTGGTGAGGGAGTTCTGTAAAAACCCAAGCAATTGGAAAAATGAAATTACAATAGATGAATATATGAAGGTTAATGGTATTTTAGGAATTGAAGGTATTGATACTAGAATGTTGGTGAAACATCTAAGAAATAATGGAACTATGAAGGGAATAATCACCACTTCTTTGGAAGAAAGAGAGGCTTTATTGGCACAAATGAAAGAAGAGGATAAGGTTGATTACAACTATACAGCAGAAGTTTCAACTAAAAGCCCTTATATTATTCCTGGAAATGGACCTAAAATAGCTTTAATGGATTTTGGTGTAAAGCTAAATATTATTAGAATACTTCAGTCCTATGGTTGCCAAATTACAGTATTGCCTTACAATACTAAGGCTGAGGATATTGTTAAAATGAATGTTGATGGTCTATTTTTATCTAATGGGCCAGGAAATCCAGAAAACTTAATGGTGGCAGTGGAGAACATAAAAAAGTTAATGAAGGAAATACCCATTTTTGGAATTTGTATGGGGCATCAATTGTTGGGGTTAGCTTCTGGGGCAAAAACTTATAAATTAAAGTTTGGTCATCGGGGTGCAAATCATCCTGTGAAGGATTTGATTAATAATCGAGTTTATATAACGTCTCAAAATCATGGATATGCCATTGACGAAAATACTTTAAACACTAATTTATTTACTGTTACCCATGTAAACCTAAATGACGGAACGGTAGAAGGTATGAAACACAAATATTTACCGGTTTTCAGCGTGCAATATCATCCAGAGGCATGTCCTGGGCCAATGGATTCCAAGTATTTATTTGATCAATTTATCAATTATGTAGAACAATATAAAAAACAGGTGGTATAGGGGGGAAGATAATGCCTAAGGACAATAAAATCAATAAAGTATTAGTCATCGGTTCTGGACCTATCGTCATTGGGCAAGCAGCTGAATTTGATTATTCAGGAACACAGGCTTGTAAATCATTAAAAGAAGAAGGTATTGAGGTGGTGTTGGTAAACAGCAACCCTGCCACTATTATGACGGATGAAAATATTGCAGATCATATATATATTGAACCTTTAAATGTAGTTGCTTTAGAAAAAATAATTTCAATTGAAAAACCCGATGGAATTTTACCCACTTTAGGTGGACAAACAGGTTTAAACTTAGCTATAGAACTACATGAAAAGGGGATTTTAGATAAATACCATGTTAAGTTATTGGGAACTTCTGTTGAGGCTATTAAAAGGGCAGAAGATCGTCAATTATTTAAGGAAACAATGGAGTTAATTAATCAACCTATTCCTGCCAGCACTATTGTAGAAACGGTGGAGGATGCCTTAGTCTTTGCAGAGACAGTTGGTTATCCTCTAATTATTCGACCTGCCTATACTTTAGGTGGGTCTGGTGGAGGAATTGCCATTAATGAAGAACAATTTATGGAGATTGTTTCAAGGGGTTTACGTTATAGCCGTATTGGACAGGTACTCATTGAACAAAGTGTTGCCAACTGGAAGGAAATTGAATATGAAGTAATGCGGGATAAAAATGATAACTGTATTATTATTTGTAATATGGAAAACTTTGACCCTGTGGGGGTTCATACGGGGGACAGTATTGTAGTAGCCCCTTCCCAAACATTAAGGGATCAAGAATACCAAATGTTAAGAAGTGCATCAATTGATATTATTAGAGAGTTAAAGGTGGAGGGGGGATGTAATATTCAATTTGCCCTAAACCCCCATAACATGGACTATATTGTAATAGAGGTAAACCCACGGGTAAGTCGTTCTAGTGCATTAGCTTCTAAAGCGACGGGTTATGCCATTGCAAAGATAGCTGCAAAAATAGCTGTGGGTTTAAGCTTAGATGAGATAAAAAACCCTGTTACAGGGAAAACAACTGCTTGTTTTGAACCTGCTCTAGATTATGTGGTGGTGAAAATTCCCCAATGGCCCTTTGATAAATTTAACACGGGAGACCGAACACTGGGAACACAAATGAAGGCAACGGGAGAGGTTATGGCAATTGAAAGAACCTTTGAAGCTGCCCTACTAAAGGCAATTAGAAGCCTTGAAGGAAAAAGAAAAGATATTTATACTAAGGCAATGGCTGATTGGAGCAATGATTTTATTATAGATAAACTATCTTATCCCAATGATCAAAGACTATTTGCCATCTTTGAAGGAATGAGAAGGGGAATGTCTATGGCGTCAATTTTTCAGATGACATCAATTGACCACTGGTTTTTAGCAAGAATTCATAATATTATTCAACATGAAGAATTATTAAAGTCAAAAGGCTTAGATGAAGAATTATTAATTGATTGTAAAAAAATTGGTTTCTCTGATGCATATATAGCCAATGTGTTAGATGTTAGTGAAGGGGAAATTAATAGTTTACGGAAGGAAAAAGGGTTAAAACCCGTCTATAAACTGGTGGACACCTGTGCTGGAGAGTTTGAGTCTACTACACCCTATTTTTATTCCACCTATGAAATGGAGAATGAAGTGGAGTTTACTAATAAAAAGAAGGTGGTTTTATTAGGTTCAGGCCCAATACGTATTGGTCAAGGAATAGAATTTGATTATTGCTGTGTTCATGGTGCTTGGGCATTGAAGGATTTAGGGATTGAGACTATTATTGTCAATAATAATCCAGAAACCGTAAGTACAGACTTTGATACTTCTGATAAACTATATTTTGAACCTCTTACAACAGAAGATGTGGTTAATATTGCAGAAATGGAAGGTATTGATGGAGTAATTGTTCAGTTTGGTGGACAAACTGCCATTAACTTAACAAAACCCCTTCATGATGCTGGGGTAAAGGTGTTGGGGACTTCTCCAACTTCCATTGATATTGCAGAAGATAGAGAAAAATTTGCTGAACTATTACAGGCTCTACAGATTCCACAAACAAAGGGATGTATGGCAGTCAATCTTCAAGAAGTAGAAAATGCAATAACAATGTTGGGTTTTCCTTTAGTGGTAAGACCTTCATACGTCATTGGTGGACAGTCTATGGAAATTGTTTGGGGAAAAGAAGAACTGATGAAATATGTCAGCAATCTCTGGCAACAGCAGGAAGCCTACCCAGTTTTACTGGATCAATATATTGAAGGAAAAGAAGTTGAAATTGATGGAATTAGCGATGGTGAAACTGTATTTATTCCTGCCATTATGGAACATATTGAAAGGGCAGGGGTTCATTCTGGCGACAGTATGAGTGTTTACCCTGTTCAAAATGTCAGTCAAAAGGTATTGGATAATATAGTAGAGTACACCTCTAAAATAGCAAAAGCTCTTCAAGTAAAGGGGTTAATTAATATACAATTTGTAGTGAAGAATGAAGAAGTAATGGTTTTGGAGGCTAATCCTCGGGCATCCAGAACAGTACCTATTGTTGCAAAGGTAACTGGCGTACCAATGGTGGCGTTGGCAACAGCAGTAATGGTGGGTAAGACCTTGAAGGAAATGGGCTATGAAAATGGAATAGCTGAATATCCCAATTATGTGGTGGTGAAGGCTCCTGTATTTTGTTTAGAGAAACTGGCAGAAGTGGATATTTCCCTTAGTCCAGAAATGAAGTCAACAGGGGAAGTTATGGGGGTTGGTGCTAATTATCAAGAGGCTCTATTCAAAGCTTTTGAAGGGACAGGATTAAAAATTCCACAAAAGGGTAATGTAATATTTTCTTTGTCGGATAGAGATAAGGCTGAGGGCATTACTTTAGCTAAGAGGCTAGTGGAAATGGGTTTTGATATTATTGCCACTGAAAATACAGGTAATTACTTTGTTGAAGCAGGTATTGGTGTTAAGAAAATTTTTAGTTCTTTAGAGGAAACGTTGAAATCCTTTAAGGCAGAGGAAATTTCTATGGTTATTAATACACCAACCAAAGGTAAACAACCTCAGCGGGCTGGTTTTATGTTAAGAAGAACTTCTGTTGATTATAAAGTACCTTGTTTTACATCTCTAGATACTGCATTTGCCTGTGCTGATGTAATCACTTTTTTAAAGGACTATGAGTATGGTGTAAGGAAGATTTTTATGTAAATATAGCATTAAAAAAAGAGCAGATTCCTTGATGTTGAAAAGGGTTTGCTCTTTTTTATTAAATAAGTAATTGTTTAAATGATATTCAGTTCTTTTTCTCTTATAACAAAATATTCATTAATGCATTCTTTAGGTATACATTGAAGTTCTACTGGCGACTTTACAAGCTTGTAATTTAAATTCTTTAAAAATCTTGTAAAGAAGAATACATCTGCTTTAAGTTTATATTCAGTATAGAAGGTTTTTGTATCCATATTAATTCTTGCAATAAGATGTTCGTTTTCGTATACTTCTTTAATATCTCCTTCTACAAATATATTAAATTTATTTATTTTTATAGTTTGTTTGCATCTTTCAAGTTGTTCATAGATATAATTCATATTATTCATAATTTACCCCCCTAATAGTTGTTAAATATTTAACTATAGTATTATTGTAACAGAAGTATTTTAAAATTACAATAGTAATTGATAAAATATTATCAATTACTATTGTAATTTTTACTTAAACTAGATAGTTATATATTTACAATTCAACTGTGAGTTATCATATGTTATTACAGAATATTGTAAAATTTACTTAGATAAGGGATAACGCAATTTCTCTATTTATAAGTAAGTTACTGAAACAGCTAGTCTACTTACTTGTTAATTGACAATTGTTATGTAAAATATTATAATATATTTAACGTAAATTCATTAAGGAGTGTTAAAATGCCAAACATTATTAACAATATTAAGCCTAATTGCGACGATTATCGTTTTGATAGTATAAACTGTTTTGAAAAAAGTGTCGGTATTTCATTAAATCATTATAATGTTAATTACTCGGGTTATTTTTATATGTTTATTGAATTAATAAAATCCTACAATGTATTAAAGTATAGTAAAAAAAACAATAATGAAATAGACATTGCTAAAAAATTATTGGAAAATGTATTTAAAATAAAACTTAATAAGGTTATGGTGAATGGGGATATTTCAAAAGTAATTGAAGAACAGATCAATAATAATAATCCTGTTTTAGTTCCTGGTAACCTGATAGGACTTTATTATAGTTATCATTATAAATTAAGTAGTTGGGAGCATTTATTCCTAATTAAGGGTTTTGATGAAACTAGAAGAATATATTACATTTTAGATAACCTACAAATGATACTTGATACTGGTCATTATTATGATTTTGTTATGGATTATAATCAACTTCAAGAAATATATGATTTAAGTGAAAACGAAGCCGAAATATATTATATTGAAAGAAATAATCCTATCCCTTCTGTTAAAGATACTGATATAGTAATTAGTTTTATTGATTTATACATTAATTATCTAGATAAACAGCCTTTTAAGGTAATAGACATAATAGATAAATATAATTCACAGATTAAAGAATCTGATCCATCCCTGAAGGATGAACTTGACATAACATTATTAACAAAGAATCTAGCAAATATGCCAAAATATAAAGATGTTATGTTTAAGGAACTGTTAAGAAGTTTAAATGCAATAGGTTACCCACAGAAAAGTATAGAGGAAATAGCCACTTTAATTGAGGAACTTATTAATAAATGGTTTAGTCTTATTAATAACTCTATTAAAAATATCTATAAAAAAACATTAATTTCTTATGATGACAAATTAAAAGATATTTTAATTTATGAGAATCAGTTGATTAACCAACTTAAAGAGTGTCTGGATTTTTACCAAGATGTAGACATGCTTCAGGAGAATAATAAAACTATAAGTAGTGAAAAACAATATTATTATGAAAATAATTTAGAAGATATAATAACTGAAATTGAAAACAATATATCCTTCAAGTTTAATACTAAAAATACTTACCCCTCTTGGAGTGTTGATAATTGTCCTAAATTAGTATTTAAAGATAGACTAGAAATAAGCAAACAATATTATATTCAATCTAGTGTAAAAATACATAAAGACTCTAAAGAAACAGGATACCACGGGGGAATATTTATTAGAACAGAAAAAAACCAAAGATATTGTTGGGGAATTAATAGTGGTCTATCTTTGCGATTAGACCAAGCAGGTATTAATGATAATATAAAAGATGTTCCAATAAATAATACAAATTTAACGTTATTTGTTAATGTTTGTAATAGTAACTGTCAAATAGGTTATATAGATGAAGATACAAATGAGCAATATTTAGTCGGAGAATATGTATTAGATTCTAATATAAAATCTTTAGGCTTAAGTTGTAAAACATGGGGAAATGGACAATTGCTTATAGCGGAATTTTCCAATTATAAACTTAGTGAAAAAGGTTAAATAATAAAAAACATTAAGAGGTGAGTTATGAAGCTTGATGAAAATACTAAAGCAAGAGGGGTTTATCCTCTTACACATCCTGAAAAAAGAATTTGGTACTTAGAGAAAATTTATCCTAATACTTCTTTTAATAATATTGGTGGTTATGTAAGAATTAGTGGGAATATTAATTTTGGTGTTTTAGGTGAAGCGATAAATCTTGTAATTAAAAAAAATGATGCTATGCGATTTAATGTTTTAGAAGATGAAGATATGGTGAGTCAATATGTAAAACCCTATGAAAAATACACGTTAGATTTTAACGATTTTAGTACCTTTGATGAACCAATGATAGAGTTTAGTAGATGGATGGAAAATTTAGCAAAGACTTCCTTTAAATTAATTAATAATAATCTTTTTTATTTTGCTTTTTTTAAAATTGCAGATAATGATTGTGGGTATGTAATTAAATTACATCACTTTATAGCTGATGGGTGGTCGGTTAATATTATAACCAACCAGGTTACAGAATATTATTTGAAATTAATTAATAATGAGGTTATAGATGATTGTAATGAAAATTCTTATTTGGATTATTTGGTAAGTGAAAAAAGTTATATCAATTCTGAAAAATTCTTAAAAAATAAAGCGTTTTGGAATGAAAAATTTAAAACCATTCCTCAATTTGCCCAATATAAAGGATCTTATAATACAGCCGGAGCAAGAAAAAGTTGTTATGTGGATAGGGATAGGACATTGAATCTTAAAAAATACATTCAAGAAACTAAAAGTTCACTAAACACTTTTTTTATGGCTGTATTTTTAATTTATCTACATAAGGTTACACAAGAAAATGACTTAGTGATAGGTTCTCCAGTATTAAATCGGTCTAATAAAAAAGAAAGAGATATGATAGGGATGTTTACTAGTACAATACCCTTTCGTTTTGAGATAAACCCATCATTTACTGTTGAAGAAATGATATATGAGGTAAATAAAGAACTAAGAAAATGCTTTTACAATCAAAAATATCCATATGACTTATTAGTTCAAGATTTAGAACTGAATAAAAAAGGAGTAAGTGATTTATATAATATATGCGTAAATTATTATAACACTAAACACGAAACATCCCTAATGGGAGCAACTGTTGAGAATATAGAATTTTATAATGGCAATCAAGTATACTCATTACAATTAGTGATTAAAGATTGGACAGATTCTGGCAACTTAACCTTAAACTATGACTATAAAGTAGATCTGTATACAGAAAAACAAATTGAAGATATGCATAATCATATTTGTAATATTATTGATGAGATACTTGTAAAGCCAAATGTATTAATAAAAGATATTAGTTTGTTGTCACAATTAGAAAAGAATAAATTACTATATGATTTTAATAAAACTAAAAATAACTATCCAAAAAATAAAACAATATACCAATTATTTATGGAACAGGTAGAAAAAACACCAAATAAAACAGCTGTTAGACTTGAAAATATTGAAGTCACTTATTCACAGCTAAATGAAAGGTCTAATAAACTAGCAAGGGTACTTGTTGGTTATGGAGTAGGACAAAATGTCATAGTTGGTTTGATGATGACCCACTCAATAGAGTGTATAGTAGCTATTTTAGCTATTCTAAAGGCGGGTGGAGCTTATTTACCAATAGATATTAATTATCCTACGGAGCGGGTTGACTTTATGTTGACTGATAGTGAAATTAATGTAATTATTACAAATCTTGAAGAATCTCATTTTGATGATATTAGTTTTAATGGAGAAATATTGTTTTTTGATGATATTAATTTAGAGAATGTTCAGGCTTCTAATCTTAATAGTAGAAGTGATAAAGATGATTTAGCCTATATAATATATACATCAGGTTCTACTGGTAAACCAAAAGGTACAATGATTAATCATATGGGATTGGTAAATTATACATGGTGGGCAAAAAAAGTATATACCAATGGAACAGAAGAAGCATTTCCTCTTTACTCTTCTTTAGCTTTTGACCTTACTGTTACTTCAATTTTCACACCTTTAATAAGTGGAAATGAAATTATTATTTATCAAGAAGATGATAAAGAATATGTGCTATACAAAATACTAAAAGATAATAAAGCTACAGTGATGAAGCTAACCCCTGCTCATTTAGCATTACTTAAAGAGCTAGATAATACAAATTCCAATATTACTAAGTTAATAGTGGGTGGGGAGGATCTTAAAGTTAATTTAGCTAGAAGAGTATATGAAAGTTTTGGTGGGAAGGTACAGATATTCAATGAATATGGACCAACTGAAACTGTTGTAGGGTGTATGTTACACCAATATGATTATGTTGAAGATAAGGAAACTTCAGTGCCTATTGGTGTTCCTGCTGATAATGTACAAATATATATATTAGATAAAAACTTAGAACCAGTACCAATAAATGAAGTTGGAGAAATTTATATATCGGGTGATGGGGTTTCTAAAGGCTATTTGAACAGACCAAAGGAAACAAAGGAAAGATTTGTTAATAACCACTTTATAGATGGTATGATTATGTATAAAACGGGGGATTTAGCTAAATTTTTAGATAATGGGATAATTGAATATGTTGGAAGATCGGATCATCAAGTGAAAATAAAGGGGTATCGAATAGAATTAAAGGAAATAGAAGAACATCTGCTTAAATATGAGGGAATAAAAGAAGTGATTGTGTTAGATTATGAACTTCATCCAAATAACAAGTGCTTATGTGTTTATTATGTTAGTGATATAGACATATCATCAGAAATGTTGGTGTCCTTTCTCAGTAAGAGCTTACCCCCATATATGATCCCTTTATATTTTATCAAAATAGATAAAATACCAATAACGGTTAATGGAAAAGTTGATAAAAATCAACTTCCTAATATAGAAAGTACATTTTCTTTAGATGAACAAATGGTGGATACATTCAATGATAAGGAATTAATACTAATAGAAGCATTGAAGGAAATTCTGAATGTTAAGGAGATAGGACTGAAGGATAATTTCTTTTATTTAGGTGGAGATTCCATTAAGGCAATACAATTGTCCTCTAAACTAATGGGTAAAAAGCTACAACTTAAAGTAAAGGATATACTATCCAATCCAATTGTTCAGCAAATGGCTCTCTTTATTAATTTGGAAGATAAATGTGTAATCGATCAGTCAATGCGTAGTGGCTTAATTAAAACAACTCCTATAATTCAATGGTTTTTATCTCAAAATTTTAATAATCCTCACCATTATAATCAATCTATTTGGTTAGAGACAAAGGAAACGATACAAAAAGAAGATTTTGAAATAGTAATAAAACATTTAATAGAGGAACATGATTCATTACGTATTAACTATCATTTAGATAAACAACAATTATACTACAATAATGATCACTTGCAGTTAGTGGATATTGTAGAGGAATATAATTTGCAGAATTATTCATCAGGTGAACAAAAAGAAAAAATGATAGAAATAGGAAATCAAGTAAAAGAAAGTTTTAATATTAGTAATGGTTTATTAATAAAATGTATTCTATTTAATCTAGGAAGTCAGGGGACAAGGCTATTGTTAACTGCGCATCACTTGATTGTAGACGGAATATCATGGAGAATTTTAGTCAATGACATCAACACCATATATGATCAAATAAAAAATAGTAAGAAAGTAAATATACCTGAAAAAACCCATTCGTATCAAGACTGGGCAAATCATTTGAGTCAAATAAGTGTATCAGAACTACAAGAGGAAAAAAAATATTGGGAACAAACTTTGGAGACAAATTTTCAGTTTCCTACAGATTATGACTTAGGTAAAGATGATATAAATACTAGTGAAACATTAATAGAAACATTGAATAAAGAAGAAACTACTAAATTACTAACTGAAGCACATTACTCTTTTAACACAGAAACACAAGATTTATTAATTACTGCACTGGCAAGAACAATTTGTCAGATGGTGGGGGTTGAAGAGATTGTAATTGAACTTGAATCCCACGGAAGAGAGGAAAATGATGGGGTAAATCTTACTAGAACTGTTGGATGGTTCACCTCACTATTCCCCTTTTGTATAAACTTAAGTCAAGATTCACTAAACCAACAAATTAAAGAGATAAAAGAACAGTTAAGAAATATACCAAGAAAAGGGAATCGTTTTGGGGTTATTAAACATTTAGCAGGTCTAATAGAAACTAATGCTAAGAAATATATAAGGTTCAATTATTTAGGTGAGTTTGTAGATAATCAAAATCAAGAGGAAATACAAATATTAAGTCTTCAATCGGGAAATGAAATTAGTGGATTAAATGACTTAACCTCCCTTATTGATATTAACTGTTATGTTGTTAATAATCAGTTAAATATTGCAGTAACTTATAGTAACAATAGATTTAAAAATCAAACTATGGAAAGGTTTATCACTTTATTAATTAGTGAGATTAGAGAAGTCATAGACTTTACTTGCACAAGTCAAGTTAAGGAATTTACACCCTCTGATTTTAATACTATAGACATAACTCAAGAGGAACTTGATAGCTTGTTTATTTAATTTTGTTACTTAAAGAAATTGAAAGAATAATACATAAGTTAAATGGTGTGGAGGTATAAGATGCGGAAATTAGTAATACTGTTGACGGTTATAATGATATTTAGTTTAGTTACTCCTATTTATACAGATGCAACTAATAGAGTGGGGTTAATAGGACAGGAGATTAACCTCACTGCTGAAAAAGTGGAGGAAATAGAAGCGTGGATTGAAAAGTATATGAAGAAAGGTAATATCCCTGGAACATCCGTTGTAATAGTTCAAGGAGATAAAACAATTTATAATAAAGGCTTTGGTCATGCAGATGTAGAAACAAAAAAGCCTGTTACAAGCCAAACATTATTTGAAATTGGATCAACCAGTAAGGCATATACAGGACTGGCGATTTTAAAATTAGAAGAAGAAGGACTTATCAATTTGAAAGATCCCGTAACCAAGTATATACCATGGTTGCAAATGAAATATGAAGGACTTCATAGGGGTGTAGAAGTGGAGGGTTATGTCGATATAACCATAGAACAATTCCTATATCAAACCAGTGGAGTACCCTTTAAAACAATAGCTACTATTCCTGCTGAAGATGGGGATGATGCCCTTGAAAATACAGTGAGAACATTACTGAATTATAAACTTGATTTTTATCCAGGAACAAGACATGAGTATGCAACAATAAATTATGATGTTCTTGGACTGGTTGTTGAAAAAGTTACTGGAATTGGTTTTGAAGAATATGTTATAAATAATATTCTTGCTCCACTAGGGCTTGATAGCACCTTTCTTTTTAGGGCAGATGCAGAATCAGTGGGGATGGCAACTGGTTATAAGTTAAGTTTTAAAAGACCACGTAAATATAATGCACCTGTGTATAGGGGAAACACCCCAGCAGGTTATTTTATAACTAATGGAGATGATGTTTCTAAGTGGTTAAAAATACAGTTAGGTTCAGAGGAAACTCCTAAAGAATTTATTAATGTAATTAATAAATCCCATATACCTGATAGAAGTGTAGCCCCTACTTTTGATGGTTCATCCTATGCAGCGGGCTGGGCTGTATATCAAGATGGGGGGGGAGAAATTGCCCATGGTGGGAGTAACCCCAATTTTTCTTCATTTTTTATGTTTAGACCAGATGATGAAATAGGTGTAGCTGTATTAAGTAATGCAAACACCTTGTATACAGATGTAATTGCAAAAGGAATTACTAATATTCTAATTAATAAAAAACCTAATGGAACAATAACAGACATGTATATTTCTATTGATAATGTATCTGTGGTTATGCTAATAATGGTTATTCCAGTTGCATTGGTAACTATATATTTATTAGGAATTGCATTATTACAGATTGCTAGTAGGAAAAGACGTATAATAATAGGCTACAAAAAGGCTTTGTTATACTTTACTGGATTAACTATATTTTTAGTAGGGTTTACCTACTGCTTATACCGTATACCCTATGTTTTATTTGGTGGAATGACATGGAACTTTGCATGGGTATGGGCATCACCAGCTTTTATATATGCAATAATAGCCCTATTAACTACAACTATTGTATTCTCAACATATTTTGTAATTATAACAGTCTGTCCAAAAGAACAAGATCGTTCCTATTTTGCCATAGTTTTATTAAGTTCTTTTAGTGGGTTGGCAAATGCATTAATCATATTTATCATTAATGCTGCCTTGGTTAGAACAGATGTATTTCAAACAGAATTATTATTACTGTTTGTTTTAGCAATTGTTATATACGTATTTGGACAACGAATGGTAAGGATTAAGCTTCTAACCATCACTAATGAAGTGGTTTATTCAAAAAGAACACAATTAATCAATAAAGTATTAAATGCACCCTTTGCAAATATTGATAATCTTGAAGATGGAAAGATACAAGCAGGGTTAAATAATGATGCAGAAACCATTAGTAACTTTGCAAATGTAATGATTACAGCCCTTACTGGAGTGGTTACTCTAATTAGTTGCTTTATCTATTTAGGGATGATCAATTTAGTTGGACTATTGGTTTCGATAGTGGTAATAGCAATGGCGGCAGGAATGTTTATGTCGGTTAGTAACCATGCAGATACAGTATGGCAACAAACCAGAGATACCCAAAATGAATTCTTCAAATATATAAATCATATGCTAAAAGGTTTTAAAGAATTAAGACTAAACAAAAGAAGACGTATTGAGTTTGAAACGGATATGCAAACCATCTGCAAGACATATAGAGATAAACGTACCGAAGGTGACTTAGGGTTTGCAAATGCCTTTGTTATAGGGGAATTGCTTTTTACATTTGTAATAGGGGTTGTAGCCTTCATTTTTCCTATAATATTTAAGGAAATGACAAATGTTTCTCTAAGAAATTACATTTTTATATTTCTCTATATGACAGGTCCAGTAAATGCTGTATTAAATTCAATTCCAGTCATTGTAAGGGTAAGGATCAGTCATAATCGCCTAAAGGAGTTAATTAATGAGTTAGAGTTAATATCATCTTTTCAAGAGGTGGTGGTAGCAACAGATGCTAATGATTCTGTAGAATTAGCCCTTAAGGAAGTGGAATATACATATGAAGGAAAAGAAGGAGAAACCTTTACGGTTGGACCAATAGATTTAACTTTTAGATCAGGAGAAATTACCTTTATTACAGGAGGCAACGGAAGTGGGAAATCTACGTTAGCTAAACTGATAACAGGGTTATATGAGGCTAACAGGGGAAGTGTATTATTAAATGGTTCAAAAGTAAAGGCAGAAGAACTTGAACAACAATGTTCAGCTATATTTAGTGACTTTTATTTATTTGATAAACTATATGGCATAGATCATAAAGAAAAACTAGAATATATTCAATATCATTTAAAAAACTTGGGTATTGAAGATAAGCTTAGTATAGAGGATGGCATGTGCAGTACAATTAAATTATCCACTGGTCAGAAAAAAAGACTAGCATTAATGATTTCATTGCTGGAAGATAGACCAATTTATCTTTTGGATGAGTGGGCAGCTGACCAAGACCCAGAATTTAGGTATTATTTCTATAACGTAATTCTTCCAGAATTAAGAGAAAAAAATAAATGCGTTATAGCAATAACCCATGATGACAGATATTTTAATCTCGCTGATAATATAGTAAAAATGAATATGGGAAAATTGGAATATTACAAAGTAGGGGAATTAAATAATATGAATTAAAAACTTAAGAAACAATTTACTCTTCCGTCCTAAATTTAAGAAGATTAACTGCTAAGCACTAAGTTAACATAAAAACAAATAATTAGAGACTAATATGTAAGGAGTAGTTTATGGAAAATAATCTATATTATAAGAAAAACATAGGACAACTTGAAGTATATCAAAAACTAATTCAATACTGGAGTATGATTTTTGACAAGAGGGAAGAAATTTATGTTTTAGATAACATGAATTTCAATCTATCTTTATTTCCTGAAATTATAACATTTAATGAACTATCTAGTTTTCATTCCATTGAGCCTGGATATACTTCTCCCGATGGTTATACGGAAATGAATATGATCATTAGGGATTTAGAGTACCAAAGATTATTAGTTAATAACCCTGAAGTAGGTCATCAATTAAAAGAGCTAATAACTAAGGCTGGGGTGGGTTGTGGCAATGGATGTACTAACGTTATGAACGCAGTTGTTAATTCTATAATTAAATTGAACCAACAAGAATCCGCTAAGCAAATTATTGATCCAGAAGTTATATTGATTTTACCAAACTATACTGTTTATACAGCTCAACTATCAAATATTAGTAACTCTGTTAAGCCTAAGTATGTATATACTAAAAGGGAAAATGATTTTTTACCAACTTTAGAGGAAATACAAAAAGCTATAACAGATAAGACATTAGCAATTGTAATAACTTATCCCAACAATCCGGCCCAGTCTACATATGAAGGTGAAGGTGTGCAGGAACTTCAAAACATTGTAAAGTTATGTCAAGAAAAAGGTGTGTTTTTAATTGTAGATAATATCTATCAAGATTTAGTTTTTCCTATCGGTAGAAAGTTTGTAGAAATATTTAATTTAACAGATTCTCCCGAATGTGTAGTTAAGGTTTATGGATCTTCTAAAGATACTCCCTTCTTTTCTGGATACCGAACGGGATACTGGATAGGGGATCCAAGGCTAATGGATATTTATAAGTATTATATTTCTTCAACAGAAAACAGTTTAAACACCTATTCATTATCTATTTTTGCTCTTAATTTGTATTTTAAGTTGAAAAGTATAAAGAAAGAGAAACCATTATTAGAAGATATGAAATACTTTAATCAAGGTGTATTTGGTTGGAGTCAAGTTGTTGATGAAGAGGTTCTATATAATAATTTAATTAGCATGAATTTATTTGAAAAATACCAAGAACGAATAACCCAAGCTAATAAAGTACAGCAAGAAGCAATAAATAGAACAATAGCATATGTAGAACAGTCTAAGGTATATTCTGATTATATAAATCAGAATATTGGAAATGTATTCTTTATTAAAGTGAATTCAGAGTATTTTAAAGGAACAAATGACGAATTTTTTCATTTTATTTTTTCGGAAGCAAAGTGTGGGGTTTTACCGGGTAGCGTTTTTGGAATAGAAATACCTGGTGAAGTATGGTTTAGAATTACTTTATTGCATGATGAAATAGAGAACATAATTAATTATCTTGGTAAAATTGAGAAGACATTATTAAGCAATAGCCAAAAGAAGGAGGTGAAAGCAATGGACTATTTAGCGAATGGAATTATAGGAACTGACAAATACGACAAATCAATGGAGTCTATTGCCAAATTAAATAACGAGATTAGAAATTTAGTAGCCGTAAGCATAGACAGTATAGACTTTAATAAAGTAGGTTACTGTGGTACTAGAGAAGGGTTCATGGATGGGCAGGCAATTGAAAGAGCAATAGTAATACTTAGAGGAGTTGGTTGCCAATGGGCAAGGGAGGATAATGGTGGATGTACTATGTGTGGACATTTATCAGGCTCTGCTAAAGGTTCTAAGGTAACAGACGATAAACTTAAAAACCAATTTGAGGATGCCATTGCTAACTTAGACTTTAGTAAATATCCTATGCTTTGTTTATACAATGGGGGGTCTTTTTTAAACGAAGATGAAATAAGTCCAGAATTAAGACGTTATATCTTCAATAGAATTAGTGGGATTAAAGAGATTAAAACTTTAATTATAGAGTCTAGAAAAGAGCATATAACCGACGAAGTACTGGATGAAATAGAAGAGTTATTACCTAATACAACTGTAGAAATAGGTGTTGGATTAGAAACAGTTAATGATGTAGTTAGAAACATCGTTTTAAATAAAGGTACTAATAAAGAAGATTATATTGCACTGGGACAAATATTTAAGAACAGAAGAACGAAACTTCTATTATATATCCTTATAAAGTCGCCATTCTTAACGGAATATGAGGCGATAGAAGATTCTGTATCAACAATAGAATTTGCTAGAGAAATAGGTGCGGATATTATTTCACTGGAAGCAGTAAGTATTCAGGATCAAACTTTTGTATCTTATTTGGCAGGGGCAGGGGCATATACAACTCCTTGGATTTGGACTGTATTTGAAATTATTAAGAGAACATATCAAAAGGATATGATTTTCAGAATAGGTGGTTTTGAATTCTTTCCAATTCCCAAAGAATTTACTTCTAACTGTCCTGAATGTAACGAAGAAATGCTGAAAATAATTCAAGAGTTTAACAAGTCAAATAATATAGAAGTTTTAAAAGATGCTGTTTGTAAAAATGAATGTAATAAAGAATGGGAACAGGAATTACAAACTAGGAATAGTGATAATATTTATACACGAATTGTAGAAGCAATTGAGAAAATAGATTCTCAAGAAGTTTTTGATAAAATGAAAGCATTTTAATTAAGTAGGTGAAAAGTATGAAATATAGAATAGATGAAAAAATACTAGAGCTATTTCCAGACTTAATAATTGGAGTTGTCATTGGAAAAGGACTGAATAATAATACCCAATCCAATAATTTATTAGACATCATAAAAGAAAATACAGTAAAACTGAATGAAGTTGTAGGAGACAAGCCTTTAACTGAAGAAAACAATATTAAAGTATGGCGGGATATTTATAGGAAATGTGGAATGAATCCTAATAAGTTTAGACCGACTGCCGAGGCTTTTTTAAAGAGAATATTAAAGGACAGTCAATTTCCTAATATTAACCCAATAGTCAATGCTTATTTAGCAGTGGAACTTTTATATATGCTACCAATAGGAGGGTATGACTTAGATCAACTATCAGAAGAGATAACCCTAAGAATATCTAAAGGGGAAGAACTGTTTATCCCTATAGGTGGTAAAGAACCAGAGTATACCTCAAATGGAGAAATTATTTATGCTGATGGTGATAGGGTATTAACAAGAAACTGGAATTATAGGGATAGTGACCTAACAAAAATAACTGAAGATACAAAGAACATTATTCTAGCCTGTGAAGCCACCATAGATAATATCAATAAAACCGATTTGGTAAATACAATGAATAAAATGGTGGAGTATTTAACATTAGTTTGTGGTGGTGCATATGAAATATACTACCTAGATAAAGAAACTTCTGTTATTGAATTTGGTTAATAGAAGCTAAAAGTTACTAAGGATAATAAATAAGTGAGTTAATTGTTCCGTTGGGTGATATATTAGACAAAATAGTTGAGAATTCTAATTTTATGTTTTTTTAATGAATACAAAATAAGGAGGAAGTTTTATGAATGCATGTATTATATTTCCCGAAATGCGTGGCTATTATGCAAAGGTTGAATTTTGGGATCACACTTCCGTTGGAGAGCTAGAAATGGTTGAAATTTCTCAACTACAATCGTTATTGGAGGGTTATGGACATACGGTAGATAACTATGAATTATTTTATAAGAATAAAAATGAAAAGGATTTTAATGTAATAGTCAATAAAAGGGATTATGATTTTTTTGCAATGTATGTGGACTATGATTCAATGGTTAATGTTGCAAAAATGGCTATAAAAATTAAGAAATTAAAGCCCAATGCTATAGTTGCAATATTTGGTTATTATACAATATTAAACCATAAAAAGGTGCTACAAATAATTGATAGGGCAGATGTGGGTATTATTGGATTAGACGAAAAGATATTTGTTGATTTATTTGACTGTATACAAAGTGGAAAGTCATACCACCAGATTCCAGGTTTGGCATATAAAAATGAAAAAAGACAAATAGTTGTTAACCCACCATCAACTAAATACACAAAGTTTGAAAACATGCCTTGGGTAAAAAGAGGAGAAGGAACACAAGAAAAGGTGGAGGTAAGAACAATTACAGGGTGTACTAGTAATTGTATATTCTGTGAGATGGCAAATGCAAGATACTCCATCAACTTTAAAGATTTAAGAATTAGAGAAGTTGAAGATGTAGTTAATGAACTAGAATACTTAGTTAAGGAAAAAGGAACAAAATTAGTACGTTTTCAAGATGAAACCTTCCTTCTTTATTCAAAAGAAAGAACAGAATGGTTAAGAAAATTCATTGATCTAATAAAAGAAAGAAACATTAAATTTGAATTTATTGCTCAAGCAAGGGCTAATGATGTAATAAAATATGATGAATTACTTCCTGAACTAAAGGAAGTTGGATTAACAAGTTTCTTTATTGGAATAGAAACCTTCCTACAAAGTAAATTAGATTTCTTCCGTAAAGGGTGTACTGTAGAACAAAATATTAAAGCCATAGAAATAGTTAGAAAGCATAAGATACATACGGCTTTAGGATATATGTTGTTTGACCCATTTGCAACATTGGATGAATTAAAGGAAAACTTGCAACAACTGGAGACCAATGAATTTTATGAACATATTTTAGGTTCTGGGGGAAGATACCCCTTCCCAGTTGACTCTGTGGTGGGAATTAACCCTGCCAACGACCTATATAGAATGGTAAATGAGTATAATTTGGTTTGTAGGGATGTTTGGTTCGGTTATCATTTTAGTGATAAAAAAGCACAAGAGTATTATGATATATGTTGTTTATGGGGAGAAAACTGTACAAGCATAAATGGAAAAGTATATCAAACAGATACAACTAATGCCAATGGATTATGGGAAACAGAGGCAGGTAAAGAATATCTAATTGTCATCAATGAAATCAAAAAAATCAACCTACGTAAACTAATAGAATTATGTGATCTTGTTAGGGAAGATAGAAGCGAAGAATTTTATCAAGACTTCATTAACCAATGGGAAAATAGCAAAGAACAGCTTTATTCAAAGTTTAACGCTTTAGATGAGGTGTTAAGTAATATATAACATGTAAGAAAATATAAAAACATTAAAGGAGTAATGTGAAATGAATAAGGTTAACGAATTAGTTATGGATACTATAAAAAGAGTATTAACTGAACAACCAGAAGAGGTAGATATTAATCTAGATGGAATAAAAGAAGAAGATAACATACTGGAGTTAGGTCTAAACTCAATTTCATATATAAAACTAATTGTAGAAATAGAAAATGAGTTTGATATAGAATTTGAAGACTGTATGTTGGACTACACAACTATGGAGTCTATTAAAGATATAATTGATACAGTAAATAACAAACTTAATGAAGCAACGGTAGAAGTTTAACAAAATTAAAAGGTAGTAATAGAGATTAAAAATTAAGGGGGGGAAACCCTCCTTAATTTAAATGGTTATATATAAGTAAAATTTTTAGTTTAATGGAGGAAGAAAACATGCATAAAAAATTACATAAGGATAGTATTTGTAATATTATAGACTTAACAAGTCCACAGCTAGGTATATTTTATCACTGTTTAAAAAGCAATGAGCCTAATATGTATGTTAACCAAGTTATATTAGGTTTGGGTGGAGATGTTAAGATAGATAAATTTACTCAGGCATTAAAAAGAATTTTTTTAGAAAATGAAGCTCTTAGAAGTACATTTAGATGGGAAAATCTTAATAATCCAGCGTGTTTGATATTAAAGTCTAATCTTCTTCCCTTAACTATTTATGAATATAACAACGAAAATAATAAAAACTACGATGAATATGTTAATAAAATTGGGGAAGAAATCTTTCAACAAGGTATTAAAATGGACGCTGATACACTAATTAATTTCTATTTAATAAAAGATTCTATAGACAATAATACTTTAATAATACAATATCATCACATTATTATGGATGGATGGAGTTTAGGCAACTTACTAAAGGACTTATTCACCTATTATAATAATGTAGAAAACCAAAACTCAACAAATTATTTCAATTATGTAAACTACGTAAAAGAAATCAATAATATTAACATTAAAGAACATCTTAAATTTTGGGGTGAATATTTAACTAATTACGAGAATAATATCGAACTACCCTATGTAAATTCCACAAATAGATTAATAGAGAACGGAATTCAAAGAGAGAAAATTTTATTAGAATTATCCAAAGAAGACTCAAAAAATATTAATGAGTTTTTAAAAAAGAATGATATTTTGTTTTCATCTTTTATTTATTCAATATGGACAGTCCTATTAAATAAATATACTTCAGAAGAAGATATTGTTTTTGGAAATGTAGTATCGGGTCGAAGTCTCGAAATAAATGGAATTATAGATGCCATAGGAATGTTTTCAAATACAATTCCTTTTAGAGGAAAGATTGATGTACAAGACAGATTTATTGACTTTCTTAAAAGAACTAATGAAGAGCAAATGCTGGTAAGTCAGTACAATTTAGCACCTTTACAACAGATTAAAAAGGTGTCTAATTTAACAGGCACTAATGAACTTTTTTCAACCTTAATTGTGATAGAAAATTATCCTCTCCCAGAAATTAATGGAGAGTTACAAATAAATTCAATTGATGTAAGAGAACACAATAATTTCCCTGTAATTTTGAATGTATTTACAGGTGAGAATATAAAATTTGAATTTGAATATGATACTAGCAAATATGACTCAAACTATATTACTAAAACAGCCAATCATCTAAAGAACATAGCAAATATTGGGATAGAGGAAACGGAAATCAAAATTTCAGACATGGAGTTTGTTTCAGAGGAAGAACAGAATCAAATATGTATTGAGTTTAACTCCACAAACAAAGAGTTTCCAAAGGATTTAACTGTTGCTAATTTATTTACACACCAAGCAGAAACCACACCTAATCATATTGCTGTTAAGCATGAAGGAAGACAATGGACATATGAGAAGTTAAATTACAGATCTAATACTTTAGCAGCTAAATTAATAGGTGAGAAAAACGTTAAGGCAAAAGACATTGTATGTATACTAATGGATACATCTATTGAGGCAATTTTATCAATGATGGGAATTATGAAGTCTGGTGCAGCCTTTTTACCAATTGATGCAAAATATCCAGAAGAGAGAATAATAGCCCTTCTTCAACATTCACTACCCAGTGTGGTAGTTACTACTAGAGGGTACTATGAAAAGTATAACCTAGAAAATTATAATTGTTTATTCATTGATGATATAAAAGAAGAGCTTGCAACTACAATTCATCAAGCAAAAGTTAACGATTTAGCATATTTAATAGCTACATCTGGTTCTACTGGAGTTCCTAAGTGTATTATGGTTAACCATAATTCCTTCACTGACTTTGTTTACTGGGTGAGGGAAGAATACCAATATCAAGTCGGTACTCAGGGATTATTGTCCTTACCCTTTGCTTTTGATAGTGCGCTACTTCAAATATTTCCACCGCTAATATCAGGGGGGACACTACATTTAATTGATCCGATGGAGAGAAAAAATCCAGAGATGTATTTTAACTATTTAAAAGATAATAAAATTAACGTTATTGATGAAATTGCATCTGTCATGAACCTTTTATTTGAATATATTGAGCAGGAACAATTATTCAAAGGGGCAGAGTTATTACCAGAATTAAATTGTATATCTCTTGGTAGTGAACATGTACCCACAAGTGTTTGTCAGAAGGCTAAGAAATACCTTAATAAACAGGGGAAAGTAATTAATGCCTATGGACCAGCTGAAGCTTCGGTGGTAACATCAACTTATCATTTTACAGGGTTGGATAATGAAATATCCCTTATAGGAAAACCAAGGGCAAATACCAAAATATATATTATAAATAAATACGGTAATTTGCTACCAGTTGGTGTACCTGGGGAAATTTGTTTAAGTGGTATTTGTTTGGCTCAAGGTTACTATAATGATTCTGAAAAAAGCCAAGAAAAGTTTATAGTCAATCCCTTCTCAAAGGAAGAAGACTATGGGATGTTATACAAAACTGGAGACCAAGGTTGTTGGTTAGAAAGTGGAGATATAGACTATCTAGGTCGTATAGATAGACAAGTGAAGATAAATGGTTATCGTATTGAATTAGAAGACATAGAAAAGCACTTAAATGATGTATTAGATAGTAAAAATGTAGCTGTTATTGTTAAGACATATAATAATACAAAACAATTAGTCGCTTATGTAGAGACCAACGATAAACTTAACGTAAGTAACATAAAAAAGCAGCTAGCTAAAGTTTTACCTAGTTATATGATACCAAATAGATATATGGCAGTTTCAACACTTCCATATAACCCAAATGGTAAGGTTGATCGCAGAAAGCTGGCTAAAATAAAAGATTTAAATGTTGATAATGACTCTGCAACAAATAGAGTTAGTTTAAATCATACTGAAATAGAAAAAACAGTTTCGGATATTTGGAAAGTTATTTTGGGTCATGGAGATTTTATTAATACAGATAACTTTTATGAAGTTGGGGGAGACTCTATTTCAATTGTTAAGATGTATATGCAATTGAAAAAGACATTTACAGATGAAAAATTAGAGTTAAGTGATTTGTTTTCATATACTACAGTATCTGAAATAACCCGATATTTTAGTTTAAGACAAAGTGATGGTATTAAAAATGAAGAAAAGGGTAGTGAAGAAGACAAGTCTGCTACTGATGAAAATACAGATATTGCTATTGTTGGTATAGCAGGTAAATTACCACAAGCGAAAAACATGTATGAATTTTGGAGTAATTTAACAGAGGGTAATGATTGTATCTCTGAAATCCCTGAAAGAAGAATAGAATTAGACCTAAATAAACAGCCAAATAAAGAGTATCTACAATGGGGATATATAGAAGATATTGATTACTTCGATCCACTCTTCTTTAAAATATCGCCTAAAATGGCAACTAGTATGGATCCACATCATAGAAATATGTTGGAGACTTCATATTTAGCTTTGGAAAATAGCGGTTATTTTAATGAGGACAACCCTTCAAATAAAGTGGGAGTCTTTATAAGTTCAATTATACCAACCTATCTAAAACATGTTAAGGATGTAGCTTTGGATGAACTGATAGTTTCAAATGTACCAGCCAATTTAGCAGGAAGAATCTCTTATCATATGGGATTAAGAGGACCATCCCTAACCATTGATACAGCATGTTCATCTTCATTAGTGGCACTACACTATGCAATGTTATCAATTCAAAATAAAGATTGTGATGAAGCTATAGTAGGTGGGGTTTATTTAGAATTAGAACCAATTGATAAACAATATGCCCTAAATTCTGGAATAGTTTCACCTAAACAGAGATGTTACTCTTTCGCGGATGAAGCAGATGGAACAATTGGTGGGGAAGGTTGTGTGGCTGTAATGTTAAAGCCACTTAAATCTGCCATTAGAGATAATGATTATATTTATTCAGTAATTAAGGGAAGTGCAGTTGTACAAGACGGGGATCGTTCTAATGGTATTACAGCCCCTAATGCAGATGCCCAAGCTGAATGTATAAAAAAAGCATGGGAAAACAGCAGGATAGAACCAAATACCATTTCCTATATTGAAACCCATGGCAGTGCTACAAAATTAGGGGATCCAATTGAGGTTAGTGGTATAGAAAAGGCTTTTGCTAATGTAAAGGTGGAAAAACAATCTATACCAATAGGATGTGTAAAGACAAATGTAGGTCATTTAGATGCAGTGGCGGGTCTTGCGGGTATGGTAAAAACTGTTCTTTGTTTAGACAATAGTACTTTAGTGCCATCTATTAATTTTGAGAAACCAAACCCTTTTATTAATTTTGATGATTCTCCAGTGTATGTGTTGAATAATAAAATAAAATGGGAACTTCCAGCATCTAAGATTAGAAGGGCAGGGGTTAGCTCTTTTGGTTTAAGTGGAACAAATTGCCATGTGGTACTGGAGGAATTTGAAAAACCCCAAAACCTAAAAGAAGAGGACAAGGAATACTATTTATTATTAATGTCGGGTAACTCTAAAACAGCATTAAAAAACCAGTTACAAACACTAGTAAGCTTCCTTAATAGAAATAACACAGTTAATCTAAGTAATCTTTGTTACACTATGGCAGTCCATCGTCAACATTTTGACTATAGAAAAGCTTTTATCTTTAAAAATATGGAAGACTTATTAATGCAAATTGAAGAGACCCTTAAGCTGTTTAAAAATAATCCACCGACTAAAATTAAACCTGTAGAGATAGAATCTTCTAATCATATTGAAGTTAGTGAAATGAATTACCTTCAATTAGGTGAACTTTATCAACAGGGGGTAAAATTAAACCTTAAAGGGATATTAAGGGGACAACTAATCTATTTACCAAACGAACCCTTTGAGAAAAAATCTTATTGGATTAAAGAACAGGGACAAAATCAACAGAAAATTACCAGTAATACCTTTGATCAAAACATTAAAGACCTAATAACAAAGGAGCTTTACCATAGACTTGAATGGAGGGAAACAACCTCGATTCAAGGGGGTGGAGGTACTGATGGTGATATGACCTTAATAGTTTATTGTCATAATCTAGCTTTATACAGTAATCTATTAAATACACTAAGAACTAATTTTAAAGAAGTAATAATAATAACCAATAACCATCAAGGGTATCAACAATTGGCTACAAACCATTACGGTATTAACTATACAAATGAAGCTGATTATAGATTGCTTTATGAAGAACTTTCAAATAAATACCGTAAGATAGATGCTCAAGTAAACTTAATAGGAGATAACACTTCCTACATAAATCAAAAAGTATCTAATTTAGAAAAGCTACAATTAAAGTTAAAGGAATTGGTGGTATCTTCTACCTATAGTTGTAGACTAAAAGAAGTGTATTTTGGCAATCACAGTTTTATTAACTACTTTATTACTTATAAGGGTTATAACATTAGTTTAGATGATGATTTGGTTGAGCCTTATGTGAATATATGCTCATCTATAAGTAGAACGATAAACAGGGAAGTTATTAACACTAAATCTTTTGTTATAGATATAGATGAAGATATGATAAATGCTGATGTTGGCAAGGGGCAATCAAGTCTTGTTGATGAAATTATCAGTAATAATAGTGAACTTGAGGTTTGTTATAGAAATGGATTAAGATATTTACCTCATTTAGTTGGTATAAAATATGAGGATAAAAAATTGGAAGATCCAATTAAAGAAGACGGAGTTTACATTATTACTGGTGGAACTGGTGGTATTGCTTTAGAATTATCTAAACATATGGCGAATAGAAAAAATGTGAACTTGTACTTAATTTCACGAACAGCAGTTGATCTACAAAGTGAAAATAAGATATTGAAAATAACCAATGCCATTAATGAAATAAAGGACTTGGGCAGTAATGTTGAAACCATAAAGGCAGACGTTAGTAACTATGAAGAAATGAAGAAGGTAATTAATTATATTAGAGAAAAGCATGGTTTAATTAATGGAGTAATTCACACAGCAGGAATACAAGGGGATAAAAAGCCATTTGTTGAAGCCACATGGAAGGACTATGAAAGGGTTTTTGAAGCTAAAGTATACGGTACAATGGTTTTAGATCAACTATTGAGAAATGAACTTTTAGATTTCTTTGTAATGTTTTCATCAATTGATGCTAGATTATCCATGACAAAAACAAGTTCTTATTCCTCTGCTAATTCATTCCTTGATTCCTTTGCCACCATGAATAGACAACTGGGCAAAAAATATTATTCCATTAACTGGGGTGGCTGGAGGACTATAGGAATGGGTGTAAGTGATGAACCTGTAGATAAGGAAACTATGTTGCAAAATTTAAAGGATTTTGGAAGTTTATCAGCCTTAAGATTAGGATTAGATATTAAAGATGCATTAAATTCCTTTGAGTTTATTATTGCAACTAACTCTAATGATGTATGGGTAACTTATATTGATGATGAAGATAGAAAAGAATTTAAAGAAATATCCTTCTTTCAAGTGGATTTTGAAGAAAAGAAAGTTAAACCAAACACCAGCATTCAAGACAGATTAGCTGATATTACATTAAATAAGGTTATTGATGATGTAAAAAGTATTTGGATGGATGTACTAGAGCTGGACGACGTAGATGAAGATGAGAGCTTCTTCGTTTATGGTGGAGATTCAATAAATGGTATAGAAATTACTTTTGAATTAAGTAAAATTTATGGCATTAAGTTAGAAGTCACTAAATTATTTGATTATGATACTGTTGTAGATTTAGGTAACTACATTTATGATACTGTCTCAACTGAAAAGAACAGTGTTAAGAGCTTTAGTATTCCAAAAGCTAAACCAATAGCATAAAATATTGTTTAGGAGACTGAAGAAATGAATAGAAAAAATTATAATCTATTAGATAAATATGAAATGTCCCATGGACAAAAAAGAATATGGTTTCATGACCAATTAGACTATGTTAAAAATTCCATTGGTAAGTATGCTTATAATCTAATTTTAGCCATAAAGCTAGAGGGGTTAATACATGTAGAAAATATCAATAAAGCTATGCAACAGATTATTGAGCGTCATGATATTTTTAGAACTACCTATGATTTAATTGATGGAGTTCCCTATCAAATTATTCACCCACAGCATTTATTTCAACTGGAGGAAGTTTGTATTGGGGATATGACGGAAAATCAAGTTATAGACATGCTTCAAGAAAGTCGCAATGTAGATTTTAATCTTAAAGAACTGCCATTACTTAAGCTTAAGATGTTTAAATTAAAAGACAATGAATATATAATGAGTCTAGTTATTCATCACATAATTTTTGATGGTTGGTCTTCTGATGTTTTCTTTAATGAGTTATTTGAAAATTATTTTAATATGCAAGAGAATATTAAAAATGAACTTAACCCTTTATCTATCCAGTATTATGATTTTGCCCACTGGCAGAATTATATGTTATCCAATAATGATTTAGAGGGGGATAAAAACTATTGGATGGATCAATTCTCTGGAGATATAACGGATTTAGGGTTTCCATTGGACTACCCTAGAGGTCTAAAGCAAAATTATTTAGGAGATTCTGTTGACTTAGAGTTTAGTAGTGAACTTACTTTAAAAATTCAACAGTTTTGTCATAAACACAAAATGAGTATAAATAATTTTTTAATGTCTTGTTTGGTGGGAGTATTACATATATATACAAAAAATGATGAAATTATTGTGGGGACATCCTTTTCGGGAAGAACCCACCCCGATACTAAACCTTTAATTGGTTGTTTCATTAATACAGTGCCTTTGAAGTTTACATTGAAGAAGGGCATGGAATTGGAAACTCTAATTAAAATGTGTAATAACAATATAAAACAAGGCATGAGGCATCAAGATTACCCCTTTGATGCCCTATTGGAAGAATTAAAGTTGGAGAGGGATTTAAGTAAAAACCCAATATTCACCACAACCTTTCAATACCACAGTTGGAAGTTGGATAACAAGTATTTAGATAATGATGAGGGTTATAATGGGATTAAAATAAAAAGTATAAACCTTAGACCTAAAGTTTCCCTTTTCGATTTTTCCTTTGAATTATTCCAAAGAAAAGAGAACATTCAAGGGTATATTCAATTTGCAACATCTGTTTTAAGTAAGCATACAATAAATAAATTAAAGGAAGTGTATACAAACTATATTGATTATATAGTGTCTCAAAATGTAGGTAGTATAGCAGAAATCAATGTAGTATCAGCAGAAGATAGAAGACTTCAACTGGAGGTTTTTAATAACAATAAATTTGATTTTAATAACCAGTTTTCTGTGAAGGAAATAATTGAAGATAGAGCCACAAGTTTAAACAATAAAGAAATATTAACCTATAACGGAAACAAATACTCTTTTGGTTATATAAATGAAAGAGCAAATCAAATAGCCCATTTACTTATAAAGTTAGGTTGTAAAAGAAATACATTTGTGGCTATTTTAAAAAATCGAGATGAAGATTATATCATCAGTGCGTTGGCAATCTTAAAGGCAGGTGGGGCTTATCTTCCTATTGATGTGAATATTCCTAAAGAACGGTTAGATTATATTCTTCAAGATAGTGGTGTTAGTTTAATTATTTCTGAATCTAACTATATGAAGGAATTGATAGCCTATCAGCAATTATCGGGAATCGTCTGTTTAGATAAAAGTTTAATTAATGATGAACGTATTTATGACTTGGCTGAGATTAAAAAATCAAATACAGAAAATACTGATGTAAAGAATAACCATAAGGATTATGCCTACATGATTTATACTTCTGGGTCTACAGGTAAACCAAAGGGTGCGCTAGTTACACAACAGGGAATGCTTAATCATCTTTTCTCTAAGGTAAAGGATATTGATATAAAGGAAGAAGATGTTGTTCTTCAAAGTGCAGCGGTGAGTTTTGATATTCATGTATGGCAGGTTTTTGTTCCTTTAATAAAGGGATGCTACAGTGTTATTATGCCAACAAATATACTACTGGAAACGGAAGCCTGTGGGGAGTTTTTGTGGAACAATAAAATAACAATACTACAATTTGTCCCTAGTGTAATTAATCTTTTAATAGACCATTTAGAAAAAAACAAAGAACTATGCTTAAAATTGGAAGATAGTTTGAAAAAGGTACTTTCTATAGGGGCAGAATTACCTAAGTTTAGTGTAGAAAAGTGGTACAAGTTATTTAATAAAGTAAAGTTAGTCAACTCCTATGGTCCAACTGAGGCTTCCGACACCATAACCCATTACCATATAGTTGGTGATGATTATAAAAAGTATAATAGAACACCCCTTGGAAAGTCTTTATTTAATACTAATATATATATTTTAGATGAAAACAATAAATTGCTACCAGTAGGAGTAACAGGGGAAATTTGTGTCAGTGGACCATGTGTAGGTGGAGGTTACTGGAATAACCCAGAACTAACAAGTCAGAAGTTTATTAAAAATGAATTTTCAGATGACCCCAACCATTCTATTATTTATAAGACTGGTGATGTTGGAAGTTGGTGTAGAGAAGGTTTATTGCATTTTTACGGTAGAAATGATAATCAAGTGAAGGTAAGGGGTCACAGAATAGAGTTGGAGGAAATAGAAGCCAATATATTAAAATACTGTAGCCAAATAAGAGAAACTGCTGTAATTGTAAAACAAAATGAAGAATTAGATAATGTAATTGTTGCCTTTTATGTAAGTACCCAAGAAGTTTCCATCAATGAAATTAAAACTTTACTACAAAAAGAGCTACCAGCATATATGATTCCTAGTTTTTTTGTGAAAATTAATAAAATACCAATGTTAGCCAGTGGAAAAATTAATCGACAACAATTAAAGAAGGAAAAAATTGAAATAGAACCCAGTTCAGTAGTTTGTTTTGATGAAGAATTAACTTCCTATGAAGAAGAAATTAAAAGTATATGGCAGAATGAAATAAAGTTTAAAGTTGTTATTCACAAGGAATCAAATTTCTTTGAAGTGGGAGGGCACTCTATTTTAGGGGTTAAGGTTATTAATAAGTTAAGAGAAAAGTACAATATAAATTTACCTCTACAGGATTTATTTGACTACCCTACCTTGTCTGCTATGGCAAGTAGAGTGGAGGAGTTAGCCACCCATGGGACATCAATATTTAATAGGTTACCTATTAAACCAATCCCTGTGGCAGAAAAATATGAACTGGCGGCTATTCAATTACCAGAGTGGTATTTATATGAATTAGAACCAAATAGCTCCTTCTACAACGTTAATCAAAATCTAATTTTAAAGGGTGAACTAAGCCTTGAAGCTTTCCATAATGCACTAAAGTATATGGTGGATCGCCATAAAATATTAAGGGTTAGCTTTAGCATTATTAATAATAAACCCCATCAGTTGATAAAGGATAGTATTGATTTAGACCTTGATAATTACTATAAGGATAAAACATGCCTTAGCCCTACAGAAATGGAAGAAAGTTTAAAGGAAGAAATATTCAGTGCTTTAAATACAATTTTTGACTTAAGAGAAGGTCCATTATTTAAATTTAGTTTAGTTAAATATGATTATTCCCAATGGTTATTTTCTTTAGTAACCCATCACATTATATGGGATGAAGTATCTACTATTAATTTTTTAAATGAATTGGTGGAGGTATATAATGCCTATAGTACAGGCATACAACCAGATTTAGTTCCATTAACTATTGACTATTTTGATTATGCCCATTGGCTTAACAATTCTGTTGAAGAAGGACATTTTGATGAATATAAGAAATTTTGGTTAGATAAATATGCTGTATTACCGGAGCCGTTGGAGTTACCAACCGATTATCCTAGGCCAGCAATTCAAACCTTTAACGGTGCAACTGAAATACAAATTTTTAGCAAAGGATTAAGATATGAAATAGAGGAATATTGTAGACAAAAATCAGTAACACCTTATATGTTCTTCTTAAGTGTTTTGTATCTTCAACTATACAAAATAACTGGCAATAAGGACATTGTTGTGGGTTCACCAATTGTCAATAGGGATGAGGAAAACCTTGAAAAATTACTGGGTTTATTCACTGTAGGCATTCCTTTAAGATGTGGTATTCAAGATGATGACCTCTTTATTGACTTATTATCAAAAGTAAAAAATGAAACTATACAAACCTATGATAATCATTTCTACCCTATTAATTATATTATTGAAAAAATTCAGGTGAATAATGATTTATCAAGATCTAAGCTATTTAATATCATGTTTGGTGTTCAAAATGATAAGGGCAGAATGTTAGATGACCTTAAGTTTAATGGTATGGATGTAGAAATGAAAATTTTAGACTTTCATGAAAATAGTTCAAGATTTGATATTACATTAGCAATTGATATAGCAGAAGACTTTATCTTGAATCTAAACTATAATACAGACCTATTTAAACAATCTACAGCAAAGAAATTAATTAATCAATACGTAGCACTAATTAAATCGGTTTTAGAAGAGGATAGTAAAGGGGTTAATAATTATAGTGTACTATCGGAAGAAGAAAGATCTATAATTGATCTTGCAAATAGAAAAGAAGATAGAATAGATCACCATATAACAGTAATTGATAAAATAGATGAGTTGGCAAAGGAAAACCCAAATCAGGCTATTGTAAGATATTTTGATGAAGATATTTGCTATAAAGACTTAGTGAAAAGAGCCAATGAACTATCCCATTATATTATTAATGAATATGGTATAGGGATAGAAGGCCGTGTAGGGATGGTTTTTGAACCCAGTATAGACTGTATTATAACTATTTTAGCCATTCTAAAGGCGGGGGCTGCATATGTGCCTATGGGAATCGACTACCCACAAAATAGGATAGAGACTATTATTAAAAAGGCTGAAATAAAACTTTTAATTACCAGTACACAGGTGAATATAGAAGAACTGGAGGACTGTAGAAGTTTTAAGTATTCCTCAGATATGGAACTTGGTGACAGTGAAGGAAAAGTACCTGAAAGAAAAGTTAAGCCAGATAACTTAGCATATATTATTTTCACTTCTGGTAGTACAGGAGAGCCAAAGGGGATAGGGGTAGAACATAAGGGGATGAGCAACTTATTTAATTGGACCCATAAAGAGTATCCATTAACTAAGGAAGATTCGGTACTATTTATTACGCCATATACCTTTGATGTTTCTATTTTAGATATATTATTTCCATTGACAGTTGGAGTTAGAATTGTTATTGCCTCGGAAGAAGATAGAAGAACACCAAGTAAAATTGGTCAATTGGCAGTTAAAGAAAATATTTCCTTATTGCAATTTGTACCAGATATGTTATCGGCCTTTGTAGATTCCTTTGAAGCAAAGGAGTTTTCAATGCCCACCAATCTTAAACATTCGGTTTGTGCAGGTGGTATCTTAACAAGAAAACTAGCCAATAGATTTATGTCAATTTTCCCTACATGTACGCTGTCTAATCATTATGGACCTACAGAAGCTAGTGTTGATAGTACCAGCTTTCGTTGTGAAAATGACTATGAAGGAGATGTTGTTCCCATAGGAGTACCAGTGGCAAATACTAAAATTCATATTTTAGATGCCAACCTACAACAAGTACCTATTGGTATGCCTGGGGAGATTTGTATTGAGTCCATTGGGCTTGCTAGAGAATATATAAATGATCTAGGACAAACTAATAAAGCATTTATAATGGTGGACATTCCAGGACATGGTAGAGTAAGGGTATATCGAACTGGTGATATTGCAAAATATTTAGAGGACGGAAACCTAGTATTTATAGGAAGAAAAGATAATCAAATAAAAATTAGAGGTAATAGAGTTGAGTTAGAGGAAATTGAAAATAAAATCAATTCCATTAGAGGGATAAAAAGTGAGGCTGTCATCTACCATAAGGACTCAATTTCTGCCTTTGTAGAATTAGAAAAGAAGAATTGTTTAACCTCTAAAGAGGGTGAAAGTTTATATATTTATACCTTAGCCCAATTGCCTGATAAAATAAGTGAAGTACACCAGTTAAATAGAGAGATATGGCCTGAATACTTTAACTATAATGAAGCAAGTACAGAATACTGGCCGAGGTTATTCACCGACTTCTTAGATTATCAGATTGTTATTCTTACTGAAAAGGATGAAATAGTGGCAGTGGGTAATACAGTTCCAATATATTGGAATGGTAAGGACGAAAATCTCCCAATTGGATGGGATGATGGGTTAAAAATTGGTGTTAACAAGGAATATGAAGATGCAAATACATTATTAATCTTAGCTGGAGTAATACCAGAAGCACATCAAGGAAAAGGTTTAAGTACATCTATTTTACAGGCATTTAAAGTATTGGCTAGTTCATATCATTTTTCAAAGTTGGTTGTTCCTGTTAGACCAACTGAAAAACAAGAATTCCCTACATTATCAATTGATGAATACTGTAATAAAAAACTAGATAATGGAAGGTTATTTGATAATTGGTTGAGGGTACATGAACGGGTGGGGGGTAGAATCATCCGAGGGGAAGAAAAATCTCAATTAGTAATAGCTCCAATTGATGAATGGAGAAAATGGATTAGAGATGTAGTTTCGGAGGGAGTCAAGGAGTATTTTTGTAATGAAGCTTTAAGTAAAGTAACCTTTAATTTTGAAGAGGGAGTAGGGGTTTATCATGACCCTTGTGTTTGGGTGGAGCATACAATAGATTTTGACCCATTTGAAACATTAATCATCAGCCCTCAATATATTCTCCAACATCTTAATAAGTTTCTACCAAGTTATATGATTCCCCATAATGTAATAATTATGAATAATCTTCCTAAATTAAATAATGAGAAAATAGATAAAAACAAATTAAAGGGTACATTAGAATCTAAGAAAAGGATTAGGGAAATTGTTCAACCTAGAAATACACTAGAAAAAGAAATTAAAGATATATGGTTGGATACATTGAAAATAGAAGACATCAGTGTTAAAGATAACTTCTATGATGTTGGAGGACACTCCCTATTAGCCACTGTCTTATTGTACAAAATAAATGAAAGATTTAATGTAAACCTAATGTTAAAGAAATTTTTAGAAAATCCATATATAGAAGATATAGCAAATTACATTGGTGAAGAACAAGGACATGAGGAAATTATTAGCATTGATGTAATGAATATCAAACCTGTCCATGATCAAAATAACGACTGTTTTGAAGATCAGGTAATTACCTTGCTTAATCATTTTAATGATGATTATAGATTAATGCCCATTTACTCATGGAACTTTGCTTATTCTAGTAAAACGGATGAAGGTATTGGAAGTCTAATTAATTCTGGAAGTGACATTAACGATACAATAAGAAGCTTACAAGAAATATATAGCTATAAAGTAAATGAAACTACCTTTGAGGGTTGTAATGAAGCAATAGAATTCTTTGAGGGTTGTATAAAGGCTGAAACACCATTAATTATAGTAGACGATGCCTTCTATTGCCCGTGGGACCCTAATTATCAAAACTACCATGACCTTCATTCTTGTTTTGTAGTTGGAGTAGATTGGAATAATCGACAATTAATATGTACAGATGCTTATAATTCTATGCATAATATTAACTACTCCTTTGATGACTTTGAAAAAGGGTTTAAGGGTCTTTGTTACACCTTTGAAAAAGTAGGCATAGGGGAGTTGTTAACTACAAGAAACATCCTTGAAAAGCTAGTTGAAAAATTAAATAGCAATGATGGTAGATCATCTTTTGAAGAAATGAAATTGTTAGCCCATGACATTCATAATATACAAGTAGACTTGGAGATAGGTGGTTTAAGTCAAGTACAACATAGTGAAATTTATAAAAATCTTTACACAATTAAAAGAAAAAGACATCAGATATTAAGTTTATTAAAGGGATTAGATGATTCTGTGGCTGAAGACTTAATCCTTCAGTTTGAGAAGGTGACTTCATTATGGGATAAGATTATAAACACTATTACAAAGGCATTAATGAAACCCACAAGTAAAATACTTAGTAGAATTAGTAGTTCTATTTATGAAGTAGCTGAAGTTGAAGAAGATATTTTCAATAAAATTAATGTTTTACTTATAAAGGAAAATAGCATTAATCAGGTGGCTGGTACATTGGAACATTAATAAAAACTTATTAAAAGTTTTAAGAGAGGATTATGGACTTAATACAAATTAGTCTAATTAATCCTCTCTTAAAAAAGTACAAGTAACTTTTTATAAAGGATTACAAAAGGAGTGTAACTATGAATATAAGGGAATTACAGAATATTGAACCGTATAACGAAATTTACTATAAAGAATGCTTTTACAATTCGTTTTTTCCAATAGTGAATAGATATAAAAAAAACATACATGAAATTTTAGCAAATGATATTATTTTGTATTCATTATCACGAAATAAAAATGAAATTGGTTTTAATGCTCATTGCCATGAATGTAAGGTTGTTCTGGATGTTATAAAAAATATTGGTATAAATACGGAAGCAAAGACTCACAGTGAAAATGTGATTAGTGATACTAGAGAAGCGATTTTAAGAGATCGACCAGTAATAATATGGGTAGATTGCTATTATCTTTCTATTAGGAAAGACACTTATCAAAAAAAGCACGCTCCCCATACATTATTGATCTACGGTTATGATGATGATCGAAGAATGTTTCAGGTTATTGAGCATGACAGAAGTGAAAACCTAACCTATAAGAAGACAGAGTTACCCTATGAAGATGTAGTTAATGCCAATAAAGGTTATTTAAATAATAATTTTGATGTGTCATTTGCCACATTTGCTGAATTTTTTTGTGGGGATGAAATGAAAAATGGAAGTTTACATGAAGCAATAGAAATATTTTCTAATAACCTAAAGGATAAGAAGCAAATGATTCTTGATAGTATAGAGCTTATTAAAGATTGTCAGGATCATTTCATAGAAGTTGTTAGCTCTGAGCAAAAGATAAAGGAAAGTGCTAATGTAATATTAAATAACTTGAATAACATAATTAATTTAAAACAAATTGAAAGGTATCGGTTAGAACGATTCTTTGGTAAAGATAACCCTGCTTATAGCAGTATGGAAGGGATTATCAAGGGCTGGAGTCATGTGAGAATAGTAATTGCTAAGTATATATTTACGTCTAATTATAAATTAGATGCTTTTCTTAATGCAGTAAAAATTTTAAGTAATATTTACGATTTAGAACATAAATACAACAAAGCCCTTGAAGATATGATAGTTGTTTAACAAATAAAAGTACTTTAAGGAGCAGTAAGGAGGTATTTGATGGATTGTAAACCATCGATATTAATAGATAAAAGTATTGAAGATGATTTTGAAGAGAAAAAGAAGCGAGTTACTACCCATTTGTTAAGATTATGGGGGGAAGTTTTAAATGTAGAAAACATTAAGTTAGAAGATGAATTTATAGAATTAGGTGGTAATTCTCTAAATGCCATAGAGTTAGAATGTAGAATTAATCAAGAACTGAAGGTAGAAATCTCTATAGAACAGCTGTTTGAAGAGATTACCATTAGTGAGCTTGTGGACCACATTATGAAGGCAACAGAAATTGAAGTTGGAGATGAAATCGTCTATAGTAATATAGAAACCATTGAAGAAAGAGACTATTATGAAACCTCATCAGCGCAAAAAAGAATGTTTTCGCTGAATTGTCTTGATAGCTCTAGTACCAATTATAATATACCTTCTATAAAGATTATAGAGGGTAAACTTTCTGTAGAAAAGATTCAAAAAGCTTATAAAATCCTTGTGGAAAGACACGAATCTTTAAGAACTTCATTTCATCTAATGGGGGAAGCCGTTGTACAAAAGGTACATAAAAACATAGATTTTAACATTCTTTATACAGAGGTAATGGAAGGGGAGGAAGAGGCCATTATAAGACAGTTCATTAGGCCTTTTAATTTAGCAGAAGCCCCTTTACTAAGGGTCGAGCTGATTAAGCTATCTGATATAAAGCATATACTTTTATTAGATATACACCATATTATTTCTGATGGCGTTTCTATTGGCGTATTATGGAATGATTTGATGGAATTATATAATGAAAAGGAATTACCCCAACTCAAATTACAATATAAGGATTTTTCTACTTGGCAAAATCATTTAATTAAGTCATCAATTATGGGAAAGCAAGAAGAATACTGGTTGAAGGTATTTAGTGGAGATATTCCAAAACTAAACCTGACAACAGACTTTCCTCGACCAGTAGTTCAAAACTACGATGGAGATTTTGTGAATTTTAAAATAGGCAGGGACTTGTATGATAAGTTTAGGAACTTGAAAATTGAAACCGGATCAACAACCTACATGATCTTGTTGGCTGTTCTTAATATACTCTTTTCAAAGTATACAGGACAATCTGACATCATCATAGCTTCTCCTATTGCTGGAAGGCGTCATAAAGACCTGGGTAATATAATAGGTATGTTTGTAAATACTTTGGTTATGAGGAACTACCCAGAAGGTAATAAATCCTTTAAAGAATTCTTAAAGGAAATAAGAGTAAATTCTTTAAAAGCATATGACCACCAAGATTATCAATTTGAAGAATTAGTTGATAAATTGAAGATACCAAGGGAGTTAAATAGAAACCCACTGTTTGATATTATGTTAGCTATGCAAGACATGAAAGAGACTGATATAGAAATTGATGGTCTGAAATTTATAAACTATGAAAATGGTAATAAGGTCTCACAATTTGATATGACTTTTTATGCCTTTGAAGAAAACAGAGAGGTTCACATTAGAATAGAATATTGTACTAGTCTCTTTAAACAGGAAACCATGGAGGCATTAACAGGGCATGTTAGTAGAATAATAGAAGCAGTTGCTGAAAATTGTGATGTGAGATTAAGCGATATAGATATTCTTACAGAAAATGAAAAGACACAAATTCTTGAAGAATTCAACAACACCAAAGTCGAATATACAAAGGGAAAAACCATACACCAGTTGTTTGAAGAACAGGTGGAGAAAAACCCAGATGGGGTGGCTGTAATTTTTAGGGAGAAGTGGTTCACCTATAAAGAACTTAACGAAAAGGCCAATCAAATAGCTAGAAGGTTAATAGAAAAAGGGGTTAAGCCTAACACCATAGTGGGCATTATGTTAGAGAGATCATTAGAAATGATTATTGGTATTATGGCTATTTTAAAGGCAGGGGGAGCTTACCTACCCATTGACCCCTTATATCCTAAGGATAGAATCAAGTATATGTTAGAGGACAGTAATATAGAGATATTAATGACAACGACCCATTGGTTGTACTCCATTGATTTTGATAAGGGAATTATTGATTTAGAGGATGAAAAGCTTTATGTAGGAGATAAAGCTAATTTAGCAAAGTATAGTAATTCACAAAATCTTGCTTATGTTATCTATACATCGGGTAGTACAGGTAATCCTAAAGGAGCAATGATACAACACTATTCTCTCGTAAATAGATTAAACTGGATGCAGAAAAAATATCCCCTTACTCCAGAGGACGTTATTTTGCAAAAAACCCCCTTCACCTTTGATGTTTCTGTATGGGAGATATTCTGGTGGGGGATTACTGGGGCTCAAGTTTGTATGCTGGAGCCAGGGGCAGAAAAAAATCCTAAAGAGATGATAGACGAAATAAAAAGAAGTAGAGTGACAACAATGCATTTCGTTCCATCTATGTTAAATGCTTTTCTAGAGTATTTGCAGGAGGGTGTTGAAGAGCAAAGACTAACCAGTTTAAAGCAGGTATTTACCAGTGGAGAGGCTCTTACAATCCAACAAGCAAGAAAATTCAATACATTCGTAAGGGAAAATTACAATACAAGGCTTACAAATTTATATGGTCCTACAGAGGCTACCATAGATGTAACTTACTTTAATTATGAAAACGAAGTGTGTTTTAATAGTATTCCTATAGGAAAACCCATAGATAATACACAGATTTATATTTTGTCCAATGAAGGAAACCTACAGCCGATAGGGGTCCCTGGCGAGTTATATATAGCAGGGGATGGAGTGGCTAGCGGTTATTTGAATAGACCTGAACTAACAGCAGAAAAATTTGTAAATAACCCTTTCGCTGAAGGGCAGAAAATGTATAAAACTGGGGATTTAGCAAAATGGCTTAATGATGGTAATATAGAGTTCTTAGGAAGGATAGACCATCAAGTAAAAATCAGAGGGTTTAGAATAGAATTAGGCGAGATTGAGAGTAAGTTTAAAGAAGTTGAGGAAATTACAGACGTAGCTGTTTTAGATAAGATAGACACAAAGGGAAACAAAGCCCTATGGGCATATATAGTTTCTGATAAGGAATTGACTGTTGAATATTTAAGAGACCAATTATCAAAACAGTTACCTGAATATATGATACCATCCTATTTTGTACAATTAGAAAAGCTACCACTAAGTGTAAACGGTAAATTAGATCGAAGTAAATTACTGAATATAGAAAATACTATAGATGTAGGAACTAAATTTGACTTACCCACAAATAAAATAGAAAAAAAACTAGTAGAAATGTGGAGAGAATTACTATCCATCGAAAAAATAGGAACAAGTGACAATTTCTTTAATTTAGGGGGACATTCATTAAGGGCAATTGTATTAATCTCTAAAATAAGACAGGATTTAAATGTAGAAATCAGTCTATCGGAACTATTTAAGACGCCTACGATTAAGGGGATAGCAAAGTTAATTTATGAATCAGAAGAAGAGGTATATTTCCCCATAGAAGTAATACAAGAGCAAGAATATTACGAAGCCTCGTCTGCCCAAAGAAGGATGTTTACATTAAATCAATTTGATAAAAATAGTATTAATTACAATATGCCCATGGTAAGAATAATAGAAGGTTATCTGGATGTTGAGAAATTAAAAAGGGTGTTTAAAGCATTAGTGGAAAGACATGAGATTTTAAGAACTTCCTTTGAGTTAGTTGAAGAAAGAGTAGTGCAAAAAGTAAATAAAGAAGTGGATCTTAATATTAATTGTAAAGAAGTGATAGAAGGAGAAGAAGAGCCGATAATTGATGAATTCATTAGACCCTTTGATTTAAGTAAAGCTCCTTTACTCAGAGTGGAATTAATTAAGTTGACTGAAATTAAACATATACTTTTATTTGATATGCACCACATCATATCTGATGGTGTTTCTATGGAAATTTTATGGAATGAGTTCTTTCGCTTATATGCAAATAACCAACTTCCGCCGTTAAGAATTCAGTACAAAGACTTTTCAGCATGGCAAAATCAGTTATATATGGCAGGAAAAATGCAAAAACAAGAAAATTACTGGTTGAATCTATTTAATGGAGAAATACCACAGCTTAACATGCCAACCGATTACCCTAGACCACTGACTCAAAGTTTTAGTGGAGATCGAATAAGTTTTACATTAGAAAAAGAGAGCTTTATAAAAATTAAAAAATTAATGATGAAAACAAATACAACATTGTACATGATATTACTGGCTACATATACTATATTATTATCGAAATATACAGGGCAGACAGATATTGTGGTGGGTTCTCCTGTTGCAGGAAGACAACGGGCAGATTTAAGTGGTATCATTGGTATATTTGTTAATACATTAGCTATGAGAAATTATCCAGAGGGAAATAAAACATTCAAAGATTTTATATTAGAATTAAAAGAAAATGCTTTAAAAGCATATGAGAATCAAGATTATCAATTTGAAGAACTGGTGGACAAACTAAAGATAACGAGGGAATTAAATAGAAATCCATTATTTGATGTCATGTTTACATTGGAAAATAAAAATAATAGTTACATAAATACCTCGAATTTAACCTTCGGCGAGTATAATGTTAGAAATAACATATCTAAATTTGACATTACTTTATTTGCTTTTGAAGGGAATGAAGAAATCGACTTTACGATAGAATACTCATCTAAACTATTTAAAAAGGGAACAATTGAAAGGCTGGTAAAATATTTTAAAAATATAGTTGAAGAGATAGTAAGGGATAACAACATAAAACTATCTGAAATAGATATGTTAACAGAAACTGAAAGACAAGAACTTTTAGTTAAGTTTAATGACACTAAAGTGGACTATCCTAAAAATAAAACAATACCAGAACTATTTCAACAGCAGGTAGATAAAACTCCAAATAATATTGCTATTTCCTTCAATAAAGTAGATGTAACCTATAAAGAGTTAAATGAAAAATCCAATCAATTAGCACATACCTTGAGTAAAAAAGGTGTAAAGGCAGATACTGTTGTTGCACTTATGACAGAATCATCAATAGAAATGATTGTTGGTATCATGGGGATATTAAAGGCAGGCGGAGCATATCTACCAATTGATCCAGAATATCCAGAAGAAAGAATAAAATATATGCTAGAAGATAGTTGTACAACCATTTTACTTACACAATCATGGCTGATGGATAGAATAAATTTTGAAGGTCATCAAGTATTATTAGATGATATAGAAGTATACGATAATAATAAGAGTAATTTAGATAATATAGTTAAAGAAACAGATTTAGCCTATATTATCTATACATCAGGTAGCACAGGGAAACCAAAAGGTAATTTAACAATGCATTACAATGTAGTTAGATTATTAAAAAACTGTAACTATATTGAGATAACCCAGCAAGATAATATATTACAATTATCTAATTATGCCTTTGATGGTTCGGTATTTGACATCTTTAGTGCTTTATTAAATGGTGCTAAGTTAACCTTAATAAACAAAGAAATAGCTGCTGAAGTAGATCTATTAGCAAAGGTTATAAAAGATAAGAAAATAACAGTATTTTTTGTAACAACAGCACTATTTAATGTACTAGTAGACATGAAGATTGATTGTTTAAAAAGTATTAGGAAAATTTTATTTGGGGGCGAAAGAGTATCTATTTATCATGCTAGAAAAGCCTTAGAATGCTTAGGTGCAAATAAAATAATACATGTATATGGTCCTACTGAAAGTACAGTATATGCTACTTATTATAATGTTAACACTATTGATGAAAAGCTTGGAACAGTACCAATTGGTAGTCCTTTATCTAACACCAAAGTATACATTGTAGACCATTATTATAAACCACAACCAATAGGTGTAGTAGGAGAACTTTGTATTGGTGGAGATGGGGTTGCAAGAGGTTATTTAAATAGACAAGAATTAACATTAGAAAAATTTGTAGATAATCCATTTGAGCTGGGAGAAAAAATGTATAAAACGGGTGATTTAGCTAAATGGTTACCTGATGGTAATATTGAATTTGTAGGAAGAATAGATAATCAAGTAAAGTTAAGAGGATTTAGAATAGAACTAGGTGAAGTAGAGAATAAATTATTAAATAATGAATTTATTACAGAAGTAATTGTATTGTCTAAAGAAAATAAAGATGGTGGCAGTTCTTTATGGGCATATCTAGTGGCGCAGAAAGAACTAACTGTATCAGAATTAAGAGCATATTTATCGGATGAATTACCTGATTATATGATTCCATCCTATTTTATTCAGTTAAAGAAACTACCTTTAACCCCTAACGGTAAAGTAGATCAAAAGGCACTACTGGCAATGGAAAATATATTGTCTACTGGTGTTTTATATGAAGCTCCAACAGATATTATACAACAACAATTAGTAGTAATGTGGAAAGAATTATTAGATTTGCACGATGTAAGCATTAATGATAACTTCTTTAATATAGGAGGACATTCTTTAAAAGCAGTTGTATTAATGTCACGGATTAATAAAATATTTAACGTTGAAATTACTTTGTCACATATTTTTAAATACCCTACAATTAAGGGTATATCAACAGTAATAAAAGAATTAGAAGAAGTTAGGTATCTATCTATTGAGACGATAGAAGAACAAGAATATTATGAAGCTTCGTCCGCACAAAAAAGAATGTTTACATTAAATCAATTTGATAAAAATAGTATTAATTACAATATGCCATTGATTCAGACAATAGAAGGAGAACTGGATGTTGAAAAATTAAGCAGAGCATTTCAATTATTAGTGAATAGACATGAGTCTTTAAGAACTTCCTTTGAACTAATGGGAGAAAAAGTAGTGCAAAGGGTATATAAAGAGGTTGATTTTATCATTTCCTATACAAAAGGGATAGAAGGAGACATAGGGGGAATTATTGATAAATTCATTAAACCCTTTGATTTAAGTAAAGCCCCTTTACTAAGAGTGGAACTAGTTAAATTGACTGAAATCAAGTATATACTATTATTTGATATGCACCATATTATATCCGATGGTGTTTCAATGGGTATTTTATGGAATGAACTCTTTCAATTATATTCAAATAACAAACTTCCATCGTTAAGAATCCAGTACAAAGACTTTTCAACATGGCAAAATCAGTTGTATAAGACAGAAAAAATACAAAAACAAGAGAATTATTGGTTGAGCATATTTAATGGAGAAATACCACAGCTTAACATGCCAACCGACTATTCTAGACCATTGACTCAAAGTTTTGAGGGCGATTCTATAGGTTTTAAATTAGATAAAGAAACCCATAAAAAGTTGAGAAAGCTATTGACGGAAACAGGTACAACCCTGTATATGTTATTGCTTTCAGCCTACAACATTTTATTATCAAAGTATACAGGTCAAACAGATATTGTAGTAGGTTCTCCTGTAGCAGGTAGGCACCATGCAGATTTAGATAATGTAGTGGGTATGTTTGTAAACACTTTAGCTCTAAGGAATTTTCCAGAGGGTAATAAAGACTTTAAAACATTCTTGATGGAGACTAAAGAAAATTTAATCAATGCATATGAAAACCAAGACTATCAGCTCGAAGAATTGGTGGAAAAACTAAAAATTCCTAGAGAATTAAATAGAAATCCATTATTTGATGTAATGTTTGCACTACAAAAAATAGAGAAAAAAGAGACAGATATTATAGGGCTTAAATTAACTGATAATGATATAAATACAAAAATATCAAAATTTGATATGACCCTATCTGTTATAGAAATGGAAAAAGAAATTGTTTTTGATTTGCAGTATTCTACCCAGCTATTTAACAGAGAAACAATGGAACGATTAGGAACACACTTTATAAAAATAGTAGAAGAAGTTGCAGAAAATCAACATATCAAATTGGCAGATATTGATATGCTAACAGTTAAAGAAAAACAACAAGTTCTTTATGAGTTTAATAATACAAAAGCAAATTACCCTAAGGATAAAACCATACACCAACTATTTGAACAACAGGTAGAAAGAACTCCATTAAATACAGCAGTAGTATTTAAAGAACAGTTCTTAACCTATAAAGAACTAAATGAAAAGGCAAATTCATTAGCCAGAGTATTAAGGGATAGAGGGGTTAAGCCCGATACCATAGTAGGTATTATGGTGGAGCCTTCATTAAATATGATAATTGGTATTATGGCTATATTAAAGGCGGGTGGAGCTTATCTGCCAATAGATCCAACTTATCCCCAGGAGAGAATAGCTTATATGTTAGTAGATAGTAAAGCACAAGTATTACTCGCTCATTCGTGGCTATTGGGGGAATTAGAAGGCATTGTAACCACCATTCCATTGGATAATGAAGAATGCTACATTGGTAATGGAGATAATTTAAATAACATTAATACAACAAAAGACCTAGCCTATATTATTTATACTTCAGGCTCAACAGGAGAACCTAAAGGTGTAATGATAGAACATAAAAGTGTTATTAACTTATGTTATTGGTTAAACGAAAAATATAATATTACTAAAAATAAAAATATTATACAAAGTACAAATGTAACCTTTGATGTATCAGTTGAGCAAATACAAGGAGCACTTTTAAACGGTGGAACAATTTATATACCGTCTAAAGAAGTGATACTGGATAAAGGAAAGTTTAAGGAGTTTATAAAAAAGAATGAAATTCAATTTGCACAATTTGTCCCAGCTACTTTAAAGGAACTTTTGGGTGAGGGAGAAAAACTTAAAAGTCTAAAAGTAGTTACCTGTGGTGGAGATCAATTAAGTAATGAACTAAAAGACCACATCATTTCAAAAGGATATACATTATATAACCATTATGGACCTACTGAAACAACTGTAGATACATTAACTACTCCTTGTATTATTGAAAAACAAATATCGCTAGGAAAACCAATTAATAATGTAAAAACCTATATTCTAAGTAAAGATAATACATTACAACCTATAGGAGTAGTGGGAGAATTATACATAACAGGGGATGGACTTGCTAGAGGTTACTTAAATAGACCAGAACTAACAGCAGAAAAATTTATAGATAATCCTTTTGTACCTGGTGAAAAGATGTTTAAAACAGGAGATTTAGCCAAGTGGCTATCTGATGGTAATATAGAGTTTTTGGGTAGAATAGACCATCAAGTAAAGATTAGAGGTTTTAGAATAGAGTTAGGGGAAATTGAAAGTAAACTGCTTCAAAACGAATTTATTACAGATGCAATTTTATTAGTTAAAGAAGATGCTGATGGGAATAAAGAATTAGCAGCCTATATAGTAGCAGAAAAAGAAATGACAGTATTAGAAATAAGACAACATTTATCTTCTCAATTGCCAGACTATATGATACCATCTTACTTTATTCAGTTAGAGAAATTACCTTTAACATCAAATGGTAAGATAGATAGAAAAGCATTGACGAAGATTACAGGTGAAGTTAAGAGTGGAATAAGCTTTGAAGAACCAACCAATTCTACAGAAGAAAGACTTCTGGAAATATGGAAACAACTATTGAGTCTTGATAAAATTAGTATTATAGACAATTTCTTTGAAATAGGAGGACACTCCCTAAAGGCAATTACATTATCTGCTAAGATAAGCCAAATATGGAGTATCCAATTGGATTTAACAACTATTTTTAAATACCCTACAATAAAAGGGTTAGCAGTAAGTATACTAGATTCTATAAATAATGTAGCGTTAATAAATGATGAAAATGTAGTGCTATTAAAATCTGGAGTTAATTCAAAACACAATTTATTTTTTATACATGATGGAACTGGTGAAGTGGGTGGCTATATTGAATTAAGTAATTATTTAAAATACAGTTATAACGTATATGGTATTCAGATGGGAGAATTGTGTAAATATGCACCTGTAAATATAAGTATAAAGGAATTAGCTATTAGGTATATAGAAAAAATTAAACTAGTACAGAAACAGGGGCCCTATTTTATTATTGGTTGGAGTACAGGTGGTACTATTGCCTATGAAATAACTAAACAATTAGAAGCAATAGGAGAAAAAGTTCAACAGCTTATTTTAATTGACACGTTTTTATTGAAGAATGCAACTGAAAAAGGTGGCAAGTTTACAGTAGAAACGGAAAAGGAATTTGTTAAATCCTTCATAAAGGATAATTATTTCAATAAAAGAATAAAAGAAATTGATAGTGCAGAAAAGGTATGGAGTACAGTTAGAGATTACTTTAAAGAATTATCATTAAAAACGACTGAAGTTAAATCATATATGAAATCTGATATGCTTAACATAATACCAGAGTATGCCTATAGTAATGTGGAAATCTTGATAAAAACAATAAATACAATAAGAACCCTTGATGGTGCTAGAAATAGGTATGAACCAACAAAAATATATACCGATACTAGTTTCTTTAAACCTAGAGAAGAAAAGAAAAGTCAGCCAGAAAATTGGAAAAACTATATTGTAAACCCTTTAAAGGTAGTTGAAATACCCGGTAATCATATTTCAGCCCTTAAAGAACCCCATGTAAAAACCCTTGCTGAAACAATTATTAAAGTAATTGATGCCAATAAATAGAGGCGAGGTATAGCATAATCATTATATGCAGTAATTAGATTAAATAAATAATAAAAAAACAGCTCTTCTTTTTCATCTAAAGAAGAGCTGTTTTATTTCTCATATACACATAATAATTCTTTTCTAGTAATTCGTGTTTCATTGGGATAACCAAAAGCATTATTTATATATAGTATACCATCTAGTTTTTTGAATCTATTAACATGACTATGGCCATAAATATGTATATTAGAGCCTAACTTTCTAATTTGTCTCTCTAATTCATATGTTCCAAGAATTGGATAAAGTATTTTTTTACTGGGGGGTATAAAGCTGGGCATTACATCAATACGGGGTAAAAAGTGTGAAAAAGAAATTACAAATTTTGTTGTTTTAAAAAGTCTATCTTTATTAAGGGAGGTAAAATGTTTTGTTAACGAAACATCATCAAATCCATCGGGCCAGTTACAGGCAATAAAATCCATCCAAATATCTTTTAGTTCTTGAATAGGAGTTCCAAAAGAATAATCATACCATCCGAATAGTGGAACAATAGAAAGTTCATCCATCTGATAGGGTTCCATTATAACGCCACATTCCTTCATCATTTTAATGATTAAATGAAATCGAGAAATTGAATCTTTTTCATTACTTCTTGCAACCCACAGGTCATGGTTTCCAGGCACAAAAAATACTTTAAAGAATTTATTAGACAAGTCAGAGAGGGTTTTTACAAGTAATAGAATATTACAGGTAATATCACCTGCAATAATTAAAACATCATTTTTATAATCACTGGAGGAAAGCTCGTCAAACCATTGGCGGTTTTTTTGGTAGTCTACATGTAAATCTGAAATTGCGAATACTCTCAATGTTTTCACACCTTATTATTTTATTTTATTATAGTTAGGTATAATAATTATATTGTCTTTTATTATGTTAACAAACTGCTTGTTGAAATGTCAAGGTATATGATCTATATTAATATTAAATATAATAAAAGCGTTGTAGGAAAAAATCTTACAACGCTTAAATATGATAGAGTTCCTCTTTGTTCTATCTCCACTTAACAAACCTACCCTCCAACTTAGCAATCAACTGATACATCAAAGCAGTAGCAACAGCTAAAATAATAACCCCTGCCATAACAATGTCTAATCTAAATACTTGCCCACCATACACAATTAAATAACCTAAACCAGCTTTAGAAACTAGAAACTCTCCAACAATAACCCCAATCCAAGACATGCCTATATTAATTTTCATAGTATTAATCATATTGGGAATAGTGGAGGGGAAAACCACCTTCTGCAATATCTGAAATTTAGTAGCCCCAAAGGTTTTAAGCATTTTAATTTTTTCAGAATCTACTTCTTTAAAACCGTTATAGGTGGAGAGTATTGTCACCACTAAAGATATAGTAATGGCAGTTACAATAATTCCCCTCATACCAGCACCTGCCCAAATAATAATAATGGGGCCAAGGGCAATTTTAGGTAAAGCATTTAAAACCACCAAATAGGGGTCAAAAACTTTAGCTACAAAATCAGACCACCATAGTAAAATAGCAAAGGAAGTACCTATAATAGTTCCTAATACAAAACCAATTATAACCTCTGTTACTGAAATTGCAGTATGTTTAAAGAGTGAACCATCCCTTGAAAGATTAACAATTAAATTAAAGATTGAAGAAGGCTTGCTGATGAAAAAAGGATCAATCCATTTAAAAGTAGCTGCCACCTCCCATAAAACTAAAAAAGCAACTAAAATACCTACTTGAAATAGCTTGATTTTAAGTTTATATTGACCAACTGACTTTAGAAATTCCTTATGACTGGGAGAGTAGTCTGTATCATTTAAATACTTACTTTTATTGAACATAGACATCCAACTCCCTCCATATATTATTGAAATAATGTCTAAATTCTGGGGCTTCACGACATTTAATTGGGGAGAATTCTTCACCTTCATTACAGGTTAGTTTAATATCATATATACTTTTTACAGTGGCAGGTCGGTTTGATAAAACGATAACACGGTCTGACATGGATATGGCTTCTGCTATGTCATGGGTAACCATTATTGCTGTTTTTCCTTCCTTCTTAATAATTCTAGCAATATCATCACTTACCGCCAAGCGACTTTGGTAATCTAGGGCAGAAAAAGGCTCATCCAACAATAAAAGATCAGGTTCAGTTGCCAGTGTGCGAATGAGGGCAACCCTCTGTCTCATTCCTCCAGATAATTGATGAGGATAATGTTTCTTGAAGTCCCCTAATCCATAGGTATCCAAAAGTTTAGTTACCCTAGTGACGTTTTCTTCATTTACTTTGTTTTGTATTTCTAATCCTATTAATACATTAGCTAAGATATTACGCCATTGGAATAAATGGTCGCTTTGAAACATATAGCCGATCTTTTTATTTGTTCCTTCAACTTTTTTCCCATCAATAGATACCTCACCAGAAGTGGGCTTAATCAAGCCGGCAATTATAGATAAAATAGTAGACTTTCCACAACCACTGGGGCCCACTAAAGCAACAATTTCGCCTCTTTTGGCTTCGAAGGTGAGATTGTTTAAGGCTTTAGTTTCTTCCGATAGTGTATGGTAAGTCATTGAAATGTTTTTAACATTAACGAACTCTTTTTGCTCCATAAGTAACCTCCTTTCTTAGCACAAAAAATTGCATAGTAAACTGTATGGTACATATTATGCTGGAGGGGAAAATGTGTTCCTTAGCAAGAATCATATAGAAGAAGATTAAAAAGTTAATGTAGCCAACATGGAAATAAATTGTTTAAAGAAAAGGCAGAAATAAGGAGGGATATAGAATAATTAAAAGAAATATTATTAGTATGAATAGGTAAATTAAAAAAAGATACAAAAGGGGAAATAACATGGAAAAAAAAGATTATAAAAAAATATATAAAGAATTCTATGGACAGTCCGTAAAGAAAATATCAATTTTAGAAGTTCCAAAATTAAATTATCTTATGATTGATGGTGTAGGAGATCCAAATACTTCTAAAGAATATCAAGATGCCGTAGAAGCATTGTTCAGTGTATCATATACAATTAAATTTATGCTAAAAAAAGGTGAAGAAAATATAGATTATGGAGTTATGCCATTAGAAGGACTATGGTGGGCTGATGATATGAACAATTTTTTAGTGGATAATAAAGAATTATGGAAATGGACTATGATGATTATGCAACCAGATATTGTGACAATGGAGCATGTAACTACAGCATTAGAAGAAGTTGCTAAAAAGAAAGAATTACCATCTCTTTCTAAAGTGGTCTATAAAGAATATAATGAAGGTCTTGTTGCACAAATAATGCACATAGGACCCTATTGTGATGAAGCACCAACAATAGAGAAACTCCACAAGTTTATTACGGAAGAAGGGTATGAGTTAACTGGACTTCACCATGAAATATATCTATCTGACCCAAGACGATGTACTCCTGAAAAGATGAAGACCATTATTAGGCAACCCATCAAAAAAAGTAACCATAGGGAAATAGTATGAAATATATTAAAGCAAAAACCATATTATCTAATTGGTCAAATGGTGATAGTTGGTTTGGTAGCAATTATGGAATGAATATCTATAAAGGTTGCAGTCATGGCTGTATCTATTGTGATTCCAGAAGTCAGTGTTATAGAATTGATAACTTTGATGAGGTAAGGGGAAAAGAAGATACTTTATTACTTTTACAAAAAGAACTGATGACAAAGAAAAAGAAGGGAATTATAGCGACTGGTGCTATGAGTGACCCATATAACCCATTAGAAGCCAAGCACAAGCTTACTAGAGGTGCATTAGAACTCATCAATAGGCATGGGTTTGGCGTAAGTTTACTTACAAAATCAGACTTAGTGGCTAGAGATATTGATTTGTTAGAAAAAATAAAAAAGCATTCACCATCGATGGTTAAATTTACCATTACAACCTATGATGATGAGCTTTGTAAAAAAGTAGAACCCAATGTGGTAGAAACGTCAAAACGCTTAGTAGCATTAGAAAAAATCTCACAAGCAGGTATTTTTACAGGGGTAATGCTTTGGCCTATATTGCCATTTATTAATGATAGTGTAGATAATATTAGATTAATTACAAGGACTTCGGCTGAAAGTGGTGCTAAATTTGTTATTCCATGTCTTGGAGTAACCTTAAGACAAAATCAGAGGATACATTACTACCAACAACTAGACAGGTTATTTCCAGGTTTAAAGCAGAAATATATTAAAACATATGGAAACAGTTATGAATGCTATTCCCCTAATCAACGTCAACTATGGGATGTTTTGGTTACTGAATGTAAGAAATATGGATTATTATACAAGATGGCTGATATTAGACAAGCACTAAAAAGTAAGTACGAGAATGAACAAATGTCATTTCTGTAACTAATGGGTAAATAAGCAACATATAATGACTTCGCTAATAACCTTTGAAATAGAGGATAAAAGGCGAAGTCTTTTTATAAATATATATGTCTTTCTTAAGAAATTTGTAAGGATTATAATAGTAAAAATTTAGAAAGTCTATGTTAGTATATAAATGAGACGTCTCAAAAAGATTTAGGAGTGAAAATATGCATATACATAATATTCTTGTTGTTGATGATGAAAAAGAAATAACAGATGCTATAGAAATCTACTTAAAGAATCAAAACTATAATGTTTTCAAAGGGTATGATGGTGAAGAAGCACTAAAAATATTTGAAAAAGAAGAGATTCATTTAATTCTTATGGATATGATGATGCCCAAATTAGATGGAACAGGTGCGATAATGAAGATAAGAGAAAACAGTACAGTACCAATTATCATTCTTTCTGCAAAATCTGAAGATATGGATAAAATTTGGGGGCTAAATATAGGTGCAGATGATTATATCACAAAACCATTTAATCCGATGGAATTACTAGCTAGGGTGAATTCAAATCTTAGGAGATATACAAGTTATTCAAAAGATACAGCAGTAAAGGAAAATGTTATAAAAATAGGAGGTGTTGAGTTAAAGGATGAAAGTAAAGAGGTACTGGTGGATGGTGAAGCAATAAAAACCACACCATTAGAGTATAAAATACTATATTTACTTATGAGTTATCCAAATAGAGTATTTTCTATTGAAGAAATATACGAAAAAGTTTGGAAAGAACCAGCCTATAATCCAGATACAGTAACAGTTCATATAAGAAGGATTAGAGAAAAAATTGAAATTAATCCGAAGGAACCAAAATATTTAAAGGTGGTGTGGGGTATTGGATACAAATTTGAACAACAATAAAATTGATGTAGATCAAACTGAACAGCATGAAAAAGACAATCAAGAAAACCAAGTATACTTTGAGGAAAATGAAGAAAAAAATAAACTTTCAAGCAAAGCAAATAAAGAAATTAAAACAGATAAAGGGCATAATGGATTTATAGCATCTACATTTGCGACATTAATAATGGTATTATTATTTACGATACTTTCAGTGGGTAGTTATGATTCACCCCTTAGGGAGAAGCTTTTTCCAACACAAAATAATACGGAAGCTTATATACAAAGTTATGACTTTGCTAACACACTAAGTCAATTAACAAGATACCTACTTAAAACAAAAGTTGAAGGTAATGATTGGTATGCAGCTACATACGAAGATGTAGAAAGCATTAAATATTATATTAGTAATAGAGAGGATGCTATTGTTAATGTCAGTAATATGTCAGATGTTACTGATGAATTATTGGAAGAAGAAATTAAGGATAGTCAGTTTTATTTGCATTTAAGATTTGATGAAAATGGCAAGCCAGATATAGAAAATTCATTAGATAAAAAGTTTCCTAAAGAGGCATTTATAAGTAATCTAGTTAATAGAATTGATGATCAAGCTAGCTATGCTAATTTAGACATTTTTTATATTATTCCAAAGGATTTTGAGGGATATAAAGATCTTTTTACCAGCAATATGAAACGTTTTTATGTTATTCCCTATTATCTAATATTAATTTTAGTAATAGGGGCAATAAGTATAATAATACTAACTATTATAGCTTTTAGCTTGCCCTATTCTTCTCAAAGCAAGGCAACCATATGTAGACTTTATAATAAAATGTTTCTAGAAATAAAATGTTTACTATGGTTTGGGTTTATAATGTTATCTATGGCAGGGTTATTTTCAATGAATGGTAATGGTAATAATGGTTTTAATGTAGCGGAAGTAATATACCATGCCAATGTATATTTTTATCTTATAGGTTTACCTGTAACCTTTATATTATACTTACTTATTTATTTAACCGTTGTTTATATTAAATACATTTATTATAAAGGATTTAAAGAGGGGATTCTTCGCAACGGTATAGTGGGAAGAATGTGTCTTGCAGTTCTTGGAAGTTGTAAAAGATTTATAAAGCAAATAATGGAGATTGATATAAGAAAGGATCATCATAAAAAACTTGTACTAATTTTGGGAATAAATCTACTAGCTTTATGGATTATTGCGTTGTTCCCTGTGTTTGGGTTTGTTTTAGCAATAGCCTATAGCGTGTTTTTGTTTAAGTATTTGTTAAAGCTTATTGATAAAGTTAAATCTCTAGATGAAGCCACCAGTCAATTGGCAGAGGGTAATTTTGCTATTACACTTGATGAAAATATAGGTGTGTTCAGTCCTATATCAAAGAATTTAAATAATATTAAAGAAGGTTTTAGGTTAGCCGTAGACAAAGAAATAAAAAGTCAAAAGATGAAGGCAGAGCTTATTTCAAATGTATCCCATGACCTCAAAACCCCCCTTACATCAATTATTACTTATGTTGATTTAATGAAAAATCAAGACATTACATCAGAGACCCAGAAAGAGTATATAGACATACTTGATAAAAAGTCTAAAAGGCTAAAAATATTGATAGAGGATTTATTTGAGGCAAGTAAGGCTAATAGTGGTAATGTTGAACTTTATTTAGAAAGGTTAGATGTAGTTGCCTTACTTAGACAAACATTAGGAGAATTAGAAGAAAAAATAAATAACAGTTCTCTACAGATGAAAATTAACGTACCAGAAAATAAGGTTATTTGTAAATTAGATGGAAGAAGAACCTATAGGATATTTGAGAATATAATGAGTAACACTTTGAAATATGCACTACCAAATTCAAGGGTATATATAGATGTTGTAGAAAACCAACAGGAGGTAAGTGTTGTATTCAAAAACATTTCCGCCTATGAAATGAATTTTGACACGGCAGAAATAACAGAACGTTTTACAAGAGGGGATATATCTCGAAATACAGAGGGATCAGGATTAGGGCTTGCAATAGCTAAAAGCTTTATAGAACTACAAAATGGAAAGTTAGAAGTAATAATAGATGGCGATTTATTCAAATTGATTGTTAGTTTTCCAAAGGTTTAATAGTGAAAAGGGAGAACTGACAGTGGATTTTATAAAAAAAGACTGAGGGCTATAAACCCTCAGTTTTTTTAACAAACATTGCATGAAAATTGATGAATCAAAAAACATATAAAGAAATGTATTTTATAAAACCATGTTAAGTGTAAGATTTGGTATTACTGATAACTAAACTGATCAGTTACGTCATATTGATAATTTATAGTGGCACGAACATTTGTCATGGTAGATTTAGCTGTTGCCTTTGCATTATATTTAAAAGACCATTTTCTAGCAACATATAATTGATTCTGTAAAGAAATAGTATAACTACCGCTAGTAGCGCTAGAAACCGTAGATGTATACCAAATGCCTGTTTGGTCTGGCATTATCTTATGAAGTACACTTCCTTGACTTGGTGTTTGGGTACTGGAAGTTGTGATGGATTTAACAATGGCATGTTTCGGGATTGTAGTGTTATTTGTTAAGTCCATTGTAATAACAGAGGAATCTACACCTGCTGGACTTAAAGTAACATTTCCGTTATTAACCGCTGTACCTGAAAAATTAAACGTTCCACTTCCAGATTTAATTCGATCATAAATAGATATTGAAAAATACATATCTCCTGTATAGTTGCCTCTACTAACTCTCACATAAAAAGTTTCAGAGCTTGAAGCTGAATCTGCATTTGCATAGATAAAGGGTATAACTGAACTAGGGTTAACTACACTTGTTCCTACATCAATCCGTTGAAAATACTTATTAAATACTTCTATTTTCATACCTGCATACTCATTTTGATAGGAACTTCTAACATAAACTTTTTCACCAGCATTGGCAGTAAACTTATAATAAGCTTCATTTTCGTTTTCTGATAATATTGTAGTAGGGATATTTTTGTACTGCCAGTGACCTATTATATACGCTGTCTCAAAACTGTTGTTCCCAGTAATTGCATCATATGCATATACTGGTGCTGGTGTACCTAATGAAAATACCAACAAAATCATTAAGGTGAATACTAGTAATTGTTTAACACTGTTCTTTAACATATTATTCCTCCTTTAATAGTAATTTACATCATTATCACATTAATACATATGAAAGTAAAGATAAATTTGTAGAATTTTATATAAGTGAAAAATATTGTAAATTACCTATAAATTATTTCCATATATAACCGATATATGTTAATAAACAATTTTTTCGAAAGGAAAATTAAGGGAGGAATATATATGAATATAAGTTCTGTTAGAACAAACATTAATACAACGAATTCCATTAACCATACAACACAAACGGAAAAAAGCGTTACAACAGAAACTGAAACCATTATTCAAAATAAAAATGGTTGGGTAAGTGAAGTAGATAAACAAATACAAGCACTAGATGATAAATACAGAAAAATCAATGAACAAAATAAGCGTTTTAAAAACCCAGAACAACATATCTTTGATAAATATAAGAATCCCAATTCACCATATTTTAGACATGACTTAACTGAGATAGAAAGGGAAGCATCCCGTAGTGCAGAACTATCTTGGTTAACCAATGGTTGTGCTGGTAGATATGATTTGAGGGATTCTCTATTTCGTAAAGATTCCCTAATTCATGGTGGAGTAGAAGTTGCTGAACGAAAAGCATTTAATCGCCAAAAAGTAAATGATCAGTTTCAACAATTACTTGATAAATTTCAGGTTAGTATTCCAGATGGTATGAAGTTGGCGTTTACAATTGATCCAAACAGTTACAAGTTAACTGTAAGTGGTACCGACGATAATGAACTGATTAAACGACTAGAAGAGGCACTGAATACAGCTAATAATGCAAAAGAGTTATTTGTGCACATTATCCAAAGTCGTTCCCATGATTCTACACAGTTTACACCACAGAAATATGATAAATATAACCTTGTTCGTGTTATAAAAAATGTTACAGGCTATGATTTGAAAAACCTAGAAGTTGTAGATGGGAAGTTTGTTACAGAGGATGGAACAGATGTATTTGACATCTATAAAAGAACTATTAGAGAAAATCCATATGTTACAAAAGATGATTACGGAGTTATGACAGCCCATTACGGAGCTCAGTTATATGCCCTTGCGAAAAGTGGATTTGATTCTATTCCAGATTTAATTTTATCCATTGGTTACGAAAATGGTTCTTTACAGGACATTGGACAAAAAGACAGCTATGGAACTGGTAAAACCAATTGGATTGATGAATGGAAAGCAAGTGTTGCTTCTTTATAAGTAAATAGGGATAAACATAACAAACTGAAGACTAAATCAGTTTGTTTTTCTTTTGGTAACTATAAATAACTTTTAACTTAATATTAGTTTTAAATAAAAGAAATCCTAAAAATGAATTACGATATTTTGAGAAAGTACAATATAATATAAATATAATAATTTATTAAATTTAACATTATTACTGTGGTAATTAAAAATGGAAATGTTATCGGGGTTTTAATATGTATATTAATGGTTGAACTAAAGGAAAAGATTTAAAGGAGGGAGTCATTTGAAACGAATGGTTATGATAATAGGAAGTTTGGTTTTAGTAGTGGCAATGACTGGATGCATGAAAACTTCTTTAGGAGATAATAAAAATACTGAAATTGATAGTGTTATGGAACAACAAATAAATAGTGAAGAGAAAGTAGATTATGAAAGACCAGTTGATTACACTTTAAGGGTTTCAGAGAACAAAGTATCCCTTTTCGATTGGGAGGATGAAACTGACTTAGATGTTATTTTTGGAGAAAGAATATTTCAAGAAACAACAGAATTGGTTAATGCAGATACCTTCACTGGAAGTTTTATAAGAATAATTAAATATGATGACACAGAAGTAAAGCTGTTTTCACCTAAAGGGGATGGGGAAAGGTTTTATATACTAGGGATAAGTTCAACTAATGAGGGTTTAATAACAAACAGAGGAATTAAGATTGGTGATAGTACAGATTTGGTTAAAGAAGCTTACCCAGAAGTTGAGGGCAGTATGGATGGAACAACTGGTAGAGATGGAAAATATCAATTTATGTTTAATTATGATGCTTATACCTATATAACTTTTGTTATTAAAGATGGTGTTGTAACGGAGATTAACTTATATCATGAATTTGCTTAGGAGGTAAAAATGTAGTTACTAAGCATTTGTTGTTTTCATAAATAATTTAAATCAAAAAAGATTTGTAAAATTACAAGTAGTGTAGAATGATTAATAAAGGTGGAAAGTAGGATGGTGTTGAATATAAATATAAAATTATTTCAGTGTAAAGTATAGTATTTAGTTTTTAAAAATATTTAAGAAGTAGTTCAACTAGTAATTAGCATTTAGGATATGGTATGGTGAACCTTATCATAAAAGATTGCGGTTTTTTAGTGGAAGTGTTGAAAATACAGGAATATAAAAGGATTTGCATATTTGTGTATTTATTATTAATTTATGTGATGCAAGAGAAACCAGACTATATGCTGAGGTGAGCTTTTTGGGTTATGGTACGGTTTCAAAAACATATCATAACCCAAATATAAGTATTACAAAGTAATAAAGATAGTGATAATCAAATTCAATTAGTAGGCAAGCAAAGGTCATCCCTACTTGCTGCAAAAGTTATAGATAGTAACATAGGGAATCTAAGGAGGTATGTAATGAAAAGAGGATTCAGTTTTAAAATTCCAAATGAGTACGGACGTTTTCTTGGAGAGATATTAAAGCCTATCGACATAACAGAATTTAATTGATATATAGGGGGCGAAGAGGCATATTTCATTGAAAATGGTACTCTAGGTGAGCCACTTTTCTCTGAAGAAATTTACGGAATGGAGGGTAAACTTCTTAAAGATATAATTGAAAACAACGACCATTATATAATTTTGCAAATTTCAAAGCCTTTCCGAAAGATAAAAATGTAATAAATGTACAAACGTATGAGGATTTATTAAAATACGATTGTCAACTTGCACTTTTAGTTATTGATTCTGAATATGTTGAAATTTATTGTAAGGATAAAGAAAAGCTTGAAAGATTTTATCATAACGCAAAAATAAATGAATTTAAAAATATCCAGCATATTAATGATGAAAATGACTTCAGAACAAGGTTATCTGTGTGGTAGATATAATGGTACTTTTGTTCAATTAAGTCATAGAGCAATTGAATAAAAGAGAAGACCTATACAAAAGAAAGAATTTGATCAGGCTCACTATTAAACTTTATAATATACTTTAAAAGTTAGCCTGACCCTACACCAACTACACCCACCCTAAAAGACATTGATAAGTATTTATGGTTATTAGGTAAAGAGAAGTTTCCAAACAAGTATTAGGAAAAGAGGTGGTCATGTGGCAATTAACTACAAGAAATGTCCTAGATGTGCTCTTTAAATGCGATCAAGATTGTTTATAGCATGCCAACGCATGATGCGTTCTTGATGGCTGAAGAAGGGAAAATAAAACTGGAGATAAAAGGTATCAGAGCATCCGTTGGTGGTTATTTTGGTGGCTATTATGAAGTGGATATAGATTTTCAAAGTAGAAAGCTTAAATGGGACCATCTAAGTATCGGTGCTGAAGAACATTATGAAAAAACAATCAAGCAGATTACTCTTGATAAGTTTATTGATGAGTTAAAAATGCTAGATTTGCTAAACTGGAAGACTAAGTATATTGAATCTGGTATTTGTGATGGAACTCAATGGAGTTTAGAAATCATAAGAGATGGTCGAAATATAAACAAGTATGGTGATAATAAGTTCCCGGATAATTGGGATCAATTTTGCAATTTGATTAAGAAGATTAGTGGGAAAAGTTTTGAATGAGAGGATTTATTAAATAATGAATATAAGTAATTTTCTTGTAAATTTAAAAACTCAAAGGGGGTGAAGCACATGTCAGAGACACAGAAATATGGTGGAACATGGAGATTATTTGAAAAGGAACAATTGTATCAGGGAGAACTTCATGTAAACTATGAAAAGCGTGTAATTGCTCTTGAGATACTCATTCCTGCGACCGATGGGAAACCTATGCCACGTCCTCCGTATAAAGGGAAAATCCCATATATTTGTGGTACACTTTTTTCTGGTGCAAAAGTTTTGTTGTATAAATGTAGTACTGGGAAAGAACATAGTCATGTTTTATCATATACACAACAAATTATATACGCTGATTATGCCTTCTGGGGATTAGAGGTAAAATCTGAAGATGATATTAAATTTTCAAACTTAACTTTTGATTTTGGTGAAATTATAGATTGGTCGGGTTTGTGCAGATATGATTGGGATTTTAGTAAAGATGGAGGTTCCAACCTACTGTGGATACATAAAGAACCTGTTACATTTAACTTAAATGAAAATCTTAAGTTAACTTTTTATCCCAATCAAGGTAGCATTGGAGGAGATATGTATGGAAAAGAGATCAAAGTTAATCAGCGTGTTTTGATTGGGTTTACATACAAAAAATCGACTACCTTAGATATAATCATTGAAGATGCTTTATGTATACAATATTTGATAGGGTTGGGCATAAACCATAAAGTTGAAATTGATAATGTTAGGTACGAGCACTCATCTATTTATATGGAGATTGATAAAGATGATGGAACTTCAAAAAAGAAATATATATCGGCGGATATGATTATAGGTACTGGAAGTATTGGTCCAACCCCAAGTGTTAGACAATATGATTGTTTGTTTACATTAGAAGACATTGATAAGAATGATATTTTTACAAAATGGAAAAGCAACTATTCTATGCTAAAACCGGTTCTAGATTTGTATTTTACTGCGTTCTCAAAAACTTCAGGAACCTCAGAAATGCTATTCTTAAACCTTACACAAGCATTAGAGACTTATCATGCTCGTTTTGTTACGGATGACTTAAAGGAATATATTGCTAGGGTGGATAGAATAGTTGATAACTTTTGTCATGGAAACAGCAACACACAACACTGGAAGAAGTTCTTACTCGATGATGGTCAGAGAAAAAGCAAGAGGATTTATTTAAGAAGTCGTCTTTCTGATTTAATTTTTGCAGAGGGCATATTGCCATTTTGGCCTAATAATTATAAAATGGACGAATACATTAGTAAGGTCGTTGATACAAGAAATTACTATACGCATTATGATCCAGCGAAGCTTGATAAAGCATTTTTAAAAGTGGAGCTTCCGTTTATAAATGGTTATCTTATAGCACTACTAGAGTTTCATATGCTAGCTCTGATTGGCTTTGATCCTGATGAAGTTAGAAAAAAGACTGTTGAAAAAATTAGAAGAATAGATGATGCCTATTACATTCAAGAGCATACACACGACATAGAAAGATAAGAATTTCTTGACTTATCTAGATTTCTATTGCATTACTAGATACCAATCAAAGGATTGGAGGTAATGCATAATGGGACAAGGGGACAGGTTTTTTGTCCCAAAATATATCTATAATTCTAAAAGAATCTTTGCTTAAGCTTGATTTAAAACCGCAGTTACAGCGATACGGTGAACCATATCATAAATGATGGCGGTTTTCTCTGAAATCAAGTATTTTCAACGTGTAGTCTAAGAGAGTCAGGGGACTAGACCCTGAATCATAATTTTACCTAGAAGTAACTACTGAATTAAAAATATAAATAAATACATATAGCAAAAAAAATCAAAATTTAAGATATGAAAACTGCTATTATATAGTTATAAGCCTTCCGGGAGGTAAAGAAAAGTGGATTATATTATTAGGATAAAAAACGCTTTAGATTATGTTGAAGAGAATCTTACCGAAGAATACAATTGCTGACGGAGAATTATGCTATAATAAAATGTAGAAAGTTATATTAATCAAAGGGAGCTATAAAATGAAAAGAAAAAAATTGATTAACTGGCTTTGTCTATCGGGGACAGTAAGCCTCATGTTATATATATTACATGCAGTTGTTGGAGCTATGCATTATCCAGGATATGAATGGATGAGCCAAGCTGTAAGTGATTTAACTGCAAAAAATGCACCATCATTTATGGTGGCAAATGGATTGGCTTCTGTATACGGATTATTTGCATGTCTAAGTTGTATATTAGTTTGTATAATTATTGAAGGCAAAGGGAATAAAGTTTTGCGACTTGGAATATATACTTTTGCTGTAATGAATTGGGTATCAGGAATAGGATATGCTCTTTTTCCCTTGTCGGATAGTGGCTATTCTCATTTTCATCTATCAATTACCATAAAACTCCATTAGTCTGAATAATATAGATAAACATGAAAATTAAAGTGCAGTTTAGAGAATAGTATGCTTGCTATCCTCTTTAAGTTGACTGCCAATGCAGTTAATTTTGCTTGCATTGACATACTTCTAAGACCATACCCCTTAGCTGTTTATGATAATCTAAAATTACCCCATTGAAATAGTTGAAAAATCCTCTAGAGGAAATATATAATAACCCTATGACATCATAGGGGGCTAAGGGGATGATAAGTTTAATGGAGAAGCAAGAAATAATTTTATCTCATT